>NZ_SRXN01000100.1 GCF_004827385.1 Ensifer sp. MPMI2T
CAGGAATTCGCCACGCAATGGTTATGGACCTATAACAACGAACGGCCCAATATGGGTATCGGCGGCATCACACCCGCACAGAAACTGAAAATGGCCGCGTGAATTCTACAATAGCGCCCCGTTAAAACGGGAGGATTACCCAAGCACCTACTTCCTAATCAAAAAGGCAGTGGAATTGGGCGCAGCTGTCACGGTTGTAGATTTCTCGCAAAGAATGTGTGACGACCTCGATCATGCCCTAGAAGGGCGAGTGGCCGTCATTCGGCACGACATTCTTCGAGAAGCGCCCAACGAACTGGTTGGGATTTTCGACTATGTGATCTCCGACAGGATCGTAAATCGGTTCACACATGACGAGTTTCTTTATGCCTCGAAGACACTTGCCAGCTTTCTTGCGCCGGGTGGCTGCCTCGGTCTTGGCGTAAAACTCGGATTGGAAACAATCGACCAACAGCTTATGGCGGCTGCAAAGGCAAACAATGTTCAGACAAGCGATTTTTGGGACGCGGGCACGTCAACAATCGATTACACGGCAGCTCGGTCCCTACTCGAAAAAGTAGATTTTGATTACGGCGTAGTGCCGAGGGAAGTAATCCTAAATTGGTTCGACCAACGAGGACGTGAGGGTCGATACAGCGAGGCAGACGTTGGCTCAGTCTTTCGATGGAGAGCGTTCAAAACCATGGAATTTCCGGATACGCCGGCGACCAAGGTCTTCAGTTTCGAGCGCGAGCACTAAGAAAGAAAGTAAGCGAGGGGGCCGCGCCTAGCGGACCCCCTCAAGTGCCATTCCTGATCTGTCTGCTACCGACCGCAGCAACTCGCCGGCTCCCTTATCCAGGAGACGTTCAGCCAGAATTTTCCCCATCGTTCGTGCACCATGGATACAAGTGGTTGCATGGCTACGGATCGAGTGAGCACCATCAACACTAGTAACCGTCGCTTTAAGATGAAACATGGGGCCTTCCCACCAACCACATACTCCAACAGGCAGGTTACAGCCCGCCTCAAGCGTATGGAGCATAGCTCGCTCTGCTTCGATTTCTGCTCGGCTTTTAGGACATTCGAATTTTCTTAAGAGCGTGATAAGGGCCTTGTCATCTTTCCGGCACTCAATACCAAGCGCACCCTGCCCCACTGCATAAGGGAAGACCGCGGGCGATAGGATGTCCATGGTTCTGTCTAGGAGACCTAGCCTGGTCAACCCAGCAGCAGCCAGCAGAGTGGCGTCAATACCCTCCTTGTTCGCCGCTTTACGGAGGCGAGGAGGGACATTCCCCCTGATCGGTTGCAGTTTCAGCCCCGGACAGAGAGAGAGAAGCTGCGATGAACGCCTAATCGACCCGGTCCCAATCGTGAGGCCTGGCCGGAGATCATCTAGGCGTGCACCGCACAAGACGTCGCGTGGGTCCTCTCGCGCAGGAATCGAAGCTAGGGTTAGTTCCTCAGGGAGAGTGGTAGGCAGATCCTTCAGAGAGTGAACGACGAGATCTACCTCATGGTTAAGCAGCGCGATTTCGCCGCTCTTCGTAAAAACGCCGACCCCGCCAATATCCTGGAAACTCGATTTGCGATCTGAGTCACCTATCGAGCCGAGTTGGACAATTTTAAGTTCGACACAGGGGGTGGTCCGTTGGATTTGGTCCGCGACATAGTTCGCTTGCCACATAGCAAGCGCACTCCGACGTGTTCCAATGCGAATCTTCATAGTTCACCCATATCCCGCTCTGTCCAAACTCCGCATATAAAATAAAAGATGGAGCATTGAAACCAAATATGCAAATCGACGCACGGGAGCCGAAGGGGGCATGACATGTCGAGTTTTGAAGTCGATCTGAATTGGTGTCGGCGCTGGCAGGCTGCTAAGTGGGCCAATGCACCGGAAGAAGCGCTGCCAATGGACGTTGGCGAGCTAGACTTTAAACCACCGGCAGATCTTCGTCGGTATCTGAAGCGGTACATCGATTTAGACGCCTCGCCTAGTGGGCCG
Source organism: Ensifer sp. MPMI2T (assembly GCF_004827385.1). Taxonomy (GTDB): domain Bacteria; phylum Pseudomonadota; class Alphaproteobacteria; order Rhizobiales; family Rhizobiaceae; genus Sinorhizobium. The sequence goes on from NZ_SRXN01000100.1 coordinate 1,991, forward strand.
ACGACAATTCCGGGAATGGTCAACCCCAAGATAAGATAGGCAACCTTCCATGCTTCGCCGTTTTTCGCCAGATGCCATGAAAGACCGATGAAATATGCACCATACCCAAATCGGGAGGTCAGCACGGACAGAAATAGACCGCTCACTGCCTTTTCCATAAGCAAGATTCTCTTCAAAGATCCGCATATACGTACGGTGCAGTCCAGTTGGTTGCCGGCGGCCCCGGCAACTAAACGGTCCAGGGGACAACGATTTCGATGTCCTTCGAGTTGAAGGGAGTTCGTCGAGTATCGCAACCGTTGCCAAACATAAAGTAGCGGTTGTGGAAAAGTTGATGCAGCTATGCGTAGCCGCTCGCAAACATAACGGCTCGTGCTCGCAAAAAGGCGATCCGCGGAACCCCAGGCCATGAGCCTGACGGTCGAATATTCCCGCTATGGGCGGGGGAACAAGCGTACCTGGATGACCAGCACCGAAGTGCTGACGGTCATGCGGCGTCTGGATACCGGGGCGGACGCCATGCTGCTCACCGGCGCCGATGACATCAGCCTCTTCGTCGGCATAGCAGAGGTCATGCCCGACTGCCAGGCACTTCTCGAGAGTCCATACAGACAAGAAATTGAAACGACAGGCGTCCGCTTTCCGGCTTTCTATCGCCTCGCGACTGTTCTCTCCAAAATCGCCGGCGGATTTGCCGATAGATCGATAAAGGTTCGCGCTAACGGCACCCTCGCTGGTAATTAATCTGGGCACGCGGCTGTCGTTTGCGAGCAGCGTCGGATGTTGGCGAGCACATTGGCACATAACGTGAGCAGATCCCGCTCTCCATGGTCAGATAATCCGAGCAGAAAGCGCCGATGATTGCGAGCACGAGTCGTTATGTTTGCGAGCGGCTACACCTAGGCTCCGGTAGAAAGCATTGTGCTGCCATTTCGACATCTCCGCGTGATCATCGTTGGCCGTGCGCGTCTGTAACTGACTCTAAGCAATATTCGTGCCGATAGGAAAACTCTTAGTCGGTACAAGGCAATCGATCGAAGTGGTTGTGTCGAATGTCCAACATTTGTCGTAGATCAGCCAATGCCAAGCGACATTGACGTTGAGCTCCGCTTGGGAGCATGAACATGAACACCACCACGGTTGTCGATCGCGAGGCCGAGCTAAAGGATGTCCTTTATGCGGGCGCTGGTCGTGTCGGCGACCAACTCGCCAGCGAGATCGAGGATATGGCCCCAAGCGGTCCGCTCATGAAACTCGGGAGCGGCTACATCATCGGCGTTTTGTTCATGCAAGGCGTTCCCGACGTGGAGAGCCGGCAAAATTCAGTCGCCAACCGATAACCGAGCCAGAAACAGACGACGGCAACCGTTTCAAGAAGAGGATCCATTGGCGCGACCCCATACCTGACCTTTGATGCCCCATTGATGCTCTTTTCCCTGCTTCTGGCCGTCGGTAATCCTCCCGTTTTTAACGGGGCGCTATTGTAGAATTCACGCGGCCATTTTCAGTTTCTGTGCGGGTGTGATGCCGCCGATACCCATATTGGGCCGTTCGTTGTTATAGGTCCATAACCATTGCGTGGCGAATTCCTG
>NZ_SRXN01000101.1 GCF_004827385.1 Ensifer sp. MPMI2T
AGAGCCACCATCGTAAATCGACGCCAGCCAACAGCCGACGCGCCTGGCTGGCATCCTTTGTCTGCCGTGCCAGAAGACGCAGCCCGTCCCCGTCAAAGTCTGACCGCAACGAAATCGCTGAACCCCTCGCAAACCTCCTGTTTGCGCTATCGATTCAGATTCGTCCGCCTTTGGGAATCCCGAGAGTCAGCATCAATGAGGGTCGGTATAAGGCGGCCATTGAAGTCTTCTTCAAACGCACGGCGCTTTCCAGCGGCGCGATGTTCCTGTTGCAAGGATGTGGTTTAGTCGGGTCGTTCAACCGCCGTCAGCAACGATGGGATAATCGCCTTATGAAAGGGAATGGCAGCGGCAAGATAGAGCCGGCCCAAACGACTTCTGCGGCGCACCAATGTGGTCATGCCAACGACCTGGCTATCAGCCGGCCCTTCATGGACATCCACGACTAGGCGAAAAAGCAGGTGATGGTCGTCATAGCCGAACACTGTTTGGCTGTCGTCGCTGTGCATGAGTGGGAGGCTGGCGACCAGGTCGGAATGCCTCGTATCCGCCGTTGCTTCCAGGCCGACCAAAGGTACGAGGCGGTTTCGAAAACACAGAAGGTTTCGCACCCAGCGGGGTGCACTCCCAAGCACTCGCCAGGCGGCCTCAGCCGCCGTCATCCGTTTGGCCAAAACGAGGATTTCGTAGCGATCTGCCCAATCAGCTCCCGGAAGCCAAGCATTCGGCAGTCTTACGGCGGTCCTTCGTGGTCTCATCAGCTGCCTGCCTCTCGCTCTTACGGATTCTGCCAAATCATGGCGATTACCGTGCGCTTGACCTGATACTATTATTGCGCAGGAAGGCGGCGCAAGATAGCGGACCGCTTGCCGCAGTTAAGGGCCATTTGTCGCATTGTGGCATGCACCGACGGGGCGACAGCGATCGACGGATTGTACGTTCGGACGTTGTTCAGGGTGCCACACCATAAAAACAGCAGCGGATTGCAGTACTAATCAGACATGATGAGTGGAGACGCTGATCTGGGTCACCAAGAACTCAGGTACGCCTTTGCAGAGCGGCGAGGAGCATCCAGCATCCATCGCGCGGATGGATACCATGCAAACAATCGATTTTGTTTAGCTCGCGGAATGCGGCATAGTCAAGCACCTGACGTCACAAATCACGTCTCGATCGAGTTGACGGTAATAGACCGCTTCATCGTGGAAAGGAGTAAGATGGAGAACGTAGTTTACGTACTGGACCCGGAAACTGCGCTCTTTCGAGCTATTGAGCTTGTCGGCGCCATCAGCCTTAAGCCGATCAGTGACTTGCTCGGCTGTAAGATCACTCAAATGGTCCGTTTTGACGAGTCGCACTGGCTATTCGTGGATGAGGACGGAATGCGGGAGGGGCTAACAGCGTTTACAATGTTTGCCCGGTACCCGCAGCCTCTTGGCGGGAAAATCGTTCTTGCCGGAAATGACGGAAGCGAATCATATCATTCCCCATCGATAGACATTGGCGACGCTGCTGCACATTTCCAGTGCTGTCGACCGGTGATCGATCCGGTTTTTACCACAGATGATGATGTGCAGCCGAAGGGCCTTATCCCTGCAGGCAGTTTGGCGGATTTAAGAATACGGATTGAGAGGCGCCCCCCTATGCCCGTACTTGGAAGCGCCTGAGATACGCGGTCCAGGAAAATGGCACTTTCAGGACCGTTTGCCTAGAAGTACGTGTCGCAACAATCAGGTTTGAACTTTCCAGGAAACGATTCGTTTTGGAGGCGACAAGCTCAGTCTCTTTACGAGTTCGCACGGCATAGATAGGAAACAGGATCGAAGCTTCGCTTGATTTTATAGTCATCTGCAGTACCCGGTAAGCGAGGCCGCGGATGACACAACTCTTTGCAAACAAATTCACTGCCTCATCGAAACCCAAGACCCACCGGATTCGTGGCTGTCGGCACAAGCATCAATAAAGAGCATGCCTTTGAGCCCGTCTTCAACTCCGGAAAGCTCCACGCTACCTGCCGGGAGAGCGTAGCCTGCGCGGCGGGCGGCAATAGCAAGGCCAGCTTCGGCATAGAGATTTGCCCATGCATCGACCGCCGCTTCGCCGTGCCCGCGCGGAAGATGTATCAGGCGTTCCGCCTCAGGCAGGATTCCATTGCCATGGCCGCGGACGAAAATCTGCTCCTGCTCCCCTAAAGGCACATAACGCAACACCTCGGGTCTTTCCTGATCCCAATCCAGCCCGCCCTTGTCGCCCCACACTCGAATTCTGAGCCCGCAATATTGGCCCGGCGCAGCCTGCGTCACCCAAAGAATGCCAGGGGCACCATTCTCGAGACGGAAATTGACGTAGGCTGTATCCTCCATCGGCTTCGGAGCTCCACAATTGTGAAACTCAGCCCTGACCCTGGCGCTATCCTGTCCAGTAATCGTATGCAGGAGATGATAGGCATGCGTACCGATGTCCGCAGTTGTTGACGCGCGGCCGACCTTCTCGGGATCCTGTCTCCAGATGGCTCCCTTCCCACGATCGGGAAGTTCACTTGTCGCCCACTCCTGAGCATATTCAACGTGTGCTTGCCGGATCGTTCTAACGGCTCCGTTCCGGATCATGTGCTTAGCCTGGCGAACCATTGCATGATGCGCATATGGGTAAGTCATGACAAGGACCCGACCGGTCGCTCTTTGAAGCTCCACGAGTTCTCGAGCATCGAAACCGTCGTGGTCATGGGCTTGTCCAATATGACGTCGATGCCAGCCTTGACGAAGGCCGCTGCGATTCGATGGTGAGTCCAGTTTGGCGTGACGATTGCGACTGCTTCTATCCCATCTTCGCGCTCAGCTTCTGCTTCTGCCATTTCGCCCCAGGCACCATAGGAGCGGTCGGGTGCAATCATCCATTCTGCGGCTGATGTGCGTGCGTTATCCGGATCTGACGATAGCGCTCCGGCAACGACTTCCCAGTGGTTCGACAGCCTCGCCCCAGCGGAGTGCCATTGCCCGACAAGCCCGCCTCTTCCGCCACTCCCAATCGCAACCGCCGACCGAGGAGCGGATTTCGCAAATCACATTTTCCGGTCATTCAGTTCTCCATTAGCGCCTTGTTTTTCTATGAAATCAGCAGCGGCATGCATCTGCATCACACGGATAGCCTAGTCACTCACCCAAGAATGCCCGCTTCCATCCTCGAAATGCGCAGGCAGACTGGCGTTGCAGGAATACACAGCATCCGCGACGTCCTGATTGACCTCAGGTTATCCTCGGAGCGCGCCCGCGATCTGTCCGCCGAACAAGTCAGTGACACTCTCATGGACGCAGCCGACGTCCTCAGGTCATTAAAGATTGCAATCGACCGAAGTGAGTGAGTTTGTTGTAAGCGCGAAAATCCCTGCACCTTTTCATTGATGCGTTGGTGATGGAGTCTGCGTCCGCAATGGAGACTGCGGACGCAATGACAATTGACGACAGAGAGATTTCGGAGCCGCTTCGGGTGGTGCGT
>NZ_SRXN01000102.1 GCF_004827385.1 Ensifer sp. MPMI2T
CCCAACTGCTGGGGGCAAACCCGTAGGTCTTCAGCGCTGGCACCGCCCTCAGCACGTCTTGCAATGCCACCATTGCCTGCGGCAAGCGCCGTGGCTGGTTGATTTCGCTCCGGCCTCGCCTCAGGCTCTCTTCAAAAGCCCGTTTGCTGGCGGAGCCAGCCTTAGGCGAACTGAGTTGTTCGGCGTTAGCCGAACGCCGTTCCTGATTACTCTCGTCAACGGGATGAGGGGTTGTAATCTGTTTGTGCATGCCGTTTTCGACATACGGGCATGTCATATTTTGCGTTTCTTGCGCTTCTGCCGATCGGCGCGGGAGCTGCATCATCCGCTCTGTCAACCACTCCAGAAGAGCCGTTGCCCGGCGCAGCACGCGACTCGATGCCTTGCCGGCGATTCCGACAATGTTGCTCACCCGCTCGATCCGGGCGCCGACACGGCTCAAAGAATCCTCCGAGAGGCGCGCGGCGGCCGAGAGGGCATAGCGGGCATTTCGAAGCGCCCCGCGGTAGCGCCGTAGCGCCGCGTCGGCGGCTTTCTTCTGAGCCCGAACCTGTCTCACGAGCTCGTCAAGTTCGGCATATCGCACGATCAGGATGCGAAGGTCGATCCCGCAACCGTCCGTGATCTCGCCGTCGCCATTGCGGATCGGATAGCGCTTGTAGTTGCCGCTGTCCTGCATCGTGATCAGGCCAGCGTCGAACAGGCTGGATAGCATGCGGCTGACGCGACCGACCGACCGACCGATTTCGAAGGCCAGTTGCTGGTTCGACTTGAATACGATCGGACGGCCGGACCTGTCGAATGATTCAGCGGGAACCGTATTGATCAGCGCGACCAACAGGTGGCTTTCGGTCCCGTTGATTAGCCCTGTGCATGTCAGGCTTTGCGCAAGCACGGCCAATTGGGCACGCGTCACGGTTCCGATATCCGCCGACTCTGCCAGACGCCGGAATTGCGCACGCTGCGGCGTTATCCTGCGGCCGATTGGCCGCTGATGAATTTGGGTATTCCCCATTCCTCGTCTCCACTTAGGGACCAGGCAAAGCTTCGCCGTTCACCGAAAAGGTGCTTTTGCAATTGACAGGGAAGGGAGGGTCTGCGAGAAAGGATTCGGTTAAATTTATTGACTCATAGACCCCGCTTCCGGACTTGTTCGGGAGCGGTTTTTCTTTTCTGGTCGGGCCTGTCATCTCCGTGAAACTTGATCAGAATGCGTGAGCGCCGGAATCACGACCGATTCCGCCATTTGAAAAATAACCTCATAAACCAAACAGGTGCAACAACGTGCTACACGCAAAAGCCTGTAATGCGTGTGTTAGACCGCGAATGCCCTTATTTTCTTAATGGCTTGCCGAATTTTTGCTGATTTTAAAATGCCGGCTTTGAGCCCCAAGGCTGAAGCACTTTGATGCAAAAAGGATCCTGAAACGCAAGAACACCCGGGCGGGAAGGGGAGTTTGATGGTGTGGAACGGCCCTCCGAGCCGTCGCGGAAGATGACTATGCTGGTTTCGAAGCGTCGGCATCAAGAAGGGGACACGCCATGGAAGGTATAGCAACCGTAGGACTGGATCTGGCGAAGAACACATTCCAGGTTCATGCCGTGAATGCCGTCGGGGAAGTGATCGTTCGGCGCGCCTTAGGCCGGTCGCAGGTCTTGGCTTTCTTTGAAAGATTGCCACCATGTCTCGTCGGTAGTGCGCACTATTGGGCCCAGGAGATCGGGGCGATGGGGCACACAGTGCGCTTGATGCCAGCCGCCTATGTGAAGGCTTATGTCAAACGGAATAAGACGGATGCGGCGGACGCCGAGGCGATCTGCGAGGCCGTGACCCGCCCAACGATGCGGTACGTTGCAGTCAAAGGGCGGCAGGAGCAGGCCGCCGCCATCATCTTGAGAACTCGCGACTTGCTCACGCGACAACGAACACAATCCATCAATGCCCTGCGTGGTCACATGGCCGAGCTGGGGGTAATTGCCGCGGCCGGCGCGAAGAGCTGCGGCAAGCTGATTGCGATTGTACGAGACGATGCCGACGACAGGCTGCCGGCAATGGCGAGAGAGGCGCTAGCCGAGATCGCAGACCAGATCGAAACCCTCAATGAGAAGATCGCCGCTTTGGAGCGCAAGATCGTTGCCACGGTGAGGCAGGATGAAGTCGCGCGGCGCCTGACAGCAATTCCCGGTGTCGGTCCGATCACAGCAGCGACAGTGAGGGCGGCAGTGCCCCATCCCGGAGGCTTTCGGAGCGGCAGGGACTTCGCTGCCTGGATCGGCTTGACACCAAGGTCCAGTTCGAGCGGCGGCAAGGAAAGACTCGGTTCGATCTCGAAACGCGGAAATCCTCAGCTCCGCTCGCTATTGGTCGTCGGTGCAATGGCAATCCTGAAGCTTTCGCGGAATGGCTTTGGAATGCCGCCGTGGGTGACCGCCCTTCAGCAGCGGCGTCCGTTCAAGGTTGTCGCCACGGCAATGGCGAACAAGATGGCAAGGGTCATTTGGGCCTTGATGATGAAAGGCGAACAATACAGTGCGCCCACAGCGATGATGAAGCCATAACGTCACACACTATTCCGGCGATTCTGCCGGATCATGGCAAGGTGCTTTCTGTTGATGAATCGAAGGAGCGTCATCCCAGTGCAAATCAGACCGTTCCCCTCTTTGCGCATCGGAGCGCGTGAGTTTGATTAGGCGATTTGTGCTGCGGATATCATCATGGCCAGCGGTTTTGACCGCGCAACAGGCCGAACATATGACCGCACCGGTCCACAGATTCAAAGACAGGAGTGGCCCTTGCCAAGCGGGCCAATGGTATGGACCCCGCCCTCGCGGCGAGGTGGAATCTCGAACGTCAACTGCGATGAAGGAGGATGTCATGCGGGTCGTTCGGATAGGTCTGGATTTGGCGAAGTATGTCTTCGAGGTTCACGGCGTCGACAACCACGGGAAAGTCGTTGTGCGAAAGAGGCTGCGTCGCGATGCCGTGGCCCGCTTCTTCGCCAATTTGCCGGCGTGCCTGGTCGGCATGGAGGCGTCGAACGG
>NZ_SRXN01000103.1 GCF_004827385.1 Ensifer sp. MPMI2T
CTGCTTCAGCCGCTTTCGCATCTCTTCTTCGGCCGAAGCGCCGCGCCCGCCAGACGACATTTCGTGCAGCAGCGCCGCGCGCCGCTGCTCCCATTCGCTGGTGAATGCGCCGAAGAAGATTTCCAAAAGCTACTGCTCCCCTCGACGCTGATAACCAGCTCGCCGCGTCAGAGCACGCAGCTCGCTCATCACCGCCGCTTGAACCCGCTGCACGTTCTCAAGATTGATGTCCAATTCGCTTGGGTGGACACCACGGCCGCTGTTGAGCGCCCTCGCAACCTGGTTCAGGTTGATGCCGATCATCCGCATGTCTTCGAGCAGCGCCGCCATGACAAGGCGGTCATCGCGGGTCATGATTGGCCGAACCCCTGCCCCCTCCAAAAGCAGCGACCGGAAAAAGCTGGACACCGTCATGCCGGCATCCTCGGCGGCCTTCTCGATCGCCGTATGTTCGTCGCCCGTGACGCGGACATGCACAGTGCGAGCTTTCTTCGTCGGCTCGAGAAGAGCGTTGAATGTCCCGTCATCCATTTGGCCGTTGGCCCCCTACTGGCGCTTGCGTCAGATAATCGAGGGCTCGTCCCTCGATTGCAGGAAAAGGGCGTAGCACATTTTTCCGTATCCTGCCTCTCTAAGTTTTAATTGGTTCCATCAAAACAACCTCGAGCTGCCCATCGCTGCGCGGCCTCTGCTTTGCCGACCGGGCCTTTGCCCCGGTCATAGAACGAGGAATCGCTCACCAGGGTTCACCTCCGAAATCCGCTTTTGCAGGCCTTTGTCTGCCCCTCGTACTCAGCCGCAAGGGACGGTGCGCTCTCCGCCCTTGCGGCTTCCGTGCGAGCGTCAAACCCGGTCCTGCGCGGCTCCGGTGTTCACTGATCGGGTGGAGCGTTTAGGTTGGCGCCGCACCGCATTGCCCCAATAGGCCGGCTCAAAGATCCGGCGCCACATATGCCAGGGTGCGTGTTGATATTTCACACGAGTTAGCAACACGACCCTTTCACATAATGTGGGTCATGTGGGATCTGCGACGTGGTTTCAGAGCGTGGGAACAATTGCTCACACGATAGCGCAACATGCCACTACCACACGGTGTGATCAATCCATCGAATTAAACCACCGCTATATCGTGTGAGCAATTGTTCCCATCGTGTGCTCGTGCCACGTGGTGATACCACGCAAACACACGTCAATCGCCGGAATGACTTTGGTCCTAGCAAAAGGAGTTGCGACGCTTGCCACTATGCGCACGCCAACTTCGTCACCAGAATCACAATGCCCGCGAAACTGCTGGAAGCCTATCGCCTGATCAGGCCGTTCGTGCAGAACCTGCAAGAAGGGGGCTACGACTCCTATCTGCTCCAAACGGAGCTTATGGAGCGAAATTGCTACCGCGAAATTCGAAACGGCTAGGCTCTCTCCCAAGGCAGTCTGGCGGGATGCGATGTTGCCCAGGCACTCGCTCGATGAGGTGCCAAGGCAGAGAAGCGAAGGCCGCTAAGCGGCCCTGCTCTGCTCCCGCGCTTGCAGCTCGTGCAGGTAGTCGGCGGCTGCCTGAGCCTTGGCGGCCGCGGTGATGATCGCCCGCTTGTCTTTCTTCAGCACCTTGAGCCAGCTTTCCAGGTAGGTCGCGGTATTGTCGCGAGGATCGTGGGCCACTCCAAGATCGGCGCAGAGGAACGAAGCGGAGAGCTCGGCAACCAGCTCCTCGATGGCGTAGCTTTCACTGCCGAATCGGCCGCTCAGATCGCGATCAAGGCGATGCTTTGCGCCTGATCAGTGCGACATCTCGTGCAGCAAGGTCGAGTAGAGGTGAACCTCGTCGACGAAGCGTGCCCGATCGGGCATGAGGATATCATCGGGGGCGGGACGATAGCAGGCGGTCGTTCCGCCGTAGGTGATCGCCGCGCCGGTGTTGCGGACGAAGGTTTCGACGGTCTCAAGATGCGGAACTGGCGTCACCGGCAGCTCCTCGGCCGGTCGATAGAACCGGTCTGGAAGGTTCTCGACCTGCTCGACGTTAAAGACCATGTAACCCTTGAGATAGGGGATTGCGCGTTCGTCGTCATCTTCGCGCTCCTTGGGGGTGAAGGTGCCGTATTTAACGACGAGGGAGCCCTTCTCGCCCTTGCGGACCTGGCCGCCGAGATCTTGAGCTTGGCGGTAGGTCATCCAGGTGTTTTCCTCGTAGCCGGCGAGCTCGCTTGCGAGCCACAGCATCAGGACGTTGATCCCGCGATAGGCTGCGCCTGTTGCGCGGCGCGGAACGAGGGAGCCGCGGCGGTTTCCGCGCCAGGGCCGGATCCACGGCTTTGTGCCGGCTTCAAGCTGCTCGATGATGGTATCGGTGATGCGCTGGTAGGTGTCCTTGATGCTCTGCATTGCCGTCTCCTTCCGTTGGTTGACGGCAAAAAACGGAGATAGCAGAAGCGAGCCCATGCACCCGAAGGGCCGCAACAGAGTGGAGGACCGCGCCAGCGGTTGCGTGGGGGAGGGGCTATCGCAGCTTGTCCGGCAAATCACCCAACGGAAGGAGAGGGCGCAGAACATCGGCGCCTCCTGCTCACGAATAGCTCTTGCAGCTTAAAGAGCCGGTCGGCCGGTTACCGCTCGCGATCGTCGTCATCACGCTCCCGACTGCGCTGTGCCGCCATTTGCGCCTCGATCGCCTTCAACTCCGGGTTATGGTCCTGCTGTGGCGGCCGCGCTGGCGCCGGCTGGATTGCGCCTCCTGGGCCGACTGCTCGCGCCGCACTCGGGAAAAGTCCGACCGGGCAGTGAAGGTAATTTCCTCGTCGTCCGGCAACCTCTCCGGCAGATCCGTGCGATCGGCGACGACAATCCTTTGGTCGGTCACAAGGCTGGCAACGCGATTGTCG
>NZ_SRXN01000104.1 GCF_004827385.1 Ensifer sp. MPMI2T
GATCATCGCCGACAACCCGGTCTTCGGCGTGCTCGATCCGGAGCTGGTTGCACGGCGGAGCGTCGCGATCGAGGAAGCCTTCTTTCCGCTTCCCGACCTCGAGGCGCGGCTCTTCGCCGTTCCCGGCAAGGTGCCGCTGTTCCTCGAAGACGACGAGCCGGATCTCAATGTCGAGGGTGAAACCACCGTCGGGATCGAGCTCAAAGCCGGCAGCAGGCGCGTTTATTACATTCCCGGCTGCGGGATGATCACTGCCGGCCTCGGCGCGCGCCTTGCGGATGCCGACGCGCTGTTCTTCGACGGCACGCTCTTTACCGACCGGGAGATGATTGCCACCGGCACCGGGCGCAAGACCGGCCGGCGCATGGGCCACATGCCGATCGCCGGCGAGGGCGGCAGCCTCGCGGCGCTCGACGGTCTGAACATTCGCCGAAAGATCTATGTCCACATCAACAACACCAACCCGATCTGGCGGTCTGGCCCCGAGCGCACCGCGGTCGAAAGCCGCGGCTTTGAGGTCGGGTTCGACGGCATGGAGGTCAGCCTGTGACGACGGCAACGGACAAAGAAGCGTTTCACGCGCGCCTTCTGGCGATCGGCGCGGAACGCTATCACGACAAGCATCCCTTCCACACGCTGCTCCACGGCGGCGGCGCAACGATGACGCAGGTGCGCGCCTGGGTGATCAACCGCTACTATTACCAGAGCCGCATTCCGATGAAGGACGCGGCCTTCTTGTCGCGCTGCGACGACCCGGACCTGCGCCGGGCCTGGCGTTCGCGGATCGAAGACCACGACGGCGACATCGACGAGGGTGGGGGCATCCGCCGTTGGCTGCGTCTGGCGCAAGCGGTCGGCCTCGACCCCGCCTATGTCGCGTCGACCAGGGGCGTGCTGCCGGCGACCCGATTTGCCGTCGACGCCTATGTGGCGTTCGTGCGCGAGAAGCCGCTGATCGAGGCGGTGGCCTCGTCGCTGACCGAGCTTTTTGCGCCCAAAATCCATTCGGAGCGCATTGCCGGACTGCTGCAGCACTATGCGTTCGCGGACCACGCGGCGCTCGCTTATTTCCGCCAGAGACTGGCGGAAGCGCCGCGCGACGTCGAATTCGGCCTTGCCTATGTGCTCGATCACGCCGACACGGCGGAAAAACAGGATGCCGCCGCCGCGGCGCTCACCTTCAAGACCGACGTTCTGTGGTCGCAGCTCGACGCGCTTTATTCCGCCTATGTGAGGCCTGGCCTGATCCCGCCGGGCGGCTGGGACGGCGAGCAAGGTGTCGTCGGCAAGCCGACGGCGCGGGCGGCGGCGGCGAGGGAGGCGGCGGAATGAGCGCCGAGGCGACGATGACGTCAGCGGCGAGGATTTCCGGGGCAAGCGTCGTCAGATTGGCCCGCGGCGTGCGGCTGCACGAGGATCCGGTTCGCGGCCAGACGGTGCTCCTGGCCCCGGAGCGGGCGATGGCGCTCGACGACATTGCCGTCGCCATCGTCGAGGCGCTCGACGGCCAGCGCAGCCTTGACCGGATCGTCGACGACTTTGCCCAAAAGTTCGACGCCCCCGCCGCCGAGATCGCCGCCGACGTCAGGGCCTTCGTCGAGGAACTCGCCAATCGCCGCCTGCTGGAGATCGTCGCATGAGCAGTGCCGTCGCCGCCCCAAACCATGCCGCCATCCCTGTTGCGCCCGTGCCGCCGCCGATGGCGATGCTGGCGGAGCTGACGCATCGCTGTCCGTTGGCCTGCCCCTATTGCTCCAACCCGATCGCCCTGACGCCGGCGGACGAGGAACTGTCGACCGACGAATGGATCGACGTCTTCAGCCAGGCCGCCGCGCTCGGCGTGCTGCATCTGCATTTGTCCGGCGGCGAGCCGGCGGCGCGACGCGATCTCGTCGACCTGACGCGGGCGGCGGTTTCGCTCGGGCTTTACAGCAATCTGATCACCTCGGGCGTCGGTTTGACGGCGGCCAGGATCAACGACCTGGCCGCCGCCGGTCTCGATCACGTTCAGTTGTCGATCCAGGGGGTTTCCGCCGAAGGCGCCGACCGGATCGCTGGCTACAAGGGTGGCTATGAACGAAAGATGGCCGTCGCAACCTGGGTGGCGGCCGCCGGCATCCCGCTGACGGTCAACGCCGTCTGCCACCGGCAGAACATCGGCGAGATCGACGCCATGATCGCACTGGCGATCCGGCTGAAGGCGCGCCGCATCGAGATCGCCACCGTGCAGTTTCATGGCTGGGCCGAGCGCAACAAGGCGGCGCTGTTGCCGACGCGCGAACAGGTCGAACACGCGACGCGCACCGTCGCCGCGGCCCGGGACCAATATCAGGGCATCCTGGTGATCGACTATGTGCCGGCCGATTATTATTCCAAATACCCGAAGGCCTGCATGGGCGGCTGGGGCCGCGTCGGCCTCAACGTCACCCCGTCCGGCCGGGTGCTTCCGTGCCACGCGGCCGAAACGATCCCGGGCCTCACCTTCAAGAGCGTGCGCGACGACACGCTTTCCATGATCTGGTACGCGAGCGACGCCTTCAACGCCTATCGCGGCGAGGCCTGGATGCCGGAGCTCTGTCGCACATGCGCGCGCAAGCAGATCGACTTCGGCGGCTGCCGTTGTCAGGCGCTGGCGCTTGCCGGCGATGCGCGCGCAACCGATCCGGTTTGCA
>NZ_SRXN01000105.1 GCF_004827385.1 Ensifer sp. MPMI2T
GGTATCGGGTCCGCACTGCGGATGCCCGCAGCGGCACGCGGAAGACGATGATCGTGGCGCTTGCCCGCAAGTTGCTTATTGCACTGTGGCACTTGGTGACCACCGGCGAGACGCCGAAGGGCCTCCTCTTGCATTCGGCATGAGGCGCACCTGCATCGAGTGCAGGAGTGCAGCTGGACAACAGCGGGCGCGGCCTTGAGAGTTCTCTCCCGATGGCCGTGGACGACGGCCTGAGGTGGTGGCGACCCGATATCCGACATGGCTTTAACGCCGCATTGAAGAATGGGTCCACCATCCAGGAGCTTCGCCGCCGATGCGCATGGCTGCACCGTGGTTCGAATCCGCAAGGATCCACCGAATACAAGCTTGCGGCGCGATGGTCCGCGCCCGATGGCGAACTCCCCTCCGAACCGTCATCCTGCAGGGAAGCGCACGCCCGACCGGCAAGCCTGCCGCTGTGCTCGCGTCCGTCAAGGGCAAATCGCTTCGCGATGGCCTGCGGCCACCCTTGACCGTCACTGCGCGCAACGGCCAGAGCCAGCATAAGGTCGCGACGAGGAGATGGCCGCCATGTGGCCGAAACAAGGAGATGAGGAAATGAGTCAGGAACCTACTTGACATCAGCAGCCCCATACAAGCCGAATGGTGTTTCGCCACGCTGGAGATGGCGCGGCTCAGCTGGTCGGGCGGAGCGTTGGATTGGCGCATCCGCTCGAGTGCGGCTGCCGCACTCTTCCTGCTCGGCTCCAACTCGTAGATAGTCTCGGTGGCCAGGGTGTTGCATTGGTCCCCTGCCTCGAGCGTCTCGTCGCGGACTCGGCGAGCCTGATCGTCGGGCAGAATGCGACGCGCCAAGGCTTGAGGCAAGCTCGCCTAGTAGTCGAGAACTGTTGAACCTGCCTTGACGACTTGATCGATCAGCTCTTGCGCCTCGGACGAGGTCCGGGCTCGCCTGGCCGCAGTTTGAGAAGCATCAAAGTCCTCAAGCAGGCGCCCCAGCTTTCGCTTCGCTGCCCTGATCTCGTCGATTCTTGGGGTTGCCATACCCGAAGCTGGCGGGCGGCTGGCGTGCGGCGCGGCTCTATCCATTGGCGGGTATTCGGAACAAATACGTGCGTTTACCTGATGGGAGCGGTGTGAATCGAGAGGTTCACGCACCGTTCTGCGAGAGGCCGGCAGGTGAAATCCCTCCGGCCTACTCAACCCTGGGCTTCCACCAACATGGCGCGCCGCTACGGTTGATGCCGCATAGGCGAAGGCTTGCGGATCAGCGTCCCTCACGCGTGAACTTCCACAACCTCAATGCTTGGCATCCAAATAATCGATTTTACCAATTTTGCTTGATGCTGCATTAGAAAGGTATGACTATTGAGCGAACTCAAGTGGGCCTACAAGTAGCAGCATTGACGCAGCCATCATTGGGGCGACCGCTCTCTCGGGGATTAGCGTGCATTTCACGCCTCCGGATTCGCGCCTCGCTCTGCCCACCCATGTGCATGGAGTCTTTGCAGATCCGTGCACGGCGTCTCGGAGGCGAATTTTGACGCAGGTCAACAACTATCAATTATTGCACCGTGAGCTGTCGGCGGAGGACCCGTGGCGGCTCGACGGCAATGCTTTCGAGCAGGCGCGGCATTCGCAGATGCTTCGGTTGTCGCTTTCCGAAGGCCCTATCAGCAACGCACTCGAAGTCGGGTGCGCGGCCGGCGCATTCACGGAAAAACTGGCGCCTCATTGCAAGCAGCTTACTGTGATTGATGTTGTGCCCCAAGCGATTGCTCGAACGAGGGAACGGATTAAGGAATCATCTCACATCAGCTGGATAGTCGCTGACGTTCAACAGTTCTCGACTCAGCAGCTATTCGATCTGATCGTCGTGGCCGAAGTTCTTTATTACCTCGAGGATGTAGCCGCGATGCGCGCCGCCGTTCATAACCTGGTGAGCATGCTGGCGCCGAGTGGGCACATGGTTTTTGGATCCGCGCTCGATGCAAATTGCCGGCGCTGGGGGCATGTGGCTGGTGCCGAGACCATCATCGCGATGCTGAACGAAACGTTGATCGAGGTGGAGCAGCTATATTGCCGCGGCGCGTCGGCCAACGAAGACTGCTTGCTTTCCCGTTTTCGGAAATCGACTACAGTTTAGTTTCCATCCATAAACAACAAGGGACTGTACTTGTTCGGTGAATCGCAGTTTTGCGCGGGCAAGGCCCGGCGGGTTTCAGGTATCCTGGATCATGCCGCTGATTCCAAGTGCTGCCAGCGCCGCAGCCGAAAATGCGCCAAGAGCGCACCGTCCAAGATGGAGTATTCGGCTTGAGCCGCATCTTCGGGCGCGTTGGCATGCCACCCCGCAATGACGCGCTCCTCCTCATTGGAGCGCACAACATCAAGCCATCTTGGACAACAAAGCGTTAATTGCCAAAGTAGTGCTGGGGGCAGGTGCAGAAGTTTCGGACGGAAGATCAATGCGACACGCCTCCTGTAGAATTAGCTCGCGCATCCAGAGACTGGCCGGATCACTGTTGTGAGGCGCGGGCCACTGGACAGCCTCGGTGAACGCGGGAAATATGGGCTGGGGAAGTTCGGTGATCCGCAGGGGAATCGCTTTTGCGAAATGCATCGCCAGTCGTA
>NZ_SRXN01000106.1 GCF_004827385.1 Ensifer sp. MPMI2T
CGTAAGCGTGGCGTGATGACCGCCTACCGGCGCTGCCGTGGAGTGGGATAGTGTCCACCAAGTGCTAAGTGGACACTATGGCGGTGATTGATGTCGGGAATGAGCGAAGCGGCGAAGCGCGGTCGACGAAACTGGTCGCTGGAAGACAAATGGCGAATTGTTGAAGAAGCGCAGCTTCCCGGAAACTCGGTAGCGGAGGTGGCGCGCCGGCGCGGGGTCAACAGCAACCTGCTTTTCCGCTGGATACGGGCAGCCGAGGCCGGACAGCTCGGTCACAGGCCGGATTCCCTTGTGCTTCTGCCGCAACCCGCCTTGGACTTCATTCCGATCGGTGTGTTTGGACGAGGCGATGACGAAGGGCCTGCGATGACGATACCGGTCGCCCCCTCTGCGGCGGCTCCCCCGGAGGCGAGTTCGGCGCGGCCCAAATCGGTGTTGCCGGCCAAAGGGCCGACATTGGACGAGCGCCCCGGCGTCATCGAAATCGATCTTGCCAATGGTGTTCGCGTTCGCGTTGACGCCTTCGTTAATGAGAAGGCATTGCGGCGTGTTCTTGCAGCGCTGGGTGAGGCGTCGTGATCCAGATTGCCGCGGGGACGAAAGTGTACCTGGCCTGCCGACCGGTCGATATGCGGCGTGGGTTCGATGGTCTGTCGGCGGAGGTCGTCAACACGTTGAATGCCGATCCCTATAGTGGCCATCTCTTCCTCTTTCGGGGGAAAAGAGGCGGCTATTTGAAAGCTCTTTATTGGGACGGAACCGGGATGTGCCTTTTTGCCAAGCGACTGGAGCATGGCAAGTTCGTCTGGCCGTCGATCGTCGATGGTGTTCTGCAGATGTCGGCAGCCCAACTTGCTCTCCTGGTGGAAGGGATGGATTGGCGGCGAACGCGGATGCCTGACCCTCTGCCGAAGCCGGCGATGGCGTAATAACGCATTGTTTTTGCGGGTAAAACCGTAGCGGGATAAGACCCCTTGTGCTACAGAGACGCATGTCTCTTGTTGCTTCCGATCCGCTTGCCGAACTGGAGGAATTGCGTGCGTTGACCGCGCAGTTGCAGGCGGAGCTTTATGCCAAGAACCTCTATATCGAGAAGCTGAAGGCCCAGCTTGCGACCTTAAAGCGAGCCCGTTTTGGTCGCTCATCAGAGAAACTCGATCGTCTGATCGAGCAACTCGAATTGACGATCACCGACCTGGAGGAAGGCGAGGCGCAGGCGGACGTCGAACAGACACAGGACCGTTCATCGGTCTCGCCGCCAACCCTTGCCGCGAAGACGAAGCCTGCCTTGGGGCGGAAGCCCTTGCCGGACCACCTGCCGAGCGAGACGATCACCCATCCACCGGTCTGTTCCTGCCCGAACTGCGGCGGGACCGTGTTCAGCAAGATCGGAACGGATGAGCGCGAAGTGCTCGAATATGTGCCTTCGCACTTCAAGCGGGTAGTGCATCTTCGGCCGAAGATGAGTTGCCGGGCCTGCGAGACGATCGTGCAGGCGCCAATGCCATCGCTGCCGATCGAACGCGGCCGCCCTGGCCCCAACCTGCTCGCCCACGTTCTGGTCTCCAAATACTGCGACCATCTTCCCTTGCATCGCCAGAGCGACATCTTTGCTCGAGAGGGCATCGACCTCGATCGTTCGACGCTTGCCGGGTGGGTGGGGGCAATGGCGGCACTGCTCAAGATCCTGAGTGACAGGATCGGCGCCCACGTCCGGGCAGGCGAGACGGTGCATGCCGACGATACACCCGTTCCGGTTCTTGATCCCGGACGCGGCAAGACCAAAACCGGCCGCCTCTGGACCGTCGTACGAGACGAGCGGCCGTGGGGATCAACCGCACCGCCCGCCGCTTTCTATGCCTACTCTCCAGATCGCAAGGGAGAACGTGCCCATCAACTGCTATCGGACTGTCGCGGCTTTCTGCATGCAGACGCCTATGCAGGCTTCGACAAGCTCTATGAAGGCCATGAGCTCACCGGCCAAACACGACTGACGCAGGTGACCTGTTGGGCACACGCACGTCGCGATCTGTACAATGAATTCCTTCGCAACCGCTCACCGGCAGCCGAGCGAGCACTGAACCTGATATCGCAGCTGTTCGCAATCGAGGCCGAGGTCAACGGTTCGGACCCACAGATGCGGCTTGCCACTCGTCAGGCCAAGTCGGTTCCCGTGCTGGACACGCTGAAACGCCACCTTGATGCCACTCTCGCCCGGATCAGCGGCAAGAGCGAGTTCGCCAAGGCGATCCGCTATATCACGTCGCGCTGGCAGGCATTTACCATCTACGCGACTGACGGGCGCCTCGAAATGAGCAACAATGCCGCCGAGCGGGCAATCCGGCCTTTGGCCCTTGGAAGAAAGAACTATCTCTTCAGCGGCTCAGACGCCGGCGGTGAGCGCGCCGCCGTCATCTATACGATCGTCGAGACCTGCAAAATGGGCGGCATCAACCCGCATGCCTACCTCGCCGACATCATCAATCGCATCGCCGATCATCCCGCAAATAGGATCGACGAACTCCTTCCTTGGAACTGGTCCACCCAATCATAGTGTCCACTTAAATCCACAGTGGACACTATCCGGCTCCAGACCAAATGCTTCCGCGCGGTCATTACGCCACGCTTACG
>NZ_SRXN01000107.1 GCF_004827385.1 Ensifer sp. MPMI2T
GTAAGCGCGCATTTCAGTGCACGGCGTAAAGCGGCGGTTCAGGCTGGCTGTTTTTTGAAGTTGAAGGGCAGCAGGTCGGTGATATCGGCGTCGGCGGCACGCTGCGGCAATGCGGTGAGGACGTGGCGCAACCACGCGAAGGGCTCGATGCGGCAGGCGCGACAGGTCAACATCAGGCTGTAAATGACGGCGCTGGCCTTGGCCCCCTGGACGGTATCGCTGAAGAGCCAACTCTTTCTTCCGGTTGCGAGATTCTGATATCGCGCTCCAGAAGGTTGTTGTCGATCGGCATTCTGCCGTCTTCGGTGTAGCGCGTCAGATACTCCCACTGATTGAGCGCATAGGAGACGGCATCGCCAAGCTTGGTGTCGGGCACGACCTTTGGCGCGATGGCGTCGAGCCACGCCTTGAGGGCGTTCAGGACAGGAATGCTGTGTTGCTGGCGAAAGCGGTGCCTGTAGTCGGCCTGCGTTTCGCCGTCATCCGGCCTCTCGTCCCGCATCTGCCGTTCAATCCGGTAGAGCTGGTCGAAGAACTTGAGGGCCTGCGCCGGCGGCCCACCGGGTTTCTTCCTCGCCTTGAGGGCCTCGACAAAGCGCCGCCTGGCGTGGGCCATGCATCCGATATGCGTGGCGCCTTTCACCGTGCGCCAGGCCTGGTAGCCGTCACTCATCAAGATGCCGCGGTAGTCGCCGAGGAAGGTCTGCGGGTGTTCCTGCCCGCGACCGGGCTGATAATCGAACAGCACGATCGGCTGCTCACTGTCCTCGCCGCTGCGATAGGTCCACATGTACGAGGTGCTGGTGGCTTCCTTGTCCTTTTCCTTCAGCACCTGAACCGTGGTTTCGTCGCCATGGATGAGGGTTTGGGACCGGAGCCGCGATTTCAGCGCGTCATAGAGGCGATGCAGGTGCCTCTCGCTCGAACCGATCACCCAGTGCCCCAAAGCGCCACGGCTGACAGGAACCCCGGCACGCTCGAAGGCTTGCGCCAAACGATAGAGCGGCGTGCCATCGACATATTTATGAACGAGCGCGAAGGCCAGCGTCGAGGCCGTGGCAATGCTGCCGGGCAAGGGCTGCGCGGGCATCGGCGCGATGACGATGGGCGTGCTGATCCCGGTGCGGTCGCAGTGTCGGCACGCATACTTGAACCGCGCATTCTGCAAAACCTTCGCCTTCACCTCGATATGAAGCTGCTCGGTAACCAACTCGCCCATGCGATGCATCCGGTTGCTGCAGCACGGGCAGATCTTCTGGTCGTCGGCAAGATCATACTCGACGCGCTCGCGCGGCAGGTTTGCCGGCAAGGCCTTGCGGCCGCGCTTCTTTCCCGTCGTGCTTTCGACCGCCGGTAACCCTGTGTCCGGCAGGTCGACGACATCGCCATCTTCGCCGTCATCCTCAAGGGCAGCCTGTTCGGCTTCATTGAAGATGCGATCAACGTGCTTTTCGCTGCGCGGCGCAAACCGATGCAGCCGCGCAAGCGCGAGCTCTTCCTCAAGTTTGGAGACACGGTCCGTGAGCTGGCGGTTTTCCGCTTGCAGCGCAGCTATTTGCGCCATCAACTCTGCAACGCTCGGTTCGATTCATCAGATTCTTGAATCGAAAGCATACCGCCGCGTCAATAGCAGAATTCGAGAGCCGTCAGCCGACAAACTGATATTGCCGCACTGGATGGCGGACCATCGCGTCGAGATCAATGCCGTCGAGCAGCCAGTGCAATTGCTCGGCGTCAAGCGGGACCACCGCCTCCTGCCGCAAAGGCCAGCGGAACTTGTCTTCCGTCAGCGCCTTCAGCACTAACACAAAGCCAGACCGATTGAAGAACAGCAACTTCATCCGGGTGCGGCGGCGATTGCAGAAGGCAAACACCGCGCGCTCGAACGGGTTGAGGCCCATAGACTGCTCGACGAGGATCGCAAGGCTGTTGATCCCCGCGCGGAAGTCGATCGGTTCCCGGTGAAGATAGACACGCAGATCATCAGCCAGCCGGAACATCGCAACGCCCAGCGCTTCGATCATCGCCGACAGCACCTGCGTATCCGCATCTTCAAGCTCAAGCCGCACACCGTTCGGCAGCGACGCCTTCAAGCGTGCTCGTGGCGATGTCGGTCGGGTCGATGGGGCCGGTGGCCGTGCAATTGGGGCTGCCTCGACCACCGGAATGAAGGCCGCCGGTGCCACGCAATTCGTCACAACCGTCAACCGTTTGCCTGCCGCCTGCCGGTCTTGGCGCAGCTTTACCCACTTGCGCAGCTGATTGGTGTTGATCCCGTGCGCCAGCGCAAGTCCGGCAATCGATACCCCCGGCTCAAGGCACGCATCGATCAGGCGCTCCTTTTCAACCCGATCAAAGCGCCGCTTCCCGTTGCGAAGAACACGCACCACCCGAAGCGGCTCCGAAATCTCTCTGTCGTCAATTGTCATTGCGTCCGCAGTCTCCATTGCGGACGCAGACTCCATCACCAACGCATCAATGAAAAGGTGCAGGGATTTTCGCGCTTAC
>NZ_SRXN01000108.1 GCF_004827385.1 Ensifer sp. MPMI2T
CGTAAGCGGTGCATTGATCCCGTCTGGCGATAGCGGGTTATCGGGCTTATTCGTGTGAGCTCAGGGAATGAGCTTGGTATGAATTGCTATGTCTGAAGCTATGTCCGAACATAGAACGTTCCATATGATCGAAGCCGTTGCGGGTCGTCTGGAGGGCGCGCCGCGAGAGGTTCGACGCTGGTCAGATGAGTTCAAGGCTCAGGCGGTAGCCGAGAGCATGGAGCCCGGTGCGAGCGTTTCGGCGATAGCGAGGCGTATAGGGATCGACCCATCGCAGTTGTTCACATGGCGGCGCAATGCCCGTTTGAAAGCGGAGGCCGTTGTCGATACGGCTCGGGGCGAAAGCTCCACCGCGGACATCATGATCGGCGACGCTGTGATCCGCGTGAATGTCGGGATCGACGAGCCCCATCTCGTCAGGCTTATCCGCGCGGTACGCTCTGCATGATCCCGGCTGGTACGAAGGTCTTCTTGGCCAGTCATCCCGTCGACTTCCGCAAAGGTCCGGATAGCCTATTGGCGCTGGTGCGTGATGCTGGAAGTGATCCATTCAATGGCTCGCTCTACGTTTTCCGCGCCAAAAGAGCAGACAGAATCAAGATCGCCTGGTGGGATGGCTCAGGCGTCTGCCTGTATTCGAAGCGGCTCGAAAAAAATCAGTTCGTCTGGCCGAAAATCGGGCGGTCCCGCGTGCAGCTCAACCACGCCCAACTGATGGCGCTGGTGGACGGGATGGACTGGAAGCGCGTGCGCACGGTTGCAGTAAAGCGGCCGGAATTTGCTGGGTAAAGCCCTGCGGCAGAGTGAATCAGGCGGCTGAAACTGAGGGAAAATCTCGCCGAAATGTGCTCTACATTAGGGCATGACACCAGCCGATCTCGAGCTTCCTGATGACGTTGATGCGCTGAAAGCCATGGTCATGGCGATGGCCGCAAAGGCTGCGCGCGCCGATGTTCTGGAAGACGAAGTCGCTGATCTGAAGGCCCGCAATGCGGACGCTGACGAACAGATCGCCAAGTTGAAGCTGATCCTCAAAACCTTCAATCGATACAGGTATGGCCGCCGCTCGGAAAAGCAGGGAAAGACCATCGAGGCAGACCTGGACGAACAGGGCGCGTTTGTCTTCGAAGAAATCGACACTGGCATTGCCGCGATCGAGGCGCTGGTTTCCAAGGGTCGCAATCCAGCCGCTGCAAGGCGTGCGCCGCGTCCACGCACGGGCTTTCCTCCGCACCTGGAGCGGGTGCATGTGGTCATTGAACCGGACGAACTGCCCGAACATGCTGGCAAACAGAAGGTCCTGATCGGGGAAGATATCTCCGAGCGGCTTGATGTTATCCCGCCAAAGTTCCGGGTGATTGTCACCCATCGCCCGAAGTATGCCTTCAAGAACGAAGACGGTGTCATCCAGGCATCGGCCCCGGCGCATATCGTCGAAAGCGGCATTCCGACAGAAGCGTTGCTCGCCTATGTCGCGGTTTCTAAATATGGCGACGGGTTGCCGCTTTATCGACAGGAGGCGATCTTCCTGCGCGATCATGTCGAAGTCGACCGCGGGATCATGGCACGGTGGATGGGCAAGCTCGGGTTCGAACTCGAGATCCTCGCGGACTACATCTTCAGCCAGATCAAGAGAGGCGAACGAATATTCGCCGACGAGACGACATTGCCGACACTTGTTCCCGGATCGGGGTCGGCAAAGACAGCGTATTTATGGGCTTACGCGCGGGACGACCGACCGTTCGGCGGCAGTGGACCGCCGATGGTGGCCTATCGCTTTGAAGACAGTCGATCCGGTGATTGTGTTGCTCGCCATCTCGAAGGCTATCGCGGCATTCTGCAGATCGACGGATACACTGCCTATAACCGTGTTGCCCGCCCTCACCGCGGAAACGACGGCGCTCTTTTGGCGGGGTGCTGGGCGCATGGTCGACGTCGGTTTTACGAGCTGCACGCAAACGACAGCTCAAAGGTGGCAACGGCAACAATCGAAAAGATGGGCGCACTTTGGTCGATCGAGGAAACGGTGCGCGGACAAAGCCCCGATGTTCGCGTTGCCGCCCGTCAGGAGGCCTCCGCTGCAGTCGTTGCCGATCTCTACAAACTCTGGCAGGACACGCTGCCCCGCATCTCTGGAAAATCAAAGCTCGCTGAGGCAATTCGCTATGCCCTTAATCGACGGGAAGCCTTCGAACAATTCCTCCATGACGGGCGCATCGAGATAGACTCCAACATTGTTGAGCGTGCAATCCGGCCTCAGGCAATTGTTCGGAAGAATAGCCTATTTGCCGGAAATGCCGGCGGCGGAAGGACTTGGGCGACGCTCTCTACGCTCATCCAGTCCGCCAAGATGAACGAAGTCGATCCGCTGGCCTGGCTGACGCAGACGCTCGAGCGTATCGCCGCAGGTTGGCCATCAAGCGATCTCGACGCTCTAATGCCCTGGAACTTCAAGAAGTAACGGCCTCACGTCACCGCTTAC
>NZ_SRXN01000109.1 GCF_004827385.1 Ensifer sp. MPMI2T
GCTAGATGTGAGCTTTCAGGAGGTTGATGGGGTGGACGCCCCCTCACGGCATCGTTGTGCCAAAGTGGTGTCGTTGATCATCACTTGAATGGAGGCGTCCATGTCGGAAGTTAGCATAATCGGGTTGGATCTGGCGAAGAACGTGTTTCAGGCGCATGGCGCGAATGCATCGGGCGCCATGATCTTTCGCAAGAAGCTGCGCCGTGATCAGGTCCTCAAATTTCTTGCCGCGCAGCCGGTTTGCACGGTTGCCATGGAAGCTTGCGCCGGCAGCCATTACTGGGCGCGCGAGTTCGCGAAGCTCGGGCACGAGGTCCGGCTCATTGCGCCGAGCTATGTCAAGCCTTTCGTGAAGCGGCAGAAGAACGATGCCGCCGATGCGGAAGCGATCTGCGAAGCCGCGCAGCGGCCGACGATGCGTTTCGTGGCGGTGAAGAGCGACGAGCAGCAGGCGGCGGCCGTCGTGTTTCGCGCTCGCGATCTTCTGGTACGTCAGCGGACCCAAACCATCAATGCAGTCCGCGGCCATCTAGCTGAATTTGGGATCGTGGCCGCAAAAGGCCCCTTCCATGTCGCCAGGCTCGTGGCAGCGATCGAGGATAACCACTCCAACGTTCCTGAGATCGCTCGACCGATCCTGCGCCTGCTCCTGGAGCACTTGCGGTTGCTGGACGAGAAAGTCGCTCTGCTGGACCGGGAACTCGCACGGCGCACCAGGGAAGATGACGATGCTCGGCGGCTGATGACGGTCCCCGGGATTGGACCGATCACGGCGATCGCACTTGTTGCCTTGGCGCCAGTGGCTCAAGCCTTCAAGAGGGGGCGCGACTTTGCGGCATGGCTGGGACTCACACCACTGCAGCATTCCACGGGCGGAAAGCAGAAGCTCGGCGCGACATCCCGCATGGGCGAACGAACCCTGCGCCGACTGTTGATCCTTGGCGCGAGCGCGGCCGTGCGCTGGGCAAAGCGCAAAGGCTCGACCGTGGACCCATGGCTTGCGCGAATGCTGGACCGCAAACCGCCCATGCTGGTGATCGTTGCCCTGGCCAACAAGATGGCCCGCATCGTCTGGGCCTTGCTGGCGAAAGGCGGAACGTATCGGAGCTCGGCTGTGGCGGGATAGTTCCGCCGCGGCCTTGGAGGTGTGAGTAGGTCAGACGGAGAGTATGGCGCAACGGTCAACGAGACGGGATTGGGAAAACCAGGAATGGACACGCGCCTTGAGCGCGCGAGGTTGATTTGGACCCGGTCCGCGAACTCCCATACGGGCCGGCGGCATTGTGAGAGCCGCATCAGAGGCCGGACACATGTCAGCACCCGACCACGCGGCGCGCTCTTCGAAAAGATTCTTCTTGCACCGACGGGGGCGTCCACACATGTCCATTCGGTCCCGGCCGTGAAAGCTGAGGTTGTCAAAGCTTCAGTGATTCTCGGAGGACCGAATGAACATCCACAAGAATGCCCGTTTGACGCCGTTGCGTCGAGAGGAGATGGCGCGCGCCGTCGTTGAGGGTCGGCTTTCCAAAGCCCATGCGGCGCGGACCTACGGCGTGACGGTGAAGATCGTCGGGCGCTGGGTCGCGCGCTTTCTGTGCGAGGGAGCGCCCGGTATGGCGGATCGTTCGTCGCGGCCGAAGCGGAGTCCGAAACGAACTGCGGCGGCGCCTGCTGACGCGATCGCCACGCTACGCCGCCGGCGGTTGACGGGAAAGCACATCGCCAAGCAGACCGGCGTGTCGGCAGCTACCGTCAGCCGTGTGCTCAGGCGGGCCGGGCTGTCTCGCCTGAAGGACATCGCGCCGGCCGAGCCGGTGCACCGCTACGAACGCGACAAGCCCGGCGAGATGATCCACATCGACATCAAGAAACTCGGGCGCTTCGAGCGGGTTGGCCACCGCATCACCGGTGACCGCGCCGGCCAGTCCAACAGCCGTGGCATCGGCTGGGAGTTCGTCCATGTTTGCATCGATGACGCCTCGCGCGTCGCCTTCTCGCAGGTCTTGCCGGACGAAGGAAAAGAGAGCGCCGTCGGCTTCCTCGAGGCGGCGGTCGCCTATTACAACAGCCTCGGCATCACGGTCGAGCGCGTCATGACCGACAACGGCTCCTGCTACCGGTCGAAAGCCTTCGCCAGCGCCTGCCGCAACTTGGACCTCAGGCACATCCGCACAAAACCCTACACGCCCAAAACCAACGGCAAGGCCGAACGCTTCATCCAGACCGCGCTACGCGAATGGGCTTATGCCGTCGCATACCCGACGTCGGGCCACCGCGCCGCGGAATTGCCCGCCTGGCTTCATCGCTACAATTGGCACAGACCCCACGGCAGCCTAAAGTCAAAAACGCCGATCAGCAGACTCGGCCTGACCGAGGACAACCTCTTGAGGCTCCACAGCTAGAGCAC
>NZ_SRXN01000010.1 GCF_004827385.1 Ensifer sp. MPMI2T
CACCCTAGCCCTCCCCCCGTCATGACAGGGATAGGGGACTGACGCCGGCGCGGCTTACCCCTTCTCCCCGCGAGCGGGGAGAAGGTCGCGGCAGCGGGATGAGGGGCGTTGCTGTGCCCGTAAGGCTCGCCGCTCCGAGCCTTGACGCGCAATATTCCGGATCATATTTTAGAACTATTCTAAAGAAGGTTCTGCCGATGTTTTTCCGCCTTTTCTCCCGTTTCAAGCGCCCGTTTCTTTCCTTAAGCGAGCAGGAAATCCTCGCGCTGGCGATCTCCTCCGAGGAGGACGACGGCCGCATCTATCTCGCCTATGCGGATGCGCTGCGCGAAAAATATCCGCATTCCGCCAGGGTCTTCGAGGAAATGGCGGAGGAGGAAAGCCATCATCGCCAGGCGCTCATCGACCTGCATGTCGCCCGTTTCGGCAACCGTATCCCGTTGATACGGCGCGAGCATGTGCGCGATTTCCCGGAGCGCAAGCCCGATTGGCTGATCGCCGAGATGCCGATCGAAAAGGCGCGCGACGAGGCGGAGGCAATGGAGGAGACAGCCCACCGTTTCTACGTTGAGGCTGCCGGGCGAACGCAGGATGCGGCGACGCGCAAGTTGCTCGGCGACCTCGCGATTGCCGAGAAATCGCATGAATCGCTTGCCCGCCGGCTTGGCGAGAAGCACACGCCCGAAGACGTGCGGGCCGAGGAAGAGCAGACGTCGCGCCGGCAGTTCATCCTCACTTACGTACAGCCGGGCCTTGCCGGGCTGATGGACGGATCGGTTTCGACGCTGGCGCCGATCTTTGCCGCCGCCTTCGCAACCCAGGACACGTGGCAGACCTTTCTAGTCGGCCTTTCGGCCTCCGTCGGCGCCGGCATTTCGATGGGCTTTACCGAGGCCGCCCATGACGACGGCAAGCTTTCCGGGCGCGGCTCACCGATCAAACGCGGGCTTGCGTCCGGCATCATGACGGCGCTCGGGGGCCTCGGCCACGCGCTGCCCTATCTGATCCCGCACTTCTGGACGGCGACGGTGACGGCGGGCGCGATCGTCTTCTTCGAGCTTTGGGCGATCGCCTTCATCCAGAACCGCTACATGGAAACGCCATTCCTCAGGGCAGCCTTTCAGGTCGTCCTCGGTGGCAGTCTGGTGCTCGCCGCCGGGGTCCTGATCGGCAACGCCTGATGCATGCCGCCCAAAAGTGCGCAGCGGTTTTGGGATAACGGCATGCCTCGAAAGCAATGTCCAAGCCACTCAAAAGTGCACCGCAGTTTTGGTAACGCCACGCGGCGAAAAAGGACATAAAAAAAGGGCCGCGCAAACCGGCCCTTTCTGCTAGCACGTCTTCTGGCTGGTCAGTTGCCGACCGAGCCGACGACGATCTCCCCGCTGTTGTCGATGGTCACCCAGCGGCCGCTGTTATAGGAGGCCTGGCGCTTGAGATAGCGATAGGGCGTTTGGGTCCAGAGCTTCACCCTGTTTTCGAGATTGTCGAGAATAAAGTCGCCCTGCGCGGTGCGGACGGTCAGGACCGCATGGCCCTCGCCGTCAGGCTTGCGTACGACAGTCATCAGCAACTGGCTGGCAGAAAAGCCTCGCTTCATCAGCCGGCGGCGTTTTTCGAGCGCGAAGTCTTCACAATCTCCAGTGGTGGTCGGATAGGACCAGACCTCATCCCTGCCGAAAACCTGCTGGTCGGTCACGGGCGTGAACTCGCGGTTAACCTGAGCATTAACCTGACGGATGACGGCCCAGCCGCGGTCGGTGACACGCGGCGCGACGGTGGTCTTAGACCGCGCGCCGCACTCACCGCGATATCTCTGGCAAAACTCGTAATGCCCGATCGGCTGGGAGGTTGCCGAGCCGGTCTGCATCCATGGAGAGGGCCCCGCCTGGGCGGGAATTGCCGTGTTTGCTGAAATGAAAACTGCGCAGAAAGCCGCAATGCTTGCCTTAAGCCCTGTCCAAGACGCCATACAGATCCCCTGCAACGCGGCGTACCGGCTCTTCCTGTCCGGACCTATCCGCGCAATCCTGAGTTGACGACAGCTTCTGTAGGATTTCCCCCGAGCGCTGCTCTAATCGTTAACAAAGAGTTAATATTGTTAGATCGATGGAGTCAATCTTCTGATTCGCGGATCGGCCTTTATGGTTAAAAACGCCCAGAATTGGCGGTAATAACGCTTGCGCCGCAACAGCGTTGCGCGGCGTGCAGTGAAAAGATGCCTGGCTGTGCGCTCGTCAGGCTTGCGTCAGCATCGCGCCGATCGCCTGTTTCAATTTGGCAATATCCTCGTCGCGCGACAGCCGATGGTCGCCGTCGCGAATGAGAGTCATCACGACATCGTCCGCCGGCATATGCTCCATCAGCTTTAGTGCATGGGCATAGGGCACATCGGGATCGCGCATGCCCTGGAGGATATGGACCGGGCAGCCCGTTTCGACGGGGCCCAAGAGCACGCGATTGGCGCGGCCGTCTTCGATCAGCGCCCGCGTAAAGATGTTGGGCTCGGGACTGTATTGCGACGGCTCCTCGAAATAGCCGCGTTCGGCAAGC
Organism: Ensifer sp. MPMI2T; assembly: GCF_004827385.1. Taxonomy (GTDB): domain Bacteria; phylum Pseudomonadota; class Alphaproteobacteria; order Rhizobiales; family Rhizobiaceae; genus Sinorhizobium. Next base: position 2,554 of record NZ_SRXN01000010.1, read on the forward strand.
GAGGTTTTCTCGGCTTCGGTGAGATTGGGTTCGATCAGTTCCGCCGTGAAGTCCGGGGCGGGGGCAATCAGTATAAGGCCGGCGACGCGGGCTGTTTCGCCGCGCCGTTTGAGCTCCTGAAGGAGTCGCAAGGCGACCCAGCCGCCCATCGAGGAACCAATGAGGATCAGGCGCGATGCCGGCGCGGCGTGGTCGATGACGGCAAGGCTTTCCTCGATCCAGCGCGAGATCGTGCCGTCGCGGAAGTCGCCGCCGGAGGAGCCGTGACCGGAATAGTCGAAACGGATACAGTCGGTTCCGGCCGCGCGGGCATAGTGCTCGACTTCGACGGCCTTCGTGCCGGTCATGTCGGAGCGGTAGCCGCCGAACCACACGAGCGCGGGGCGCCGAGAGCGCGGCTTCGTGCGAAAGACCCGTATGGCGATCGAGCGCGCGGAAGTGCCGCTGCCCACCTCGATCCGCGTGATTTCCGTTTCGGCTGACGCTGTTGACATCGGAGATCCTCTTGAAAGACGGTGGCGGGCGCAAGATTTCTTTCTAAAACAGATTCGCCCATGGTTCGACAGAGGGTGATTTTCCTTGCGAGCCATGCTATTGACTCTGGCGCCGCAATTCACACATTGCCGTCAGTGACAGTTTCAAGCGCTTCGTTTGAGATCGCGCTGACCGTTCAAGCAGACCATAGATACGTAAATAGCTCGAGGAGAGTACGACCATTCGCAGACCGTTCAAAGCGGACGCCCCGGTTAAAGAGGGGCCGCGCTCCAACAAGGAAATCCGGGTGCCCCGGGTTCAGCTTATCGATGCCGAAGGCCAGAATGTCGGCGTCGTTCCGATCGACCAGGCGCTCCGCATGGCGGACGAAGCCGGTCTTGATCTGGTGGAAATCGCACCGAATTCCGAACCGCCGGTGTGCAAGATTCTCGATCTGGGCAAGCTGAAATACGCGAACCAGAAGAAGGCCGCCGAGGCGCGCAAGAAGCAGAAGATCGTCGAGATCAAAGAAATCAAGATGCGTCCGAACATCGACACCCATGACTACGAGGTGAAGATGAAGGCGATGAACCGCTTCTTCGAGGAAGGCGACAAGGTCAAGGTGACGCTGAAGTTCCGCGGTCGCGAAATGGCCCACCAGGAACTCGGCATGAAGCTGCTGTTGCAGGTGAAGGACGACACCCAAGCGATCGCCAAGGTGGAAGCCGAGCCGAAGCTCGAAGGCCGCCAGATGATGATGGTGCTCGCGCCGAAGTGATCGGCGGCGCGGACCGAAAATGAAAAAATGACGGGAAGCCGCCGCCTGAGGCGGCTTTTTGTTTGACGGGCATCGCACCTGGCGGGCTAGTTGCCGAGCCAAGCGACACGGGCTTCCTGTCGCGTCCGCTCCTTCGTTTGCCCGCTTGCGTTTTTCAGGACGTGCGGGTATAAGCCCCCGTCCGAACGGTCCGGCAGGGCATGCCGTGGCCGTTCTTAACGCTGGAAATGGGCCTCGTCTGCCTGTTTCGCACTATTAAGAACAATGGAGTAGCAAAATGCCCAAGATGAAGACGAAATCGTCTGCCAAGAAGCGGTTCAAAGTCACCGCTACTGGCAAAGTCCGTGCTGCCGCTGCCGGCAAGCGCCACGGCATGATCAAGCGGTCCAACAAGTTCATTCGCGACGCGCGCGGAACCATGGTTCTCGCTGAGCCTGATGGCAAGAAGGTCGTCAAGAACTACCTGCCGAACGGTCTCTAAGACGTCTGGCGATTTGGATTTTAAGGAGATCATGACATGGCACGTGTAAAACGCGGTGTGACCGCCCACGCCAAGCACAAGAAGACGCTCAAGGCCGCCAAGGGTTTCTACGGCCGCCGCAAGAACACCATTCGCGCCGCCAAGGCCGCAGTGGACCGTTCCAAGCAGTATGCCTACCGCGACCGCAAGGTTAACAAGCGCAACTTCCGCGCTCTTTGGATCCAGCGCATCAACGCTGCCGTCCGCGAGCATGGCCTGACCTATGGCCGCTTCATCGACGGCCTCAACAAGGCTGGCATCGAAGTCGACCGCAAGGTCCTGTCCGACATGGCAATCCATGAGACGGCAGCATTCGGCGCGCTCGTCGAAGCCGCCAAGAAGGCGCTCGCCTACCTCAAGGAAGCCGGCACGGCAAACGAGTTTGAAAGCGCTGTCCGTTAAGCCAGCGTTTTCCCAAGACCGTTTCTGAAATTGTTGGGAAACCCGCGCTGGCAGGGCTGGCGCGGGTTTTTCTTTTCGGCTCGCCAGCCGTGATCGCAGCCGCGGTCGACCTCTCCGACCGACATTGGGCGCGATCACATTGCTGAAGAATTGAACCGATATACCGAACCATTCCCGCATCGAGGCAGGACAGAATGAGCGAACTGGAAACATTGGAACGGATTTTGCTGGCGGAAATCGATGCCGCTGCCGACGAGGGGGCGATCGAGGCGGTGCGCGTGGGTGCGCTCGGCAAGAAGGGCTCGATCTCGGAACTCCTGAAGACGCTCGGCACGATGAGCCCGGAGGAACGCCAGACCCGCGGCGCGCGGATCAATGCGCTGAAGAACACGGTGACCGAGGCGATCTCCGCTCGGAAGCTGGCGCTCAAGGATGCGGCAGTCGCCGAGCGGCTGGCGCGCGAAACGGTGGACATCAGCCTGCCGGTGCGCTCCTCGCCGGCCGAGCGTGGGCGTATCCACCCGATCAGCCAGATCGTCGACGAGATCACCGCGATCTTCGGCGACATGGGCTTCTCGATCGCCGAAGGGCCGGATATCGAAACGGACTACTACAACTTCACGGCGCTCAACTTCCCCGAGGGGCATCCGGCGCGTGAGATGCACGACACCTTCTTCTTCCAGCCGGATGAGAAGGGCGAGCGCAAGGTGCTGCGCACGCACACCTCGCCGGTGCAAATTCGCACGATGGAAGCGCAGAAGCCGCCGATCCGCATCATCATTCCCGGCAAGACCTACCGCCAGGATTCGGATGCCACCCATTCGCCGATGTTCCATCAGGTCGAGGGCTTGGTGATCGACAAGACGGCGAATGTCGCCAACATGCGCTGGGTGCTGGAAGAGTTCTGCAAGGCCTTCTTCGAGGTCGATCAGGTGACGATGCGTTTCCGCCCGTCCTTCTTCCCCTTCACCGAGCCGTCCTTCGAGGTCGACATCCAGTGCGACCGTTCCGGCCCGATCGTCAAGTTCGGCGAAGGCACGGACTGGATGGAAATCCTCGGCTGCGGCATGGTCCATCCGAACGTGCTGCGCGCCGGCGGTCTCGATCCGGACGAGTATCAGGGCTTTGCCTGGGGCATGGGTCTCGACCGCATCGCCATGCTCAAATACGGCATGCCGGACCTGCGCGACTTCTTCAACGCCGACGTCCGCTGGATGACGCACTACGGCTTCCGTCCGCTCGACATGCCGACGCTCTTCGGCGGCCTCTCCGCTTGATCGCGCGCTGATATTTTTGGGACACAGGTGAAAACATGAAATTCACGCTTTCCTGGCTGAAGGACCATCTGGAAACCGACGCCTCGCTCGAGGAAATCTGCGCCCGCCTGACGATGATCGGGCTGGAAGTCGAGGACGTTGACGATAAGGCGGCGTTCAAGCCCTTTGTCATCGCCAAGGTCGTCTCCGCCGAGCAGCACCCGAACGCTGATAAGTTGAAGGTGCTGATGGTTGACACCGGCAACGGCCAGCCGGTGCAGGTCGTCTGCGGCGCGCCGAATGCGCGCAAGGGCCTTGTCGGCGCCTTCGCGGCCCCCGGCACGTACGTGCCCGGCATCGATGTTATGCTCTCGGTCGGCAATATCCGCGGCGTCGAAAGCCGCGGCATGATGTGCTCGGAAAAGGAGTTGGAGATTTCCGACGACCACACCGGCATCATCGATCTGCCGGAGGATGCTCCGATCGGCACGAGCTATGCGGCTTACGCCGGACTCGACGACCCGGTCATCGAGATCAACCTGACGCCGAACCGGCCGGACTGCACGAGCGTCCACGGCATCGCCCGCGACCTCGCTGCCTCTGGCCTCGGCACTTTGAAGGCGCGACCGGCGCCGTTCTTCGCGGTCGAAGGTGAAACGCCGGTCAAGGTGAGACTCGATCTCGGCGAAGACAAGCATCTCTGCCCCGGCTTCGCGCTCCGCCTCGTGCGCGGCGTCAAGAATGGCCCGAGCCCCGCCTGGATGCGCCAGCGGTTGAACGCGATTGGTCTGAGGCCGATCAACGCGCTGGTCGATATCACCAACTACCTGACCTTCGACCAGGGCCGGCCGCTGCACGTCTTCGATGCCGCCAAGGTCACCGGCAACCTCACCGTTCGCCGGGCGAAGGAGGGCGAGAAGGTGCTGGCGCTCGATACGCGCGAATACACGCTGTCGCCGGCCAATGTGGTGATCGCCGATGAGGATGGCATCGAGTCGATCGGCGGCGTCATGGGCGGCGAACACTCCGGCTGCGACGAGCACACGACTGACGTGCTGATCGAATCGGCGCTCTGGGATCCGATGAACATCGCCAAGACCGGCCGCACGCTCGGCATCATCACCGATGCGCGTTATCGTTTCGAGCGCGGCGTCGATCCGGAATACATGGTGCCGGGCCTGGAGCGGGCTACGGAACTGGTGCTGGACCTCTGCGGTGGAACGGCCGCCAAGCTGGATGTCGTCGGCTATGAGGGGCATGCACCCAAGGTGGTCGACTTCCCGGTCTCGGAGGTCAAGCGCCTGACCGGCCTTGAGGTCTCCACCGAAGAAAGCGTCTCGATCCTGACCAAGCTCGGCTTTGGCGTCGAGGGCTCCGGCGAGCGCTTCCGCGTTACCGTGCCCTCCTGGCGCCCGGACGTGGACGGCAAGGCGGATCTCGTCGAGGAAGTCATGCGCATTCACGGCGTCGACAACATAGTTGCGGCGCCGCTCGAAAGCCACAATGTCGTCAACGGCAAGATCCTGACGACGCTGCAGATCCGCACGCGCCAAGCCAAACGCGCGCTCGCAAGCCGCGGCATGCTCGAAGCCGTCACCTGGTCTTTCATCTCGGAGGAGCAGGCGAAGCTTTTCGGCGGCGGCCAGCCGGCGCTGAAACTCGCCAATCCGATCGCCGCCGACATGTCCGACATGCGGCCCTCGCTGCTGCCGGGGCTTCTGACCGCCGCGCAGCGCAATGCCGACAAGGGTTATGGCGACGTCGCGATCTTCGAGGTCTCCGGGACTTATGAAGGCGATACGCCGGAAGGCCAGCGCCGCGTTGCAGGCGGTGTCCGCCGCGGCACGGCGTCGCTGAACGGCGCCGGCCGGCTCTGGTCGAACGCGGCAAAGGGCGGCGGCAAGCCGGTCGATGTCTTCGACGCCAAGGCCGATGCCATCGCCGTGCTTGAGGCTTGCGGCGTGCCGATGGGCAATGTCCAGTTCGAGGCCGGTGGCCCGGCCTGGTATCACCCCGGCCGTTCCGGCACGATCAAGCTCGGTCCGAAGATCGTTCTCGGCAGCTTCGGCGAGTTTCACCCGAAGACGCTCGATGCCCTCGATGTCTCGGGCGCGCTTTGCGGTTTCGAGATCTATATCGACGCCATGCCCGAGCCGAAGAAGAAGGCGACGCGCACCAAGCCGGCGCTGGAGCTTTCGCCCTTCCAGGCGGTCAAGCGCGATTTCGCCTTCGTCGTCGACAAGACGGTCGAGGCGGCTGCGATCCTGGGGGCCGCATCCGGTGCCGATCGCAAGCTGGTGACCGGTGTCAACGTCTTCGACGTGTTCGAGGGAGCATCCCTCGGCGAGGGCAAGAAGTCGGTCGCCATCGAGGTGACGATCCAGCCGGTCGAACGCACGTTGACCGACGAGGATTTCGAGGCGCTGACGTCGAAAATCATCGCCAATGTGGCGAAGAGCACCGGCGGCGTGCTCCGCGCGTGAGGAGGCGCGTGAAGGGGGCGAGCAATGCGCGCCCCCTTCACGGCTATGGGATTCGTGCGGTACTGCTTAATTGCCTCGGGACGACATTTATCATTTTTCGAGTTTTAATCGGCATCATGGGCGCGAATTAAAGCCTGACATCCTCCGAGTGAATTAACCATTCTTTCAGCCTCCTCTCGGATTTGCTGAGGCGACGGGTTAATGGACCGATCGCCATTGAACACGATCTGCTTCAGGTCCGCGATCTCCATCCTTGATATCGCTTCGTCCACCTCTGAATAGATCATAGTTCCGGGACCACAGCCGTTCTCTTCGATGAAGTCCAGAATTTTTCCCCTCATCGACCTTGGCTTCGCACCACAATGTTTCTCGGCGAGAGAGTGCGCGATCATGGCGTAGGGAACGCCCAAGAACCGACCGTCGTTTGGTTCATCTTTCTCAATTCTCTGGTCACATCGATCGTAAGCACCCGCATTGGCGGTCGAGCTGATGACGGAAACAAGTAGAACGATATTTGCAAACCGCAGCATGGCCCTTCAATCCCGTTAGCTGGCTCTACTCCAAGCCTACGAAATAAATGCTGAGAGCACAGCAATTTACAACCTAGGCGTCAATCGCTTATCGGAGCATCAAACGGCGCGGTCAAAAAAAGGGGTGAACCGGGCGTGGATGATGCGGCGACGTCGCCGCCGCCGCGGCGTTCAACGGGTCGGCTGCATCAGCTCTATCCGGTTACCGAACGGGTCACTGACATATCGGCGGACGAATCCCGAAAGCGGCTCGTCCTCCGTTGCTTGAAATCCGGCCGCCTCAAGCCGCGCGATCAGCGCGAAAAGATCGTCGACTATCAAGGCGGGGTGCGCCTTGCGGGCGGGGGAGAAGTCCTTCTCGACACCGAGGTGGACTTTGAGTCCGGGACGCTCGAACCAGCAGCCGCCGCGCGCGGAAAGGTTGGATGGTTTCGGCACCTCCGGAATGCCGAGAAGGCCGGCATAGAAACGGCGAGCCTCGGCTTCGCCACCCTCCGGCATCGCGAGTTGCACATGATCGATACCGATCACCGTTCCAGCAGCCGACACTGGCTCGTCTGCGTCAGCACTCATGTATGGACGTGCCAGACCTTGTTTACGATCTGCCACCGTCCGTCGACTTTCAGCAGCGACAGGTAATCCGTGTAGCGCGAGCCGGCGAATTCATCGACGACCTTCACGCTTGCCGCGTCGCCGGTGATTTGGATCATCTCCACGTCCATGACAGGCTGTGTTTCCGGCGGTGCCGAACCTTCCTTTATAATCGCTGCAATGAAGGCGTCGCGGGTCAGCCACTCGATGGCCCCCTCATAATTGCCGACGATCGAGGCGTTCGGGTGAAAGGCCTTGCGCAACGCCGCCTCGTTGGCGAAGGCCATGCCGTCGACGTAGAGATGGATCACTGCGCTGACCGCCTGCTCTTCGGACATTCCTTCATCCTCTTCCTTTGGGGCCGACTGCACTATAGGTAGGGCATCGCAGGCGAAATGCGATGCCCTCCCGCATGCCAGAACGTCCGTGAGGCAAATTACCGGTTCGTCAACGCCAGCGAAGCCTCGGTGTAGCGCTTGCCGGCAACGAGGGCTGGCGACAGGATCTCGGCGAGTTTGCTCAGCTCGGCGTCGGAAAGCACGATATCCGCGGCGGCAACATTCTCTTCCAGATGCCGGATCTTGCGGGCGCCCGGAATCGGCACAATGAAGTCGCCCTGGTTGATGACCCAGGCGAGCGCGAGCTGGGCGGCTGTGACGCCTTTTTGCGCCGCCAGCGTTTCGAGCGTCGAGACCAAGGCCGCGTTGGCGTCCAAGTTTTCTCCCTGAAAGCGCGGCAGCGATCGGCGGAAGTCGCCGGCGGCGAGATCATCCGTCTTGGTGATCGTGCCGGTCAGCATGCCGCGCCCCAGCGGACTGTAGGGAACGAAGCCGATACCGAGCTCGCGGCAGGTGGCGAGCACCTCTTCTTCCGGGTCGCGCGACCACAGCGAGTATTCGCTCTGCACCGCCGCGATCGGGTGGACCGCATGGGCGCGGCGAATGGTGGCGGCACTCGCCTCCGACAGGCCAAGCGCGCGTATCTTACCCTCCTTAACGAGCTCCGCCATTGCACCGACCGTTTCCTCGATCGGCACATTCGGGTCGACGCGGTGCTGGTAATAGAGATCGATGACATCGGTTCCGAGCCGCTTCAACGATGCCTCGGCGACGGCTCTGGCGTTTTCCGGCCGTCCGTCGACGCCCTTGATCGCTTCGGCCGCCGGCTTGCCCGGCTCGATGCGAAAGCCGAACTTCGTCGCGATCGTCGCCCGGTCGCGCCGGTCCTTCAACGCTTTGCCGAGCAGTTTCTCGTTTTCATAGGGGCCATAAACTTCGGCCGTATCGAAGAAAGTCACGCCGAGTTCGACGGCGCGATGGAGCGTGCGGATTGATTCCTGCTCGTCCGCCTCGCCATAGGCGAAGCTCATGCCCATGCAGCCAAGGCCGACGGCAGAGACAGTCAGTTGATTTCCGAGATTGCGGGTTTTCATGTGAAGTCCTTTCAGGCTTGGACACGGGCTGCTGCACGGGAGGCGGCGTGCGGCTGGCGTCGAAAGAAGCGGACGGCCGTCGTGGCGTAGAGTCCGGTCGGACGGCAAGAGGAAGATAGAACCGCCATCCGCGGCCGAAAATCTCTGTCAATTCTCACGGGTTGTTCTATTGTTTCGATCAATGAACCGCACGCAGCTTTCCCAACTCGCCGTCCTCTCCGCCGTTGCCACGCACGGCAGCTTCCGTGGCGCGGCAAAGGAGCTCGGTGTCGCCCCATCCGCGGTCAGCCATGCTGTCGGCAGTCTCGAGGCGAGCCTCGGCGTCCGGCTGCTCTCCCGGACCACACGCAGCGTCGCACCGACGGAAGAAGGGCGGCGGCTCCTGGAACGGCTGCGCCCGGCACTCGACGAAATCGCCCATGCGCTCGAGGCCGCGGCCGAGGCACGCGAGCGCGCGGCAGGAAATCTGCGCATTACCGCGCCGCGCTTTGCGGCCGATCTCATCCTTGCGCCCCGTCTCGGCGCCTTTCTTGATCGCTATCCCGATATCGTTCTGGAGATCGCCAACGAGGACGGCTTCACCGACATTGTCGAACAGGGTTATGACGCTGGCATCAGGCTCGGCGAAAGCCTGGAAGCCGACATGATCGCTGTGAAAGTCGGTCCGGACCTGACAAGCGCCGTGGTCGCCGCGCCTTCCTACTTCGAAAACCACGGGAGACCCGCTCACCCGCGCGATCTCGCCGGGCATCGCTGCATTCGCCGGCGCTTTTCAAACGGCACGCTCTATCGTTGGGAATTCGAGAAGGAGGGGGAGGAGATAACCGTCTCGGTGGCTGGCCCTTTGATACTCGGCGAGGACCGGCCGATCATCAAGGCGGCGCTCGGCGGAGCCGGCCTCGCCTATCTCTTCGAAACGCGCGTGGCCGAATACATCGCTGCCGGCAGACTGGAGCGTGTGCTCGAAGACTGGTGCGCGCCCTATGCTGGCCCCTATCTTTATTATCCTAGCCGTCGCCAGATGCGCCCGGCTCTCAGGGCCTTCATCGATTTCTTCCGGCACGTCGAGTGACGGCGACCGGCATCTACAGCGCTGCGCGTCTTAGCTACGATTTACGGAAACGTGCAGTAGCACCGGTCGCCGCGAACGATCATGCGGCCTTCTTGTTCGCTTGGGCCATGGCGAGTTTCGTCAGTTCCTCGTCGGTCACGAATTCTTCCTTCAGCGTCTTGTCGAGAAGCGATACGGCGTCCTTCAGGCCGATCGTTTGCGCCCAGGTCTTCAAAGTGCCGTAGCGAGCGATCTCGTAATGCTCGACGGACTGCGCGGCGGAGATCAGGCCGGCGTCGAGTGCAGGAGTGCCCTTGAACTCCTCCATGATCTCCTCGCCTTCGGCAATAATGCCTTCGATCGCATCACAGGTTTTGCCCTGTGCGCGTTTGCCGATCATGTCGAAGACCTGCTGCAGCCGCTCGACATGGGTTTCCGTCTGTTCCCGGTGCTTCTCGAAAGCAGCCTTGAGTTCCGGTGCCTGCGCGCCGCGCGCCATCTTCGGCAAGGCCCTCAGGATCTTTCGTTCGGCATAATAGATGTCCTTCAGGGTATCGTGGAACAGGTCGTTCAGGTTTTTTTCCTTGGCCATATTCGGCGTCCTTTTCGGATCGTGTTTGCGGTAGCGCCAACGAAACACTGTCGAACCACGTTTGTTCCGGGCAGGCGAATTTGCTGCGTAGCCGTGCTCCTCAAATCGAATGTCCGGAGGGAGCGGTCTTCTCTCCGCCTCGGAAATCGGGTGGCTGCTTGGCGACGGATCTGGGATTCCTTTGTCGCTATCGAGAAAGGAATCCGTGATGCCAAGACTTGAAGGAAAGATCGCGATCATAACCGGGGCAAGCTCAGGTATCGGCCGCGCCGCCGCCGCGCTTTTTGCCCGTGAAGGCGCAAAGCTCGTCATTACCGCGCGGCGTGAGCGCGAACTCAAGCAACTCGCGCGGGAAATCGAGAACGCGGGCGGTGAGGCCGCCATGCTCGCTGGCGATATCCGCGATGAGGCCCTGAACGAGGCGCTGGTCGATCTGGCGGTCCGTCGTTTCGGTGGCTTGGATATCGCCTTCAACAATGCCGGAACGGTTGGTGCGATGGGCGAACTCCCATCGCTCACCGTCGAGGACTGGCGTGAAACGCTGGACACGAACCTGACGAGCGCTTTCCTTGCAGCTAAGCATCAGATACCGGCAATGGTGGCCCTTGGGGGCGGCTCGCTGGTCTTCACGTCGAGTTTCGTCGGGAACACCGCTGGCTTTCCCGGAACCACCGCCTATGCGGCGAGCAAGGCCGGTCTTATCGGCCTCACACAGTCGCTGGCGATCGAATTCGGCGCGCGGGGCGTGCGCGTCAACGCGCTGCTGCCGGGCGGGACCGACACGCCGTCCAACCACGCGAACCTGCCGGGTGCGGCGCCGGAAACACGCGGCTTCATCGAAGGCCTGCACGCGCTGAAACGGATGGGGCGCCCCGAGGAGATCGCCGAAGCCGCGCTCTATCTCGCGTCCGATGCCGCGAGCTTTGTCACCGGGGCGGCCTTGCTCGCCGATGGCGGCGTCTCGATTAACCGCACCTGATCTTGCAATCATCGAGCGCACTGCATGTTTCCTTAAATCGAAGTCGATTTAAGGAAAAAAACATGCAGAAATTCAAAGCGCTACAGCGTCCTTTGCGCGTCTCAAAGGACGCGCGGCGCTATAGGAGCACAGCGCGTTTCGCGAGCTACAGCATGTGCGGCGTCGTAAGGAGGAGCAGAGCATGAAGAAACCCGGATCGATGAAATCGCTCGAGGATCTCGGTCGCGTCAGACTCTCGCAAAACTTCTTCCTGCGGGACTTCCTGCATTCCGAGATTGCCGACTTTTATCGCATTCCGAATATTCCGGACGATCCGGATCTCGCCATCGAGGCGGGCAGCAAGCTGTGCGAGGAACTGCTTGAACCGTTGCAGGCGACCTTCGGTCGCCTCCACATCCGCTCCGCCTATCGCAATCGTGCGGTCAACACCTTCGGCAACGCCAATAAGCTCAATTGCTCCACCAATGCGGCGACGGCGGCGGACCACATATGGGACATGCGCGACGCCGGCGGATGCATGGGCGCAACCGCCTGCATCGTCATTCCCTGGGTTTGGGATCGAGAGCGTGAGCGCGGCGGTTGGCAGAGCCTTGCGTGGTGGATCCACGACCACCTGCCTTATGCTTCGCTGTGCTTCTTTCCAAAACTCTGGGCCTTCAACATCCAGTGGCACGAGAGGCCGCGCCGCACCATCAGAAGCTATGCCGAACCGCGCGGGCTTTTGACAAAGCCGGGTATGGCCAACCACGAGGGCAGCCACGCCCAGCACTATGCCGGCTTTCCACCGCTCGCGAAGGTGGCGAGTTCGTAGGCCTTCCGCTCCCGCTACTCGCTCACGTCGTTCAGCCTGCCGATCGCCTCGTCGGAAAGCTTGAGTTCCGCAGACTTCACGAGACTTGCGAGTTGCTCGAGATTGGTTGCGCTGGCGATCGGCGCGGTCACGCCCTTGCGGGCGATGATCCAGGCAAGCGCGATTTCCGCCTGTTTCGCCCCGGTTTCCTCGGCGATTTCATCCAGGACGCCGAGGATGCGCATGCCGCGCCCGTCGAGGTATTTCTCGACGCCGCCACCGCGGGCGGAACCCTCGAGGTCGATGTGCGAGCGGTATTTGCCAGAAAGGAATCCCCTCGCCAGGCTGAAATAGGTGATAACGCCGATTTCCTCGGCGATGCAGAGGTCTCGCAAGGGGCCGTCAAAGGACGCCCGGTCGTAGAGATTGTATTCCGGCTGCAGCACCGCGTAGCGTGGCAGCCCCTCCATCGCCGAGACATCGAGGGCGTTGCGCAACTGCATCGCATCGAGGTTCGATGCGCCGATGGCACGGACCTTACCCTCGGAGAGAAGCGCATCGTAGGCGGCAAGCGTTTCCTCATAGGGCGTCTCCGGATCCGGCCAATGCGACAGGTAGAGGTCGATATGGTCGGTCTGCAGACGGCGCAGCGAATCCTCGACCGCCTGCATGATCCAGCGGCGAGACAGACCCTTTCGGTCGGGGCCCAGTTCCGAACCGACCTTGGTGACGATGACGGCCTCGTCGCGCGCACGGCCCGACTGCTTTAGCCACTTGCCGATGATCGTTTCGGATTCTCCGCCCTTGTTTCCGGGCACCCATGAGGAATAGACGTCCGCCGTGTCGACGGCGTTGAAGCCGGCGTCGAAAAAGCCGTCGAGCAAAGCGAGGGATGTCTTCTCATCCGCTGTCCAGCCGAAGACGTTGCCGCCGAATACGAGCGGCGCAATCGAAAGGTCGGTGCGGCCAAGTCTGCGCTTTTCCATGGTTTCGCTCCACAAGGTTGGATGAAAACAAGTCTGCGATTGGGAGGATTGCTGGCTGAAAGATAAGTCAGCATCGTGCAGAATGACACCTGCCAGATCACGATGACTTTGGGTCTGATCACCCTAAAAGCATAAACGCGATCGTCGCATGGTTGCTAGGTACGTACCTCGGGGCTAGTGTCGGCGCAGCCAAGAAGGAGTCTAGCCATGCTGCGTTTCGGAATTCTGTCGACGGCCAGGATCGGCCGGGAACTTGTCGTGCCTGCCATTCAGGATGCGGAAAACTGCGTGGTCTCGGCGATCGCCAGCCGCGATCTTGCCAAGGCGAGAGCGATGGCCGATCGCTTTTCGGTGCCGCATGCGTTTGGATCATACGAGGAAATGCTGGCATCCGACGTTATCGATGCCGTCTACATTCCGCTGCCGACCTCGCAGCACGTGGAATGGACGATCAAGGCGGCGGACGCCGGCAAGCACGTGCTCTGCGAAAAGCCGATCGCGCTCAAGGCGGAAGAGATCGACGCGTTGATTGCAGCGCGCGACCGCAACAAGGTGCTGGTTTCGGAAGCCTTCATGGTGACCTACAGCCCGGTTTGGCGGAAGGTGCGCTCCCTGCTTGCGGAAGGGGCGATCGGCAAGCTCAGGCATATCCAGGGCGCCTTCACCTATTACAATCGCGATCCCGGCAACATGCGCAACGTCCCGGAACTCGGTGGCGGCGGCCTGCCGGATATCGGCGTCTATCCGACGATCACGACCCGTTTCGTGACTGGCAAGGAGCCGCTTCGTGTTCAGGCCAATACCGACCGCGACCCGGAATTCGGCACCGACATCTATTCGAGCGTGCGCGCCGACTTCGGCGATTTCGAGCTGAGCTTCTACATTTCGACCCAACTTGCCGCCCGTCAGGTCATGGTCTTCCATGGCGACAAGGGGTACATCGAGGTGAAGTCGCCCTTCAATGCGGACCGCTACGGCCGCGAGGAGGTTGAACTGACCAACCAGAATCACGCACAGTCGCAGCTCTTCCGCTTCCAGGATGCGCGCCAGTACAAGCTCGAGGCCGAAGCCTTCTCACGTGCGGCAGCCGGCCAGCCGGAGGAAGTGGTGACGCTCGAGAACTCGCGCCTCAACCAGAAGCTCATCGACGCCATCTACCGGGCGAGCGAAAGGGACGGCTGGGAGTCAGTCTAAAACCAGACATTAGCCGGCGAATGATGGCCCCGCCTGAGCGGGCCTTCTGCTGGAAGTGTTCTCATGGGTGATCGTCAAGCCGATTACCTCAGAGGTAATGGATTTTGCGCTTCCATCGGGCCAGTCTGCCGGCGCGATCGAGGAAAGGGTTCATGGAATTCGGCCGTCACCTCAAGGAATGGCGCGGGCATCGCCGCATGAGCCAGCTCGATCTCGCGGTTGCCGCCGGAATTTCCGCGCGCCACCTTTCGTTCCTGGAAACCGGCCGCTCGAAACCGTCCGAGGGGATGATCCTGCGGCTGGCTTCGGTGCTCGATATTCCGGCCCGGGATCAGGGCTCGCTCTTTACCGCCGCAGGCTACCGGCCGCGGATGACGACACGTCCCGCTCGCGGGCTCGACGCCATGCCTCCCGCCGTCGCAAGCGCGATCCGGCTGATGCTCGAGCGCCATGCTCCCTATCCCGGTCTCGTCTTCGACCATGAATACACCGTGCTGCTCACCACGCCCGCATTTGCCGCGCTTGCGGAAGCCGCAAAGATTCCCATCAATCCCGGCCAGAACTTCCTCGAGGCCTTCCTCGGATCGGAGAGCATCCGCGCGCTCGTCATCAACTGGGAGGTCGCCGCCGCGGACCTTGTCCAGAGGGTGCGCATGGAAGCCTGGCTGCAGGGGCCACGCAGTCCCTTGCAAAGGCGGCTGGAGCGCCTCGTCGCCGATCCGGCGGTCGCCAGGGCAATCGACAACTATCCCGAGACCGACCGGCTGCCGGTGCTGCCGGTTGAACTGCGCGTCGGCACGACCGAACTCAGTTTCGTCACGACGCTTTCGACCTTCGGCTCGACCCAGGACGCGCTGGTAGAGGGTGTATTGATCGAATCCTTCTTTCCGGCCGACGACGCGACGCGACGCTTCTTCGAGCAGCCGGATTGATGCTCGGCCGAGGCCATGACGCACTGAATGCGATAGGGATTCAGGTATTTATGACGATCATTCCGCCGATGATAAGCGCGGCGCCGGCCGCATAGCGAATCGTCAGTTCCTCGCCGAGGAAAAGGGCCGCGAACAGCGGTACGAAGCAGAATGTCAACGCCATGAAGGAATAGGCAAGCGTCAGCGGCACGGATCTCAAGGTGAAGATCCAGATGATCGTACCGAGGCCATAGAGCGCCAGCGCCATAAGAAGCATCGGATTCGACATGAGCGCCGCCAGGCCTTTGAAATCGAAGCCGCCCGTTCTGACGCTGGTCAGCTTGAACAGGATCTGCCCGGTCGAAATCAGGATCGGTGTGAAGATAAGACCGAACCAGACGGCCGGCGCGAGATTAAAAGCGGTCATTGCCGCGACCTCACGACTTGTCTTCGCGGTAGAAAATGTCGCGCCCGATGTCGACGCACTCATGGCGCTCGGGCACCGGATGCATCGCCCGCAGGAAAGAATGCGTGTAGGGAAAGAAGTTGAAATGCGGGTTGAAGGTGTAGCGGTATTCCCGCTCGCGCGGCACGACGATGATCACCCGCTTCCGCGCGATGCGGCGGAGCTCCGAGATCGCCCGGCGATAGTCGAGAATATGTTCGATCACATGGGTGCAGACGACCGTGTCGAAGTCTCCATCCGAGAACGGCAGCTCCTCGATTTTTGCGGCAAAATATTCGATGCCGTCGATGGCAGAGGCGTCGTCAATCGCGAAATCGACGCCGGCGAGCCGATCCAGAGCCGGGTTGGCGCTTCTGATCCGCTTGAGAAGGGCGCCGGTGCCGCAGCCGACGTCGCAGACGCTGGTGCCGCGGATCTCGGCCGTGATCTTGCGGATGCAGGCCTCGGAATTGTCGGTTCCCTCGTGCACGCGCGGATGCTGCCGGTAAAGCTGTTCATACTCCGCGGCAGAAAGGAACGGCGCCCGCTCGCGAAAGCGCGCGAGATGGGAGATATGGTCGCCCCAGGCAAGGCTAGCCATTCCCTTGAAGAGGCGCGAATCGCGCAAGATGGGCGGGATCACGTCCTCGATGACGAAGCGTATGCGGTTTGTCGTTTCCCGGTTCATCGGCAAATATCCCTAGGTCTCAGGCTTTCCTGGCCTGCGGCTGCGGCAGGGAGACAAGAGTTGCCGGCGATTTTTCATCGCCGTGCGGTCGTCTCCGCGCGATCGTCATATAGTGGATCCGCAACTGCTCCGTTCGAGCGCGCGAGACGGAATCGAGAATGAGGCCGGCGGTGAAAAGCATGATCGCCACCAGCATAAGTGCCATCGAAAGGACCCAAGTCGGCAGGCGCGGCACAAGGCCGGTTTCGAAATATTCGATGAGCACCGGCGCCATGAAGAGGAGGCTCGCACTCAGGAACGCGGCGCCGATCAGGCCGAAAAACGCGAAAGGCCGCGTCTCCTTCATCAGCATGGCGAACATCCAGAGGATTTTGGCGCCGTCCCTGACGGTCGAAAGCTTCGAATGCGAACCTTCGGGCCTCCGGCCATAGTCGAGTTCGAGTTCGCTGACGGGCAGCTTGAGCCGGGATGCGTGCACGGACATTTCCGTCTCGATTTCGAATCCGTTCGAAACGGCGGGGAAACTCTTCACGAAACGGCGCGAAAACGCCCTATAGCCCGAGAAGATATCGCTGAAGTCGGTACCGAAGATCGAACGGTAAAGAATATTGAAGATACGGTTGCCGAAGGCGTGGCCCTGGCGCCCCGCTTCCACCCGGATATCCCTGCGGGTTCCCACGACCATGTCCGCCTGCTCGGTCAGAAGCGTGCGAACGAGGTCTTCGGCATCGGCCGGCGAATAGGTGCCGTCCCCGTCGGACATGACATAGATGTCCGCGTCGATGTCGGCGAACATGCGCCGGACGACATGACCCTTGCCCTGGCGGCGCTCGCGCACGACCGTGGCTCCGGCGAGCATCGCCTGCAGCGGCGTACCGTCGATCGAGTTGTTGTCGTAGACATAGATGCGCGCGGACGGCAGCGCCGCCCTGAAGTCGCGCACGACCTGACCGATCGTCGATGCCTCGTTGTAGCAAGGCAGGAGGACGGCGATGTCTAGCTGATCGAACATGGATCGCTGCTCCGGTGGCGGGAACTCGAGCGATCCTACACGCGGTGCGGTTAACAAGACGCTATGCCCGCCCGGGCTTCGCTGCGTGATAGAGAAGCGCCTCGGCCGCAGCTTTACGCTTTCTTGATCGCCGCTCGCTAAGATTGCGGCGCACTTCAGCGGAAGCCGCGACGCGGTTCTTCGCATCAAACGATCGATCACGCAGCGTTCTTGGACCGCTTCAAATCCAATGGCAGCCGTGATCCCAGCGGCGGGTGGATAGTCCGATGGCAGGCACGGGCGGGACATGGATTGCGTCGGATGAGGATGCCGGTGCAAGGCACGCTCGGTTGTGGTCGCGATTGTCGTGGATGATATTCGCCTACGGTCTGCCGGTAATTGCCTTTCTCGCCGTCGGGATGCTGCGCGCCGAGGACTATGTCGGTCGCGACAACGACGACGTGATGCGGCTCGTTCAGGTTCGCGACCTGCTGGCCGGGCAAAGCTGGTTCGACCTCACCCAGACGAGGCTCGGCCTTGATGGCGGCACATTGATGCACTGGTCGCGTCTGATCGACCTGCCGCTTGCCGCACTCATCTCCCTCTTCAAGCCGATTGCCGGTGCCGAGCGAGCCGAAATGATCGCCCTTGCAGTCTGGCCGTTCCTGCTGGTCTTTCCGCTGCTTGCCGTGATGGGGTTGGCGGGCAGGCGGATTGGCGGACCGCAATGTATGCATTTCTGCCTCGGATTGACTGCGATCTTCGTCGCGACCAGCAACCGCTTTCTGGCGGGGGCGGTCGACCATCATAATGTCCAGCTTGTCCTGGTGGCGACAATGGTGGCGATGGTGGTCGATCAGAGATATCGGGCGATCAACTTCGCGATCGCCGGTGCTGCCGCGGCCCTGGCAATCGCCATCGGCGTCGAGACGACACCCTTCGTTGCGGCGATATGCCTTGTCGTCGCTGTTATCTGGGCCTGGGAGGGACGGGTGTTCGCCTCTGCGGCCGTCGCCTTCGGTGCGGCCCTGGCAGCAACCGTGAGTGCTGCGTTCTTCCTGACCGTGGCGCCGCATCTCTATGGTGCAGTTACATGCGATAGCCTGTCGATCGCATTCTATGCCCTGTCCGCGACGGGCGGCGTCTTGCTTGCCGTCGCGGCCACGGTTGCAAGCGGCCTTAGTCGGCTCGCGCGGTTTGCGATTCTCGCCGCCGCCGGCGTCGTGATCGCAGGCGTGCTTCTCGGCATTGCGCCGGAGTGCCTGCGAAATCCGCTCTCCGATCTCGATCCGCTCCTGCGCGAACTCTGGCTCGATCGTGTCATCGAGGCGCGACCGTTCCTGTTCATCGCGGAGCAGGACCCGGGCAGCCTCGGCGGCTTCTATGCTGCGGGCCTCTTTGCCCTCGGGCTTTGCCTATGGCGCATCTGGCGGGGCGAACGCGTCGGCCTGTTGCTCATCCTGCTGGTCGTGGTTGTCGTTAACTGGGGCATAGCGCTGATGCAGGTTCGCGCCGCGGTCTTCTCCAATCTCCTTTCCATCCTGCCGATTTCGCTTCTGCTCGTCGATCTAAGGTCGAGGACGATGCAAGGGGGCGGCGGTCCATTGGCATCCGTCATCTATGTCTTGGCCGTGCTCGTTTCCGTCCCGGCTGTCTGGGCGGTGGCGGGCGAACTGGGCGTCAGCGGCGTGGGAGAAATGGCAGCCAACGGGCAGACGGGTGCGGACCGCTGCTATTCGTCGGCGGCAATGGCGGATCTGCAGAAGATCGAACCCACCCTTGTTGTCGATCCGTCCAACATGGGCGCTTCGATCCTGCGCTTCACAAAGCATCGCGCGCTCAGCGCGCCCTATCACAGAAATCCGCAAGGCATGTTGGCTGAACTCAGAATCGGATTGGCGGGGCCTGATGAGGCGGCGGGGATGCTGAAGGCTCTGGGCCAGCCGGTTCTGGCCTTCTGCGCGGACGATCCGCAAACGGAGACGATCGCCGAGAGGGAACCAAGGGGGCTTTATGGCCGTCTCGCCGCGGGAGAAATACCGGATTTCCTCGAGCCATTGCCGGTTACGTCGGCGACGGGCGTAAAACTCTTTCGGTTTAAGACAAATATTCTACCGCAAGTCGTGGAATGAGCCGCCATCAGCAGAAAAACGGTAGAAAGGGGGCGCGTGGTTGCTGATCTTCGCGGCACTGTCGGTTACAAAGGGCGCATGAACTCGTTATTCGATTCCCCTGCGCCGTCGAATCTCGCCGAATATTCGGTCTCGGAGCTTTCCGGTTCGATCAAGCGAACCGTCGAGCAGGCGTTCGACCAGGTTCGTGTCCGCGGCGAGATTTCCGGCTATCGCGGTCCGCACTCCTCGGGCCACGCCTATTTTTGCCTGAAGGATGATCGCGCCCGCATCGACGCGGTGATCTGGAAAAGCGCGTTTTCGCGGCTGAAATTCCGCCCGGAAGAGGGTATGGAGGTCATCGCCACCGGCAAGGTCACGACCTTCCCTGGCTCGTCCAAATACCAGATCGTCATCGAATCTTTAGAGCCGGCGGGCGCCGGCGCGTTGATGGCGCTGCTCGAGGAACGCAAGCGCAAGTTTGCCGCCGAGGGCTTGTTCGATGCCGGGCGCAAGCGGCCGCTGCCCTTCATGCCCAAGGTGATCGGCGTCGTGACCTCGCCGACCGGCGCCGTCATCCGCGATATCCTCCATCGGATCGCCGACCGTTTCCCGGTCCATGTCGTCGTCTGGCCGGCCCGTGTCCAGGGCGACGGTTCGGGTGAGGAGGTGGCAGCGGCGATACACGGCTTCAACGCGTTGGAGAGCGGCGGGGCGATTCCCCGGCCGGACGTGCTGATCGTTGCGCGCGGCGGCGGCAGCCTTGAGGATCTCTGGTGCTTCAACGACGAGGCTGTTGTGCGGGCGGCGGCCGCGTCCGATATTCCGCTGATCTCGGCCGTCGGCCACGAGACGGACTGGACCCTGATCGACTATGCCGCCGACCAGCGGGCGCCGACGCCGACCGGTGCCGCCGAAATGGCGGTGCCGGTGAAGGCCGACCTCGAAGCGGAGGTGTCCGCATTGTCGGCACGGCTGAAGGCGGCTGCTGGACGACAGATGGAGAACCGCCGGCAGGCGTTGCGGTCGCTTTCCCGCGCCCTGCCTTCGCTCGATCAGTTGCTGGCTCTGCCGCGACGCCGTTTCGACGAGGCGTCGGCCGGTCTCGGCCGCGGCCTGCAAATGAACACCGCCAACAAGCGCCGTGCCTTCGAGCGGACCGGTGCGCATCTCCGGTCGGAACTGCTGACGACGCGGATCAGCGATCGCCGGCGGCGCCTGTTGGAGGCGATGAACCGTGCCGAGCGGATCGTCGAGCGTCAGGTCCATCGCGGCCAGTCGCGCGTCTCCGCCGCCGATGCCTCGCTTCGCGCCCTGCCGTCGCGGCTCATCGGACAGATCCATCGCGCGTCGGATCGCGTCTCGGGCCTTTGCGCGCGGTCCGATGCTGCCATTGCCGGCGAAGTGCGCAGGCTCAAGGGCGTGCTCACGGCACAGGACCGGGTGCTGCAATCGCTGTCTTATCGCAACGTACTGAAGCGCGGCTTCGCGCTGGTGCGCGATGCTGCCGACCAACCGGTGAAACAGGCGGCAGCGGTCGCGCCTGGCATGGCGCTTTCGCTGGAATTCGCCGATGGCCGCGTGTCGGCGGTCGCGGGCGAGGGCGGCGCCCCTTCGCCGCAAGAGCCGAAAAAGCGTTCGTCACGGTCGCCGGAGCCGGCTTCCGGGCCGCCCAAGCAGGGCAGCCTGTTTTGACCGGGCTGGGAAAATGTGCCCACAGTTCTCCGCCAACATTCCGCCGCAGCTATTGGGTCGACGACGATGCATATCCTGATGGTGCTCGCCCATCCGCTCGAGGACAGCTTTGCCGCAAGCGTCGCGCGCGTGGCCAGGCAAGCACTTGAGGGCAGGGGCCACACGGTCGACCTGCTCGACCTCTATCGCGAGGGCTTCGACCCCCGGCTGACCGTTACCGAGCGCGGCAGCTATTTCGACGAACACTATGATGCCTCCGAGATCTCTGGCTGGATCGCGCGGCTCAAGGCGGCGGAGGGGCTGGTGCTCGTGTTTCCGCAATGGTGGTTCAATTTCCCGGCGATCCTCAAGGGCTTCTTCGATCGGATCTTCGCACCCGGCGTCGCCTTCGATCATGATCCGGCGGGCGGCAGGATTGTCCCGCGGCTCGGCAATATCAAGCTGTTCTGGGCGCTGACCAGCACCGGCTCACCCTGGTGGGTGGTGCATCTCTACATGGGCGATCCGGTGCGGCGTCTGCTCAAGCGCGGTATCGCCGCTTTCTGTAGCAAGGGTGTCGATTTTCGCATGATCAGCCTGCACGACATGGATCGGGCGACAGGGGCGAAGCGCAAGCGCCATCTCGAACGTGTGGACGCTTTGGTGAGCCGGATCTAATGCATGTCGCCCAAAAGTGTGCAGCGGTTTTGGGACAAAGACATGCATAAAAGCAATGACCTAAAGCGCGTCGCATGAGTCCGATTGAACGCGACGCGCTTTAGAGCAGCATGAGGAAAAAGTGTGCGCGGTTTTTCGCCCGCATGCCGCTCCAAAGGTGATTTCATTCAAACGTCGCCAGGAATTTCCGGAGCAGCGCGTCGAGCGCTTTCCGCTCCTCGGGGTCAAGGCCGGCGACCAGGCGCTGCTGGTTGGCGACATGGGCCGCCGCCGCTGCGTCGATGCGTTTCAGGCCCTCTGGCGTCAGCGCGATGATCACACCGCGCCGGTCTTCTGGATTGTCGTGCCGCTCGACGAGGCCGGCCTTCTCGAGTTGGTCGATGCGATTGGTCATCGTGCCGGAGGTGACCATGGTCGCCGCAAGCAAATCGCCGGGCGAAAGCTGAAAGGGCGGTCCTGACCGGCGGAGCGTCGCCAATACGTCGAAACTGGCTGATGTCAGGCCGTGATCGCTGAAGACCTTTTCCTGCTCCCGGGCGACATGCGCCCTAAGCCGGGCCAAGCGCCCGAGAAGACCCATTGCCGAAACGTCCAGTTCCGGCCGCTCCCGGCGCCACTGCGCCAGGATCTTGTCCACGTGGTCCTTATCGAGCTCTTCCATATCGATCCGCAACGGCGAAGCAGCGCGAACCGTCCGCGCTGTCATGTTCGCTCTAATCCTCAAATATCTTGACGTCAAGATAATTCACGCTAGAATGCGAATATCTTGACGTAAAGATACTTGAGATAAAGACATGAACGCGCGCAACTTCGACATCGGCCTGACGGCCGTAGCCCCGGCCATCTGGGGCAGCACCTATCTGGTCACCACGGAATTCTTGCCGCCCGGCTACCCGCTGACGGTTGCGATGCTCAGGGCACTGCCGGCGGGGCTCATTCTTTTGCTTATCGTCCGGCAAATGCCGAAGGGGATCTGGTGGCTGCGCAGCTTCGTGCTCGGCGCGCTCAACTTCTCCTTCTTCCAGGCGATGCTCTTCGTCTCGGCCTACCGCCTGCCCGGCGGCGTCGCCGCGACCGTCGGCGCGATCCAGCCGCTAATCGTCGTCGTCTTGTCGCGGATCATTCTCGGCGCCCCGATCAGGGTCTTGAGCATCGTAGCCGGGACCGCGGGCATGGCTGGCGTGGCGTTGCTGGTGCTGACGCCGGCAGCCACTCTCGATCGAGCCGGTGTTGCGGCCGGCCTCGCGGGCGCCGTCTCCATGGCCTTCGGCACGGTGCTCACCCGCCATTGGGCGCCGCCGGTCTCGCCGCTAACCTTCACCGCCTGGCAACTGGCCGCCGGCGGCTTCCTGCTGGTGCCGGTGGCGCTGTTTTTCGAGCCGGCCTTGCCGCCGCTCACCGCCACAAACCTCATGGGTTTTGCCTATCTCGGCCTGATCGGCGCCGCATTCACATACCTGCTCTGGTTCCGCGGCCTGTCGCGGCTGCAGCCTTCCGAGGTCGCGCCACTCGGATTCTTGAGCCCCGTCGTGGCGATATTGCTCGGCTGGGGCGTGCTCCATCAGCAATTGGCAGCCATGCAAGTGTTCGGGATCATCGTCGTGTTCGTGAGCGTCTGGATGAGTCAGCAGGCACAGATGGGGCGCCGCGCGGCACCCGCTCGCGCGTAGCAGCTGATTGCGTGAATTCCTGAGAGCTAGGCGAAGTAGCCTCTCACCCTAACCCTCTCCCCGCAGGCGACCGCCGGCAGGGAGAGGGGACTGAGGCGTTGCAGGCACCCCCGCCTGCGGGGAGAAGGTGCCGGCAGGCGGATGAGGGGCAGATGCCCGGGCGGAAGACCGATCAGGCCCACTCGCCCTTCCGCATGACGGGCACGCGGCTGCCATCCGCCCGTACGCCGTCGATATCGACCTTGCCCGAACCGATCATCCAGTCGATGTGGATCAGGCTCGAATTGCCGCCCTGCGCCCGGATCTGTTCCTTGCTGAGGTTGGCGCCACCGACGAAGCACTCCGAGTAGCATTGGCCGAGGGCGATATGGCAGGAGGCGTTTTCGTCGAAGAGCGTGTTGTAGAAGAGGATGCCGCTCGCCGAGATCGGCGAGGAATGCGGAACCAGCGCTACTTCGCCGAGCCGGCGTGCACCCTCGTCGGTGTCGAGAACCTTCGTCAGTACCTCCTCACCGCGCGAAGCCTTGGCTTCGACGATCCGGCCGCCTTCGAAGCGCACCTGGATATCGTCGATCAGCGTGCCCTGGTGGGAGAGCGGCTTCGTGCTCGATACGTGACCTTCGACCCGCAGCGCATGCGGCGTCGTGAACACTTCTTCCGTCGGGATGTTCGGGTTGCAGGTAATGCCGTTCTTGGCGGTCGAGGCGCCGCCATGCCATTCGTGCCCGTCCGCCAGCCCGACGGTCAGGTCGGTACCCGGACCGGTGAAATGCAGCGCGGCGAAGCGTTCGCCGTTCAGCCATGCAGAGCGCTTGCCAAGGTTGGCGTTGTGCTCCTTCCAGGCGGCGATCGGGTCGTCGACGTCGACGCGGGAGGCGGCGAAAATTGCGTTCGCCAGCTTCTCGACGGCGACCGTCTCGGGATCGTCCGGAAACATCTGCTTTGCCCAGGAGGGGTTCGGATAGGAGACGATGTTCCAGTTGATGTCGAAATTGGTGATCTTCTGGAGCGCCGGCTTGTAGGCGATCGAGTTCGCCTTGTTGGCCCGCGCGACCTTCGCCGGATCCTGAGCCGAAAGCATCATCGGGTTATCGCCGGCAACGGCGAGCCGCGCGGCGCCGCCGGCGAAGGCTTTGGCCATGCCTTCGTACAGCCAGTCGCTTGCGCGATCAAAGCTCTCGTCCGGCGCATGGGCGTACCGGGCAAGCGTGCTTTCCTCGTCGGAATAGAACGTCGTCACCAGACCCGCGCCGGCCATATAAGCATGTTTGGTGATGAGGCGGACGAGCGGCAGCGCCGCGATCGGCGCGGTCACCACCAGGTCCTGGCCCCTCTGCAGTTGCAGGCCGACCTTGACAGCGAGTTCTGCAAGTTTTTCGAGTTTTACGGGATCGACGGGATTCCTTGCGGATTGAAGGGGGGCGTTCATCGCGGCTCCTGCTGTCCTCTCGCGCCGTCTCCGACGACCGACGTTGCGGCTGGAAACGAGCGCATGGCTTTTGCGTGCCGTCGCCGCCTTGCACGTCCGGGACGCGTGCGGTCGAGCGGTGCGCCCGTTTTAGACCGGTTCAGCCGAAAACAGAAGGCCTTTGCGATGTGGCCCAGTCGATGCAGCCCCAGTCTCACGCGGCGGCGCGCCTCGAGCCAAGAAGCGCCGCGTCATGTTTCTTGAGAAACGCCATCAATCGCTCGGGATAATCTTCGGTTACCGCGGCTTTCACACTTGGCCTTGCGGCAAGCGCCTTCCGCCAGGCGGTGACGCGCGGTAGTCCGTCGAATATGCCCGCGTCCGAAATCGTGTCGAACACGTCAAAATAGCGGAAGATCGGCGCGAAGACAGCATCGACCAGACTGAAATCAGCGCCCGCGAAATAGGGGCCATCGCCGAGTTCTGCTTCGACAGTCGTGAATTTCGTCTTGAGCACGCCGCGCTTGGTTTCGAGCACCTCGGCATCCTGGGTGGTTTCATAGATCCAGAGATCGGAAAGAATCGCCGATCCGAACTCCATCCAGCCGCGATGGCGGGCCCGGGTCAGTGGATCGGCCGAGTGCAGTTTCGCTCCAGGCTGGGTCTCTTCCAGATATTCGCAGATCACTGAGCTCTCGAAGAGGATCGCTTCGCCCCCGTGCTGCGGGATGCGGAGCAGAGGCACCTTGCCGAGCGGCGAGATTCTCAGGAACCACTCCGGCTTGTTGGCGAGATCGATATAGACGCGTCCGAACGGCACGCCTTTTTCGGCGAGCGCGATCGCGGCGCGCTGGACGTATGGGCAGAGGTGGTGGCTGATCAATGTCAGTGGCGCGGTCATCGATATTCTCCCTGCTTTGGGCAATGTAGATGCAATTGCATATATATCGGCTTGCAAAATCCGTCAAGATAGATGTAATTGCATCTATGAAAGGTGAAAGATCAGCAGACTACGAGCCGACATTGGCGACCACGCGGGCGTGGGTCGCGCTCATGCGTGCACAGCGGCGTGTGCTCTCGGCGATCGAGAAGGATTTCAAGGAGGCGGGCCTGCCTCCGCTCGGCTGGTACGATGTGCTTTGGGAACTGGTGCGCGCCGAGGCCGGCAGGCTTCGGCCATTCGAGATCGAGGCCCGCACGCTGCTTGCCCAATACAATCTCTCGCGCCTGATCGATCGGCTGGAAAGGGAAGGCCTGGTGCGTCGGGAGGCCTTCGACGAGGACGCTCGAGGCCGCTGGGTCGTCGTGACCGAAGCGGGCCGTCAGATGCGGGCCCGCATGTGGCAAATCTATGCGCGCTCGATCGAACGGCATGTCGGCGCAAAGTTCGGCGACGTAGAGGCGGTCAAGCTCGCGGAACTGCTTTCGCGGCTCACCTGAGGCGGCCGGATCAGGCTATCAGGGGAGCGGCAATCGCTTTCAGCGCCGCCTGCGCATCCTTTGGCGCAAGCCGTACTTGCAGCCCTCGCTGCCCGCCATTGATATAGACAAGCGTTTCTGCGAGCGCTGCTTCCTCGATCGCGGTCGGAACGATCTTCTTCTGGCCGAAGGGGCTAATGCCGCCGACATGGTAGCCGGTCTGGCGCTCGGCGTCGGCGGGCTTCATCATGTTGGCCGATTTGCCGCCGAAGGCGGCAGCGAGCTTCTTCATGCTGACTTCGCGGTCGGAGGGCACGATGCAGCAGACCGGCTTGCCATCCACCTCGGCCATCAGCGTCTTCAGCACGCGGGAAGGATCCTCTCCCAACGCCTCGGCCGCCTGCAGGCCGACGCGCTCGGCACCGGGGTCGTAGTCGTAGCTGTGCACGGTGAATGAAACGCCGGCTTTGGCGAGCGTCTGCGTAGCCCGGGTCGTCTTCGACATCGCTGCCTCCTACGCGCCGAACGGGGCTTCGTAGAGCTCCGGCTTGAAGCCGATCATGAGCTTGCCGTCGGCATCGAGCACCGGGCGTTTGATCATCGACGGCTGCTTGAGCATGAGCGCGATCGCCTTTTCGGCCGTCATGTCCTGCTTGTCCTCCTCCGGCAGATTGCGGAAGGTCGTGCCCGAGCGATTGAGCACGGTTTCCCAACCGAATTCGTCGCACCAGCGCTGAAGATGCGCCTGATCGATCCCTTCTACCTTGTAGTCGTGGAAGCGGTAGGCGACGCCGCGGCCTTCGAGCCAGCTGCGTGCCTTCTTCATCGTGTCACAGTTCTTGATGCCGTAGATCGTAACCGTCATGCCGAATCCCTTCCCGTCTCCACCAGTGCGGGAAACACATAGCGGGGCACCGCCTCCGAGAAAAGCCCGCAAGCGCCCGCTTCAGGTTACGCCGACATAGCGGCCGGGCTTGTGGTTGATCGCAAGGATCATGTTGACGACCGAGGCGCCAATTATCGAGAGCACGAGGTTCGACGGCGGCAGCACGAAGAAGGCGCCCGCCAGGATTGCCAGGTCGATGGCGAGCTGGAAATAGCCGGCGCGGATTCCGCATTTCTCCTGCAGATAGATCGCCAGGATGTTGATGCCGCCGAGGCCGGTGCGGTGTCGGAAGAGAACCAGCAGGCCCATCCCCATCAGCCCGCCGCCGACAACGGCAGCGTAGACCGGATCGATCCGCGCGAACTCTACCCATTGCGCCGTCAGCCGGGAAAACAGCGAGACGAGGCTGACGGCGAGGAAGGTGCGCAACGTGAACGCCCAGCCGAGTCGCCGGATGGCAAGAACGTAAAAGGGCAGGTTGACGAGCGAGAAGACGAGCCAGAACCCGGCTCCGGTTGCGTATTGCAGAAGCAGGGCAAGGCCGGCGGTGCTGCCGGTCAAAAGCACTGCCTTGCTGTAGATCACCACGCCGAGCGAGACGACGAGCGTGCCGGTCAGGATGGCAAGCGCATCCTCGTAAAGCCTGTGGCGCTTGCCGGGCGCAACGGCAACTCGGGCCTCTCCGTCGACCTTCATCCCCGCTGTCTCCGTCAGAGGCTTGTGAAATTGCGAACGACGGCGGCGACTTCCGTCGTCTTCAGCCCGGCGATGTTGATGCGGCCCGACGTCGGCATGTAGATACCGTGCTCGCTTCTAAGCCGCAGCACCTCCTCTTCCGAGAGCGGCAGCATCGAGAACATGCCCTCCTGAGCGGCAATCGCGCCGAGCGCCTGCCAGCGGGTCCTGAGTCCTTCTGCAAGCGCCCGGCGGATGCCGGTCATGCGCAGGCGCATCGCCTCGAGTTCCTCCGCCCAGTCGCGTGCGAGGTCTTCGTCCGCGAGGATCGTGCGCACGACGGCGGCGCCATGATCCGGCGGCATGGAATAGCTGGTGCGGGCGAGCCCGGCGAGGTTCGACCTGACGGTATCGGCGGAGGCTGGCGAGGCGGTGAGCGCGTAGATGGCGCCTGTGCGCTCGCGGTAGAGGCCGAAGGATTTCGAGCAGGAAACGGCGACAAGCACTTCGGGAACGACGCCGATGAGATGCCTCAGGCCGGCAACGTCCTCGTTGAGGCCGCGGCCGAAGCCTTGGTAGGCGAGATCGACCAGCGGCAGGAGACCCCGCTCCGCGACGAGGGCGGCGATTTCCAGCCATTGCGTCTCACTCAGCGCGCCGCCGGTCGGGTTGTGGCAGCTTGCATGCAGCAGCACCGCGTCACCGGCGGCCGCACCCTCAAGCGCGCTGACGACATTGTCGAAGAGCACCGCCTGCGACGGGATGTCGAAGAAATCGTGGCTTGCAGTTTCGAGGCCCGCCGCGTTGAAGATTGCCGCATGGTTCGGCCAGCTCGGCAGGCCGAGCCAAATCCGCCGGCCGCCCAGGCGGTGGATAAGGTCGGCCGCGAGCCTGAGCGCGCCCGAGCCGCCAGGCGTCTGCACGCTGGCGACATGGCTTCGTTCGACCGTGTCGCCGCCGACAAGCGTCCAGAGATGGTCCAGAAACACGCGATCCCCTTCGGGCCCGACATAAGCCTTGGTGTCCTGCGTTTCCAGAAGCCGCTTCTCCGCCGCCTTCACGGCTCGAAAGATCGGCGTGTGGCCGGTTTCGTCACGATAGACGCCGACGCCAAGGTCCACCTTGCCGGGGCGCTCGTCGTTTCGGTAGAGGCCGATCAGGGCCAGCAACGGGTCGTCGAGTTGACGGGCGAGAGCATCGAACATGCCGGGGTCCCTCTGGTGCTAACAATTGAGGAATTGTTGTTTTGGGCAGGCGGAAAGGCAAGCCGCATGCGCGACTTGTTTGTAACCTCTGTAAGGGAGTTCGAACACAAATTCGACGCTGCATTTGCGAAGAATTCGAAACGAGCTTACATGTTTTTGCGTGGAGAGCGCAATATTCGCTTTGGGTTTGCGCATTTTATGGATTGGAGTGAATTCGCGATGGAGCGCGGAAAAACGGAGCTGGATGCGATCGACCGGCGGATCATCCGCCTGCTCGTCGAAGACGCGTCGAGAAGCAACAACGAACTGGCGGAAAAGGTCGGCCTCTCGCCGGCGCCACTATCGCGACGATTGGCGCGGCTCTATTCGGCGGGCGTCATCCGCCAGACGGTCGTCGTGGACCCGCGGGCGGCCGGCATCGGTTTCCAGGCCTTTGTCGAGGTGACGCTGGAGCGCACTGCCAGCAAGGTTGGACAGCGTTTCATCGAACTGGTCTCGCGCATGCCGGAAGTGGTCGAATGCCACACGGTTGCCGGCGATTTCGATTTCCTGCTGAAGATCGCCGTGCGCGATGTTGCGGATTACAAGCGCCTGCTCTGGAGCGAGTTCGAGCAGATCGCCGAAATCAAAACGCTCCGCTCGACCATCCTGCTCGACAGTCCGAAACTGCAGACGGGTGTCGCGCCGTAGGTGCGTGGCAACTGCTCAACGCCCCTCATCCGGCCTGCCGGCCACCTTCTCCCCGCAGGCGGGGCGAAGGAGACTCGCAGCAACGCTTCACTCCCCAAATCCCCGTTCTCGGCCGCCGTGGAGAAGACTAGCAGGCGCGGCATCGTCCCTTCTCCCCGTCAAAACGGGGAGAAGGTCGCGGCAGCGGGATGAGGGGCTATTTCAGAAGGTCACGCCTCGAGCGTGCCGGGCTTGCGCACCGCCCGCGAAGGCTCCTCGCAAGCAATCTTCATAAGATCCGACCGGCGACGTGCCAAACGGGTCGAGACCCGGGTTACGATCAGCCCGTCCTGTGGAGCTCTCACCTCCACCGCGCCGTCCGGCGTGCCGGGCTTTGCGAGGATCGTCGCGAGCACGTCTCCCGCTTTCACGCTCTCGCCGATATCGCGATGGAACAGGATCGCGCCGGCCCGAGGCGCACGGATCATCTCGATGTTGTCGAGCGGTACCGCCTTGCCGGCGAAGGCGGGAAGATCGGTGCGTGCCCCGGAAACCACGCCACGCCCGAGGAGAAACTGCCAGACGCCGTCGGCATCCTTGCTTGCGGTTGCCGGATAGACGTCGCGCGTGCCGCGCAGCTCCGCGGTCACGGAAAGCCGGCCGGGCAGGCTTGTCTTTTTCCGGCCCTTGTCCTCGCTTTTCCAGGCATGACCGACGGCCTCCTCGAAAGCGGAGCTCTCGCCGTCGGAGAGAAACACGGCTTTCATGTCGAGCGCCGCGGCAAGATCCGCCGCTTCCGGCCAGAAGACCTCGTCGATATAGGCATATTCCAGCCCCTCGTCATCACAGTGGAGGTCGAGCACTAGGTCGGCTCCAAGCGCCATGTGGAGCAGCTGCCGCTTCAGTCGGTCGGCGGCCGAATATCGGTCGAGATCTTCGAGCAAGTCGTCGCGTTCGCCTAGGGAAATCAGCGGGAAGTCACGGTTGAAATTGGTGCGGGAACCGAGATCGAAGCGACCTTGCAACTCGCCGAAATGCAACTGCGCCGAACCGATCGGGTTTGCCTGCGGAACGACGGTGATATCGCCGAGGATTGCGCCGTCGGCATCCGCCTGGCGCAGCTTCTCCAGAAGGAAATGCAACGCCGCCGTGCCCGGCAGCTCATTGGCGTGAAGCGCCGCCTGGATATAGGTCCGTGGTGCTTCCGGTTTTGTCCCCTTGAAACGGAAGACCGGCAGCCGCCATTCGACGCCCGGCGTGTCGCCGGCGATGATGATCTCGGAAATTTCCACGTTCTCTCCCGCATTGTTCGTAAGCGCTTATCGGTGCTCCTGTGCTGTTCTGCAAGTATGTAAGAGTGGCATCGACGCCGAACGCACTTGTGACCCGACATCAGCCGTGCCGGGTTCTTCGCATTAGAGCGAAAGCGGCCAGCGATCGACAATCCTGAATTCTCCCCGCCCTTTGCGCGTATGGACAAGTGCGAAGTCGCAGACTTTCCATGCGATCGGCGTCGCGAGTTCGATGGGAGGAGCTTTGTGGTCGCCGTAGTAAAGCGTCATATGGGGACTAATCTCACCTGAGACATATCGCAGACCCGTGATCTCCCGAACCAATACGTCGAAACCTGGAACAGAGCGACCGCAGGCCAGTATGCGGGGATATTGATGGCGGTGGCCGGCACTGACAAGGCGATCGAAACATACGTGAAATCGGTCGGCTTTCACGCGTGAACCGAGGTTCGCTGCGTACTCGCCGACGGCTCTAGAAAGCCCACGGCCCTCGCGAACCTTGGCAAGAGACACATGGAGCCGGTCACGGTCGTAGATCTTTCCGGAAAGCCCATGTTTTTGCTGATCCCAGCGCGCAACTTCCAATGCCTGTTCCGCCGCTTGCGCTTCCGGCAGAACCGCAAAGTAAAAGATATCGATCGCACGCGGAGGGAGAGAAGAGCCCAAGTCCAGAGAAAGCTGGTGCGAATTCATGGATTGCTCCGGCGTATCCAGCAGAGTCGAAGCAAGTACATGGGAATGCAAAAAGGGCGCGCCAAGACGCGCCCTTCACAAATTCGGGCAAGCGAAGACTATGGAGTGCTCACTCCCACTCGATCGTGCCCGGCGGCTTCGAGGTCACGTCGTAGACGACGCGGTTGATGCCGCGGACCTCGTTGATGATGCGCGTTGCCGCGCGGCCGAGGAATTCCATGTCGTAGTGGTAGAAATCGGCGGTCATGCCGTCGACGGAGGTGACGGCGCGGAGCGCGCAGACGAATTCGTAGGTACGGCCGTCGCCCATGACGCCGACGGTCTGTACCGGCAGCAGCACGGCGAAGGCCTGCCAGATCGCGTCGTAGAGGCCCGCCTTGCGGATCTCGTCGAGATAGATCGCGTCGGCTTCGCGCAGGATTTCAAGCTTTTCGCGGGTGATGCCGCCGGGGCAGCGGATCGCAAGGCCGGGTCCGGGGAAGGGATGGCGGCCGATGAAGCTGTCCGGCAGGCCCAGCTCGCGGCCGAGCACGCGCACCTCGTCCTTGAAGAGTTCGCGCAGCGGCTCGACGAGCTGCATGTTCATGCGCTCCGGCAGGCCGCCGACATTGTGATGAGACTTGATCGTCACCGACGGTCCGCCGGTGAAGGAAACGCTTTCGATCACGTCCGGATAAAGCGTGCCCTGGGCGAGGAAATCGGCGCCGCCAAGCTTCTTCGCTTCTTCCTCGAACACCTCGATGAAGAGACGGCCGATGATCTTGCGCTTGGTTTCCGGATCGTTGACGCCCTCCAGCTCGCCGATGAAGCGGTCGGAGGCATCGATGTGGAGGAGGTGGAGGTTGTAGTGCTCCTGGAACATGGCGACAACGTTCGCCGCCTCGTCCTTGCGCATCAGGCCATGGTCGACGAGAATGCAGGTCAGCTGGTCGCCGACGGCTTCGTGGATGAGAAGGGCTGCGACGGAGGAATCGACACCCCCGGAAAGCGCACAGATCACCTTCTTGTCGCCCACCTGCTCACGGATCGCCTCGACTGCCTTGGCACGATATGCCGACATGGTCCAGTCGCTCTTGATGCCGGCGATCTTGTGCACGAAGTTGGCGATCAGCTTGGCGCCGTCCGGCGTGTGCACTACTTCCGGATGGAACTGCACCGCGTAGTACTTGCGCTTCTCGTCGGCGATGAAGGCGAACGGTGCATTGGAGGAGGTCGCGACCACCTCGAAACCTTCCGGGATTGCCGTGACGCGATCGCCGTGCGACATCCAGACCTGATGGCGCGAGCCGACCGACCAGACACCGTCAAAGAGGGCGCATTCCTTCTCGACTTCCAGAAAGGCGCGGCCGAATTCGCGGTGATGACCGCCTTCCACCTTGCCGCCGAGCTGGGCGCACATGGTCTGCTGGCCATAGCAGATGCCGAAGACCGGCAGGCCGCTGTCGAAGATCACCGACGGCGCGCGCGGGGACCCGATTTCGAGCGTCGAAGCCGGGCTTCCGGACAGGATTACTGCCTTCGGCTTCAGGCGCTTGAAGCCTTCCTCGGCTGACTGGAACGGCACTATTTCGCAATAGACGCCGGATTCGCGGACGCGCCGGGCGATGAGCTGGGTCACCTGGCTGCCGAAGTCGATGATGAGGACGGTGTCGGGATGGGCTGTCTCAGTCATAGCGGGCCTTCAAGCTTGATCATGGCGAGCCTTTAATGAAAGCCCGCCCTCGGCGCAACGATTACATTGCACCCCGACAATATACAGCATACCGCCGGGTGAAGAGCGTCAGAGCTGGATCTCGCCGTTGTCGAACGCTGCCTCCAGCCGGTCGATCGCGGCGGCGAGCTTCTCGTCGATGACGTGGAGATATTCCGTCCAGTCATCGACATGCTTCAATTCCGCCTTGCCATCCGAAATGCCGCGCAGGCCGATCAGCGGCAGGCCAAAGGACTGGCAGGCACGCAGGACCGCGAAGGTCTCCATCTCGACCATGTCTGCGTCGATGCCGTCATACGCCTTTCCTGAGACGATGTTGGCGCCGGTCGAAAGCCGGGCCTCCTTCACGCCCGGGATGCGCAACGGCAGTTTCACGACCGCGGGAAGATCGAGGAACGGTGTCGCTCCCTTCTCGAAGCCGAGTACGGAAGCGTCCATGTCGCGATAGCCGACCGACGTCGCCTGGTAGACTTCGGTCTGTTCGAGTGTCGCGGACCCCGCCGAGCCGAGCGAAACGACGAGATTGGGCAGGCTGTTGGCCGCATCGAGTTTGGCGAGCGTCTTCGTCAATGTGACGGCGGCCTCGACCGGGCCGACGCCGGTCATCAGCGGCGCAATCCGGGCGCGCAGATTGGGCCCGTATTCCGCATCGACCGCCATCACGTAAAGGATCGTCTTGCCCGCTACGCGCTTCAGTTCAAAGCTCATCCCTCGATCCCTTCACGTCCGCGCACCACCATCATGGTTCCTGTCATCGAGGCGATCAGCTTTGCCGGCCCGTCCGGCCGGATGGCATAGGCCCGCCCGTCCGAAACGATGATCGTCGTGCCGGGCTTCGTCACCTCGCCACGGAAGAGAAAGCGATCGCCGCGGCCGGGCGAAAGCAGGTTCACCTTGAACTCGATGGTCAGCAGCGACGCCTCGGGATCGATGACGGAATAGGCGGCATAGGTGCCGGCGGCGTCGAGAGCGGCGGAAATCACGCCGGCATGCAGCAGGCCGTGCTGCTGCGTCAGCTTGGGGTCGAAGGGCAGCTCGATCTCGACCGTTCCCGGTTCGATGCGTGTCAGCTCCGCGCCGATCGTACGCATCGCCGCCTGGCGATCGAAACTTTCCCGGATGCGGGCGTAAAAATCATGCGGCTCGTCGTCGATCAATAGAAAGGGCCTTTCCGAGGGCGGGGCCGAGCGCCCGCGTCGGGCCGACAGTGGCATGTGAGCGGAAGCAGGACAAGCGCGGGCGAGGCGGAAATCGATGCGCTGGGAAGCCACCAGGCCCGACAGAACCACATCCGGGCGAAACATGCGCCAATTGGAGCGCTTACTTGCTTTTCGCGGAACCCGGCTGATCTATATATGCCTAGGCTCAGGACCTATTAATTTCGTGCGTTCTGCTCAGGTCCATGGGATTCAATGGAAGAAATTGTTTTCGATCAGGCGGCCCATGGACCTGAACCCAAAGGGCGTGGCGGATTTCGCGCCTGACCGCGTCGGGAAGATTTGAAAATGTTCGGCATTTCCTGCATCTTTCCTCCTTCTCAGGCACGAAATCCGCCACGCAGAATGGACGAATTTAATAGGTCCTGAGCCGAGGATGAGAAACATCAGACGCATTGAAATCCGACCGGCCGAACCCGACGATGTCCTGATGATGGCATCGGTGCTCGTCGAAACCTGGCGGTCGGCGTTTCGGGGCATCATCTCCGACGCGTATCTCGATGCGATGACGGTCGAGGATCAGGCGATCCGACATGCGCGCCGAATGCGCGCCGCAGGCGTTTTCCACATCGTCGCGGCCGACATGGCCTCGCGGAAGGTGATCGGCCTTGCGAGTTACGGGCGAGCACGAGGGATGCCGCCGGCCTTCGACCGCGAGCTCTACACGCTCTACCTGCTGGAGGAATTCCAGGGCGCCGGCATCGGCTCCGCACTGGTACGCACCGTTGCGCGGCATTGCCGGGACACGGGCGCGTCGTCGCTTTTTGCCTGGGTGCTGGCGGGCAATCCAAACCGCGCGTTTTATGAACGGCTCGGGGCGCGTGTCGTCGGGCGAGGGCGCGTCAGCGTCGGCGGTGAAAATTATGATCAGGTCGCCTATCGCTGGGACGATCTCGCGACGCTTTCAGGCGCCGGGAATGCCGCGATGTGACGTCGGCCACTTCTATCCTAATCTGACAATATGCTGGTCCCAGGCCACGGCGCTTTTGCGGTCGTTGAAGCGGCCGTCATAGGAGGAGATGGCGAATCCATGATTGGCTGCGGCCACGCCCGCGGCCTCGGCGACAAGCTCTTCCTTTAGCACCGCGCCCGTCCGGGCATCGAGCGTGACGGCAACATTGCCCTTCGGCGATGTCAGTCCGACGAGCCCTTCGCGACGATTGAAGGCGATCGCGCCGACATAGTTGGCCAGCGCCTCGGTCGTTCGCTCGGGAAGCGTGAGAAAGGCAAGATCCTCACCTCGCGCGAAGTGGCCGACGAGTGGGGGCAGGTCGTTGCGCGCACCTTCGTATTGGCAGGCGAACCAGACCTTTCCATCGGTGCCGATATCCACGTGGCGCGTCGATAGCCGGCTAAGCTCCTTCGGCAGCACGTGTTTTTCGATGAGTGCGCCCGTGACGGTGTCGACCAGTGTCAGGCTCGGCTCCATATGGTCGAGATTGAGCTTGGTACGGCCGAAGTCCGGATGGGTCTCGATGCCGCCATTGGCGATCGCGAGCGTCCGCCGGTCGGCGGCAAGGATCATGTCGTGCGGCCCAATGCCATGGGTCGGAAATTCGCCGATCCTGGCAAATCCCTTCGTGCCGTCGTAAATGCCGATCATGCCGCGATTGGCGGAAAAGTCGTTCTCGGTCGCGTAGAGCAAGCGCCCGTCGGCGGAAAAGCAACCGTGGCCGAAGAAATGACGGCCTTCGGCGGCGGTAATCACGACTGGTTCGGCGGCACGATCGGTCGAAAGGATCATCGCATAGGTGCCCGGCCGGCGGGCAAAGGCGACAGCGCGCCGGCTTTCCGGCGAGAAGGCCATACCGTGCGCACGCGCCGGCAGCAGCGCCCGGTCGACGATTTGGCCCCCGTCCGTCAGGGTCGCGATGCCGTAGCTGCCGTCCGGCGCCATGAAGGCCGAGGCGAAGACGGCGTCCGCTCTTTCAAGCGCGAAAACGCCACGCGGGGTCAGCGTCGCCAACCAGGCGGCGCCTGCCATTTTGACGAAGCTGCGTCGATCGATGAGTGGTTTCGCGGTCATGCGATTTCCCGAAGTGGATAGTGGCACAGGTGCCGCCGATCTTCGCCGAGGTTTAGCAGATTGTCCTGATTTTGGATCGCAACTATCCACCTTATCAACTGGCTCATTCCGGACGCTGGCGGAGGACGCGCGACCCCTCCCCACAAGGGGAGGGGCTCAGGATGCCGTGCCCGCCTTGTTCACGTCTCAACGGTTCCGCGAGTTCGGCTGCTGCGTTTGGGACCCGGCGGGGCGGCGATCGCCAAAGGCCCTCCCCCTTGTGGGGAGGGGAGGAGATTACGCATCTACAGCCAGCCACGGCGCTTGAAATAGAGGAACGGCAACAGCGCCGATAGCACCATCATCGATAGCGCGTAGGGATAGCCGAGCTGCCATTTCAACTCCGGCATCACGTCGAAATTCATGCCGTAGATCGAGGCGACCAGCGTCGGCGGCAGGAACACGACCGCTGCGACCGAGAAGATCTTGATGATCTGGTTCTGTTCGAGATTGATGAGGCCGAGCGTTGCGTCGAGCAGGAAATTGATCTTGTTCGACAGGAACAGCGCGTGGTCGCCAAGCGAGGCCGCGTCGCGCTGGATCAGCTTGATCCGCTGCCGGCTCTCCTTGGCTGCCTTGCGCTGACCATTGCCCTCGACCGCCACGTGGTAGGCGACGAGCCTGCCGACGCTTACCAGGCTTTCACGGATGATCGTCAGCAGGTCGCCCTTCTGGCCGATCTGCTCGATCAGCGATTGCAGGTCGCGCGTCTTCTTGGTGGCGCTGGCGTTCGACTTGCGAAAGACCTCGCGCGAGATCGCATCGACCTCGGTGCCGGCGCGCTCCAGCGCATCCGCCGTGCGGTCGATCATCGCCTCGAGCAGCCCCAGCATCACCAGTTCGCCCGTTTCGCACGCCGCCCCGTTCGGCCGCTGGATGCGGGTTGCATAGACCTGGAACGGCTTCGGGTCGGCGTGGCGTACCGTGACGAGACTCGCTCCCTTGAGAATGAACGTCACCGGCACTTTTGCCGGATTGTCGCTGTCGAGTTTCGCCACGGCGGTCATCGTCATGAACTCGGCGCCGTCCTCCTGGTAGAGGCGGTCGGAAAGCTCGATTTCCTGCATCTCGTCCCGTGTCGGGATGGCGATACCGAGGCGGTCTTCGACGAGGCGTGTTTCCTCGGCGGAAGGATTGAAGAGGTCGAACCAGATCACCGGTTCCTGGGATGCCAGGCCGTTGAGGAGGTCGACGGGCGCGAGATGGTTGTTCTGG
The DNA here is from genome assembly GCF_004827385.1 of Ensifer sp. MPMI2T. Classification (GTDB taxonomy): domain Bacteria; phylum Pseudomonadota; class Alphaproteobacteria; order Rhizobiales; family Rhizobiaceae; genus Sinorhizobium. Next base: position 40,235 of record NZ_SRXN01000010.1, read on the forward strand.
CCTTTGTAAATGCGCAGCATGTGGGGCTCCATGGGGCGAGTCATCCGACCGCCTGGAGCCCTGATCAATCAGGACCGGACGGCCGTGAGCATGAAGGCTCGACTTCGACTGTCGGGGTTCATTCCGGTTGATCCTTGGTAGGTGAAACGTGCCCGCGACAGCGGACACGACTTGGGCTTTGCGCCCAAAAGGGCGGCTTGTCAACCGCCGGTCGGCGGGGCCGCTTCACGTCGCCGTGTCAACTTGCCATGTCAATCGCCGTCGGCAAAGGAAAAGCCCGCGCCGAGGCCGATGGCGCCGCCGAATTCGCGATTGAACCGATCGAGGAGGTCAGCGGTGTTGAGCGCGATGAAGTCGAGTGTGGCGCGCTGCTTCTCGTCCACAAGCGCCGCGTCGATCGGTCCCTCGATGCTGTCCGCGGTGCGGATCAGCACCTTGAAGAGGAAATTGATCGAGCCGGCGATCGAGCGGCTGTCGGCAGGAAGCAGGCTTTCCATGCCGGCCGTATTGAAGAGCATGTGCAGGGCCCGCAGATTCGCGGAAATGGACGGCATCGTCTGGACCGAACGCCAGTAGATGGCGAGCCTCGGACGGCCCTTGTCGGGCTTTCCGTAGAACGTGCCGGTGTAGAAGGGCCGCAGCCGCTGGTCCTTCACCATCTCGACGCTGTGGACGAGAACGCCGAGGAGCTCGGTTGCGGCTTCTTTGTTGTCGCGGAAGAGCGGATTGTCGGGACCGGGCTTCTTCCAGGCCGCCTGGATTCCGTCCGGCCTTTCCCATTCGGCAAGGATCTCGTCGGCAATCGCCCTGAGGTTCTCCGATATCGCGACGCCGTAGCGGCAGCGAAAGGCACCGTCCTTCCCGGCAAGCGTTTCTGCCCCGGTGCCGTAGAGTACGTATTCGAGCGCGCCGAGGCCCTGGACGGCGACGCTTTTTTTCTTGAGGCTCTCTACCTGCGTTGCGCTTTCGTCTTCCTTAGCAAGAATCGCCTGCACCTGCTTGAGACCGGTGCTCTTGCGGTCGGGATAAAAGAGGAAGCGCTCGAAACGGTTCTGTTCGAGGGCCGGGCCGAGGCGGATGATCTCGATCGCCGACCATCTCTGTACCACGCCCGAAAACGCCGAGCGGGAGGCCTCGAGCGCCGCTGCCGAAGGCGCCTCGCAAAGCGCGGCGCTCGTTTCCGCAAGGCCGACCGTCGCCTCCGCGAGGCCGCGATAGCCGGGGACGATGAAGCCGTCGACGGCCCTTGCCATGACGCCCGGCACGGCGGCCTCGTCGATGGCGCGCGGCGAGAGCGCTTCACTTTCTTGCGCGGCCGTCGGGGTGGCGATGGCGGCGAACAGGATGACGGCCAGGGTAAGGGGAAGGCTCGGGCGCATCAGAGTGACTCCAGGAATGTGATCAGGGCCTTTCGGTCGTCCTTCGACAGCGCGGCGAAGGCGTTGCGAGCCCTTTCCGCTTCACCGCCGTGCCAAAGGATGGCCTCGGAAAGATTACGGGCGCGGCCATCGTGAAGGAAGAAGGTGTGGCCGCTGACGGTTTGCGTCAGACCGATCCCCCAGAGCGGCGGCGTGCGCCACTCGCTGCCATCGGCGACGCCGACTTGCTGGCCATCGGCAAGACCTTCGCCCATGTCGTGCAACAGAAAATCCGAGTAGGGCCAGATCAACTGGAACGCCTGCTCCTTATGCGACGCATCGCGCCGGGTCACGAATTTCGGCGTGTGGCAGGCCGTGCATCCGGACTCGTAGAAGAGGTGCTTGCCCCGCAAGCTCTCCGGAAAGCTCGCCTTGCGGCGGGCGGGCACTGCCAGGTTGGAGGCATAGAACGTCACGAGGCCAAGTACCGGATCGGGCGCCTCGACGGGGCCGAGCCGTTCTTGAACGCCGCTCGGAAGCGTCCGGCAGCCGGTCTGTGCCTCGGTGCAATCGCCGTGGCTGCGGTCGTTATCCGGGCTGGATAGGCCGATGTCGATAGCGAAGGCGTCGGCGGCTTGTCGTCGGAGCGTCGGGCTTTGGGCCTTCCAGCCAAAACGGCCGAGCATTATGGCTCCGGTTTTGGCATCGTGGGTCAGCGCGGGCCGCCCGCTGATGCCGTCGCCGTCGCGGTCGTCCGGATCTGAGCGCGCGAAAATGTCGGCTTCGTGGATCGCTTCGATCAGTCCGAGGCCGATCATCGGGGTGGCCACGCGCGGCGAGAGCGTCGTTGTCGGATAGAGCGGGCCATAGCCGAGGCCGGTGACCGTATAATGCGGCTTCCGCAGGGAAACCGTCTCGCCGTCCGCAAGCGTCACCTGCTCTTCCGTGTAGGTAATCGCTACCCGCCCTTCGGCTGAAAGCCCCGGCACGGCACTGTCCTGGAGCTGTGCACCGTAAACAGGATCGGGAAAATTGATCGCGGTATGGGAGGCGATCATCTCCCGTTCGGCATCGTCGCGCGGCGCACGCGCAAGGCGATAGAACATCGACGTTGAGTCGGACGCGCCTTCCGGCGGTCGGCCGCGTCCGTCACGGGGATGACAGCTCTCGCAGGAGCGGGCGTTGTAGAGCGGGCCGAGCCCGTCGGAGGCTTGGGTGGAGGAGGGCGACGAAACCCAGAGCTTCTCGAAGAGCGCCTTGCCGAGCTTGAAGTTCTGCTCGGCCTCGAAGGGCAGGTTCGCCGAAAACTGGGAGAAGACTTGCCGATCGATCGGCGCGATCGTCGTTGCGGCGCCGGCGGAAAGGGCCTCGAATTGTTCCGCCTTAGAGAAATCCGTCGTCGGCCGGGTGACGGTCAGCACGCGCGCGCGGTCGTGCTCGGAAAGGTCTTGGCGTGCAAGGCGAGGCGAGACCTCATTGTCTGCGACCTGCACGGCGCTACACCCCCCTCTGCCCTGGACATCTCCCCCACAAGGGGGGAGATCGGCAAGGGGCGACGCCCCGCTTAACCGATTACTCGGTGCGCGTATTGCTGGACTCCGCGACGTCGGCATTTGCGCGCTCACCGTCGGGCAGGGCCTTGCTAATGGCCAATCTCCCCCCTTGTGGGGGTGATGCCCGGCAGGGCAGAGGGGGGTGCCCACACCCGCGCCCCCGCTTTCAGCCGCTGCAGTCTGGTTGGCTTCCGCCTTAGCGACGAGATTTGTATCGCCTCCCATCGCCGCTGCGGTGAGACCGAGGGCGGCGAGCGGCAGCGCTAGGAGGCGGGAGGTCACATGCATTGGACTTGGCCGGGCCGCACCTCTTCGGAGCGGCCCGCCTTTCGGCTCATTGGAAGACGGCGCTAGGATTATCCAGGCTGTCGGAACCTTCAAGCTCGATCGTGCCGAGATCGAGTGACGCGATGACGCGTTCGACGGTCTTCGCCTGCACGATCAGGCCGTCGATCGCTGCCTGCACGGTGGCGTTACCCTCGGCATTGCCTTCGCCGATCATCTGGTCATAGGCCTCGACCGTTTCGGCACGCTTCGCCATCGCCTGCATCTTTTCGACGGTAGCGGCAAGGTTGTCCTTCAGTTCCTTGTCCAGCGCCGCGTCCTTCGCCGCAACGAGCTCGGAAAGCGAGGGACCGGTGAGCTTCGTGCCGTCGACACGGGTATATTCGCCGGTATAGGCGGACTGAATGCCGATCGCGTCATGGAGATGCGAGTTGTGCGTGTTGTCCGAGAAGCAATCGTGCTCTTCCTCTGGATCGTGCAGCAGCAGGCCGAGCTTCATGCGCTCGCCGGCGAGTTCGCCGTAGGAAAGCGAGCCCATGCCGGTGAGGATGGTTGCGAGGCCAGCCTTGGGATCGGCTTCGACTGCCTTGGTGGCGGCGCCATCCGGCGTCCAGTTGGCGACCATCTCCTTCAGATCGGAAACGAGCAGGCTGGTGGCTGCCTTCAGGTAGGCGGCGCGGCGATCGCAATTGCCGTTCGTGCAGGCCTTGGTGTCGAAGTCGGTATAGGAGCGGTTGCCGGCGCCCGCGCCGGTGCCGTTCAGGTCCTGTCCCCAGAGCAGGAATTCGACCGCGTGGTAGCCGGTGGCGACGTTCGCCTCGATGCCACCAGCTTCCTGCAGCGTGCCTGACAGGAATTCGGGCGTGATGTTCGTCGCGTCGACGTCCTTGCCGTCGATCTTGATCGCCTTGTTGGCGATCACATTGGCAACGAAAAGAGCGTTCTCGTCACTTTCGGTGCCATAGCTCTGATCCACATAGTCGATCAGGCCCTCGTCGAGCGGCCAGGCGTTCACCTTGCCTTCCCATTCATCGACGATCGTATTGCCGAAACGATAGACCTCAGTTTCCTGGTAGGGGTTGCGCGCCTTGAGCCAGGCGTCACGCGCGGCCTTCAAGGTCTCTTCGCTCGGGCTTGCGATCAGCGCGTCAACGGCCTTGTCGAGTGCTTCGGCCGTCGTCAGGGCGTCTTCGTATTTGGCGTGGGCAACGGCAGCATAGTGCTTGACGATCGCAGCGGCGTCGGTGGCAGCATTCGCCGGTTGCAAGGCCAGTGCAGACGTTGCCGTCATGAGCGCCAGTGCGGCGGCGCGGATGAAATTCTTGGTCATGACCTCTCCTTTGCTTCTTCCAGGGCCGCGAGCAAGGTCTCTCTCCGGGCCCCTAAAGCGAACTTTTCATGGACCAAAAGTAAACTTGTGTCAAAGTGTATAGTTTAGAACGTTTTCAATCTTTTCGCGGGCGCGATCTGCGGAAACGCCGGCCGACGATCCGGGGCGTCAGCTCCTTCGGCCCATGAGGCAGAAGAAGAAGCCGTCGGTTCCCGTCGAAGCGGGCGTCAGCGTAACCGTCTTCATGTCGGCGGACCACGGCTGTGGCTTGTCGGTTCCGAAGAGCGCCGCCCATGTGTCGGCGGCCGAGACGATCTCGAACTCCGGATTGTCCTCGCAGAAACCGTAGACCTGCGACTCGTTCTCCTCGGGAAGTACCGAGCAGGTCACGTAGATCAGATGTCCGCCCGGCCGGACGAAATGGGCAGCGCTTGCAAGCGCCTCCTCCTGCTGCGCCAGCCTCTCTTCCAGGTTCTTCTGCGTAAGCCGCCATTTCGTGTCCGGGCGGCGGCGCCACGTGCCGGTCCCGGTGCAGGGCGCATCCACAAGCACGCGATCGAAGCGCCCGGCAAGCGGCGCCAGCGATTCCGCCGATTCATGCACCTGCACATTGCGGGTGCCGGCGCGCTTCAGCCGTTCGATGATTGGCGCCAGCCGCTTGCGATCGGCATCGTAGGCGTGCACCTGGCCCTTGTTGTTCATCGCCGCCGACATGGCGAGTGTCTTGCCGCCGCCGCCGGCGCAGTAGTCGAGCACCTGCTCGCCCTCCCGCGGGAAAACGAGATCGGCAACGATCTGTGAGCCTTCGTCCTGAACTTCGAACCAGCCCTTCTGGAACGAGATCTCGGCTGTGACGTTCGGAAGGCGCGAAGCACCTTCACCGGCCGGGATGCGCACGCCGTGGCGCGCAATCGTTGCCGGTTCGGCGCCGCTTCGTTCGAGCGCCTTCAACACCTTTTCACGGCTCGCCTTCAGCGTGTTGACGCGCAGGTCCAGTGTCGGCCGCCCGGCAAGCGCCCGAGCCTCCTCGAGCCAGTGGTCGGAGAAGTTCTCCTCGAAAGAGGCCTGTGTCCATTCCGGAATATCTGCCTGCACATGCTTGGGGGCATCTTCAAGCCGACGCTCTGCAAAGGCCTTCATCATTTCCGCCGAAGGCGTCTCGGGCGCGAACTTGTCGTCGGCGAGCTCCGCGGCAAGGGTGTCGGGGGTAAAGCCCCATTGCCGATACATGACGGCGTGGCCAAGCGCGGCCGCGCTGTCGCTGTCCATCAGATAGGCGTGGGAGAGCTTCATCCGCAGCGCGTCGTAGACGATGTTGCCGATGGCGGAACGGTCACCCGAGCCGGCGAAGCGGTGCGAAAGGCCCCAGTCCTTGAGCGCGTCGGCGACGGGACGCTTCCGTTTCTCTATGTCGTCAAGAACCTCAATGGCTCCGGCGAGCCTTCCGCCCAATCGCATCTTCGATGAACTCCTTTTTCGCCGTGGTAGCGGCGATGACACCGAAGAGCAAGACGGAAGCGGTGTAAATGGCAGAGACCGGCAGTCTCCTAAGCAAATCCGCTCGGAGCGAAAATCGGGCGGAGGTATTGGCGGATCAGGAATTGATGACCTGGTAACAGATGCTGGCGGTTCCAGAGCGGATCATGCCGATTTGCGAGGCGGCAGCCTTCGACAGATCGAGCACGCGGCCGCGAATGAACGGACCACGATCGTTGATCCGGACGACGACCGTCTTGCCGTTGCGCTTGTTGGTGACCGCGACCTTCGTGCCGAATTTGAGGCTGCGATGGGCAGCGGTGAGGCGTGCGGCGTTCATCCTTTCGCCGGACGCGGTCTTGGAGGTCAGTGCGTACCAGGATGCACCGCCGCAAGCGGACCCTGCTGCCTGACTATCGGATGCCGAGACAAACCCCATCCCGACGGTGAATAGCACTGCTGCGGCAGCAGTCTTAATGTTCGCTGGTTTCAAGCGACAACCCCCACGGTTTGAAAGTTTAGTTAATTTTCCCTGCTGATCGACGTAATTGAGGCGAAAAATGGCAAAACCGTGCTTCAACCGTTAACTGTCTATTAGGTATTGTTGAAAAGGAGGAAAAATTTAAAATGGAAGATTGTTTGAATTATTTTAGATCGCGGTATGAAGTTCCTTGGAATCAGGGGTTAGACGTCGGGCGGGGCGCAGAGCCGAGTGCAGGCTCTCCGTATCCGAAAAAAATCATTTAAAATTTCGATTCGCATGAATTTTCATGAATCCCGTTCGTGAAAATTCCCTAACTAGCGCTTAGGTTGTGCAGTTTGGCGAAGTATAGGCCAAATATGGGCGAGCGTTAGGCAGTCAAACGAAAGTCGTGCTCATCGTTACTATCGGATGATCTGAAGACATGCTTTCATCCGATCGGAGGTATTCTGCATATACGATTTGTGGTGAGTCTACTTCCCGCGCCAAGTGCCAGTTTCCCACAACTGTGCAAGCGACACGCGATAGTTCGGGAAGGAGAATTGGAAGCCGGCCTCGCGAAGGCGAGCGTTCGAAACGCGCTTGTTCTCGCCGTAGAAGGACCGCGCCATCGGCGACAGTTCGGCGGTCTCGAACGGAGTTTCCGGTGGCGGCTCGACGCCCATAAGCCGGGCGGCTTCCGCTACCACATCCTGCGGCGCGGCCGGTTCATCGTCGGTGACGTTGAACACTCCACCCATGCCGCGGTTGGCGAGGAAGGCGGTAGCCGATCCGATGTCTTCGACGCGAATGCGGTTGAAGACCTGGTTGGGTTTCACCAGCCGGCGTGCCGTACCCTCGGCGAGGTTGCGAAACGCATTGCGGCCCGGGCCGTAAATGCCGGCAAGGCGCAGGATCGCGACGGGAATGCCGCGCTGAGCGCCATAGTGAAGCCAGGCATTCTCAGCCTCGACCCGTTCGACCGAACGCTGCGAAACGGGCTTGCAGGGCGTATCCTCAGTCACCCAAGCGCCCTTGTGGTCGCCATAGACGCCGACGGTGGAAAGATAGCCGATCCAGCGAAGGTTCGGCAAAAGCTCGGGCAACGGCACGACACCGGCCCGAAACAACGGGTCGCCGTCCTGACCCGGGGCAATCGACTGCACGAGATGGGTTGCCTGGTGCATCGCGTCCACGAGTTCGGCGGATATCGCCGCTCCATCGTAGAGGAGGGGACGAATCTCGGCGCGCGCGAGCTCGGCGAGCCTTTCGGGTGAACGGGTGGTGCCGGTCACGGACTGGGCAGCAGGCGCCAGCGCTTTCGCGATCGCCGTGCCGGAATAGCCGGCGCCAAGAATCAGGACATGCATCGGTCTACTCCTGCCATTTCCCACTCCGAAAGAACGTCGTTGTCGGTTTCCGGACCGCATTGGCCGGCGAAGGCGACAAGTTCGTCGCGTTGCAATAGCCGCGAGAGCGCCCAGATGGCCATGCCCCTTACCGTCGGGGAGGCGTCGCGCGCCAACGTCTTGCAATGCGGTATCAGGCCTTTTTCACCGGAATTGCCGGCCGCGATCAAGGTGTTTCTGACGAAACGGTCGCGGCCGATGCGTTTGACCGGAGAACCGGAGAAGAAGGCGCGAAACGCTGCATCGTCCAAGGTCAGGAGGAAATTCAGCTCCGGCTCCTTCAAGTCGTCGCGCGCTTTGAGCTTCATTTCAGAGGCCGAACGCGCGAACTTGTTCCACGGACAGGCCGCAAGACAGTCGTCGCAGCCATAGATCCGGTTGCCGATCAGAGGACGGAGCTCGGACTCGATCGGACCCTTGTGTTCGATCGTCAGGTAGGAAATGCAGCGCCGGGCGTCGATCTGGTAGGGCGCCGGAAAGGCGCCGGTCGGGCAGGCATCGAGACAAGCGCGGCAGGAGCCGCAATGGTCGCGTTCGGGCTCGTCGAGATCGAGATCGGCGGTCGTGAAAAGACTACCGAGAAACAGCCATGAACCGAATTCGCGGCTGACGAGATTGGTGTGCTTGCCCTGCCACCCGATACCGGCCTTCTCGGCGAGCGGCTTTTCCATGACCGGGGCCGTGTCCACGAAGACTTTCACGTCCTCACCGGCGCGGGCAGCAAAGCGCGTCGCGATCTCCTTGAGCCGTCCCTTGACGACATCGTGATAATCGCGGTTCTGCGCGTAGACGGAAATCGCCCCGCGGTCCCGCCTGCTGAGGATTGCGCGCGGATCGTCCTCGGGGCCGTAGTTCATGCCGAACATGACGATCGAGCGGACGTCGCCCCACAGCACACGCGGATCGGACCGACGGTCTGCCGTTTCGGCAAGCCATTCCATCGTGCCGTGAGCGCCTTCGGCCAGAAACTGTCTCAGCCGCGCCGGCGCCTCAGGAATGGCGTCCGGTCGCGTGATGCGACAGATATCGAAGCCCTTGTCCGCCGCCTCGCTCTTCAAGAACGCGGTGAGTGCGCTGCGCTTCCTGCCCTGGTTCTCCGCTCTTACGGCGTGGCCAGGCATTGCCTTGTCCTCAAAAATCGAGGTCCGCATAGTGCGAGACCGGTGTGACGCCGCGCACGCGCTCGCCGAGCAGCGGCCGGAAGGACGGGCGGGATTTCAATCGCTGGTACCACTCCTTGGCCGTCGGTGCCTCGGACCAGTCGATCTCGCCGAGGTAATCGAGTACGGAGATCGCGGCCGCTGCGGCGAGGTCGGCATAGGAGATGCGGTCGCCTGCAAGCCACGGGCGCGAGCCGGCGAGCCAGGAGAGATATTTCATATGCTGACGGATATTGGCGCGCGACGTGCGCAGGATTTTCGAATCCGGTGCGCCACCGCCCTGATCCGGCGTCATCTGCAGCTTGAAGATGCGTTCGCGCACCAGCGGGCGCGTCACATCGGCCTCCATCTTCTGCAGGAACCATTCGGTGAGCCGGCGAATCTCCGCTCGCTGGAACGGGTCCTCGGCGAGCAGCCGGCGGTCGCGCTTCATGATGCCGCTGGTTTCGTCGAGATATTCCGAAATGATCGTCGCGCCGCAAAGCGCGCGCATGCTGTCGTCGACATAGACCGGCAGCGTGCCCGCCGGATTGAGGGCCAGAAAGTCCCGCCGGTTTTCCCAGGGCTGCTCCTCGCTCAGCTCGGTCTGGTAGCCGTATTCCGAAAGGATCAGGCGTACGAACCGGGAGGCGGAGGACATGGGGTGATGATAGAGTGTCGGCATCGAGGATCGGCTTCGTGGATCTGTTTTGCGGGAGTGCTGCATGTTCTTTTCCTTAAATCGGCTACGATTTAGGGAAACATGCAGTAGCGTCGCGGCACATGTGTCTGGCCACGGCTTGTTACTACGAGCTATAGGTAGTTCAGGTGGCAAACACAAGCGAATCGACCTTCTCCTCCCAAATCCCAATATGTCAGGAACATCTTATTTATGGCGGATCAATCGATCATCAGCGCGCTCGTCCTCGGGCTTGTCGAGGGACTGACCGAGTTCATCCCCGTGTCGTCGACGGCGCATGTTCTCCTGGCCGGCCACTTCCTTGGCTTCAGGTCACCCGGAAATACCTTCGCCGTTCTCATACAACTCGGTGCGATTCTTGCGATCCTGCTGGTCTATTCCCACCGGCTGCTCAAGATCGCGCTGGCCTTGCCGTCGAGCGCCCTCGCACGTCGCTTCGTGCTTTCGGTGCTCATCGCCTTTTTTCCCGCGGCCGTCATCGGCGCCGCAGCCCATGGCTTCATCAAGTCCGTGCTTTTTGAAACACCGATGCTGATCTGCGTCGTGCTGATCGTCGGCGGTCTCATCCTCTACGCGATCGACCGTCTGCCGCTGAAGCCGCGCTACACCGATGTGATGGATTATCCGCCGTCGCTCGCCTTCAAGATCGGCCTCTTCCAGTGCCTTGCGATGATTCCGGGCACGTCGCGGTCCGGCGCCACGATTGCCGGTGCTCTGCTGATGGGAACCGACAAGCGTTCTGCGGCGGAATTTTCCTTCTTTCTTGCCATGCCGACCATGGTGGGTGCCTTCACCATCGATCTCTACAAGAACCGCGATGCACTGTCCATCGACGATATGACGCTGATTGCGGTCGGCTTCATCGCCGCCTTTGTGGCCGGGGTGTTTGTCGTGCGTTCGCTGCTCGATTTCGTCTCGCACCGCGGCTTTACGCCCTTCGCGGTTTGGCGGATCATCATCGGGGCGGCGGGCCTGGTTGGCCTGTGGCTTCTTGGATAGACTACAGCGCCGCGCGTCCAATCGGACGCGCAAAAGGTCGCTGTAGCACTTTGAATTGCTGCATGATTTTGTCCTTAAATCGATTCCGATTTAAGGAATCATGCAGTAAAAAGCCGCATGCGCCCCTTTCGAAACGCATGCGGCTCCCTGGCCCCCGCCAAAACTGAAATATCACCGCCGCAGTGCCGTCCGTCTCTGAGGGACCGCTACGCCTTATGCGACAGGTGCCCGCTTACTCGCCGGAAAACTCGATCGACGCCGTCGTGCAGGGGTCGACGCCATAGGCGGGCGCGCATCCCTTGCTGCTGCTTGCCACGGTGCTCGGAGCCATGAATGAGCCAGCCAGAATGATCAGTGCCGCAGACGCAAAAAAGATTGCGATCGACTTGCCCATGGGACGTTATGCCTTTCGAGTGTGATGTTGGCACCGACTGCGCTCGCCGAGCGATGTGGCGCGAGGGGGTGTTTATTCGCTGGACATGTCATGATCAATATCAGGACATGCTGAATCTGCGGTAAACGCTATTGGCGTTCTGCCACTGCGGCAGAACTGCAACGGTGTTGCGCTACTGCAACAAGCAAAAACCGCCGGAAGAGCCGGCGGTTACAGCGCGAAGACCCAACGGGATGAGACGTCAGGCCGCCCGTCCGCCGCGCTGATACTGCCCATGCGGGCGATAGCGCACCAGATAGCTCGGCAGGATCGATTCGAGCATCGTCGCTTCGATGCCGATTCCGGCTAGCGTCCGCCCCTCGGTTTCGGCTCGCGCGGAGACAACATTGTCGGATTTGAGCAACACTACCTGATCCGCCGTGAGCGGTGGCGTGATGAACGGTACCAGCGAAGCGACCCTGCCCATCAACGAAGCGATGCCGAAGGGCAGCGATACGAGATGGCGCTTGCGGTCTATCGTCTTCAGCATGAGCTCGAGACATTCGCGGAACGACAGGACCTGCGGTCCCCCGAGTTCGTAGATCTTGCCTTTCTCGATCTTGCCGTCGACGGCGCGGGCGACCGCTTCGGCAACGTCGGTCACATAGACCGGCTGAAACTTCGTGCGACCGCCGCCGATCAGCGGCAGGAACGGCGAAAACCGGGCCATTTCGGCGAACTTGTTGAAGAAGCCGTCCTCGGGGCCGAAGATGATCGACGGCCGCAGGATGATCGCTTCGGGAAGCGTTTCAAGGATCGCAGTCTCGGCGCGACCCTTGGTGCGGGCGTAGCTCGACTCGGACTTGGCGTCGGCACCGATCGCCGAAATGTGGGTCAGTGTCGCGCCGGCGGCCCGTGCCGCTTCGGCGACCGCCCGGGCTCCGAAATCCTGAACCGCGTCGAATGTGTTGCGGCCGCTCTGGAACAGGATGCCGACGCAGTTGATCACATGGTCGGCACCTTCGACGGCACGGTCGATCGATTTGCGATAGCGCAGATTGGCCTGAACGAAGGAAATCTGGCCGACATTCCCGAGTGGCTGGAGATGACCGGCGAGGTCAGGCCGACGGACTGCGACACGAATGCGATAGCCGCGCTTGGCGAGCGCGCGCACCACATGACGGCCGACAAATCCGGACCCGCCGAAAATCGTCACCAGCGGCGGAAGGTTGGACAAGGTCATGGGAAACGCACTCCTGATATCATTGGGAAGAATTGCTTGCTACATAGCCCAAGCGGCGGGCGAGGTGAAGGCCAATCCACATGGCCGCACAAGCACTTTCGTGACGCCTTCTGCGGGCTTCAGACGCCTTCCACCACCACCATCTCGGCGTCGGCAACTTCCTGGCGGATGGCCGCGGCAACCTGGTATTCAGGCGAGTTGTAACAGTCGACGGCGGCCTCGAGCGATGGGAACTCGATGACGACGTTGCGGGCGCGAACGGCGCCTTCCAGGCGGTGGAAATTGCCGCCGCGGGCAAGGAATTTGGCGCCGTATTTCTCGAAGGCCGGCTTTGCCGCCGCGACATAGTCCTTGTAGCGCTCAGGGTCCCGTATATCGACCCGAGCGATCCAGTATCCCTTGGCCATGATAAGCTCCTCGTCTTTCGGTAGAATACACAGACGGGATCGTTACTTCCGGCAATTCGCGGTCAACGTCAAGCATAGCTTCTTGGCGATGGGCGGAAGCTTGCAACCGGAAGGCCTTCTGCGGTGCCTGCAGATCAAGCGGAAAACGCGCTCTCCATCTCGGTCAATATCGCGCGGGCGGCCGTCAAAGGCTCTGCAGCCTGGACGATCGGCCGCGCGACGACCAGATGGCTCGATCCGGCGCGAAGCGCTTCGGCCGGGGTCATCACACGCTTCTGGTCACCCTTGTCGGCGCCGGTCGGTCGGATGCCGGGCGTGACGAGCGCCATGTCCGTTCCGATGATCTTGCGCACAGCCGCAGCCTCTTCGGCGGAGCAGACAATGCCGCCCATTCCTGCGGAGCGCGCCTGTTCAGCGCGGCGTAGCACCAGCGTGTGCGGATCGTATTCGTAACCGGCATCGATGACATCCTGCTCGTCCATGGAGGTCAGCACCGTAACGCCGAGCAGGCAGAGGCCGGATCCGCGCGCCGCCTCCACCGCCGCCTTCATCGCCTTGGGATAGGCATGCAGCGTCAGCATCGACATGCCCATCTTGGCGATGTTCTCGACGCCCTTCGCCACCGTGTTGTCGATGTCGAGCAGCTTCATGTCGAGGAAGACTTTCCTGCCGCTCGCGGCAAGGTCGCGCGCGAATTCGAGTCCGCCGGCGAAGGCGAGCTGATAGCCGATCTTGTAGAAGACGATGCTGTCGCCAAGCGTCGAGACGATCTTTTCCGCCTCGGCAACCGTCGGAAGATCAAGGCCGACGATCAGCCGGTCGCGCGCGCTCATGGTCATGTCGAGATCACCCCTGCCAGAATTCCATTGGCGTCCAGTCGCACGTGACGGCACGATCCGCAAGGCGAAAAGCAAAGAGGTTTCCGCCTCCTGCCGGCTGGTCCGCGTCGCGCGCGATCGCGGTGTCGGTCATGCGACATTTGAGCAGCGTCCCGACGCCGCCATGGCCGACGAAAGCGATCGGAATCGCCGGGTCGTGGCGATCGAGAATGTAGGAAACTGCATTCCAGATGCGCGTCTGCGCGTCGATTGCCCGCTCCCACCCTTTGAAGCTTTCGGTCGGGTGGGCGAAAAACCAGTCGGCGGCCTCCTCGAACGCATCCGGCGGAAGGTAGCCTGTCGCGGAGCGGTCGTTCTCGCCCATCTCTTCGTCTGTCTCGACCGGGATGCCTGCCGCCTGCGCCAAAATGGCCGCCGTCTCCACGGCTTTCGTCTCATGACTGGATATGATGCGGCCGAGGGACCGGACCCACGGGTTCGAAGCCGCTGCGCGGGTTCGGTCCCGGCCGAGCTCGGACAATCCCCATTTCGGCACGGCCATTGCCGGGTCGATCGTGACCTGCGGATGGGTCAGATAGACGCCGAACACGCGACGCCTCAATGCGCCTTGCGATAGACCCAGAGCTGAGCCGGCGGAATGTTGCGCACGACGAAGTCGAGATGCTGGATGCTGTAGCGATCGGGCATGGCGACGACCGGCGAAAGCGGCCCATAGGAAATCTGCACGACGGGCCGTCCGACAGGAATGCGCGAGAGCAGGTCTTCGATCAGTTCGACGCGGCGGTGCATCGGAAAGTTCAACAGCGGGACAGCGGACACCACGCTGTCGAACTGCCGGTCCTTCAGCGATCCGAGCGTGTGCTCGAGATCGAACGCGTCGCCGTTGATGAACTGCACGCCGGCGAAACGGGCCTTCAGCTGGTTGAAGAAATCGGTTGAATATTCGACGGAGACCAGTTTTTCCGGCGCGATGCCGCGCTCCAGGATCGCCTTGGTGATCACGCCGGTCCCGGGGCCGAGTTCGAGCACCGGCAGGCTTGAGTGGGGATTGACCACGCTCGCCATCCGTCGCGCCGTGATCGAGGAGGTCGGCAGGATCGCTCCGACGGCACGGGTGTTGTTCATCCAGCCCTTGAAGAAGCGGATTTCCTCGTCGAACTTCCGGCCGAACCTTTCCTTCACCTTCAAGCGCAAACTCATCGAACCCCCTCGAAAAATCATTCTCATTTCGGTCGTGCGCGGCCCACGCTGCATTCTGATTCGGCGGGTCACGCAAACGCATGGAGCATAATGTGCCCCCATCTGCGGCAAAAACAAGTCTGCCCGCGTCTAAAAGCGACAGTTTATCAACGATCCGCGACTACAGTTTTCATAAAAAACCCGCCGTCAAGTGTCGGCGGGTAGCCTTTCATGCAGCGGTCGAAGCGAACCCTCAGACGCGCATCGGCATCAGGACGTAAAGCGCGTCCTCGGCGGCAAGATCACGCACGAGCGTCGGCGAACCGGGATCGGCGAGCATGAAGACCGCATCGTTGCCGGTGAGCTGGGCGGTAATATCGAGCAGGTATTTGGCGTTGAAGCCGATTTCCAGAGGATCGCTTTCGTAGCCGACCGGCAGTTCTTCCGTAGCGCTGCCTGAATCCGGATTGTTGACCGTCAGCGTCATCTGTCCGTCCGTGAGCGCAAGCTTCACCGCGCGGCCGCGCTCGGAGGAAATGGTCGAGACGCGATCGACGGCTTGGGCAAAGGACTGGCAGTCGACGCGCAGCTCCTTCTCGTTGTTGGCCGGGATCACCCGCTGGTAGTCGGGGAAAGTGCCGTCGATCAGTTTCGAGGTCATGATGATCGAACCGATCGTCAAGCGGATCTTGGCGTCCGAGACTTCGACCGTCACGACGATGTCGGGATTGTCGAGCAGCTTCTGTAGCTCGCTGACGGTCTTACGCGGAATGATGATGCCCGGCATGCCTTCGGAACCCGCCGGAGCCTCGACGTCGGCGCGGGCAAGGCGATGGCCGTCGGTCGCAACGGCGCGCAGCTTCAGCTGGCCCTTGTTCTCGACCGTGTGCATGAAAATGCCGTTGAGGTAGTAGCGGGTCTCCTCCGTCGAGATCGCGAACTGCGTCCGGTCGATCAGCATCTTCAGGTCCGTCGCCTTCAGCCGGAAGGAATGCGAGAAGCTTCCGGCCGTCAGATCCGGGAAATCCGACTGCGGCAGGCACTGCAGCGAAAACTTCGAGCGGCCCGAGGCAACCGTCATCGCCGTGCCTTCGGCATTGGTCGCAAGCAGCACTTCCGCTCCATCCGGGAGCTTGCGGACAATATCGTAGAGGAGATGCGCCGGAACAGTGGTGGCCCCCGCCTGTTCCACCTGCGCCGGCGTCGCCTCGGTGATCTCGAGATCGAGGTCGGTTGCCTTCATTTCCAGGCTCGCTCCGTCGGAGCGCAGCAGCACGTTCGAGAGGATCGGGATCGTGTTTCGCCGTTCGACCACGCGGTGAACATGGTTCAGCGATTTCAGGAGATTGGACCGCTCGAGAGTAATGCGCATGGGATGCTACCGCTTTCAACCATTGCCCGGCGGGCGAACCCGCCGCGGCGTCAACTGCGAGTGTCCCGGCCGATCAGCCGGAAGGATGTGGACGGGCAAAATGGCAGAAAGAGAGCCGCAAAAGCAAGGGGTTTCGCCGGGAGTTTCCCCAATTGCACAAGGGTGCGGCCGCGACCTGTCCTTGCCTCACGCCATCAGCTCGCCCATAAAGGCTGAAACCGGCACGACGGGCATGGTGAGCGGGAAGATAAGCAATTGGAAAAACACGCAATGGCCGAAGCGGCGGACAGGGAGAAACAGCGCAGCTACCGGCTGCACAATGCGAGCATTCCGGCCCGCCCGCTGGAGCCGGCGCTCTATCTCGTTGCGACGCCGATCGGCAATCTTGCCGATATCACCCTCAGAGCCCTGGAGACGCTTGCCGGCGCCGATGTTCTCGCCTGCGAGGACACGCGCGTCACCCGCGTCCTGCTTGATCGCTACGGCATCGTCAATCGTCCCTTGTCTTACCACGAGCACAACGCCGACGAGGCCGGCCCGCGGCTGCTGGCGGCGCTCGGCGAGGGCAAATCCGTGGCGCTCGTCTCCGACGCCGGCACGCCGCTCGTCTCCGATCCCGGCTATCGCCTGGCGCAGCTGGCGATAGAGGCCGGCCACCGGGTCGTGCCGATCCCGGGGGCATCGGCTCCCCTTGCCGCCCTTGTCGGCTCGGGCCTTCCGAGCGATGCGTTCCTTTTTGCCGGATTCCTGCCGGTAAAGGACAAGGCGAGGCGTGATCGCCTCGGCGACCTTGCCGCGGTGCCGGCGACGCTGCTCTTCTTCGAGTCGCCGCATCGGATCGCGGCAACGCTCGCCGCCGCCGCCGATGTTCTGGGCGCTGAGAGGAGGGCGGCCGTCTGCCGCGAGCTGACCAAGGCGTTCGAGGAATTCCGTCGCGGCACGCTCGGCGAGCTCCGCGCCTTCTACGCCGACGGCGCGAACGTAAAGGGCGAGATCGTTCTGGTCGTCGGTCCGCCGGATGCAAAACCGATTCCAAAGGATGCGGATGTGGACGCACTCTTGAGCGCGCTTGCGCAAGACATGCCGATGGGCAAGGCCGCGACCGAAGCCGCCCGCCGGACCGGACTGCCACGCAAGGAACTCTACGACCGGCTTCTCGCTCGCAAGGAACGCGATGAGGGTTGAGCAGCCGGACAATCGCAAGCTGAAGGCTCTGAAGCGCGGTCACGTCGCCGAATACCGCGCGGCACTCTGCCTGATGCTCAAAGGCTATCGCATCGTCGCGATGCGTTACCGCACCAGGCTCGGCGAGATCGACATCATCGCCCGTCGCGGCGATCTCATCGCCTGCGTCGAAGTGAAGGCTCGCCGCGGCTTCGACGAGGCGGTCTTCGCCGTCTCCGACGCGGCGCAGCGGCGGATCAGGGCCGCGAGCGATATCTGGCTGTCGCGCCAGGCGGATTTCCACCGCCTCTCCGTCCGCTACGATATTGTTGCCGTAACCCCCTGGCGCTGGCCGAAACATCTGCCGGATGCATTTTGACACGCGGGATGAGAAAAAGTGTGCGCGGTTTTTCGCCCGCATCCCGCACCAAGAATTGGCGTCGATCACATTCATGATTTTGGGGCGTTCAGACGAAAAATCATGAACGTGATCTGGAGCGCAAATTTGTAATCGTTCCGACACAAAAGCGTTACCTCGCTGTCATCGAAGGTCACTAGTCCACTGCCATTCCTAACGAAGGTGGAGAGGGCTATCGACCATGATCAGGAACTTCATCACTGCCGGCTTCATGCTGGCGCTTTCGGCATCTTCCTCGCTCGCTGCGACTGAAATCACGTGGTGGCATGCCATGGGCGCGGAGCTTGGACAGAAGCTCGAGGCGATCGCCGCGAAGTTCAACGAAAGCCAGACCGACTATGTTGTGAAGCCGGTGTACAAGGGAACCTATCCCGAGACGCTGACGGCGACGATTGCCGCCTTCCGCGCCGGACAGCAGCCGGCCATCGTGCAGGTCTTCGAAGTCGGTACCGGCACGATGATGGCTGCCAAGGGTGCGGTCTATCCGGTCTACAAACTGATGGCCGATCAGGGCGAAGCCTTCGATCCCAAATCCTTCATCGCACCGGTCGTCGGTTATTACACCGATACCGAGGGCAATATCCTTTCGATGCCGTTCAACTCCTCGACGCCGATCCTTTATTACAACAAGGATGTGTTCAAGAAGGCCGGCCTCGACCCTGAAGTCGCTCCGAAGACCTGGGCCGAAGTCGAGGATTTCTCCCGCAAGATCGTCACCTCCGGCGCGGCGAAGTGCGGCTTCACCAGCGCCTGGATCACCTGGATCCAGACGGAAAACCTTTCCGCCATCCACGACCAACCCTTCGGCACGCTGGAAAACGGCTTCGGCGGCACCGGGACGGAATTCACCTTCAACGGCCCGGTCCAGGTCAAGCATTGGGGCAACCTGAAGAAATGGGCAGACGAAGGCTTGTTCCAATACGGTGGCCCTGTCGGCGGTGACGATGCCGCCACAAAGTTCTACGCGCAGGAATGCGCGATGACGATGAACTCATCGGCCGGCCGCGCCGGCGTCATCAAGAACGCCAAGGATTTCACGCCCGGTTTCGCGCCGCTTCCTTACTACGACGACGTGACGAAGGAGCCGAAGAACTCGATCATCGGCGGTGCGACGCTGTGGGTTCTGAACGGTCAGAACGACGCGGTCTACAAGGGTGTCGCGAAGTTCTTCACCTATCTGTCGCAGCCTGAGCTCCAGGCCGATTGGCATCAGTTCACCGGCTATCTGCCGATCACCAACGCGGCCTACGAGCTCGGCCAGAAGCAGGGCTACTACGAGAAGAACCCCGGCTCCGACGTGGCGATCCAGCAGATCACCCGCGGCACGCCCTCGGCAAATTCGAAGGGTGTGCGCTTCGGTAACCTGACCCAGGCACGCGCCATCCTCGACGAGGAATTCCAGGCGCTGCTCGCCGGCACCAAGACCGCCCAGGAGGCGCTCGATTCCGCTGTCAAGCGCGGCAACGAACTGCTGCGCGAGTTCGAAGCTGCCAACTAAGGTTGCATTTTGCCGACGGGGAGCCGGCTAGCGCCGGCTTCTCGCATTTTGCCTTTTTGGCGAGCTGAAGCGAAAGTCTACGATGGACACGAAACGCATGATCTTTCCGAACCGGGCGCTGCCCTATCTGCTTCTGGCGCCGCAATTCGTCATTACGCTCGTATTCTTCATCTGGCCCGCTGGGCAGGCGGTGAAATCCTCCTTCGAGCGGGAGGATCCGTTCGGGCTATCGGCGAGCTTCGTCGGCTTTCAGCATTATGCGCGGCTTCTCACGGATCCGCTCTATCTCGACTCGCTCGGACGAACGGCCGTCTTCGCCGTCGCCGTGACGGCGCTGTCGATGGCCTTCGGTCTCGCCCTTGCGGTAGCGGTCAATCGCCTTTTGAAAGGTGGGCGCGTCTATACGACGCTTCTCGTCTGGCCCTATGCCGTGGCGCCGGTGATTGCGGGTTTGCTCTGGTGGTTTCTGTTCAATTCGACGACCGGCGTGCTTGCCTATTTCCTCGGTCAGCTCGGCATCCGGTGGGACCACAATCTGAACGGTACCCATGCGATGATCCTGATCATCATCGCCGCTGCCTGGAAGCAGGTTTCCTATAATTTCCTCTTCTTCCTCGCCGGCCTGCAATCCGTGCCGCACTCGCTGATCGAGGCCGCAGCGATCGATGGCTCCGGGCCGGTCAAGCGGTTCTTCACGGTCGTCCTGCCGCTCTTGTCGCCCACCACCTTTTTTCTCTTCATCGTCAACGTCAACTACACGATGTTCGATACGTTCGGCATCGTCGATGCCACCACGGCGGGCGGCCCGGCCCAGGCGACCAATATCCTGGTCTACAAGGTCTACAACGACGGATATCTCGGCCTCAACCTCGGCTCGTCCTCGGCCCAGTCGGTGCTGCTGATGCTGATCGTCGTCGTGCTTACCGTCATCCAGTTCCGCTACGTCGAGCGGCGCGTGCAATATTGAGGCGATGGCGATGGTTGAAAACCGCCCGTTTCTCACCTTCTTGACGCATCTGGTGCTCGTCGCCGGCATCGTGCTCGTAGCCTTCCCTGTCTACGTCGCCTTCATCGCGTCCACCCACACGCGCGAAGTGCTGGTTGGCGGCATGATCCCGCTTCTGCCCGGTGGTCATCTCATCGAGAACTACACGCAGGTGTTGAGCGCCAGCTCGGCCGCCAACGGCCTGCCGTCCTACATGCTGATGGTGGTGAATTCGCTCGGCATGGCGCTGATCATCACCTTCGGCAAGATCGCAATTTCGATCCTCTCGGCCTTCGCCATCGTCTATTTCCGGTTCCGCTTCCGGCTCCTTGCCTTCTGGATCATCTTCATCACGTTGATGCTTCCTGTCGAGGTGCGCATCATTCCGACCTACAAGGTCGTGGCCGATCTCGGCATGCTGAATTCCTATCCCGGTCTCACGGTGCCGCTGATCGCTTCGGCGACCGCCACCTTCCTCTTCCGGCAATTCTTCATGACGGTGCCGGACGAGCTCATGGAGGCCGCGCGTGTCGATGGATCCGGCCCGCTAAAATTCTTCCGCGACATTCTGCTGCCCTTGAGCCGCACCAACATCGCCGCGCTCTGCGTCATCCTCTTCATCTACGGCTGGATCCAGTATCTCTGGCCGCTGCTGGTCACGACCGATCCCGGCTACTACACGCTGATGATGGGGCTGAAGCGCATGGTTGCCGTCCAGGATGGCGAGGTTCAATGGCACCTGGTCATGGCCGGCGCCATCCTGGCGATGCTGCCGCCCGTTCTTGTCGTTATCCTCATGCAGCGCCTCTTCATCCGGGGCCTCACCGAAACGGAGAAGTGACATGGCCGCTATCGAAATCCGCGAAGTCCGCAAGATCTATGCCGGCGGAGTCGAGGCGGTGAAAGCCGTCTCGGTCGATATCGCCGACGGCGAGTTCATCGTGCTCGTCGGCCCGTCCGGCTGCGGCAAGTCCACGCTGTTGCGCATGGTCGCGGGACTGGAGACGATCAGTTCCGGCACCGTGTCGATCGGCGGACGTGTCGTGAACACGATCGAGCCCGCTGAACGCGACATCGCGATGGTCTTCCAGAACTATGCGCTCTATCCGCACATGACGGTCTATGAGAACCTCGCCTATGGCCTGAAAAACCGGAAGACGCCGAAGGTCGAGATCGATGCACGCGTCGCCGAGGCAGCGCGCATGCTCGAGATCGCGCCCTATCTCGACCGCAAGCCGCGCGCTCTTTCCGGCGGTCAACGCCAGCGCGTCGCCATGGGGCGGGCGATCGTCCGCAAGCCCGCAGCCTTCCTCTTCGACGAGCCGTTGTCGAACCTCGATGCGAAGCTTCGAGTTTCGATGCGCGGCGAGATCAAGCGATTGCAGAAGCGTCTCGGCACCACCTCGCTCTATGTCACCCACGACCAGCTCGAGGCGATGACGCTCGCCGATCGGCTCGTCGTCTTGAACGGTGGACGGATCGAACAGATCGGCCGGCCGCTCGACGTCTATCACGCGCCGGCCTCGACCTTCGTCGCAAGTTTCATCGGTTCGCCGGCGATGAACCTCGTCAAGGGCACTCTCGGAGGCGGCCGGCTCCATATCGGCACGCAGTCGATCGACCTCGGCCGTCAGGTTCCGACGGAAGGTCCGGCAACCGTCGGCGTTCGCGCGGAGGATCTGCGTCTCGTAAGCGCTGGCGAGCAGGCCCTTCTCTTTCGTGTCGATTACGTCGAGGAACTGGGAGCGCAACGCCTCGTCCACGGCGCAATCGACGATCAGATTGTCACGGTCGCGCTTGCGCCGGAGACGCCGCTTTCGGAAGATCTCGCCATCACCATCGCGCCCGAGCGCTTGCATTTCTTCTCGCCGGACGACGGCAGGAGGCTCGATCGCAAGCTGGAACCGGCAACGGGCGCTGCATCCGTCGCTATGAAAAGGGTGAACCTGGAGCCGGCCGTGTGATCGAAGGGATAGTTCCGATCAGCGCCATAAACGCGCAGCTGAAGCGCCGGTCTTGCCCAGATCTGCACGGCGATCGGATAATTCGTTCTGTTATTGTTCTTGTTTTTGAGCGCACTCCGTGCAAGATTTGATGCCGCAACCGGCGGCGGTTGTGGCGGCGCGAGGGCGGGCCGCCGTGACTGGAGCGGGATGAGGAACGTGTGAAGCGGCTTTACGCGCACCTCCCGCTCTCACTCTAGGGGGCATCATGGTCGCGCGCGTCAGCACAGTCGCATTCCAGGGGATCGAAGGCGTTCCAGTCGACGTCCAAGTGATGGTGGCACCCGGCAAGGTCGGCATGCAGATCGTCGGACTGCCGGACAAGGCGGTCGCAGAAAGCCGAGAACGCGTCCAGGCGGCGCTCCACGCGTCCGGGCTGGCGCTGCCGGCAAAGCGGGTCACGGTCAATCTCGCGCCAGCGGACCTGCCGAAGGAAGGCAGCCATTTCGACCTCGCCATCGCGCTCGGGTTGATGGCGGCGCTGGGTGCCGTTCCGGCCGATGCGCTTAACGGCTACGTCGTCATCGGCGAACTCAATCTGGACGGCACCATCGCCGCCGTCGCCGGCGCGCTGCCTGCCGCCATCGGCGCCAACGCGCTCGGCAAGGGCCTGATCTGCCCAGCGGAAAGCGGCCCGGAAGCGGCCTGGGCAGGATCGGAGATCGACATTCTGGCACCGCGCAGCCTGATCGCCATCGCCAATCATTTTCGCGGCACGCAGGTGCTCTCCCGTCCCGAGCCCGCGATCCGGGCCGCTGCTGCCAACCTGCCCGATCTCGCCGATATCAAGGGCCAGGAAAGCGCCAAGCGGGCGCTCGAAGTGGCCGCTGCCGGAAACCACAATCTGCTCACGGTGTGAACGAAAGACCCCGCATTGGTGATTTCGTCATGGCTGACAACGCCCTATGAGGGCCGCGATCTGCCGTGGAAATCGATCTCCACACCCGTCGTGGGATTGGGTTTACTAAATACTAGACGTTGACTCGCACAATCGAGTAGGGTGATTCGGGGATCAAAGATCGCGGAACGTCATGAAATTTCCAGATACACCGCGTGTGGAATACGTACAAAATCCTTTGGCGGAGGTAATTTGTCAGCTTCGCTTCCCGCGTCAATTCGCGGTCGAGGGGGCGCTTCCCGTGGATTTGCAAAAACTCTTGGCGAAGGAGTTCCCGCTCGCAGAAAAGCGGTTCAACGTCGAAGTGGCTCTCTCGGAGAATGAAGAGCTCCCCCGCCCAACGAGGAGAATCAGCTATGATTTCTCATCCCGCAAGCGTGACCTTACGATTTCGCTGGCCGCTGACTTCGTTGCCGTCACATCCCGCGAGTATCGAAACTGGTCCGCTTTCTCGGAGACCATTCGAACAGCTTGGGAGGCAGTTCGAGCAACCTACGACGTGAACCTTATTACACGTGTCGGCCTGCGGTATAGAAACATCATCGACCGAGATCGACTTAAGCTGGTGGACGTTCCATGGACCGAACTTGTTAAGTCGGAACTCCTGGGCTTTCTGGCGTCGAGCTTGGATGGTGCTGCGCTTGCCGCTGAAGCTGGTACATCCCATTTATTTAGGATCGATAACGGCTCTCTAGCGTTAAACAGCAGTCTCGTTCATTCGGACGATCGGACAAAATCGGCCCTACTTATCGACAGCGACTTTTATGTGGAAGATACAATAAACGGCGAACAAAATGTCTACATGGACATCCTCAGCGCGTACAACATCGAGGCCGGACGGCTATTCCGGTGGGCAATCAAAGACCGTCTCAGGGAGCGACTCTTGGCCCCTTCGGACTAGGGTCATCGATCCCAAGGAGAGGTGTGTCCGCTATCGTCTCGATCAGGGCGAGGCTAGTGGCTATTGGGTTGTTCATGTTCTCAATCGTCACGCACAGCTCATCACCGATTGGCTTGAAGATGTTGGCGAGGCAACGAACAATCGTCCTGTCATTTATATTGGCTTGGAGGAGGTTTTGCGGGAAAAGCCGCCGGCCGATATTACGTGGGCGACAAAAGCCCTAGAGCTTCAGGAAAAGCCAACTCACTCGGAACTAGTGAGTGTGGTCAGTGGAATATCTAAGCTAATAGCCGAGCGTAACATCGCCATCTTGGGTGCGACCTTAAATGATCTTCTCAAAGACCCGAAGCTTAGGCTTGACGTAATGGTCGCTGCCCTCAGAGGTAGCTTCCCCGCCCGATCTCAGATCGCGCAGTGGAACGAACTGGTAAACTTGGCCCGGCAGCGTGTCGTCAAGCTTGGTAGAAGCCCGGATAGCTTGCTTCGCGGACTTGGTTGATGGTGCTGACCGCAGGGCAATTCGAGAATGTCGACCGGGTCGGCCTCGCTATCGGACGCTCGAATGCGACGCAGAACCATGTGGGCTTCCTTTATCTGACCGATACCGGCCCGCGTATGCTTCATCTGGCGTGGCATTACCATCTTCAGGATGATGACCCCTACGATGATCCGTGGAAGGAGTATTTGTGGGCCAATTTTAGCCTCGAAGATGAGGAGAATCGCTCAGCATTGGCGGCTGTCGTCGCAACGGTGTGGACGAACCATACAGGGAACATTCCCTACGGCTTTTCGTTCGAAGGCTCAGCTTTCAATGCTGACGGTAGCTTTGTCCCTCCACCGATCGGACAGGGATTAACTTGCGCCACCTTCATCGTGAAGGTGCTTTCCGCCGCAGGCTTCAATCTATTAGACATGACATCTTGGCAAGGCCGGGATGGGGACGCCGAGTGGCGGGCCAAGATCATCGGTTGGCTAGAGAAAACCGATGGAGTGGATCAAGGCCATATCAACGCGCTCCGCGAAGACATCAACGCCATGAGGATAAGACCTGAAGACTTAGTAGCTGCTGGGATTTCAAGCCCTTGGCCGGTGAGTTTTGGCGACGCAAGCGCCATCGCTGAGGAGGTGTTAGCTGAGCTGTACGAAAAGGTACCCTTAGAGGGTAGCGCCCATTAGGACGAAAATACATTACCGCCTGAGTCAAATGCCAGCGCCACCGTCCAGCGTGAGCAACCTGTTGCACATCAACGTAAGTAAGAATTCCGACTGCTGTGTGGTCAGTCGGACAGGAAATCCATCACTTTCGAGATGTCGATGTTGCCCAACGGTCCCCAACTGGTCTCTCCAAAAGATAGCTTCGTTGACGCAAGTTCATCCCTGATGAGGCTGACCTCCTGCGGTATTGAATGACCACTCTTTTTGAGGCGGTCGACGGCTCTATCGATGTTCTGAACGAAGTCGGAAGCCGTATCGATGTCGATGCGCGCCGCTTCCCGCCCCAGAAAACAATAAGCGCGAAGGGCTTGATCAGCACTCTTGGACTGAACCGCCTTTTCTATGGCTGCCCGATACCCATTCATCCCCTCTACAGCGTCACCAGACCTGAACGCAATTAGCCCCCCCGTTGCCAGCAATGAGGGGGTCAGCTCGCGTGAGCTTGCAACTGCCCTTTCTAAGGCGGCCCGCGCAGCGTCAACATCGTCCTCGTATGCGTGTAAGACTGCGAGATTATTCAACAGCATGGGGTTTGTGGGATTTGCGACGAGGGCCGCCTCTGCAAGTGCAATTCCGCGGCCGAGGGATGATCCAGCAATCGATGCCACGAAGGAACCAAATATTGCGGGCCGCGTGCTGAAACGCTCGATTTCGTGCCACGCTTCGCTTTCAGTGAGCGCGTCAGACCAAGCCCTGTTGTGGTAGGCCGAACGAGCGGACGCTTCGTGAGACAGCGAAAGGTTCGTTAGAAACTCCTCAGGCTCAAAGACGTGTGAGTGCGTCCCCACCCACGCGATTTGAGCGACCGCGTTCTCAGTGGGACTTATGGCGCTCTTCCGAAGCAGACGGAGAGCTTGCTTTCGTGATCCCCCGTCGATTTCGAGCGTGCCCATCTGGGCCGCTAGTTCCGACAGGTCGCGGTCTGTGAAGCGTTCATCCCGTAGCAACGCCTTGGCGCGCTTCCATCCTCTCGGCGACTTGCCGTGTGCAGCTTCCGTGGCGAGTAAGGCAGCATTTAGCCACGGATCATCAAGTGTGCGGCCTGATCTTGCTAGAATCGTGATCGCCCGCTCGGGCTGGTTCGCGTGAACAAAAAACCTAGCAGCCGACCTCAGAACATATCGATCGTTGGGCTGTAGCATAAGTGCGCGCTCGATCAGGGCTTCGCTCGGTTTGAGTTGACCTAAATTCGCGTGCAACAGCGCCGTTTCAGTCAGTCGGAGAGCGTCCCTCGGATTGAGGCGAAGCAGCTTTTTGCGCCTCCCGATTTCTAAGCGCATTTCCGCTTCGTTGATTGGCAGGGCAGTGTTGTTAGGGCTAAGAGCACCCTCCAAGAAGCGTCGGGAAAAACCCTTGATAGTTTCATTCGACACATCGCTGCGCGTAAGGCTTTCCGCCGCCCGAAGCACGACACTGTCATCCCAAGTGTTCGCAACAAGAGCAAAGGAAATAAGCTCCTCAGCGTCGTACCAATCGCCAGTGCTCAGCCACGCAGCCTTCCGCTTCTCAAACTCGCTATTCAGGAAGTCGTGTGCACTTCTCAATAAATCCGACTGATCTCGTTCTCTCGTCTTCTGAGAAAAAGAAGCGAACTCACCCGTTGCTATCGCATCCTTAATCGACAGCCAGCGAGGGATGGTGTGGCGCGAAGCCAGGTCATCATCTGGGGTGATCATGATGTTGCGTCTTGCCGAAAGGTTACTTCAGCCCTCTTTGCGAGCCTGTCGAATAGAGACACGTAGCGGACAAGTGAGAACTGGTTACCGGAGGGCACTCTGTCAAGCGGATGGCCTCGCAGGACGGGATTAGGATTGCAGAGTTCAGATGCCGCCTTCGTCAATTCTTCGCTAAAGGGTTTCGGAATGCTGGCTTCTAACTCGGCTAGGATGTCAGTGAAACACGTCTGGATGATTGGCAGTGCAGTTTCGTAACTGCCCGACCAAGTACCACGGAGGATTTTGGGCCTCTGCGCCACGTCCAACCGCGCTAAGAGTTGCTGCGTACACCCGAAGCCGGTTGCAAAGAAGAAAACCATGCTGCCGAGGAGATAGAGGTCGCAGCCTAAGCGACGGCTCGCGAAATCTGGATCAATGTGGCCATACAAAATCTCCGGTGGTGCATATCCCCAGTCACCGGAAAACATAAGATCGTCGTGGGGGCCGACTGTACCATCGCAGACAGAACGACCAAGATCTGCGACGCGGAAGTCCTCCTTCATTCCAAAGCTCAACACATTAGAAGGCTTCAAGTCCTGATGGGCGATACGTCTTGAATGAAGCTGACTTAATCCCACTGCCGTGTGGTGCATAGCGCGAAGCCACCAAGCCAAACGTCCGGCTGCGTTTACCTTCTGGATGCGCCGTCTTACGTCACCATCAGCCAGCTCGAAGATGAGATATGGGGCAGCGTCCTGAAGGTTAGGGCCGACCGAAACTTGTCCGCTTTCAAGCGCGACGACAACTCGATCCATGTGATCGCCCTCGCAAATCTCGAGTAAGCGCGCTTCGAAGTTGTGAGCTGACGTAATTTCGTGGAGAGCTTTCAGCACATCCACAGCGCCCATTGCCGAAGTGAGGTCTATAGCCTTCAGGAAGGCACGTTTCCCCTTCCTCTCAGCTATATATGCGACAGAGAAATGCCCGCCTGTGCCGTTGTAGTTGTCAGTCTTTTCGCCATTTGAAGGGTCCCAGCCCACCGGCTCAATTATCTCCCAGCCGCTCTCTAATTTTACGCCCAAGAGCCTCCAAGCTCCGGCTCGCATTTCAATTCCCATAGACGCCCCCACAGGTTGCCACTGCAACCCCAGTTTTATATGCGAGCCGCAGCTTGCGCTAGGCGGGTGAGAGTTCGGAGGCTCGCAATTCACAGGCGGTGGGGCGGCAAAAGTCATTATCGCCCCTTCACGGTCACATGCCCCAAACTGCCAACGCCTTCTCTGCAGCGGCTGGGTCTTCCTTGATGCGATAGACCGTCTGGCGGCTGAGGCTCGATGCTTGGGCGATCTCTGACACGTTTATGCTCTTGCCGATCAGCTCCATGACCGTCTGGAACTGTTGGCGGCTATAGCTGGGCTTCCTCCCCCGGTAGGCGTCATCCTTCTCCTTGGCATTGGCAATCCCAGCCTTCTGTGCCTCCTTCGTGGCCTCAGCTTGTGCCTGTGCTGACGCGGCCATGAAGCTGATCATGGCGTCCCTCACGGCCATCTGCATGGGGTCTGCGGTCGAGCCGTCGAACGTCATGTTGTTGATGATTGTGCGTATGACCACTCCCCGGCGCATGAACTCCCTGATGGTGTCGGTCACGTCCGCGTAGTTCCTACCAAGACGGTCAACCCAACGGACCACCAACGTGTCTCCCGAACGCAGCATGTCGAAGAGGCGTTTGCCCTCCGGCCTATCCTTCATCAGGACCGAGACACCGGAAACCCCCTGATCGGCGATCACATGGTCGAAGGTGAAGCCAGCCCTTTCGGCTTGCGTCTGCTGGTGGCTGAGGGTCTGTTCGGAGGTTGAAACGCGAGCGTAGAGGAAGGTGGCCATGCAGGTCTCCATGTGTCCGTAAAGGTGCTGTCCACATGAATGCCTGTCCGAAAGATCAATGTCAACCCTAACGGACAAAAAGAAGTGCACCTCCGTCACGTCCGCTGTCCTATACCCTTGCGGACGGATGCCGACCCAACGTCGCTGTGGACACACCGCCGCAAGCCTCCCGAAAGGCACGCACCTTAAGTGGTCTCCTTAGATGCACTCATGTTTAGGGGAGACAATCATGGCGTTGGTTTGGACCTTGTTGATGCTGGTGCTGGGCATCTTCCAGCTTGCTGCCTTTCAGGCGGGCCTAGCAGACTGGCTTGGGTTTCACTGGGTGGTATCAATAATTATCGGTGCGGTGGCTCTGATGCTCGGGCCGTTGGGAAGTCTGGCCGTGGCCATCGTCGGCTTCTTCGGCGCGATGGAGGCATGGAACTGGGAATGGTGGCAGGCTGGTCTGCTCTGCTTCCCGTCGCTGGTTCTGGTCGCTGTCCTCACGGCGGTGAACGGAGCAGCTGGTCTCGGTAGCCTGATCTTCAACAGGGGACGGTGAGCCGATGACCGACCGCCCTGCGCTGTATCTCCTGATACCTGCGGTTCTGTTGGTGGCTGCAGTGTTGCCGCTTCCCTATGGTTACTACACGTTCTTGCGGCTCGTCGTGACGGTGGCAGCCGCGATCACGGCCTACACCAGCTACCAGACCGCACGCTCAATGACTTGGCCTACCATCGTCATGGGCCTCGTTGCGTTTCTCTTCAACCCCGTTGTGCCGGTGGCATTGAGCCGGTCAGTGTGGCTGCCGATTGATCTGCTGACCGCTGGCGTCTTCGGGTACATGGCGCTGAGAAACGAGCCAACGCAAGGTACCGAAGCGTAGCAGGGAGGGGCCACCGGGGGGCACCGCGCAATCCATATATCTGATCTGGGGTCAGATTATTTTGCAGTGAACATTTCGGGGAGGCATGCCCGAGAAGACCACGGAGGGGACGATGTCAGCTAACTTTTAAGCCCACATCGTCCCCTTCACCGTGAGGTTTCAGTCCGTTTCGGGTGGCCTCAGTCGGACATCTCCGGCCCACCTCCTGGCACTTGGCCTGCCATCGTCAAAGGCGACCTCGACCCATCCGGTAAAGCCTCGTCTCGCCAAGATGTCACAGGCCAGTGGGCCGGGAAGGCGGGTCAACTCGTTGTTGATCACTCCTTCGAACTCAAGCTGATAGCGTCGAAGGCCGTCCTTCCGCTTGGGCAGGAGAAGAGCATCGACACGGTACGCCGTGCTGGGGGTGCTGCTGGTGGTCGCGGTCATCAAAGGTCTCCTGCTCAAGCGTTCACAGAGAGGCGTTCTTGTCGGCGTGGATGATTGTCGCCTACGAAACCCTCGTGAATGGGGCCTTGGCCGTACTCTCTATCGATCCTGACTTCAGGTCTCCCGGTGCCGTTCTCCTTCACAGTCATGCCAGCGGCTTTGACCAGATCAGGGAAGACCATGCGGGCGTAGGACCGTGAGAAGTCCCACATCTCCGCACGACCAGTGAGGCCCATCGAGGCGAGGTATCGACAGCCAGCAGCGGACGGGAGGAGCGTCTGGTCGATGACGATCTTCCCATTGAAGATGACGGAGTAGAGTTGACGCCTCCGGTCCCGCTTGGTCGGGACGATATAGAAGCGGAATGCGTTGGTGTTGCGGTTGA
This sequence comes from Ensifer sp. MPMI2T, assembly GCF_004827385.1. Lineage (GTDB taxonomy): Bacteria > Pseudomonadota > Alphaproteobacteria > Rhizobiales > Rhizobiaceae > Sinorhizobium. The sequence continues at coordinate 70,661 of NZ_SRXN01000010.1, forward strand.
TCATTTCGTTCGTTCCTAGATTGGGTTGAGGATCGAACAGGCGTGGTGGTTCATCGGAGCGGGAGGTGTTGTGGTGATGACCGACCGAGGTTTGCAAGGCCTCAGTCGGCGTCTCCTCATTGCCAATCAGGGATGAACAAGTATGAACGACCTGTTCCTGCGAGGGCAGGTGCGCATAGCCATGCTGTCGAATGGGCGCTGGTCGCTGGTGATGGAGATCAGTCGATTGTTGCCGTGTTGGCGTTTAATGCTGGGCACCGGGAGGGGAGACCACCAAACGATCTCCCCCTATATCAACAGCGATATGTACAGGGCCGGGGGTGTACATCATGTACAGGGTGTACATATTTTCCGCCTAGGCAGCGTACAGGCTGGGCCTCAAAAGGGCACCTCAATGCCACTGTCGGTGCCGCCTAGGTCACCTCCATCCCATTCGTTGAAGTCCTCCAGGTCATCGATCTCGTTGCCATCGCGGTCGAATATCTTGACCGTAAGGCCAAGCCCTTCGAGGACTTCTCGGGCGACAAGCCCAGCACTACGAGGCATGTGCGAGATGAGGCCATACGCCGTCGCCTCGGGGTCGCTGGAGAGCCGCGTGGAGAAGGTCCGACCAAGACGGTCGGCAATCCTCTGGCCCTTCTCCTTGACCCAGTCCTTGGAAGCGAAGTCAGCTTGCTCGTCCGCTTCGGCACCCGAGCGTTGGTAGTCACGCAGAGCCTTATCCCACTGATCGAAGGAACCAGCACGAAGACCTAACGCCTTCTGGACGAGCCTCATCTTGGCGACCAAGGTTGTCGATGTACCGCTCAGTGAAGCCGTCTCCTTCTTCGAGACATCTCCATAGAGCGTCAAAGCCCAGGCATAGTTGGCACGCTGAGCGTAGGTCATCGGGAGCTTGGCCATGCAGTTTGCTCTAGCAGCCTCGCGCATGGCCTCACCAGCAGAGCCGTGGAACCACCGGACGGGGATGTTCAGCAGCTTCCTCTTCTCAGACTGGTAGAGACGGTAGGCCTCTAGGCGGTGATGACCATCGACCAACAGAGCATGCCTGCCACAGCGCCACACAGTGATCGGGTCTAACCTTCCATCTCGCTTCAGGCCAGCAAGAAGCTCACCTACGTGGCCCTCGTTGACATCGCCACCACGAACTTGAAACACGCGGGGGATCATCTCAACGGCCCTGAGCGAGAGTTCACTAGGCTCTGCTGGGTCGTCCTGATCGAGCATTTTGAGGGCGTCGAGGGCGACCATCGCTGGCTTCAAGCTGGCCACGAAGGTCTCAGGGGGGAGTTGTCCGAAGGGCACGGACGGGGCATCAATAGAGTTCATTGCAGTTCTCTTTTCGTTTGGAAAGTTTGACGTGGTCTGGAAGAGGACAAAAAGAGAAAAGCCAGCCGCGGTAGCTACTCCGGGCCAGCTTTCCAGTCTCTTCCAAACGAACGTAGTCTTGCAACGACGTTCCCAGTGGGTGCGTATGAAGACGCTAGTCGTTGCTGATAGTGGAGAAGGTGAAGAGTGGTTGGACCACTCTCAAGCGATCTCTTCTCCTAATGCGGCTGGTAATCGACCTCACCGGTCTCACCTGCCGACAGCCACCTCTTTCTTTAAGCATGGGATAATCGACGCTGGGCTGGTGGGCTCAGGGCCGAAGGATCGGCTGAGCCTTTTCAATTATCCCTATGCAGGTGGCAATCGATCTCTCTCCGTATGTGCAGGGTTTTCCAATATATCCGTATATGCGTGGTAATTGATTTAGCCCGTTTCACCCACCGACAGCCATCGATCCTATCCGTATGCATGGGGTTATCGACGCTGAGGCTTTTTCAATTATCCGTATGCTGGGGCTAATTGGTCAGGGCCTACTGTGCCGCTGCGCAAGGCCGCTGCATAAACTGGAGGACTGATAGGGCTTCCTTTCCAGCAGCCAGTGCCGGAACTCACCAGTCGAGGCCGTGCATCTACCCAATGTGGTCCCCTATCAAGCACTGTCGTGCCGGAGCACACCTCGACCTCGTTCAATTATATTCCAATGGAAGTGGTAATTAAGGGTTGCTCTTTGCGCGGCCTGCAACCGAACTCAACGCGTTCTCCATCGCCTTCGTCAGCGCGTTTCGCTAGTCCGCCCCCGCTCGTGGCCTCTCCAAAGCCAGCATTCAGATGACGCGGTATTACGTTCCCATCGACCGAAAATTCAGGCTACATATTCGGGTCAACTTCGACCCCTAATCTTTCAGCCCGTTTGACTAGCTCTCCGTATCTGGCTCCAATACCGTGCGCGAAATGTCTGCACCAACATGCAAGGAACTCGCGCTCCCTTTCTTTCATCTTCAGCTTGCTCAGAATGACCGCGATGCGCCACGGGTAATAAGGTGCCGGTATCTCCCCCGTGTCAAAGTAAGATCGGCACGCCTTGTCCACGATTTCGAGCTGCACCGCGAGGTCGTTATCTATCGATCTTAGGTGAGCGCGGAAATCTGCCTCTGGCATGCTAAGAAAGGCCGGTGCGCCGGACGCTTGCCCGTACGTCTCCCCAGTCTCCAGCATTCGCGATACCGTCTCGCGGCTGTGCGCCTTCCGCAGCTTCTCAAGTTGTTTGGCGGTGAGCTTAGGTTCGTCCTTCAAAAATGCAGTCAGCGTGTCCAAGCGGGCGAGTGTTCCTTCGATGTCAAAGACCGCTTCAACTGGTGTGACAGACTTGGCCGGTGGCGTCGGACTAAAGGTCCGATATAGGTCCTTCGGTCCGATAATCTGAAACTCAATTTCCACGAAACCATCGGTGCCCAAATACGTCTTCAAGAGCCTTGGACGCACGCGCTCCGCTAGGCCGAGCTGCACTAACTTAGCGGCTTCCTCTGCAGGGACGTAGCCCAGCATCCTTTCTTTTCGTGAAAACCACCCCTTCCATGAACCCATGACGCGGATTGCGTTCGGGTCATGCCGGTTGCTTGGCTCCCGCTCTAAGGCAAGCTGCTTCCCAGTCCCTTTGCAGAAGGCTGCCGCGTCGGCTTTCCGCATCGTTAAGCCCATGACCGGCACACGATCCCGATAGATTTGAAACCCGTCTGGGATGGGGTAGTCCGCAAGGTGATATTGCTTGTGCATGCTCCGCCCCTTCGCGGTCGTGTACGAGCGGCTTAAGACTTATGACACGTGTCCAACTTGGATATGCATGTCTTTCCGCAAGGCTTTCCTTTTTTGCAGGTCTTACATCCAGACAGCACGCTCAGCACTATCATCATGGCAACAGCAGCTTTAAACATTGATCCCCGCCACACCCTCTAGTCGCAGTCTTACACTATGCACGCTGAAGTCAATCATGCGGCGCTGAAGTTCACCGATATGTCGGTGACATCGAAGCGGTACCGGCTGCCAGAAGCGTGCGCCAAGCACAGCCTGAGAACCAGCGATCGCGATCTCACTGAGCGCAAAATTACGTTCAATGGCAGGTGGGGCTTGGCGTAAAAAAATAGTCGAGACCTTGCTCTAGCGCGCTGGCCGTCACTAGATTTCCCCAGTTACATTTTGGGGTGTGCTACAACGTTAAGATGTTTCCACATAAAATACAGAAGCGACCAATTCCGAAAGGACACCAAGCATGTCAATATTTGCGAGCTTGCATAGGGCCATGTTCCGAAGGGCCGTACGCGGAGAATTTGAGAAGTTACACGGCTTCTCGCTATCCGAATTCGAAGACATCTATAATCGAACGCGCCTCGATGGCGTCCTAAACGAACTGTACGTGGAACATCGCGGAGATCAATTCTTGGCGGCGCGAGCCATCACAAACTTTCTTGAGACGAATCACGGCGGAATTGATCTAAAAGCACACGTTCAAATGAATAAGCTTCGGAAGAAAATCACAAGGTGACCCAGTCTTGGAACTCGCGGGCTTGCGATTTGCGGAGTGTCAGTCGCACCAGGGACGAGGCGTAGGCGGACAGCTCGTCATGCCGCAGACGAAGGGCACCGCAAGACCTTCCGAAATCAGTATTTGCCCAACATCTCGGCCATCAGCCGTCAATGTGCCGCAGCTCCGCCCGTGATTGCAGGCGTCAGTGCCCTCCGTGCCGGGCGGACAACTGCAAGCGACCTTTGTTAGCTGAAGGCTCGAAGTCGATACGATCTCCTTCAGGCGAGCGGTCGCACGATTGCCGAGTTCACGTTCTCGATCACATCGAGGCGTGTATGTCTCTGGCGTGTTGAAACCCACTAGACGGGTGCCGCTCGCCTCACCCAAGACCCGTATGGTGTCGCCATCGGTCACCGTGAAGTCGTGCTGGTCGATAGTCCTTGCCTGGATGCGCTCAGCGGGAGCGGTGAAGTTGAATGAGCGGGGCAGCTTCTCGAACCCGCTGTAAACGAGAAAGCCCGTGATGAGAGCTGCGGCGAAGGCGAAGTCCCGCACGAAACGCCTCACCCACCAGCGCCCCTCGCGTTTAAGCCAAGACTTTGGCCGGAGTGTGTGTATCGGCCTCTGCCGAGAAGCATGGGGAAGGGGGCTTACGGCAACGCCAGTTCCGATGATCTCGTCAATCTTGCGGAGCTGCTTCTCACTCAATCGAGTGCGGCTTCCGTATCTCGTAAGCCGAGACCGAATGTCGGTGAGAAAGTTCCTCTGCCACGCGCTCAGACGGGCTGATGCGAGGGCAGCGTCCAGCCTTGCTATTAGGCGCTCTGTTTCGCCGTACACGGTTGCTCCCAGCGCGTATATCAACCACGGCTAGCTTAGGTGAAAGATCGCTAAAGGAGTGTTTCTGTCGGGCGATAGGCGACCGGAAATTTGACGACGACCGCACACATGAGACGGTCTACGTCTGAGGCATCGCGTAAACGATCCGCGTCTGCTCCCCCTCAGCGTGCTTCCAGTGGAACCACAACTGCCCGTCTCGGTAGTCAACCACGACCTTCGAGAATAACTGCCGCATGGTGGCGTTGATCTTCGCGACATCACGCTCCTCGTCCTGCGTCCTCGCCACCAACTCTTTCACGGTGTTCTGCACTCGGTTCGTCAGGCTGTCAGCTATCAGGCCCTCGATCTCTTCCAGCTTCTTCGCTATCTCGTCCCGCTCATGCTCCATCTTTCTGAGGCGGCTTAGCAGGGCTTTGGAATGTCCCGCCCTTGCCACGGCCTCGACCAGCCTCTCGATCTCGTCGTGGATCACATCACGATGAACGAGCAGTTCCTCCCACTTCGCTTGCAGTCCCTCGGTCGGTGAGGGCAGACCACCCAGAAGCTCCTCAGCATGATGGAGGATCGCGTGTTCGACGTTCTCCATCCTGACCTGCTTGTAGTCGCATCCGGCCCCCACCTTGGCCCGCGAGCAGACGAGAAACGGTTTCGCTTGTTTGGGGGTTGAACCTTTGTTGATGCGGGTCATCGAGGCGTCACAGAGGGGACACCGAGCGAGACCGGCTAAAATGTTCGCTACGGGCGCACGGGTTGATGTCGGTCGTGCGCTGATCATCGAGGCAACACGCTCGAACGCCTCACGCTCAACGACCGCAGGAAAGTATCCTTCGATGGTGTCGGTCGGAATACGAACCTTCTTGCCGTTGATCCTCTCGGCACGGTGGGGCGTGAAGTTTCCAATCACCGCGTGGTCTGCCAGCATCTTGTTGATGTAGGAACGCTGCCACATCTTCCCGCGACCAAAGACAGGGACACCTTCTCGGTTCAGCCTCTGGGCTATGCTGTGTTGTCCAACACCATCCAACGTCATGGCGAAGACACGATGGACAATCGCAGCACGCTCAGGGATGACATCGAAGCCGCTACGGTCGGCATTCAATCGAAGCCAGCCGGGGCACAAAGCGGTCAACGGTTTGGAACCGTTCTGGGCCTTATCCCGCTTGCTCGTCCACGCTTCCCGCAAGCGCCTCGCTTTGACCTCGCTCTCTTCGTTCGCTCGCATGAACATCATGACCGCGACCATCAGGTCGATAGGGTTCCGCCGAAGGCTGTCGTGCGTGTACTCTCGACCGTCATTGAGGGTGACCACGGTCACGCCTTCCCGCGCAATATCCTTGAGCGTGTCGAGCGCATCGAGGGCATTCTCTCGCGACACTCGGTCAAGGTTCTCCACGAGCAGGTAAGAGCCACGCTTGATGTCCCCAGACCGGACGAACGACAGAAACTCTCCGAGCATCCCTTCCGTGCGGTTCTTGCCCTGCCAAGCGGAAACACCCAGGTCGTGGAAGTCGAACGTTGTATCGATCTCCAATCCATGCAAAGCGGCGTACTTCTCGGCTGCCTCAAGCTGGCGACGAAAACTATCGCCCTTCATCTGTTCGGGTGTTGAGAAGCGGATGTAACTGTAAGCCTTCGGCTTGGTCATGGTCAGTTCGTTCATGGTGAGGCGCATATCACAAAAGCCTTCGTTCGCGTAAGGGTCTTTTGTCTTTACCATGCTTATGGTAGGCCCGCCAGGATCCGGCAAGTCGATGCTCGCCGCGCGGCTGCCGTCGATCCTCCCGCCACTCTCCCCGGCGGAATTGCTCGAAGTTTCGATGGTCCATTCGATCGCGGGTCAGCTGCCGGGCGGCAAACTTTCCGATCGGCGTCCGTTCCGGGCGCCGCACCATTCGGCCACCATGGCCGCCTTGATCGGTGGCGGGCTCAGGGCGAAGCCCGGTGAGGCGTCGCTCGCCCACCATGGCGTACTATTTCTCGACGAATTTCCGGAATTTTCGCCGCAGGTTCTCGATGCGCTGCGCCAGCCGCTCGAAACCTCGGAATGCATCATCGCCCGCGCCAATCACCGCGTCAGCTATCCGGCGGCGATCCAGCTCGTCGCGGCGATGAACCCGTGCCGTTGCGGCATGGCGGGTGAGCCGGGGCGCACATGCGCCCGCGGCCCGCGCTGCATGGCCGACTACCAGGCGCGGATTTCCGGCCCCTTGATGGACCGCATCGATATCCGCATCGACGTTCCGGCGGTCAGCGCCGCCGACCTCCTCCGCCCGATGGCGGCCGAACCGAGTGCAGCCGTTGCCAAGCGCGTCGCCCGCGCCCGCGCGCTGCAGGCGGACCGCTTCGCTGCCCTCGGCCACCCCGAGCTCACGAGCAATGCCCGCGCATCGACGACGATGGTCGAGAAGATCGCGGAACCGGATGCCGCGGGCTTGCAGCTCTTGAGGGATGCGGCGGAGAAGATGAAGTTCTCGGCGCGCGGCTATCACCGGGTGCTGAAGGTGGCGCGCACGCTGGCGGACCTCGACGAGGCGGCGACCGTCGGCCGGATCCATCTTGCCGAGGCGATTTCCTATCGCGTCGTCGGTGAGCGATTGCCGGCGGCGGCGTAGAAGTCATCAAACTGCAAAGAAAACCGGAGCGCGCCGGAGGAACGGGAGCGGAGTGCAAATCCGATCGCGGAAGCGTCGTAGCGCTCGTTTGGGGCTGTTTCATTCCCGCCTTCGCGGCTTTAGGTGTCCGCGTGAAGGGCGGCGGCCATGTTCGCTTTGGATCGAAGGCGGCCTTCTCGCCGCAGGCCGCACCGACCGCACGAAGGACCCGACCGAAACCTGCGCGTCATCGCCTATAAACTCTCCTGGATCAGCGTCCTCGCCGCCCTGATCCGCTCCTCGTTGCGTTTGTAAAAGACCCATTGCTTGATCCGCTTCGCGCGCACAAGCCCGGCCTGAGACAGAACACGCATGTGCTCGCTCAGCGTCGCCGGGGAAATGGCGAGCTTGTCCGCTATCAACACGGCGCATACGCCATCCTCGATGAGATCTCCGTCTACTTGCGGCGGGAAATGGGCCAGCGGCTCTTTGAGCCAGACGAGAATCTGAAGCCGCCGTTCGTTGGCGAGGGCTTTGATGATATCAACCTCTTGCATTTCGTTAGTTTGCTAAGTTACGAATTGAAGTCAAGGGTGGAGCGGGATAGGAAGAAGTTGCGCGATGCTCCGCCCGCATGGTCGGTTCGACGCAAAGACATCGTGCTGGGAGCTTTCCATGATGATTGGCACCTCCATCTCACCGACCCGCATCCGGGAAGCGGAAGCTCTGATCCGTCCTTACATTCGGCGCACGCCCATTCTCCGCGTCGACATGGCGGATTTCGGCCGAGCGCCCCTGTCCGTCGGACTCAAGCTCGAATGTTTACAGCATTCCGGATCGTTCAAAGCGCGTGGCGCCTTCACCAATCTGGTCGGACGAGCCGTGCCGCCGGCCGGTGTTGTCGCCGCATCGGGTGGCAACCATGGTGCCGCGGTCGCCTACGCGGCAAGCCGTCTGGGCGTTCCCGCGACGATATTCGTTCCGAATGTGACGTCACCCGCCAAAGCAGACCGGATCCGAAGCTACGGTGCAAAGCTGGTGATCGGCGGCGCGCGCTATGCGGATGCCCTTTCGGCAAGCGAAATGTTCGTGAAAGAGGCAGGCGTGCTTGCCATCCACGCCTACGACCAGGCTGAGACTCTGATCGGCCAGGGAACGCTCGGATTGGAGATAGAACAGGACCTGCCGGACATTGACACGTTGCTGGTTGCCGTCGGCGGAGGCGGATTGATCGGCGGCATAGCAGCCTGGTTCGCCGGACGTAAGCGAGTCATCGCGGTGGAGCCCGAAGGCTCGCCGACACTGCACACGGCGTTCGACGCCGGCCGACCGGTTGATGCTCCCGCCGAGGGAATTGCTGCCGATTCCCTGGCGCCGAAGCGAGTCGGCGCACTGATGTTCCCCATCGCCCAAGCTTATGTCGATCGCTCGATCCTTGTTGGTGATGACGAAATTAAACGGGCGCAAGGAGCGCTGTGGGACACGATACGGATCGTCGCGGAAGCGGGCGGTGCAGCGGCTTTTGCCGCCCTATTGAGCGGAAAGTATACGCCGGAGCCAGGCGAAAGAGTCTGCGTCCTTATATGCGGCGCAAACACAACAGCAGTCCATTTCGACTGATATCTGCGGCAATTCAAAGGGCCACGGACCGCTGCCGTCTAAAAAGGGGCGAAAAGGGCCCTTCGAATCCAGCGTGGGATTACGCCCCCAGCCCCTCAAACAGTACGGTCGAAAGATAACGCTCCGCAAACGAGGGAATAATCACGACAATGTTCTTGCCGGCGTTCTCCTCGCGCTGGCCGATCTCGATCGCGGCTTGGAGCGCGGCGCCGGCGGAAATGCCGACCGGCACGCCTTCGAGCCTGGCGACGAGCCGCGCGGCTTCCACCGCTTCGCCGGCATTCACGGTGATCACCTCGTCATAGATGCCCGTGTCGAGGATCGCCGGCGCGAAGCCGGCGCCGATGCCCTGGATCTTGTGCGGACCGGGTTCGCCGCCGGAAAGTACAGGAGACTCCTCCGGTTCCACGGCAATGACCTTGACCGAGGATTTACGCGACTTCAGGACCTGGCCGGCGCCGGTGATCGTGCCGCCCGTGCCGATGCCCGAGACCAGGATGTCGACGCCGCCCTCGGTGTCGTTCCAGATTTCCTCGGCCGTCGTCTTGCGGTGGATCTCCGGATTGGCCGGATTTTCGAACTGCTGCGGAATGATCGCGTCGGGAAGCGTCTCAGTGAGCTCCTGCGCTTTGGCTATCGCTCCCTTCATGCCTTTGCTGCCCTCCGTCAGAACCAGTTCTGCCCCTAGCAGGTAGAGCATCTTGCGCCGCTCGACCGACATCGTCTCGGGCATGGTGAGGATCAGATTGTATCCCTTGGCGGCTGCAACGAAGGCGAGCGCAATACCCGTATTGCCCGAAGTCGGCTCGATCAAGGTCGTGCGGCCGGGCGCGATCTTGCCCTGGGCCTCGAGCGACTCGATCATGGAGACGCCGATACGGTCCTTGACCGAGGCGATCGGATTGAAGAATTCAAGCTTGGCGAGGAGGTTCGCCTTTACGCCCTTTTCTTTTGCGAGCTTGTCCAGGCGCACGATGGGCGTATCTCCGATCGTCTCGGTGATCGAGGAAAAGACGCGACCGCGGCCAGGCTTGCGCACTTCAGGCATTTCGTTTCTCCCTTCATTTGCTGGTTATCGCGAGCATAGGAACAATGCCCGTTCCCTTCCAGAGCGTGAACGCCCAAGGTTTGGCCCCCGCGAAGGAAAAAGCGATTGCGAAACCGTTGGTTGGAGAATCCTTTTTTCAGTTCGCCCGGATCGCGATGTAGGCGGCCGTTCCGGCGAGGATGCCGGCTGCTGCGCGGTTCAATGCCCGAAGCGCCTTCGGCTGCTTCAGGAGCGAACGGGCACGGGCCGCAAGCAGCATGTAGGGCAGCAGCACCGTGAGAAGGACAAGGAAGGTTGCCGCCAGCAGCAGGCTGTAATCCTCGGGGCCGATCGCGGCGAGATCGATGAGCGTCGGCACGAGGGCAACATAGAACAGCATCGTCTTGGGATTGCCAAGCGTCACCATCAGCCCCGACAGGAAAGACATAGCCGCGCTCGCCGACTTTTTCGCCTGTATATCCTGCGACAAAAGGCCGGCGGTCCAGAGCTTCCAGGCGATGTATCCGAGATAGAGTGCGCCGGCGATCTTCACGATCAGAAAGGCCGTGGTGAAGGTCTGCGCGACGAAGGCGAGCCCGAGCACCACGGCCGTAAGATAGGTCATGTCACCGAGAATTAGTCCCAGGCCCATGAAGAAGGTTTCGCGAAATCCGGAGCCGAGTGCCCGCGCAACCAGCGCCGTTATCCCGGGGCCGGGAATGGCCGCCGCGATGAAGAGGGCGCCGCTGTAGGCGAGAAGGGCCGCGAGTGTCACGATGGTTTTCCTCCAGAACGGGTGGTTTGTTTAACGCAAAGCGTGGTGAAGGAGAACCCGGCTTGATCCCGGTGGCGAGGCTTCTCGTGAAAAAATTAATCGGGTGACAAGAACGGCGTTGCTCCGATTCGGAGAGCCGTGCACCTTCCGGAAAAATCGCGGAAGGCAATGCTCCATGCCCGAAATTCAGAACCTTGTAGGCTTTGCCTTGATCGCGCTCGGCATGGTGCTGACGCCTGGGCCGAACATGATCTACCTGATCTCCCGGTCCATCTGCCAGGGACCGGGGGCGGGCCTCATCTCGCTCGGCGGCGTGGCGCTCGGTTTCGTCTTTTATATGGTCTTTGCCGCGCTCGGCATCACCGCATTGCTGCTGGCGGTTCCTTTCGCCTATGACGCGCTGCGTTTCGCCGGCGCGCTTTATCTGCTCTACCTTGCCTGGCAGGCGGTCGGGCCCGGCGGCCGCTCGCCCTTCCAGGTGCGCGACCTGCCGAAGGATAGACCCGGCAAGCTCTTCCTGATGGGGCTCGTCACAAACCTGCTCAACCCGAAGGTGGCGGTGCTCTACCTTTCGCTGCTGCCGCAGTTCATCCGCCCCGAACAGGGCGATGTCCTTTTCCAGTCGCTCGTATTTGGCAGTCTGCAGATCATGATCAGCATCACCGTTAACGCCTTGATCGCGGTGACGGCAGGCTCGATCGCCGCCTTTCTTGCCGGCCGCCCCCTCTTCATGCTCTTGCAGCGCTGGCTGATGAGCACCGTGCTTGCGAGCCTTGCCGTCAGCATGGCGGCGGAGGCACGCAGATAGAGCGAGCGACGGGCACAGCTTGCCTCCGGATGCGCGCTGCGCGATCCTTTCAGCTTGGCGGAGATGATGACCATGCCCGGCAAACCAAGATCACTCAGCTTGACCCTGGCGCACGTCGCGCAGGTGCACCGGGCGGTTGCCGACGGCGGCCCGGGGCCGGGCGCTGTCCTTCATAGCGACGCGGACTACGACGAATGGGTGGAACGGATGATAGGAAGCCATCCGGTTCCGGGGTCGCCAATAATGCTCTTCGCCTATGGATCGTTGATCTGGAAACCGGAGATCGAGCATGTCGGCGAAGCGATAGGTGTCGCGCGGGGCTGGCATCGTTCCTTTTGCTTTCGGATGACGCGCTTCCGGGGAACGCCCGAACAGCCGGGTCTCATGATGGCGCTCGATCGCGGAGGGCAGTGTCGGGGTGTTCTCTACGAATTGCCGGACGCCGACATCGAGGGGCAACTCGGAAAACTCTTCCGGCGGGAGTTCACCTATAAACCGCCCAACAGCATGCCGCGCTGGATCAAGGTCGAGACAGCACATAGTTCCGTCGCAGCCTTGGCCTTCGTCATGAACCGCGCTTCGCCATTCTATGCCGGGAGCCTTTCCCCGGAAGCCGTCGCCGAAATCCTGGCGCGAGCGTGTGGCCATGTCGGTTCGGGAGCGGAGTATCTGCTCAACACCGTGACGCATCTCGAGGCCATGGGCATTCGGGACCGCAACCTTTGGCGGCTGCAAGCGCTCGTTGCCCAGTGCATCGAGCGCGGCAATCAAGCAGCCTCGAGCGAGAGCTACTCGAACACGGGGCGCATGAAGCTGCGCTCGTAGCTCAAGATGCAGCGAGTCTCCTCGGCAAAAGCGAAGGCGGACTGGCATTCAGGATCGGCCGCCATCTCTGCGCGATAGCTTTCGTAAGCGGCAAGCGAAGGAAAGCTGAACAGCGCCAGAGCGATGTTGTTTGCGCCTTCATGCGGCAGGAAGTAGCCGTGATGCGTGCCGCCGAGCCTATTGACCAGCGGGATCCAGAGCTTCGCATAATGCTCGAATTCCGCGAGTTTATAAGGATCGATGACATATTTCAGGTAGCACGTGATCATGAAGCTTTCCCTTCGCGCGCCCGCTGGATAGGCGAGTTCAGCCGAAATTTCCAGCCGAGATTCATGCCGGCCGCGGCCAAGAGGATTGCCGCAGAGCCGGCGATCTGTATCGCCTGCAATTCGTGTCCGAAAGCGACGCGATCGACGAGGATCGCGGCGATCGGATAGATGAAGGAGAGCGCACCCGTTATGTGGGTCGGGAGCCGCTGGATCGCTCCGTAGAGCAGGATATACATGATGCCGGTATGAACGACGCCGACGGCCACGAGCAGCGTCCATTGCCGCGCGTCCTGCGGCAGCGGTGCGGAGAGCGCGAAGGGCGCCAGCATGATCGACCCGGTGATCACCTGGATGAGCGCGATTAGATGCGGCGGCGTGCCCTTGAGGAGCTTTGTCAGGAGCGCGGCGACGGCGTAGAAGAAGGCTGCGCCGATGGAAAACGCGATGCCGGCCAGGTAGTGGTCGGGATCGAATCCGGCGCCAGGCTTGGCGGAGACGATCGCCATCATTCCGACGAAGGATACCGACAGCCAGAAAAGCTTGGCGGCGGTGATGCGTTCCCCGAGAAAGAGAGCGCCGAGGCCGAGCAGCATGAAGGGCTGGGTGTTGTAGACCATCGTGGCGATAGAGATCGACGCGCGCGAATAGGCGGCGAAAAGCAGGAGCCAGTTGACGACGATGGCCACGCCACCAAGCGTGGAAAGAAAGACGACGCGCGGCTTTAGCTGGCGGAAGTCGATGAGCCCGAGCATTGCCGCGAGCGCAATCAGCGTCAACGCCCCGAAGACGCAACGCGAGAAAACAACACCCGTGACGGGCTGACCGGACATCAGCACGAACCAGCCGATTGTCCCCGAAATCAGCATTGCCGCCGTCATCTCAACGCTTCCGCGCCTCAGCTCTCCGTCCATGACTGGTCTCCTTTCCTGATCGCACAACAATAATTGGCTGTTGGGCCACTTTATATGGATTCAGGAAGGAGAACTGGTTATGATGCCTAATTATAGAAGGAGAATTTGCTATTCTGTCTTATCGGAGGTGGTCTGATGCTGGATGATGTAGATTGCCGCATTCTCGAGATCCTTGCGGCCAATGCCCGCGTGTCGCTGAAGGAGCTCGCGCAGGAAGCGGGCCTCTCCTCGCCGAGTGCGGCCGACAGGCTGCGCAAGCTCGAGGAGCGAGGCGTCATCAATGGCTTCACCGTCTCCGTGAATCCGGCGCGACTTGGCTATCCGTTGCAGGCGGTCGTGCGCGTTCGGCCGATGCCCGGCATGCTGCATATCGTCGAAAAACTCATTCAGGAAACGCCGGAGATTGTCGAATGCGACAAGATCACCGGCGACGACTGTTTCATTGCCAAGATGCTGGTGCGGGATATGGAGGAACTCGACACGATCCTCGACCGTATCGCCGAAAAGGCACAGACCAACACCTCGATCGTCAAGTCAACGCCGGTCAAGCGGCGTCTGCCGCCGCTTTAGATTCTCGTCTTATGCGTGCGGTGATCCTAAAACCGCTCAACGGTTTTGGGCAACGTTCTAATAAGTTGGAGCTGGATGCGGGCGGAAACCGCGCACGCTTTTCCTCATCCCGCTCTACTTGGATCCGGTAGAGCCGAAGCCGCCGGCGCCGCGCGCGGTCGTGCTGGCCCCGTCCGCCTCACGGATTGCCACCTGTGTCACGGGTGCGACCACCATCTGGGCGATCCGCATGCCGCGCTCAACGACGAAATCCTCCCCACCGAGATTGACGAGCAGCACTTTCACCTCTCCGCGATAGTCGCTGTCGATCGTTCCCGGCGTGTTGAGGCAGGTGATGCCGTGCTTGAAGGCAAGCCCAGAGCGCGGTCGCACCTGGCCTTCATAGCCGAAAGGAATCTCGAAGATGAAACCGGTCGACACCAAGGCGCGCGCGCCCGGCTTGATGGTTATTGGCTCGCCGGCCGGAACGGCCGCGCGCAAATCCATGCCTGCCGCGCCCGCCGTCTCGTAGGCCGGCAGGTCGAGATCCTGCGCATGCGGCAGGCGGACAAGAGTGAGGGCCGGGCGGTTTTCGGGGGTGTGCGTGATCATTCCGCTATAAGCGTCGCGCGGCCCTCCGCAGTCAATTGCATATTGGCCTGCGAGCCTGTAAAGACGCGGCAACCCACAGGAACCTCAATCATGGCCGAAAGCATTGCCGAGGCGGTTTCCCGCCGCCGCACATTTGCGATCATTTCGCACCCGGACGCCGGTAAAACGACGCTCACTGAAAAGCTCCTCCTCTTCGGCGGCGCGATCCAGCTCGCAGGCGAAGTCAAGGCCAAGAAGGACCGTATCCAGACCCGCTCGGACTGGATGAAGATCGAGCGTGAACGCGGCATTTCCGTCGTCACCTCGGTGATGACCTTCGAATACAGCGACACAGTCTTCAACCTGCTCGACACGCCCGGCCACGAGGACTTCGCCGACGATACCTATCGCACGCTGACGGCGGTGGATGCGGCCGTCATGGTGATCGACGCCGCCAAGGGCATCGAGCCGCGTACGCTGAAACTCTTCGAGGTCTGCCGCCTGCGCGACATCCCGATCATCACCTTCGTCAACAAGATGGACCGCGAGAGCCGCGATCCCTTCGAGATCCTTGACGAGGTCGAGGAGAAGCTGGCGCTCGATTGCGCGCCTGTCACCTGGCCGATCGGCCGCTCGAAGACCTTCTGCGGCACCTATCACCTCGCCACGAACGAGGTGCGCGGCGCCGACACGCAGGAGCGGCTCACCAAGGTCAACGATCCGGAAATGGCTTCGCATCGCCTACCGGAAAACGAACGTGACGCCTTCATCGAGGAAACGACGCTGGCGATCGAAGCCTGCAAGCCGTTCGATCACAAAGCCTTTCTCGAAGGCCATCTGACGCCGGTGTTCTTCGGCTCGGCGCTCAGGAATTTCGGCGTACGCGATCTTATCAACGCACTCAGCGAATACGCACCGCCGCCGCGTGCCCAGGTAGCCGATATCCGCACCGTCGAGGCAACCGACGAGAAGATGACGGCCTTCGTCTTCAAGATCCAGGCGAACATGGACCCGAACCATCGTGACCGCATCGCCTTCGTCCGTGTCTGCTCGGGCAAGCTCGAGCGCGGCATGAAGGCGCGGCTGTCGCGCACCGGCAAGCAGATGGGGCTGACTGCGCCCCAGTTCTTCTTCGCTTCGCAGCGCCAGCTTGCCGACACGGCTTTTGCCGGCGATGTCGTCGGCATCCCGAACCACGGCACGCTCCGCATCGGCGATACGCTCACCGAGGGTGAACCGCTCGTCTTCCAGGGCGTGCCGAACTTCGCACCGGAAATTCTCCGCCGCGTCCGCCTTGAGGACGCGATGAAGGCGAAGAAGCTCAAGGAAGCGCTGCAGCAGATGGCGGAAGAGGGCGTCGTGCAGCTCTTCTCGCCGGACGACGGCTCACCGGCGATCGTTGGCGTCGTCGGCGCACTGCAGCTCGACGTTCTGAAAGAGCGCCTGCAGGCGGAATACGGCTTGCCGGTGTCCTTCGAGATGTCGCGCTTCTCGGTCTGCCGCTGGGTTTCCGCCGATCATCCGGGCGAACTCGACAAGTTCGTCACGGCGCGCCGCGGCGACATCGCGCGCGATCTCGATGGCGACCCGGTGTTCATGGCGCAGGATAGCTTCTCCCTGCGCTACGAGGCGGAACGCTATCCGGCGATCAGGATGGTCGCCATCAAGGAATATCACGTCGCCAAGGCGGCGTGATCGATCCACATTGTAGCCGACGCCAGCAACCGCCGGCTACGATGGCGTCATCCGGAGTGCCAGGATCAGCTGGGCGACACGGAAGGTGATGAACACATAGACGGTCAACAGCAGTAGCTGCAGGGCGACGTGCCGCTTGATCTTTCCAAGCCGATGAAGCCCGTCTGCGAAGTTCAGGAAGAACAGCGCAATCCCGATCGAAAACACGATGTAACCGGCGACGGGAATACTCACCAGTCCCTTCACGTCGATTATGTCGGGATGCTCGACGGCATGCAGGCCCGCCGCGCTGACCAGGGTCGCGACAATCAGATTACGGACGTGACGAAAGATTTCCTCGAGCCCGCCCCGATCGAAGAGCGCCTGCTTGAGGTTCAAAAACCATGGTGTGGCTCGCTCGTCGGGCATCGCGGCTGTCGTCTCGCATTGTGATTTGGCGCGGATGATATTGGGCTCGGGTTTGCGTCGTCAAAGAATTTCGGCCGGTCGCAGGCATCGGGCCCGCGCGGTGGCGCAAGTGCGCCCCGGCCTCAAGTATCGAAGCGCGGGGCCGTCCGGTCCAAGACGGCGCAGCGCGGAGTGACGGCCCAGACCGCGGCCACGGCTCCCGCCAGTTCATGGACGAGCCGGCCCACGTCTGTCGCCGCGCCGGCATGCAGCGCTTCGGCGACGACGAGCACGGCCGTCGTCTCGTCGCCCACCGCCGAATAACCGCTCTGGCGGTTCGTCCAGCGGCGCGCATGGGCGCGCCCGTCCTCGTCCGCGAAGATCACTTCGTGCTGCTCGGGATACTCGGTTTCGCCGGAAAACGTGGTGTAGGTCTCACTGCCGGAGGCGTAACGAACCTCGAGATGACCGGCGACCCTGGAGAGATCGAAAACGGCGATCGGAATGGCAAATGCAAGCGAAACCGCATTGCAAAGGTCGATCAGCGGGTGGATCCGTGGCAGGGATCCATCCTTGCGGAAACGCCGCAGCAGTGCCTCGGAGGCCGAGCGGTATTGCGTCGGCTTCAAACCCATGCGCGAGAAGGCACGGCGCCATGCCTGGATCTCCGGAAATTCGCCCTCCGAGCTTGCCGCGAGCCGTGCCTTCGCCACGGTCTCGAAAGCAGCAATATGCACATCGAAGGAGACGTTCCGGTGAATGCCGTCGACGTGAACAATTCCGGCGGATAGTTCGGGAAAATCCCTCCAGATGTCGCTTGCATGGCGGAAATACATTGTTGCTGCCTCTCTGGTGTGAACGGTGTTTTGCGAATGCAGGATGCCTCATCCGGCCTCCGAGCGGTTTCGCTGGGTGCTCGGCAACCGTAAACCCAGACTGAGGACGGCGGCGAGGACGCAAGCGATGCCGATCAGCTGATTGACGGAAATAGGCTCTCCAAGCATGGCAAAGGCGAGGAGAACGGCTGAGGCAGGGGCAAGCGCCGTGAACACCGAGGCCTCCGTGCCGCTCACTTTTGCTAGTCCTGCATACCAGAGCAGGAAGCCCCCGACTGTCGGGACAAGAGCATAGTAGGCGACCGCGATGGCCGATTGCGTGGTCACCGCAGCTGCCTGTGGAATTTCGAGCAGGGCAATCGGTGCCGAGACAGCGACGCCCAGACCGGCCATCAGCGTCGACAGAGCGAGGGGCGAAATCGCCGTTGTCAGGCGCTTGTTGATGAGGATGAAGAGGCCCTCGCAGATGACAGCGCCAACGACCAGGATGTTGCCCAGCAGCGAATGCGCGCCAACGCTATCTGCCCGGAAGACGATTGAAAGGACGCCCGCGGCGGTGAGGGCGATCGCCAGCAGAATAGAGCGATCCGGCCGTTCGCCGAGAAAGACAATGGCAATCGCTGCCGAAACGATGGGCAGCGTACCGATGATCACGCCGGCATCGGTGGCCGGTGTCAGCCGCAGGCCGGAAATCAGCAGCGTCGTATAACCGACGCTGCCGGCGCCCGCCTGGATGAACAGGATGAGCCAATCGCGTCGTTGCAACTTCGGCCAATGCGTCGCGGTCGCGCGCATCAGCACGAGGAAGAGCGGAAAGGCGAGCGCGAAGCGCAAGGCCGTGGCCGTGAACGGCGGCAGTCCGGACGCTATGACCTTGCTCGCGATAACCGTGCTGCCGACGAGTATCATCGCGAGCGACAGATAAATATAACCCTGAAATTGCTTCGACATGGCCGCCGATCTCCGCATGATGGCGGCAGAAAGCCCGATCGACGATCGGCGGTCTTGAACGGAATTGCAGACGTCAGCCCAAGGCTGCGACATAGGCGCCCGGCGAAACGCCGTAGGTGCGCACGAAGATGCGCGTCATGTGGCTCTGGTCGGCAAAGCCACCGGCGATCGCCGCTTCTGCGAGCGGGGTCCCTTCGGCGATCAGGCGCCGGACAATGTCGATCCGCCGTTGAACCAGATAGGCGTGGGGCGTGAGGCCGGTCGCCTTCGCAAATCCTCGTACGAGCTGGAATCGACTGAGGCTGCTTTCGCGTGCCAGATCAGCCAGCGTGATGGAAGCCAGTGGGTCGTCATCGATCAGACTGCGCGCTATGGCGATCGATTCCGGCGTCTTGCGTGTGCCGCGTGGGACGAGTTGCATCACCTCGGCAAAAAGCATCAGAACGAGCTCGTCCCAGCGAACGATGGCGTCGCTTCCTTCCGAGGTGGTCGCGATTGCGAAGAGTTCGCGGAAACGCGCCGCGAGGGCGGCGTTCCGGATAACCGGATTGGCGAACTCGCATATTCGCCGTCCGCCTTCGCTGATATCGCTGACGGCGGCTTCGACGATTGCCGGATCAAGATAGAGCATCCGCCAGGAGCGACCGGCATCGCCGATCGGCGCGCCGTCGTGGACTTCGTTGGGGTTGACGGTGATCACGTCGCCGCGCGCGGCCTCCACCGGCCCGCGTCCGCTCAGGGATTTTTGCGCGCCTTGGTGGATAAGGCCGATGCCGAACTGATCATGTGTGTGGCGCGGAAAGCTGTGGTTCGTCGCCGCTTCGACCGCATCGACGCCGGCGATCCGGCGACGCAGCATCCTGAATTGGCCCTTCGTCATGCCGCTAATCCCGCAGCTTGCCGGGCAGCTTGCCAACGTCAGCGATCCAGGGCAGGGCGGACGAGCACCAGATCTGCGACCGCGGCGCAAGCGCGCGCCGCTGGTTGATCGTGCCAAGGCGGATGCCGATTTCCTCGGCGTCTTCGTCCGTGCCGGTCGTGTAGATCGGCGAGCCGCATTCGGGGCAGAAGAACTGCAGGCGCTTTCGCCCGTTCTCGGCGATCTTGACGTAAAGTTTCGGCTCGGCTCCCGTCAGACGGAAAGACGCCCGCGGCGTGCTCGCCGTGACACGATAGGCCGAGCCTGTCAGTTGCTGGCAATCGGTGCAATGGCAGATCGACACGTCGTCCGCGTCAATCTCCGCCTCATAGGTGACATAGCCGCAATGGCATTGACCATCGATCCGCATCGCCCGCTCCTCGTAAGTTCTCGCTACTGCATGTTTCCTTGAATCGTAGCCGATTTAAGGATAAAAACATGCAGCAATTCAAAGTGCTACAGCGTCCTTTGCGCGTCTGATAAGACGCGCGGCGCTGAGAGGGATTACGATAGACCAGCCGGGGCAAACGTCCAGAGAGTCTCCTCAGATGCCGGTGAACAGCCACTCGTGTTCCTTGGCGTTATGGAACTTCCAGATCCGCTTCGGTCCCGCCATGACGTTCAAATAATAGACGTCGTAACCGTGAACGGCCGCGACAGGGTGATAACCCTTAGGCACAAGCGTAACGTCGCCGTCCTCCACCGCCATCGTCTCGTCGAGCGAGCGGTCGTCCGTGTAGACGCGTTGCATCGCAAAGCCCTGCGGCGGATTGAGGCGGTGGTAATAGGTTTCCTCGAGATAGCTTTCGGCCGGCAGGTTGTCCTGGTCGTGCTTGTGCGGCGGATAGGACGAGGTATGCCCACCTGGCGTGATCACCTCGACGACGAGCAGCGACTGCGCCGATCCGTCGTCCTCCGGCATGATATTGGTGACATAGCGGGTGTTGGTGCCCTTGCCGCGCGTCATCTGCGGGTGCGTGCCGGGACGGATGACCTTGGCCTTGAAGCCTTCGCCACCGGGCGCGGAACAGATCGCAAGGTCGAAATCGGTCGTCGCGTCCGCCTGCCACTTGCTGCCCTTCGGCACATAGACAGCGTAGGGCTGGCCCTCGAAGGGCGTCATGCGCTCGCCGAGTTCGCCGAAGTTTTCGCCGTCGACGGAAATCTTCGCCTTGCCGCTGACGAGAACAAGGCAGAGCTCCTTCTCGCCGGCTTCGCCCGCCGTTCTCTCGCCGGGCTTCAAGCGGTTGAGCGCGAAACCGACATAGGTCCAGCCGGCGCTCTCTGGCGTGATCTCCTGCATCAGGCCGGATTGTGCCTTCGGTTTGACGAGCAGTTTCGACATTTCGACGGTCTCCTGATCTTGATGACTACAGGCTGCCCCTCACCTAACCCTCTCCCCGCTCGCGGGGAGAGGGGGACTCTGGATTTCGTCGCTCTACCTTCTCGCCTTCGCTCAGAGGGTGGGCTTGGAGGGCGTGGCAAATCCCTTCTCTCCGCAAGCGGGGAGAAGGTGGCGGATGAGGGGCGAGCTATGCCCGGTCCAGCCCCGCTTCCTTCGCAAACGCTTTTAGCGATTTCAGCCCGAGCGACTGATATTCGAACGGATTGCGCACGGCCGAATCCTGCTCCGCTTCGATGACCAACCAACCATTATAGCCGTGTTCGGCTGCGATTTTCAGGACGGGCAGAAAGTCGACTCCGCCTTCCTTGTCACCCGGGACGGTGAAGACGCCGCGGCGCACGCCCTCGAGGAAGGAGAGGCCCTGGCTTTCTACTTCATCGCGGATCGCCGGACGGACATTCTTGCAGTGGATATGGCGGACGCGGTGCATGTATTTCTTCGCGACTTCCGCCGGATCGGAGCCGCCGAACCAGGCGTGGCCGGTGTCGAGCAAAAGCTTCGTCGCCGGGCCGGTGTTCTGCATCAAAAGATCGATCTCCTCGCCGGTCTGGACGATCGTGCCCATGTGATGGTGATAGACGAGATCGATACCCTGGTCGGCGCAATACTGCGCGATCGCTTCGAGATCGGCGCCGAATTTCTTCCATTGATCCGCCGGCAGCACCGGCTTGTTGTTGGCCACGGATTTCGAATCGTCTCCGTGAATGGCATTGGAGGTTTCGCAGACGATCGCCACCTTGCAGCCATTGTGCTTCAAAAGGTCGAGATGCGGCTGGATCGCCTTCTTCTCGGCTTCGACATCATGAGTCAGAAGGTTGGTGGAGTGCCAGCCGGAAACGAAGACGAGGTCATAAGAGGCGAGCTTCTGCTTCAGCGCTTCCGGGTCGGAGGGCATCTTGTGACCCTTCTCGATGCCGTCGAAGCCGATCTTCTGGCAATCGGAAAGGCAGTCCTCGAGCGTCAGATGCGCGCCGATCGAATGGTCGTCGTCATTGCTCCAGGCAATCGGGTTGGTTCCGTAGCGGATCATGTCTTTCACTTTCTGATGCACCATGCGCTTGGGGCGGATGGTTGCTGTTTCTCATATTTGCGTGAAGGGCGAACAACGCCCCTCATCCGCCCTGCCGGGCACCTTCTCCCCGCTTGCGGGGAGAAGGGATATGCCGCGCCCTCTCAAGTCCCCTCTCCCCGGCTGCGGGGAAAGGGCTAGGGTGAGGGGCCATTAGATAAGCCTGCGCCCGCGTTTTATTGAGCTTAACCGAACCGCTGCGATTGGAGCGCCTTTTCATAGCCCTCGCGGGCTGCGTTTACCTGGCTGCGCTCCGACACTTCGGGGACGGCGACATCCCACCAATGGCCGCCGGCTTCCGTCGTAATCAGCGGATCTGTATCGATGACAATGACGGTCGTGCGCTGCTCTTGCGCCGTTTCGGCGAGTGCGGCTTCGAGTTCGGGGATCGAGGCGACCTTGCGGGTGACGGCACCCATCGCCGCTGCATGAGCGGCAAAATCGATGCCCGGCAGTGTCACGTGATGCGTGTCCTTCAACAGGTTGTTGAAGTTGGCACCGCCCGTTGCCATCTGCAGCCGGTTGATGCAGCCATAGCCGGCATTGTCGAGGAGCACGATGGTGATCTTGGCGCCGAGCATGATCGAAGAGGCGATCTCGGAGTTCAGCATCATGTAGCTGCCGTCACCGACCATGACGACCACGTCGCTGTCGGGCTTGGCGAGCTTGACGCCGAGACCGCCGGCCACTTCATAGCCCATGGTCGAGAAGCCGTATTCCATATGATAGCTGCCGGGCGCGTCCGCCTGCCACAGCTTGTGCAGTTCGCCAGGGAGCCCGCCTGCGGCGCAGACGAGCGTCGTCTTCTTGCTGCCACGCGCCCGCTGGACGGCGCCGATCACCTGGGCGTCCGAGGGAAGCGCCGCATTGGTGGTGGCCGTCGCCTTGTCGGCCGCGTCGAGCCACTCGGCCTTGCCGGTCTTCGCCTTCTCGGTCCAGGCGCTGTCGGCCTTGTAGCCGCCAAGGCCGCCGGAGATCCGGTTGAGGCCGGCCCGCGCATCGGAAATCAGCGGCAGGCCATTGTGCTTGCCGGCGTCGAAGGGCTGGACGTTGAGGCCGATGATCTTCAGCGTTTCATTCTTGAAGAGCGCCCAGGAACCGGTGGTGAAATCCTGGAGCCGCGAGCCGACGGCGAGCACCACGTCGGCCTCCTCGGCGAGCGCGTTGGAGGCGGAGGTGCCGGTGACGCCAACCGATCCCATATTGAGCGGATGGGAATGCGGCAGCGAGGATTTGCCGGCCTGGGTTTCGACGACGGGAATGCCGTGCTTTTCGGCAAAGTCCGCGAGCTCCGCGCTCGCTTCCGAATAAAGCACGCCGCCGCCGGCGACGATGATCGGTTTCTTGGCGGACTTGAGCAGCGCGATCGCTGCGGCCAGTTCGTCGAGATCGGGCTCGATCCGCCGGGGTACCCATACCTTCTCGTCGAAGAAGGATTCCGGATAGTCGTAGGCTTCCGCCTGGACGTCCTGGCAGAGCGATAGCGTGACCGGGCCGCAATCAGCCGGGTCGGTCAGAACCTGCATGGCCCGACGCAGCGCCGGAATGATCTGCTCCGGCCGGGTGATGCGGTCGAAATAGCGCGAGACCGGGCGGAAGCAGTCATTTGCCGAGATCGTGCCGTCTCCAAAGCTTTCGACTTGCTGCAGCACCGGATCGGGCCGGCGATTGGCGAAGACATCGCCGGGCAGCAGAAGAACCGGCAGCCGGTTGACATGGGCGAGCGCAGCCGAGGTGACCATGTTCAGCGCACCCGGGCCGATCGAGGTCGTGCAGGCCATGAAGCGGCGGCGGAAGCTCGCCTTGGCAAACGCAATCGCCGCATTCGCCATGCCCTGCTCGTTTTGCGCGCGGTAGGTAGGCAATGTTTCCCGCACGGAGTAAAGCGCCTCGCCGACGCCGGCGACGTTGCCGTGGCCGAAAATCGCGAAGACGCCGCCGAAGATCGGCACGCGCTCGCCTTCGATGATCGTCATCTGTTTGGTCAGGAACCGCGCCACGGCCTGGGCCATGGTGAGGCGCACGGTTTTCTGGCTCATTTTCTGTTTCCTCCTCGTGAGCGAAGCTCTTGCTTCGCTCTTTCCGCTGCATTGTCGCCCGCGCGATCCTATGCAGCCTTTGTTTCACCCAGTTGCAGCCAGAGATCCACCAGCGCCTTGAACCTTGCCGCCATGTCGGCGACCGCCTGCTCGTCGGTCATGGTGCCGGCGAGCCAGGCCTTGCTGGCGTCGGCGAAGATCGTCCGGCCGACCGCAAAACCCTTGACCGTCTTCGACGTGCGCGCGGCGGCAAAGCCGTCCTTCAGCACCTCGTAGGGCGCCTCGAGGCCAAGCAGGACGACGCCGCGGCAGAGCGGGTCGCGCGTTTCGATCACGGCATCGATCGCCGCCCAGGCCCCGCGGCTCGCCTGTGGCTCCAGCTTCCACCAATCGGGTTTCAAACCGGCATCGTAGAGTTCGGTGAGCGCCCGCGGAACGGTCATATCGTCGAGCGTGCCATGCTTGCTGGCTATGATTTCGATCAAGATCTCGCGGCCGACCTTGCGCGCGGCTTCGAAGGCCGAACGAAGCTTGGCGATCTGCGCTGCCTTGAGTTCGGCTGGATCATCGGGATGGAAGAACGACAGCACCTTGATGCAATGATCGACCGGCCAGTCGATGAGGCGGCTGCCGAGGTCTTGGCTGAATTCGAACTGCAGCGGACGCGAGCCGGGGAGTTCGATCGGCTTGGCGATCCAGAAATCTCGGAAGGCGCCGGCGGCATAGAGTGCGTCGCGGCCGTATTTGTCGTCGATCAGCATGCCGAAACCGGGCCGGCCGGCGGCGACCTGTGCAGCCGCCTTAACCGCAAGGACTTTGAAGGCTGGGATGCGTGCCAGAAGTTCCGGCTTGCCTTCCGCGATGTCTTCCAGCTGGCTTCGGTGATCGATGGCAAGCGCCATCAAAAGCGGGATGTCGCGACGGCGGGTCGTCGCCCAGTGAACGTGGTTGATCGCTTCGTCCTTGCGGAGCGCCTTTTCCTTGCTGCCGTTTTCGAGGAAGAATTTGAGTTCGGTCCAGGTCGGGATTTCCGGCGCGCAAAGGAGGCGCGAAACAGCGAAGGCGCCGCAGGCATTGGCCCAGGTAGCAGACGTCGCATGCGGTTCGCCAGTCAGCCAGCCACGCAGGAAACCGGACATGAAGGCATCACCCGCGCCGAGCACGTTATAGACCTCGATCGGAAAACCCTTGCCGACGATGCCGTCCTCGAGATTATCGGAGATCGGGCCATCATAGACGATGCAGCCCATCGGTCCGCGCTTCAGCACGATCGTGGCTTCGGACAGCGAGCGGATGGTTTTGAGCGCCTTGAGCAGATCGCTCTCGCCGGATGCGATCAGAACCTCTTCCTCGGTGCCGACGATGAGATCGCAGTCGCCGAGAACGGTCTTCAGGTGGGCGGAGACGCGGTCGGAGGCGATGTAGCGGCTTTCGCCAGCATCGTGGCCGGCAAGGCCCCAGAGATTGGGGCGATAGTCGATATCGAAGACGACCTTCGCGCCGCTCTCCTTGGCGATGCGTATCGCCTTGCGCTGGGCGGCATCGGTATTCGGCTTGGAGAAATGGGTGCCGGAAACGAGGATCGCGCGCGCGGAACGGATGAAGTCTTCCGCGACATCGTCCTCGCAGAGCGCGTTGTCGGCGCAATTGTCGCGATAGAAGAGCAGCGGGAAGGACTTGTCGCTTTCGACGGCGAGGATCGCGAGCGCCGTCAGTCGCTCGGGATCGGTGACGATGCCGCGGGTTTCGACCCCCTCGCGTTGAAGCTGCTCGCGGATGAAGCGGCCCATCTGCTCGTCGCCGACACGCGTCAGCAGCGCCGATTTCAGTCCGAGGCGCGCGGTGCCGACCGAGATGTTGCAGGGGCAGCCGCCGACGGATTTCGCAAAGCTCCCAACGTCCTCGAGCCGTGTGCCGATCTGCTGGCCGTAAAGATCGACCGAGGCGCGGCCGATGGTGATGAGGTCGAGGGGCTTGGCTCCCTTTGCCGACGGGCTTCGGGCCGATGGACTCTGGCTCACTGCTTCCTCCCCGCGGACGCCGCGCCGGCGCCGACAATCTTGATTATGTCATGGGCGATGAGGTTATGAAACATAAGTTCCGTCGTTCCGTCAATATGGAATTTTCATTCTATTGACCGCCGCCGTCTGCCAAACGTTGCCGTTTCTCGGCGATCGCCACCGTCAGCGCCATGGCAAAGGCCATGCTGGCGGAAAGGGAACGGAAACCGGCATGGTCGGCCTCGACCAGTTCGAACCAGACTTTCGACGATTCGGCGAGCGGCGAGAAAGCCGAATCGGTAAGCGACACGACCGGCACCTTGCGGCTGGCGAGGGATCGCGCCTGACTGGCGCTTTCCGAGGCATAGGGCGAAAAGCTGACCGCGAAGGCCGCATCCTGCTTCGTTGCCATTGCTAGCATGTCGTCGTCTATCCCGGCCGCCGTCCCGACGTGCTGATACTTCACTTTCAGCTTGCCGAAGGCGTAGGCCATGTAACTGGAAATAGGGTAGGAGCGGCGCTTGGCGATGAGATAGATCGTGTCGGCCTTGGCGAGGATGTCGACGGCGCGCTCGAAGGCCTCCGGGTCGACGGATATGGCAACATTATCCAGCGATCGATGGGCGGCGGCGACGAAGCCATTGAAGATCGAGCCGCTTTCGAGCTTGCTGTGTTCGTTCCGGCTCAGCGCTTTCAGCCGCTCTTCGTAACCGGGCGTGCGTTCCCGCAGCCGCGCGCGAAAAATCTGCTGCAGGCTCGAAAAACCCTCGAAACCGAAATGCTGCGCGAAGCGCACGAGCGTCGACGGCTGGACATCGGCGGATGTCGCAATGCTCGCCGCCGTGCCGAAGGCGATCTCGTCCGGATTGTCGAGCGAATAGGCGGCGACCTGTTTCAGCCGCTTCGGCAGTTGCGCCTTGCGTTCGAGGATGACGGCCTTCAGCGCCTCGAAGTCCTGAGGGACGTCCATGGTCGTCTCCGGCGTTGGCATTGTTCGGCGTCTCCCGGTTGTTCGTGTTCCGTTGGCCCTTATCCTAATCGATTAGCAATCCACGCGATAGAACGGACGTTCCATTTCACCGCCTTTTCCCTGCATGACGGTGCAGCTAGCCGATTTCGACCCATTCGTTCGTCCGCGCCGACTGGTACGTCGCCGACAGCACCTTCTGGACCTCGTAGCCCTCGCGGAAATCGGTCGACGGCTTGCCGCCCTTGGCGATCGCGTCAAGAAATTCATGGACCTCGATCGCCTTCAGATCGTTGAAGCCGATCTGGTGGCCCGGCGCCACACAGAAGGCGCCGTAGGGCGGGTGCTCGGGTCCGGCCCAGATCGTGCGGAAGCCGCGACTGCGGATGTTGTCGCCCGCGTAATAGACCTTTATTTCGTTCAGCCGCTCCTGAGTGAAGACAATGCTGCCCTTCGATCCATAGATTTCGAAGTCGTGCTGCATCTTACGACCGGTCGCGATCCAGCTTGCCTCGAAGCTGCCGGTCGCGCCGTTCTCGAAGCGTACAAAAGCGCGGGTGATGTCATCGACTTCGACGGTACGCGTCTCAGCAGCGCCGCGCGAGACCGGGCGTTCGGGGATCTGGATGACCGTCTCCGCGAGCACGGACCTGATTGGTCCGACAAGATGGCGCATCGAGGCGATGATATGGCTGCCGATATCGGCAAGCGCACCGCCGCCGCTGCGCGGATCGAGCCGCCAGCCCCATGGAACATTGGCATCCGCCATGAAGTCCTCGGCATGAATCCCGCGCATCGAGCGGATTTCGCCGATCTCGCCGCTTTCGATGATGTCCTTGGCGAGGAAGATCAGCGGGTTCTTCAGATAGTTGAAGCCGACCTGGGTGACGATACCAGCCTTCTCGGCCGCAGCGACCATTTCTGCGCAGTCGGCGACGGTTGGCGCCAAAGGCTTCTCACAATAGACGTGCTTGCCGTGGGCGATCGCCGCAAGCGCCATCTCCTTGTGCAAAAGGTTGGGCGTGGTGATGTCGATGATGTCGATATCGGGATCGGTCAACAGTTCGCGCCAGTCCGCCGTCGCCTTGCGGAACCCGAGGCGTGCTCGCGCGGCCTCGGCACTTTCCTCCGTCACGTCGGCCACCGAAACCAGATCCAGTTCGAAAGGAAGATCGAAAACGCGCGCCGCTATTGTGAAGCCAAGGGCGTGGGCCTTGCCCATGAAACCCGTGCCGATCAGGCTGACGCCCAGTTTGCGTTTGCCGCTCATGTCATTCCTCCCGGGCCAAAGGCCCCTTGCGCTCGTGGAAATGAAATGAAATGTGCGAATGTTGTCAATATGGAATGTTTGTTCGAAATCTTCCGGCATGGCAATGTGCCGCGAGAAACAACGCCGGTACGGCGAATCCGCTATGCAGGACGGGCAGGGGGTGAATTTGTTAACGCATTTTTACCATGTTTCGTTGGAACATCCGGTAACGATGGTTAACGAATCGCCTCGAAAGACCGGAGTGAAGGAAGCATGTGCCGTTGGGCAGCCTATCGCGGAGAGCCGCTTTATCTCGAGGAACTCGTAACCTCTCCGGCGCACTCGCTGATCGAACAGTCCCATTGTGCAACGCGCGCCAAAACCGCGACCAACGGCGATGGGTTCGGTATTGCCTGGTACGGTGATCGTCAGGAGCCTGGCCGCTACCGCGACATACTTCCTGCCTGGTCGGATTGCAATCTCAGGAGCATCGCCCGGCAGATCCGCTCGCCGCTGTTCCTTGCTCACGTCCGCGCAGCGACCGGTGGCGGCACGCGCCGCGACAATTGCCACCCCTTCGTCTTCGGGCGCTGGTCATTCATGCACAACGGCCAGGTCAGCGATTTCGAGCATCTGCGCCGGCCAATGGAAAGCATGCTCGACAATGATCTCTATGCCGCGCGCACCGGCACGACGGACTCTGAGCTGCTCTTCCTCTTGGCCCTGCAGTTCGGCCTCGATCGCGATCCGCTCGGCGCCGTTGCCGAGGCGCTTGCCTTCGTCGAGCGGCTTGCAGATCGTCTCGGTCGCCCGCCGCTCGTCCGCTTCACGGCCGCCTTGTCTGATGGCCGGAACCTCTACGCGGTACGCTACGCCACCGACTGGAAGGCGCCGACGCTCTATGCAGCGCCGATGGGGCCGAGCGGCGGCTACTGTCTGGTCTCCGAACCGCTCAACGACGACGACAACGCCTGGGTCGAGATCCCCGACGGTGCCGCGGTCATTGTCGGCGAGAACGGCGTCGACGTTCGCCTTTTCGGTACCGCCGAGATCGACGTACGGGAAGGCCCGTTAGCGGACGCGCCACGCGTCGAATTGAGCGCGTAAGCGCTGCGGTACGTTTGATCTTACGACGTGGCTAGTGCGAAAGCGCCTCGGCTATGCGCGCGGCAAGCTTTGCCGCCACGTCTTCCTTTTCCATATCCGGCCAATCTTCGACGCCGTTGCGACCGATCAGCTTCACCCGGTTGCGGTCGCCGCCCATGATGCCGGTCGCGGGCGAGACGTCGTTCGCGAGAATGTAGTCGGCGCCTTTCCGTTCCAGCTTGGCGCGACCGTTCTCGGCGACGTTTTCCGTCTCGGCGGCAAAACCGATCACGAGCTTTGGGCGCGACGGATGATGGCCGATCGTTTTCAGAATATCGGGGTTCTCGGCAAGCTGGAGTGGAGGAGGGGCTTCGCCCGGCTTTTTCTTGATCTTGTTGCCGGCGGCGGAAGCAACGCGCCAGTCCGCAACCGCCGCCACCATTACAGCAACGTCGGCCGGAAGCGCCGCAAGCACCGCATCGCGCATTTCCTCGGCGCGCTCGACATGGATGACGCGAACGCCCGCGGGATCGGGAATAGTAACGGGACCGGAAACAAGCGTGACCTCCGCCCCAAGTTTCGCGAGCGCGGCGGCAATGGCGTGGCCTTGCTTGCCGGAAGAGCGGTTGGCGATGTAGCGCACAGGGTCGATCGGCTCGTGCGTCGGTCCGGAGGTGACGATGGCCTTTCGCCCCGCCAAGGGTTTTTGTCCGCCATTCAAGAGTTCCTCGACGGCGGCGATGATCTCGAGCGGCTCGGCCATCCGGCCTTCGCCGGCTTCTCCGCTTTCGGCCATTTCGCCCGCGGCCGGCCCGACGAAACGAATGCCGTCGCTGCTCAAGGTTTTACGGTTGCGGCGCGTCGCCGGATGCGCCCACATTTTCGGGTTCATCGCCGGAGCGAGCAACACGGGCCGGTCGGTGGCGAGAAGGATGGTCGAGGCAAGGTCGTTGGCAAGCCCGCTGGCCATCTTGGCCATCAGGTCGGCGGTCGCCGGAGCAACGACGACGAGATCGCATTCGCGCGCCAGCCGGATATGGCCGACATCCTGCTCGTCCTCGCGCGAGAAAAGGTCGGTGAAGACATGGGAGGCGGAAAGGGCGCCGACGGCCAGCGGCGTCACGAACTCCTGCGCAGCCGCCGTCATCACCGGCCGGACCTCGGCGCCGCGCTCGCGCAGACGGCGAATGAGGTCGAGGCTCTTGTAGGCGGCGATGCCGCCCGAAATGATCAGCAGTATGCGCTTGCCGGAAAGTGTCATTCCGCTTCGGCTCTTGGCCGCTCCTGGTTCTTTGATGGCGACCCTATCCGACGGGCCTGCGGTACGCAATTGGAGCGGTGCAGCGGCTAACTTGTCCGTTGCCGTTTCTGCCACACGGCGTAAAGCGGCACCGCATCTTGCATTTCGAGCGGCACATAGCGAAACCGCACGGCCTGTTCCGTGACCGGCTTGACCAGTTCCGCGTAGATCGCCGAGGTCGACAGTCCGTAAGGCTCCGCTTGCATATTCGAATGGGCGTAGGCGATCTCGTTGATGCCGGCCATGCGCATTGCGGCAAGGCACATCGGGCATGGCTGACCGCTGGCGTAGACGGCGCAGCCCTCCAGCCGCAGCGACTGAAGAGCCTTGGCCGCGGCACGCAACGCATTGAGCTCCGCATGCGAAGTCGGGTCGCCGGTCTGCCCCATCTCGTTGACGCCGGTCGCAATCACCATGCCATCCTTGACCACGACGGCGCCGAAGGGGCGGCCGCCGTTTTCCATATTGCTGCGCGCGAGCGACTCGGCCTCGCGTAGAAAGCGCTGCTCTTCTTCCATAGATCCGCTCCTGGGGTGTCGGTCGGTGGGGCTGGAGGATATCGTCTCTTGCGGATCGCGTCTAAGGCGCGCTGCGACCCCGCGCCTAAAGCGCGTCGCGTTCAAACGTATTCGCGCGACGCGCTTTAGATCTTCGTTTTTGCGCATGTCGCTGCCCCAAAACCGCTGCACACTTTTGGGCGACATGCTTTAAAGCATCGACCGGCTGAGACCGCCGTCGACCGGCAGCGCGATACCCGTGACATAGGCCGCCTGGCGGCTCGCGAGAAAAGCGGCGGCCGCGCCGAATTCCGCGGGCGTGCCGTAGCGGCCGATCGGGATTTCCGACTGGCTGCGCGCGGCGACGGTCTCGACCGTGACGCCTTCGCTTTCCGCATCCATGCGGTCGAAGGAAAGCATGCGATCGGTCGCCAGCCGCCCCGGCAGGAGCATGTTGACGGTGACGCCGTCGGCCGCGACCTCGCCCGCGAGCGTCTTCATCCAGCCGGCAAGCGCGCTGCGCAAGGCATTGGAGGCGGTGAGGCCCGGTATCGGCTCGCGAATGCTGGTCGAGGCGACCGCGATGATACGGCCGAAGCGGCGCTCGCGCATGGCCGGCAGCAGGCGATGGGTGATGCGCATGCCTGCCAGCACCATCGCCTCGAATTGTGTTCGCCAGAAATCGGCATCGATGTCGGCCGCACGCGTCGGCGGCGGTCCGCCGCCGTTCAGCACCAGAATGTCGACCAAGCCAAATTCGGCGGTCAGTCGATCCAGAAAAGCGTCGATCGTGCCCGGTTTCGTAAGGTCGAGCGCAAACCCCGCAGCGGTCGACCCGATCTCGGCCGCGACCTTGCCGGCTGCCTGCGCGTCCCGGCCGGTGAGCGCGACGGCAACGCCTTCGGCCGCGAGCGCTTCGGCGATGCCGCGTCCAAGTCCCTTGCTCCCGCCAAGCACGAGCGCCCGTTTGCCTGCGATACCGAGATCCATGATCCGATCCTCCCACCTGATTGTCGCCGCTCGCACTGTTGGAGCGCGCTTGAGTGATGTCGTCAATGGGGCCCCGTGGCGGGAAATCCGCCGCGGGGCAGCGCAGATCAGCGCTCGTAGGTAACCGCGATCGTCGCTTGGTCCAGTGCATTGGCCCTGACAAAGAAACCGACCATGGCGGCGGGGGCGCTTTCATCGAGGGGGAGCTTGTCCTGAGACAAAGCGTAAACCGTGAACTGGTAGTGGTGTGGTCCATGACCTTCAGGCGGGCATGCGCCGCCGTAGCCGGACGTACCGAAATCGGTGCGGCCCTCTACCGCGCCTGCGGGAAGCTTCTTGCCTCCGCTTGCTCCGGTTGCGATCTCGGTGGCGTCGGCGGGCAGGTTGAACACCGTCCAGTGCCACCAGCCCGAACCCGTGGGGGCATCGGGATCATAAGCCATGACCGCGAAGCTCTTGGTGCCCGCCGGCGCACCCGACCATGCCAGGTGGGGTGAGATATTCTTCCCACTGCAGCCGAAGCCGTTGAAGACCTGCGCATTGGGCATCGGCTTGGCTGCTGTCAGGTCTTTCGAGGTCAGTTTCATCTCTGCGTGCGCGGCGGTGGCGCCGAGAAAGCTCAAGGCGAGAAGTGCTGTGATGGGGCGCATAGGTGTTTTCCTGCAGTTGCCAACTAAGCAAGCCTACGTCAGGCAGAAATTTTGTCTGCTCCGATATGCGCAACTTCTGTCCCGATCCGCTCAAATATCGCGGAACCTCCCCGCACGTCGCGCGGATTGACGCCAAACCGTTCCTTGAACCGTGCCGCAAATTGGGACGGCGAATCGTAGCCCACTTCCTGGGCGATGTTGGCGACAGGCAAGATTGTCGTCTGCAGGAGCGCCAGCGCTCGCGTCATGCGCGTGTCGCTCAATGTCTCGGTGAAGCTGGTGTTCTCCGCCGCCAACTTGCGCCGGAGTGTGGCCTCGCTCATGTGGAAGGCGCGCGCGACATGGCCCAAAGTCCAGTCGTGGGCGGGGTCGGTCTCGATCATCTGACGCAGGCGATCCTGCAGAAGCAGGCTTCCCCTGTTGCCCAACACCGCGCCGCTGAGCGCAAACCAGGTTATGAGTTCCATCAAGCGGACCGTGGCGACGGCAGTGGGGAGTGTCGCGAGATTTTCCGGCGAGCAGCAGAAGTCAAACAGCGCGACCGCCTCGCCTGGCAGGTCTGCGGCCCTCATCGCAAGTGGTGTCCGAGGAGGCGTAACGGAAGCCAGGCGGGCGTACGTCTCTTCAAACAAGTGGCGTGGAATGGGCAGGGCGCGGGCTTCGTAGTTCTGCGGTGCCTCGGGAATGTTCTCGATCGTCATGGGCTGATGATCGGGCAACAGGCCAAAGTCGCCGGCTGCGAGGCGCAGAGGAGTGTCGCGGACGGTCACCACCTTGGTTCCCGAATGCAGCTGAACAAGCGCAGGGGTGATGCTCACGAGCCGGTGAAAGCACGCCCGTCCCGCCTGTCGGATGAGGGCACCGGCCGGAAGAAGAGGGGTTTCGTGCTGCATATGTTCCTTCCCGGTTGACGAATGACATTCGGTGGTCGATCGCCAGGCTCTGGGATCGTCGCCGGCCGCGGCCGCTAGAAGCCGCGTTCCGTTCATGGGCGCAGCCGCGCCATAACCAACACGTCGGCAAGGGCGCCGTCCCGCAGCGCCCAGGATTTCAGCACGCCCTCGGTGACGAAACCCGCCTGGCGGTAGAGTCCGATCGCCGCCTCGTTGTCCGTAAATACTGTCAGCTCGATGCGGGAAATGCCGAGCCACCGGTCGGCCGCGTTGATCAGCGCCTCGAGCAGCGCCCTACCGATGCCGCGCCGCCGGTAATCGTCATGCACACTCATGCCGAGATCCGCCGCATGCTGCCGCCGTCCCTTGTGACGATGGAGGCCGGCGAGCCCGACGATCCGTCCTTCCAGCTCGGCGACGATGACCGTGTCGGTTTCGGTGAGGTTTTCAAGCCATTTCCGCGTCTGTTCCGGCGGCGCGAATGGCAACCGCAACGTGCCCGCCCGAACGCCGGGCAAGTCACGCAAGGCGGCGAGAGCCTCCCAGTCGGCAGCGGACGCGGCGCGGATGAGCAATTCGGGTTGGTTAGCGGTCATCGTTTCCTCTCTCGTCATGATGTAAGACCGAGGAAACAGAGCCGGAACCCTGCTTACCTCGGCAGGGTTGGCGTGGAGACGGTCCGCTTAGCGCAACTGGCTCCCCGCATACCCTGGGGTCTGCGTGGTCACCATCATCACGAGCGCAAAACGACTGTCCATGGCCGGATGCTACTTCAGGATGCAAGGAATCGGAAGCGATTTTCGGTAGGCGCAGCGACTGTTTTTTGCCTCTCACCCAAGCTGCCAGGCGATATAGACGAGCGTTGCTGCGATAATCCAGAGCGCAATGCGGCCGGAGCGCGTGTGGCGCGCCTCGGCCTTGCCGATCGCATGCGCGGTCTCGGCATCGAAGCGCAGCCCGTTTTCGCTCATCGCCATGAGTTCCGCGGAGAAGCGCTCGGTCCGGGCGGCGATCTCTGGCACCGCCTCGGCAACTCTCATTGCAGCGTGCAGACCATCGCGGAGGTCCGCCACGATACGCTTCGGCCCGAGGTTGTCCCTGATCCACTTGCCAACGACCGGCTCCGACGCTCTCCACATGTTGAAACGCGGGTTGAGCGTACGGGCAACACCTTCGACGACGACCATGGTCTTCTGCAGCATCACCAGTTCCGGCCGCGTCTGCATATCGAAAAGCTCGGTAACCTCGAAGAGCAGGGTCAAGAGCTTCGCCATCGAGATGGTCTCGGCCGGTTGGCCATGGATCGGTTCGCCGATGGCGCGGATCGCCTGGGCGAAGCTCGCGGCGTCATGATGGGATGGAACGTAACCCGCCTCGAAATGCACATCGGCGACGCGCTGGTAGTCGCGCATGATGAAGCCGTAGAGGATCTCGGCGAGAAAGCGGCGTTCCTTTTTGCCGAGCCGCCCGACGATGCCCATGTCGACGGCGACGATATGTCCGGCGTCGTCGACGAAGAGATTGCCCTGGTGCATGTCCGCGTGGAAAAATCCGTCCCGCAGCGTGTGGCGCAGGAAGGACTGGATCAGCGTTTCGGCCAACCGATTGAGATCGTGGCCGGCACGCTTCAGTCCTTCAATATCGGACATCTTCACGCCGTCGATCCATTCCATGGTGACGACGTCGCGGCCGGTGCGTTCCCAGTCGACCTTGGGCACGCGAAAACCGGAGTCTTCCTTGGTGTTTTCTCCGAGTTCGGAAAGTGCCGCGGCCTCGAGCCTCAGGTCCATTTCGACCTTGGTCGTCTGCTCCAACGTCTTTGTAACCTCGACCGGCCTCAGCCGCCGCGTATAGGGAAGAAACCGCTCCTGCATGCGGGAGACCAAGTACATCGCCTCGATGTCTGCGGCAAAGCGCTGGCGCACGCCCGGGCGGATGACTTTCACAGCCACCTTTTCGCGCTTGCCGTCGCGCAGCACGACGGCGGGATGGACCTGTGCGATCGAGGCGGCCGCCATCGGCTCGGAAAATTCAGCAAAAAGCGTATCGACCGATCGGCCGAGCGAGCCTTCGATCGCGACCCTGGCGTCGCTCTCGGGGAACGTCGCCATCCGGTCCTGCAAGAGCGAGAGGTCAGCAGCGAGCTCGGCACCGACGACATCCGGGCGCGTCGCCAGGAACTGGCCGATCTTGACGTAGGATGGACCGAGCCGTTCGACGGCCCGGGCAAGCCGGCCGCTGCGCGCCTCCAACCGGGCCCTGCGGCGCGCGAGCAATCCTGCGAGCCGCTGCACGAAGCGCGCGAGCGGAGGAAGATGCTCGGACGGGACGGCAGAAAAGGCGTCCTCGCGCGCAAGGACCCAGCCGATCCGCACGAGGCGGAAATATGCTCCAGGCGTGCTCATTGCGTTCAGATTTTCCAGCCGGAATGAAGTGCTGCGATACCGCCGGTATAGTTGGTGAACGTGACGCGGGCAAAGCCGGCCTTGGTGATCATGGCGGCGAAATCCCGCTGATTCGGGAACTTCCGGATCGATTCGACCAGATACTGGTAGGGCGCATCGTCGCCGGTGATCAGTTTGCCGAATTTGGGAATCGCGTTGAACGACCAGGCATCATAGAAACGATCAAGCAGCGGCATTTCGACCTCGGAAAATTCGAGCACCAGCAACCGTCCGCCGCGCTTCAATACGCGATAGGCCTCCTTGAGCGCCACGTCGATGCGCGGCACATTGCGGATACCGAAGGCAATCGTATAGGCATCGAAGGAATTCGAAGCGAAAGGCAGGTCCTCGGCATTCGCCTCGACGAAGTCGAGATTGGGCGCAAGCTTCTTCTTTCTTGCCCGTTCGGCCCCGACGGCGAGCATCGACCCGTTGATATCGAGCACTGTCGCATGTGCCTTGCGATCGGAGGCTTCGACGATGCGAAACGCGATATCGCCGGTGCCGCCGGCCACATCGAGCACCCGATAGCCCTCCCGCCGCGGCGGATTGAGCGCCGCGATCATCGCATCCTTCCAGACACGGTGAAGCCCGGCCGACATCACGTCGTTCATGATGTCGTAGCGCTTGGCGACCTTGTGGAAGACATCGTTGACAAGCGGCTGCTTTTCGCCCGCGCCGACCTCGCGAAAACCGAAGGAGGTTTCCATGCCCCCATTGGCCGATACGCGCTCATCCGTCATCACGAAAACTCCACTTCAACCAATTTTTCCGGCACCATAGCGAAATCGCCCCGTCCGCGCTATCTCAGCGGTGAGGATGGCTGCGGCCTACAGCGTCGTGCGTCTTTCGGACGCACAGGGTCGCGGTAACACCTTGAATCGCTGCATCCCTATAGGACATCAATGCCGTGAAGGGAATGCCGCACACGACTGGTGCGCGAGCGCAAGAAGGAAGACGTAGAATGCCGGAATTGCCCGAGGTCGAGACGGTGAAGCGGGGGCTGGCGCCGACCATGGAGGGGGCGCTGCTCGTGCGGGCGGAGTTGCGCAGACCGGACCTGCGCTTTCCCTTTCCCGACAATTTTTCAGCCTCCGTCTCCGGGCGCCGCATCGTTTCGCTGTCGCGCCGGGCCAAATACCTGATGATCGATCTCGAAGGCGGCGATGTGATCATCGCGCATCTCGGCATGTCCGGTTCCTTCCGGATCGAGGCCGGCGACGATCCTACCAAACCGGGCAAGTTCCATCATCCGCGCGGTAAGGACGAGAAGCACGACCACGTGATCTTTCATCTCGACAGCCAATCCGGCCCCGCGCGCGTGATCTACAACGACCCGCGCCGCTTCGGCTTCATGGATCTCGCCCGGCGCGACAGGATCGCCGATCACGTGTACTTCCGCGACCTTGGCCAGGAGCCGACGGGCAACGCGCTCGATGCCGCCTACCTCGCCGCGCGCTTCGCCGGCAAGGCGCAGCCCATCAAGGCAGCGCTTCTGGATCAGAAGATCGTTGCCGGCCTTGGCAATATCTATGTTTGCGAAGCTCTGTGGCGGTCGGACCTGTCGCCCTCCCGACCGGCCGGCTCGCTGGTGGACAAACGCGGGCAGGCGAAGCAAGGCCTGGTGAAATTGACCCAGGCGATCCACGACGTGATCGCCGACGCTATCGCCGCCGGCGGCTCGTCCTTGAAGGACCACATCCAGGCGGACGGCTCGCTCGGCTATTTCCAGCATTCCTTTTCGGTCTACGATCGTGAAGGCGAGACTTGCCCCAAGCCGAGCTGCGGCGGTACCGTCGCCCGCATCGTTCATGCCGGGCGTTCGACCTTCTACTGCCCGCGCTGCCAGAAATAGGGCGCTCGGCCGGGCGCATCAGAATGGAGGAGATCTAGAATGAGTTACGAGACGTTGCTGGTTGAGACACGTGGACGGGTGGGCCTGATCACGCTCAACCGCCCGCAGGCGCTGAATGCCCTGAATTCGACCGTGATGCGGGAGCTCGATGCGGCGTTCAAGGCTTTCGATGCCGACAAGGAGATCGGCGCGATCGTCCTCACCGGTTCGGAGCGCGCATTCGCGGCCGGCGCCGATATCAAGGAGATGCAGGCGCTAGATTTCGTCGATTCTTACCTTAGCGATTTTCTCGGTGGCTGGGAGCGGGTGGCTAGTGCCCGCAAGCCGGTGATTGCTGCCGTTTCCGGCTTTGCGCTCGGCGGTGGCTGCGAGCTCGCGATGATGTGCGACATCATCTTTGCGTCGGAGACGGCGAAATTCGGGCAGCCGGAAATTACCCTCGGCGTCATTCCGGGCATGGGCGGCTCCCAGCGCCTCACCCGTGCCGTCGGCAAGGCGAAGGCCATGGACCTCGTTTTGACCGGGCGGATGATGGATGCGGCGGAAGCCGAGCGGTCGGGACTCGTTTCGCGTGTGGTGGCGCCTGAAAAACTGATGGAAGAAGCGCTCGCCGCCGCCGAAAAGATCGCCGCCTTCTCGCTGCCGGCGGTGATGATGGCCAAGGAGGCAGTCAACCGCTCTTTGGAGGTTGCCTTGGCCGAAGGTCTGCGCTTCGAGCGGCGGCTTTTCCAGTCGCTCTTTGCGACCGAGGATCAGAAGGAGGGGATGGCAGCCTTCGTTGGAAAGCGCAAAGCCGAATTCAGGCACAAGTGACGCGCAAAGCGCGCAGTTTTCTCAAATTTGCGCGTTGACGAGAGGGCGGTTTCCAGCTATACGCCGCCCTCAGTTTGGAACGCCGCTTCCTGAGGCTTTCCGATAATGCTCCCGAATTGCTTTGGATGACAGGTCGCAGTGACCCGGCACGGCGAAGGCGGAGTTCATGTCAGTTTTCGAAGAGAGGCATCAATGGCCAATACAACTTCGGCGAAAAAGGCGACCCGCAAGATCGCACGCCGCACCGCAGTGAACAAGGCCCGTCGTTCGCGCGTCCGCAACTTCATCCGCAAGGTGGAAGAAGCCATCGCCTCCGGCGATCAGGCGGTCGCCGCCGCCGCTCTCAAGGCAGCGCAGCCGGAACTGATGCGCGCAGCCACCAAGGGCGTGCTGCATGCCAACACGGCATCGCGTAAGGTTTCCCGCCTTGCACAGCGCGTGAAGGCCCTTTCGGCGTAACCCGGCTAAATAAAAATCTGTTGATGAAACGCCCGGCCCTTGCGCCGGGCTTTTCGGATTCATACTTCTGTCACGCCAGTGGACAAATTGCCGGTTTTGACTTGTGTCACTGCGATGACAAATTTTTTAAAGCAATTTCAATGGCTTACGCGAGGTCTTTGCGCGAGTGTCGTCGAAGATCGGGGACGAGTGGGGTCCGAAGCGAGTCAAGCGAATTTTTATTTTTTTTCTTTTTCGCCAGCTAAGCAAGCGCGCGAAAACGAAAACCCTTGATTCAACTGCGATTCTTGATGGACTCAGAATGCGGCAAGCAAAAGGCGGCGAGAGAGTCAACCGGCGGCGTTTAACGGTCGGTAAAATTCGCGATTGATCTTGCGGATCGATCCTGCCTAAATGCCTCCCACAGGGGACACGGATCATATCTGTAAAGGGAAGAACAGGCCCATTTCGATTGAGATGGCCTCGAGCTTTCTGTTCCTTGTGGCGGGGTCATTCCACGTCGTTCAATCGTACAAGTCGAGATAGAAAAACCGGACCGATGCTTCGTTTCGGAACGAGGATACTTCGTCTTGTGGTTGAGTGGGTGACTGGCAATGGGAGGGCGCCGGGAGGCGTTCCAGGAAAGAAGGAGAAAGGTGGGCTGCCCGCTTCGTACGAGGGTGCGGTGCAGCCGGTGAGGAATGCGACTCTAACGCGGCTTGAAAGCAGCCGGGTGGAGTCGGTAAAGGCGAGGCGCGAGGGGACATTCGCTCACGAAAGCGAGCGGATGAGCGCAGCGCACACCGGAACGGGATATGAGGAGCCTGACTTCGGTGTGACAGGGCGCCCGTCGGACGCGGCATGGCTTTGAAGGCAGCCGTGGCAGACGGGCATAAGAGATGAGGCCGGCAGCAATGACGGCATCGGAGCGTGAATTTGGAAGGCGGCAACATGCAGATGAATTTGGCGACGGCACCTGACGCGCGTCAGGCCGGAAGCAATCAGTCTCAGGCGGCGGGGGAAAAACAGGACATGCGGCATGACGCAGTTTTTGAGCGGGTAAGTGCGCGTTTGAAAGCTCAAGTCGGTCCGGATGTCTTCGCAAGCTGGTTTGGACGTCTCAAGCTCCATTCGATTTCCAAGAGCGTTGTACGTCTTTCGGTGCCCACGACGTTTTTGAAGTCCTGGATCAACAACCGATATCTCGATCTCATTACCAGCCTGTTCCAGCAGGAAGACGGCGAAATTCTGAAGGTGGAAATCCTCGTCCGCACCGCAACACGCGGTGCGCGCCCGGTTGCCCACGAAGAAGCGATGCCGGCAGCAGCAGAAACGGCTCCGGTGGCCCCGGCACGCCGTCCGGCAGCGGCCCAGCCGATTGCCTCGGTCGCCGCGGCGGCGGTGGCAGCGGTCCAGAAACCGGCGCAGGCACCGCTTTTCGGCTCGCCGCTCGATCAGCGCTATAACTTCGACAGTTTCGTCGAAGGTTCGTCGAACCGGGTGGCGCTCGCAGCCGCGCGCACCATCGCAGAGGCTGGCGCCGGCGCGGTGCGTTTCAATCCGCTCTTCATCCATTCGAGTGTTGGGCTCGGCAAGACGCATCTCCTGCAGGCGATCGCAATTGCCGCCCTGCAGAGCGCGCGGGCGCCGCGCGTCGTCTACCTGACGGCGGAATACTTCATGTGGCGCTTCGCGACCGCGATCCGCGACAACGATGCTCTGTCTCTTAAGGAATCGCTGCGCAACATCGATCTTCTCGTGATCGATGACATGCAGTTCCTGCAGGGCAAGTCGATCCAGCACGAGTTCTGCCATCTGCTGAACATGCTGCTCGACTCGGCCAAGCAGGTCGTGGTCGCTGCCGACCGCGCGCCATGGGAGCTGGAATCGCTCGACAGCCGGGTTCGCTCTCGACTTCAGGGCGGTGTTGCGATCGAGATGGAAGGTCCGGATTACGAGATGCGTCTGGAGATGCTGAAGCGGCGGCTAGAGGCCGCGCGCCAGGATGACGCATCGCTCGATATTCCGACCGATATCCTGTGCCATGTCGCGCGCAATGTCACGGCCAGCGGCCGCGAACTGGAGGGAGCGTTTAACCAGCTGCTCTTCCGCCGCTCCTTCGAGCCTCAGCTCTCGATCGAGCGCGTCGACGAACTGCTCGGTCATCTGGTCAATGCCGGTGAACCGCGGCGGGTGCGCATCGAAGACATCCAGCGTGTCGTCGCCAAGCACTACAACGTTTCGCGCCAGGAACTGGTGTCGAACCGCCGCACGCGCGTCATCGTCAAGCCGCGGCAGATCGCCATGTATCTGTCGAAGACCCTGACGCCGCGCTCCTTCCCGGAAATCGGTCGGCGCTTTGGCGGTCGCGATCACACGACCGTCTTGCATGCGGTGCGCAAGATCGAAGAGATGATCGCGGCAGACACGAAGCTCAGCCATGAGATCGAACTCTTGAAGCGGCTGATCAACGAATAAGCCATCCGTCGATGGTAGGCTGGCGCTTACGAACTGGCCCGGCTCTGCCGGGCCTTTTTGTTGCGCGTACGTTGCCCTCTACAGCGCCGCGCGTCTGATCAGACGCGCAACGGCCGCTGTAGAGCTTTGAGTTTCTGCATGATTTTGTCCTTAAATCGATTCCGATTTAAGGAATCATGCAGCAGGCTTCTTTGTCGCGCTGATTTTGGATCGAGTCGAACCAGAATCCTGAACTGAACTGTTCACAGGGATGAACCGCATTTTCCTCACTCGCCGGCGGTCCAATTCCGCGATCGATACATTTTTTTCGCCTCGCTTGTCGGCTATCACTAGCTCCATTCGTCTTCAGACCAGCCGAGGAGTTTTCAATGCTTTATGCGGTGCTTTGCTACAACGATGAAAGTGTGACGAGTGCCTGGAGCAAGGAGGAGGACGACAAGGTCATGCGCGACCTTACCGCCGTCCAGCGCAAGTATGTCGAAGCCGGCAAGCTTGGACCGGTTGCGCGCCTTCTGCCGACGACGGCGGCCACCACGCTGCGCCACGCCGCCGGCGAGACAATCGTCATCGACGGCCCTTTCGCCGAAACCAAGGAGCAGTTGCTCGGCTTCTATCTGATCGATTGCGGGTCACTGGACGAGGCCCTCGACTTCGCCCGCGACTTGAGTACCGCCAATCCGAGCTCGGGCTCCTACGAGGTCCGGCCGCTTTCTCTCTATAAGCCCAGTGAGCTTCCCTCATGACAGACACTACCTGGATCGACCTCGCTCTGGTATCCGCCCGGCCGCAGGCGATGGGCGCGCTTCTGCGCTATTTTCGCAATCTCGACGTGGCCGAGGAAGCCTTCCAGGAGGCCTGCATCCGGGCATTGAAAGCCTGGCCGAAGAGTGGTCCACCGCGGGATCCCGCGGCATGGCTGATCTTCGTCGGTCGCAACAGCGGCATCGACAGGGTGCGACGGCAGGCACGCGAAACGGTGCTGCCGCCGGAGGAATTGCTGTCGGACCTCGAAGACAGCGAGAGCGAGCTCGCCGACCGGCTCGACGGGTCACATTACCGCGATGACATCCTGCGGCTGCTCTTCGTCTGCAGCAATCCGGCTCTGCCGGCGACCCAGCAGATCGCGCTGGCGCTGCGGGTCGTCTCCGGCCTCTCTGTCAGGCAGATCGCGCGCGCCTTTCTCGTCAGCGAGGCGGCGATGGAACAGCGCATTACCCGCGCCAAGGCGCGCGTCGCAGCGGCGGGCATTCCCTTCGAGACGCCTGACGCCGCCGATCGCGCCGAGCGGCTCGCGGCCGTGGCGACGATGATTTACCTCGTCTTCAATGAGGGCTATTCGGCGATGAATGGCGCGGAGGGTGTGTCGGCAGATCTGTGCGACGAGGCGATCCGGCTCGCCCGGCTGCTCCTCAGGCTGTTTCCGGCCGAACCGGAAATCATGGGCCTGACTGCGCTGTTGTTGCTGCAGCATTCGCGTGCCAAGGCCCGCTTCGATGCACATGGCGCCATCGTCCTGCTCGAAGATCAGGACCGGCGGCTGTGGAACAGGGGAATGATCACCGAGGCGCTCGCGATGATCGACAAGGCCATGCGGCACCGCCGTCCCGGCCCCTACCAGGTCCAGGCGGCGATTGCGGCGCTTCATGCGCGCGCCGAGCGTCCCGAGCTGACGGACTGGGAGGAGATCGACCTCCTCTATCAGACGCTCGAACGCCTGCAACCGTCGCCCGTCGTCACCCTCAACCGCGCCGTCGCAGTGTCGAAGCGCGAGGGGCCGGAGGCGGCACTGGCACTTGTCGAGCCGCTTGGTGAAAGGCTTTCCGGTTATTTCTACTATCACGGTCTACGCGGCGGGCTGCTCAAGCAGATGGGGCGCGCCGGCGAGGCGCGCGTTGCGTTCGACCGCGCCATTGCGCTTGCGACGAACGCGGCGGAGGCCGCCTATATCCGCATGCAGCTTGATCATCTTGCGGCGGAAACAGGTCGCCCGGACCTAGCCGAGGAAAAACAATAAAATTTCGGCTGTCGCTGTCGGACTCTGATTT
This sequence comes from Ensifer sp. MPMI2T, assembly GCF_004827385.1. GTDB lineage: Bacteria > Pseudomonadota > Alphaproteobacteria > Rhizobiales > Rhizobiaceae > Sinorhizobium. Next base: position 114,323 of record NZ_SRXN01000010.1, read on the forward strand.
CTCTATTCGTCCTTACTGCATGTTTCCTTAAATCATAGCCGATTTAAGAATAAAAACATGCAGCAATTCAAAGGACTACAGCGCCCTTTGCGCGTCTGATCAGACGCGCGGCGCTGTAGACTGAAACCACCACGGAGGAATGGAAAATGACTGCAGCGACCGACATCAAGCCCGCCGACGAGCGCGAACTGGTGCTCACCCGCCTCATCGATGCGCCACGCGAAAAGGTTTATCGCGCCTTCACGGATGCGGAGCTCCTGAAGCAATGGTTTGCACCCTTGCCGTGGACAATTACGGAAGCGGAACTCGATGTCAGGTCAGGCGGCACCAACCGGTTCGTCATGCGTTCCCCGGAGGGCGAGCTCTATCCCAATCAGGGCGTCTATCTGGAGGTCGTTCCGAACGAGAAGCTGGTCCTGACCGATGCATACACAGAAGCCTGGAAGCCTTCGGAGAAACCGTTCATGACGGCGATCCTGACCTTCGAGGACGAGGACGGCAAGACGCGCTACACGGCCCGCGCCCGCCACTGGAGCGCGGCGGACCGGGAGGCGCACGAAAAGATGGGCTTTCATGAGGGCTGGGGCCAATGCGCCGACCAGCTCGCGGCACTTGTCGCAAAACTCTGACACGAGTGGGCGGTGGCCTACAGCGCTGTGCGTCTTTCAGACAAGGTCGCTGTAGGGGCTTCCGCCTCCCCATCGATCAAGGAGATGAACCGTGTCCGACATCGGAAAGAGAACAGCTGCCGTCGACGAGATTCGTGCGGTGATCGAGGATTGGGCCGAAGCGATGCGGGTCAAAGACGCGACCCGTGTCCTTGCCCACGGCACGGAAGATTGCCTTGTCTACTCGCTGGCGCCTCCTCTTAAGGAAGCCGCGGCAGGCGCCGAGGGCCTTGAGCAGTGGTTTTCGACCTGGAAGGGGCCGCTCGGCTACCGGCTTCAGGAGCTGGAAATCTCGGCAGGCGGCGATGTCGCCTTCGCGACGGCGCTCACCCATCTCTCCGGCGAGAAACTGGATGGCGAAAAAGCGGCACTCTGGTTTCGCCAGACGCTGGGTTTGAAGCACACGGAGAACGGATGGAAGATCGCCCACCAGCACGAGTCGGTCCCCTTCTACATGGATGGGAGCTTCAAGGCGGCGATCGATCTCGATCCGAAGTCAGACGTCGATTGGCAGGCAACGTCGCGCCCGCCGATGGGCGGCGTCATCGCCTATCTTAACGTCCAGGACGCGAATGCCACGGCGGAATTCTACGGCCGTGCCTTTGGCGCCAAGGAGGTGGACCGCAGATTTGCCGAGGACGGCAAACGCCTCATCCACTGCCACCTGACGATCAATGGCGGCGCACTGATGCTGAACGACCCGTTCCCGGAATTCGGTTATCCCTGGAAGCCGCAGGAAGGCATCGTCCTGCATCTAGTCGTCGATGACGCGGATTTCTGGTGGAAGCGTGCAGTCGCCGAAGGGGCGGAGGTGACGATGCCGCTGGAGATCGCCTTCTGGGGCGACTATTACGGGCAGCTCCGCGATCCGTTCGGCATCAGTTGGGCGATCGTTGCGCCGGTAAAGAAGGATTGACGGGCCTTATCCGTCTGCCGGCGCGCCCCTCATCCGGCCTGCCGGCCACCTTCTCCCCGCCTGCGGGGCGAAGGGACTCGCGGCGACGCCTTGCCTTCCGCTGACGTGGCGTTGGCGACGCGCAGACCCTCAGGGCACATCCCCCTCCCCCCGCGCGCGGGGAGAGGGCTAGGGCGAGTGGCAACCGTTTCCATCGTCTGTCCAATCGCCTGCCATCCATCAGCAGGCGAGATCGGCGACCACCGCGTCGAGGATGAGCATCCCGGCCGGCGTGCAGCGCAGCCGCGAATTGCCGAGCCGCTCGATGAAGCCCTGCTCGATCAGGAACTGTTCACGATCCGGATTGGGATCGCGGCCGGAAAGGGTCTGCCAGCGGGCCAGATCGACGCCTTCCCTGAGCCGAAGACCCATCAGTAGGAGTTCGTCGGCCTGGGCCTCAAGGTCCAGCAGTTCGCGCTCGATCATGCCATGGCCCTGCTCTTCGACGAGGCGGAGCCATTCTTCGGGCTTACGTTCCGTCGCTGTCGCCACCTTGGCGCCACCGATCGTCAGCCGCCCATGGGCGCCGGGGCCGATGCCCGCATAGTCGCCGTAGCGCCAATAGGTGAGATTGTGCCGGCTTTCCGCCCCCGGCCGTGCGTGATTGGACACTTCGTAGGCCGGCATGCCGATCGCCGCGGTAATCTCCTGCGTCGCCTCATAGAGCACGGCCGACTGCTCGCCGTCCGGAACGACGAGCTTGCCGGCTTTGTGCAGCCCGTAGAAGGGCGTGCCTTCCTCGATCGTCAACTGATAGAGCGAGAGATGGTCGACCGCATACGAGACCGCCTCCTTCAACTCCCGCTCCCAGTCCTCGACGGTCTGGTTCGGGCGGGCATAGATCAAGTCGAAGGACATGCGCGGGAAGATCTCGCGCGCCAGCCGGACCGCCTTCAACGCGTCCTCGACATTATGCAGCCGCCCCAGGAACTTCAGGTCACGGTCGTTCAACGCCTGCACGCCGAGCGAGACGCGGTTGACGCCGGCGGCACGATAGCCGTGGAAGCGCGTCGCCTCGACGCTCGATGGATTGGCCTCCATGGTGATCTCGATACCGTCCGGCACGTGCCAGTGGTTGGCGATGCCGTTGAGAATTGCATCGACGGTCGTCGGATCCATCAGCGAAGGCGTGCCGCCACCCATGAAGATGCTGGTGACCGTCCGCGGACCGGAGAGTGCACGGGCTTCCGCCATTTCCCGCAGGAAGGCCGTGACGAAGCGCGGCTGGTCCACGGGCTGATGGCGGACATGGCTGTTGAAGTCGCAATAGGGGCACTTCGCCGCGCAAAACGGCCAGTGCACATAGACCCCGAAGCCGGGGTCCATGCCGTCACCGATCGCCGAGAGCGGGGTCACATGCATTGCATTCGTCTTTCAGGCGCCGAGGCAGGTTTCGGCGAACAGCTTGAAGGCGCGGGCACGGTGCGAAAGGGCGCTCGCGTCGCCGGGCCTCCAGCCATGCTTCTCTTCCGCGGTCATTTCGCCAAAGGTGGCGTCGTAGCCCGTCGGTTGAAAGACCGGGTCGTAGCCGAAACCGCTCGTTCCGCGCGGCGGCCAGACGACTTGGCCTTCGACCTCGCCGCGAAAAAGCTCGACATGGCCGTCCGGCCAGGCAAGGCAAAGCACGGAGACGAAGCGCGCGGTTCGGCTGTCAGGTGTCACCGCGCCTTTCTCCTTAAGCGCCTTTTCCACCTTTTCCATCGCCATAGCGAAGTCGCGGCTGCCGTCCTCGCGTTCGGCCCAGTTGGCCGTGTAGACGCCCGGTGCGCCATCAAGGGCATCGATCGCGAGACCGGAATCGTCCGAAAGCGCCGGCAGGCCGGAGGCCCTTGCGGAGGCGAGCGCCTTGATCGTCGCGTTTTCCTCAAACGTGGTGCCGGTCTCCTCCGGCTCGACGAAATTGAGATCGGCGGCCGACTTCGCCTCGAAGCCGAGCGGACCGATCAGGTCGCGGATTTCGCGGATCTTGCCGGCATTGTGGCTCGCGACGACGAGCGTCTTGGCATCCAGTTTGCGCATTCTCTTCTGTTCCATTACGGCGGCTGCAGCCGCATTCAATCAATATCCCAAAGGCCCGGCTCCGCGCATTCCAGGCTGTTGCCGGCCGGGTCGCGGAAGTAGAAGGAGCGGGCGCCGTTGGGCCAGCGGATGTCCGCTTCGATCGAAACGCCAGCGGCTTCGAGTTTTTCCTTCCATGCGTCGAGCGCCTGCGCCGCCACCCGGAAGCACATATGTCCCTTTCCCGTCGTCCCGTGCGGCGGCACGGGAAGCGCTCCCGGCGCCGGCGGTTTGACCGTCTCGGCGGGATTGAAGATCAGGAGTATGCCTGCGCCGCAGCGGAAGAACACGTGTCGATTGCCGGCACGGGTGATTCGCTGCAGGCCGAGCACCGTGCCGTAGAAGGCCTCAGCGCGATCGAGATCCTCCGCATAGAGCGCAGTTTCGAGAATGCCTTCCAGCGCCGGGGCCAAACCTCGTCCTTTCGATCAGCCGGCGATCGCCTGCTTCTGCAGCGCAATGAGCTCGGCGATGCCGTTCTTGGCAAGCGACATCAGGCTTGCGAATTCCTCTTCGGTGAAGGGTTTGCCCTCGGCCGTCCCCTGGATCTCGACGAGGCCACCGCTGCCGGTCATGACGAAATTGGCATCCGTCTCGGCGGCGGAGTCTTCGAGATAGTCGAGGTCGATCACCGCCTGGCTGGCGAAGATCCCGCAGGAAATGGCGGCGACGTGGTCCTTGAGCACGCGTTCGACCTTGACCATGTTGCGCGCCTCCATCCACTTCAGACAGTCGTGGAGTGCGACCCAGGCGCCGGTAATCGAGGCCGTGCGTGTACCGCCGTCCGCCTGGATGACGTCACAATCGATCGAAATCTGACGTTCGCCGAGTGCTGGCAGATCGACGACGGCCCTGAGCGACCGCCCGATTAGCCGCTGGATCTCCTGGGTGCGGCCGCTCTGCTTTCCGCTCGCCGCCTCGCGCTTCATCCGCTCGCCGGTCGCACGCGGCAGCATGCCGTATTCGGCCGTGACCCACCCCTTGCCGCCGTTGCGCAGCCAGGCGGGGACCTTTTCCTCGAGGCTCGCCGTGCATAGCACATGCGTGTCGCCGAAACGCACGAGACAGGAACCTTCCGCATGCTTGGAAAAATTGCGCTCGAAGGAAACCTTGCGCATTTGGTCGGTTTTTCTGCCGGATGGCCGCATCGTCAACTCCTATTTTCTCTGTTGAGCCTTCTAGAGCATGGCGAACGCAAAGGGAACCGCCAGATATCGGCTGGGGGGATCGATTTTTCCCTTTTGCCATTGCCGGCGCGGACCACTATATTTCCGCTGGATAGGAATAATTGCTGCACGGAGTGATATGGTACTGCGCAATTCCGGAGCGAAGGAGATCGCGGCGGCGCTGGATGAGCGTTCCGGTGAAATCTTTCGCCGCATTGTGGAGACCTACCTGGAGAGCGGTGAGCCGCTTGGGTCGCGCAACCTTTCGCGGCTGCTGCCGATGTCGCTTTCGCCGGCCTCCGTGCGCAACGTGATGAGTGATCTCGAGCATCTTGGCCTCATCTATTCGCCCCATGTCAGCGCCGGCCGCCTTCCGACGCAGACGGGTCTGCGCTTCTTCGTCGACGCTTTCATGCAGGTCGGCAACCTTTCGGCGGAAGAACGCGCTTCGATCGAACGCCAGTTCCGCCGCGGCGATCGAGACCAGCCGGTAGAAAGCCTGCTTACCGAGGCGAGCCAGATGCTTTCGGGCATGTCGCGCGGCGCCGGCCTCGTCATCACCACCAAGAGTGATCCGGTGCTCAAGCACGTCGAGTTCATCCGCCTGGCACCGACCAAGGCGCTCGCCGTCCTCGTCGGCGAACATGACCAGGTCGAGAACCGCATCATCGAACTTCCGGCGGGCGTCACGAGCGCACAGTTGACCGAGGCTGCCAATTTCTTGAATGCCCATCTTGGCGGGCAAACCATCGCCGAGGTGCGCGCGCAACTGCAAAAGCTCAAGGCCACCGTGCGCGGCGAGCTCGATGTCCTGTCGCAGGATCTGGTCGAGCGGGGGCTTGCGATCTGGTCCGGCAGCGAAGGCGACGAAAAGCCGGCGCGCCTTATCGTTCGCGGCCGTGCCAACCTGCTCGAGGGGCTGGAGGGCGCCGAGGATATCGACCGCCTTCGGATGCTTTTCGACGACCTCGAAAAGAAGGACAGCCTGATCGAGCTTCTCGACCTCGCCGAGAGCGGCCCCGGCGTGCGCATTTTCATCGGGTCGGAAAACAAGCTTTTTTCGCTCTCCGGCTCGTCGCTGATCGTCGCGCCTTATCGCGACAGCGACGATCGCATCGTCGGCGCGGTCGGCGTTATTGGCCCGACGCGGCTTAATTATTCGCGGATCGTCCCCATGGTCGATTACACCGCGCAGCTGATGTCGCGCCTGTCGCGTTGAAGCGGCAATTCCGGCGTAGCGGCATTCCGCCCTTGATTTTTCGGCGCCAAACCTCGATATCGGCTTCAAATCCAGACAAGACCAAGATCGAGCAAAGCGACTTGCGCTTGCTTGGCGATGTCGAAGACACAGAGACACATCCGGAGAACGTCATGACCGACGACACGAACAAACACGGACCTGAGGCGACTGCGGCAGAAGAACCTGTGAACACCGCGGCGCCGGAGGCTGCGGAAGCGCCGGAGGCTGAGGCTCCTGCCGCCGCACCGGATCCGTTGGAGCTCGCCAAGGCGGAGAATGCGGAACTGCGCGACAAATACCTGCGCCTGGCCGCCGAGATGGACAATCTGCGCCGCCGCACCGAGCGTGACGTCAAGGATGCCAAGTCCTACTCCGTCGCCGGCTTCGCGCGCGACATGTTGGCCGTGTCCGACAACCTGCGCCGCGCCCTCGAGGCGATCCCGCCCGAAGCGAAAGAAGCGGGCGAAGCGGGTCTCAATGCCCTGATCGAAGGCGTGGAAATGACCGAGCGCTCGATGCTCGCAGCGCTGGAGCGTCATGGCGTGAAGAAGCTCGAGCCGACCGGTCAGAAATTCGACCCGAATTTTCATCAGGCAATGTTCGAAGTTCCGAACGCCGAGGTTCCGAACAACACGGTCGTCCAGGTGATCCAGGCTGGCTATGTCATCGGCGAGCGTGTGCTGCGCCCGGCGATGGTCGGCGTATCCAAGGGCGGCCCCAAGGCAGCCGCAACCGAAAACGGCACGCCGTCGACCTGACGCCGCACCCTCAGCATGCTTTCAGCGCCGCGCATTCCAAAGAGTGCGCGGCGCTGCCTGTTGGGGAATCCGATCAGATTGCGGCAGGAAAGCGGTGTCGATACCCCCTCTGCCCTGCCGATCTCCCCCTTGTGGGGAGATGCCCGGCAGGGCAGAGGGGGTGTAGCCTCCGCTCCCGCGCTAAGCAAAGAGCTGCCGGAGATGATCGTTGAGGAAGCAGCCTTCGGGATCGACCCGGGCGCGGAGCGCGCGAAAGTCGCCGGCGCGCGGATAGAGTGCCGTCACATCCTCGGCGCCCAGAAAGTGCAGCTTGCCCCAATGCGGACGCGAGCCGTACTGGCGCAGGATCGTGTCGACGTCCTTTAAGTATTCCCAATAGTCGATGCCGGGCTCGCCCGAGACCGACAGCGTGATCGAATCCTGCTCATAGAACGGGCTGATCCAACCGGAATCGCCGGCCGTGAAGCGATACTCGATCGGATAGATGCAGGTCGGGTGCTTTTCGAGCATCAGCTTGCGCACCGCCCGGACGGCATCCTTGCCGTGAGCGACGGGGACCGCATATTCGAGTTCGTGGAAGTTGGGTATGTATTCGATCGGGTAGATTTCCGAGGAATAGGCGATCTTTTCGAATGGCTGCTCCATCGGCGGCTGGTCGGTGATGTCGATCACCTTCATCTCGCAGACGTCGGAGGTCTTACTGGTGGTCGAAATCGCCGACATGTCCGGCAGGCAGTAGCAATGCCGGCTTTCGGGCACCGGGCACCAGAAGAAGCCGAAATGGCGGTGCTTGGCGGCGAGCTCGTCGTGTTGCTCCATGCACTCGTCGAAGTCGCAGCGCCAGAGCTTTTCATGCAGATTGTAGGCGTCCATCGTCTGCAGGGTGATTTCAGAGATCACCCCAAGCATGCCGACGGAGACACGCGCCGCTTCCAAGAGGTCCGGCGTCGTCTCGTCGACGACGAGAATGCTGCCGTCGGGCTGGATGAGGCGCATGCCGACGATCTGCGAGGCCATGTTGCCGAGTTTGGCGCCGGTGCCGTGTGTGCCTGTCGTCAGCGCGCCGGCAAGAGCCTGGCTGTCGATATCGCCCTGGTTGATGAGTGAAAGCCCGCTTGATTTCAAGATCTTGCCAAGCTGGTTGATCGTCGTCCCCGCCCTGACGGAGACCCGCTTGCGCGCCTGATCGATGTTGACCACACCCTGCATGCCGGAAAGGGTCAGCAGGAGCCCGCTTGTTGCGACCACCGGGGTGAACGAGTGGCCCGATCCGGCGCAGCGCACATTGAGGCCAAGGGCGGTTGCCTCCCGGACCATTTCAGCGAGTGCCGCTTCGCTTTCCGGTGCACCCTTGTGGCGCACGATGCATGATTGGTTACCGACCCAGTTGCGCCAGTGGCCACCCGAATCCAGCATTCCTGTCTCCCCCTCTTTCAGACTGCCGTGAAGCAATTGTCGACGAACAGATGCGTACCGTTGACGAAGCTCGCCTCGTCGCTTGCGAGGAACAGGGCAGCGTTGGCGACCTCCATCGGGTCGCACATCCGCCCCTGCTGGGCGGCGATCGCCGCCTCGGACACGTCGACGCCGTATTTGCTGAGGCCGACGATCTCGCGTTTGCCATGGTCGGTCGCGATGAAGCCGGGGCAGACGGCGTTGCAGCGGATGCCCCGATCGCGGAATTCGACGGCGATCGCACGGGCGAACATGTGGCAGGCGCCCTTGGTGGTGTCATAAAGCACCTCCATCGGCGTTGCCGCGACGGCGGAAATGGACGAGGTGCAGATGATGCTGCCGCCGCCTGCCTTGAGCATGCCGGGGAGAACCGCCTTCGTCATCAGGAACATGCTCTTCACGTTCACCGCCATCAGCCGCTCCCACTCCTCCTCTTCCGTTTCAAGGAAGGGCCCGACAGCAAGCATGCCGGCATGGTTGAAGAGCACGGTGATCGGACCGAAGGCGCTCTCGACGGAATTGACCGCGGCGGCGACCTCGGCGGACACCGAAACGTCGGCGGCGGCGAAGACGGCTTCGCCGCCCTCGGCGCGGATGGCTGCCGCGACCTCTTCGCCCTTGCTCTTCGGCAGGTCGACGATGCCGACCTTGGCGCCTTCGCGCGCAAAGAGTTGTGACGCCGCCAAACCGCATCCACCGGCGCCGCCGCTGATGAGAGCAATCTTTCCAGAAAGCCTGCCTGCCATCACGCTTCCCCTTTCCGCCCGCCCCAAGCTCGCTGCAGGCGGGCTGCCATGTGCTGTTTCGGGGATTATTGTTGACGAAGCGGGGGCTGTCGATATCCCATGGGGGATACGGCAAGGGGGGAACGCTCAGGCGATGCTGGCAAGGGAATCGGCAGACATCTCCACGATGATCAGGTTTATCGGCACGCCGGATTTCGGTGCCGCGCTCGACGCCATGCTGCGCGCGGTCGCGCCCTTCGACCTGTCGGTCGTTTTCGCCTTTCCATATGATGCGCGCCCAATCCTGCTGCACGACGGCTACACGCATGGCGTCTCGCCGCAAGCGCTGAAGGCTTATCTTGGCGGCGCCTATCTGCTCGATCCGTTCTACGTCGCCTGCAACAACGGTCAGCCGGCAGGCCTGTGGCGGATGCGGGAGCTTGCACCCGACCGGTTCTTCCAGTCGAACTTTTCCTCGTCGGCCGAAGTCCATCCCTGCGTGCCGATGGAGTCCGGGTCACTGATCGAGGAAGTGGGCTTCGTTGTCCCGCTCGAGGAGGCGATGCAGGCGACCTATTCCCTGATGCGCTGCCGCGACGGTGCGCCTTTCAGTGATCAGGAACTGGAGCGGCTGAGGCTTTACGAACCAATCGTGCGGGAGGCGATCCGGTCGAACTGGCGTCAAAGGGGCATGGCGGTCGCGAGCGCGACCGGAAACGAATCCGACGCCATGGAGGGAGCTTTCGACAGTCTCTGCGCCGACCGGCTCACCAGGCAACAGCGCACGATCGTCCGGCTGATCCTGCGCGGCCACAGCAATCTTTCGATCGAAGACGATGAACATCGCCGAAGGCACGGTTCGGATCCACCGCAAGAACATCTATGGCCGCCTCGGCATTTACGGCCAAGGCGCATTGTTCCGGATTTTCATCGATCATTTGAAGCGCCGTCAGCTTTATTGACGGCGGCCGTTCATGCCGCGTGCGAGGTCGTGTCGTCGTTGAGCAGCGTGTAGATCGCGCTGGCGGAATCGCTCGCCCTGATCTTTGCGACCATGTCGTGATCGCGAAGCACACGGGCGATGCGCGACAGCGCCTTCAGATGATCGGCACCGGCACCTTCGGGCGCCAGCAGCAGGAATACGAGATCGACCGGCTGGTCGTCCAGCGCCTCGAAGTCGACGGGCGTGTCGAGTCGCGCGAAGATGCCGACAATCGAGGGAAGGTTGTTGAGCTTTCCGTGCGGAATGGCGATGCCGTTGCCGACGCCGGTGGAACCCAGCCGCTCCCGCTGGAGAATAACGTCGAAGATGTCACGCTCCGGAAGTCCGGTAAGTTTGGATGCTTTTGCCGCCAATTCCTGAAGGAGCTGTTTTTTCGAGTTGGCCCTCATGGCCGGGATAATTGCATTTTGATGCAGCAAACCTGCCAATGCCATTCTTTTGTCCTCGTTCGCCGGTTAGAGCCTGACAACATCATCACAAATGTGTCTTGATGGCTCCAACCATCTTTATATTGGCGGTTACCATGCACAGAAAAGTCGGGCTTTTCCGGCTGTCCGCGTATCTGAGCGGCGGGGAATGCCGGCTTCCCCGACAATCCCCTGTCCCACTCATGCCTTGATATTGGCGGCGTCAATCCAGCCAATATTTCCATCGTTACGCCGATAGACGATGTTCAGGTCTTCCTTGCCCGGGCTGCGGAACATCAGCACCGGTTCGTCCGTCATGTCGAGTGCCATGACGGCGCTCGCGACGGACATCGTCCTCAACTGTTTCGTGCTTTCGGCAACGATGGTTGGTGCATAATCCTCCGGGACCTCTTCGTCCTCGTAGGGCACCGAGTCCATCACCCTGTAGGTCACTTCGGGGGCGTTCTGCCCGTTGCCGTTGTGGTGATCCTTGAGCTTACGCTTGTAGCGCCGGAGCCGCTTCTCGATCCGGTCCGAGGCCGCATCAAAAGCCGCCTGCGGCTCATTCGCCTGGCCATTCGCCTGCAATACCACGCCCGTGTCGAGATGAAGTTTGCAGTCGGCGCTGAAACGCGATCCAGACTTTTCCACAGTGACCTGGCTTGAATATCCTCCATCGAAATATTTGGTAACCGCTTGGTCGATCTGCTCCCCGATGCGGGCGCGGAACGAATCTCCGATTTCCATATGTTTGCCGGATACACGCACACTCATGGAGTTTCCTCTCTCGTTCGTGATTTGCGCGTCCAGTCTATTCCAAGCGCCTTCGTCATCCAAGCTTTTCACGCAAGGGCGGCGCATCTGCGCCGCGGTTCGGCCGCTCGGGAACCGCCGAAGTGGAGTGGGTCCTCGGCAATTGCGGCGCGCTCATATCGCCTGTGTCGCAGGGAGTCAATTGCGGGTCGCAAAAAATCCGCATTCGCGGTCAAAAGGCGCGCTCTAGAAGCCAGCCGCTTTGGCAAGCGCTCGCTTTTCACGACGCCGCTGGACCGAGGAGGGGATATTCATCGCCTCGCGATATTTGGCGACGGTGCGCCGGGCTAGGTCGATGCCGGCCTGCTTCAGCAGATCGACGATGTCGTCGTCGGAAAGCACCGCGTCTGCGCTCTCCTGCTGGATCATGGTGCGGATGCGGTGACGGACGGATTCCGCCGAGTGGGCGTCGCCGTTTTCGGCCGAGCCGATCGAGACGGTGAAGAAGTATTTCAGTTCGAAAAGCCCGCGCGGCGTCAGCATGTACTTGTTCGAGGTGACGCGGCTGACTGTCGACTCATGCATCTTGATCGCGTCGGCCACCATCCTGAGATTAAGCGGGCGAAGATGATCGACGCCGTTGACGAGAAAGGCATCCTGCTGGCGGACGATCTCGCTCGCCACCTTCATGATCGTGCGGGCCCGCTGGTCGAGACTGCGCGTCAGCCAGTTGGCATTCTGCAGGCAATCACTGAGAAAGGCCTGGTCGGCGCTGTTCTTCTGGGTCCCGCGTGAGATCGCGGCAAAATAGTCGTGGTTGACGAGAACCCGGGGCAGGGCGTCGGGATTGAGTTCGACCAGCCAGCTTCCATCAGGCCCGGCACGCACGATGACGTCCGGAACGATCGCCTCGGTGACGCTCGTCTCGAAGCTAGTGCCCGGCTTCGGATCGAGCTTGCGGATTTCGGCAAGCATATCGACGAGATCTTCCTCGTCGACACCGCAGATCTTTTTGAGGCTTGCGAAGTCGCGGCGTGCCAGGAGTTCGAGATTGTCGATCAAGGCCTCCATCGCCGGATCGAAACGATCGCGTGCGCGCAACTGGATAGCAAGGCATTCGCTGAGCGTGCGTGCGAAGACGCCGGGGGGATCGAATTGCTGCAGGCTGAGGAGCACGCGCACCACATCTTCGCTGGTCGTGCCGAGCCTGGCCGCCGTGTCGGCGAGGTCCGCGTGAAGGTAACCTGCCTCGTCGAGCTGGTCGATCAGGTGCTGCGCGATAAGCCGGTCGCTGGGGACGGCCAGTGCGAGGGGCAGCTGTTCCAGGAGAAAGTCCCTCAAGGTTTTTCGGCCGGCGACGAAATCGTCGAGGTCATAGTCCTCGCTGCCGTCACCTTCGCCGCCGGGCATCGACTTCCATTGACCGAGGAGTTCCGGCGCATCGGCGCGTTGCGGTGGCGTGTCGTCCGGAAAGACGTTGGCGAAATCGGCGTCGAGCTGTTCGCTGAGCCTCTCGCCCGGGCTCGACGTCGCGCTATCGTAAAGATCGCCTTGGCCGACAACCTCATCCGGCCCCGCCTCGACGGATGTGAGTGCGGGATCCTCGTGTGCGGAGCGATCCTGGGCCGTGATCGTCTCGTCGCCGGCTTGAAACTCGAGCAGCGGGTTCTTCTCGACTTCCTGGGCGATGAACTGATTGAGTTCCAGGTGGGTCATCTGAAGCAGCTGAATCGACTGCATCAGTTGCGGCGTCATCACCAGCGACTGAGACTGGCGCAGATATAGGCTGGCGGACAAAGCCATGCTGACGCGTAACCCCCGTCACGATCTCCGAAGGCCGTGTCGCCAGGTGTTCTCGACAGGCCTTTTTATTAGTTGGCCCAAAAATTGCTTATTAAGGAGTTTTGGTCAAGCGCGGTTGCGGGCGGAAGCAGCGGATTCGCCCGCAATGTCGCCTACAGGCTGAAATTATCGCCGAGATAGAGCCGGCGGACATCCGGATTGGTAACGATGTCGTTGGCGCGGCCGTGTGTCAGAACTTCGCCGGCATGGATGATATAGGCCCGGTCGATGAGACCGAGAGTCTCGCGGACATTGTGGTCGGTGATAAGGACACCAATGCCGCGCGAGGTCAGATGTCGCACGAGCGCCTGGATGTCGGCGACCGAGATCGGGTCGACGCCCGCGAAGGGCTCGTCGAGCAGCATGAAGGTCGGATCGGTGGCAAGCGCCCGCGCGATTTCCAGGCGCCGGCGCTCGCCGCCGGAAAGTGCGATGGCGGGCGATTTGCGCAGGTGCGTGATCGAAAATTCGCCAAGCAGGTCGTCGAGCTTGCTTTCGCGCCGGTCGACGTTCTCGTCGTGGATCTCCAGCACTGCGCGGATGTTTTCCTCGACCGTCAGACCGCGGAAGATCGACGCTTCCTGCGGCAAATAGCCGACGCCGAGGCGGGCCCGGCGGTACATCGGCATCGTCGTGACTTCGTTGCCGTTGATCTCGATCGAGCCCTCGTCCACCGGCACCAGGCCGGTAATCATGTAGAAGCAGGTCGTCTTGCCGGCGCCATTCGGACCGAGCAGGCCGACAGCCTCGCCGCGGCGCACGACGAGCGAGACCCCGTTGACGACGCAGCGCGAACGATAGGATTTCGTCAAGCCGCGGGCGATCAGGGTACCGTCGTAGCGCGCCTTGTCGACCGCATGAACTGCGCCGGGGTTCGCCGACGGCTTCTTGACCCGTTTGCGTTTGTGAAGAAAAGGAATCTGCACGAGCGATCTACGTCAGTTCTGCTTGCGGGACTGCGGGTCAAGTTGAATCTGGACGCGGCCGCCGCAGGCCTCGAGCTGTGCTTCGCCCGTATCCATCTGTACGTTCAGCTGGCAGCCGACGAAGACGTTCTTGCCTTCCGACAGGACCACCTTCTCGCCCTTGAGCACGATCGTCTGCTCGGTCATGTTGACAAGGCCGCTGTCGCCCGTCGCCTGCTGCGCTCCGGAACTGAGGAACACCTTGTTACTGACCTCGATCCGGTCGATATCGGCATTGCCGCTCGTGACCGTGGCGCCGCCTTCCGTCTTGTAGAAGACAGTCATGCTGCCGGCCTGCAGCGTGGTCGTGCCCTGGACGACCTTCACGTTGCCGGTAAAGATCGCCTTGCTCTCGGGATCCTTGATCTCGAGCTTGTCGCTCTCGATCTGGATCGGCTTGTCGTTCGAAAGCTGAAGGCCCCTCATCCGGCTGGAGGTGGCCTGTGCCGAGGCGCTGGTAACAATCATCAACGCACCGAGCCCGGCTACAGCGAGACTGGCTGAAACTCTAAAAAAAACGGCAGGTTTGACCGACATGGGTGCACCAGGTCCTATTTTGCGTTCTTGCGGATGGTGCTCGGGTCGACATTGACCTTGACCATGCCCTCAAATGTTACGATACGTCCCTTATCTGTCATTCGCAGCGTCTGCGCAATGATCGATCCGCCGTTCATGCTGATCGCGATCGGGCGCTTCGTTTCCATCTCGCCGGCATTGATGTCCAGATAGGCCGACTGAAAATCGGCGTTGACGCCATTATTCATGGAAATAGTGAACGGTGCGTTCATATCGAGCGTGTTGGCGCCGCGATCGTAGATGCCGCTTGCTGCATCCACCGTGGCGATCAACGTGTCGTTCACCGGCATTTCGGCGTGAATGGTTTCGAGCGTGATGAGGTCCGGGTTGGCTATGTCCTGAAGCGCACGCTGCGCTTTCATGGAATAGCTGATGTCCTGCTTGTTGCGACCCGAGATCGCAGGATTCTGCATGACGATCTTGCCGTTCTCGATCGTTGCCGTCTCGAGTTGCAGCTCTTCCGGCAGGAAGGCGCGCACGAAGGAGACGGCCACGAAGATCATGGCAATGATGCTGGCAACGAGCGGCAATAGGACCTTGAGACGTCTCACCCGCGCAGAATGCCGCGCCGCCGAAGCATAGGCATCGGAAGAACTTGTGCCCGAATCTGCGAAGATTCCGGGGAATCGTGCTTCGTTCAGCATGGAGAGGCCTGTCGGTTCCTTTGAGTCTCGGCGGCCCCCGGAGGATCCGCATTTACATACAATGGCGTAAGTCACCGCGAATATGGTTATTTTCCTGTCGTCCGACAATGGAGCGACAAAAACTTTGAAAGGCTGCGAAAAAACGGTTGCGACTTTCAACGGCCATCAACCGTCGCTATCTAATCTGCAGCGGCTCGCGCAGATAGCATGTTCCGTTGGAAACTGACAGAACCGCGAGCCAAGAAAAACGGGAGAAACCCATGGACGAACTTGCCGTAGCCGATCGTCGCAGCCTGCGTCGCAAGGTGAGCTTCTGGCGTTGGGCGGCTGCCCTAATCCTCGTGGGCGTGGGCGTCGTGCTTTATGCCTTCTCGGGCTGGGCCGAGGTCACCGGGCGCGCGCGCCACCACGTTGCGCGCGTTGCCGTCTCGGGCTTGATCCAGGACAACCGCGAACTGGTCGAGCGGCTGGAACGGATCGCCGACAACGATTCAGTCAAGGCGCTCATTGTGACGATCTCGTCGCCGGGCGGCACTACCTATGGCGGCGAGGTCATCTACAAGGCGATCCGCAAGGTTGCCGCGAAGAAGCCGGTTGTTTCGGACGTCCGCACGCTTGCCGCCTCGGCCGGTTACATGATCGCGCTTGCGGGTGACCACATCGTCGCCGGAGAGACGTCGATTACCGGCTCGATCGGCGTGATCTTCCAGTACCCGCAGGTCAAAGCCTTGATGGAGAAGCTCGGCGTGTCGCTCGAGTCGATAAAGTCGCGACCGCTCAAGGCCGAACCCTCTCCTTTCCATCCGCCGAGCGAGGAGGCGAGGGCGATGATCCAGGCGATGATCGATGACAGCTTCGGCTGGTTCGTCGATCTTGTAGCCGAACGGCGCAAGATCCCGCGACCGGACGCGCTCGCCCTCGCCGATGGCCGCATCTTCACCGGACGGCAGGCGCTGAAGGACAGGCTCGTCGATACGCTTGGCGGCGACGACGAGATCAGGGCATTTCTCGCCAGCCGCAACGTCCCGAAGGACCTTCCGGTGGTGGACTGGGAATCGCCGGGCGGAACATTGCCTTTCGGCCTCGGCGGGGTCGTCTCCGAATGGATCAAGGCTTTGGGATATGACGCTTTTCCGGCAATGAAGGGGCTCGAAAAAATCGGGGGCGAGAAGTTGTTTCTTGACGGTCTTGTTTCGGTTTGGCAGGTTGATGGGCAATAGGAGACGGCGCCATAAGTTGTCCTGAGCCGGAGGCTCGTTTGGCTCAGAACGCGCGTTGTGACGCCTGTCGAAGCCACGAAACTGACAGAAAAAGCAAAAAACCAAGGGGGCGACAGTGATCAAGTCAGAACTGGTGCAGATTGTGGCCGCACGCAATCCGCATCTCTACCACCGCGACGTCGAAAATATCGTCAATGCGGTTCTCGATGAGATCACGGATGCACTGGCGGCGGGAAACCGGGTCGAGTTACGCGGCTTCGGCGCCTTCTCGGTAAAAAACAGGCCGTCGCGCTCGGGTCGCAATCCGCGCACGGGCGACTCCGTCTTCGTTGAGGAGAAATGGGTGCCTTTCTTCAAGACCGGCAAGGAACTGCGCGAGCGGCTGAATCCCGGTATGAACGGCAACGACGACGACTAGAGCATCCCGCTTTCAAGTAGAATCACTGAAAGCGGATAAGATGCTCTAGAATCAAAGTGCTAGAGCGTCCTTTGTGCGTTCAAATGAACGCACGGCGCTCTAGACCACGATAATTCGGATCGATGGAGCGAGTGTGGTCTTTCCGGCGCACGCGAAAGGCTCCATATCTTTGAACCTGGCGTTGGGCCTTGCGAAAATCGTCGCGATTTTTTCGGGCCGACGCGACAGCCGGAGCGGATGCATGCTCAAGAAACTGATCAATATCGTTGTACTGGTGCCCTTGGGGATTATCCTGATCGTATTGAGCGTTGCCAATCGTCAGGCGGTAACCTTCGCGTTCAATCCGTTCAATCCGGCAGACAGCGTACTTTCTGTTTCGGCCCCCTTTTTCGTGTTCCTGTTCCTCGCCGTCATCGTCGGGCTGATCCTTGGGGCCGGGGCGACCTGGCTCAGCCAGGGAAAATACCGTCGCCGCGCCCGCAACGAGGCCAACGAGGCGTTGAAGTGGCACCGTGAGGCGGAAAAGCAGCGCAGCCAGGCGGAGAAACTGGCATCGCAAACAACGCTGCCAGCGCCGCAGAATTGAGCCATCGCGCGTTTTCGGCGTGTGATCGGCGGCTGCTCAGCTCGCCGCTTCCGCCGCTCCGCTGACTGCAAGGTTGAAATCCGCGAAGAATTGTTGCGCGAGCTTTTTCGCTGTCGAATCGATCAGGCGCGAGCCGAGCTGGGCGATTTTGCCGCCGACCTCGGCCTTGACGTCATAGCGCAGCACCGTGTCATCGCCCTCCTCCGCAATCGTGACATCTGCGCCGCCCTTGGCAAAACCTGCAATGCCGCCCTTGCCTTCGCCCGATATCGTGTAGCTCTGAGGCGGATTGAGGTTGGAAAGGACGACACTGCCGTTGAAGGTCGCCGAAACTGGTCCGATCTTCACCTTGACCACGGCCGTCAGCTCCGTCGGCGATTTCATCTCGAGCGACTGGCAGCCCGGAATGCATCGCTTCAGGATCTCCGGATCGTTCAAGCATTGCCAAACTGCGTCGCGCCGCGCCGCGATGCGTTCTTCGCCGGTCATCTCCATGCCTGTTCCTCCCGTTCTGCTCCCGGCTTCGATCTTGGCAAATCGGAAACGGCTTTGCCAAGAGCATCGGCAGTGCTATTTGCACGGTTTAAGCGTATCGCCCGCCCGACGGAGGGTGTGGAGGGCCGGCTGGATGCGGTTTCGGCTCACGAGCGGATACGCCGAGTGGTTTGATTGAGTCCAAGGATCAGCGCGTGAAAGAGAAAGATCGGCGGTCGAAGAACGCCTCGGTCACGGCGGCGAAAGGCCGGGGCGCTGAGGCGCGTGGCGGCCGCCACGAGCAACGCCACCCGCCCGTGAAGGGGGGCGGCTTCAAGGCCAGGAGCGGTGGACCGCCCGCAAAAATCGCGCCCGAGAAAGGCGAGCGGCAGCGTTCCGCCCAAGAGGCGCTGCCAACGCGTCCCGTGCGGCAAAGAACCGGCGACAAGCCGGCCGAGACCGTGCCGCTCATCCTCGAGACGGCGGCGACGGCAGGCTACCATCTGATCGACAGCGGCAATGGCGAGAAGCTCGAACAATACGGACCCTATCGGATCGTCCGCCCCGAAGCGCAGGCGCTTTGGCCAAAGGCGCTGCCGGCCTCGGTTTGGGAGAAGGCCGATGCGGTCTTCACCGGTGATACCGACGAAGACGGAATGGGGCGCTGGCGTTTCCCGCGGGAGGTGCTGGGCGAAACCTGGCCGATGCAGCTTCTCGACACCGATTTTCTCGGCCGCTTCACCTCGTTTCGCCATGTTGGCGTTTTCCCGGAGCAGCTTGCCCATTGGTCCTGGGTGAAGGATCAGGTGGCGACGGCCGGGCGGCCGCTCAAGGTTCTCAATCTCTTCGGTTACACCGGCGTTGCCTCGCTGATTGCCGCCAAGGCGGGCGCCGAGGTAACGCATGTCGACGCCTCCAAGAAGGCGATCGGCTGGGCGCGAGAAAACCAGACGCTGGCGCGCGCCGAAAAGCTGCCGATCCGTTGGATCTGCGACGATGCGATGAAGTTCATCCAGCGCGAAGAACGACGTGGCAGCCGCTATGACATCATCCTGACCGATCCGCCCAAGTTCGGCCGTGGCCCGAACGGTGAGGTTTGGCAGCTCTTCGATCATCTGGCCGCAATGCTCGACATCTGCCGCGAGATCCTGTCGGCTGACGCGCGCGGACTTGTTCTTACGGCCTATTCCATCCGCGCAAGCTTCTATTCGATTCACGAGCTCATGCGCGAAACGATGCGCGGGCGCGACGGCCGGGTCGAGTCGGGAGAGCTCATCATCCGCGAGGGCGGTCTCGACGGCAAGGAGCCGGGGCGGGCGCTTTCCACTTCCCTCTTCAGCCGCTGGGTACCCAAATGAACACTGACAGAAGCGATCACGGCACGCCGCGCGTCGGCCATGTGAAAGAGGTGACCAGCCTCACCAATCCGATCATCAAGGACATCCGCTCGCTTGCGCAGAAGAAGCATCGCGACGACACGCGTTCCTTCATGGCGGAGGGCCTGAAGCTGGTGATCGATGCGCTCGATCTCGGTTGGAAGATCAAGATCCTCGTCTACGCCAAAGCGGCGAAAGGCAAGCCCCAGGTCGAGCAGGTGGCGGCCAAGACCGTTGCCAAGGGCGGCCTGGTGCTCGAGGTCAGCGAGAAAGTGCTTTCGACGATCACCCGACGCGACAATCCGCAGATGGTGGTCGGTATTTTCGAACAGCGTTATCGCGCGCTGAAGGATTTTCGACCCGAGGGAGGCGAGACCTATGTGGCGCTCGACCGCGTTCGCGATCCGGGCAATCTGGGCACGATCATCCGGACGGCGGACGCGGCTGGTGCCTCTGGCATCATCCTTGTCGGCGAGACCACCGACCCCTTTTCGCTCGAGACCGTGCGAGCGACGATGGGCTCTGTCTTCGCCATGCCCGTCGGGCGTGCCAGCGCCGAAGAGTTCGTCAAGTGGCAAAAGACGGCCGGCGTCAGGGTCGTGGCAACGCATCTGGCAGGCTCGGTCGACTATCGGACCATCGATTACAAGTCGAAGCCTGTCGTGCTCCTGATGGGCAACGAACAGGCGGGCCTTCCCGAAGAGCTTGCCCGCGAAGCGGGCGCGCTCGCCCGCATCCCGCAGGCGGGCCGGGCGGACTCGCTCAATCTCGCGATCGCCACCGGGATCATGCTGTTCGAAGCGCGCCGCCACCTGTTGTCGTTGGATGCCGGCGCATGAGGGAGCGGCAGGTTTTGTTTTCGCGGCCGCTGCCGATCGCGGTCTTCATTCTGGTGGCGATCGTTGCCGACCAGATCATCAAATATTTGGTCGAGGCGTTCCTGCCTTTTCAGCAGGCGGTCGCGGTCATTCCTATGCTTGCCCTCTACCGGACCTACAATTACGGCGTGGCCTTCTCCATGCTTTCCGGGATGGAAGACTGGTTCATCGTCGGCATGCGTCTGGCCGTCGTCGCCTTCGTGCTGTGGCTCTGGCGCCGCACGCCGAAGGATAGGTTCTTCGCTCACCTCGGTTATGCGATGATCATCGCGGGCGCGCTCGGCAACCTCGTCGACCGGCTGCTCTTTGGCTACGTTATCGACTATATCCTGTTCCATACCGCCAATTGGTCCTTTGCGGTTTTCAACCTCGCGGACAGCTTCATCTCAGTCGGTGCGGGCGCGATCATCCTCGATGAGCTCATGCTGGCGAAAAGGCGCGATCGCTAAAACTTTAGAAATGGGCTGAAGGCATTCGGAAGTCTTGCCATGCTACTTCGGTGGCATGAGCGAAGGGTCACGACTTAAGCAGCGGATCGATTCCGGTTTCGGCGCGCAAGCTCGCGCCGGCCGCGCCGCGCCGTTGGCGGCCGATGCCAAAGGATTATGGCCGGCGCGCGCCGCCTACGCCACCGCCGGCATAGCCGCTGCGGCGATCCTCTTTGCGGCGGGCTCGGCGAACGGCTTCCCTCTGTTTTCGGCAATTGTCGCTGCTGGCGGCCTTGCCGGGGCCTTCCTGCTTCTCGCCGACGGCATCGAGACGTCTGACGGGCGAGGGGGAGCCTTGCTTGAGGTCGCCTGTGACGAAGACTGGCAGCGGTTTGAAACCTCGGCGCTGCTTTCAACAATTCATGACGGATTGGGCGATCTTGCCATCGTGCGCACGATGGACGGCGAGATCGTCTACGCGAATTCCGTTTTTCACGAGGTCTGTGCCCGCGCCGACGTGCGTGGAATGACCTGCACGGCGATAGGCCTAAGCTTCGAGCCGAAGCCTGAGTCAAACCATTATCTTGCGCGTATTGCGACACCGAAGGGAATCCGCCTTTACGACTGGCATGACGTGATCGCCCGTGAGCCGAGGATCGGCAGGCTGATGCGTCACAGCATCGCCCGCGACGTGACCGAAGAGGCGCGCGCCGCGCGCGAACGGGAAGAAGCCCGCCGCCGCGCCGAAGAGGCAAGCCGCGCGAAGTCACGCCTTCTGGCCACCGTCAGCCATGAGGTCCGCACGCCACTCTCCGGTATTCTGGGCATGAGCCATCTGCTCGGCCAGACTCGGCTCTCGGCGGAGCAGAAGAACTACCTCGCCGGCATGCAGCAATCCGGCCATGCATTGGTTCAGCTGGTGGAGGACCTGATCGACTTTTCCTCGCTTTCCGCTGGGCGGTTTCAGTTGCGCCCCTCGCAGCACGACCTGCGCCTCGTCATCGAGAGCGTGGTGGAGATGCTCGCTCACCGCGCGCACGAGAAAGGCATAGAGATCGCCGCCACCGTCGCAGCCGATGTGCCCGCGGGGATGATGTTCGATGCCGCCCGCCTCAGGCAGGTGCTCTTTAACGTGATCGGCAATGCCGTGAAATTCACTGAGATCGGTGGCGTTCTCATTGCAGCCGACATTGTCGATGGCGGCGTCAGAATCCGGATCGACGACACCGGCCCTGGCATGTCGGCCGATGAACTCGGGCGTGTGTTTGAGGAATTCGAGCAGGCCGGGGATGATAGTCAGCGCGCCAAGGGAACCGGCCTGGGTCTCGCGATTTCACGCAGGATCATGGAGGCCTTCGGCGGCAGCCTGACCGCTTCCAGCGCCTCCGGCCAGGGAAGCCGTTTCGAAGTCCGGTTTCCGTTGATCGGCGGCGTTCCTTCGACCGCCGCACGAGATGGCGTGCTGTCTGGCGCCCAGGTGCTGGCGCTGGCTCCTGATGGCCCCGTGCTGAACGCGCTCGCCGCGACGATTACGACCCTTGGCGGCGTGTGTCATCGTGCGCCGACGCTTGCCGCCGCCGAAGCCGTCGCCGCCGCCGTTTTGTCGAACGACCTGCCGCTGACCGACATCATCGTTGACCATCGCCATTCGGATGAGTTCCGCCGTCTCCTTGCACTGCGACCGGAAATCGCCAGCCTCAAGTTGCGCCGAACCTACCTCATCAACCCGGAGGAGCGCAGCGCTCATCCGGTGAACCAGATCGATGGCTATGAGGCATGGCTTATCCGCCCCTTGCGCGAAAAATCGCTGGTGGAGGTTCTACTCGGGCGGCTGAAGGGCATCGAGAAGCGGGATGCGATCAACGATAACCGGCCGATGCTGCGGGAGGCATTGCCGCCGACCGAGGCAGGTGAACAGGGCGATTACGATATTCTCCTTGCCGAGGACGATCCGGTCAATGCGCTCGTCCTGCGGACCATGCTTCGGCGAGCGGGCTATCTGGTTCGCCACGTTGAAGATTTCACGAGCCTGGCTCACGCGTTGCACGGGCCCGGCGAAGCTGCACATAAGAGGCTACGCCTGATCCTTACCGACCTTAATATGCCGGGCGGCGATGGCCTTGCGATACTGAAGCGCCTGCGCGAGCAGGAAGCGGCCGGGAACCGCCGCCGCTTGCCTGTTATCGTGTTGACGTCCGATACGCGCGGCGACCTGCACGAGCTCCTTATCGCAGCCGGTGCGGACTCGGTATTGCCGAAGCCGGCGGAGCCAGGGCACCTTGCGGCCGAAATTACGCGCCTTCTCGAAGCCTAAAACGTGCAGCAATTCCAAGTGCTACAGCGTCCTTTTGGGCGTCTGACAAGACGCGCGGTGTGGTAGGGTTTGGCGCGCGGGCCATCCCCGTTGTACCGGGCTTGCAAGCCGCCTTCGTGTCACTATCTTGTTGCAGAAACGTGGTTTAAGCCCGGCAGGCACAAGCGATTCGGGATAACACGGGATGACGATCGAACTTCTGGATTCGGCGAACGTGATTGACACTTCACAGCCTTGCATCCGCAAGACGATTGCGACCCCGGCAACCGAGGTTCTCGGGCGGATCGGCAATCTCGAGACGCGGCTTGCGCGCTCCGCTGCCGAGGTCGATGCTGCACAGGCGGTACGCTACAAGGTCTTCGTCGAGGAGATGAAGGCGCAGGCGGGGCCGGATGCCGAGCGGCGCAAGCGCGACGTCGACAGCTGGGACTCGATTTGCGACCATCTGCTGGTTCTCGACACATCGATCGAAGGCGACACCGAAGACCAGATCGTCGGCACATACCGGCTGTTGCGGCAGGACGTCGCAGAGCGTGCCGGCGGCTTCTACTCGGCTTCCGAGTTTGCGATCGGCGAACTGCTTCAGCGCCATCCGGGCAAGCGCTTCATGGAACTCGGCCGTTCCTGCGTGCTGCCGGAATATCGGACGAAGCGAACCGTCGAACTGCTCTGGCAGGGCAATTGGGCCTACGCGCTGAAGCATGGCGTCGACGCCATGTTCGGATGCGGCTCGTTCCCGGGCGTCGTTCCGGAAGAGCATGCATTGGCACTCTCCTTCCTGCACCACAACGTTCTGGCCCAGGGGGAGTGGGCGGTTTCCGCCCGCCCGGAGCTTCATCGGACCATGGACCTGATGCCCTCCGAAGCGATCAATCCCAAGAAGGCGCTTGCCGCTCTTCCGCCGCTGATCAAGGGCTACATGCGGCTCGGTGCGATGGTCGGCGACGGCGCTGTGGTCGATCACGCTTTCCGCACAACCGATGTGCTGATCGTGCTGCCGATCAGCAATATTTCCGGCCGCTACCTCAACTACTACGGCGCCGACGCCGGGCGGTTTGCTTCGACCGTATCCTGAGCGGCGGACGTCAGTATTAACCAGTTGTTAAGGATGTGTTTGACTTTCCTTGGTGAAAGGACGAAGTGTATTTCTGTGGTTGATCTGGATTTCATGACGAAGGAATGTAAAAAATAAAGGGAAAGATCCGCAATGCGTCTGGGGGCGCGTATATTGCAATCAATTTCCTCTCATTTTTATGACCTAAGCGATGGATCTGCCATAAAGTATTGAGCCCACTTCCTTTGCCGGAGAAGTGGGCTCTTGTTTTATTGAGGATATGTGTGCCGTTGCTGTACGTCTCGCCAGGCAATGTCCGCTGCCGATGCAGCACCTGTCTCGAAACGATGCACCGCTTCTTGCCCGTCAGGTTCCGGCCCCGTCAGGTCCCGGCCCCGTCAGGTCCCGGCATTGTAGGCGGCGATTGCCGCCATGTTGACGATATCCGAATCCTTGGCCGACATGGATGCGATCTGCACCGACTTGTCGAGGCCGACGAGCAGCGGGCCGATGACGGTCGAGCCGCCGAGTTCCTGGAGCATCTTGGTTGAGATCGAGGCGGAGTGGAACGCCGGCATGACCAGCACGTTGGCCGTGCCGGAAAGCCGGCAGAATGGATATTGCTCCATCACGCGCTGATTGAGTGCCACGTCGGCCGCCATTTCGCCGTCGTATTCGAAATCGACGCGGCGCTTGTCGAGGATCTTCACCGCCTCACGCACCCTTTCGGAGCGCTCGCCCGAGGGGTGACCAAAGGTCGAATAGGCGAGCATCGCGACGCGCGGCACATAGCCAAGGCGCTTGGCAAGCCCGGCGGCCTCCTCGGCGATTTCAGCCAACTCCTCGGCCGTCGGCATATCGTGTACCGCCGTGTCGGCGACGAGTACCGTGCGGCCGCGGCAGAGCGCGATCGATACGCCGATGACGCGGTGTCCGGGCTTGGCGTCGATGCAGCGGCGCACGTCCTCGAGCGCCGTCGAATAATTGCGCGTCAGACCTGTCACCATGCCGTCGGCGTCGCCGAGCGCCACCATGCAGGCAGCGAAGTGGTTGCGGTCGTTGTTGATCAGCCGCTGCACGTCGCGGAAAAGGTAGCCCTTGCGCTGGAGCCGGGCGTAGAGGAAATCGGTATAGGCGCCGACGCGCTTGGAAAGGCGTGCGTTGACGATTTGGATGCCGGCGCGGTTGAGGTCGATGCCTTCCCGCTCGGCGGTTTCGCGCATCTGCTCCTCGCGCCCCAGCAGGATTGCCGTACCGAGCGCCTGGTTGGCATAGGCGATCGCGGAGCGCATCATCTGCACTTCCTCTCCCTCGGCAAAGACGATGCGCTTCGGCTGTCGGCGGACGCGCTCGAAAATGCGCTGAAGCGTCGAGGCGATCGGGTCGCGCCGTGCCGAAAGCTGCTGCGCGTAGTCGGCAAGATCGGTTATCGGCTTGCGCGCGACGCCCGTTTCCATGGCCGCCTTCGCAACAGCAATCGGAATCGCCGAGATGAGGCGCGGATCGAAGGGAACGGGAATGATGTATTGCGGCCCGAAGCGCGGCCGGTTGCCCTGGTAGGCGGCGGCGACATCATCCGGCACATCCTCCTTCGCAAGGCTCGCAAGGGCCTCGGCCGCCGCGATCTTCATGGCGTCGTTGATTGTCGAGGCGCGCACGTCAAGCGCGCCGCGGAAGATATAGGGGAAGCCGAGAACGTTGTTGACCTGGTTCGGGTAGTCGGAACGACCGGTCGCGACAATCGCGTCATCGCGGATGCGGGCGACTTCCTCCGGCGTGATTTCGGGATCCGGATTGGCCATGGCGAAGATGATCGGTTTAGGCGCCATGGAAAGCACCATCTCCGTCGAAAGCGCACCTTTCGCCGATAGGCCGAAGAACACGTCAGCGCCGTCCAGCGCCTCGGCCAGGGTCCGTCGGTCGGTATCGACCGCATGTGCCGACTTCCACTGGTTCATGCCGTCCGTGCGACCCTTGTAGATCACGCCCTTGGTATCGCAGAGAATGATGTTTTCCCCGTTGAAACCCATCGCCTTGATGAGCTCGATACAGGCGATCGCCGCAGCGCCCGCGCCGTTGCAGACGAGCCTGGTCGTCTTGAAGTCACGCCCTGTGAGCGTCAGCGCATTGATCAGGCCGGCGGCGGCGATGATCGCGGTGCCATGCTGGTCGTCATGGAACACGGGAATGTCCATGACCTCGCGCAGCCGCTGCTCGATGATGAAGCAGTCCGGCGCCTTGATGTCCTCAAGGTTGATGCCCCCGAAAGACGGGCCGAGAAAGCGCACGCAGTTGACGAATTCGTCGACATTCTCCGTGTCGACTTCGAGGTCGATCGAATCGACGTCCGCGAATCGCTTGAACAGGACCGACTTGCCTTCCATGACCGGCTTCGAGGCAAGCGCACCGAGATTGCCGAGGCCGAGGATCGCCGTACCGTTGGAAATCACCGCGACCATGTTGCCGCGCGTCGTGTAGTCGTAGGCGGTTGCCGGGTCTTCGGCGATCGCCTTCACGGGCACGGCGACGCCGGGCGAGTAGGCGAGCGACAGATCGCGCTGAGTCGCCATCGCCTTTGTCGGGGCGATCTCCAGTTTTCCAGGCCGACCTTGTGAGTGGAAATCGAGCGCTTCCTGGGCGGTCACGCTTGTCATTGTGCGGTCGGTCTTGTCGGTAGCCGGCATGTTTCCTCAACCTCCTGTGGGCGACCGCCGAGGTCAGCCTCTTTGTTATTGTCGTCTATAAATGCTTGCGGATAGTGTGACATCTCTTTTTTTGGAACAATCATGAATTTCGTGACCGACCCATCGAGCCGCACGGGCGATGTCCTTTCCGTGTCCGATCTGGCAAGTGAGGAGAGCCGCTCCACCGCGACTCCGATGATGGAGCAGTACATCGAGATCAAGGCGAACAATCCGGATTCGCTTTTGTTCTACCGGATGGGCGACTTCTACGAGCTGTTCTTCCAGGATGCGGTCGAAGCCTCGCGCGCGCTCGGGATCACGCTGACGAAGCGCGGCCAGCACTTGGGCCAGGAGATCCCGATGTGCGGCGTGCCGGTTCACGCGGCCGACGACTATCTGCAGAAGCTGATCGCCCTCGGTTTCCGCGTCGCCGTATGCGAGCAGGTCGAGGATCCGGCCGAAGCGAAGAAGCGCGGCAGCAAGTCGGTCGTGCGCCGCGATGTCGTCCGGCTGGTGACGCCGGGAACGATCACCGAGGACAAACTGCTTTCGCCGGCAGAATCGAATTATCTGATGGCGCTTGCCCGTATCCGCAGTGGCTCGGAACCGGCCTATGCGCTCGCCTGGATCGACATATCGACCGGCATTTTCCGCCTTGCCGAGACAGCCGAGGGCCGCTTGCTCGCCGATATATTGCGCATCGAACCGCGTGAGCTGATCCTGCCGGATACCGTCTTTCACGATCCGGAGCTCCGGCCGGTTTTCGACGTGCTCGGCCGGGTCGCGGTGCCGCAGCCGCCGGTGCTGTTCGACAGTGCGACGGCCGAAGGCCGCATTTCCCGCTACTACGGCGTGAAGACGCTCGACGGCTTCGGCAGCTTTTCGCGCGCCGAGCTCGCGGCGGCCTCGGCGGCGATCTCCTATGTCGAGAAGACTCAGCTCGCCGAACGCCCGGCGCTCGGAATTCCGGAGCGGGAAAGCGTTGCCTCGACGCTCTTCATCGACCCGGCGACCCGCGCAAACCTTGAATTGGTCAAGACGCTTTCCGGTGCGCGCGAGGGAACGTTGCTCCGAGCCCTCGACCGAACGGTGACGAGCGGCGGCGCACGACTTCTCGCGGAGCGGCTGATGTCGCCGCTGACCGATCCCGACCGGATCAACATCCGGCTCGATTCGATCGAAGTCCTCGCCGACCACTCGAGTTTTGCGACAGACCTGCGCGACGCCTTGCGGCGCGCGCCCGATATGCCGCGCGCGCTGTCACGGCTCGCGCTCGGCCGTGGCGGCCCACGCGATCTTGGAGCGATAAAGGCCGGGCTTCGGGCCGCGGCGACGATATCGGCGCTGTTGTCGCGCGGCAGCCTCTCGACAGAACTGACCGAGGCGCATGCCGCGATCGACGCATTGCCGCAGGGGTTGCTGGTGAGACTCGAGTCGATGCTCGCGGAAGAACTCCCGCTGTTGAAACGCGACGGCGGCTTCATGCGCGAAGGAGCGCATGGCGAACTCGATGAGATGCGGGCGTTGCGCGATCAGTCGCGCCGGGTGATTGCGGGCCTACAACTGCAATATTGCGACGAAACGGGGATCAAGTCGCTAAAAATCAAGCACAATAACGTGCTTGGTTATTTCATCGAGGTGACGGCGGGAAATGCCGGCGCGATGACCGACACGGACGCAGGGCGCGCGCGCTTCATACACCGCCAGACCATGGCGAATGCCATGCGGTTCACGACGACCGAGCTCGCGGAGCTGGAAACTAAGATCGCCAATGCGGCGGACCGGGCTGTTGCGATCGAACTCGAAGCGTTCGAGGCGATGGCGGGCGAGGTCGTCGCGCATGCCGAGGCGATCAAGGCCGCGGCGCTGGCGCTCGCAACGGTCGATGTCTCGATCGGCCTTGCCGTCCTTGCAGAAGAGCAGAACTATGCACGCCCCGTCGTCGACCGCTCGCGGATGTTCGCGATCGACGGCGGGCGCCATCCGGTCGTCGAGCAGGCGCTCCGGCGTCAGGCGGCCAACGCCTTCGTTGCCAACGGCTGTGACCTGTCGCCCCCGGAAGGTTACGAGGGCGGGGCGATCTGGCTGCTCACCGGTCCCAACATGGGCGGTAAATCGACCTTTCTGCGCCAGAATGCGCTGATTGCCATCATGGCGCAGATGGGGTCGTTTGTCCCGGCAGCGGCGGCGCATATCGGCGTTGTCGACCGGCTTTTTTCGCGTGTCGGCGCGTCGGACGACCTCGCGCGGGGCCGCTCGACCTTCATGGTTGAGATGGTCGAAACCGCGGCGATCCTCAATCAGGCGACGGACCGTTCGCTGGTGATCCTCGACGAGATCGGCCGCGGCACCGCGACCTTCGACGGCCTGTCGATCGCCTGGGCCGCGGTCGAGCACCTGCACGAGGTCAATCGATGCCGCGGGCTCTTCGCCACCCATTTCCACGAGCTGACGGTGCTCTCCGAAAAGCTTGGCCGGCTCTCGAACGCGACGATGCGGGTCAAGGAATGGGACGGCGACGTGATCTTCCTGCACGAGGTCGGTCCCGGCGCCGCGGACCGGTCCTACGGGATCCAGGTCGCCCGGCTTGCGGGCCTCCCGGCGTCGGTCGTCGCGCGGGCCAAGGATGTGCTTGCCAAGCTCGAGGATGCCGACCGCAAAAACCCGGCAAGCCAGCTGATCGACGACCTGCCGCTTTTCCAGGTGGCGATACGGCGCGAGGAATCGGCGAGGACCGGCCCTTCGAAGGTCGAGGAGGCGCTGAAGGCGCTCAATCCCGACGACATGACGCCGCGCGATGCCCTCGACGCCCTCTATTCACTGAAGAAACAACTGGCCGCCCGCTGACCTTGCTTGAAGGCGGTACCGACCAGCTATTGCATAAGCCAATTCAAAGTACTGCAGCGTCTGAAAAGACGCGGCGCTGCCAGCCGATTTTTCCTGTTATTCGCGGGATAGAAAGGCTATACAGCGCCGCGTGTCGTCTACACCGCCGTGCGTCTTTCAGACGCGCAAAGGTCGCAGAGGCGCGCAAAGGACGTGGCATTTTGAAATGCTGCATGTTTCCGGCCGGTCCACGGCGACATGCAGGAGCACTGGCAGATGCAGCGGATTACTCAACCAGTCGGACAGGACACCCCTCGGCACTTCATGGCCAGACACGAAACTTCCTTTCCCGAAATTCTCGATGTTGCGGCGCTCAGAGCGAAATGCAGCTTCATCGCCTCTGCTCATGCGGAGCAGCGAGAACCGATGCGTCAGGCGCTGCTTACCGCATTCAAGCAGGCCAATCTTGCCGGCCGCGCCAAGGCGCGCGAACTGCTTGCCGCCGACGGCGCCGGGATCAAATGCGCCGAGCGCATTTCCTGGCTCCAGGACCAACTCATCACTCTTCTGCATGATTTCGTGCTGAACGAGGTTTTCGACGCGGCGAAGGCGCCGCCGGCATCTCGCATCGCCGTGACCGCCGTCGGCGGCTACGGACGCGGAACTTTGGCGCCGGGGTCGGACATCGACCTGCTCTTCCTGCTGCCTGCAAAAAAGGCGGTCTGGGCGGAGCCGGCGATCGAGTTCATGCTCTATATCCTCTGGGACCTGGGCTTCAAGGTCGGTCATGCGACGCGTACGATCGAGGAATGCATCCGGCTGTCACGCGCCGACATGACAATTCGCACGGCGATCCTCGAATGCCGCTACATCTGCGGTTCCGAGGCACTGGCGAACGAACTCGAAACGCGCTTCGACCACGAGATCGTCCGCAACACCGGTCCCGATTTCATTGCCGCCAAGCTCGCCGAGCGCGACCAGCGCCATCGCAAGGCGGGCGACACCCGCTATCTCGTCGAGCCGAACATCAAGGAAGGCAAGGGCGGGCTTCGCGATCTCCACACGCTGTTCTGGATCGCCAAGTATTTCTACCGGGTCAAGGACTCGGCCGATCTCGTCAAGCTCGGCGTCCTGTCGCGGCAGGAATACAAACTTTTCCAGAAATCGGAGGATTTCCTCTGGGCAGTGCGTTGCCACATGCATTTCCTGACGGGCAAGGCGGAAGAGCGGCTCTCCTTCGACATACAGCGCGAGATCGCCGAGGCGCTTGGCTATCACGATCATCCCGGCCTCTCGGCCGTCGAGCGCTTCATGAAGCACTACTTCCTGGTGGCCAAGGACGTGGGTGATTTGACGCGCATCTTCTGCGCCGCGCTTGAGGACCAGCAGGCGAAGGACGCACCGGGAATTTCCGGGGTGATCAGCCGGTTCAAGCATCGCACCCGCAAGATCGCCGGCACGCTCGACTTCGTCGACGACGGCGGACGCATCACGCTGTCGAGCCCCGATGTCTTCAAGCGCGATCCGGTAAACCTGCTGCGGCTCTTCCACGTCGCCGACATAAACGGCCTGGAGTTCCATCCGGCCGCGCTGAAGCAAGTGACCCGCTCGCTGAGCCTGATCACGCCGCACTTGCGTGAAGATGAAGAAGCCAACAGGCTGTTCCTCTCGATCCTGACGTCCAGGCGCAATCCGGAACTGATCCTGAGGCGCATGAACGAGTCCGGCGTCCTCGGCCGCTTCATCCCGGACTTCGGCAAGATCGTGTCGATGATGCAGTTCAACATGTATCATCACTACACGGTAGACGAGCATCTGCTGCGCACGGTCGATATTCTTTCGCGGGTCGAGCGCGGCATCGAGGAGGAGGCGCATCCGCTTTCGGCGACACTGATGCCAGGCATCGAAGATCGCGAGGCGCTCTATGTCGCCGTGCTGCTGCACGACATTGCCAAGGGCCGGCCGGAGGACCACTCGGTCGCCGGCGCCAAAGTGGCCCGCAAGCTCTGCCCGCGTTTGGGGCTTTCTCCGAAGCAGACCGAAACCGTGGTCTGGCTGGTCGAGGAGCATCTCACCATGTCCCTGGTCGCCCAGACGCGCGACCTCAACGATCGCAAGACCATCGTCGATTTCGCCGAACGCGTGCAATCGCTCGATCGCCTGAAAATGCTGCTCATCCTGACGGTTTGCGACATCAGGGCGGTGGGGCCTGGCGTGTGGAACGGCTGGAAGGGACAATTGCTGCGCACGCTCTACTACGAGACGGAGCTTCTGCTCTCCGGCGGCTTCTCGGAATTGTCGCGAAAGGAACGGGCAAAACATGCGGCCCACATGCTGGAGGAGGCGCTGACCGATTGGTCGAAGGCGGACCGCGAGGCTTATGTTCGGCTGCACTATCAGCCTTATCTTCTTTCGGTGGCGCTCGAGGACCAGGTTCGGCACGCAGGGTTCATTCGCGATGCGGACCGCGCCGGCAAGACACTTGCGACCATGGTGCGCACGCACCAGTTCCATGCCATCACCGAAATCACCGTGCTTTCGCCGGACCATCCGCGCCTGCTGACGGTGATTGCAGGAGCCTGCGCCGCAGCCGGGGCCAACATCGTCGATGCCCAGATCTTCACGACGTCCGACGGACGCGCGCTGGACACTATCCTGGTCAACAGGGAATTTCCGGTCGACGAGGACGAGATGCGCCGGGCGGCAAGCATCGGCAAGCTGATCGAGGATGTGCTTTCCGGCCGCAAGCGGCTGCCCGAAGTGATCGCCAGCCGCGCGCGCGTGAAGAAGCGCAGCAAGGCCTTCACGGTCACGCCTGAAGTGACGATCAGCAACACGCTGTCGAACAAGTTCACGGTTATCGAGGTCGAGGGTCTCGACCGGCCCGGCCTCCTTTCAGAGGTGACGGCGGTGCTTTCCGATCTCTCGCTCGACATCGCCTCGGCCCACATCACCACGTTCGGCGAGAAGGTGATCGACACCTTCTACGTGACCGATCTGGTCGGCTCGAAGATCACCAGCGAGAACCGGCAGATGCACATCGCTGCGCGCCTCAAGGCAGTGCTGGCGGGCGAGGGCGACGAGGTCCGTGACCGCATGCCCTCCGGCATCATCGCGCCGGCCCCCGCGCCTCGCACCTCGCACGCCTCCAAAACGACAAAAGCCGAAACATGAGTCTGGTCAAGAAATTTGCAACCGTCGGCGGCGCGACGCTCGGAAGCCGGATCTTCGGCTTCATCCGCGAAACCTTCATGGCGGCGGCGCTCGGCACCGGACCGGTTGCCGACGCCTTCAACACCGCCTTCCGTCTGCCCAACACCTTCCGCCGGCTTTTTGCCGAGGGCGCGTTCAACTCCGCCTTCGTGCCCCTTTTTGCCAAAGAGATCGAAGCGCGCGGCATGGATGGCGCGCGTCGCTTTTCGGAAGAGGTTTTCGGTGTGCTCTTCACCGTTCTCCTGTTTTTGACGATCGCCATGGAGCTGGCGATGCCGTTCATCGTAAGGGAGTTGATTGCCCCGGGCTTTGCCGACGATCCGGCGAAATTCGCAAGCACCGTATCCTTCGCGACGATCATGTTCCCCTATCTCGCCTGCATGTCGCTGGCGGCGATGATGGCGGGCATGCTGAACTCCCTGCACCGCTACTTCGCCGCCGCGATCGCGCCGGTGTTTCTGAACGTCATCCTGATCGGCGTTCTTGCCTATGCCTGGTATGGCGGGCATGACGCGGTTGCCGTCGGTTACGGCCTTTCCTGGGGCGTCCTGGCTGCAGGGCTGGTGCAGCTTGCGATCGTCTGGTTCGCCGTGCGCAATGCCGGGATCCGGATCGGGTTTCGCCGTCCGCGGCTGACGGCGAATGTCAGGCGGCTTCTGGTGCTGGCACTGCCGGCGGCGATCACCGGCGGAATCACCCAGATCAACCTTCTGATCAACACCAATATCGCTTCGGCAAAAGCGGGCGCCGTGTCGTCGCTCGTCTATGCTGACCGCATTTACCAGCTCCCGCTCGGCGTCGTCGGCATCGCGGTCGCGACCGTGCTGCTGCCGGAGCTTGCACGGGCGCTGCGCGCCGGTAATCTCAACGAAGCGTCGAACCTGCAGAACCGCTCCGTCGAATTCACACTGTTCCTGACGCTACCGGCCGCCGCCGCATTGCTTGTCATGTCGGAGCCGATCGTCCGGCTGCTCTTCGAGCGCGGCAAGTTTTCACCGGAATCGACCGTGGCGGTCGGCCATATCCTGGCGATCTACGGCCTTGGCCTGCCGGCCTTCGTCTTGATCAAGGCCTTTATTCCGGGCTTTTTCGCGCGCGAGGATACCCGCACGCCGATGATCTTCGCCGCCATTTCCGTGGTGGTGAACGTATCGCTGGCCCTGACGCTGTTTCCGTCACTTGCCGCGAGCGGCATCGCGATCGCCGAGATCGTCGCCGGTTGGGTGAACGCCATACTGCTGTTCGCAACCCTCGTCTGGCGTGGCCATTGGGGGCGCGACATTCCGCTGTTGACGCGGATCCCGCGCCTGGTGATCGCCGCCGCGATCATGGCGATCGCGCTGCATTTTGCGGTCCAGTGGCTGGCTTTCCCGCTTTCGTCCGCCGCGCCCCTGTTGACGCGTGCCACAACCCTCTGCGGGTTGGTCGCGGCGGCGATGGTGATCTATTTCGCTTTCGCCTTCGGTCTGGGCGGCGCGAGCCTTGGGATGATCCGTCGCAATCTGAAGCGCAGGGCCGCTGGCGCTCCGGTCGAAGCGGCCGGCCAGGAGCCCGACGCGTCATGAAACAGACGGTCGCGCGCATCACCATCGTCGTGCCTGACTACGACGACGGCATCGCCTTCTATTGCGGCAAGCTCGGCTTCGACCTGATCGAGGATACGGACCTCGGCAGCGGCAAGCGCTGGGTGCTCGTTCGGCCGAAAGGTGCCACGGAGACGGCCCTGCTTCTCGCCAGGGCCGCGGATGAGCGGCAGCGGGCCGCGATCGGCAACCAGACCGGCGGACGGGTCGGATTCTTCCTGTTCACCGACGACTTTGCCCGTGATCACGCCGCGATGCTGGCCGCTGGCGTCGAATTCCGCGAGACGCCGCGTCACGAGGCCTACGGTTCGGTCGCAGTGTTCGCCGACCCGTTCGGCAATCTTTGGGATCTGTTGCAACCGGCGTCGTGATCCGTTGCACGCCCGCACCCCCTTGATTGCACTTTGCCTGCCGTGCATAAGCGCGGCGGATATCAACTGGAGACGGGCCCTCCACAAGCCCGATTGAGGACGACATGAACGAATTCAAGCCGCTCGTATTTTCCGGCGTACAACCGACCGGCAACCTGCATCTCGGCAATTATCTCGGCGCGATCCGCAAGTTCGTCGCGCTGCAGGAAAACAACGACTGCATCTACTGTGTCGTCGACCTGCATTCGATCACCGCGCAGCTCGTGCACGAAGACCTGCCGGGCCAGATCCGCTCGATCGCGGCAGCCTTTATTGCCTCCGGCATCGACCCGGAAAAGCATATCGTCTTCAACCAGTCGGCCGTGCCGCAGCACGCCGAGCTTGCCTGGATCTTCAACTGTGTCGCCCGCATCGGCTGGATGAACCGGATGACCCAGTTCAAGGACAAGGCCGGCAAGGACCGCGAAAACGCCTCGCTCGGTCTGCTCGCCTATCCGAGCCTGATGGCGGCCGACATCCTTGTCTACCGTGCCACGCACGTCCCGGTCGGTGACGACCAGAAGCAGCATCTGGAGCTGACGCGCGACATCGCCCAGAAGTTCAACATCGACTTCATGGAGCATATCCGGGCGCGCGGCTACGGCGTCGATATCGTCGTCGGTGAAGAGCCGATCCATGCCTATTTCCCGCCCGTCGAACCGTTGATTGGCGGACCGGCGCCGCGCGTCATGTCGCTGCGCGACGGCACGAAGAAGATGTCGAAGTCCGATCCGTCGGATCTGTCGCGCATCAACCTGATGGATGATGCCGAGACGATCTCGAAGAAGATCCGCAAGGCCAAGACCGATCCGGATGCGCTTCCGAGCGAAGTCGACGGCCTCGCCGGCCGTCCGGAGGCGGAAAACCTCGTCGGTATCTATGCGGCGCTTTCTGACAAGACGAAGGGTGAGGTTCTCGCTGAGTTCGGGGGCCAGCAGTTCTCGGTCTTCAAGCCGGCTCTGGTCGACCTTGCCGTCAACGGGCTGTCGCCGATCACCGGCGAGATGCGTCGCCTGATGGATGACACCGCGCATATCGACGCAATCCTGAGGCGCGGCGGCGAGCGCGCGCGGGCGCGTGCCGAAAAGACGATGCGCGAGGTTCGTGAAATCATCGGGTTTTTGCAGTAGCGCGCAAAAATGAGATCTTGCGGGCGGCGAACGGCAATGTAATGTTCGCGGCATGGTTTCCACCCGACTCTCACGATTGGAAGGTCATCGCCGCAAGTTCATGGCGGTGATCGACGATACGCCCGAATGCGGCCGCGCCGTGCACTATGCCGGCATGCGCGCGAAGAACTCCAACGGCGGCCTCGTGCTGCTCTACGTGATCGCCGATGGCGACTTCCAGCAGTGGCTGGGGGTCGAGGAGATTATGCGGGCGGAAGCGCGCGAAGAGGCCGAGGCGACGCTGGCAAAAGTGGCACAGTCAGTGCGCGAAAGCATCGGCATCGAACCGGAAATCGTCATTCGCGAAGGGATCGCCACCGAGCAGATCCACGCTGTGATCGAGGACGACCGCGACATCGCCATTCTGGTGCTTGCAGCGGGATCGGCGAAGGAAGGGCCGGGGCCGTTGGTGTCGTCCATCGCCGGAAAGGCCGCGGCCTTTCCGATTCCCGTGACCGTCATTCCCGATATGCTGACTGACGAGGAAATAGACGCCCTGAGTTAGAGCATTTTTCTGTGCGCCATCGCGCCGTCCCGAAGTCGGACGAAGCGGTCTTCTGCACGCTTTCCCGTCCCGATCATAGCGGTCAACGTGCGACGGGATGCGCCCTTGCGAGGGCGGGGCGAAACACCTATATTTTTGAACAATTCTAAAAAGCCGGTCGGTAAGCGCTTCCGGCGAAACGGAGAGAGAGATGTTCATCCAGACGGAAGCCACGCCAAATCCCGCCACGCTCAAGTTCCTGCCGGGCAAGGTGGTAATGGAGAACGGCACGGCCGAATTCCGGAGCGAAGAAGAAGCCCGTGCAGAATCGCCCTTGGCGGCCCGGCTCTTCTCGATCCCGGGCGTAACCGGCGTCTATTTCGGCTACGACTTCATCACGGTCAGCAAGGAAGGGCAGGAGTGGCAACACCTGAAGCCCGCCATTCTTGGCTCGATCATGGAACATTTCATGTCCGGCCAGCCGGTCATGTCGGGTGCTGGGCGCGCCGAGGAAGCGGACCAGGAAGGCGAGTTCTTCGACGAGGGCGACGAAGCAATCGTTGCCACGATCAAGGAATTGCTTGAAACGCGCGTTCGTCCGGCGGTTGCTCAGGACGGCGGCGACATCACCTTCCGTGGCTTCAAGGATGGCACCGTGTTCCTGAACATGAAAGGCGCATGCTCCGGCTGCCCGTCCTCGACCGCGACGTTGAGGCACGGTGTCCAGAACCTGCTGCGCCACTTCGTTCCAGAAGTCGAAGCAGTCGAATCCGTCTGATCCGGGGCGCCCTGTCCTATCGTCGTTTGTTACGCGTGATAACGGGGGCACTTCGCGCCGGATCTGATGCGCGCGAAGCAATGGAGGGTGGCCTTTGCGGCTGACATGTTAGTGCTTGCCATCGATACATCCGGCAGCGGCTGCTCCGCTGCGGTTTATGACAGCGCCTCCGCCGAGGTTCTGGCCCGCGCGGGTGCGAACATTGGACGCGGCCACGCAGAGCGTCTGATGGAGTTTGTCGACGAGGCGCTGCTCGCTGCCGACAGGCAACTCGCAGACATCGACCGTATCGCAGTCACAGTCGGCCCCGGATCCTTTACCGGAATTCGTGTCGGCGTTGCGGCCGCGCGCGGCCTGGCGCTCGCCCTCGGCAAGCCGGCAGTCGGGATCACGACGCTCGAGGTCGCCGCCGAAACGGCCAGGCTGACGACACCTGGTCAGCCGGTTCTCGTCGTCATCGACGCGAAGCGGGACGAAGTCTATGTCCAGCTTTTCGACGCCTCCGGTGTGGCCAAGGGCCAACCCGAAATTCTGTCCGTGACAGAGGCGCACGAGCGGTTTTCAGGCTTCGAAGGCACCGTTTGCGGCTCCGGCGCTTCCCTCGTTGGTCAAGTGCAGGCGGGTGGAATGCCGGACGATATCGACATTGCTGTCGTTGGCCGATTGGGTGTCGGCGCCGATCCAGCCTCAGCCAAGCCGAAACCGCTATACTTGCGTGGACCGGATGCGAAGCCTCAGGCAGGTTTTGCCGTAACCCGAGCCTAGACCACGATGAGTTTGACCGATTATTTCACCCGCCGGACGGAGTTCGATATCTTCCCGCTCGAGGAGGGCGATCTCGTTGCCGCCGCGGAGCTGCATCGCCAACGCTTCGCTTCACCTTGGAGCGACGGTGAAATTCACGCATTGCTATCGCAGGATACGGTCTTCGGTTTCGTGGCGCGCCAGACGAACGGCAGCTTTCGTCCTGCGTTCGGCGGTTTCGTGCTCTCGCGCGCCGTGGCCGGAGAGGCCGAAATCCTGACGATCGGCGTCGACCCACGTTTCATCCGGTCAGGCCTCGGTTGGCGCCTGATGCAGGCGGCCATGCGCGAGGCGCTCGTCAAAGGTTCCGAGGCGCTTTTTCTCGAAGTCGATGAAACGAACCGGGCCGCACTCGGCCTCTATCAGAAACTCGGCTTCCTCAAGGTCGGCGAACGCCGCGCCTACTACCAGGGCTCGACAGGAGCGCGCACGGCGGCGCTTGTCATGCGACTCGATCTTCGCTAGTCCGATTCATCACATAGTCTGTCTTTGTGCGTTTCCCGTTCGGATGCGCATCGCCCGCGTTTCGAACGTGGCGCGGGGGCGAACGATGAAGGAAAGATGAGCGGCTTGGAAAGCCTTCGCGGATGATCAATTGGGTCCGGGTTGCCCTGTGCGGCGCGCTGCTGGTGCTTGTCTCGCTGGTATTGATGCCGGTGCAGATCCTTTGCCTGTGGCTGGATCTGAAGCCCCGGCGGTGGCTACCGCGGCTCTGGCATCGCGTGGCATGCCTGTTGCTCGGCCTTCGCGTTCGCGTTCATGGCGAGCCCGAGCGCCGGCGCCCGTTGCTGCTCAGTGCCAATCACGTGTCCTGGAAGGATATTCTGGTTCTGTCCTCCGTGGCCGACGTCGTCTTCGTCGCCAAATCCGAGGTGAAAACCTGGCCGATCTTCGGGCTTCTCGCCCGCCTGCAGGCCTCGGTTTTCATCGAGCGCGACCAGAAGCGCACGACCGGCCATCAGGTGAACGAGATCGGCCGAAGACTTGCCGATGGAGAGATCGTCGTGCTCTTCCCGGAAGGCACGACCTCGGACGGCAACCGATTACTGGATATCAAGACGTCGCTCTTCGGCGCCGCCGCTTCTGCGGTTCCGCACTCGCCGACCGGCGTGGTCCATGTTCAGCCACTGGCCATTTCCTACACCGGTATCCACGGCATGCCGATGGGACGTTACAATCGGCCGATTGCCGCATGGCCGGGCGACATCGGACTGCTGCCGCACCTGCTGGGCGTGCTACGGGAAGGTGCGCTCGACGTGGATGTCGATTTCGGCGAGGCGGTGGACTATGACCGCCATGCTAATCGAAAAAACGTGAGCCGTACGATTGAGCAGCGCATTCGCAGCATGCTGTCGGACCGCCTGCGGGGGCGGCCGAAGTTGGATCGGGTCGTGGCGCGGGCCGAACAATAGCGATCTGCGCGAAAATGCTTCAACTTTGGGCCGCCATGCACTAAAGAACCGCGCATGACCAAGGAAACAGCTCTTCTGTCGAAAACGCCGGTGCCGGGCGAGGTACACGCACCCTCGCGCAAAGTCTTCGTCAAGACCTACGGCTGCCAGATGAACGTCTACGATTCCGACCGCATGTCGGATGCGCTTTC
Organism: Ensifer sp. MPMI2T; assembly: GCF_004827385.1. GTDB lineage: Bacteria > Pseudomonadota > Alphaproteobacteria > Rhizobiales > Rhizobiaceae > Sinorhizobium. Next base: position 153,840 of record NZ_SRXN01000010.1, read on the forward strand.
GCGCGACGGCTATGTTTCGACTGACGTTCTGGAGGAAGCCGACTTCGTCCTGCTCAACACCTGTCATATCCGCGAGAAGGCGGCTGAAAAGGTCTATTCCGAGCTTGGCCGGTTGCGCGAGCTGAAGAAGGAGAAGGCGCGCGAAGGCCGCGAAATAGTCATCGGCGTCGCCGGCTGCGTCGCGCAGGCTGAAGGCGACGAAATCCTTCGCCGAGCACCAGCAGTCGACCTCGTCATCGGTCCGCAGACCTATCATCGCCTTCCTGAAGCGTTGAAGCGGGCGCGGGGCGGCGAGCGTGTGGTCGAGACTGACTATGCGATCGAGGACAAGTTTGAGCACTTGCCCGCGCCGGACACGGCGAAAACACGCGCCCGTGGCGTAACCGCCTTCCTTACGGTGCAGGAGGGATGCGACAAATTCTGCACCTTCTGCGTCGTGCCCTATACGCGCGGCTCGGAAGTGTCGCGACCGGTGGCTCAGATCGTCGCCGAGGCCGAAAAGCTGGTCGAAGGTGGGGTGCGCGAAATCACTTTGCTTGGGCAGAACGTCAATGCCTGGCATGGCACCGGCCCGGATGGCCGCGACTGGGGATTGGGCGATCTTCTTGTCCGCCTTGCCGAAATCGAGGGCCTTGCGCGCCTGCGTTATACGACCAGCCATCCGCGCGACATGGATGACAGCCTGATCGAGGCCCATCGGTCGATGGCGAAGCTCATGCCCTATCTGCATCTGCCGGTACAGTCGGGATCCGACCGCATCCTGAAGGCGATGAACCGGCGTCATACGGCCGCCGAGTATCTCGCCCTGATAGATCGCATCCGCGCGGCTCAGCCCGACCTTGCCCTATCCGGCGATTTCATCGTAGGCTTCCCGGGTGAAACCGACGAGGACTTCGAGGATACCCTGCGTCTCGTGGAGGCGGTGGGTTATGCACAGGCATTTTCCTTCAAGTATTCGACCCGTCCCGGCACGCCGGGGGCCGAGCTCAAGGATCAGGTACCCGAGGACGTGAAGGCCAAGCGTTTGGAAAGATTGCAGACTTTGCTCATGAAGCAGCAGCGCGACTTTGCTCAAGCCTGCATCGGGCGCGAGATCGATCTGCTTCTGGAAAAACCCGGCCGCATGCCCGGCCAGCTCGTCGGTCGTTCACCTTGGCTGCAGCCAGTGAATGTTGATGCAAAAACATCGCAAATCGGTGACATTATCAAAGTACGAATCATCAAAGCAGGCTCCAATAGCCTCTTTGCCGAGATGATCCGGTCGACACCGAGAGCGAGGAGCCTAACCGCTTGAACGGACACGAATTGATTTCTTCATCATCGCGCCAGTCAAAAACATCTGCGACAGACGCCAATCACTTCGTGCTTACTTTCGAGAACAACCGCTTTGCCAGCGAACTCTTCGGCCAATTCGACCAGAATCTGAAGTTGCTTGAAGAACGCCTGCGCATCGATGCGAGGCCGCGCGGAAATTCCGTTGCGATCTCGGGCGACGTGGTGGCGACAAACCAGGCGCGGCGCGCCCTCGACTATCTCTACGGAAGATTGCAAAGTGGCGGATCGATCGATACGTCCGATGTCGAGGGAGCGATCCGTATGGCGGTCGCTGCTGACGACCAGTTGCAGTTGCCGACCATGGAGCGCAAAGCCAAACTGACGATGGCGCAGATTTCGACGCGCAAGAAGACCATCGCTGCGCGGACGCCCATGCAGGATGCCTATATCCGCGCGATGGAGCGGGCGGAACTCGTCTTTGGCATCGGCCCGGCCGGTACCGGCAAGACCTATCTTGCGGTTGCGCATGCGGCTCAGCTGCTCGAGCGCGGCGCGGTCGATCGCATCATACTTTCGAGGCCGGCGGTCGAAGCCGGCGAGCGCCTGGGCTTCCTGCCGGGCGACATGAAGGAAAAGGTCGACCCCTATTTGAGGCCGCTCTACGACGCGCTCTACGACATGATGCCCGGCGACAAGGTCGAGCGGGCGATCACCGCGGGCGTGATCGAGATCGCACCGCTTGCTTTCATGCGTGGGCGCACGCTCGCCAATGCCGCCGTAATCCTCGACGAGGCCCAGAACACGACATCGATGCAGATGAAGATGTTCCTGACGCGTCTCGGCGAAAACGGGCGGATGATCGTCACCGGTGATCCCAGCCAGATCGACCTGCCGCGCGGCGTCAAGTCGGGCCTCGTGGAGGCGCTGCAGATCCTCCACGGCGTGGAAGGCGTTTCGGTCATCCGCTTCAAAGATGCCGATGTCGTCCGCCATCCGATGGTGGCGAGGATCGTCAGGGCCTATGAAGCCCACACCGCGGTTCACGACGAGAGCGAGCAGAGCGATCGTTAGTCCCTATTCATCGCGTGATTTGCCCGAAAACCAGTTTCCACTTTTCGGATCACGCTGTAGAGCGGGATGAGGAAAAGTGTATGCGGTTTTCCACCCGCATCCCGCTCTTTTTTGTTGGAATCAATCACGTTTATGATTTTGGGTCGAATCGACCCAAAATCATCGTGATCTAACGGCGGTTCGTTGCAACCATGACGGCTTTGGATATTCAGATCAGCGTCGAGGAGGGCGATTGGCCATCGGAAGATGAGCTGCAATCCTTCGCGGCACGCGTTCTCGAGGCGGCGACCGATTTCCTCGTGCGCGAGGAAAAGCAGCCTTTTCCGCCGGACGCGCCGGAAGTCTCTCTGGTCTTCACCGACGATGCCTCGATGCGGGCGATCAACGCGGAATGGCGAAACCAGGACAAACCGACCAATGTGCTGTCTTTCCCGGCCTTTCCCGTGACTCCGGGCAAAATGCCGGGACCGATGCTCGGCGATATCATCGTTGCCTATGAAACGCTGAAGCGCGAGGCGGCCGAGATGGAGAAGCCGTTTGACGCGCATCTGATGCATCTTCTCGTGCATGGATTCCTCCATCTTTTCGGGTATGATCACCTGGAAGACGATGAGGCGGAAAGAATGGAAGGCCTGGAGACTCGCATTTTGGCGCGTCTTGGCCTATCTGATCCCTACGGGGACCGGTCCCCGGATTAACAGTTTGGAACGATGAGCGACACCAACACACAGCCGGCCGCCGTTGCGGCCGAGGAAGCGGAAGCTTCCGGAGAGGCCGAGGCGGGCAGTAGTAGCACCGCCGCTCCCCGACAGGAGAGCAGCAAATCCACCACCTCCTTCTGGAGCCGTGCCGCACGCCTTCTGCGCGGGGCGAGTCCATCGAGCTTGCGTGAAGATCTCGCCGATGCTCTGATGACGGATGCGGACAGCAACGCTGGGTTCTCGCCCGAAGAGCGGGCAATGCTCAACAACATCCTGCGTTTCCGCGAGGTTCGCGTCGAGGACGTGATGGTGCCGCGCGCCGATATCGAGGCCGTGGACCAGAGCATCACGATCGGCGAGCTCATGGTCATTTTCGAGGAGTCCGGACGCTCGCGCATGCCGGTCTATAACGAGGGCCTGGATGACCCGCGCGGCATGGTGCATATCCGCGACCTGCTTGCCTATGTCACCAAGCAGGCCCGCAACCGGCGCCGCAACGGCAAGGCACAGCCTACGGCCCCGGCCGGCGCGGAAAAGATGCCGCGCCAGCAAAGGGCGGGTTTCGATCTCTCGCGCGTCGATCTTGGCAAGACCGTGGAAGAGGCCGGCATCGTTCGCCAGGTCCTTTTCGTGCCGCCCTCCATGCTGGCCTCGGACCTGATGCAGCGGATGCAGGCGGCGCGCATCCAAATGGCCCTCGTCATCGATGAATACGGCGGCACGGACGGTCTCGTGTCGCTGGAGGACATCGTCGAGATGGTCGTCGGCGATATCGAGGACGAGCATGATGATGAGGAGGTCATGTTCGCGCGCAGCTCGGATGACGTCTTCGTCGCCGATGCCCGTGTCGAACTCGAAGAGATCGCCGGAGCGATCGGCCCGGATTTCGACGTGCGCGAGCAGCTTGAGGACGTCGACACGCTCGGCGGACTGGTTTTCGCTTCGCTCGGACGCATTCCGGTTCGCGGCGAGGTGGTCCAGGCCATTCCCGGTTTTGAGTTTCAGATCCTTGATGCCGACCCGCGGCGCGTCAAACGGGTCCGCATCATGCGCAAGCGCCCGCTCACCCGTCGCCGGGTGCTGAAGCCGGAGCGGGAGTCGCCCGCCGGCCGCGACACCGATGTCGGCGGCGGACCACAGCCGACATCCGAACAATAGCCCGTTCCGGCGGCCGTCTTTCCTGGAGCTTCCAGAAAAGCATGCGGCGAGATTACGTAGTTTCAAAGAGTTAGATCGTTTCATTGTTCCAGCGAAACCGTGAAACGATTTGGCGCAGAACCTCTTCCGATTCCTTGCGCGACGCCATGCTGTGCAACGTATGCGATCGGGACAAGCAGCCGCTTTTTTGGAAGACTGCCGCGGAATGATTCGGTCGTTTTTCCCGCCGCAGGGTCGAGCCGCGATCCTGCGTCTATTGGAGGCTGTATGACAAGGCTGGCAGGCAGGATTATGCTCCTCTCCAGGGTGTCGCGGGTATTTTTGGCCTTCCTCGCGGGGCTCTTGGCCGTTCTCACCCAGCCGCCCTTCGGCATCTTCGCGGCAGCTTTCGTCTCGTTTCCTGTCCTCGTCTGGCTGATCGATGGCGCGCCGGGGGATCCTGAAAAAGGCCGGCTCGCAAGGCTTTGGCCGGCGTTGTCGATCGGCTGGAGCTTCGGCTTCGGCTACTTCCTTGGCGGCCTCTGGTGGCTTGGCAACGCCTTGCTGATCGAGGCGGATCTTTTTGCCTGGGCGCTGCCGCTCGCCGTTGTCGGCCTGCCCGCCTTTCTCGCGCTCTTTTACGCCCTCGCAGTGGCACTCGCGCGCTGTATCTGGTCCGATGGCCTGGGCAGGATCGCCGCCCTTGCATTCGGCTTCGGCATCGCTGAGTGGCTCCGCGGCTTTCTGTTCACTGGCTTTCCCTGGAATGCCATCGGCTACGCCTTGATGCCGATGCCGCTGATGATGCAGTCGGCGAGCGTCGTGAATCTTGCAACGATCAACATGCTCGCCGTCTTCGTCTTTGCGGCACCTGCCCTCATAGCAACCGGGAAGGGCGCGCGTGCGGGCCTCGCAATTGCGGTCGTGCTCTTTGGCGCGCATCTGGCGTTCGGCTTCTATCGCCTTGCCCAGCCGGCACCCCGACCGCTGGCGCCTGAGTTGACGGTGCGCCTGGTTCAGCCGGTGGTCGACCAAGCGAAAAAGCTCGATGACCGTGAACGGTCGTCGGTCTTCGAGGAGCACCTTGCACTCACGACGGCACCGGCCAAGGACGGCGGAAAGCGTCCGGACATCGTTGTTTGGCCGGAAACGTCGATCCCGTTCATACTTACCGACAACCCGGACGCGCTGGCCCGCATCGCGGAGGTCTTGGACGATGGGCAGGTCCTCATTGCCGGTGCCGTGCGCGTCGAGGATGCGGGCGCCGGCCTGCCGCGGCGTTTTTACAACTCGATTTATGTTATCGACGATCGCGGCCAGATCGTCGGTGCGGCAGACAAGGTCCACCTTGTCCCCTTCGGCGAATATCTGCCGTTCGAGGATGTTCTTACCTCCTGGGGGCTAAGCGCTGTCGCCGCCTCGATGCCCGGCGGCTTTTCGCCTGCCCAGAGCCGTGCGCTTCTTACCCTGCCGGGCGGCAAGACGGCCTATCCGCTGATCTGCTATGAAGCGATCTTCCCCGACGAGATCGATGGCAACGGTGCTTTGGCCGATTTCCTGCTCAACATCACCAACGACGCCTGGTTCGGCGACACACCCGGTCCGCGCCAGCATTTTCACCAAGCGCAGTTGCGCGCAGTCGAGACCGGAACGCCGATGATCCGGGCAGCCAACAGCGGTATATCAGCAATTGTTGATACACGTGGTGTTTTAGTGGTAGGATTGGGGTACAATTACAAGGGGGTTACAGACACAATTCTGCCGGGAAAAATGCTTAGCATAACCAATACCGCCACGCGCGGCCGTATTTTCTGGTTAACAGCCGGAATACTCTTTTTGGTTGCGGCGTTTTCGCGTATTGGTTTCAATATTAGGAAGAATTGACCAAAAACCCCTAAAATTGCATAGTGGCCGAATCCCTCAACCTTCACCCACGGGTGGGGCTCTTGGTTGCCGGTAAGGTTGCGACAGAGCGATCTGCGCGATGCCAGGTTGCGGGCACCCGAAACAGCGTGTTTAGGAACGCGGACATGATTGAAAACAAGAAGAAGCCGAACCCGATCGACATCCATGTCGGGAGCAGGATTCGCCTCCGCCGGACGATGCTGGGCATGAGCCAGGAAAAGCTCGGCGAAGCCCTGGGGATCACCTTCCAGCAGATCCAGAAATACGAGAAGGGAACGAACCGCGTCGGCGCGAGCCGGTTGCAGAATATTTCTGCTATTCTCAACGTCCCGGTGTCGTTCTTCTTCGAGGATGCTCCGGGGGAAGGGGCCGGCGGCGCATCCGGCATGGCTGAAGCCTCCAGCTCCAACTACGTGGTCGATTTCCTGTCCTCCTCCGAAGGACTTCAGCTCAACCGTGCCTTCGTCAAGATTTCCGACCCGAAGGTGCGCCGGAAGTTGGTGGATCTGGTAAAGGCATTGGCCGCCGAGGCTGAAGCCGAATAATCAGGGCGGTTTACCGATCACAAAAACAAAGCGGCCTGAGTGCCGCTTTTTTTGCGCTTCACTGCGCCCGTACGAGATGCACGAACGACGCTGTAGCACCCTTAAATCGCGTACGATTTAGGGAAACTGCACGTGGAGATTTCAGGTGGCAATATCGATATAAAGATATATTTATGTCGTTGTTCGCTTGTTTTTCGGCGGCAAAACCACTAACACGTTCGCACCGCTTCTTTCATTGAGGGGACTTCCCGCATGCGCGCAAACTACCTGTTCACGAGTGAATCCGTAGCCGAAGGTCATCCGGACAAAGTGTGTGACCGTATTTCCGACGAGATCGTCGATCTGGTCTACCGCGAGGCGGCGAAGACGGGCGTCGATCCCTGGGGTGTGCGCATTGCCTGTGAGACGCTGGCAACGACGAACCGTGTCGTCATCGCCGGCGAAGTCCGCCTGCCGCCGAGCCTCCTGAAGAAGGACAAGAACGGCAACGAAGTCATCAACCCGTCGAAGTTCAAGTCCGCCGCCCGCAAGGCGATCCGCGATATCGGCTATGAGCAGGACGGTTTCCACTGGAAGACGGCGAAGATCGACGTGCTCTTGCACTTCCAATCGGCGCACATCGCGCAAGGCGTCGACAACGCTTCGGACAAGCAGGGCGAGGAAGGTGCCGGCGACCAGGGCATCATGTTCGGCTATGCCTGCCGCGAGACGGCCGAATTGATGCCGGCGCCGCTCTACTATTCGCACCGCATCCTGCAGACGCTCGCTGCTGCCCGCAAGAAGGGCGAAGGCGAAGTCGCCAAGCTCGGCCCCGACGCGAAGAGCCAGGTGACCGTGCGCTATGTCGATGGCAAGCCGGCCGAAGTCACCTCGATCGTGCTTTCGACGCAGCATCTCGATGAGAGCTGGGATTCCGCCAAGGTCCGCTCCGTCGTCGAACCCTACATCCGCGAAGCGCTTTCCGATCTGAAGATCTCCGACGATTGCACCTGGTACATCAATCCGACCGGCAAGTTCGTCATCGGCGGACCTGACGGCGACGCTGGCCTCACCGGCCGCAAGATCATCGTCGACACCTATGGTGGCGCAGCCCCGCATGGCGGCGGTGCCTTCTCAGGCAAGGATACGACCAAGGTCGACCGCTCGGCGGCTTACGCCGCCCGCTACTTGGCGAAGAACGTGGTTGCCGCCGGCCTCTCCGACCGCTGCACGATCCAGCTCTCCTATGCGATCGGTGTCGCCCAGCCGCTGTCGATCTATGTCGATCTGCACGGCACCGGCAAGGTCACGGAAGACCAGGTCGAAAATGCCATCCGCAAGACGATGGATCTTTCGCCGACGGGCATCCGCCGTCACCTCGACCTCAACAAGCCGATCTATGCCAAGACCGCCGCTTACGGCCATTTCGGCCGCAAGGCCGGCCGCGATGGTTCGTTCTCCTGGGAGAAGCTCGATCTGGTCAAGCCGCTCAAGGAAGCGATCGAGCTTGATGCGGCTGCCTACTCCGAACCGAGGGCATCCGGCCGCGCTGCCTGACGCCGCTGTTGACGGTGCATCTACAGCGCCGCGAAGCCATGGGGCGTTGAAAAATATTGCAATGGGCCGGTGCGTTGCTATTCAGGCGCACCACATTGCGGGATCAAGAGCGGATGCTCCCGGTGGAGTGTCCGCTTTGCTGTTTGAAGGAAGATCGTGATGACCGAACCGCGCCGCGCCCGAGCCACGGAGGCCTTCTTTGGCCGCCGCAAGGGCAAGCCCCTGCGCGAACGCCAGGCTGCCCACCTCGAGCATCTGCTGCCGACGCTCCGGCTCGATCTCGCCGAGCCTGCGCCGGCTGATCTCGCGACGCTCTTCCCACAGCCGGTGAAGCGCATTCGCCTGGAAATCGGTTTCGGTGGCGGGGAGCATCTCGTTCACCGCGCCGCGGAGGATCCCGCAACCGGCTTCATCGGCGTCGAGCCCTTCGTCAACTCGATGGCGAAGTTGCTCGGACAGATCGAGGCGCGAGAACTCGCCAACGTCCGGCTTTATGACGACGACGCGACACAAGTGCTGGACTGGCTGCCGACGGCGTCCGTCGACCAGATCGATCTGCTCTATCCCGATCCCTGGCCGAAGCGGAAGCACTGGAAGCGGCGCTTCGTTTCCAAGGTCAACCTGAATCGGTTTGCGCGCATCCTGAAGCCCGGCGGCCTCTTCTGCTTCGCCTCGGATATCGACACCTATGTCAATTGGACGCTGCTGCACTGCCGCGACCACGCGGCCTTCGAGTGGACGGCGGAAAAATCAGCCGACTGGCTTACGCCTTTCGCGGGTTGGCCGAGCACGCGCTACGAGGCCAAGGCGCGCCGCGAAGGGCGGAGCTCCGCCTATCTGACGTTCCGGCGCGTTTAGAAACTTGGACTTGGCCCCTCATCCTCTCCCGCGCGCTACTGCATGTCGCCCTTAATCGCAGCCGATTAAGGGACCATGCAGCAATTCAAAGTGCTACAGCGCCCTTTGCGCGTCTGAAAAGATGCGCGGCGCTGTAGGGGGGCGAGGCGGCTCCGCGAGTCTCCTTCTCCCCGCGGGCGGGGAGAAGGAGGCCGGCAGGCCGGATGAGGGGCGTTCATGCGCCCGCACGCCTGGGAAAAGAGAATATTCGCCGGCCGCTCAGTGCAGGCTGACGGTACGAAGATCGTCCTCGGCCGCCTTGAAGAAGGTGCTGGACCGATTGTCGGTCAAAAGGATCGGCGTGCCGTCGGCTCCGAACAGGGCCCACAGGTCGATTCCGGGCCCCATCTCGGGAGCTTCCGGGAAACAACGGGAGACCTCCTCCGAACGCATCTTGCGGATATAGCCGACTTCGCCCTCACCCAGATGCGCGAGGTCGTTCTTCGACAGCGATGTGTTGATGGCTTTCAGTCCCATGGTGACACTCCGTGGTCGCCGGACAGGGGAGAATCCCGCCGGTTATCCTACTCTGGGACGGAAATGTTAATTTTCTTTACCATGCGGACCGGTTCGGGCCGCACAAGGTCGACTGAAAGAAGACCGTTGCGCAGTTCGGCTCCGAGGACCCTCATGCCGTCGGCGAGTACAAAGGTGCGCTGGAACTGCCGAGCGGCAATGCCGCGGTGGAGATATTCCCGCTCGCCCACATCGACCTGGCGGCCGCGAATCACCAGCTGGTTTTCTTCCGTCGTGACGTCCAGGTCCTCCTCGGAGAAGCCGGCGACGGCGAGCGTTATTCTGAGCCGCTCCGGCGCATCCGAAGATGCGTCGCCGCGAATGCGCTCGATATTGTAGGGTGGATATCCGTCGTTGCCCTTGGCGATGCGCTCAAGGGTCTTTTCCATCGTGTCAAAGCCCAGCAGCAGCGGGCTGGTAAAGGGTGTGATCCTGCTCATTTCCCAAGTCCTTGCAGCTCAAGCGACCATCCTTGCGGACCTGCCAAGCAGCATCCACGCCGCAATATGGTAGCTGTGAGCAACGAGTGCAAGCCGCTTGCCTCGGCTGCGCACGCAAATCATAGTTCGCTGCGCCAAATCAGAGCGGGAAGAGGAAGAGCGAAGCGGTTTTCGTTCGAATCCTGCTTCAATAACTTAGAAAATTGGCCATGTTCTCGGGTCACGGAGATCCGCTATCATCGTGGCTGAGGAGGATCGAGAAAGTGTCAAACGCGAGAAAGATAATCATCGACACCGATCCCGGGCAGGACGACGCAGCCGCCATCATGCTCGCTTTCGGTAGCCCGGAGGAGATCGACCTCCTAGGCATCACCACTGTTGCCGGTAACGTTCCCCTTTCGCTGACAGCCCGCAACGCACGCATCATTTGCGAACTTTGCAACAGGACGGATGTGAAGGTCTTCGCGGGGGCGGAGCGGCCGGTCGCGCGCCCGCTGGTCACGGCCGAGCATGTCCATGGCAAGTCGGGGCTCGACGGGCCGGTGCTGGCGGAGCCGACGATGCCGCTGCAGGAGCAGGATGCGGTCGATTTCATCATCGAGACGCTGCTCGCCGAGAACGCGGGCACGGTTACGCTCTGCACCCTCGGCCCCTTGACCAATATCGCGCTTGCCCTGACGAAGGCGCCGGAGATCGCGCCACGTGTGCGCGAGCTGGTGATGATGGGCGGCGGATTCTTCGAGGGCGGCAACATCACGCCGGCGGCGGAATTCAATATTTATGTCGATCCGGAAGCCGCCGAGATCGTCTTCCACTCCGGCATCCCGATCGTGATGATGCCGCTCGACGTGACGCATCGCGTCCTGACCCACAAGGCCCGCGTACAGAAGATTCGCGGGATCGGCAGTCCAGCGGCGATCGCGATGGCCGAAATGCTGGAGTTCTTCGAGCGCTTCGACATCGAAAAATATGGCACGGACGGCGGGCCGCTCCATGACCCGACGGTGATCGCCTACCTCCTACGTCCGGAACTATTCACCGGGCGCGACTGCAACGTCGAGATCGAGACGACGTCCGCCCTGACGGCCGGCATGACCGTCGTCGACTGGTGGCAGGTGACTGGCCGCGAGCACAATGCAAAGGTGATGCGCCACATCGACGACGAGGGCTTTTTCGATCTCCTGACGGAACGCCTGGCGCGCATCTGATAGCCGTTGGTGGCCCGCTGCGGCCAATCCGTTGCTTCAAATGAACACGGCGCCTCGCAGGCGCCGTCTTGCTGTTCATTCTATCGCGGGCTTAGAACTCTTCCCAATTGTCCTGGGCGAGCGCGTTGGCACCGGATGTCTGGGCAAGGACGCGCTGGGTCGATGCCGAATAGCTGCCGCTTCGTGCCGCGGCTGGCCGGCTATCTTTAGGGGCAGGCGGAGGAGAAGCCGGACGGTCCGCCGCGCGCATCCGCTCGGCTGCTCCGCGCAACATCTCGGACGAGGATTGCGCCGGCGCCTGCTGAGCGACACGAAAACGGGAAACCAGCGCGCTCAATGCGCCGGCTTCGTCGTTCAGCGCCATGCTGGCGGCCGTCGTTTCTTCGACCATCGCCGCGTTCTGCTGGGTCACCTGATCCATCTGGTTGACGGCGGAGTTGATCTCCTTCAGGCCGACCGCCTGTTCCGAGGCGGAGCTTGAGATCTGGCGGATCAGGCTGTTGATCTGCACCACCTGCTCGGCGATCTTCTCGAGCGCGCTGCCCGCCTTGCCAACAAGGTCCACGCCCTCGCGGACCTGGCCCGCGGAGGTGTTGATCAGCGTCTTGATCTCCTTCGCAGCGTTTGCCGAGCGCTGTGCAAGCTCGCGGACCTCCTGGGCGACGACCGCGAAACCCTTGCCGGCGTCACCGGCGCGCGCTGCCTCGACGCCCGCGTTGAGCGCCAACAGGTTGGTCTGGAAGGCGATCTCATCGATGACGCCGATAATCCGGCTGACTTCGTGGGAGGATTGCTCGATGCCCTGCATGGCCGCGATTGCCTTCTGCACGACCTCGCCGGACTGCTCAGCGTCGCTGCTCGCCACCTCGACCGATTTTGCCGCGACTTTGGCATTCTCGGCGCTGGCGTTCACCTGGGAGGTGAGCTGGTCGAGGGCGGCTGCGGTTTCTTCAAGGCTTGCGGCCTGCTGTTCCGTCCGGTGCGACAGGTCGTTGGCGGCATTGCTGATCTCGGAGGTGCCGCTGCCGATATTGACGACCGAGTGATTAACGGTCCGGATGGTTTCCTCGAGGCTCTCCATGGTCGCGTTGAAGTCACGCTTCAGCTGCGCGTATTCACCGGGGAATTCGTCGGTGATGCGGAAGGCGAGGTCGCCGGATGCAAGATGCGACAGACCATTGCCGAGACGGGCGACGATGTCACGCTGGAGCGCACTGCTTTCGGCGCGCTCGGTTTCCGAGCGGCTGCGTTGCAGTTCCGCCTGCTCACGCTGGTGGCGGGCTTCTCCTTCGAGGCGCTTGGCGTCGGCGAGCTGATGGCGGAAGCCTTCCAGCGCCTCGGCAACGGAACCGGTTTCGTCCGAGCGATCCTGGCCCGCGATCGGCTTGGTATAGTCGCCGTTGCTGAGCGTCTGAACGTCGCTGACAAGGCCGGCCAGCGGTTTCTGCACGAAGCCGCGGACTGCGTAGTAAAGGCCGGCGAGCACGGCACAGAGGACGATAAGACCGCCGAAGATCATCATATAGGTCTGATCGCGGACCGGCGCGTTGATTACCGCACGTGGCACGTCGACAAGCACGACCCAGTTGGCATTCACGCTGGGCAGCTTGAAGGGATAGACCACCCGATCGAAGGGCTCGTTTCCGTCATAGGTGAGGTCCTTGATCACGCCGGAGGTCGCCGACGACAGAGCGTTCTTGACGATATCGGCGCCTTCGCCCTCATAGTCCTTCATCAACAGATCGGGGATCGGCGATACGAGCCATTTGCCGCTCTGCGACAGCAGATAGACCCGGCCCGAGCCGAAGGGTTTGACCTTTGCGAGGTCGTCGGCAAGGGAGGCGAGCGAAATATCGACGCCGGAGATGCCCATCAGCTTGCCGTTGGACATCACCGGATAGGCGATCGAGCTCATCGTGGTGGGCACGTCGGTGCCTTCGGCGAGGTACGGCTGGGTGATTGCCCCCTTGCCGCTCTTGGCCGCGAGGGCGTACCATTCGGCGGCGTAGTCCGCCTTGAAGGTCGAGAGCTGAGCCTTGCCGTTACGGTCCTTCGACCAGTAGGGCGTGAATGCGCCCTCTGCGTTACCGCCAAGCTCCGTGTTGTTGACGACGTCCTTCCCATCGAATGCGTTCGGTTCCTCGGCGAACCAGCTTCCGAAGGCGAACTCGTGCTGCTCCAGGTTCGCCTTCAGGAGATTGATGGCGCCGGCGCGATCGATGGACTGTCCGGCGTGGCCGCGCCCGAGAACGCCCGACATCGTACGCGCGGCGGCCGCGAGTTCACCGACGCTTCCCGCGATCTTCGAGGCGATGGCGTGCGCTTCGCTGTCCGCGTCGTCGAGGACCAGCGTCTCGACGCGATTCTGTGTCTGGGAGATGAGAACGAAATTCGAGGCGAGCAGCACGAGTGCGATCGTACCGCCTGTCACAGCGATCAGTTTGGTCGCCAGTGATTTGGCTTGGAACTTGAACATGAAATCCTCACATACTGAGAGGTCCGCAGGCTTGCCACCCACGGCGTGACGCATTCCGAATTGTGGGGTGAAACTCCGTCATGGAGCGCCAGATGCCAACCGGCACGAAGGAGGCAGCCAAACCTTGCTGCATGTCTTATCCTTAAATCGTACCCGATTTAAGGATAAGACATGCAGCACTTCAAAGTGCTACAGCGTCCTTTGCGCGTCTGATTGGACGCGCGGCGCAGTAGGTGCGGTCGACCTTCTCATGCGTCTGAATAGAGGATCAAATCTTAAGATCCAGCCAACGCCGCGGCTAAATCACGGTCGCGAGACGCAATTTTTTCGGCCGAGTTCAACCGGCGCGACATACGCTGTCGGGTTTGCGAAGCGGGAGCAGACAGGAGGCAAAACCCGGCGTTGTCTCTCAGAGGCGGGCCGCGACCTCGGACGCCAGCGGTATGGCCGGTTGTGCGCCGGGCTTGAGGCATGCAAGCGATCCGGCGACCGCTGCTTGCCGCAGTGCGTCAGCAAAGGGCAGGCCGGCGTCGAGGCCCGCCGCCAGATAGCCGCAGAAGGTGTCTCCGGCGCCGACCGTGTCGACGGGGTCGATGGTCAAACCCTTGGCGCGATGAACGGCACCGTCGTGAATGGCGACCACGCCGTCGGCGCCGAGCGTTACGATCACGGTCCGGCCGGTCTCATCGTGGAGCCGCTTCATCGCCGCTTCGCGCTCGGCGTCGTCGATGTCCGTCTTGCCGGCCAGCAGTTCGAATTCGGTTTCGTTGGCAATCACGATATCGGCCATCCGGCCGAGACGGGCCGCCTCGAGCGTCAGCGGAGCGATGTTAATGATCGAGCGGATACCGCGGCGTTTGGCTTCCACAAGCGCCTTTTCGACCGAGGCAGCGGGAATTTCGAGCTGCAGCATCAGCGTATCGCCGGGCTGCATCTGATCGAGCGCTGCCGTTGCGTCGCTCTCGCTCACCGTCGCATTGGCGCTTGCGACGACAACGATGACGTTCTCGCCGTCGCCGCCGACGACGATATGCGCCGTGCCGGTCGGGGCATCGACCGTCTTGATGAGGCTGAGGTCGGCGCCGGCCGCTTTCAGCAGCGCCAGCGCGCCTTCGGCGAAACTGTCCCAGCCAACGGCGCCGGCCATGCGCACGGATGCACCGGCGCGGCGGGCGGCTAGCGCCTGGTTTGCACCTTTGCCGCCGGCAGCGGTCGAGAAGCCGGTCCCGGCAACGGTTTCGCCGGGCTTCGGCAGGCGTACGGTCGTGGCGATTAGGTCCATGTTGATGGACCCAAGGACAGTGATCATGTGGAGATGCCCCGTCGGACTATTGATTTTCGCGAAGAGTGCCCGACCGCGTCAGTCCTCGTCAACCACCCGCAGCTTCAATTGACCCATCCGGTTGTCCAATGGCCGTCCGCCTTGCTCGCCCTCTCCGGGCACGGCTTCGGCCGCGAGTTCCAGCGCCTCGATCTTGGCGCCGCGCCTCGTCAGCTTGTCCGACGAGATGAGGATGTCTTCGACGTCCTTCTGCGTCATGGCGAAATGGCCCTGAAGCTTGCGCACACGTTCGTCGAGTCGTGAAAGGTCGTCCATCAGGCGGGCGACTTCGCCCTGGATCAGGTGCGCCTGCTCGCGCATGCGTGCATCCTTCAGGATCGCCTGGATCACCTGGATCGACAAAAGCAACAGTGACGGCGAGACGATGACAATGCGCTGGCGATGCGCCTTCTGCACGATCGCCTCGAAATGTTCGTGGATCTCGGCAAAGATCGACTCGGAAGGGACAAAGAGGAAGGCCGTCTCCTGCGTCTCTCCCGGCAAGAGATACTTGCCGGCGATATCGCGAATATGCACCTCCATGTCGCGGCGGAAGGCCTGCGCCGCCTGCTGCCGGCGTTCGGCCGTCGCCGCGTCGCGCATTGCGTTCCATCCTTCGAGCGGAAACTTCGCGTCGACGACGAGCGGCGGCTGGCCGTTCGGCATGCGGATCGTGCAATCCGGGCGCGCGCCGTTCGAAAGCGTTGCCTGGAAGGCGAAGGCGCCCATCGGCAACCCGTCGGCAACGATCGCTTCCATGCGTGACTGGCCGAAAGCCCCGCGCGTCTGTTTGTTTGCCAGAATGTTCTGCAGCCCGGCCATGTCCTTGGCCAGCGATTGAATGTTGTTCTGGGCATTGTCGATCACGGCAAGCCGTTCCTGCAAGCGTCGAAGGTTCTCGTGGGTCGCTTTCGTCTGCTCGCTGATCGAGGCGCCGATCCGGTGCGTCATTCCGTCGATGCGCTGGCTGATGGACTGGTTGAGCTCCGCCTGGCGGGTGCCGAAAACATCCGTCATCGCCGCGATCCGGCCCTGCAACTCCGCCTGCGCGGCAAGAAGCGTCGCCATCTGCTCGTCTCGCTCGCTGTTGCGGGCAGAGCTCGCCTGGCGCGCAAAGATGAGGCACGCGAGCGCCATGAGAAGCGCGGCGGCCGTGGCGAGATGACCGGCCGTGACAGGCAGGGCTCCAAGCAGGAACAAAGGCTGGTCGAAGGAAAAGGCGATGGGCTCCATGGCGGCAGCCTAACAGATTCGCGCCCGAAGACCAGATCAAAACAAGAACAAACCTATTCCGGGTCTGGCAAGCCGCAAGCGCCGCGTGTGTGACTTGGCTGGAGGCAATGTCCTTGCGCGCAAGCGGAAAGATCGGCTATGGGATCAGCATGACGATCAAGCCGCTAATCATCCTCCCCGATCCGGTTCTGCGCCAGGTGTCCAAACCGGTGGAGACCATTGACGACGACATCCGCCACCTCGCCGACGACATGCTGGAAACCATGTACGACGCACCGGGCATCGGCCTTGCGGCAATCCAGATCGGGGTGCCGAGGCGCCTCCTGGTTCTCGACGTGTCGAAGGAAGGCGAGGAGAAGACGCCGCTCGTCTTCATCAACCCGAAAATCGTCAGATCCTCCGATGAGCGCTCGGTCTACGAGGAAGGCTGCCTGTCGATTCCGGACTACTACGCCGAAGTGGAGCGCCCGGCGGCCGTCACCGTCGAATATCTCGACCGCCACGGCAAGGAGCAGACGCTCGAGGCGGATGGCCTGCTCGCCACCTGCCTGCAGCACGAGATCGATCATCTGAACGGCGTGCTGTTCATCGACCATATCTCCAAGCTGAAGCGCGATATGGTGATCCGTAAGTTCACCAAGGCGGCCAAGACCCGCGGCGCCAAGGCGATCTGACATAGAACGCCCGCGTCGGTGCCGGAAATCGCAGGCGCAGCCTGATTTCAAGAGACGGAGTTTGCCGCCTTGCCGCTTCGCATCATTTTCATGGGAACGCCGGAATTCTCTGTGCCGACGCTTGTCGCACTCGCCGAGGCAGGCCACGAGATCGCTGCCGTCTATACGCAGCCGCCGCGTCCTGGCGGGCGGCGCGGTTTAGACCTGCAAAAATCTCCGGTCCACCAGGCCGCCGAGCTTCTCGGCATCCCCGTTCTGACCCCGCCGAACTTCAAGGACGCCGGCGATCGCGAGACTTTCACCAAGTTCAATGCGGACGTCGCCGTCGTCGTCGCCTACGGTCTGCTGCTGCCTGAGGAGATTCTGCAAGGAACAAGGCACGGCTGCTACAACGGGCACGCGTCGCTGCTGCCGCGGTGGCGGGGGGCGGCACCCATCCAGCGAGCAATCATGGCCGGCGACCACGAGACCGGCATGATGGTGATGAAGATGGACAAGGGGCTCGACACCGGTCCGGTCGCGCTCACCAAGGCCGTTGCGATCGGCGAGACGATGACGGCTGGCGAGCTGCACGACAAGCTGATGCAGGTAGGGGCGGCCTTGATGAAAGAGGCGATGGCGAAGCTCGAAGCGGGCGACCTGCCACTGACGTCGCAGCCGGAAGAGGGCGCGGTCTACGCTGCCAAGATCAGCAAGGCGGAGACGCGGATCGATTTCACCAAGTCGGCCTCCGAGGTTCACAACCACATTCGCGGCCTTTCACCTTTTCCCGGAGCCTGGTTCGAGCTGCCGATCGCCGGAAAGCCCGAACGGATAAAGGTGCTGAATTCCGAGAAAGCCGCCGGGGCCGGCGCCGCGGGCACCATTCTGGACGAGGCATTGACCATTGCCTGCGGCGAGGGGGCGGTGCGACCGACCCGGCTGCAGAAGGCCGGCGGCAGGCCGCTCGCCGTTGCCGAGTTCCTGCGCGGAACGCCCGTCGCCCGCGGCACGAGGATCGCCTGATGCCGCGCTACCGCCTTACCGTCGAATACGACGGCTCCGACTATGTCGGCTGGCAACGCCAGGAAAACGGTCCGTCCGTCCAGGGCGCGATCGAGAAGGCGATCCTGTCGCTGACCGGAGAGACGGTGTCCGTCCGGGGGGCGGGGCGCACCGATTCCGGCGTCCATGCCATGGGCCAGGTCGCACATGCGGATCTCACGCGCGAATGGAAGACCCACACGTTGCGCAATGCGCTCAATGCCCACCTGACGCTTGCCGGCGAACGTGTGTCGATTCTCGATGCAGCTGAAGCGCCGCCGGATTTCGATGCGCGTTTCTCGGCGGTTCGCCGCCATTATCTCTATCGCATCATCTCTCGCCGTTCGCCGCTGGCGCTCGAAGCAAGGCGCGCCTGGTGGGTGCCGAAAACGCTCGACCACGAGGCCATGCATGAGGCGGCACAACGACTGGTCGGCTACCACGACTTTACGACGTTCCGCTCGGCCCATTGCCAGGCGACGAGCCCGCTGCGCACGCTTGATCGGCTCGACGTGGCGCGATCGGGCGACCTCATCGAGATCCGGGCGACAGCGCAGAGTTTTCTGCACAACCAGATTCGCTCCTTCGCCGGCTCGCTGAAGCTGGTGGGCGAGGGCAAGTGGACGGCGGATGATTTGCAGGCGGCGCTCGAAGCGCGCGATCGAAAGGCTTGCGGGCCGGTCGCGCCCCCGGGAGGCCTCTACTTCATGCAGGTCGATTATTGACCGTCGCCGAGGCGAGCCTGAAATGCGTGGCTAATGCATGTCGCGCAAAAGTGTGCAGCGGTTTTGGG
Organism: Ensifer sp. MPMI2T; assembly: GCF_004827385.1. Taxonomy (GTDB): domain Bacteria; phylum Pseudomonadota; class Alphaproteobacteria; order Rhizobiales; family Rhizobiaceae; genus Sinorhizobium. Next base: position 172,591 of record NZ_SRXN01000010.1, read on the forward strand.
ACAAACGACATGCATAAAAACAAGGACCTAAAGCGCGTCGCATGAGTCCGATTGAACGCGGCGCGCTTTAGCCTGGAACAAGACCAAAGAAACGCTGCAGAAATTCGCCGATCATCATCGACGGCAGCAGGAAGAGTGCCGTCAGCGCGGTTGCCAGCAAAGTCTGATTGCCGGTGACCGTGCGCAGAAGCCGGAAGAGCAAGCCGATGCTGACGACCAGCAACAAGAGCCAGATTAGGCTGGTCAGCCCTTGGCTGCCCGGGACCAGCAGACGGATCGCGGCAGGCAGTGCCATGGCGTAGGAGAGCGGCACCGAGAGCCAATTGGTGGTAACGATCACCGGCACCACAAAAATCGCAAAACCCAGTGGCCGGGACAGGATGACGACCAGGATGATCGGCAGCAGCCAGCTGGCGAGATCGACAACAAGCAGCTTCACGATGAAGCCGAAGCCGATCGTCGTGCCGGCGGGCATGGCGGAAAGGTAATAGAGCCGCCAGGATGCCCAAGTCACGGCGATCGCCGGCAGAGACCAGAGTATTGCCGCGAACGAGCGCCACAGGCCGCTTTCGCTGATGTCCAGCCAGCGAAAGCCCTCGCGGTTGCCCTGGATGAGCAGCCACAGCCCCTTGACGTAAGTGAGGACCTCCTCAAGCAGCGGCATGACCGAACCAGCGGGCAATGAAGGTCTCGTAGATTCCGGTCAGGGTCTCGAGATCGGCGACTGCAACGCGCTCGTCGACCATATGCATCGTCTGCCCAACGAGGCCGAATTCGACGACGGGGCAATAGTCCTTGATGAAGCGCGCATCCGAGGTGCCGCCGGTGGTCGAGAGCTTCGGCTGGCGTCCGACGACAGCCTCGACAGCGCCGGAGAGCGAATCGATGAGGGCGTTGTTGCGCGTGAGGAACACGTGGCTCGGACGCTCGTTCCAGACGATGTCGTAGCGGACCGGCGCGCGGTCGGGCCTGAGCTTGTCGCTCGCGGCGGCACGATCAAGCCGCGCGATGATCTCCGCCATGAGGCTTTCGGCGGTCCAGGTGTCGTTGAAGCGGATGTTGAAGCTGGCGCTCGCCTTCGCCGGAATGACGTTGACGGCCGGATTGCCGACATCGATGGTCGTGACCTCGAGGTTCGATGGCTGGAAACTCTCGGTTCCGCTATCGAAGGGCGGGTCCATCAGGGCCTCGGTGAGCTGCAGGATGCCGCGCACCGGATTGTCGGCGAGATGCGGATAGGCCGCGTGCCCCTGGACGCCGTGAATGGTGATCCGGCCGGAGAGCGAGCCGCGCCGGCCGATCTTGATCATGTCGCCGAGTGCATCGGGATTGGTGGGCTCGCCGACGAGGCATGCATCCCAGCGTTCGCCTTTTGCCGCGGCCCACTGAAGAAGCTTCACCGTGCCGTTGATGGCAGGGCCTTCCTCGTCGCCGGTGATCAGAAACGAGATCGAACCTTTCAGCGCTCCATGCTTCTCGATGTGGCGCGCGACCGCAGCCACGAAGCAGGCGATGCCGCCCTTCATGTCGACGGCCCCGCGGCCATACATTTCGCCGTCGGCAATGGTTGCGGAGAAGGGCGGGTGGGTCCAGGCGGCTTCGTCGCCGACCGGCACAACGTCGGTATGTCCGGCAAACATCAAGTGCGGGCCATCGCTTCCAAGGCGCGCGTAGAGGTTTTCGATGTCCGGGGTCCCGGTGTCCTTCGCCACCACGCGATCGACGGTGAAGCCGAGCGGCTTCAGCATCGCTTCGAGTGCGGAAAGCGCACCGCCTTCGGCGGGGGTCACGGAGGGGCAGCGAATAAGGGTGGCAAGATTGGTAATCGGATTGGTGGAGGTCATCTATCGGAATGCCATCTGCGGGGCACGCAGGCCTGTGAGGTCGGAGGCTGCTGGTTTATCCGATCGAGTGTCGACTGTCACGCGCGATGGCGACGCTCAGCCGCCGGCAAGGCAAACGGGCCGGACGAATTTTCGTCCGGCCCGCAGTGAGCGCAGGGGGCAGGGGAGGAGGGGCCTCACTCGCCCGGGGCGAGGTGAGGCGCTTCGATGTGCGCTCCGGCGTGCTTCAGTGGCCGCTCGCCGGCGAGCTTGCGGATCAGCACGTAGAAGACCGGCGTCATGAAGATGCCGAAGGCGGTAACGCCGATCATGCCGGCAAAAACCGCCACACCCATGGCCGAGCGCATTTCCGCACCGGCACCGGTGGAGGTGACAAGCGGGACAACGCCCATGATGAAGGCCATCGAGGTCATCAGGATCGGCCTCAGCCGCAGCCGGCTCGCCTCGATCGCGGCAGCGACCGGGTTGCTGCCGGAAAGTTCGAGCTCGCGGGCGAACTCGACGATCAGGATCGCGTTCTTGGCCGACAGGCCGACGAGCACGATCAAGCCGATCTGGGTGAAGACGTTGTTGTCCCCGCCGGTCAGCCAGACGCCCGTCAGCGCCGCCATCAGGCCCATCGGCACGATGAGCACGATCGCGATCGGCAGCATCAGGCTTTCATACTGGGCTGCCAGCACCAGATAGACGAGTAGCAGCGCCAGCGGGAAGACGAGGATACCCGAATTGCCGGCGAGGATCTGCTGATAGGTCAGATCCGTCCACTCGAAGCCGATGCCGGGCGGCAGCGTCTCGGCGGCGATCTTTTCGATGGCGGCCTGCGCCTGGCCGGACGAGTAGCCGGGTGCCGGACCGCCGTTGATGTCGGCGGAAAGGAAGCCGTTGTACCGGATCGCCCGTTCCGCGCCGACGGTCTGCTCGACCTTCAACAGCGCCGAGAGCGGAATCATCTCTCCCGACTGCGAGCGGACCTTCAGCCGGCCGATGTCGTCGGCATGGCTGCGGTAGCTTGCATCGGCCTGCACGCGCACGCTGTAGGTTCGGCCGAAGGCGTTGAAGTCGTTGACATAGAGCGAGCCCAGATAGATCTGCAGCGTTTCGAACACGTCGGTCACCGCAACGCCGAGCTGGCGCGCCTTGACGCGGTCGAGGTCGGCATAGAGCTGTGGCACATTGATCTGGTAGCTCGAATAGAGCCCGGCGAGTTCCGGCGTCGCCATCGCTTTCGCCAGGAATGCCTTGGCCGCATCGTCAAGCGCCCGGTACCCGAGTCCGTTCCTGTCTTCGATCTGCAGCTTGAAGCCGCCGGTCGTGCCGAGGCCCTGGACGGGCGGCGGCGGGAACATGGCGATGAACGCATCCTGGATCGCGCCGAACTCCTGGTTCAGCTGCATGGCGATCGCCCCGCCAGAGAGCTCCGGCGTCGTGCGCTCCTCGAACGGCTTCAGCGACACGAAGACGATGCCGGAGTTCGACGAGTTGGTGAAGCCGTTGATCGACAGGCCCGGGAAGGCGATGGCATGTTCGACGCCCGGATGCTTGAGCGCGATCTCGCTCATGCGCCGGATGACGTCCTCCGAGCGGTCGAGCGTCGCCGCGTCCGGCAATTGCGCAAAGCCAATCAGGTATTGCTTGTCCTGGGCCGGCACGAAACCGCCGGGAACGGCACGGAACAGGGTGAAGGTGACGCCGATAAGGACCACGTAGACGCCCATGATCAGCGACTTGCGCGAGAGGATGCCACCGACACCGCGGCCGTAGGCTTCCGAGCTCTTTCCGAAGAAGCGGTTGAAACCGCGGAAGAACCAGCCGAACAGCCTGTCCATCACGCGTGTCAGGAGGTCCTTCGGCGCGTGGTGATCCTTCAAGAGAAGGGCGGCGAGCGCCGGAGAAAGCGTCAGCGAATTGAAGGCGGAGATCACCGTCGAGATCGCGATCGTCAGCGCGAACTGGCGGTAGAACTGTCCTGTCAGGCCCGTGATGAAGGCGAGCGGCACGAAGACCGCGACCAGCACCAGCGCGATCGCGATGATCGGGCCGGAAACTTCCGACATGGCGCGATAGGTCGCCTGCACCGGCGAGAGCCCTTGCGCGATGTTGCGCTCGACGTTCTCGACGACGACGATCGCGTCATCAACGACGATGCCGATCGCCAGCACCAAGCCGAAGAGGCTGAGCGCATTGATCGAAAAGCCGAAGACATACATCACTGCGAAGGTGCCGACGATCGAGACGGGCACGGCAACGAGCGGGATGATCGAGGCGCGCCAGGTCTGCAGGAAGACGATGACGACGAGCACAACCAGTGCAATCGCTTCAAGCAGCGTATGAACAACCGACTCGATCGAGGCTCTAACGAACTGCGTCGTGTCGTAGACGATCTCGTAATCGACGCCCTCCGGCATGGTCTGCTTCAACTCGGCCATCGCCTTGTGGACGTTCTCGGAGATCTCGATCGCGTTAGATCCGGGTGCCTGGAAGACGCCCATGCCGACCGCCGCCTTGTTGTCGAGGAGCGAGCGCAGTGAGTAGTCGGCGGCGCCCATTTCGACGCGCGCGACGTCGCCAAGACGGGTGATCTCGCCATCCGCGCCGGATTTGACGACGATGTCGGCAAAGTCTTCCGGGGTTCTCAGCCGCCCCTGGGCGTTGACGGAGAGTTGCTGGTCGAGCCCCGCAACCGAGGGCGACGCGCCGATGACGCCGGCGGCCGCTTGGACGTTTTGTCCGCGAATGGCATTCGCGATGTCGCTCGCCGCAAGCCCGCGCTCGGCGGCCTTTTCGGGGTCGATCCAGACACGCATCGAATAATCGCCGCCACCGAAGATCTGCACCTGACCGACGCCCTCGACGCGCGCCAGTCGGTCCTTGACGTTCAAGACACCGTAATTGCGCAGATAGTTGATGTCGTATTGGCCGTTCGGCGAGATCAAGTGCACGACGAGCGTCAGGTCGGGCGAGCTCTTCACCGTCGTGACGCCGAGACGGCGCACCTCTTCCGGCAGGCGGGGTTCTGCCTGTGAGACGCGGTTCTGAACGAGCTGCTGGGCCTGGTCCGGATCGGTGCCGAGCTCGAACGTGACGGTCAGCGTCATCAGGCCGTCGGCGGTCGCCTGGCTTTGCATGTAGAGCATGCCTTCGACGCCGTTGATCTGTTCTTCAAGTGGGGTCGCAACGGTCTCGGCGATCACCGAAGGGTTGGCGCCGGGGTACTGGGCGCGCACGACGATCTGCGGCGGCACGACTTCCGGATATTCCGAGATCGGCAGACCGGTCATGCCGATCAGGCCCGCGACGAATATGAGTACTGAAAGAACGCCCGCGAAGACCGGGCGGTCGACGAAAAAGCGTGAGAAATTCATAACGATCCCCCTTGGGACAAAAAGCCAGGCATCTGCGGCGAGAATGTTCACCGCGAGCGTGGAGGCATGCAGTTAGGTGTTCGGTCCGCCGCGCATCCCCTCGAGGACGGCGCGGCGGCGCGTGCAGCTATTTCTTGGCGATCGAGGCCGTGGCCTCTTCGGCCGGCTGCGGGGCAACAAGAACGCCGGGTCGGACGCGCTGCAGCCCGTTGACGACGATGCTCTCGCCCGGCTTCAGTCCAGTTTCAACGATCCGCAGGCCATCCGCCGTCGGTCCGAGCGTCACCTGGCGGTACTCGACCTTGTTGTCGGCGCCGACGACCAGCACGAATTTCTTGTCCTGGTCCGAGCCGATCGCGCGATCGCTGATCACCAGCTTCTCCGTTGGAGCCGGATCGCCGATGCGGATGCGGACGAACTGACCGGGGATCAGCCGGCCGTCGGCGTTGTTGAGTGCCGCCCGTACACGGATCGTTCCGGTTGTAGCGTCGACCTCGTTGTTGATGAGCTGGATGTGGCCGGTGATCGGCGTGCCCGCGTCGGCGGCGGTGCCAATCTCGACAGGAATGCGCTCGATCGCGTTGCTGCCCGCGGAGGCGGAAAGCTTCGCCAAAGCCGCGGCGACCACCTCCTCATTGACGTTGAAACTCGCATAGATCGGATCGATCGAGACGAGCGTCGTCAGGACCGGCGAGGCGGAGCCGGCGGCCACCAGGTTGCCGGCCGTCACTTCGAGCCTGCCGACCCGGCCCGAGATCGGTGCGCGGACCTCGGTATATTGAAGGTCCAGCCGGGCCGAACGCAACGCCGCCTTCGCGGAGCGGACGTTTGCCTGCGCTTCGTCGTAGACGCTCAGGCGCTGATCGACTCCGCTTTGCGGGATCGCACTGGTGGTGACCAGCTTGCGGCCGCGTTCGAGCTCGGTTTTCGCGAGCGCAACGCGCGCTTCGGCCGCCGCAACCTGGGCTTCTGCGCGCTCGACGGCGGCGGCGTAGGGTTCGGGATCGATGGTGACGAGGAGGTCACCCTTCTCCACCAGCGCGCCTTCGCGGAAATGCGCTTCGAGAACGGCGCCGCCGACGCGGGGCCGCACTTCGACGCGCTCGATCGCTTCGAGTCGTCCGGAGAAATTCTCCCAGGTCGTAATCCGGCGCGATTCTGCATTCGCAACCGACACAGGGACGGCGGGCGGTGGCGCGGCCGCGTCGGTCGCGGCATCAGCCGTGAACCGATAGGGCACGCCGAGGAAAACAGCGGTTCCGCCGGCAATGGATAATAGGATACTCAGGCCGGCGCCCCAAAGGACCCGGCGGGTAACGATCGATGTCATTTTTTCTCCTTGCCGGTTGGGAGCCGGCCTAGTTCGTCTTCATCTGCAATTTTGGCTTCGCCCCCGCTTCCTGGAAGAAGCGGGAGAAAATGCCGGAAATGGTCTGTTCCTGCGCGAGCCAGTTTTCCTGCGACGAGGTGTTGGCAGGCAACCAGGCGGCGCGCCCCGGCAGGACGTGCATTTTTACCGGGACGCCGGCCTTGCGAAGCCGCTCTGCATAGGCCTCGGTTTCGTCGCGCATCGGACATTGCTCGCTGGTGATGACGAGGGCGGGAACGAGCCCGCCCAGTCGCATGCAATGCCCGGGCGCCGCGTAGGGATGGGTCAACCCGCTCCGTTCGCCGAGGTAGCGTTGCCAGCCGTCGGCGATCGACTGCACCGAAGTCTGTGGGCAGTACTTCCGGAACGATGCGGTCGCCATGCAGGGATCGAGCAAGGGCGACAGCAGGATCTGCCCTTTGAGATCCGGAAGGAACTGGTCGCGCGCCATCAGCGCCAGGCCGGCCGCGAGATTTCCGCCCGCTTCCTCGCCAGCAACAAACAGCATGGACTTCTTGTGCGCGAACTGTGGACAGCGGCTGCGCATCGACGACAGCATGGCGTACGAGGCCTCAAGCGCCGCCGGGAACGGGCTTAGGCATGCCGAAGGATATTCCGGCGAAATGACCACGGCCCCAGCGGCGGCAAGTGCGCTCGCAACTTTCTCGCCCGCCGCGACCGATTCCCCGACGAAAGACCCGCCGTGAAAATGAAGCACGACCGGAGGCGGAACGAGCAACGACGCGCCGCGGTAGACGCGCGCGCGGCACGCCCCGTGGCCCGTCTGCATCGTCTCTTCGGTAAAATGCGCGTTCATCTCTCTTGTCTCAGCCATGGTGCAATCCCTAGATGAGGGACAGCCCGCGATGTTTGCAGCATAACATTGTCTTTCGTCTGGAATAGTCAGCGGGTTCTGACTACACTATTCGGTATTTCGAACAATTCGGTTATTGAAAATGGACCAGCTCACGGCCATGCGCGCCTTTCTTCGTGTGGTGGAGACCGGCAATTTCACCCGGGCATCCGCCTCGCTCAACATGCCGAAAGCAACGGTGACCAACCTCATCCAGGGGCTGGAGGCGCATCTGAGCACCAAATTGCTCAATCGCACGACGCGGCGCGTTCTGGTGACGCCCGACGGCGCACTCTATTACGAGCGTGCCGCACGCCTCGTTTCCGATCTCGACGAACTGGATGGCAGCCTGTCGAGCGCGCAGAGCCTGCCGAAGGGCAGGCTGCGCGTCGAAACGGCGAGCGCCTTTGCCAACCTGATCATCATTCCGGCATTGCCCGAATTTCATAAGAAATACCCGGACATACAGATCGACCTCGGCGTATCGGACCGCACGGTCGACTACCTTGCCGAAAACGTCGATTGCGCCATCCGCGGTGGTAATTTGACGGACCAGTCGTTGATCGCCCGGCGCATTACGGAGATGAAATTCATCACCTGCGCCTCGCGGGACTTCCTCGAGCGGCATCCGGTACCGCAACACCCATCGGACCTCGAGAAGAATTGTTACGCCGTCGGCTATTTCATGCCGAAGTCAGGACAGCAGATGCCCTTCCATTTCCGGCGGGGGAACGAGGAGATCGAGGTCAATAGCCGCTATACAGTGGCCGCAAACGAATCGACGACCTATATCGCCGCCGCGCGGGCGGGTATGGGTGTCATCCAGGCGCCGTTCTTCATGGTGCGCGACGACCTTCGTGCCGGCACGATGGTCCCGGTATTGCCCGATTGGCAGGTCGACTCGATGCCGATCTATCTGGTCTATCCCCCGAACCGGCACTTGAGCAGCCGGCTGCGCGTCTTCGCTGACTGGGTAGTGAAGGTCATGGCGCAGTCGCAGATGGACCGGGACTGACTGGGCGAGCGGAAAAAATCGACCGCCCATGATGCGCCGGATCGGTGCTCGTGGGCGGATATTGCGATGCCGCTACGAGCCGCCGCTGCATGTGTCCCTAAATCGGAACTGACTTAGGGACACAAACATGCAGCATTCAAAGTGCTACAGCGTCCCTTGTGCGTCTGAAAACCGCACGGCGCTGAGTCTTACGCGGTCGGCTGCTTCGTCTTCCGAAGATAGGGCAGGACCGTTTCGAACGAACCAAAGCGCTGGATCGCATCCTCGTTGGATACCGCCGCGGTGATGATGACGTCCTCACCCTGCTGCCAGTTCGCCGGTGTCGCAACCTGGTGCTTGGCGGTCAGTTGGATCGAGTCGATCGCACGCAGGATCTCATTGAAATTGCGGCCGGTGGTCATCGGGTAGGTGAGGATCAGCTTGATCTTCTTGTCCGGGCCGATGACGTAGACCGAGCGCACGGTGGCGTTGTCTGCCGGTGTGCGGCCCTCCGACGTATCGCCGGCGTCGGCCGGCAACATGTCATAGAGCTTGGCCACCTTGAGGTCGCGGTCGCCGATCAGCGGATATTCGACGTCGAAGCCAGTCGCGACCTTGATGTCGTTCTTCCACTTGCTATGGCTTTCGACGGGATCGACCGAGATGCCAATGATCTTGACGCCGCGCTTGCGGAATTCGTTCTCGATTCCCGCCATGGCACCAAGTTCAGTGGTGCACACGGGTGTGAAATTCTTCGGATGGGAGAAGAGAACGGCCCAGCCGTCGCCGATCCATTCGTGGAAATTGATCGAGCCTTGCGTGGTCTCGGCGGTGAAGTCTGGGGCTGTCTGGTTGATACGGAGGCCCATGGTCTGCTCCTTTGCGGCTGGCAATTTACGTTTGCGCAGGATAGCGCAATCGTGGCGCTTTTCGAGGAGGAAACGTGCGGGAACGATCCGCAAAAAGAATGTCAGCGCCGTGAAATACCGCTTTTGGAGAATAAAATCGCTCGGGCACACGCAGTGCTGGTAGTCATCGAAAAGTGCTCGAAGAAGGCAAACGCTTTCGTAGCGCGCGAAGCGCCTAACCATAACGCTCCGAGCGGTTTTCCGCCCGCACGTGCCTCAACTTAGGATCGATTGCGTTTGTGATTTTGGGTCGAGTCGACCCAAATCATCGTGACTAATGCATGTCGCCCAGAAGTGTGCAGCGGTTTTGGGACAACGACGTGCATAAAGACAAGGATCTAAAGCGCGTCGCATGAGTTCGATTGAACGCGACGCGCTTTAGTATTGCCTGTTCTTGGCGTTGGCGCGTTTCGTTTTGGGTTTGAAGCCGCCAGCGTCCTTTTGCGCTCCCGGCTTGCCCTTCTTTCCCCGAGGTTTGTCGTCCCGCTTCTCAGGACGTGCATCCTCGGCAAAGGCCGGTTTCTTGTCGAACTTGCGCTTCGGCTTGAAGTCCTCGCGTGCTGCGTCGGCGGTCCCCTTCTTCGCGAAGCCGGGCTTTTCCTGTCGCGGCTGGGAGAGATCCGGGGTGCCCGCGAGTGCCTTGACGCGGATGCCCTTTTCCAGCGTCCGGTTTGGACCGATTGCCGAGAGGAAGCGTTCGGCGCCTTCGGCCGTCAGTTCGACATAGGTCTCTTCCGGTTGCATCCGGATCGCGCCGATGTCGCGCTTGGAAAGCTTGCCGTGGCGGCACAGCATCGGGATCAGCCAGCGCGGCTCGGCATTCTGCTTGCGCCCGACCGAGAGCGAAAACCACCTGCCGTCGGTGAAGTCGGCGCGCGGTGCGCTGAAATCGTCGCGCGGAGCTACGGCAGCATCGCGCCGCCCTTTCCTGCGCTCGTCCGCGAGCGATACATCGGCAAGATCTTCCGGCGCCGAGTGACCGGAACGGAACTGCCGCACGAAGGCGGCTGCCAGTTTCTCTGCGCCGTGACGGTCGATCAGGGTCCGCACGATCGCCTGTTCGTCCTCGCGCAACGGCTCGTCGAATGCGGGATCAGCGACGATGCGCTCGTCGTCACGGCTCATAACCTCGTCCGCTGACGGCGGTTTCGCCCAGGTCGCGGTGATGCGCGCATTTTCTAGAAGCCTTTCGGCCTTGCGGCGTGCATTAACGGGGACGATCAGCGCGCTGACGCCCTTCTGGCCCGCACGGCCGGTGCGTCCGCTTCGATGCAGCAACGTCTCGGGGTTGGTCGGCAGATCGGCATGGATCACCAGTTCCAGCCCGGGCAGGTCGATGCCGCGTGCCGCAACATCCGTCGCTATACAGACGCGTGCGCGGCCGTCGCGCATCGCCTGCAGCGCGTGGGTGCGTTCGTTCTGGCTGAGTTCGCCGGATAGCGCCACGACCGAGAAGCCGCGATTGTTGAAGCGGGCGGTCAGGTGATTGACCGCCGCACGGGTGGAACAGAAGACGATCGCATTCTTCGCCTCGTAATAGCGAAGTACGTTGATGATCGCGTTCTCGCGGTCGCTGGGCGCGACTACGAGCGATCGATATTCGATGTCGCCGTGCTGCTTCTGTTCGGATGCGGTGCTGATACGTATGGCGTCCCGCTGGTAATTCTTGGCAAGCGTTGCGATCGAGCGCGGCACGGTCGCCGAAAACATCAGCGTGCGCCGGTCCGCCGGCGCCGCTTCGAGGATGAACTCCAGATCCTCGCGAAAGCCGAGGTCCAGCATCTCGTCCGCCTCGTCGAGCACAACGGCGCGAAGTGCCGAAATGTCGAGCGAATCCCGGCGGATGTGGTCGCAGAGACGTCCCGGCGTGCCGACGACGATGTGGGCACCGCGTTCGAGCGCGCGCCGTTCATTGCGCATATCCATGCCGCCGACACAGGAGGCGATGGTGGCGCCCGCCACCTCGTAGAGCCATTCGAGCTCGCGCTTGACCTGCAGCGCCAGTTCGCGCGTTGGAGCAATGACGAGCGCGAGCGGTGCGCCGGCTGCGCCGAAACGCTCTGTGGCGCCCAGCAGCGTCGGGGCAAGCGCCAAGCCGAAGGCCACGGTCTTGCCGGACCCGGTCTGGGCGGAAACCAGCGCGTCGGTGCCATCGAGCGCCGGATCGAGCATTGCCTTCTGCACCGGCGTCAGCTCGTTGTAACCGCGTCTTGCCAACGCTTCGGCGATCGCGGGCGCGATCCCTTCGAACTCAGTCATATCTTGTCTTTCGGATTTCGGTCTTCACGCCGACGGACGAGCGGACTTGGATCAGGTCGTCATCAGGCGTCGATTGCCGCGGCCAACACGTCGCGGGCCTGTTCATGGCGCGCTACATACGCGGCGCGAACGCCAATGTACAGGCGGAATCTTTAGCGACTCGGGCCGTTGTTGGGGCCGCCGAATTCGTTCTCGCCCGTCATGCCCGGCCACAGACAGAGCGCGATGAACACGATCGGGCTCAGCACCGGAATGAAAAGGCAGAGCGCCAGCGGGCCGGGATAGCCCATGTCATGCAGGCGCTTGATCGCCAGCATGGCGATGGAAACGGTCGAAAGGACGCCGGAGACGATGAGCGCCAGTGTCCAGAGCGCCAATGCGGTGTCCTCGTTTTCGTTCTTCAGCATCTGCATCAGGAAGACGCAGCCGACGAGGAACCAGAAAAGCCAGGAAAGGAAGAAGGGCAGGCGGCCGATGCGGCCGGAGGGGCTGAAGAACAGCCAGGTCATGCTCGGCTGTTGCCCCTCCTCGGCCATCGCATCAGTCTCTGAGCAGTTCGTTGATACCGGTCTTGGCGCGCGTCTTCTCGTCGACACGCTTGACGATGACCGCGCAATAGAGGTTCGGCGCCGGTTGGCCGTTTGCCATGGTCGAGGCGGACGGCATCGAGCCTGCCACCACGACGGAATAGGGCGGCACTTCGCCGTACGTCACTTCACCTGTCGCTCGATCGACGATCTTGGTCGACTTGCCGATGAAGACGCCCATGCCGAGAACCGAGCCTTCGCGCACGATGCAGCCTTCGACGACCTCAGAGCGGGCGCCGATGAAGCAGTTGTCCTCGATGATCGTCGGTCCCGCCTGCATCGGCTCCAGCACGCCGCCGATGCCGACGCCACCGGAGAGGTGCACGTTCTTGCCGATCTGGGCGCAGGAACCGACGGTTGCCCAGGTATCGACCATCGTGCCCTCGCCGACATAGGCGCCGAGATTGACGAAAGACGGCATCAGGATCGCGTTCGGCGCAATATAGGCCGAGCGGCGGACGACGCAGTTCGGAACAGCGCGGAAGCCGGCCTTCTCGAATTCGTTGACGCTCCAACCGTCGAACTTGGACGGAACCTTGTCCCACCAGACCGACTCGCCGGGGCCGCCCTTGACGAGCTCCATCGGGTTCAGGCGGAAGGACAGAAGAACGGCTTTCTTCAGCCACTGATTGACGGTCCAGGTGCCGTCCTCACCGCGTTCGGCGACGCGGGCCTTGCCGCTGTCGAGCAGGTTCAGCGCCGCTTCGACCGCTTCGCGGACCGCGCCGCGGGTGCCGGTATTGACGGCTTCGCGATCGTCGAAGGCGGTCTCGATGGTCTGCGACAGAGAGGCAAGGTCGTGGGTCGTCATCGGAATTCCTTATGTTCGGCGTTGTCGTGCAAGCTCTACTGCATAATTCCTTAAATCGGAACCGATTTGAGGACAAAGTTATGCAGCAACTCAAAGTGCTACAGCGACCTCACGCGTCTCGATGACGCGTTGCGCCGTAGAGGCATAAATCTGAAAAGTTGAAGCGCTTTTGGCTCCGATCTCTCAGCAGGACTTGGCAAACTTCCGTGTTTCCGGCAGTAGGGACGCCTCTATGACCGAGGAAACACGACAGGGCGCGTCCGGACGAGATGCCGTCTGTTCGAAACGCGACGGGAAGATGAAATATGGCACGCATGAAGAAGCGCAATCTGCGCCGCAAGGATGGGGTCTGGGATCCGCTGGCCGACAGCTCGCAGAGCAGGCTGCGCGCCTCGACCGTGCCGCTGACGCCGCAATCGGCCTCGCCGACCTATCGTCTCGCCTATGTCGACGATGATTTTCTCTGCCGCGAAGAATTGAGGCCGGTACGTCTGCAACTCGAGCTCCTGAAGACGGAGATGATGCTCGAGGAACGGGGAATCAACTCGACCGTGGTGATGTTCGGCGGCGCGCGCATCCCCGAGCCGGGCGGCGAGGCCTGGGCGGCCAAGAACGATATCCAGCGCAAGAACCTCGAAGCGGCATCGATCTACTACGACGAAGCACGCAAATTCGCGCGGATCTGCTCGGAGCAGTCCGCCAAGCTCGGCCACAAGGAATATGTCATCGTCACCGGCGGCGGTCCGGGGGTGATGGAGGCGGGAAACCGCGGCGCAGCGGATGCCGGCGCCCCTTCGATCGGCCTCAACATCGTGCTGCCGCACGAGCAGGCGCCGAACCGCTTCGTGACGCCGGAATTGTCGTTCAATTTCCACTATTTCGCCATTCGCAAGATGCACTTCCTGCTGCGCGCGAAGGCGGTCACCGTGTTTCCAGGCGGCTTCGGCACGCTCGACGAATTGTTCGAAACGTTAACGCTGATGCAGACGGGCCGTCTGGCCCTAGTGCCGCTCATTCTTTTCGGCGAAAAGTTCTGGCGCACTATCATCAACTTTGAGGCGCTGGCCGAGTTTGGCACAATCGCCCCGAACGACGTCGATCTCGTGCATTTCGTCGAGACCGCGGAGGAGGCCTGGGAGATCATCGCCCGGTTCTACGAGAGCATTGATCCGCGGTCGGTACCGATGGCGTCGGGCCGGCGCTAGACCTACGGGCGTCTCGCCCCTCTTTCATGGCAAAGAGGGCGAGACGGGTCGCATCAGACCTTTCTGGTAAAGTCGGTGGCGTCGATCATTCCGTCGCCATTGCGGTCGCGGCGCTTGAACATTCTCTCCGCGGCACTCGCCACTTCGGCGGCGCTGAGAGCGCCGTTGCCGTCGGCATCGATGCGGGCGAAGGCACGCGGCCGCATCCCTGGCAGCATGGCAGGGCGAGCCTCGCGGAGCTTGGCGAGCGCCTGGTTCCGCTCCGCGTCGGTCTTCGTCCGGGCGTCGCGCCATGCTTTGCGCGCCTCGCGGAATGCCTGGCGCTTTGCCGCGATCTCGTTGCGGCTGATCTCACCGTTGCCATTGGTGTCGAAGCTCTTGAAATTGGTCGAGATCCGCGCCTGGAGCTCCTGAAGGGAGACCTTGGAATCGCCGCTGGTGTCGAGACGCTTGATCATGCGCTCCGCGCGCTGTTCGGGCGTAGGTTTGCTTTTGGCTGCAAAAGAAGGTGTTGAAAGACCGGTCAGTGCCACGGCGAGGATGGTGGCGCCGAGAATGAAAGTTCTGCTGCGCATCATGCTTCCTTTCGATCAGTTATCCTGAGCAAAGGATAGGCGAGTGCAGCCCCGGCACCAGTTAAACTTTGGTAATTTAAGTCTCTGGCGGAAAAGCGGTTTTTCAGCGGCTTAATCGTGTTGCGTCAGGTTTGCGCCACGACCCGCCGCAGGAACCCGGCGAGGTTCTCGGTGACGTAATCGATCTGCTCGTCCGCGTCGCTCGACGTCTCCCAGGCCTCGGCGAATTCGTATTCGAGATTGCGCGGCACGAGCAGCACGGTCTTCATGCCGAGCGCTTTCGGGATCACAAGATTGCGCGGCAAGTCCTCAAACATGACGGCGTTGCGGGTGTCGACGCGGTGAAGGCTCATGAACTTGTCATAGGTGTCGCCGGCAGGCTTCGGCACGAAATTGGCGGCGACGATGTCGAAGATGTCGTCGAAGTGGTCGAGAATGCCGAGTGCGCGCGCCGTCATCTGCGCATGGGCGACGCTGCCATTGGTGAAGATGAATTTGCGTCCCGGCAGCGTCTTGATCGCCTCGCCGAGCGCGGGATCGGCCGGAACCACGCTGTAGTCGATCGCATGCGCCCTCTCAAGGAAGTCGTTCGGATCGACGCCATGGTGGATCATCAGCCCCTGCAGCGTCGTGCCGTGGTCGCGGTAATATTCCTTCTGCAACTTCTTCGCTTCCGCCGGCTGGAGCGACAGGAGCTCGGCGACATAGGCCGTCATGTTGCGGTCGATCTGCGCGAACAGATTGACGTGGTGCGGATAGAGCGTGTTGTCGAGATCGAATACCCAGTCTGTGACATGGGCGAACTCGGCATGGGTCGGAAGGCGATCGAGCTTTTTCATGGCCGGGTTATGACATGGCAGGCTTACGAAGGAAAACGGATTTATTTTATCTCGCGCCGCGCACCAATGGATTGTCCGCCGCTCGCGTGCTAGCTCGCGAACATGGAAACCTGGGTTCTCATCACCGTTGCCGCGGCCTTCCTTCAGAATGTCCGCTCCGCCATGCAGAAGCACCTGAAGGGCGTCATGGGCACCACCGGCGCGACCTTCGTGCGCTTTGGCTTCGGGCTGCCCTTCGCGCTTCTCTACCTCGTGCTCCTCTGGCGTTTCGCAGGACATCCCCTGCCAGTCCCGAACAGTATCTTCTTCCTCTGGGCGGTCATAGGCGGTCTGGCGCAGATCACGGCGACCTTCCTGCTCGTCCATCTCTTTTCCTTTCGCAACTTCGCCGTCGGCACAGCCTACTCTCGCACCGAACCGGCGCAGGCGGCGCTTTTCGGCCTGATCTTCCTCGGCGAGGAAGCGAGCCAGGGCACCCTGGTGGCGATCGCCATTTCGGTGGTCGGCGTCATGCTCATCTCCGTTGCCCGCACCACGCTCAGCGCGCGGTCTCTGGTGACCTCGGTTTTCAGCCGCACCGCCGGCATAGGCCTCATGTCCGGTACATTCTTCGGCCTCTCCGCGGTTTCCTATCGCTCCGCCTCGCTGGCCTTGGCACCCAGCCTGCCGGCACCTGATTATATAATGCAGGCGAGTTTCACCCTCGGCTTCGTCATCATGCTGCAAACCGTCGTGATGCTTGCCTGGATCGTGGTCCGCGAGCCGGAGGAACTGCAGAGGATCGGCGCGGCCTGGCGACCGGCCTTCGTCGTCGGCTTCGTCGGCGCTTCCGCATCCTTTGGCTGGTTCATGGCGATGACCTTGCAGCAGGCCGCGATCGTCAAGGTGGTGGCGCAAGTCGAGATGCTCTTCACATTCGCCTCGTCCTTCTTCGTCTTTCGCGAGTGGATCAACCGCCTCGAATTGCTCGGCTGCCTGCTGATCGTGGCCGGCGTCGTAATGCTCATCGTTCTTTAAGGCGCGCGAAATAGGCGCCCGAATTTCGGCGGACGAGCCGTCCGTTGGGTGTTACAACAGCGGCATGCTTTTCGATCTGCCGAACGACGACATCCTTTACGACGCGCTTCTGGCCCGAAGCGTCGACTACGAAGGCCAGGCCTTCGTCTGCGTCAAGAGCACCGGCGTCTTCTGCCGGCTCTCCTGTCCGGCCCGCAAGCCGAAGCGGGAAAACACGCTGTTTTTCGACAGCATTGCCGCATGCATCAATTCCGGCTTCCGGCCTTGCGAGCGATGCCGTCCGCTCAACCAGCCCTCCGACAAGGAGCCGCTGGTCAACGACCTCCTGAAGCTGCTTGACCGCGCCCCGGACCGTCGCTGGACCGAAGACGATCTTGTCCGGTGCGGGTTCGATCCGTCCACCGTGCGCCGCGCCTTCAAGCGGGCATTCGGCGTCACCTTTCTCGACCTCGCCCGTCAGCGACGGATGGGCGAGGCCGCTCGTCAACTTTCGGCCGGCGCCAGTGTCATCGAGGCGCAGATCGATGCCGGTTATGATTCGCCGAGCGGCTTTCGCGCCGCTTTCGCGAAGCTGATCGGGGAGGCGCCTGCCATGTCACAGGGCCGGCAATTGCTCTTTGCCGATACGATCGAAACACCGCTCGGGCCGATGGTGGCGGTCGCTGACAAGACGCATCTTCATCTGCTCGAATTCCACGACCGCAAGGCCCTGCCGACCGAAATGGAAAGCCTGAAACGTAAGGCGCGATCTGCGGTGGCACCCGGAAGGGTGCCGCCGATCGATCAGATTGACGCAGAATTGAAAGCCTATTTCGCCGGCGAATCGAGCGAATTCCTGACACCCCTGGCGCTCGACGGCAGCGCCTTCGAACGGGAGGTGTGGGCGAAGCTTTTAAAAATACCGGTGGGCGAGACGCGGTCTTATAGCGATATCGCGCGGGAGGTCGCCACGCTGCAGACGGTGCGTGCCGTAGCCAGGGCAAATGGCGCCAATCGCATCGCAATTGTTATCCCTTGTCACCGTTGCATCGGCTCGGACGGATCGCTCACCGGCTATGGCGGCGGTCTCTGGCGAAAGCAATGGCTGCTGCGCCACGAGGGGAAGATGAAACCCATTGGATTGTTTGCGGAGGATATTCGATGAACCAGCAGGAAAAGGCGCTCGCCTTTGGAGCCTTGCATCGCAAGGGCGAACCGGTCGTTCTCTACAATATCTGGGATGCCGGCAGCGCCCGCTGCGTGGCCGAGGCCGGTGCGAAGGCGCTGGCCACTGGAAGCTGGTCGGTGGCCGCGGCGCAGGGTTTTGGCGATGGGCAAAAGATACCGCTCGCGCTCCTGCTCGAAATCGTCCGGCTGATCGTCGGCGCGACGGACCTTCCGCTCTCGGTCGATTTCGAGGGTGCCTATTCCGAGGATCCTGCTGGCGGCGCGGCGAACGTCGCGCAACTCATCGACGCTGGAGCGATCGGTATCAACTTTGAGGACCAGGTGGTCGGCAAGGGTGGTGTCCATGCAATCGACAAGCAGGCGTCACGTATCCGGGCGATCCGCGAAATGGCGGAGCGGCGTGGCATAGCACTTTTCATCAACGCGCGAACCGACCTCTTCCTCCAGGAAAGCGACGCGACGCGCCATGCGGGGTTGCTCGATGAGGCGATTGCGCGCGCCAAGGCCTATGCCGAGGCCGGTGGCAGCGGCTTCTTTGCGCCCGGACTGGCCGATGCGGAGCTGATCGGCAAGCTTGGCGCCGCGTCGCCCTTGCCGGTGAATGTGATGATGAAGCCGGGTGCGCCGGATCTCGCGACGCTTGCAGCGGCCGGTGTTGGCCGGGTCAGCTACGGGCCGTTTCCCTATCGCGCCATGATCGCCTGGCTGCGCGGTGAGGCGGAGAAGGTATACGCGACGAAGTAGGAGGTTTCTGCCCCTCATCCGCCTGCCGGCACCCTTTCCCGGCAGGCAAGGAGAAGGGACAAGCGGCGACCTCTCTGTCCCCTCTCCTCGCGTGCGGAGAGAGGGTTAGTCCGGGTTAAACCCGGGGAGAGGGGCCGTCGCCATCGTGCAAAATGCAAGAACCTTACGGCACGATCAACGTGCCGGCGCCGCGTTCGGTGAAGATCTCGAGCAGGACCGAATGAGCGGTCTTGCCGTTCAGAATGACCACGCCCTGCACGCCGGCCTTGATGGCGTCGATGCAGGTCTCGACCTTCGGGATCATGCCGCCGGAAATCGTGCCGTCGGCGATCAGCGCGCGCGCCTGCGCCACCGACAGTTCCTTGATCAGCTCGCCCTGCTTGTTGAGCACGCCCGGCACGTCGGTCAGGAAGAGCAGGCGGGTGGCGTTCAGCGCTCCGGCGATGGCGCCCGCAAAGGTGTCGGCGTTGATATTGTAGGTGTGGCCATCGCGGCCGGGCGCCACCGGCGCGATCACCGGAATCATTTCCGAGCGCGCAAGCAGATCGAGCAGGGTGCGGTCCACCTCCACCACGTCGCCGACGAAACCGAGATCGAGAACACGTTCGATGTTGGAGTCCGGATCGCGAATGGTTTTCTTGGCCTTTTCGGCGAACACCATGTTGCCGTCCTTGCCGCAAAGGCCGATCGCCCATTCGCCGGTCTGGTTGATGAGAGCGACGATCTCCTTGTTGATCGAGCCGGCGAGTACCATCTCGACGATCTCGACGGTCTTCTCGTCGGTGACGCGCAACCCGCCTTCGAATTTCGATTCGATGCCCATCTTCGAGAGCATCGCGCCGATCTGCGGACCGCCGCCATGCACGACGATCGGGTTGACGCCGGACTGTTTCAGGAGCGCGATGTCGCTGGCGAATGCACGCCCCAGTTCCGGATTGCCCATGGCATGACCGCCATATTTGACGACAATCGTTTTGTTCTCGTAGCGCTGCATGTAGGGCAGTGCTTGCGTGAGCAGACGTGCCTGGATTTCACTCTCTGATGCGGACATGGCGGACCCTCGAAGAATATCGGCTGCTGTTTAGAGCCTTTCGTGGCGAAAACGCAAGTTCCGAAAGGTTGGAATGATCGGGGCGCAACATAAAGCCCTCATGACACTGCCGCTGGCTCTGGCGGTCTCTCTATCCTATGGTGATGCTTTGAAGCCGTAAGGGGCGCAACCGCCATGGTCGATGAGGAGATCTCCGCGCTGCTCGGCCGCGTGGTCCTGAGAGACCGCGATGCCTTCGCGGCGCTCTATCGCCAGACGAGCCCGAAACTATTCGGCGTCTGTCTGCGTATTCTCAAGGATCGCAGTGAAGCGGAAGAAGCGCTACAGGAAATTTACGTCAAGATCTGGCAGCGCGCCGACCGTTTCGCGACAGGCCAGGCAAGCCCCATGTCCTGGCTGACGGCAATCGCACGCAACCATGCAATCGATCTCATCCGGGCGCGAAAACCCGTCGCAAACGCGATTGACGAGGCCTATGATTTGGCTGATCCTGCTCCAGATCCGGAACGATCGGCGGCAGTTCGGTCGGAAGGCAGGCGGATTGACGCCTGCATGGAGGAGCTCGAGAAGGATCGCGCGGAGGCAGTGCGCCGAGCCTATGTCGAAGGGTTGAGCTACCAGGAACTGGCGGAGATGTTCGCGGTACCGCTCAACACGATGCGGACGTGGTTGAGACGCAGCCTCCTGAAGCTGAGAGAGTGCATGGAGCGATGACGACGCAGAATCCCGAAAGCGGAGATTTTCGCCGCGACGAGGTGATCGCGGGAGAATACGTGTTGGGCGTTCTGTCGGCAGAGGACCGCCGCAAGGTCGAGGCGCGTATGGCATCGGACCGGAACTTCGCCGCCATGGTCGATCGCTGGCAGCACAATCTCGCTTCGTTTGACGATGCCTATGAGGCGGTCAGCCCACCCGCCCACGTGCTTGCGGCTGTCGAGCGCAGCCTCTTTCCGCCGTCGCCCTCGGCCGCTCCTCCAGTCGGCTTCTGGAACTCTCTTCTTCTCTGGCGCAGCCTCGCCGTCGCTTCGCTCGCTACCGTCGCAATCATGTGGGCGTCCATGGCTGGCCTCTTCAGCGAGCCGCAAGGCGAGCCGCTGGTCGCGGAGCTCTCCGGCGAAGGCAATACCATCAATCTCGTGGCCCGCTTCGACAGAACGTCCGGGAGCCTGAAGCTGACGCCGGTGGCGGCGCGGCAGACGGAGGAAAAGTCTCTCGAACTCTGGCTGATCGAGGGCGACAATCCGGCCGTCTCGCTGGGCGTGCTGCCACAGTCCGGCGAAGGCGAAATCCTGGTGCCGCCCGAGATGCGGACGAGATTCGGCGAGGGTTCGACCCTTGCCGTCAGTGTCGAGCCGCTTGGCGGTTCGCCGACCGGCGCGCCGACCGGCGCGGTTGTCGCCCAGGGCACCGCCCGTCATCTCTAAGGCGGTCCGCAGCGATTCCAGAAAAGATAACATATTTTCAAGCGGTTACAGGCAAGGCGCATGACCTGAAACTCTTTCTCAGCGCCTTCCGTTGCTTGTGATGTTCCCTTGGAGGAACAGCAATCGCCCGAGCGGACACTTTGAAGAGTGGTCTCAGCGGGCAAGCGCAACAGGAAGGAAGAGAGATGTTCAAGTTTGTGATCCGTTCGGCACTTGTCGCCTCCATGTTTACGACAGGTGCGGTCGCCGCCTACGCCGGGAACCCGATGGTCGGCGGCGCGCCGATGTATGCCAACAAGAATATCGTCCAAAATGCTGTGAACTCGAAGGACCACACGACGTTGGTTGCGGCCGTGAAGGCTGCCGGTCTTGTCGAGACCCTTGAGGGCAAAGGGCCGTTCACCGTCTTCGCACCGACGAACGAAGCCTTCGCGGCCCTGCCGGCCGGCACGGTCGACACACTGTTGAAGCCCGAGAACAAGGACAAGCTCACGACCGTGCTGACCTGCCATGTCGTAGCGGCCAACGCGATGTCGTCGGCGATCGCCGAGATGATCAAGGATGACGGCGGGGAACACGACGTCAAGACGGTCGGCGGTTGCATCCTGAAGGCCAAAGCCGATGGCGGCAAGATCAGTCTGACCGACGAAACCGGTGGCACCGCCTGGGTGACGATTGCCGACGTGAAGCAGTCGAACGGCGTCATTCATGTCATCAACAAGGTGCTGCTGCCGAAGGGGTGATCCGCTTAAGGGCGGCGGGCGTCGGCCCGCCGCCTAAGCTGCGTGCTTTGCCGCGGGGCGGCGCTCCCGGCGGTTTGATGGACTTTGTTTTGTCCTGGTTCTGTCGGGCCGCTAAGCTCCAATTTGAACACCAACGGCGAATGTGCCTGCTGCATGTTTCCTCGTCGCCGATTCATGGATGAAACATGCGGCAATTCAAAGTGCTACAGTGTCCTTTGCGCGTCTCAAAAGACGAGCGGCGCTGTAGGACCGGAGGTTCCCATGACGAACCGTCGCAATTTCCTGATGGCGGGTGCCGCGTTCGCCGCATGGACGGTGGCGCGTGGCTTTGCGCCTCCCGCGCGTGCGGCCGGCAGCGAGACTTTCGAAGTCGTGAAGACGGATGAGGAGTGGCGCGCGATCCTGACCGCGGACCAATATGGCATACTGCGGGAGGAGGACACGGAGCGGCCCTTCACGAGCGCGCTCAACAACGAGAAACGCAAGGGGATATTCCACTGCGCGGGATATGGGCTCGCCCTCTATTCCTCCGAGGCGAAGTATGACAGCGGCACGGGCTGGCCGAGCTTCTGGCAATCGCTTCCAGACGCAGTCCGCACGCGCGAGGACAACTCCCTGTTCATGACAAGGACCGAATGCCACTGCCGCCGCTGCGGCGGGCATCTCGGCCACGTTTTCGATGACGGACCGCCGCCGACCGGCAAGCGGCACTGCATCAACGGGCTGGCGCTGACATTTACGCCGGCCGCCGCATGAAGGCAGACGAAGCCTTTGCCCCTTACCTTCACACCTTCTCCCCACCAAATGGGGAGAAGGTGGCCGGCAGGCCGGGTGAGGGGCCATCCGGGATTTAATGCATGTCGCCCAAAAGTGTGCAGCGGTTTTTGGGACAACGACATGCGTAAAAACAAGGACCTAAAGCGCGTCGCATGAGTCCGATTGAACGCGACGCGCTTTAGGACGCGGTGGCCTGAGGCGAGGCCTGCACGTCGGAGAGCGCAGCCTGCAGCCTCTGCTCCTGCTCGGGCGAAAGCGACGTTTTCAACACGCGGCCGCGCAGGCCCGAAAACTCAGCAAGCACCCTTTCCGGTTGCACTTTGCGCACCAGAACAAAGAGTGCGGAAGAATTGTTCGGGATCGTATTGCCGAGCGACTTGATGAACTCGTCGTTGATGCCGTAGTCGGCAAGCGAGCCGGAGAGCGCCCCGGCGCCCGCACCGAGTGCCCCGCCGATCGCGAAGCCCGCAAGCGGATTGAGGAAGAGCAGGCCGACGAGCCCACCCCATAGCGAACCCGAAAGAAGGCCCGAGGTCGCGCCGACGGCGGTGAGATTGAGGCTCTGCTTCAGGTGCACCTTGCCTTCGCTGTCGCGCACGACCACGACCGCATCCTCAAGGTCGATCAGATATTCTTTCTTAAGGCTGTTCAGCTTCAAGAGAACCTTGTCGGCCTCTTCCGTCGAATCGAATCCTACGACAATCAAATCGGACATGTCTCTCTCCTGCATCTTGGCCCGGCCGGCAAGAGTGCCGCCGCTCGCAGAAATAGAGCGCTTTTCGTGTCAGGGTAGTGACGGAGATCAAAGACTTTTGTCTTCGCGCGTGAGACGTACCGGTCTCAGCGGGCGACGGCGAGATCGATCGCTGCCCGCAATTCTTCGATGCCGGCGCCCTTTTCAGAAGAGGTCGACAGCACTTCGGGAAAGGCGGCCGGGCGCTTCTTGATCTTCTCGATCGTTTCGGCGATCAGCCGCGGCACGCCCGCCGCTTTGATCTTGTCCGTCTTGGTGAGCACGATCTGATAGGAAACGGCGGCCTTGTCGAGCAGCGCGAGCACCTCTTCGTCATTCTTCTTGATGCCGTGACGGGCGTCGATCAGCACATAGACGCGCTTCAGCGTGGAGCGGCCGCGCAGATAGTCAAAGACGAGCTTCGTCCAGGCGTCGACCTGTTCTTTCGGTGCCTGCGCATAGCCGTAGCCTGGCATGTCGACGAGTGCCATCGGTGGCAGGTCGCCGGCCTCGCCGGAAT
This sequence comes from Ensifer sp. MPMI2T, assembly GCF_004827385.1. GTDB lineage: Bacteria > Pseudomonadota > Alphaproteobacteria > Rhizobiales > Rhizobiaceae > Sinorhizobium. The sequence goes on from NZ_SRXN01000010.1 coordinate 196,373, forward strand.
AGCCGTCCGGCACGAAATAGTTGAGTTCCTGGGTGCGGCCCGGCGTGTTCGACGTGCGTGCGAGGCCTTTCTGTCCGACAAGGGCGTTGATCAGCGACGACTTGCCGACATTCGAGCGGCCGGCAAAGGCGATTTCCAGCGGACCCTCGGGCGGCAGGAACTTCATGGCCGGAACGCCGCGGATGAAGATCCACGGGCGGCCGAAGGCGGAGGAATCGTTCTGGTCTTTCTTCTTCGCGGTCATCGCTCGCTTTTCCCGTTGCCCGGTCGGCTTCAATGTTTTGCGCCGTCTTGTCAAGCGCGAGCTTCAGTGCGCAGCCGGCGTTGCCGCCAGAGCTCGACGGCGAGATAGGCAAAGAGGGCGAAGAGCACGATCGACCCACCGATGATGGTATTGGTGCGGGGAATTTCGTCGTGGATGACGGCAACCCAAATGGGCGCGAGAACGGTTTCGACCGTGCCGAGCAATGCTGCGAGCGCTGATGGAAGCAGCCGTGCGCCGGTGACGAACAGCGCCAATCCGAGGCCGAAATTCAGCGCGCCGAAGGCTATGAGGATACCGAAGTCGGAAGGGGTAACGGAAAATCCCGACGCCTGCGTCGCGGCGATCGTTGCGGCAATGAGTGTGCCAAGGCAGGCCGCGGGCGTCATGCGGACATCGGCATACCGGCGCGTGATGACCGTGGCGCAGGCGAAGGCAAACGCGATCAGGAGAGCAAGCGCATCTCCTACCGGCGAGACCGCGCCGGTAATCGAATCCGAAACCATCACCAGCACGCCGGCGATGACTGCGGCGATTGCCAGCCAAGTAAGCTGCGAGACGCCTTCGCGGAATAGAGCCCAGCTCATAAGAGCCGCGATCAGAGGCACGCCCGCTTGCACGAGCAAGATGTTGGCGACGGTCGTGTAGGCAAGCGCCAGAACGAAGCTCGTCGATGCGGTGGCGAAACAGCAACCTACCGCCACACCGGGCCAACCCATATCGCGAAAGAGCCGCATCATGTTCGAGGCGCCGTCGCGCACCAGCATGAAACAGAGCAGGAAAGCCGCGGCGAAGAACGACCGCCAGAAAACGATGATCCAGCTGTCGTCGATCTCAAGGAAGCGCGCCAAGGTGCCGCCGAAACTCCACACGACCGCGGACCCCAGAACGAGCGCGACCCCGGTTGCACGGCCTTGCGTTGGCACCGCGGTTCTCGGGAGGACGGTTGGCTGCGACATGATCGGACCCCGGATCGAAGCCGACCGACGATAGAACGCTTGACGGTTGCGGGCGTGGGCGTCTGCGACAGGCGGTTGTCGCAAAGCGGAAGGACAAAGAAAAAACCCCGGATCGTTCGATCCGGGGTTTTTGAAGCGGACGAGAGCCGGCGGCTATTCCGCCGGTTTGGGTTTCTTCGCGAACAGCGATTTCAGGTTGTCGAAGAGCTCGATCTTCACGCCCTGGCGCTTCATGATGATCCCCTGCTGGAGGATCGACAGGGTGTTGTTCCAGGCCCAGTAGATCACGAGACCTGCCGGGAAGGACGCCAGCATGAAGGTGAAGACCACCGGCATCCAGGTAAACAGCATCGCCTGGGTCGGATCCGGCGGCGTCGGGTTCATGCGCATCTGCAGGAACATGGTGACGCCCATGATGAGCGGCCAGACACCAAGGTGCAGGAACACCGGTACGTCGAAAGGCAGCAGTCCGAACAGGTTGAAGATCGTCGTCGGATCCGGAGCAGAAAGGTCCTGGATCCAGCCGAAGAACGGCGCGTGGCGCATCTCGATGGTGATGTAGATCACCTTGTAGAGCGCGAAGAACACCGGGATCTGGATGAGGATCGGCCAGCAGCCCGCCAGCGGGTTGATCTTCTCGTCCTTGTAGAGCTGCATCATCGCCTGCTGCAGACCCATGCGGTCGTCGCCGAACTTCTTCTTCAGTTCCTCCATCTTCGGCTGAACTTTCTTCATGTTCGCCATCGACGCATATTGCTTGTTGGCGAGCGGGAAGAAGAGAAGCTTGACGACGATGGTGGTGACCAGGATCGCGATGCCGAAATTGCCGAACAGACGGAAGAAGAAATCCATCATTTTGAACATCGGCTGGGTGATGAACCAGAACCAACCCCAGTCGATCAGGCGGTCGAACATCGGAATGGCGTAGGCGGCCGCGTAGTTGTCGATTGCCTGGACTTCCTTGGCACCGGCGAAGACGAGGTTCTTCACCTCCGCCGACTGACCAGGTGCGACCGTGATCGCATCGCCTTTGTAGTCGCTCTGGTAGCGGGCGCGGCCATCGGTGAAGTGCGAGAAGCGGGTATCGAACGGCGTCTGCTGCGGCGGCACGATTGCGGCCGCCCAGTATTTGTCGGTAATGCCGAGCCAGCCGCCGGTCGATTTGCCCGGTTCGATCGGTTGGCTGTCTTCGACGTCGGAATAGCCGACCTCTTTGAGGCGTTCGTTGGCCACGCCGACGAAGCCCTCGTGCAGCACGTAAATGCTCGGCGTCGTCGGTTTGTTGAAGCGGGTGACACGGCCGTAGGAAGAGAGCGAGACCGGTGCGGCGCCCTCGTTCTTGATGCTGTCGACGACCTGGAACATGTAATGCTCGTCGACGGAGATCGTCCGGACGAAGGCAATACCCTTGTCGTTGGTGTAGGTGAGGGTGACCGGCGTTGCAGGCGTCAGCTTGTCGCCCCCCGAGAGCGTCCAGACCGTCTGTGGACCCGGCACCGAGCCGGTCGCGTCGTTACCGATATAGCCGATCTCGGTAAAATAGCCGTCCGGCGTTTCCGCGGGGCTGAAGAGGGTGATGACGGGGCTCTTGGAATCGACCGTCTCGTGGTAGTCCTTGAGCTTCAGGTCGTCGAAGCGTGCGCCGGTCAGGTTGATGGAGCCGGAAAGCGCCGGCGTATCGATCGCAACGCGTACAGACTTGGCGATTGCCTGGTCGCGGCTTTCGCCGGCGCCCGGGATGGCACCGCCAGGCGCCTGGCCCGGTGCCGCCTGCTGCGTACCGCCCTGAGATTGAGCCTGTTGCGTCTGCTGGGCCTGTTCCGCAGCGATGCGGTCCTTCTCGATCCTCGGGTTGACATAGAAAAATTGCCAAGCGACGAGGATCAGCACGGACAGTGCAATCGCGATGAAATAATTGCGGTTGTTTTCCATCATGGTTTCCTGGAACCGGCCGAAGGCCGCTTCTGTTTCGGCTTGTTTTCGATGCGATCGCAGAGCGCCCGGGTCAATGCGTCGAAGGGGGCGTGCAGCAGATCGCGTCGGGCGACAATCACATAGTCGTGTCCGGGTTTCATTGCAAACCCGGCTGAAAGCCGCACTGCTTCTTTGAGGCGTCGGCGCATTCGGTTGCGCTCTACGGCATTGCCGTGCTTCTTGGTGACTGTGAAGCCGACGCGGGCATCACCTTCCAGATCGTTGCGGTCGAGCACTTCGAGGAGAAATAGTGGGCCTTTGCGGCTTTCTCCAGCTCTGACGGCCAAAAACTGCGGACGGCTTTTCAGCCGCCCGACAGTCGTCTTGTCTTTATCTGACGTCATATGCCCGGACATAGGTTTCGGGCAGGCTCGGCTTAGGCCGAGAGACGCTTGCGGCCACGAGCCCGACGGGCTGCGAGAACCTTGCGGCCACCCTTGGTGGACATGCGTGCACGGAAGCCGTGACGGCGCTTGCGAACAAGCTTGGACGGTTGGTAGGTACGCTTCATTTATTTAAATACCGCGGTGTGCGGCCCTTCTTGAGTTTGCATAGTGCAAGAGCGTTTACGTAACCGGGCACAGCTCCGCCTTGCGGGCAGGACGGCTTGACCGGACGTGCGCGGCTTATAAGGACAATTCTCCGGCAAAGTCAATTCCCGACGGGCTTTGCGCTGTGCGCCCTGCGCCGCGACAACTCGACGGCCGAGCCGATAGCGTTCCATCAGGCGCGCCGCGCGTACCGCAGATTGTTGAACAAACACCTAATCCGGGCTCGCTAGAAGTCGGTCGGATCGATGAGATCTTTTGTTAACCACATGTATTTTAGAATTTAATCAAATACGTGTGGTTCGCGAACTAACTCCCGTTTTGGGCGAGTACGCGGGTGGGGGGCAGGAAATGAAAATTCGTGGGAAAATCTACTTGATCGTCGGCATCATGAGTCTGCTTGCGATCGTCATTACTGGTATGTCGTTGTTGATCGTGTCTGAGTACAACGACAAGCTTCATCAATTCCAGAACGCATCCGACCGGGCGTTCAAGGGCGAACGGCTCAACCGCCTGGTGACCGGAGTCGTCATGGAGTCGCGCGGTATCTATGGCGCGCCAACGATCGAAAAGGCAAAGCCCTTCGCAGAAGGCCTCCTCAAGAACCTCGACAAGATCGACGCGCTGCTCAAAGACTGGCGTCCGCTGGTTCCTGCCGACAAGCTCTCGTCCTTCGACGCGCTGGCGAAACGCGCGGAAGAATTCAAGACCTTCCGTACCGAGACGGCCCGTCTCGGCCGAGAGGTTTCGCCGCAGGCCGCCAACGAGCAGGGCAACAACGACGCCAATCGCACCAACCGCAAGGCTTTCCAGGCCGAGATAGACGTGGTCGTGGACGTCAATCTCGAGTCGCTTGAAGCGATTACGGACGAGATCGCAGCCTTTAGGCGCTCCATTGTTCTCGTTGTACTCGGCATTGCCGGCCTCGGCCTTGTCGCCGGCATCGGTACGGCCTTCTACATCGGCACCAACCAGCTCAGCCGGCCGATCCTCGACCTGACAGGCGTCATGGAACAGCTTGCCGGAGGTGATCTTTCCGTCGACGTGCCCTTCGTCGGTCGCAAGGACGAGATCGGCGACATGGCTGCCGCCGTAGCCATCTTCAAACAGAACGGCCTCGCGGTGCGTGAACTCAACGCCCAGGAAGCGGCGCTCAGAGAAAAAAGCGCCGATCTCCAGTCGAGCAT
>NZ_SRXN01000110.1 GCF_004827385.1 Ensifer sp. MPMI2T
AGGCGGCGAGCACCCAGTGGCGCAACGTCGCCGACCAGATACGGCCGAAAGTGCCGAAGCTTGCCGCCATCATGGATGATGCCGAAGAGGATGTGCTCGCCTACATGACCTTCCCGAAAGAGCACCGCGCCAAGCTGCATTCGACGGATAAGATCGACAAGCATTTTCGCACCGGTCATGGTATTTTACCTTGGCGCGGGCGACCTCGTGGCGAAGCGCGACGCATCGGCTGAAAGTGTCGCCAGGCCGCCTTATTCGAGCCTTGCCGGATTGAGGCGCCCGCGCGCCTTTTCCTTTGGCCGGCGCGGGCGCCATGCGTCAATGAAGCGTTCGTAGTGCTTCTCGGCTTGCTCAGCGACGCGCATCTCTTGATCGCGAAGTTCCTTGACGTTGTAGGCGTAGGCGGGGCCGCGTCTGTTACCCTTTGTCTGCGGTTGGCCAGCTTGCAATTCCATGCTGCGCGTCTTGTGGGCGACAAGGCTCGGTCGCGCCCAGAAGTAGTCCTTGCCCTTCGTCAGCATATGCCAGCATAGCACTGCCAGCTTCCTTGCCACGGCAACGGCGGCGACCTGATGGCCGCGTCTGGCCCTGACCCGGACGAAGAAGGCGTGCAAGGGACCTGGTGCCTTCGCCGCTGCCCATGCCGCCTCTAACGGCATCGCGCGGGCATGGTTACGGCCAATCTTGCTGATGCGTCCGTGATGAGCAGCGCCGAGTCCTGATTGATGGACACGCGGATTGAGGCCGAAGTAACTAACCAGCTTCTGGGGGCTCCTGAAGCGGGCGATGTCACCGATTGCCGCCATCAAGCCGGTCGCAACGGTGAGGTTGACGCCGGTGATCGTGAGCAGCCGCTTGACGGCGGGATCTTCCATCGTTCCTTCGGCGATCTGCCGATCAAGGATCAAGAGGTCCTCGCGCAGCCGATCAAGTTCACGCACATGCCGCTCGATGGCAATACGTTCATCGTCAGGCACAGGCTGGCGTTGAAGCCAGTCCCGTCCTCGACCGTTGAACAGGTCGGCATGCGGGCATTTCGGGATCAGGTGGGCGTGAAGAATGGAATGGACCTCGTTCTTGATCCGGGTCCGATGCCGCACGACCTGGTAACGCCGCGCCACCAGCCGGCGCATCCGCTCGGTTGCGGCATCCGGCGTCCAGATCTCCGGCAGGTAGCCCGCGGCGTACAAGCTGGCCAGTGTGCCCGCGTCGATCTTGTCGGTCTTCACATGCGCATGCGCGATTGCCTTGACCTGCAGCGGATTGGCGATCACCACTCTTTGCACAAACGGTGACAGCACGCGGGACACCGCCATACAGTTCCCGGTTGCCTCTATCACCACTTCGTCTGTTGCCGAGAGGGTCTTGCCAAGGCCCTCCAAGGCTGTTCGCGTCATATCAACACGACCACCATGGCGAAGCCGGCCATCTTCCCAGAAAACCAGCTCACCGAACGTTCGGTGGATATCGATTCCGATTATGCGACGCATGTGCAGCTCCTGTCAGATCGAGTGACGGGAGCGGCGGGCGACACGACAACTACGGATCCGCGCTCTCGGCGCAACCGGGCGAGTCGCAGAGGCGGCCAGCTACTAACACGAGCTCGCAGCTCATCCAATGCATCGGCCTGCCCGCACCTTCGTGCTCCCGGTGCCTCTGTCCCGGATGGTCGCACCATACGCTACGATCTTCAGAACCGCAGCCGGATGTTGGCACCGAGAATCTTATACCGGTTACCAATCCGATCGAACGTCTGAATGGCGAAATCAAGCGACGCACCGAGGTCGTTGGCATCTTTCCCAACGACGAAGCCATCGTCCGTCTCGTCGGCGCATTGCTGCTCGAGCAAAACGATGAAAGGGCGGTGCAGCGCGCCAGGTACATGACACTTGAGACAATGGCATCAATGAGCGATGATCCGCAAATCAGCCTGCCTGCAGTCGCACGCTGATATCCCCTCCGGCCCGCGCCGGAAAGCACGGCCGCTTGCCGGAAGCTACACCACTCCCTGAGACACGATCCATTGTCGGGAACGGCTTCGCACGGCAGCGTGCGCTTCGGCTGCGTGCTTGCCGAGCGCCGATCGTAATCGATGTGCCCAGCCGCGGCCGCCGATGGAGATGATCTTTCATGGTTGACGACGAGCTTATACCAACCCTCATTGATCAGAACCCATGGGCCCATTGCCGCCGACCGATGGACATGATCTTCCAGGGTCGGTCCTGCAGTGTTCGCCATGCGTGACAGCAGTGGTCGACGATGTCCTCGTAGGATT
>NZ_SRXN01000112.1 GCF_004827385.1 Ensifer sp. MPMI2T
GCACCGGGCGTCCTGCGTCACGTGACGAATGCCGACGGCACCCCGTTCGTTCAGGGTCGCTACGTCACCGGCTTCACCAACAGCGAGGAAGAGGCTGTGGGTCTGACGAAGGTCGTGCCGTTCCTGGTCGAGGACGAGCTCATCGGCCTCGGTGCGGTCTTCTCCAAGGTCAAGGACTGGGGCGTGCACACAGTCGTCGATGGCCAGCTCATCACCGGTCAGAACCCGGCATCATCGAGTGAGGCGGCGGAGGCACTGCTAGGCGCTTTGAGCCAGAGGAAGGCCGAGACCGCCTGAGCGGACTGGAACATCGTGATCTGCCGGCAGCTCGCGTCGGCAGATCACGTTCAGAAACTGGAGTTTGTTATGTCCTCCCCTATTCCAACGATATTGCTGTCGGACGCCCAACACATAATCGAGAGGTCCATCGTCGCCGCCCGCGCGCTGCATGTTGCCTGCTCAATTGCGGTCGTCGACTCGTCTGGGCATCTGCTGTCCTTTGTTCGCCAAGACGAGGCCATGGCAGGCTCGGCCGCGCTTGCCATCGACAAGGCCTTTACCGCTTCCATCTTCAACAACCGGACGGACGCGCTTGGTGCACTGGCCCAGCCTGACGCCGAACTCTACGGCATCCAGCATTCGCATGGTGGAAGGGTCGTGGTCTTTGGCGGCGGCATTCCGATCCGATCTGAAGGGCGGACGATCGGCGCAATTGGCGTGAGCAGCGGGACTGTCGCTGAAGACATCGCCATTGCCGAGGCCGGATCCGCAGCTTCCTTGTAATCTGGCGAGCGCGTCTGTCGCCGGAACAGAGCCTGGCACCCTCGCTCAGTCATCAAACCAATCACTCACCGCGCTTTGAAGACTGGAGATCCAGTCAACGGCTTCGCGCGTCCTGCGAGTATTTCTCAACCTCGGGAGAAAGCCAATGAATGGAGCTGATTGCGATAAGGAAAAGGACCGCAAGTCCTCTGAATTGACCATGGCGGTCGCCATCACCTGTGTGGTGCTGGTCGCTATCGACCTGCGACCGGCTATCGTGTCGGTTGGTCCTCTTCTTCCTTCTATCCGGGACGAGTTTGCGATTTCGAACGCACAGGCATCGTTGCTGACAGCAATCCCTGCGCTGCTGATGGGGCTGTTCGCCTTCCCGACACCATGGCTTGCCCGCCGCTTCGGGCGCGACAAGGTGATGCTGATCGCGCTCGCCACCCTTTCCATCGCCACTCTCGCGCGTGCGTTCGCCGACAGCGTTACGTCACTCTTCGCCGCCACAGCGGGTGTGGGTGCGGGAATTTCTGTTGCTGGAGCCTTGGTCGCCGGCTTCATCAAAAAGAACTATCCGCACCATGTGGCACTGTTCACGGGAATCTATGCCGCCGCAATCGGGCTGGGGAGCACAATATCTGCTGCGTTGGCTGGACCTCTGGCTGAAGCAAGCGGCGGATGGAGAATTGGTGCGGGCATCTTCACCCTGCCTGGTTTGATCGCGATCGGCGCCTGGATGGTGATTGCGCGAGCGGAACGGCGAGCCCAGACGGTCAAGTCGGGCACGCTTGCTTCCCAGAAGGGTAGTTCGCTTCCGTTGACCAACGGAATGGCGTGGCTGGCCGCGTCCTATTTCGCGCTTAACAACTTCCTGTTCTTTGGTCTGATCGCCTGGACTGCGCCCATGTATATCGAGTGCGGCATGAGCGGCGCGGATGCGGCGTTACTCCTCGCCAGTTTCACTGCCGCATTCATGGTTGCAAATCCGCTTGCCGGTTTCATGAGTCGGAACAGCGATCGACGGCGCCTGATTGCCCTGTTCGCGTCTACGTCTCTCTTCGGTATCTTGGCGATTGCTCTCATGCCGCAGACGATGCCGTATCTTTTCATTCCCCTGATCGCCCTTGGCGTCGGAGGCTCCTTTACCCTCGGCATGGTGCTGCCGCTCGACCACGCACGTGATGCAAGCGAAGCGAACTCCTGGACGGCCTTTGTTCTGGGCATCGGTTACTTCGCAGGCGCCTTGGGTCCGTTCTTGCTTGGCGTAGCGCGCGACAGCACCGGGGGGTTCACCGTTCCAGTTTGGATGCTGGTTATCGCCGCGGTTCTCAAGCTTTCATTGGCCCCGCTGCTTCAACCCCGACTTTGATCAACGCGAGGTATCGA
>NZ_SRXN01000113.1 GCF_004827385.1 Ensifer sp. MPMI2T
AGAGCCACCATCGTAAATCGACGCCAGCGCCAACAGCCGACGCGCCTGGCTGGCATCCTTTGTCTGCCGTGCCAGAAGACGCAGCCCGTCCCCGTCAAAGTCTGACCGCAACGAAATCGCTGAACCCCTCGCAAACCTCCTGTTTGCGCTATCGATTCAGATTCGTCCGCCCTTGGGAATCCCGAGAGTCAGCATCAATGAGGGTCGGTATTACCTTGTCCGTGCACTAGAGAATCGCAGGCAAACGAGACTCGTAGGAATATGGTTTCCCACAGTGTCGGTGCCCCCCCGCCGGCAATACTCTGCGTTAATTCAGCAGAACGTGACCGTCTAAGACTAGCGGCCTTGGATAGCTGAGTTCCCGGTCCGCTGCAGCCCCCCGCATAGCCCTATTTGTCTGTGCTATTCTGCTATGCACCTGATGATGATTGCCCCACTCGGTCAATCAAATGTATCTTCTGGGTATCACAATGGCGCGTCCTACCGAGGGATCGGAATGCTCGCCCTCAAGCGCTCCAGGCGGCGATGTGGCGCTGGAGCTCTCGACGTTGCCGGCCGTCAAGACCGCAAAGCCGGTGGACGTTCAGGCGACATCATTAAGAAGGCGCTTGTAGAGGCGACGTCCCTCAGTCCATGTTGCGCAGGGGAGATATTCGCCGGCCGCATGTCACAGTGCCCGGCCGAACGGGCGTTTGAAGTACATGGCTGCAGGGTTTGCAGTCCACGTTTCGTCGACGATGGGCGATCCACTCTTTGGCGTGGCCTTGATCAGCTTTCTGCGCCCGTGCGCCCAACAGAAAGCCGGCTTCAAGGGGTCGCCGCCCATCCGGTCCGATGTGGCGAGGTGAGAGTAACCACCGTAGGCATCCACCTGGATTGTCCCGTTAAACCCGTCGAGGATTTCAGCGGCATATTCCCCTTTACGCCCAGGTCGATAATGGAACACCACGCCCGGCGGCGCGGAGCCATTCCAGCCGCGATCGTCACGCAACACGGCCCATAGATAACCGGTCTTCGTCTTGCCTCGACCCGGCACCGGAGCCGTGGTCTCATCGACATAGAGCCGCGTGCTTTCCCACAGCAGCCGTTTTGCCATGTGGTCGACCACCGGGGCGATTTCGCTGCCCGTGCGCCCCATCCAATCGGCCAGGACCGTGCGGTCTATCGGCACCCCGTGTCGCGCCATGACCTCGGCCTGCCGGTTGAGCGGCATATGTTCGGAATGCTGGAGACGGCAATCTCAGCCAGAAGGGCTTCCCTCGGCCAGCTCCCTTCCAGCAGATGCGCTGGCGCTCTGGCCTGGATGACGCCCGTTCGACCCTTGGGGCATGCGTATTTCGGGCGGATCGTGACGATCACCTCGTAGCGTGCCGGAATCCGGTCGAGCCGTTCCGTCCGAGCAAAATGAACGGCGTTGAGCCCTACGCCTATCTGTGCGACCTCTTCACCCGCCTCGCAAACGGCCACCTCGCCAAAGACATCGATGCCCTGATGCCATGGGCCTATGCCGCGCGCATCAAGGCCTCACAATGAACTCGTCAGGTACTCTTCGGTGAGCTCATTTGACGGCCCGTAGATCAACATCTGATCGCTGCAACTGAGAAATCGATGGGGCGTGGACGTCGCATACTTTACACATCGCCGGATAAGCGGTGATCGCTGTACGCTGCGCCGCCTCAGTGACCGATCGAGATTGCTGTTGCTATCAGCCCCCGGCCCCGGGGACTGCTGTTTGTCACCATGGTCAGGCGGCACCGAACCTAAGGGATTTCAGCGGCAGCCGCCCACAATTCTTCCTGAACCTTGGAATTCACACGAGTTTTGAGCGAGGCTGGGGCCGTCGTCGCACAGTCGGCGCATTTCGATTTCAGCAGCTCCAAGTAAGGGTGGACCTGGCGATCCGCCGCAGAGGCTGAGGGCTTGTTGCCGTCTTTAGCCACCAAACACAGTGGTCCCGATCGGCGTCCGTCGGTGACAAGTGGCGTGAACAAACTGTAAGCGCGCATTTCAGTGCACGGCGTAAAGCGGCGGTTCAGGCTGGCTGTTTTTTGAAGTTGAAGGGCAGCAGGTCGGTGATATCGGCGTCGGCGGCACGCTGCGGCAATGCGGTGAGGACGTGGC
>NZ_SRXN01000114.1 GCF_004827385.1 Ensifer sp. MPMI2T
GATCGTCTTTCGTATCGGTCCTCGACGATTTCCAGGAGATCACGACGCTGCTCGTCGTTGAGCTTCTCCGGGCCCCAATCGTCCAGGATGAGCAGGTCGGTTCTGGCGAGCGCCTTGAGCACCTTGGGATATCGGCCGTCGCCGCGCGAGAGCGCAAGGGTGGCGAACAGCCTTGGAAGGCGGTGATAGGCGACGGAGAAGTCCTCGCGGCATGCCTTGTTTCCGAGCGCGCAGGCAAGCCAGCTCTTTCCGACGCCGGCGGGTCCGATCAACAGCAGGCTGTGGCGCTGAGTGATCCAGTCGCAACCGGCGAGCTTCATGAAGAGATTGCGGTCCAGGCCGCGGGCGGCGCGGAAGTCAGCGTTCTCGATCTGGGCGTCATGGCGCAGCTTTGCAGCGCGGGCTCTCGCTTCGAAGCGCTTCTGGCGGCGTGTCGTCGCCTCGCGTTCGAGCAGCAGTGAAAGCCATTCGCCATGCTCGAGATGTCTCGCTTCCGTTTGCGCCTCGAGTTCCTGATAGGCACTGGCCATGCCTGTCAGGCCGAGTTCGCGCAGCGTGTCGATGGTCGGATTGGTCAGCATCGTTTGGTGTCTCCTCAATGAAAGTAGCCGGGACCACGCAGATTGGCGTGTTCCATGACGGCGGCGGGTTCGGTGGAATGTCTGGCGGCCTTGTGGGTGGCGATGAGCGAGGCAATCGTCTTGCAAGTCAGGCCGCCGATCTCGACGGCCCGTGCCGAAACGGCCTCGGCGCGCTCGCGGCCGATGTCGCGATAGAGGCGCAGGATGCCGAGGCAGGTTCTGAAGCCCTGCTCGGGATGGGGCCGGCTGGCGAGAATGGCGACGATCAGCCCTTCGGTCTGCGGACCGATGGATGCGCCCCAGCGCCGGAAGCGCTCCGGCGTCCATTCGGCGTAGCGGCGGTGGGAGCTGGGCATGTGCGCGGGGTCTGTTCCATAGCGCGGCCCGCCATAGCGGCGCTGATGGACCGCGACGCGTTTGCCGCGATGGAAGATCTCGATCATTCGCGCGGTCGCCCGGATATCGACCTGCTGACGAATGAGCGCGTGCGGGACGGAATAGAAGAAGCTCCTGAACTCGGCATGGTAATCCGTCGAGACACGCGCAAAGCGCCATTCGGCGAACTCGTACTCCTCGGCGGGCAAGCTTGCGAGCGCCGCGCGTTCGACCGTCTCGAAGAGATGGCGGCGGCTGACACCCAACCGGCGCATGACATGATTGTTGATGCGCTCCAGCACGTCGGCGATTGCGGCATTGGCCTCGGCGAGCGAGAAGAACGTCTGTTTGCGCAAGCGGCCGAGAAGGCAACTCTGGGCGAAGCGCATGCCGTTCTCGACCTTCGCCTTGTCCTTCGGGCGTCGCGGTCGGGCCGGCAGAACGCCGACACCATAGTGGGACGCCATCATGCCGTAACTGCGGTTGATCTCGGGATCGTAGAAGCTGGCGCGGCTGACGCCGGACTTCAGATTGTCGGGCACGACCAGGCGGGGCACACCGCCGAAGAAGGCGAACATGCGCACATGTGAGCCGACCCAGTCCGGTAACGTCTGGGTCCAGGTCACCTCGGCGAAGGTGTAGCTCGATGCGCCGAGTACGCCGAGGAACAGCTCCGCCTCGCGGACTTCGCCGGTCTTGCGATCGACGATCGGCACCTTCTTGCCGGAATAGTCCACGAAGACCTTGTCGCCGGCCGCATGCTCCTGGCGCATCGTCGGCGATAGGCGCTGTTCGAAACCACGGAACAGCTCGCAGAAACGGCTGTAGCCGTAGCCGTCGGGGTGGACACCGCGATATTCCTCCCAGAGGATCAGCAGCGTCACGCCGGGCTTCTTCAATTCGATGGAAAGCTCCGCCCAGTTCGGCTCGTGCCGTGGTAATCCTCCCGTTTTTAACGGGGCGCTATTGTAGAATTCACGCGGCCATTTTCAGTTTCTGTGCGGGTGTGATGCCGCCGATACCCATATTGGGCCGTTCGTTGTTATAGGTCCATAACCATTGCGTGGCGAATTCCTG
>NZ_SRXN01000115.1 GCF_004827385.1 Ensifer sp. MPMI2T
GTCATTGGCGATGCCGTCGTGCGTGCCGGTGCGGACGTCGACGAGGCGCACTTGCAGCGGGTGATCCGGGCGGTGCGTTCGGCATGATCCCGTCCGGCGTGAAGGTGTTCCTGGCCAGTCATCCGGTCGACTTCCGCAAGGGGCCGGACAGCTTGCTGTCGCTCGTGCGGGATGCCGGCAATGATCCGTTCAACGGCGCGCTTTACGTCTTCCGGGCCAAACGAGCGGATAGAGTGAAGATCGTCTGGTGGGACGGCTCCGGCGTCTGCCTTTATGCCAAGCGGTTGGAAAAATCGCAGTTCTGCTGGCCGCGCATCGGTCATAACCGGGTCCAGCTCAACCATGCTCAGCTTCTGGCGCTGATCGATGGCATGGACTGGAAGCGGGTTCGCGCCGTGCCGGTCAAGCCGCCGGAGATTGTTGGGTAAAAGCCCTGCGGCGAAGTGAATCAGCGGCCTGAAAGGGCAGGAAAACCGGCGCAAAATGTGCTCTGCTCGGGTCGATGACGCCGCCTGATCTCAAACTCCCGGATGACGTAGAAGCGCTGAAAGCCATGGTGCTTGCCATGGCCGAAAAGGCGGCGCGGATCGACGCCTTGGAGAGCGAGGTCGCTGATCTTAAGGCACGAAACGCCGATGCCGATGAGCGCATCGAGCGGCTGACGCAGATCCTGAAAGCATTCGATCGCGCCCGCTTCGGCCGCCGGTCGGAGAAGCTCGGCTCCCCAACCACCGACGACGAGCAGCAGGCCTTTGTCTTCGAGGAGATCGAGACCGGCATCGCTGCGATCAAGGCACAGGTCAACAAGGGCGGCGAGCCGGAGGAGCTGCCCGAGCATGCCGGCAAGCAGAAGGTGCTGATCGGCGAGGACGTCTCGGAGCGGCTGGATGTCATGCCGGCGAAGTTCCGCGTCATCGTCACCCGCCGGCCGAAGTATGCCTTCAAAAACGAGGACGGCGTCACCCAGGCACCGGCTCCGGCACACATCATCGAAGGCGGCATTCCAACGGAAGCACTTCTGGCGCAGATCGCCGTCTCCAAATATGCCGATGGCCTGCCGCTCTACCGACAGGAGGCGATCTACGCCCGCGACAAGGTCGAGCTCGACCGCAAGCTGATGGCGCAATGGATGGGCAAGCTCGGCTTCGAGCTGGAGATCCTTGCCGACTACCTTTTTGATGAGATCAAGAAGGGGGAGCGGATCTTCGCCGACGAAACCATCTTGCCGACGCTCGCTCCCGGCTCCGGATCGACGAAGACAGCCTATCTATGGGCCTATGCCAGGGATGACCGACCATTTGGCGGCAGCGGCCCGCCGATGGTCGCCTATCGCTTCGAGGATAGTCGAGCCGGCGAATGCGTCGCCCGGCATCTGAACGGCTATCGCGGGATTCTGCAGGTCGACGGTTATGCCGCCTACAGTCCGCTCCGATGGCGGCAATGACGGCGTTCTGCTGGCAGGCTGCTGGTCGCACAGCCGGCGGAAGTTCTATGAACTGCATGTCGCGGAAAGCTCAAAGGTCGCAACGGAGACGGTCGAGCGGATGGCGACGCTCTGGCAGATCGAAGAGACCGTCCGCGGGCAAAGCCCCGATGCTCGTGTCGCGGCGCGCCAGGAGGCCTCTGCGGCGGTTGTCGCCGAGCTCTTCGCTCTCTGGCAGAAGACTCTGCCGCGGGTCTCCGGAAAATCGAAACTGGCTGAGGCGCTCCGTTATGCGATCTCGCGTCGCGCCATCTTCGAGCGCTTCCTGACCGACGGCCGCATCGAGCTCGACTCCAACACCGTCGAGCGAGCAATCCGGCCCCAGGCCATAACGCGAAAGAACTCGCTCTTCGCTGGCAGCGACGGCGGCGGAAGGAGCTGGGCGACCATCGCGACGCTGCTGCAGACGGCGAAGATGAACAACGTCGATCCGCTGGCCTGGCTCACTCAGACCCTCGAGCGCATTGCCAATGGCTGGCCGAGTTCAGAAATCGACGCGCTCATGCCGTGGAACTACGCCGGCTGAACGGCCTCAGCTTGCCGCTTACG
>NZ_SRXN01000116.1 GCF_004827385.1 Ensifer sp. MPMI2T
CCAAGGTGCTCAAGGCGCTCGCCAGAACCGACCTGCTCATCCTGGACGATTGGGGCCCGGAGAAGCTCAACGACGAGCAGCGTCGTGATCTCCTGGAAATCGTCGAGGACCGATACGAAAGACGATCGACCATCGTCACCAGTCAGGTGCCCGTCGAACACTGGTACGACATGATCGGCAATCCACCGAGGCCGTGTGAAAACGCGTTTTTGGGCGGGACATGCACCTTCAAGGTTGCGGCGTGCGAGGTCGAGACGGTCTCACCCTCTCATTGCACCCATCAACGCGGGAGCGCCAAGGACGGCTCGCTTGATGTTGTAGGCGAGGACGTGGAGGCTCATTTCCGTTCCGACATTTCGCAGCCGCCGCATCCGGAAGTGGTCTCTTCCCATCCAGTCTTTGAGACTGCCGAATACGTGCTCGACGGTGCTGCGCCTGATCCGCATCGCGTCCGGCATCTCGTCCAGCCTGCGCTGCATCTTCTCGAGAACTGCCTCATGCTCCCAGCGGGTGATACGCCGCTGTTTGCTCGGCGTGCATTTTGCCTTGATGGCACAGGTGCCGCAGTTGCTGGACCAGTAACGGCTGAGGGTCAGACCCTTCTCCACCGCAGTGAAGCGCCAGATCAGTTGTTCGCCTGCCGGGCAGCGATAGCTGTCGGTCTCTGGCTGATAGATGAAGTCCTGCTTGTCGAAACGACCGTCCGCCTTCGCCCCGGATGTTAACGGTCGGGGCACGATCGGCGTCGCTCCGACCGCCTCGCAGGCAACGATTTCCTCACCGGAGAAGTAGCCGCGATCGGCCAGGACTGTCAGTTCCTCGACGCCGGTCGCTTCCTTGGCCCGCTGAGCCATGTTGGCAAGTTGGGACCGGTCGTGGCCGACATTGGTGACCTCATGCGCGACGATCAGATGGTGCTCGACGTCGACCGCCGCTTGCACGTTGTAGCCGACCATGCCGGTGCCTTTGCCGCTCGTTGCCATGGCCCGCGCATCGGAATCGGTCAGTGAGATCTGGCGGTCCGGCGCGTCTTGGACCGCTTGCTCCACGCACATCTGCCGCCGCAGCGAGTCCAGCCGTTCCTTCAGCCGGCTGACCCGCATCTGTGCGACGTCATCCTCCTGCCGGTCGGCCGTGTCGAGCATGCCCAGACACCGCTCAATGCTGGCATCCACCTGCTCCATACGTCGGCGGATCGCGCCAGGCGTGAAGTTTTTGTCGCGTGTGTTCACCGCCTTGAATCGGCTGCCGTCGACCGCAACCGTGCCGCCCGCGATGAGGCCGATCTTGCGGCACAGAAGCACGAATTGGCGGCAGACCGCGCGGATCGCTTCGCCGCTGTCACGCCGGAAATCGGCGATCGTTTTGAAGTCGGGCGCAAGCTTACCCATCAGCCACATTAGTTCGACGTTGCGGCCCGCCTCCCGCTCCAGCCGCCGGCTCGACTGCACTTGGTTGAGGTAGCCATAGAGGTAGAGCTTCAGCATGGTTGCCGGGCTATATCCCGGCCGCCCAGTCGCCGCCGCGGCGGCAAAGCCCATTGCACGCAAATCCAGCTCATCGATGAACACATCGACAACGCGGGCCGGGTTGTCTTCGGCGACATAATCATCGAGGCATTCCGGCAAGAACAGCTGCTCTCGCCGGTCCTTACCCTCGATGAACCCCGCCATGCCGAATCCCCCGCTCAACTGGAGGTAGACTATCATGAGCGGGAGTTTTCACACAGCCTCCAACCATTGCCGACGCGATCCTCGACCGCCTCGTGCACAACGCCTACCGCATCGAACCTTCCGGCGAGAGCTTACGAAAGCAGCGTCAAACACCATCCGCCGCTTGACCGCGCGACAATCACGAGCCATTCAAAACAGCGACCCAGGGGCACATCGACTGGCCGGCTTCAAATCGGAATCGTGGCCGGAATGAACTTGGAATGGGTGGCCGGCTTCGTTTCGGAATCAGCGGCCGACTTCACTGGAATACGCA
>NZ_SRXN01000117.1 GCF_004827385.1 Ensifer sp. MPMI2T
AACCGCGTCTTCAAATCCTACGAGGACATCGTCGACCACTGCTGTCACGCATGGCGAACACTGCAGGACCGACCCTGGAAGATCATGTCCATCGGTCGGCGGCAATGGGCCCATGGGTTCTGATCAACGAGGGTTGGTATGACACGATCGCACGGCGCTGTTTCTCCCGTGACGGTGAAGTCGGCCAGAAATCCAGCGTGGGACTTGTCCTTGCACAGTCGAAAAGCAAACCTGAGTGGGGACCGCCGCACAAGGCATTTCATGAAGCGGGTAACAAGGGGGTTATCGAGAGTCCTCGTCCTCGAAGCACGGATCCCCTTCAGGGCGTCCGTGAGTGCCCGCTATACGAGGGTCCCCTGGCTGTTCCTCTCTACGGAATTGCCTGGTCGTTTGAAAAGCTCTGCGGGCGCAGTGAGCCCGCCAGAGCAGAAAGAGCACGCTTCCAAAATAAGCTAGCTGCAGAAGCAGCGAACCAACCACAGTCGTGACGACTGCGCTACGAATTGAACCCGAGACGACGTAGACTTTAAGGGTGTTGGCGCATAGGAACAGCCATAGAATTCGATGAAAGATGCTAAAAGACAAGGCCGTTCCCCTGGTTTTGTCGCTGGGGTCACGCGGCAATATTGTCGGCCGCAACATGATTCTGGCAGTTCGGGCAAACACGCGCTCAGGCTCCGCAGCCGATACAGCGCCGGCGCTGTCGCCGAACATGATCACATGATCTGGTTATTGGAATGATCGTCCTCGGCATTAAACACCGAGAATCTCACCTGCGTCATCGATGCCGCGAAGGTGCATACCTCGCGTGAGACCCTGAGTCAGCGGCTGCAGCCGATGCAGGTTTCAACCTCAATGGCGAACAGATATTCAGGCACCCAGCTGGATCCGTCGCGGGTCACGAACGAGTTTGTCATCGTGAATTCTCCGATGCGGCGAGTTCTCGTTTGGCAGCGTCCAACTGAGCAAAAGCGTCGAACGTTTTCTCGGCGACGGTCACTATTTCCGTCCAATAGTTTGGAAGGCACTCGGCAAGGTCATGCAATTGCGTCTTCGCAGTCGCAGCGCGTGACTGCAGCTTTTGAACCCTCTGCTTCAGTTCTTCAAGATCTGTCATGGTCTTATTCCTTGCAGGCACATTATGCCCGCGCCACGTCCGGATAAGCTTCGATGCTTTTGATCGCATCCTCGATCAACTTCGTGCCAGTCTTGGCGCATTTGCCAAGTGTATTGAAACCGAACCGGTGAACGTCACGTAGGGTCTTCGACAGCACCACCAGCCGCCTGGTTGTGAAGAGCACTCGGCCGATGCCCTCATCGCTTATCTCCAGCGTTCGCGAGATCAAAAGCCCGGAGCGCTCCTCGATAGCGACGCCGACGGCGGCGTAAAAAAGGTCGAGCCTCAACAGCACGTCCGGATCGGGGTCGCCGATGATGGGGATGGCTCGCCGCTGCTCCTCCGTGACCGTGAAGTTGGCCAGCAACTCGGCGTCACATTTATCCTTCCATAATCCGTAGGAATCCTGAGCGCGGACCAACCGCGCGAGGCATTTCATGAAAGGGGTGGCCAACGATCCATCGTCACTGACAGCTCGAGTAAAGCGGGGATCAGATAACGCTGTCATCATTTAGTCCTCGTCCTGAAGCACGGGCCCTCTTTAGTCGAGGCGATCCCGTGAGTGGCCGGCAATACTAAAGTCAACCGTCTGGCTCTCTCCATGCAAAATTCATATGCCGCTATGCCCCCTTTAGAATGATAAGATGGCTGTCCGAATGCACTTCCGAGCGCAGTTCCGATAGCGCATGAGCTAAACGATCAGCCCATTTCAACGCTCGCGATCGCATGGTGCGGCTCCCGGGCCGGCGTTTTGCCGACCGCCGCTGTTAGCGGGTTAGGTCGTAAGAATAGTCGGTGACGCCCGTCTGCATCGTTTCGCGATCGAGCCTGTCGAAGATCTTGTCGAGGATCGTCGTCAGCAGGCGCA
>NZ_SRXN01000118.1 GCF_004827385.1 Ensifer sp. MPMI2T
TTCCGCCTGGCGCAAGATCGCAAGGATTTGGGGTTCGCTAAATCTGCTCGTCTTCATCAAAATCTCCTCGATCATATTGCCGAGAAAATTCTACTTTTGAACCCCGTTAATGCCCGGGAGGATTACCCTTGCGCCGACAACACATACCTTTTTCCGGCTATCTACTCCCTCAAGATAAAGGTCGATTTCCTTCTGGCTCGGTCGTCCTCCCTCATCTATCTCAGTCCAAAATCGCTCACCCATTAAATCCCATGCCGCGGATTTGGCGTTCGCATTCACCATGTTAAGCGCTCCTCGATTTTTCCACTTATCTTGATCCGGAGAGCAAGGTTGCCAGCTCTTGGGCCGCATAGGTAACAATGAATCGCGCTCCGCTGCGCATAATTCCTTGGCAATGCTCAAGAACTGGGTCGCCGCCCGGAAAATCCGACCTAGTGTTATCTACGATCAACCGATATTCAGCTGAGGTCGAAAATGCGCCGAGCGGGACATTCGTTATCTTACTGGATTCGTAAATGAGGTCATTGATGTGTAGCCCTGGTTCGAACATGATCGCCGTTGCCCCTTCTTGGGTGAATCCCTCCACAACGGCCATGACGGCTTTGCGATCATTTTTGTTGACTTGGAAGGAGGGACGATGCATGCGCCCTTCGCCGGTTTGCATAAGGTCGCGAAATGGACCATAGGCATACGAATTAATAATCAGGTGCGGCACCACACCTATGTGATTGTAGCCCGCGGTATCTAGGCCATTCCGAACCGCTTCGACCAATCCCTCTGCCATTGCGGCCGGTCCGACCGCGTCCGCACCGTTTTCCGCATGCAGGAGCGCAGCTTTCACGAAAAGGTCGGCGGTCGCACCTGCATCAATATGACCATCACGGTTATGCACTGCGCAACTCCCGTGCGTCGTGTAAGGGCACAGGCAGTTTTCGGTCATCACGTAAAGTTTCGGAAAAGCATTTCTAATTAATCGTAGAGCCTGGTTCGTAAGGTTATTCTCGTCGACAGACTCCTTTCCATCATCCCTCTTGGAGACACCCTCTGTAAAGAGCTTGATTGCTGGAATACCAGCACCAACGATCGGCTTAATAAACTCAACAACTCCATCGAGGGTGGTGTGCGGTAAAAATGATTCACGCTTCTTCTGAGTTACGAGGACAACCTGAACAAGATTGTCAACACCAAGATTATTTATAGAGAAAAACTTCCTCGCATTTATCGTTGCACGCAACGGATTTATACCGTGAAAAGATTTTGTTGAAGCGTTCATATTCATAATTAGCTCTCCTCATATATTAACATGTTAGCGAATTAGCTTGGCCACATCGCGCGCTAGATTGTCAAAACCTGACCAGGACCAGCCTACGCCTTGCAAGATGCATGGAATTCACAGATCGAGACCGTGGAGGTCGATGCCCGCTTTACCGCCGACAAAGAAGTCATTTTATCTCACGATTACACGATTGAGCGGGAATCCACTGGAAGCGGCTTGTTGTACAATCAGAACTATTCGCAAGTACAGCAAGCCGATCTACGCGACCGTCATGGGCGTGTGTTCAAGGACTCGCAAGGGCGCACGGCCAAGTTCCTGACGTTCTCCGCAGCGCTTGATCTGCTCGCGCAATATGTCACCGATGATGGGCATGGTTATGTGATGATCGTCGATGTGAAAGGGGCGGTGGACGATCAAGATCCCACTGATCCTATCGAACTCACGCAACGTTGCCTTGACATCCTCGCGGCCAAGAAAAATCCGCAGCTCAGCAAGGCTGTAGTATTCAAGCTGAAAGCGAAGGATGCGGTGGATATTGGGGTAATCCTCCCGTTTTTAACGGGGCGCTATTGTAGAATTCACGCGGCCATTTTCAGTTTCTGTGCGGGTGTGATGCCGCCGATACCCATATTGGGCCGTTCGTTGTTATAGGTCCATAACCATTGCGTGGCGAATTCCTG
>NZ_SRXN01000119.1 GCF_004827385.1 Ensifer sp. MPMI2T
ACGTCGATCCGCTGGCCTGGCTCACTCAGACCCTCGAGCGCATTGCCAATGGCTGGCCGAGTTCAGAAATCGACGCGCTCATGCCGTGGAACTACGCCGGCTGAACGGCCTCAGCTTGCCGCTTACGCAATTTCCGCCACTGCGGCGGGAAAGTTTTTTTAAATTTCTCAATCGCTTGAGGGTCCTGTGCGTGATGTTTCGGTCGTGCGGCAAGCTTGCGGTAGCCCATGGCACGCACCTCCCGGCTCAGCGTTTGTTCGCTCACCGAGATACGGAATTCCTCCCATGCCACTGGGCCAGATCACACAGACGCCAACGCACGACGCCATCGAGATAGGGCCTCGGTCCGCGTTCGATGGCTTGCGCCAAGGCCGCCGGATGGGGATCGTTCAAACGTGACTGCGGGGCGGGAGCCTTGCCATTGATCAGCTCTTCGGGGCCATGCGCATTGAAGCGCATGCCCAATCACGCACGATCTGAAGAGTGACGCTGCCAAACCGCGCCGCATCCGAGCGCGAGCCGCCGTCATAGATCGAGGCAAGGCCAAGAGCCGCCGTGCCAGGGTGGCATCCTTCGTCTGCCGGGCCAGAAGCCGCAGCCCATCCCCATCAAAGTCTGACCGCAACGAAATCACTGAACCCATCGCAAACCTCCGGTTTGCACCATCGATTCAGATTCATCACATTTTGGGAAGCCCGTAAGTCGAATTCAGTGAGGAGCCGTTCTAGTCAGCTGAACGTCAGTTGTGCGAGGCTATCCTTAACCCGTTTCCACCAGCCGCACTGCAAAAAAAGGAGTACAAAATCGCCATGTACGGTCGAATTGATGGCTCGTCCGATTTTCACTACACGCGGAGTGCCGGCAGGCAAACGGATGCAGAAGCCCAAGAGTTTGCGGACACGTTTGCCCGAATGCACTTAGACAGGTCAGATTCCAACGGCCGCTCATCGTCGGCGGCCAGATATACCCTCGATCACAAACCTCCGGTGGTGCCGATTGATCTCAAGACTTTCAGGAGGGAGATGAGGAAATTTCATGACAAAGAAATCACTGACATCGCCAAAAATCCACAAGAATATTCAGAATTCGTATCCGCACGAGCCAGACGCACTGCGGACGTTGCTCAGCAATATGGCATACGTCGGGATACGGAGCACGCCCGATATTTCAGTTACCAATTGGGAAACCAGTGTGTTGGACTGATGAGAACCGAAGGCGGATTCAGAATGGAAGAAGAGTTCGACTCCAAAAGTTGGAGAGACCAATTTCCTGGTCGTGAAGAGACTACCTCCACAGTGGATCTTCAAGTCGCTCATCCCCTCGTTGAGAATGCAGGCGATATTCTGCTCGAGCACCAACTTCGGAACGACGGCGAACGACCGTTGCTGAGCTGGCGCGCGGAAAACCCAGAGGCGCAAGCCCGTGCAGCGATGATGGGGTTTGTTGAAGTGGATCATTGCGACATGGTCCTTGACCCTACCCAACATCCCGACAAATGGACGAAGAACAGTTCCGGTGAATGGCAGCGTGCACACAAACCGCCGCTCTATCTCCGCAAAATTGAGGATGCCGAAACCGCACAGTGTTCAACTAGCTACTCTTACGAGACTTACTTCATGTGATCGGATTCTCGCCAGATTTGGTCGCGACGGCTGGAGCCCATCTGCCAAGACCCGACTCATGTCATGACAGGGAAAAGCCAACGAGCAATACCCATTCGGTGTTTAGGCGCAAAGGAGCTTGAACGCAGGGTTTTGACGTGCTCCCCTGGAATGTCCTCGGTTTGAGGTTAGTCTGTTCTCCGGAGATGGAGACAGAGAATGAAGCGATCCCGTTTCAGCGACGAGCAGATCATCGGCATTTTGAAGGAGCACCAGGCCGG
>NZ_SRXN01000011.1 GCF_004827385.1 Ensifer sp. MPMI2T
CGCCAAGCCCCTCCCCCTTGTGGGGAGGGCTTGGGAGGGGTTCGCCCCTTACCGCAGCAGCGCCTGAGCCTCTTCGATGCCAAGGGCCGCCGGCTGCGTGCAGGTGGTCGAAAGCGTTACGAACTGCCCCTCCTCGCCGGATTTCAGGATCGACACCATCACGTCGACGCCGTGAAGCGCGCGGTCGAGCGAGCAGCGCGGGTCGCGGCCGTTGAGGATGGCGTCCGCCATGTCGGCGAGACCGGCCGTGCGGTAGTTGGCGATCGGCCCAGCCGGGTGATCCCAATTGTTAACCGCAAAGGGATGCTCCCACATTTCGAGGGGCTGGATGTTCTTGTCGCGCCCGCTCGCCTCGACCGCGCCGCCGAAGAAGTTGGGATCCGGCACGAACAGCGATCCTTCGGTGCCATAGAGCTCCATGTTGGCGTGGCGGTGCGACCAGACATCCCAGCTTGCCGAAAGCGTGATCGTTGCGCCGTTCTGGAATTCGAGCAGCGCATGGATGTTGGTCGGCGTCTTGACCGGGATGACCTCGCCATTGCGCGGCGCGCTGGTGATGGTGCGCGTCTCGTTCGCCATCGAGGAAAGCGCAGCGACGCGCTTCACCGGGCCGATCAGGTTGATGAGGTTGGCGATATAGTAAGGTCCGAGATCGAGCACCGGACCACCGCCCGGCAGGAAGAAGAAATCCGGGTTCGGATGCCACATCTCCATGCCGGGGCTCATGACGTGGCAGGTTCCCGATGTGATCCGACCGATCTTGCCGGCGTCGATGTAGTCGCGGGCGAGCTGGTGCGCGCCGCCGAGGAAGGTATCCGGCGCACAGCCGACCGTAAGTCCTTTCGCCTTGGCGATCGCCCTGAGCTCCTCGCCCTGCTCCAGTGTCAGCACCAGCGGCTTTTCGGAATAGACATGTTTTCCGGCTTCGAGGATCGCCTTCGAAACGGCAAAATGCGCGTCCGGGATCGTCAGATTGACGATGATGTCCACTTCCGGATTGGCCAGCAGCGCCTCGATGCTCTGCGCCGTCACATCATATTCGGCGCCCCGCGCCTCGGCCGCTGCCGGGTTGAGATCGGCGCAGGCGACCATTCGGATGCCCTTGAAGAGCGGCGCGAGCTTGAAATAGGTGGTGGAGATATTGCCGCATCCAATGATGCCGACGCCAAGTTCCTTCGTCTTCATGATTTTTCCGTCACTCAATAGGATTGGATGGAGGCCAGCGAACGTTCAGCAAAGCGCCGGAAGTCGCTGGGGTTGTCGTGTTCGGCAATGAAATATTTCACCGAGGTTGCGGAGAACGCCTTTACCAGCCCCTTCCAGTCGATCGTGCCGTGGCCGACATCGGCCCAGCCGTCCTCATCCGTCTTTTCACCCTTGGGCGCGATGTCCTTGACGTGGACGGCGGTGATACGGCTGCCGTACTTCGCGATCCAGGCGAAGGGATCGGCGCCGCCGCGCACGATCCAGGCAATATCCGCTTCCCAGGAAAGATCCGGGCCGCCGGCGAAGATGTGGTCCAACGGTACGGAGCCGTCCGCGAGGCCATGGAATTCGAAGTCGTGATTGTGCCAGCCGAAGTCGAGTCCCGCGTCCCGGAAAGGCTTGCCTGCCGCTTGCAGCCGCGCACCGAAGGCACGCCAGCCGGCCGCGTCGCTCGGGCGCTGGTCCGGCATCAGGTAGGGGCAGTAGATTGCCCGGATGCCGAGCGCATTGGCGATCCGCAGCACCCGCGCCGGCTCCTGCTCCAGCATGTCGATGCCAAAATGCGCAGTCGGCATGGTGACGCCGTTGCGCTCCAGACCGCGCTTGAATTCAGCGACCTCTTCGTCGCTCAGCGATGCGTAAAGCGCACCGTAGCCTTCGACCTGGGTATAGCCGGCCTTGCCGACCGCCGCGAGCACATCGGCGAGCGGCGGAAAATTGCGGGCGCTGTAGAGTTGGAAACTGACGTCTTTCATCAAAGATCTCCTCGTTGAGTGCGCAGGAATGGGTTGTTGGGAGCAGGTTCGGGCGTTTCAGCCTGTTGCCTTCAGCCAGGTGTCGTAGTCCGACACGAGCAGGTGGAGCGCATGCTCGTCCTCCTCGATTGCGGAAAAGCGGCCCACCGGCTCGCGGAAATAGTTGTCGGTAAGGTCGTCGTTGACGGTCGAGACTTCGCCCATCAATACGTCGGCTCCCTCCGCCCAAAAGGCGTGCCAATTTCCGGGCAGCAATGTGACGCTCTCGCCGGGCTTAAGCTTTAGGAGCCCACCGGCCTTCTGCCGACGCAGGCGCGCATCGCACGCCACTTCGACGTCGCTTTCCTCGTCGACCGAGCCGTCCGGCAGCGAGTTATACAGCTCAAGTACCAGCGTACCGCCGCCGCGATTGATGATGTCCTCCGTCTTCACCGCGTGACGGTGCAGCGGATTGACCTGGCCAGCGCGCGTGATCATCAGCTTCTCGGCATAGATCATGCCCTTGCCGGTGCCGAGATTGACCGCGGCGCCGTTCCTCAAGGTGAAAAGGACAAGACCGAATTCATCGAAACGGCCTTTGCCATAGTCGGTGATGTCCCAGCCGAGCCGCGCCTCCAAGATCGTCGGGCTGTCGGACGCGACCCGAGTCTTCAATTCCTCCGGCGACCAGTAGGCAAAAGGGGGCAGCAAGAAGCCGTGGCTGCGCATGAAGGCGTCGCTTTCGCGGATGATCTCGTTGACGTCACTGCGTTTCATCCGGCTCACCCCTTTCCCTGGCAGGATTCGAGGTCGTAGGCGCTGAAGCTCGGCACGATGCCTTCGGCGAGCGGCGCCTTCGGGGTGAAGCGGATCACCTTCGTCTCGCCGGCGGTCAGGTCGAAGGCGTTGTCCGAGTAGCGCCCGTCGATATCCGCCTCGACCATCACATGCAGCGCTAGACCGCTCGCTGTGATAACCACGTCGAAGGCGCCATCCAGTCGCGGCACGGTCTCCAGCGTCAGTCCTGACGGCGAGAGATCGAGCGCCTTGTAGGTCCCCTGCACATGGTGCCCCTCGCCGCACATGCCGTTGGAGGCTTCGAACGACCAGAAGAGCAACATTCCCTCCGGAACGTCGTCGCTCGCGATGGTGACGAGCGTGGCGGCGCGGTCCGGTGCACAGGAACCGGCGGCGGCCGCCAGCGGGCGACGCTCGCCGTCAAGTGAAACGAGAAAGGTTTCGAGTTCGACCGTCACCATCTCGGCTGTGTCGTTCACCATCGAGAACGTGATTTCCTTGCCGTCCGCAGAAGGGATGGCCGCGACAGCGACCGGCTGGAAGAAGCGGCGGGCCATATAGTGCATGGCCTTCCAGTTGCCGCCGTAATCCAGGCTCGACCAGGAGGCGACTGGCCAGGTGTCGTTGAGCTGCCAATAAAGCGTGCCCATACAATGCGGCTTCAGCGACCGCCAGTAGTCGACGGCGGTACGGATCGCGAGGCCCTGCTGGATCTGGCTCAGATAGACGAAGCTCGGGAAATCCTTTGGAAAGCGGAAATAGCGGAACATGGTCCCGGCGATCCGCTCGTTGCCGCCGGCATTCTTCTGGTGCGCCTCCATCACCGGCGAGGCGATGTTGAGGTCACGCGTCTCGGCGAATTGCCGGACGACCGGCATCGATGTGTAGGACTGGAAACCGAATTCCGAGCAGAAGCGCGGACGCACGGTGCGATAATTGTCGAAGGACTTGTTCTCATGCCAGACGGACCAGTAGTGCATGTCGCCAGCACCATCCGCATGCCAAGCATCGCCGAAATTGAGGTAGCCGACAGAGGGGCTCGAAGGCCACCAGATCGCTTCCGGGCAGGCCGCCTTCATCGCCGCCTCGACCGTGCGGTTCAACCGGTCATAAGCGACGAGGTAACGGTCGCGATCCTTGCGGCTTTCTTCGAACCAGGTGAGCGCGCCGACAAGTTCGTTGTCGCCGCACCACAGCGCAATCGACGGGTGGGACGACAGTCGCTTGACCTGATAATCCACCTCGGCCGCGACATTGTCGAGGAAGTCCGGTGTCGAGGGATAGAGATTGCAGGCGAACATGAAGTCCTGCCAGACGAGCAGTCCGAGCCGGTCGCAGAGATCGTAGAACCAGTCTGGCTCGTAGAAGCCGCCGCCCCAGACGCGGATCATGTTCATGTTGGCGTCGACAGCGGATTGCAGGAGGTCCTCGACCCCCTGCGGCGTGACGCGCGACACCAGGGCATCCGCCGGGATCCAGTTCGCTCCGCGGCAGAAGATCTCGCGGCCATTGATGCGGAAGGCAAAACGGCTGCCCGCCTCGTCCTTGTCGGTGACGAGATCGATCGTTCGGAAACCGATCTGGCGGGTCACGCTCTCGTCCGGCAGCTCGACGTTAAGGACGGAGAGTGCCTGCTCACCGCTGCCGGCAGGCCACCACAATCTTGGCGTTGCGACCGTGAAGACGTGGGTGACCCGCGTCTCGCCGGCTGCAACCGCACAGTCCAGACGCTCCCGCACGCCATCTAGCTCAAAATGAATGGGTACGATGCCGGGATCGCGCGCAAAGAGCGTGACGGTTACCTGCAGGTCGACTGAGCCGTCGGTAAGCCAGAGCTGACGTGTGGTGATGTGTTCGATGCGCGCCGTCTCCAGCCGGCGAAGTGCCAGCGAGCCATAGATGCCGAGCGGCGCGATGGCGATGTTCCAGTCCCAGCCGAAGTGGCACTGGGGCTTGCGCAGCATGTTGCCGTTGGCGATCGGCGAATTCCCGTCGTGATAAGGCACGTAAAAAGGCTGCGCCGCCTGCCGGCGCGCACCCTCGGCAATCGAGGAAAGCAGCACGACGCGGATGCGGTTCTCGCCGACAACGAGCGCACTTGAGACATCGGGACGATAGCGGCGAAAGCAGTTTTCCGCCTCCAGCACCAAGCGATCGTTGACGAAGACCGAGGCGATCGTGTCGATACTTTCGAAATCGAGATACCAGCACCCGTCAAGATCGTCCGCATCGATGACGACCGTGCGTTCCAGAACCCAGTCCTTGTGCGCGACCCATTGCACATCAGCCTCGTTCCGGCCGGCATAGGGATCTGCGATGACACCCGCCTGCTGCAACGCGCTGTGCACATCGCCCGGAAGCGCAATGGTAAGCGCGTGGCTGTTGTCGGTCGAGGCAAGCAGCCAGTCACCGGACAAGTCGATGCGGATGGCGTCGCGGTTCAAGGTTTCGGGGGGCATTTCCTCAATCCATTATGGGCCGGCGGCCGATGCCGACATCATTATCGTTTATTGTGAGCCCGGACGGCGTCGCCCGGGCTCGATATCGCTTCTTAAAGACGGTTTTCGCTGGCAGCGTCGAAGATTGAGGCGACGCCCATGTCGAAAGAAAGGCGCACGGCCGTGCTCGGCCTGTAGCGCCGCTGGCCGGCGATGCGCACGGACATCGATTGACCGGCCAAGGTCAGCCACAAGAGGTTGTCGGCACCCATCGGCTCTTCGATGTCAACGACGGCCTGATGCGCTGCATCTCCTGCCCCGGCCTCATCGACCTTGACATGCTCCGGCCGGAGTCCGAGCACGACCTTCTGGCCCGGCTGCAACCTTGTGCGCGCCGGATAGGCCGTGACGTCGAAGGCAACACCGCCGACCTGCACAAAGCTGCGGCCGTCCTTGGCGGCGACCTCGCCACGGAAGAAATTCATCGATGGCGAACCGATGAAGCCGGCGACGAAGAGGTTCTCCGGCGCGTTGTAAATGGTCATCGGATCGGCGAGCTGCTGGATGACGCCGCCCTTCATCACAGCGATGCGGTCGGCGAGCGTCAGCGCTTCGATCTGGTCGTGCGTGACATAGATCATCGTGTTTTTCAGCGACTGGTGAAGCCGCTTGATCTCGACGCGCAGTTCCGAGCGCAGCTTGGCGTCGAGGTTCGACAAGGGCTCGTCGAAGAGGAAGACATCGACGTCGCGCACCAGTGCGCGGCCGATCGCCACGCGCTGGCGCTGGCCGCCGGAAAGTTCGGCGGGCTTGCGCTTCAGAAGCGGCTGGATCTGCAGGATTTCCGCAGCGCGTGCGACACGTTTATCGATTTCGGCTTGCGGCACCCTGGCGACCTGGAGCCCGAAGGAAAGGTTCTTCTCGACCGACATCTGCGGGTAGAGCGCGTAGGACTGGAACACCATGCCGATGCCGCGGTCCTTCGGCTCCTCCCATGTGACATTGCGGTCTTTGATGAAGATCTGCCCTTCCGAAACGTCAAGCAGACCGGCGATGCAGTTCAAGAGCGTGGACTTGCCGCATCCGGACGAGCCGAGCAGGACAAGGAACTCGCCATGATTGATGTCGAGGTTGAGCTTGTCGAGAACGGTGATGGCGCCGAAGTTCAGCGACAGGTCCCTGACTGAAACACTGGTCATGCTTGATTATCCTTTCACTGCGCCAGCGGCGATGCCGCGCACGAACAGCCGGCCCGAGATGAAGTAGATCGTCAACGGCACGAGGCCGGTCAGCAGCGTCGCCGCCATGTTGACGTTGTATTCCTTCACGCCCTGCACCGAGTTGACGATGTTGTTGAGCTGTACGGTCATCGGGTAGTACTCCGGCCGCGTGAAAACCACGCCGAACAGGAAGTCGTTCCAGATGCCGGTCACCTGAAGGATCATCGCGACGACGAAGATCGGCAGCGACATCGGCAGCATGATCTTGAGGTAGATCGTCCAGAACCCGGCGCCGTCGACGCGCGCCGCCTTGAAGAGCTCCTCGGGCAGCCCGGCGAAATAGTTGCGGAACAAGAGGGTCAGGATTGGCATGCCGAAGATCGTATGCACGATGATGAGGCCGGTCAGCGTGCCGTAGACGCCCATTTCTCTGAGCACGATCACGATCGGGTAGATCATCACCTGATAGGGGATGAAGGCGCCGACGATGAGGACGGTGAAAAACAGGTCGGCCCCTTTGAAGCGCCAGTTGGCGAGCGCGTAGCCGTTCACCGAGGCGATGGCGATCGAGATGATCACCGAGGGAACGGTGATGCGCACCGAATTCCAGAAGCCGCGCGAAAGCCCGTCGCAATTGAGGCCGGTGCAGGCCTGGGCCCAGGCCTTTACCCAGGGCTCGAAGGTGATTTCCACCGGGGGCGCGAAGATGTTGCCGACGCGGATTTCCGGCATGCCCTTGAGCGACGTCATGATCATCACGTAGAGCGGCAGCAGGTAATAGAGAGCAACTACGATCAACGTGCCGTACACGACGATGTTGCGGCGAGAGAGTGTCCGGCGCGGCTTGGGTCCGCTCGGGCCGGACTTGATCCTGACGGGAACCGTTTCGTGCTCGGTAACCGTGCTGTTGTTGGCGACGAGATTAAGCACGCTTGCGACCTCCTCCGAATTCCAGATACGCCCACGGCACGATGATGATCGCGACCGTCACGAGCATCATGGTGGAGGCGGCAAAGCCCTGCCCAAGGTTCTGGGCCTGGAACATATAATCGTAGACGTATTTCGCAGGCACTTCGGAGGCGATGCCGGGACCGCCGCTCGTCTGCGCCACGACGAGGTCGTAAACCTTGACGATGCCGCTCGCGATGATGACGAGCGTCGTGATGAAGACGCCGCGCATCATCGGGATGATGATGAGCACATAGGTCTTCCACATCGGGATGCCATCCACCCGGGCAGCCTTCCAGATGTCCTCATCGATGCCGCGCAGGCCGGCAAGCATAAGGCACATGACAAGGCCGGTGCCCTGCCAGAGCGCCGCGATCAGAATGCCGTAGATGACGATGTCGGAATTATAGAGCGGGTCGAAGTTGAAGTTCGTCCAGCCAAAGGACCGCACGATCGACTGTATTCCGTATTGCGGATTAAGCAGCCACTGCCAGACAAGGCCCGTGACGATGAACGACAGGGCGAAGGGATAGAGCATGATCGTTCGAAATGTATTCTCGAAGCGAATCTTCTGGTCCATCAGTGCCGCAAGCACAAAACCGATCACGAGACTGAAAATCAGTGAGAAAAAACCGTAGATGGCGAGATTCTCGATCGAGACGAGCCAACGCGGTGCGGCCCATAGGCGCTCATATTGGTCGAGGCCGACGAAGGAAAGCCTTGGCAGCAGCTTCGAGTTGGTGAAGGAATAGAGAACCGTCCAGGCTGTGCCGCCGACGAAGATGACCACGGCTGTCAGGATCATCGGAATAGAGGCGATCTTCGCATTCAGGTTCCGCAACCACTGATTCGGGCGAGCCGAGCCGCGTGTTTGGCCTGTCATGTTTGCTCCTCCGGAACTGCAATGTATTCGATGTGCGGTACTCGCAGCGAAACACGCCGCCGATACCCGGCCGCCTCACCATAGTAATGGCCCCTGCCCGGCACTCAGCGTTCAAGCGAACATATAACGAACGCTCAGAACACCTTGATTCTGGAACATCTTATCCGCGTCGGCAATTCAGCTTGAAAGCGGGATGCTCCTCTTGCGTCGCCGCCAGCAGACGTCGTCACGGGTGCCCGGCGCGAACGCGTCGTACCGAACGGGCATGAGGGCGGCCCCGCGAACGCGCGGGGCCTTCAAGCGGCAACGATCAGTCCGCCGCCGCGATGATCTCGGCGAAGCGCTTCTGCGCATCCTCCGGCGTCATCGACGGGTTTGCGAAGAACTCGGAGAAGAGGTCTTCCTTCTGCTTCTGGCTGTCGGCAGACAGAAGCTGGTCGGTGCCCTTGATCACATTGCCCTTGGCAAGGATATCGAGTCCCTTCTTCATGCAATCATTTGCGGTTGCAAGGTCGACGTCGCCACGCACCGGCAGCGAACCCTTCTTCAGGTTGAAGGCAACCTGCGTCTCCGGCTTCAGCAGGGTCGATGCCAACGCCTCCTGCGCCTTCGACTTTTCCTCGTCCTCCAGCAGCGGGAAGTAGAATGCGTCACCACCCGTCGAGATCACCTCGTTGACGCCAAGACCCGGAAGGCAGGTGTAGTCGACGCCGGCCTTCTGGCCAGCAAGCTGGAATTCGCCTTGGGCCCAGTCGCCCATGATCTGGCCGCCGGCCTTGCCGGTGATGACGAGGTTCGTTGCCTGGTTCCAGTCTTGAACATTGCTGCCCTTCGACATGCGGCGCGCATCGTCGGCAGCGTTGAACACCTTGGCGATCTCCGGACCTGCAGCCACTTCCTCGTCCTTCTGGGCGAAGACCTTCTCGAAGGTGTCTTTCCCGGCGATCGCCACCATCAGCACGTCAAAGGCACCTGCTGCCTGCCACGGCTGACCGCCGACGGCGAGCGGCACGATTCCGGCCTTTTCAAGCGCCGGTGCTGCCGCGACGAACTCCTCCCAGTTTTTCGGCACGGGAACGCCCGCCTGCTTGAAGGCCGCATTCGAAAGCCACAGCCACTGCCAGGAATGGATGTTGACGGGCGCGCAATAGATTTTGCCCTCGATGGTGCAGGACTCAAGCAGGCTTGCCGGCTTGACGATCTCCTTCCAGTTCTCGCGCTCGGCAAGATCGGTCAGATCACGCATCAAACCCGACTGCACGAGCTCCTCGGCCTGACGACCGTGATTAAACTGGGTCGCAGCCATCGGATCGCCGCCGGTGATGCGGCTGATCATGATCGGACGCGCGGTCCCGCCCGAGCCGGCGATTGCACCGTCGACCCACTTGTTGCCGGTCGCGTCGAAAGCCTTGGCCAGTTCGGCGACCGCCGCGGCTTCACCGCCTGAGGTCCACCAATGGGTGACCTCCAGATCGGCGGCATTGGCCACGCCGAATGGCAGGGCGACGGTTGCGGCCAATGCGGCGGCCATGGAACGCAATTTCATGAGTTCTCCTCCCTCACTGTAACGTTGCCGTAAAAACTTAGTTCAAACGATTTTCGGACGCAACACCCACAACGGAAAATTCCGGATATTATTTCAAACTCCCCTAATACGTGTAGCAGGCTTCTCTTCAAAGAAGACAACATTGACCCTCGGCGCTGTCGTACGAGCCTCCCATTCTCCGCCATAACGCTTTGATTCAAACGGATTTTGAATCAAAATGGATCGCTGGACATTGGGACAGGGCTTCGCAATTGCAACATCTCGCTTCGCAACTGCGGGATTCAACCATATGGTTACGTCCTTCGCAGTGCAGCAACGAAAATGCTCGACATCGCTACTGTATCGTTACAGATTTTGTTCCGCGAGACGGCTGGGGCAAATCTGGCCACCGGTTACAATTCGTATATAAGGCGGAGCCGGATCGGGCGTGTTCGTATCGAAGCTGCGAGTCAAAGCGGGGCGCTTGATCGTGGCGCAAAGGTCTCAAAAGGGGACGGGCTGGGTGACGGGAATGGAAGGCAAGACGAAGAACAGGGCGGCGACAGTGCCGCCACCGGCCGGTGCCAGGCCGACGCTGAAAACGATCGCCTTCATGACCGGTCTTGGGATCACCACGGTATCCCGAGCATTGAAGGATGCGCCCGATATTGGCGCCGAAACCAAGGAAAGGGTGCGTCTGGTCGCCAAGCAGATCGGCTACCAGCCGAACCGCGCCGGGGTACGCCTCAGGACCGGCAAGACCAATGTCATCAGCCTCGTTCTGACGCTGGAGGAAGAGATCATGGGCATCACCAGCCCCATGGTCGTCGGCATCACCGAAATCCTCGCGGGCACGCCGTATCATCTGGTGGTAACCCCTTACAGCTCCACAAAGGATCCGCTGGGGCCGATCCGCTATATCCTCGATACGGGCGCTGCCGACGGCGTAATCATCTCGCGAACTGAGCCGCACGATGCGCGCGTAACGCTGATGACCGAGCGCCACCTGCCCTTTGTCACCCATGGCCGCACGGAGATGGGGATCATTCACCCTTTCCATGATTTCGACAACGAACGTTTCGCCTATGAGGCGGTGCGCCGGCTCACCGAGCGCGGCAGGCGCCGGTTGGTGCTGCTGGAGCCGCCGCCGAACCTCACTTTTCATACCCACATGCGCACCGGCTTCGAGCGCGGACTTAAAGATTTCGGTGCGGAGGCGGTGAGCTTCCACCATGTCAACATCGACCACAGCCTTGTCGCCATCCGTGACGCCTTCGAGCAACTGATGCGCTCGGTTGACGCCCCGGACGGCATCGTATCCGGCAGCGGCTCCGGCGCGATTGCGTTGATCGCGGCGATCGAGTCGGCCGGAAAGAAGGTCGGAGAGAACGTGGACATGGTCACCAAAGCGCCGAGCGACTTCCTGCGCTGGCTGCGCCCCGAAGTCATGACCATGTACGAGGACATCCGGCTTGCCGGTCGCGAGCTAGCCAAAGCTGTGATCGGCCACATCGAAGGCAAGCCACCCGAGACGCTGCAAAGCCTCAGTCAGCCGGAATTCCAGCGACCGATGTCGAAGTCGCGGAAGGTGTAGCAGAGACGGCCGAGAGAACGTCTCCGCGGGTCGCTTTCGGTCTTGATCGTTGCGGCGCCTCACTGGCCCGGAAGCGGGAGGCATTCCATGATCTCCACGGAATCGCCCGGGAAGATCGTGCAATGCGGGTGGTTCTCGAACAGCCTCGCGGCAGCTTCGTGCGATTCCGCTTGAACGACCACATATCCCGTCATGCTGTTCTTGATGTCGGAAATCCCTTCCGGGGACACGCGCTTCGTTTTCCCGAGAGGGCTTCCCTGCTCGATGATCGAGGCCGCATTCGCCCGCCCCCATTCCATCCAGGCCTCAATGCCCGCAGCCTCACGCGCCTTGCGCTCTTCGTCGCCCATTTTTCGCCACTGTGATCTCTCGAGCGCGGCTTCCGTTCCCATGTAGATGGCCAGAAATCTCTTCATCGATCGCTCCGCTTCTCGTTTGGTTAGCCGCCCCTCTGCGGGCGATCATACAATGAGAGTGTCGCGGCCGATGAGATTTCGTCAGGCGATCTCGGCAAGATTGAGCGGCGGGACAATCTCCACCATTAATGGTACTCTAGAACCCGAAAGATATGAATGGGGGGTGATGTCATGACGGCATACAACGTCGTTCGCTTCCGAACGAAACCGGGGCTCGAGGACGAATTCGAGGAATGGTTCCGTAACCTTCGCCGCGATTTCGAAGGATTACGGAAAATGGCGCTCATCAAGACCGGCGAACGCTCCTATTGCTCGATCGGCGAGTGGGAAAGTTTCGATCACATCGTGGCCGCGCGGCCGAAAATGATCAGCAATCTCGACAAGTTCCGCCACTCCCTCGAGGCGCTGGGAGAGAGCATTGATGTCACGGATGCGGTGTCCGGTGAGGCGATCTACGAGAGCACGCCAACCAAATAGCGTCACTGCCTGCGCAGGCGCACTCATCACGCGCCGATAGTTGGCCAGTACTTATCGTCGGTGAAATCACCGGGAACAGGATTGAGCTGCTCGAGTTTCACGGCCACGAATTCGATCTGCATCTTTAGATATTGGATGGACCTCGGAATGGGCGAGCCGGTTGCGAGGCTGCGAACCCGCCATTGTTCGTAGCCGGTTGCCCTTATGCGTCGCTCCGCCTCCGCGCGGATGGTCGGCCCATCGGCGCACATGGCTTCGTTGGCTTTGCCGCCGTCGATGACTTTGAACTTCATACCGATTTCGATGAATTTCAGAATAGAACCTGGATCAGGAGCAATTCCATCCGGAATTGCGCAGTTTCAAAAGCTTGGCGGGCGGCCGCGACGGCCGCCCCATATTTTACGCGAATACCGGTCCGGCCCTATTCGTTCAACCCACTGCCCCATGGGCCGTGGTGACTGTCGGCGCCGTCAACGCGGTCGAAGCCGTGGGCGCCGAAGAAGTCACGCTGCGCCTGGATGACGTTTGCGGTGCCCCGGCCGCGGCGGTAGCTGTCGAAATAGCCGAGCGCGGAGGCGAGCGCCGGCACCGGGAGGCCGCCGAGCACGGCGGCGGAAACGACACGGCGGAGGGCGGCGTCCGTCTCCTTGACCATCGCCGCAAACGCCGGTGTCACGATCAGGTTGGCGGCATCCGGCGCCTTGGTGAAGGCCGTGGTGATCTCGTCGAGAAACTGCGAGCGGATGATGCAGCCGGCGCGCCAGATTTTTGCGATCGTCGGCATCGGCAGGTTCCAGCCGAACTCCTTCGAGGCGGCCGACATCACCGCGAAGCCTTGCGCATAGGCGCCGATCTTGGCGGCGAGCAGTGCGTTTTCGAGATCGTTGAGGAAGGCCTCCTTGTCCGCAACCTTGAATTCGCCAACCGGCGGCAAGCCGAGGATCTTCTCGGCCGATTCCCGCTCTTCCTTCATTGAGGAAATGCTGCGGGCGGCGACGGCCGCCTCGATGCCGGTCGCCGGAATGCCCATGTTCTGCGCTTCGATCACCGACCATTTGCCCGTGCCCTTCTGGCCGGCCTTGTCGAGGATCAGGTCGACGATCGGCTTGCCGGTCAAGGGATCGGCGGCTTTCAGCACCTTTTCAGTGATCTCGATCAGATAGGAGTTGAGCCGACCCTTGTTCCAGGCGCCGAAGACGTCGCCGATCTCGGCAGCGCTCATCTTCAGCCCGTCGCGCAGGATGCCGTAGATTTCGGCGATCATCTGCATGTCGGCATATTCGATGCCGTTGTGGATCGTCTTGACGAAGTGGCCGGCGCCGTTTTCACCGAGCCAGGCGACGCAAGGGTCGTTCTCGTATTTCGCGGCGATCGAGGTCAGCACCTTCTCGACGCGGCCGTAGGACTCCTCGGTGCCGCCGACCATGATCGACGGACCATGGCGCGCGCCCTCCTCGCCGCCGGAGACGCCCATGCCGATGAAGGTGAGGCCGGAATCCTTCAGCGCCTCGAAACGGCGCATCGTGTCGCGGAAGTTGGCGTTGCCGGCGTCGATCATGATGTCGCCCTTGGCGAGATAGGGCTTCAGGATCTCCATCTGCTGGTCAACGGGCTCACCGGCCTTGATCATGATGATGATCGGCCGCGGCGGGCGGATGGCCGCGACAAACTCTTCGATCGTCTCGCAGGGAACGATCTGCTCCTTGAGCGCGCCGGCTTCGGCGTAGAACTTGCGCGTCGCTTCGACCGTGCGGTTGAACACCGCGATCCTGTTGCCCTTTTCAGCAATGTTGAGCGCGAGGTTCGACCCCATGACGCCGAGGCCGATAAGCCCAATTTCCGCCTGTGACACGTGATTGCCTCCGTTGGAAGAAGAGCCATCGCGATCCGAACGGACACGCGGAACAGCCCCTCGATATTGATCTGCGCATGGTTAACCCGGTCCGGAAGAGGATGGGCCGGTGGAACATGCGGCGGCGGAGGTTCTTTTGGCACCCAAATCGATTTACGACAAGCCACTCCTGCGAAAATCAATCCTTTTCAGGCTTGCCGTCGCCGTCGTCGAGGACGCGCCAGGAGGCTCCGTCCAGATCTTCGTATTGCCCGCTTTTCAGGGCCCAGAGAAAGGCCGCAAGCCCCAGGCCTCCGAGGAAGAGCGCGATCGGAATGAGATAGATGAGTGTGTTCATGGCACGCTCCTGACCGGCCGCAGCCCTGCCGCATGCGCCGGCGACGCAGGAGCCGTGGCGGTCCCAAGCCCCTTAAGTCGCAGAGAATTGAACACCACGATCAGCGAGGAGGTCGACATGGCGATGGCGGCAACGAGCGGCGTCGCATAGCCGAGAATCGCGACCGGCACGGCGATAACGTTGTAGCCGATCGCCAGCGCGAAATTCTGCCGGATCAGCCGGCCGGCGCGACGCGAGGTCTCGATGGCGAAGGGAACGGCGTTGAGGCTCTGATGCATGAAGACGAAATCCGCGGCCTGCCGGCCGACATCGGCCGCGGTCGCCGGCGCCATCGAGACGTGGGCCGCCCGCAGTGCCGGCGCGTCGTTGATACCGTCGCCGACCATCAGAACCCTATGCCCCCCTTCCGCGGCAGCCGCACAGGCCTCGACCTTGCCGCGCGGCGAAAGCTCGGCGCTCCATTTCGCGATTCCGAGCCTGTGGGCAAGTGCGGCGACGACCGGCTCGCGGTCGCCGGAAAGGATGCCCGTCGTAAGCCCGAGGCGAGAGAGGGCGTCGACGCTTTCGCGGGCGGCAGGACGCAGCCGGTCCTCGAAACGGAGGCAGGCAAGCTCGCGGCCATCAAGCGACAGGATCGCTTCCGATTGGCCGCTCGCCACACCAGCGTCGCCGCAGGCAAAGGCGCGACTGCCGAGCCGATAGACGCCATCCCGGGTCTCCGCCTCGATGCCGGCGCCCGGTATTTCGCGGATCTCGCCGACGAGCGGCTGCACCGCGCCAGTCGCCTCGTGCAGCGCTGTCGCAATCGGATGACGCGAATGGAGAGCGAGTGCGGCGGCGGTCGCGAGCGCACGCGGATCGACCTCGCCCGCATTGACGAGTCGCGGCTCGCCCATGGTGAGCGTGCCGGTCTTGTCGAGCAGCACGGCATCGATTTCGGCAAGCCGCTCCATCGCTGAACCGTCCTTGACCATGACGCCGCCCTGGAGCAGCCGGCCGGCGGCAACGACCTGAACCACCGGCACCGCGAGGCCGAGTGCGCAGGGGCATGTGATGATGAGGACCGCAACCGCGATCAGCATGGCGTGACGGACGTCGCCCTCGATCAGTATCCAGCCGATGAAGGAAAGCAGCGCCAACAGGTGGACGGCCGGCGAATAATAGCCCGCGGCACGGTCTGCAATACGGCGATAACGCGCCCTGCCCCCTTCGGCCGCCTCCATCAGTCCCATGATTTCGGCGAGGAAAGAGTCGCGTGCCGCCGCCGTCGCTTCGAGCGTCAGCGGGCCGGTCAGATTGAGCGTGCCGGCCTGCACGGCGTCGCCCGCACTCACCGCGACCGGCGCGCTTTCGCCGTTGACGACCGACCGGTCGAGATCGCTCGCGCCCGAAAGCACGCGCCCGTCGACCGGGATGCGCTCGCCGGCGGCAACCAGCAGGCGCTCGCCGGGCCTGATCTCATCGACCGGACGATAGTCACGCGAGCCGTCACGGTTGACGACAGTGGCGCCGCGCGGCGAGAGTCGGGCAAGGCCGCTGATCGCCGATCGCGCGCGTCCACGCATCATGTGATCCAGCGTGCGGCCGATCAGCAGGAAGAAGAGCAGCGTCACCGAGGCGTCGAACCAAGCGTGCGCGCCATGGCCGATCGTCTCATGGAGCGACATGCCGTAGGAGAGCGTCACCGCGAGCGCGATCGGCACATCCATGTTTGTGCGGCCATGGCGAAGCGCATTCCAGGCCGACTGGTAGAAGAAGCGCCCCGAATAGATCATTGCCGGCGCCGCGATCATCGCCGAGATCCAGTGAAACAGGTCGCGGGTCGCCGCATCCGCGCCCGACCAGACGGACACCGAAAGCAGCATGATATTAGTCGCGGCGAAACCGGAAACGGCGACAGCTCGGATCAGCTGCTTGAGCAGGACGTCGCCCTCTTCTTCGCCTGCGGCGAAGAGATGTGATTCGTAGCCGCAATCCCGGATGACGCGTGCGATTTCGAGCGGGTCGCTGCGCCGGCCGGCGACCTCCTCTCTCCAGACGACGGACACACGCCGCGAAGAGAGATTGACGCGCGCCCGCTGGACCTCGGGCCTCTTGCGGAGCGCCCCTTCGATTGTCGTGATACAGGCACCGCAGTGGACGCCGGGGACGCTGAGATCGGTCTGGCGCAGGCCCTCCCCAAGGACGCGGCTCGCGAGCCACAGTTCTTCGGAAGCAGGCAGCCCCTTCCCGGTCCGTTCGATGTCCAGCGCGCCTTCGACGCCTGTAGCGCAGCAACTCATTTGCGCTCTCCCGGCACGATGAAGCGAATGGCCTGGCGATAGACGATTTCCTCACCCGCCATTGCCGTCATGTCGGCGATCCACTGGCCGGGCTTGAGCGTCCGCGCGGCGACAAACGC
Organism: Ensifer sp. MPMI2T; assembly: GCF_004827385.1. Taxonomy (GTDB): domain Bacteria; phylum Pseudomonadota; class Alphaproteobacteria; order Rhizobiales; family Rhizobiaceae; genus Sinorhizobium. Next base: position 16,830 of record NZ_SRXN01000011.1, read on the forward strand.
GCCAGGAGCCTCACGATCGAATTCGACGCGCACGTCCTCATGTTCCTCGACGGGACGCTTGAATACCGCAACCACCTTCTCGGCAGTCCGCTCCGCCTCGCCATTGCGCGTCAATGTATAGCGGATGGTGTTCGCATCGGCGACAAGCGCTCCCTCGATGCCGCTCGCCGCAAAGGCACGCGTCTCGGCCATCTTGCCGTTGAACTGCTGGCTGGCGATATAGGTGTTCTCTACGACAAGGCCGCTCCAGCTACGGCTGGCGTTCCAGGCCATGACCAGATTGACGGAAATGATGGTGCCGAAGAAAAGCCCCATCACGCCCAGCATGTGCCAGCCAGTAAATCCCCGCGGCGCGCTTTGCCCCTTTCTCATCTTGCTGCTCCAGGACGGTTGAAATTGGCCTGATAGACGTCGCGTTCATGACTGGACGGATCTTCGGCCCTGAGAATGAAGCCCTCGTCCGCCTCGGCGAGCTTTTCCTTCGGCAGGGTGATAAAAACCTTGAGCGCGGTGACCTTGTCCGGATCGACGCCGACGGTGAAACGGCGACCGTCTCCCGACGCCTGTCCGGCTATCCGCATCGTCGCCGACGGCATGCCATTGAGCGTCAGTGTGATCGTGCGCTGCTCCGGTATCATGTTGAGAAGCTTGACCATATAGCCGTTTCGTACCGAGCCGTCCGACTCGACCACGAATTGCGGATTGCGGTCGTGCAACACGTTGAGCTCCAGGCGGTCGCGCGACACCAGCGCATAGAGCAGGCCGATGCCGACCAGCGCCCAGACGCCGAAATAGAGAAGGACGCGTGGCCGGAAGATGATCCGCCAGTTGAAGTGGCGCACCTTGTCGACGAAGGCGCCGTCCGCGTCGCGCACGCGGGTTGGGTCGATCGCTGTCGCGCCATTGTTTGTGGCCAGCGCCATGTTCGACGCGTAGTCGCTGAGCGTTGCGTAGGCGATCAGGCCGCGTTCGCGCCCGAGCTTGTCCATCACGCCGTCGCAGGCGTCGATGCAGAGCGCGCAGGTAATGCATTCAAGCTGCTGGCCGTCGCGAATATCGATGCCCATCGGACAGACGGCGACGCAGGCGTTGCAGTCGACGCAATCGCCGACCACCTCACCGGCTGCTGCTGCCTTCTTGGCATGGCGCGAGCGCGGTTCGCCGCGCCAGTCGTTATAGGTGACGACGAGCGAATTCTCGTCCAGCATCGCCGCCTGGATGCGCGGCCACGGGCACATGTAGGTGCAGACCTGCTCGCGCATCAGACCGCCGAACACGTAGGTCGTCGCCGTCAGGATTGCGACCGTGATGTAGGCGACCGGCGGCGCTTCCAGCGTCACGAAGCTCTTCAGCAGCGAGGGCGCGTCGGCGAAATAGAAGATCCACGCGCCACCAGTCGCGATCCCGATCATGAGCCATGTCGCGTGCTTGACGACGCGTTTCCAGATTTTGTCGAGTGTCCACGGTCCCGCGTCGAGGCGCATGCGCGCATTGCGGTCGCCCTCGATGAAGCGCTCGACCACCAGGAAGAGATCGACCCAGACCGTCTGCGGGCACGTGTAGCCGCACCAGGCGCGCCCGACGGCGGTGGTGACGAGGAAGAGGCCGAAGCCAGCCATGACGAGCAGACCGGCGACGAAGAAGAACTCCTGCGGCCAGATCTCGATGAAGAAGAAATAGAAACGGCGGGCGGCAAGATCGACGAGCACGGCCTGGTCCGGCGCATGCGCACCCCGATCCCAGCGGATCCACGGCGTCAGATAGTAGATGCTCAGCGTAACCAGCATCACCAGCCACTTGAAGCGGCGGAAGCGGCCTTCGGCTCTCTTCGGAAAGATCTTGCGGCGCTTCTCGTAAAGCGGTTTGCGCATATGCGCGGCATTGACCGGTTCGGCTTCGAGCCGTTCCACGGACGCAGCTTTCGTGACGGGCTGGGGACGCATTTATGGGAATCCGAAATTGCTATTCCAGCCGCTTTTGCCGGATCTGGCCGCGCCAAACCTTGATCTGCGTCAAGTTTACGCCCGAATGCCGCACGGTGCGTCGAAACGTCCAAATCCGCGCAGCCATTGCATTTTGCCTGCACGCTTGTGCCCGATTTCCCGTGTAAGATTGGGCGAGAGCCTTGCACGACGGATCGCCCCGGATGAAGGAAATCACGCAAGACCAATCTGACCGTCCCAGCCTCGCCCAGAGCCGAGGCATCTATCACGAGCAGGCGTCATCGGGCGCGTTGGCGGACGACGTGAAGTGCTTCTGGACGCACCGCCTGCGCGAGCCAGCGCGTGTCGCGGTGGTTCCGGATGGCTGTGTCGACATTATCTGGATTTCCGGCGGTCTTGCGGTCGTCGGGCCGGACAGGGTGGCGGCCTTTCCCCAACTCGTCGCCGGCGAAACCGTCGTCGGCGCTCGCTTCCGCATTGGCTCGGCCGCCTCCTGGCTGCGCACGCCGCTCGACGCGCTTATCGGCAAGACGATCCCGCTCGACGTGTTCTGGGGCCGCGCGGCGCGCTCGCTGGAGACGCTGATGGCGGAAGCGACGAGTACCGCGGCCCGGATTGTCGTTCTGCGCGCGGCCCTGCAAAGCCGGCTCCCCATAGTGAAGCCGCCCTCGGCCGAGATCGCCGCCTGTGTCGCGCTTCTCGAGAGCGAAAGGATGAGTTCCGTCGAGCCGATCCGCTCGCTCGTGCAAGAGACCGGAACCAGCGAACGGACGCTGCGTCGTCGCTGTCGCGAGCATTTCGGCTACGGCGCCAAGACCCTCGACCGCATTCTCCGGCTGCAGCGCTTTCTCGTTGCCTGTCGGGCCTCGCCGCAATCCACACTGGCGATGCTCGCACTCGATACAGGCTATGCCGATCAGGCGCATCTCAGCCGCGAGGCGAAGGAACTGACATCGCTGACCCCCGGCGATATCCAGAAGCAGATGGTGATGCAAGACTTTAGAAAAAACAAGCAACCCATTTATCAGGAATGGTAAATTCTCAAGGCCCACTCGGCCCGCCGCTGGCGGCGTTGGCCGTTTCGTTCAAGACGACAACGCTGGAACGTGGTAGCGATAGCGTCAAAGGGAGCGAACGCATGGCAACAATGGCGGCAAAACTCATTCACACATCGATCGCGCGCGACTGGCGCGAAGTCTACGCCTTCATGGCCGATCACGAGAAGATGCCACTTTGGGCCGCCGGGCTTTCCACGGGCCTCACCCGCGACGGTGATGAATGGATCGCGCCCGGTCCGCTTGGCAACGCGCGTGTGCGCTTTGCGCCGGACAATGATTTCGGCGTCGTCGATCATCTGGTAACGCTCGAAAGCGGGCTCAAGGTGCACAACGCCTTACGCGTCGTGCAGAATGGCGACGGCGCAGAGGTGATGTTCACCCTGCTCCGGCAGCCGGACATGAGCGACAAGGAGTTCGCCGCCGATGCGGCGGCCATCGAAAAGGACCTCGCAGTGCTTAAGTCCATCATGGAATCCCACCAGGAAGGCAAGCAACCCATAGAAAGAACGGCACGCAAATGAGCAACAAGGGCAACGACCGCCGCATCGACTATATCGAGTTCAACGTGGAAAGCATCGAAGCAAGCAAGGCCTTTTATGGTGGCGCCTTCGGCTGGACCTTCACCGACTACGGCCCGGAATATTGCGAATTCGCAGACGGTCGCCTGACGGGCGGCTTCACGACACTTGGTCCCGTCCGAAGCGGCGGGCCGCTCGTCATCGTCTACGCCGACGACCTTGAAGACGCGGCGCGGCGGGTAGAGGCGGCCGGCGGCAAGATCGTCAAGCCGATCTACTCCTTTCCCGGCGGCCGCCGCTTCCATTTCGCCGACCCGGACGGATACGAGCTCGCGGTCTGGTCGGCCCAGTAAGAAGGGTGCTACTCGCCGAACCGGATGAACAGCGCGCCGACGAGGCCGAAGACGACGATGCACTGTAGAATGAACATCGGCCACTCTGGTGACATCTCGATTTCTCCTCTCGAGCATCACTAAGGTACCGCCTCCCGGCGCATGGCCAGAACGCCCAGCCTCAGCGAGGTTCCCATTGATGATGAACCGAAGCCGCAACAATAGCGAGTCCCACCTCCGGGTGACGCTCGCAACAAAAGGCCCCGCGTCCTTGTAGAACGCGAGGCCTTTCGCCCCTCTTCGCCTTCCCCTCAAAAGGCCTGCTGCTATTCCCCGCCGCCAAGGGAGTATACGAAGACCGCGAGCTGCTTGACCGTCGTGTCGCCGATGCGAGGCAGCCAGGCCGGCATGACGCCGTGCTTCGGCGCCTTCATCTGGTTGATGATCGCCTGCTCGCCCTCGCCCTTCAGCCAGATGGCGTCGGCAAGATCGGGTGCGCCCATCTCGCGGCTGCCTTTCGCGTCGGCGCCGTGGCACGAAGCGCAATTGTCGGCGAAGAGCTGTTTGCCGGGCTCGACCAGCGCCGGGTCCGACGGCGTGCCGGTGAGGCTCACGACATAGGCCGCCGTCTGCTTCATCTGCTCGGGGTCCAGCATCTCAGCAAAGGACGGCATCTCCGAGACGCGTGTCTCGCCGTCGGCGGCATGACGAACACCGTGCGCGATGGTCTGATAGATCTCATCCGGCTTGCCGCCCCAGACCCAGTCGTCGTCGTTGAGGTTGGGGAAGCCCTTCGCGCCGGCGGCGCCCGAGCCATGGCACTGCGCACAGTTCACCTTGAAAGCGGAAGCGCCGGCCGAAACGGCAAACTGCTGCAATTGCGGATCGGCAATGATATCGTCGAGCGTACTCGAAGCGATCCGTTCCGCGTTGCCTGCCTGTGCGGCCTTGGCCTTGGCGAGCTCCAGGCTCACCTCGGAGCGGCTCGAATAGCCGAGCATACCCTTGGTCGCTTCCGTCAGCATCGGCCATGAGGGGTATGCAATTGCGTAGCCAATCGCCCAGATGATCGTCGCGTAGAAGCTGTAGACCCACCAGCGCGGCATTGGGTTGTTGAGTTCGCGAATGCCGTCCCACTCGTGACCGGTGGTTTCGACGCCGCTGATCTCGTCAATGTGTCTGTCCGCCATGGATCAATCCTCCTTCAGAGGGATAAAGGCGGCCTGATGGGCGGCATCCTTTGCGCCCGGCCGGAAGATGAAAGCGACGACGCCGAGGAAGAAGAGCATCATGGCGAGGAGGCCCCAGCTGTCGGCGAAATGACGCATGAGCGTGTAGGTTTCCATGTCGGCTCCCTCCTTAGCGATAGCCGGTGCTGTCGTCGTAAGCGGAGAAGTCGACGAGCGTGCCGAGCATCTGGAGATAGGCGATGAGCGCATCCATCTCCGTCAGCCTCTGGGCGTCACCGTCGAAATCGCCGACCTTGGCCTTCGGGTAGCGCGCCTCGATGCCGGACGTATCGGCATTGGGATCGGCCTGCGCCTTGAGGTCCGCGGCCGCGTTGTCGATCATCTCGTCCGTGTAGGGGACGCCGACGGCCTTGTTGGCCTTTAGGTTCATGGCGACGTTCGTAACCTCGATCGGCGTTTCCTTTAGGAAGGCGTAGCTCGGCATGACCGATTCCGGCACCACCGATCGCGGCTCAATCATGTGCTGGACGTGCCACTCGTTGGAGTAGCGGTCGCCGACGCGGGCGAGGTCCGGTCCAGTGCGCTTCGAGCCCCATTGGAACGGGTGGTCGTACATCGACTCCGCGGCGAGCGAGTAATGCCCGTAGCGCTCGACCTCGTCGCGGAACGGCCGGATCATTTGGCTGTGGCAGACATAGCAGCCTTCGCGCACGTAGATGTCGCGACCGGCAAGCTCCAGCGGCGAATAGGGCCGCATGCCTTCGACCTTCTCGATGGTGTTTTCGAGATAGAAGAGCGGCGCGATTTCCACGATACCGCCGATCGAAACGACGAGCAGCGAGCCGACCAGGAGGAGCGTGGCGTTGCGTTCGAGTATGGTGTGTTTGTCGAGAATGGACATGAATCTGTCCTCCTATTCCGCCGGCTGCGGTACCGGCGTCGCACCGAGGATCGGGGCTTCGTCGCGCACGCGTCCGAGGATCGTCATTGTTACGTTGAAGGCCATGAGCAGCGCCCCGGCGAGGAACAAGCCGCCGCCGACGGCACGCAGCACATAGTAGGGGAACATGGCCGCGACCGATTCCGCGAAGGAATAGACGAGGAAGCCCTGGTCGTCGTATTCGCGCCACATCAGGCCCTGCTGGATGCCAGCCACCCACATGACGGCGGCGTAGACGACGATGCCGAGGGTGGCGAGCCAGAAGTGCCAGTTGACCATGCGCACGCTATAGAGCCGCTCGCGGTTCCACAGCTTCGGAACGAGATAGTAGATCGCGCCGAAGGTGATCAGCCCGTTCCAGCCGAGCGCGCCGGAATGCACGTGGCCGATGGTCCAGTCGGTGTAGTGGCTGAGCGAGTTGACCGTCTTGATCGACATCATCGGCCCTTCGAAGGTCGCCATGCCGTAGAAGGCGACAGCCATGATCATCATGCGCACGATGGGGTCGGTGCGGACCTTGTCCCATGCGCCAGAAAGCGTCATCAGGCCGTTGATCATGCCGCCCCAAGAGGGCATCCAGAGCATGACGGAGAAGACCATGCCGAGCGTCTGCGCCCAGTCCGGCAGCGCGGTATAGTGGAGATGGTGCGGCCCCGCCCAGATGTACATGAAGATCAGCGCCCAGAAGTGGATGATCGACAGCCGGTAAGAATAGACGGGACGGTTCACCTGCTTGGGGATGAAGTAGTACATCATCGCCAGGAAGCCGGCCGTCAGGAAGAAGCCGACGGCGTTGTGCCCGTACCACCATTGCGTCAGCGCGTCCTGAACGCCCGAGAAGGCCGAATAGCTCTTCGAACCGAGGAACGAGACCGGCACCGCCAGATTGTTGACGATGTGCAGCATGGCGATGGTGACGATGAAGGCGAGATAGAACCAGTTCGCCACATAAATATGAGGCTCCTTGCGCACGAGGATCGTGCCGAGGAAGGCGACGAGATAGGCAACCCAGACGATCGTCAGCAAGAGATCGACATACCATTCAGGCTCTGCGTATTCGCGGCTCTGGGTGATGCCGAGGAGGTAACCCGTCGCCGCCATCACGATGAAGAGCTGATAGCCCCAGAATACGAACCAGCCGAGATTGCCGCCGAAGAGGCGTGCCCGGCTGGTGCGCTGGACGACATAGAAGGACGTCGCGATCAACGCGTTGCCGCCGAAGGCGAAGATGACGGCCGAGGTGTGCAGCGGCCGCGTGCGGCCGAAATTGAACCACGGCTCGATGTTGAGGTCCGGAAAGGCGAGCTGCAGCGCCACGATGACGCCGACCAGGAAGCCGACGATGCCCCAGAAAACCGTGGCGATGACGCCGTATTTCACGACCTCGTCGAAATATTCCGACTGCGGGGGCGCCGCTCCTGCGACAGCCGCGCGGAAATCGATCCGCCGCAGGAGCACGACCGTGCCGCCGAGCAGCACGAAAAACAGCACCCACATATGTGCACCGAAGAGGCGGTCCTGAGCGAAGCCGGCCCCAACCAGCGCCAGGAAGGCGCCGACCCCGAGCACGATCATCTCGAATGTATATTTCATGGTTGGGTCCCCAACTTTCTCAAATCGCTGACGACGGCGCACCAACCGACGCAAGCCGCCGCAACCTGCCCTGATTTGTCAGAATCGCTCATCGTCAACCTTGATCCAGATCAAGGCTGGTCCCGCCGCGTTGACGCATCTTGCGAGCATCGAGGGCTGCACGTGGGGATGGTGTGAAGGGCCGGAGCGCATGAGAATAAAGATCAACGGCCGAAAGCCGTCGAGCGGCGCGCGGCCCCCTGCATCAGGAGAGCCGCTGGTGGAACCGCTGGCCTGGTTGGCCAGCGCTCACCATGACCAGCTGGCGCTCTGCGACAGTCTGGAAGCGATTGCCGACAGCCTCCCGGAAGAAATCAACCGCGAGACCTGTGCCTACGCGGCAAAGATGATCGGACCGATGATGCGGGCTCTCCATGCCGGCGAGGAACAGCGGGTTTTTGCCTGGATCGAGCAACGCTTTGCGGACGACGCTTCCGTGCATGCCCTGCTGGAGCGCCTGAAATACGAGCACTGCGAAGACGAGTGTTTCGCCGAGGAACTGACCGAAATGCTCGATCGCCTGGGGGCGGCCGACAGGACCGTCAATGCCGAGACCGCCGGCTACATGCTGCGCGGCTTCTTCACCAGCGTGCGACGGCACATCAGCTTCGAGCAGGAATGCCTTCGCAGCATGCTTGTCCGGCGTCCAGGCGGAACGCCCCGCTAGTCTGCGAAAGCTCAAGCCAATTTGGAGTAGATATCGAGTTTGTCGCTGGAGACGAACCCATTGCGACGGTAGAACTCGGATACTCTGCCCGAGCGTTGCGATACCAGCCATACCTTGTGACATCCCGCCGCTTTTGCCGCCTCGACGATGGCGCCAAGCAGTGCCGTTCCAACACCGGCACCCTGCTCACCTGGAAGCACCGCAACCTCCTCCAAGTACAGCAACTGGCCCGCATAGTGTCGATGCCGCGTACCGATTGTAATCCCGACGAGATTATCTGCGTCCCAGGCCGCTAACGCTATTCGCTTTGGCGCGGCCAAAAGCTGCGAAATACGTTCAGTTGCGGCTTCGACTGACCACTCCTCGTTCCAAGGAGGCGCGGCGTATGCGCGAGAAATGATGGTTGCTGCCGCTTCGACGTCTGCCTCGTTCATCTGCGTGATCAAAAAAGACATGCGCTCAGATTTCATCAATGACCTTCCACAGTGTGTCTCTCGAACATCAGCGATGTGAGCGTTTCGAAAGGGCGGCTCCGGCCGCCTGCAATCGATCGTGCGCAGCATCCGTGATGTGCAAGAGTCGCAAACATCTCGAAATCGTCGCCCGATTTGCTTTTGAAATCTACCCTAACGTTAGCTTGTTCAGAAATGAACGCAGTTGTTGAAGTTCACGCGCAGTTGGAACAAACTGCGGCTGATACACGGTCGGCGGCTTGCCTCCGGCTGGGCATATCTTCTACCTCGGGTCGCGTCGTAAAGGACAAAATGGCTTTCTTCCTGCAGACCTTTGGAGGCTTGAGGCTTGTCGACCCGGAAGGCAACCACGTTGCTTTTCCCGAAAAGGCGTTGCTGATTCTCGTTTATTTGCTCACAACCCCAAACGGTTCTGCATCTCGACACGAGTTGGCTACATTTTTGTGGAGCAACGAGGATAAGGCCGTTTCGCTTTCGAACTTGCGTAAGACCGTTTCGAGAATAAAGACTCGCCAAAATGAACTCGGAGCGCATTTCCTTTCCTTCACGGAAACCATGATTTACGTCGATCGGGGATCCTTGTCCTCCGATGTCTTGTCGATTGACAAGGAGGGTGTGGCAGAGCCCGTTTCTCAGCTCAGGCATCTCATGGGCCTATTGAAGCAGTCTTTCATCGGGACGGTTGACTGTGATAGCCCCGATTTTAAGAGCTGGCTCGCGGAGCGCAGAAATCAGCACAAGGGTCTTCTCAAAGATGCGCTGGAAAAAGCGGCACCTTTGGCCCGAACCCAAGTGGAATCTGAAGTCGTCAAGGATGCGGCTATCCTCCTCTTCCGGGCCGAACCCGCGGATCCAGATACACTCGAATTCCTCGTAAAAATATTTGGCGCGGAAGGAGAAGTTGAGGACGTGCGACGGTTTTTTGAGCAAAGGAACAGCTCAATTTCGCGAGGCATCGATGCTCTTAGCTCTGCCATCGAGAAGGAATCGGCAAAAATCCCCGGTAAGATACGAGCGCACGCAAAGGCACGAGCGCACTCAGCTGATGCCGGCATATCCGGCATCAAAGCAGCAATTCCTCGACTTGTGTTGCTGCCTCCGACCAATCAATCCAGCCGTCCCGACGCCGGCCTCGTCGCCGCATCGTTGATCGAAGATATTACGATCGGGTTTTGTGCCCTCAACAGCCTCCAGGTTATAGCCCCCCATTCGGCCGTTCGAATTGGCCATGACATTGAGGACCAGGTTGCGTTCTTTGAGCACCATTCGGTCAACTACGTTCTCGACACCCGGATCAGCAGCCTGGGGGACGAAGTGACGTTATTCGCCCAGCTAATCTTCCTTCCCGATAGCGAGATTACTTGGGCGGAGAGGTTCGGCCTCGGTCATCTTGACCTTGTTCGCGATCGAAGAGTGATTGCGCGACGCATCGCACTTTCTGTTTCCAGTGAGATCGAGCGGCATGAAACGACACGCTCCTATCTTGAACTGAACCCGATTGCTTACCATCGATATCTTGTCGGCAGACCGCACCTGAATCGACTCACGCTTCCAAACCTGCGGCGTGCGCGCAAGGAGATGAAGGCCGCGCTGCAAGCAAGTCCCGATTTCGCGCCAGCGTTGAGCGCCATGGCCCGAACGTACTCAAAGGAGTGGCTGTTAACGGCACGAGGCGATATCGATCTTTTGAAGGCCGCGGAGACTTTCGCAGCGCAGGCCATGGGAGCGCGCGCGGACCTGGCCGACGGCTATCGCGAATTTGGCGTTGCCAAATTGTTGCAGGGTGCATTCGATGAAAGCGCTGAAGCGATGGAATTGGCAGAGACGCTTGGTCCGCATTATGCGGATGTCATCGCCGATCACGCGGATACGTTGGTCCATTGTTCGCGCCCTGCTATGGCCTTGCAGAAGATTGAGCGCGCGATCGAGTTGAACCCTCTCAGCCCGGACACTTATCTCTGGACCGCTGCGGGGGCCCACTACGCTCTCAGCCATTTCGAGGCATCGCTGGATTACATCAGCCAGATGGAAGATCCCAGCTTGGCGGACAGGCTTTCAGCCGCCAACTGGGCGATGCTGGATCACATGGATAAGGCGCGCTTTTTTGTGCGCAGAGTCCGCGAAGCCAATCCCGCTTTCGACGTTGACCAGTGGCTGGCCGCCGTTCCCACTAAGGAGCGTTGGCACAAGGATCTCTACCGTGAAGGACTAAAGAAGGCAGGATTCTAGCCGTAAATCTGCATCAGGAAATAACGCAATGGCTAGAGTTGTCGTGATCAGGCTAGCAGACGAAGACGTGTTGTGGGTGATCCATCTGGATGCCCGAAGTGTCGTGCCTCTCGATCCGCCCAATGCAGGGGGCTCAAAGCGGTGATGGACCATCGTGCAAGCGGCACGATCGTAACAAAGGGCGTGGACGTGGCGGTGGTCGTTAAGTCCGCGGAGGCCGCATTCTCAGGTCACTATGATGGCTACCCCATAAACCCAGCACGGCCTTGAAATCCGACGGCGCAAATATCGCCGCCAGCGTTGATCACGCCGTCAACGATGCCTCGCTGCGCCCCTCAGCAGCGCCATTGATCAACGGCCTGCGGTTGATGGATGCCTGCGGCTCAGGATCGAAGTCCATCATCCGTTGCGCTCGCCGCGTTGCGTTGCATTTCTCTCGGCGTGGATTATCGATGTCCTGGAGGCATGACGCCGACATCGGCGCGCTGCGGCCCTACCCTCAACACTCAGGCCGCAATCGCCCTGCGCCGGTCCGCGTGTTCCTGGATGACCAGGATGGCGCCGATCAGCTTGCGGTTGCTCGACAGGCACGGCGTCATGCGACATCGAACCACCACTGTGCGCGCATCGACGGTCTTGGCAAACGTGTACTCGACGACTTCGCCGCTGAAGCAACGGTCGAGATAGGCCTTCACGCGCTGCTCGAAGCGCTGGAGACCGATGAACTCGACGATGTGCCGGCCGATGAGGTCCATCGGTCTGCTTTCCAGATGGCTCGCATTCGCCGGGTTGGTGTAGAGATAACGATAGTCCGGCGTGATGACGGCGATCCGGTCTGTAAGGCAGTCGAGAATCGCCTCGTTAAGCAGTCCCTCGTCGGCGAGCCCCTTGCTAGGCAATCTCGCCGGGCGCTCAAGGTCGATACCGGTGAGATCCGCCACTCCGGTCGCCGCGAAATAGCGATCGATTAGCGATTGAAGCAACTTCGAATGGCGCAGTACGCAGGCCATGTCTGCCGCCTCGGCACGCAAGATATCGGTAAGGAAGTGAAACTGCAGGCGGGCGTCTTCGACGCTCACAGCCTTCTGCTCGTAAACTGCCTTCAGGATGGGATCGAGCTCGCGATCCAGAATCCCGATCAGATGTTCGTCCGCCACTTTCACGGCATACTGCAACTGTGAATACTTGAACCAGAACAGCTCAATCAGTGCGTTCAATTCGAATCCCCATTCCCCCCACGGCCAAGCCGCGTCGATGCACTTCAAGATAGACTGTGTTGCAGACGATTCGGATTTTGATGATTTCCCCCTCGATGCCACGCGTAGCCGCGTTTGCGCTCACCCAAAGCGCTTGCAGTTGCCCCAAACCACAACGATGAGTTTACACGCATTGCGGCATCGTTCAACAGGAGAAAGCCGGAATCCATCGGGTCCAGGCATTCTCGGATGACGGCGATATGTTCCGCCACCTCCTCCAGTTGCTGCTCACACTCGGGACGGTGCGAGACGCAACGAGGCGGCGCTTTGGATGGGCTAGGGGCACGTTTAGAGGCTGCGCTTGATGTTCCAGCGGTCGTGATACCAGAGCCACTGACCCGGATATTCACGCACCCAGCTCTCCACCTTGTCGTTCAGCATCTGCGCCGTCGCATTGACGTCGACGCTGCCATCCGTCCTGCGCGGGATCGTAATCGCCGGTTCGAGCTCCAGCCGAAACCGGCCGCCGGGCAGACGGATGCAGCGCGCCGGATAGACCTCGCAGTTGAACTGGCGCACCAGCTTGGCAAGCAGCGGATTGGTCTGCACGTCCCGGCCGAAGAACTTCGTCTTCAACCCCTTGCGGAACTTCTGGTCAACCAGAACGCCTACACCGCCGCCGCGCTCCAGCTGGCGGGCGAGCGCGAAGGAGGAACCGGCGTGAGAGGGCACGAGATTGCCCATCCGCGCTTTGCGGAATTCAAAGACCTTGTCGGCCATGTACGGGTTGTTCGGCGGGCGGAAGAGGACTGTGACGTCGAGACCGAAGGCCGAGCCCGCAACAGGCAGCATCTCGAAATTGCCGCTGTGGGCCGTGAAGACGATGAAGGGCCGCGGATTGTCGCGCAGATCCAGGAACAGCGGGATGCCGGAGACCTCCACCCTGCCCGGCTCCGACCGGTATGGATCGAAATCGAAGAGCTGGTCGAGAAATACATATTCCGCCGCCATCCGGCCCATATTGCCCCAGCTGTCGAGCGCAATCTCCTGAAGCTCCGCCTCGCTCTTTTCCGGAAAGGCGTTGCGCAGATTGGTGAGCGTCAGCTTATGGCGCCCGGTTTTCGGGCCGATCCAGCGGGCGACGCGATCCATGAAGTTGATCGCCGTGTCCGGCGGGAAGAGCTTAAGCACCGTCAGCAGCAGGAATACGAACTGCGCAATCGCCCATTGCCGAAAATGGTTGGCGGCCAGCACCAGCCGTGTGATCAGCATCCGCACGATGTTTAGTCCATCCGTAGGATGATCTTGCCGAAGACCTGCCGCGTTTCCATCCGCTCCAGCGCCCGGTCGATATCGTTGAAGCCGACCTCCGTGTCGATTACCGGATGCACGAGGCCGCGGCCCATCTTCTGCATCGCGTTTGCCATGTTTTCCATGCGGCAGCCGAAGGAACCGAGCAACTTCAACTGCTGCTGGAACAGCATCATCAGATTCATGTCCGTCGAAACGCCGGAGGTCGAACCGCAAGTCACGAGACGCCCGCCCCGCTTCATCGACAGCATGGAGCCTGCCCAGGTGTCCTTGCCGACATGTTCGAAGACGACGTCGACGCCCTTCTTCTTGGTGAGTTTGCGCACCACGCCCTCGAAGCGGTCGTTGCGGTAGTTGATCACATGATCGGCGCCTAGCGCCTTGGCCTTCTCGATCTTGTCGTCCGAGCCGACGGTGGTGATCACCGTGCAGCCAATCTTCTTGGCAAGCTGGATCGCCGCCGTGCCGATGCCGGAACCGCCCGCATGGACGAGGATCGTTTCGCCGGGTTCGAGCTTGGCATTGTCGAAGAGCATGTGCTCGACCGTGCCGAAGGTCACGGGTGCCAGGGCAGCACCGACGGCGTCAACACCCGGAGGCGCGGGAACGAGCAGGCGCGCCGGGAGGTTCACGAGTTCCTGCGCGAAACCGTCGAGGTGGAAGCCGTGCACGCCGCCCACATGTTCGCAGAGATTGTCGCGACCCTCGCGGCAGGGGCGGCAGAGCCCGCAGGTGCGGGCGCCATAGATCGAGACGAGCTGGCCGGGCAGGACATTGGCGACGCCCGGGCCGATGCTCTCGACCACGCCGGAGGCTTCTGCGCCGATCACCAGCGGCATCTTGCGCTTGGCAAAAGCCATGCCACGCCAGCCCCAGACGTCGATATGGTTGAGCGCGACGGCCTTGACGCGCAGCGTGACTTCACCGGGACCCGGCGCCTCCGGTTCCGGAAGGTCGGTGATTTCAAGCTTGCGGTCATCGAGCAGTTGCAGGGCGCGCATGGGTGATTCCTTTGAGTATTCTAGTTATGGAGCGGCTAGGTCGTATGGGCGCCTCGCTACGCTGCGAGACGGAGCGGCGCTAACCCCTCTGGCCTGCCGGCTATCTCCCCCACAAGGGGGGAGAATAGATGTGGCGCCCTTTGCGCCCCGCCGAACCACACCACTTGCAGGAACGTTTCGGTCGGAGCGAGGCGCAAGCCCCCCTTGTGGCGGAGATAGCCGGCAGGCCAGAGGAGCATTTTGCCGCCATCCTCAAGCCGGCTCGGCGGTCATGACAAGGCTGGCGTTCTGACCGCCGAATCCGAAGGAGTTCGACAGCACGGCAGTGACCTGCTGGCTGCGCTTCACGTTCGGCACGACATCGAGGACGATCGCCGGGTCGGGATTCTGGTAGTTGATCGTCGGCGGCAGCGTGCCGGTCAGCATCGTCTGCAGCGAGAAGACCGCCTCGACCGCACCGGCGGCCGTCAGCGTATGGCCGATCATCGACTTGTTCGACGAAACCGGGATCGTCGGTAGACGCTCGCCGAAGACGGACGACATGGACAGATATTCCATCTTGTCGTTCTCCGGCGTCGAGGTGCCGTGGGCATTGATATAGCCGATGCCGCTCTCGTCGATGCCGGCGTCCTCGAGTGCGGCGCGGATCGTCGCGATCGCCGGGCCGCCATCCGGAGACGAACGCGTGCGGTGGAAGAGATCAGCCTTTTCGCCGCAGCCCTTGAGGATGCCGTAGATGCGAGCGCCGCGCGCAATCGCCGCTTCCAGAGATTCAAGCACCAGCGTCGCGGCGCCTTCGGCAATGACGAAACCGTCGCGGTCCTTGGTGAAGGGTTTCGACGCCTTCTCCGGCGGATCGTTCTGGGTGGAGAGTGCCGAGAGCAGCGAGAAGCGGATCAGAGCCTCGGCGCTGACCGAGCCGTCGGTTGCGACCGTCAGGGCGCGATCGGTGCGGCCCTGGCGGATCGCCTCGACACCGAGCTGGATCGCGGTCGCACCAGAAGCGCAGGCCGTCGAAAGCGTCACCGGCAAGCCGCGCGTGCCGAAACGATCGGCAAGCCGCTCCGAGATCGAACCGAAGAGCACGGCCTCGTGGAATACCGGATCCGCCTTCTGGCGCATGGCAGCAAGGAAGCGGTTATAGGCGTCGCCCGGCCGCTCGGACGGCGGCGAACGGTCGGCAAGCTCGAAGCGTGCGCTCCATTCCGGCTCGATCGGCGGTGCAGCGAGGAACAGCGGACCGTTGAAATCGCCGGAATGGCCGGCCTGCGCCAAGGCTTCCAGCGTCGTTTCGCGTGCCATCGCATAGGAGCGCTCGACCGCATTCTCCGCCGGCAGTTCGATAAAATCGACGGTGCCGCTGATGCGTGTCGAAAGTCCCTCGGTCGGGAAGCGAGTAATCTTGTGAATACCGGAAACGCCGCCGGAAAGCGCCGCCCAGTTGTCTTCGAGACCCTGGCCGAGCGAGGTGATGACGCCCATGCCGGTAACGGCGACGATCGGGCGGCCGAGATGATCCGTATATGCCTTGCTCATGGTTCGAGCCCCCTTATTCCGCAGAAAGCACGGCGACGCCTTCGCCGCGAGCGTGGCCGATCGTCGTCACGATCGCCGTCTTGGCTGACGCCGTCATCACCGCCTCGGCATCGGGGTCGAAGGGCGGGACTTTAGCGGCATGGCCGAGCGAAAGTGCCGCGAGCGCCAGGCCCACCGGAAACTGTGCCTCGACGCCATGCCCGACGAGACCGCCATAGGCGCGGACGGGCCGGCCGGCGAGCTTTGTTTCGAGGAACGCCTTCTCGCGGCGGGCGAGATCGTGGAAACCGGAAGTGCCAGAAAAGACGACGGTCGACTGCGGCTCGAACGCGGCCGCTGGTGCTGTGAGATCGGCAAGACGTGATTCCAGCCGCCCATCCTGACGGCTGCCGCGGTCGCCACCGACCGCCTCGACAGAGGCATAGATGCGGGCGCCACGCGCCTCGGCATATTGACGCGATTCGAGCACGAGGAAGGCGCCGACCGAACCGAGGATGAGGCCGCCGCCGTCCTCCGGCTTGCGCGACCAGATCGGATGCCAGTCGCCAACAGCGCAGCCCTGAATAGCCTCGATCAGAAGGATGATATCGATCCGCTCGGCCGAAAACGCGCCGCCGACGAGCGTATGGGTGGACTGGCCGGCCTTGATGCGCGCAAACGCCGTTTCGAAGGCCGAAATGCCGGCGGCCTCCTCGCCCATGAAGGTGCGCGAGGAGCCCGTCACCTTATGGACGATCGAAATATTTCCAGCGAGCAGGTTGGAGAGCTGGGCAAGGAAGAGCGTCGGGCGCAGTTCCGTCGTCAGCTTCTCGTTTAACAGCTGCTCACGGTCGTTGCGCTTCAGTCCTTCATCCACGATCAGCGAATCGACGTTGATGTCGCGCTCGCCGCCGCCGGCCGCAACGATCATGTCCATGCTGCCGCAGGCTTCGAGATTGTCTTTGAGCCCCGCATCATCGAGCGCCAAGCCGGCGGCAAAGACGCCGAGGCGCTGCCAGTTTTCCATCTGCCGCTGGTCGCCACGCTTGGCGATCTGCTGGGACCAGTCGATTTCCGGCAGCGGATGGACCGGATAAGGCGCGAAGCGTTCGGTCTCGATGCGCACTTTCGGCGGCTCGGCGGCGCTCAACAGCGCGACATGCGGCTCGACGCCGACGCCCTGGCTCGTCACGATGCCGACGCCAGTGATCACCACGTCGTTTGCGGATTTCGTCATATTCACTTCTCCGAACCGGCCGTCGCGGCCATCAATCCGAGTTCCTCGGCGCGCTTGCGGACTATATCGCCGAGTGGCACTTGGTCGAACGGCATCGTCCTGAGCTTCAACTGGGCATTGCATATCTTCTTGCCGCCCGAGGTGATCTTCGCCTTGGTTACGGCAAAGCCGGATCCTTCATGCTCCAGTAGCGCCTCGATCTCAAGCTCGGTGGAAGGCTCTACGAAGGTGCGCATCTTGGCGCCGTCGACCGACATCAGGAAGGGCATCGCCGCAAAATTCGTGGCGGCCAGCACGAGGAAGCCCGAGGCCTGCGCCATGGTCTCGATCAGGAGCACGCCCGGAACCAAGGGATAACCCGGAAAATGCCCCTCGAACACGGGGCTCTTTTCCGGAACGACGGACCGTGCCGTCAGTCGGCCCGCCGCAAGATCCACCGTTTCGACGCGGTCGATCATCTGGAAGTATTCAAGGAGCATGAAGGCTGATCCCCGTTGGTTTCGGGCTCAAGTAAAAACGCCGATGCCGCCTGTCAAGCGCGGGACGCGACAGGCGGCATCGTGATACGGGTCGAACCGCGTCAGCGGAAGGTCAATTAGGCTCTAGATCACGTGATTTTGGTTTGAAAAACCAAAATCATAAACGTGATCGATTCCAGCAAAGTAAAGCGGGATGCGGGCGGAAAACCGCTTCACACTTTTCCTCATCCCGCTTTAGCAGCCCGAAGTTCATCGATCTTCGCACAGAGGTTCTTCAGCACGAAGTATTCCTCAGTCGACACCTTGCCTTCGTTGACTTCCTGGGTCCATTGCTCGAGCGGGATCTTGATCCCGAATTCCTTGTCGATCGCAAAAACGATGTCGAGGAAGTCCAGGCTGTCAATGCCGAGATCATCGATCGTGTGGCTTTCCGGCTTGATCGTCTCGCGATCGATCTCGCTGGTTTCCGCAATAATATCGGCGACCTTGTCGAATGTTGCTGTCACGCGCATACCTCTTGAAAATCGAGTCTTGGCGATCCCTATAGAAAAATGCACGGCAAAAGCCAATGCCTCTTGGCTTTTGCCGTGCCGATTGCGGCGGCGATTCAAAAGCGGTGTTGCTAAACGGCGACCGAGTGGCGGCCGCGCCCGCTGGAGAGATGGGCGTCGAAGGCGGCGGCCACCGACCGGGCGAAGGGCCGGCCCCGCGCCGTCAGCTTGAAGATGCCGGCTTCGATCGTCGAAAGACCATCGGCATCGCGCGCACGGAAGAGCCACGCCTCCTCGATGACCGATGCGGCGAGCGCCGGGAATTCCGCTTCGATGCGCGCGAAGGAGAAGCCGAACTCACACATGAGGAGCGAGATCATCCGTGCCCGCAGCCGGTCATCGGGGCTCAGCGCATAGCCGCGAACGGCGGCAAGATCGCCCCGCTCCGTCCGGCGCAGATACTCCCCAGTCGCCGGCATGTTCTGCACGTAGCCCTGGCGGAACTGGCCGATCGCGGAAGCGCCGAGACCAATCAGCGTGTTAGCCGTATCGTCGGTGTAACCCTGGAAATTGCGACGCAACCGCCCTTCCCGGCTGGCGACCGCGAGCGTGTCGGACGGACGCGCGAAATGGTCGATGCCGATTGCCTCATAGCCGGCGGCGACCAGCATCTCCGCTGCTCGCGCCATCTGTGCGTAGCGGGCGAGGACGTCCGGCAGGCTCCCCTCCGGGATCATCTGCTGATGCTTCTTCATCCATGGCACATGGGCATAGCCGAACAGCGCGACGCGGTCGGGCTCAAGCGACAGTACCGCCTCGATCGTCCGCTCAAGCGTGGCCATAGTTTGATGCGGCAGGCCGTAGAGCACATCGCAATTGACGGAACGCACACCGCGCGCCCGCGACGCCTCGATCGCGTCGCGCGTCTGTTCATAGGTCTGGATGCGGTTGATGGCCTTCTGCACAACCGGATCGAAATCCTGAATGCCGAAGCTCGCCCGGGTCATGCCGATCGTTGCCAAGGCGTCATGGCGCGCCTCGTCGAGGTCGTTCGGATCCATCTCGACGCTGATCTCGCAATTCTCGGCAAAGGTGAAATGCCCTGAGAACTGGCTCTTGAGCGTGACGAGGTCGTCCGGCCGGACGAGTGTCGGCGAGCCGCCGCCGAGGTGCAAGGCAGTGACGCGTGCGCCGCCTGTAACCCGTTTACCGATGGCCTCGATCTCCCGGTGCAAGCCCGTCAAATAGTCGGCCACTGGATCATAACGCAACGTCTGCTTCGTATGGCAGGCGCAGAACCAGCAAAGACGGTCGCAATAGGGAATATGTGCATAAAGCGACAGGCTCTCGCCCTCGCCGATCGCGCCAAGCCAACTCTCGTATTCCGCATTGCCGATCGCTTCGGAAAAATGCGGCGCGGTCGGATAGCTGGTGTAGCGCGGCACCGGCGCCGCATATTTGAGAACGAGTGCGTCTTCCATCTTTCTCTCCAAGCAGGTCAGGCAGAGATAAGCGGGAGTGGCTCGTGCGCCTTTGATTTTGATCAAGTGAGCCGTGGAAACACGCAAAAATTGACAATTTTCAATTTTGTCTGAGACATAGTTTCGCGGTTCAGGAATTGGCAGCCGTCAACTCTTGCTTTGCGGGCATCAATCCTCTTTGGTCTTTTGGGCACACAAACGGGGCACGGAAGAATTGCAAATCGTGAGCGAACAAAGCCGCAAGGACATCCATAATTCGGACATTCCGGTCGTTTGCGCCGCCTGCGAGGCGCGCCACGGCGGCGTCTGCAGCACGCTCACGCCGAGCCAGTTGACCGAACTCAGCCGCCATTCGACACGCCGACGAATCGATCCCGGCAGCGAGATGGTCGGCCAGGGCGAGACGACCAACAATTATGCGAATATCATTCGCGGCGTGGTGAAGCTCAGCAAGATGCTCTCCGACGGCCGCCAGCAGATCGTCGGCCTGCAGTTCGCGCCCGACTTCATGGGGCGGCCCTTCACCCGCGAGAGTGCGCTCAGTGCGGAGGCCGCAACCGGCATCGACATCTGCGCCTTTCCACGCGCAGTGGTCGAGCGTCTGGTCTCCGAAGCCCCCGGCCTCGAACACCGGCTGCACGAGCAGGCTCTGAAGGAGCTCGACGAGGCGCGCGACTGGATGCTGACGCTCGGCCGCAAGACCGCCCAGGAAAAGGTCGCGAGCTTCCTCTACCTCATCGCCACCCACGTCGACCCGGAGCACGGCACCGCAACCGAATTCGAACTGCCGCTGTCGCGCGCCGATATCGCCGACTATCTCGGCCTTACGATCGAAACCGTAAGCCGCCAGATCACCAAGCTGCGCAAGGACGGCGTCATCCGCGTCGAGAACAGCCGCCGGATGATTGTTCCCGACATCGACCGCCTGATGCGCTTGGCCGGCATGGATTGATGCCACGGCACCGCGTCGCATCGCAGTCAGCCCCTAGGGGCCTGCCGCAGCCAAACGCGGATCATCGAGAAGAATTGCGTCCGGTGCGATCGTTCGCAGCCTTTCAAGCCCTTCCCGATCGGCTTGACCGACAGGAAACGGCGGGTACTCGGCACGAGGGGTCGTCCGCGGTTGACCAACCATCACGGCAAGACGCATGCCCGCGTCACGCACGGCAGCAGCGCGTTCCGCGGTCGCATCACCCTGCCACAGTCTAAACCAGCTTGCTCCCGCGCGCCGCGCCTCTGGTGCAGAGTCCGCCTTCTCCAGGAAAGCAAGAACGGCGATATCCGCCATTATATCTTGTGCGGCACCAATGAGCCCGATGTCACGCAATCCAAGCAGCGTTCGCTCAACCGCGTCCATGAGCACGATTTCGCCGATAATCTGGGAAAGATGCTGTTCCTCCATCAGCTTGACGTCGAGCAGAACGCCCAGTGGATGGGAAGCAGAAAGGGCGTCCCTTAGTGTCATTACCGCCGGCAGCAAGCTCCGGAGTGTAGCCAGATCGACATCTGCCACGGCACGTGTGTCACCGCACAGCCGCCGAAGATCGGCGTCATGCATGCACACCAAGGCTCCATCGCTCGTTTTGCGGACATCCGTCTCGATGGCATCGGCGCCGGCGGCCGCTGCCGCATTGAGAGCGCCGATGGTGTTCTCCGGAGCGAGAGCCGCGCCGGCGCGATGGGCGATGATGAGCGGCCTGCGCTTCGATGTCTCGTTCCACAATGCAGTCATTACCTGCGACAAACCGGAATCGGAGAAATAGAAAAAATTCAAAATAGCGAGGCTACCAAAGCCGCGATGGCAAAGGCCAGGGTCATCGCCGAGCAGGCGCCATAGAAGACGGAAACTGCGGCATCAATATCCTCCGGCGTCGCGATCGATCGGCCGGGCTCGTTGATCATCGGCTCATCCACCTTCACGCCGCCATAGGTCCGCGGCCCGGCAAGCTGGATATTCAGAGCCCCCGCCATCGCCGCCTCGGGCCAGCCGGAATTCGGCGATCGATGGAGGCCGTGGTCGCGCCGCGCCACGTCGAGTGCAGTTCTTGCCTCCTCCGCACCCCGCTTGAAATAGGCCCCGGCGGCTACCAGCAGGATCGAAAGGCGCGCAGCGGGCCAGTTGGCGAGATCGTCCAGCCGTGCCGAGGCCCAGCCGAAATGCAGATATTTCGGGCTCTTGTGGCCAATCATCGAATCCGCCGTATTCAGCATCTTGTAGGCGAACAGCCCCGGCAGTCCGGCGATTGCGTACCAGAAGGCGGGCGCGACAACGCCATCGGAGAAGTTTTCCGCGAGGCTTTCGATCGCCGCCCGGCAGACCGCCGGCTCGTCGAGCGTCTTCGGATCGCGGCCGACGATCATCGACACGGCCGCCCTGCCGCCTTCAAGCCCGTCTTGACGCTGGGCCTGCGCCACGCGCTTCACGTGATCGGCGAGGCTCTTCTGTGCAAGAAACACGGCAACGACAATGGCTTCCAGCACAAAGCCAATGGCACCGAGCACGTCGAACAGGCGGTGCAAAACGACGCCGACCGCGATGCTTGCCGCGAGCAGGAGCAGGATTGCCGCCAGCCCCCTCATCTTCAGGGCGGCCGCTCCCGCGCTGCCGCGGTTGAGCACCTGATCGAAAACTCCGATCCCTTTACCGAAAAAAACGACCGGATGCGTCACGCGCTCCCAGAGCCAGTCGGGATCGCCGATCAGACGGTCGATGACCAGTGCCACAACGAGGATGAGGAAAATTTCAAAGGTCAATTACACACCTGTCCGCTGCAAGGCCTCGGCAAGGCGCCGATCGCCGTTTTCGTCCGGGGTGAGTCCGATCCTGAGCCAGTGCGGGTTGTAGTCGAACTTGCGCGTCAGGATGTGCGCTTCGCAAAGCACGGTATGAAGCTCGCATGCCCGCTCGCTTTCGACCAGAGTAAAAAGGCCCGTGCCGCCCGCGATCTTCAGGCCGGCCGCACTAAGTACCGTATCGAGACCGGCCTTGCGCGCGAGAATGCCCCTCGCGATCGCCTCGGTGTCGCCTTCCATGAGTTTTGCCGAAATGGCGAGCGCCGGGCCGGAAACGGCCCAGGGACCGAGCCACTCGCGGAACGCCGCAAGCACGGAAGCGGGAGCGATGGCGAAGCCGAGCCTTAGGCCCGCGAGGCCGAAGAACTTGCCGAAGGAGCGGAAGACGATGAGATTGTCGGAGGTCCCTGCATAGCGGGCGACGCTCGCATCCGGCTCGAGGTCACCGAAGGCCTCGTCCACCACGAGCAAGCCCCCATGCGCTTTCATCGCCCCCGCCATGGCAAGAATTTTCTCCGGGGACAAGAGCCGCCCGGTCGGGTTGTTGGGATTGACGACCACGGCAAGACCATGCGCGGCGGCAAGATCGCCGGCGCGCTGGACGGAATCGACCGCAAAGCCTGCAGCGGAAAGCACGCGGGCGTATTCACCATAGGTCGGCGCGAAGATGGCGGCACGTCTTCCGGCGTCGACGAACCGCGGCAGCAACTGGATCGCAGCCTGGGTGCCGGGCACCGGCAGCGGCATGGCGTCACCAGTTCCATAGTAGCGGCTCGCGGCGAGACGCGCCGCCTCCTCTACATGCCGGTCCGGAAGACGGTGCCAGACGTTGGGATCGATCGCCGGCAACGAAATCAGGCACGGGTTGATGCCCGTCGATAGGTCGAGCCATTCGGCCGGCGTACCACCGAAACGCGCGGCGGCCTCGGTCACCCCGCCGCCATGAAGGATGGGAGCGGTCATTGTTTGCCCGAGAGATCGATGAGATGCATGAAGGAGCCGGCGACATTCCTGCGCCGGAGCCCGGCCTGACCGAGATCGTTGCCCGTCGCGTCATGGACCGCGAAGAGCGGCTCGGCCGCCCCTTCGGATACGATAGTCGCGTAGTGGAACTCGTGCGCCGTCATAGGTCCTTCGAAAAATACGTTGTCGAGCGGCGCGACGCGCCGATAGCCGAGATGCCGCTTGCGCTCGGCAAAACTGGTCACCAGAGGCAAAAGACCAAGCATTTCGTAACGCCTGCCATCCGCGGCGACAAGCCCTTCGCCGAGCGTCATGTAGCCACCGCACTCTCCAAAGATGCGCACGCCCGCCTCCGCGGCACCGTGTAAGCCCTTACGGAACTGCGTCGCCCCGGCCAGTTTTTCAGCGTGCAGCTCGGGGTAGCCGCCGGGGAGATAGATCGCGTCCACGCCGCTTTCGGGCGCTTCGTCGTCGAGCGGCGAGAAGAAAGAAGTTTCGGCACCCTGCCTGCGCCAACCGGAAACGAGGTGCGCGTAGCAGAAGGCGAAGGCGACGTCGCGGGCAATGGCGATTCGCTGGCCGAGTGGCTTTAGCGAGTTGATCTCGGATTTGGTCGGCTGTGGCCGCAGGGGTGTTGCGGCAGCCAGGACGGCATCGAGATCGCAACTCGCCTCGATGAGGTCCGCGGCGTGCTCGATGAACGGTTCCAGACTCCCGTGCTCTCCGGCCTGCACAAGGCCCAGGTGCCGCTCCGGCAGCTTCAGCGCGCCATCATGGCGAAGGACGCCGAAAATCGGCACACCGGCACGATCAAGGGCGTCGCGCAGCATGATCTCATGGCGGTCGCTGCCCACCTTGTTCAGGATGACGCCGGCGACGCGGATATCGTCGCGGTAGTCAGCGTAACCGCGCACCAGCGCCGCAACCGAATGGGACAGACGAGCACAATCGACGACGAGAACCACGGCGAGGCCGAGCGTCGCGGCGAGATCCGCAGGCGCGCCCGTGCCGTCGGCGGCGCCGTCATAGAGACCCATCATGGCCTCGATGACCAGCGTGCGGCCGCCGGCCACTGCCCATCCGGCATTGGCGACGAGCAGTTCGGGCCGCATCGCCCAGGGATCATAGTTGAAACAGGGTTCACCGCTTGCCGCGGTGTGGAAGGCCGGGTCGATGTAGTCGGGTCCGGCTTTGCCCGGCGCGATGGGGATCCCGCGCCGCCTCACGGCCCGCATTAGCCCGAGGGTCACCGTCGTCTTGCCCGAGCCGGAACTCGGGGCAGCAATCAGAAGACCGCTCATGCGCGATCCCGGAGAACACGGTTCGCAAAGGGATCCGCCGCCAGCACGCGGCCATCACGCGCCCCGAGCCAGTCGAGAGCCGCGCGCAGGCGGACCACCTCGCCGACGACGACGATTGCCGGCGGCTCGAGGCCGGAGGCCGCGACATCGGCTTCGGCGCGCGAAAGGGTCGTCTCCAGCACCACCTGCTGAGAAGTCGCGGCATTGCAGACAAAGGCCATCGGCTCTTCCGGCGAGCGGCCGCCGGCGATGAGATTGGCGGTAATCTGGCCGATATGCTTCATCGCCATGTACATGACGATCACCGGCGAGCCCTTGGCTATGCCTTCCCAGTTGATCCGGTCCGGCACGACGCCCGAGGAATCATGCCCGGTCAGGAATGTGACGGCATGATTGACCTCGCGGTGCGTCACCGGAATGCCGGCATAGGCAAGCCCACCGATGCCGGCAGTGATGCCGGGAACGATGCGAAACGGAACGTGATGCTCGACGAGCGTCAGGGCTTCCTCGCCGCCCCGGCCGAAGACGAAGGGATCGCCGCCCTTGAGGCGGAGCACGCGGTTTCCGGCACGCGCCAGTTCGACGAGGCGCAGAGATATGTCGCGCTGCTTCGGCGAAGGTTTGCCGCCGCGCTTTCCGGCATATTCGAGGGCAGCGCCCGGCTTTGCGAGCTTCAGGCAATCGCCGTTCACCAGCGCATCATGGACGATCACGTCGGCCTGCCGCAGCGCGTTGGCGGCATGCAGTGTCAAAAGCCCGGGATCGCCCGGCCCCGCGCCGACCAGCCAGACGGAACCGGGTTCGAGTTCGGGTAGACCGGCGAAAATTGCATCCGTCATGGCATAATCCTTGAGGTCTTGCGGGACAGCAGACCTGATTCGACCTGCGACGCAGGTGATTTGCTTTCATAGAAATTGGAGACAGAGCATTGAATCTGCTCTTTAAACGAAACATGCAGACAAGGGGATAAAGCCATCAGGCGGCCCCCGCAAGCTTCGTTTGGATTGCAGCCTCTCCGGTTACGCGCGCGGGACCGGCGATTGCCGCTGTCGCCCGAGCCGAGCGGATTTTGGGCACGATCAGCACCGCATCCGGGCCTGCGCCGGCGAGCGCAGCGCCTTCCGCCACGCCGTGGCAGCCGGTATGGGCAAAGACAATGTGCGAGGGGTTCTGCAGTCGCGCGGTTTCCGCCTCCAGCGTGGGGGCGTCAAAGAAGCGCATGGGCACGGAAAAATGACGGGCGGCGGCATGGACCGCCGGCTCCTCGGCACGAGCATCCAGCGAGGCTATCAGATCGACGGCACCACGGTCCACGCCAGCCTCGGCAAGCGCGCGCTCTGCAAGCGCAATCACTTCCTCGGGCGCGGTGTTCCGCTCGCAGCCGAGGCCGAGTACAAGCTTGGTGACAGTTGGTCCATTGACCGAAGGCATCTGCTGCGCGGCTCCCCCTGCAGCCCCGCGCATCCGTCTCGATGCGCAAAAGCTGCTCCGTGATTTGCTGCACAGCTTCCGGAGACTCCGGGTACGGGCAGCGGTCGGCGTTCCATACGAAGCGCCGGCCTGGGCAGTAGCCGTACCGGTCTGGACAGCACCGGATCGGGCCCCCTGTATGGGTCGGCCGCACCGGACGCTCTTACAGTCCGCTCGAAGCAGACGCCGTCGCATGATTGTCATTTTTACCGGAGCCCCTCCGAGCGGTCAAACCGGATTGCGCCATCGATGTGTCGTAAACGGTGCAGGTCGTGTTTGCCCCTCACCCCGGCCCTCTCCTATCTCGGAAGGCAGCCGACAGGCCGGATGAGGGGGATTTCCCGGCGCGTGAGAGTCGTATTCGCGGAAATTGTCCCTTTGCATTTCCCGCCAAGCTCTGACACAAGGCAGAAACCATTCCGCTGCCACTCCGGTTCCTGAGCCCCCGTGCACGACCTCGCCCTTCACATCCTGCTCTTCCTCTTCGCCGCCGCCTTCGTTGCAGGATTCATCGATTCGATCGCCGGCGGCGGAGGAATGATCACCATTCCCGCCATGCTGATCGCCGGCATTCCACCGCTCGAAACGCTCGGTACCAACAAGCTGCAATCGCTTTTCGGCTCCGGTTCCGCAAGCCTCGCCTATGCGCGGCACGGCCATGTGAGCCTGAAGGAGCAATTGCCGATGGCGGTGATGGCGGCACTTGGTGCCATCTTGGGCGCCCTGCTCGCGACCGTCGTTCCCGCCGACGCGCTGAAGACCGTTCTGCCCTTCCTGCTCATCGCGATCGCTGTCTATTTCGGTTGCAAGCCCAACATCGGCGACGTCGAAAGGCATCACCGTATCTCGAAGCTCGCCTTCACCCTCAGCTTCGTGCCGCTCATCGGCTTTTATGACGGGGTCTTCGGTCCGGGGACCGGATCCTTCTTCATGCTCGGCTTCGTCACGCTCGGCGGCTTCGGCATCATCAAGGCGACCGCTCACACGAAGTTCCTGAATTTCGGCTCAAATCTCGGCGCCTTCCTCGTTTTCCTTGCCTATGGCGTGGTGCTCTGGAAGGTCGGCCTGGCGATGGGCGCCGGTCAGTTCCTCGGCGCGCAGGCCGGCTCGCGCTTCGCGATGGCGAAGGGCGCGAAGATCATCAAGCCGCTGCTCGTGGTGGTCTCGATCGCGTTGGCGATCCGGCTGTTGGGCGACCCGGCGCATCCCGTGAGGGTCTGGCTGGGGATGTGATGGTTCCGCGGCCGCGATGAAACACCGCTAGCAGCAACGCGCCCGCGGCGATCAGGGCGACGCCGAGCCAGTTCAGCCGAGCCAGTTCATCAGCGCGCCGCGAACGCAGCCGAAATCAGAGCCGATAACCGCGGGCTTTGAACCGTCAGAATTCGACGCCCTTCTGTGCCTTGATGCCTGACCGGAAGGGATGTTTGACCAGTTCCATCTCGGTCACCAGATCCGCGATCTCGATCAGATCTTCCTTGGCGTTGCGACCGGTCAGCACAACGTGCGTCATGTGCGGCTTTTCCTCTTTCAGGAAGCGCACGACTTCGGCGATATCGATGTAGTCGTAGCGCAATGCGATGTTGATCTCGTCGAGCAGCACCATGGAGTTACGCTCGTCGCGGATCAATTCCTTGGCCTTTTCCCAAGCTTTCTCAGCCATAGCTACGTCGCGCGCGCGATCCTGCGTTTCCCAGGTGAAACCTTCACCGAGTGTGTAGAACTGGCAGAGGTTGCCGAAATGCTTCTCGATCAGGTCGCGCTCGCCGGTCTGCATGGCGCCCTTGATGAACTGCACGACGGCGCAGGGCATGCCGTGGGCGATGTGGCGGAAGATCATGCCGAATCCGGCTGTCGACTTGCCCTTGCCCTTGCCCGTGTGGACGATGATCAGGCCTTTTTCGTCGGTCTTCGTCGCCATGATCTTTTCGCGGGCGGTCTTCTTCTTCGCCATCTTCATGGCGTGGCGGGCCTCGTCCTTTTCGGGCCCGGCTTCGCCGCTGTTTACCGTTTCGTCGCTCATGGTGATCTCTCCCTATTCGTTTCCGGTACGCAGCCGAGGGGCGGCCGCGTCACCGCACAGGCTGTTCAGTTCAAAACGCGCCGAGTTAGAGCGCGGGTCCCAGAGGCCGCGATCGATCGCCTCCAGGAAACGATCCGACATTTCGGCAAGCGCGGCCGGGTTCTTGTCGCGCAGGAAGTCAAGAACCTTCTCGTCGGCGATGAATGCGCGGTAGGCGGCCTCGAAATGATGGTCGCGCACGGCGCCGGTGGTTGCGGCGAAGGCAAACATGTAGTCGACCGTCGCGGCGATCTCGAAGGCGCCCTTGTAGCCGTGACGCATGACGCCATCGATCCATTTCGGGTTGACGACGCGGGCGCGCACGACTCGGCCAATCTCCTCTTCCAGCGAGCGGATCACCGGCTTTTCCGGACGCGAATGATCGTTGTGATAGATAGCGGGGCGTGCGCCACTCAAATGCTCCGCCGCAGCACTCATGCCGCCCTCGAACTGATAGTAATCGTCGCTGTCGAGCAGGTCGTGTTCGCGATTGTCCTGATTCTGCACAACGGCCTCGATGGACCGCAGCCGTTCCTCGAAAGGTCCGCGCTCGGCCTTGCCGTCCTCGCCGGCGCCATAGGCATAGCCGCCCCAGGTGAGATAGGCATCGGCGAGATCGCCGCGCTTTTCCCAGCCCTTCTCGTCGATCAGTGCCTGCAGGCCAGCGCCATAGGCTCCGGGCTTGGCGCCGAAAACGCGATAGGAGGCGCGCCGCGCTGCTTCCTTCCGATCGACGCCCTTTTCCTCGAGCCGCCGCGTCTCGGCGCGCATGCGCGCGGCGATCATGTTGTCGGCGTCATCCTCTTCGAGCGCGCCGACAGCGCGGATCGCCTTGTCGAAGAGAGCAATCTGCTCCGGAAAGGCGTCGCGGAAGAAGCCGGAAATCCGGAGCGTGACATCGACGCGTGGACGACCGAGCACCGCCAGCGGCACGATCTCGTAGCCGGTCACACGGCGCGAGGCCATGTCCCAGGCCGGCTTGGCCCCGATCAACGCCAGCGCCTGGGCGATATCGTCGCCGCCGGTGCGCATGTTGGAGGTTCCCCAGGCGGTGAGCCCGAAGGAGGACGGCCACTCGCCATGGTCCTGTAGAAAGCGACGGATGAGCAGTTCGGCCGATTTCTTGCCGAGCTCATAGGCCGCCGGCGTCGGTACGGCGCGGCTGTCGACGGAGTAGAAATTGCGGCCGGTCGGGAGCACGTCGGGCCGCCCACGCGTCGGCGCGCCGGACGGTCCGGGTGCCACGAAGCGGCCGTCGAGCCCGGTAAGCAGGCCTTTGATTTCCGCGTCGCCCGAACCTTCGATCGAGGGCTTCAGTCGTGTATCGATCTCGTCAAGGACAGCGCCGGTGGCCGGCCAGCGGGCCGGACAGGCGATCTCGCCGGAGACCAGCTTCGCCGCGAGGAGTTCGATACGCTCGACGGTATCGCCGGCTGTGCGCCACGGTGCGTCCGAGAGAGAAGCGAGAGGCGCGGGCTTCGGGCCGGTCCACGGGGCGGACATGGCGCAGTCGAGGGGATCGAAAGGCTGGGACTGCGGAGGCGCACCACCCAGCCCCAGATCCGCCGCAATGGCCCGCTGCAAGCTCTGGTCACCGCCCTCGCCCAAGCCGCGCGGGACGCGGGCGAGCGCCACGGTGAGGTCGGTCAGCAGACGCCCTTCCGGCGCGACGCCGAAGATATGCAGCCCGTCGCGGATCTGCATCTCCTTCAAGTCGCAGAGATAGGCGTCGAGCTTTTCCAGCGCCTTGTCGTCGCTGTCGGCCTTTTCGATCCCAGCATCGTGATCGAGGCCAATGTCGCGGACGAGGTCGAGGATTTGTCGGCTCAAGAGCCTGAGCCGTCGCGGGTCGCCGCCGGCCGCCTCATAATATTCGTCGACCAGCGCCTCCAGGTCCTTGAGCGGACCATAGGACTCCGCCCGCGTCAAAGGCGGCGTCAGATGGTCGATGATGACGGCGCTGGTGCGGCGCTTGGCCTGCGTGCCCTCGCCCGGATCGTTGACGATGAAGGGGTAAAGATGCGGTGTCGGGCCGAAGACCGCCTCGGGATAACAATTCTCCGAAAGCGCCAGTGCCTTGCCGGGCAGCCATTCGAGGTTGCCGTGCTTACCCATGTGGATGATTGCGTCGGCTTTGAACACCAGGCGCAAGAAGGCATAGAAGGCGAGATAGCCGTGCGGCGGAACGAGGTCCGGTGCGTGATAGGTTTCCTTCGGATCAATGTTGTAGCCGCGCGCCGGCTGGATGCCGACAAGGACGTCACCGAAGCGGGCGAGCGGCAGCGCGAAGGCGCCGTCCAAGAAGAAGGGATCGGCTTCCGGTTCACCCCAGCGTGCCGTTACCTCGTCCTGAATCTGCTTCGGAAGAGAGGCGAGGAAATCCTCGTATTGACCGAGCGAAATGACCTCGCGGATTTCGCGGTCGCGGTTGGCCGCATTGGTCGGACCTGCCATGAGGAAACGCATCAGCGCATCGCTATCGCCGGGAAGGTCGCCGACAGGATAGCCTTCCGCGGCCATCGCCTTCAGCACCTCGATGGTGCCCGCCGGCGTGTCGAGGCCGACTCCGTTGCCGAGGCGCCCGTCGCGGTTCGGATAATTGGCCATGACGAAGGCAACGCGGCGCGCCTCCGGCCCCGCCCGGCGCAGTCGCGCCCAGTTGGCGGCAAGTCGCGCGGCAAAGCGGACGCGATCGACAAGTGGTTCGTGCCCAACGATGTTGGCTTCAACCGCCGGATCGTAGACGGAGGCCGCCTTGAACGAGACGGCGCGGGAGAGGATGCGGCCGTCCACCTCGGGCAGCGCGACGTTCATGCCGAGATCACGCGCCATCAGCCCTTGCGGCGAAGCCTCCCAGGCGGCGCGCGAGGAGCCGGAAAAGATCACCTGCAGCACCGGCGCGCCGGTCGATTCAAGCACCGTCGGCTGACGGTCCGCACCAGGCGCGGAGACAGCAAAGCCGGTGGCGTTCATCACCACGTCCGGCGCGGCTTCGGCGAAGATTGCCTGTAGCGTGCCGATCGAGACCTGATCCTTGAGGCTCGAAACGAAAACCGGAAGCGCCCGCATTCCTTCAGCCGCAAGCGCCTCGATCAAGGCTTCGACGGGTTTCGTTTCGCCGCTTTGCACGAGGGCGCGGTAGAAGCAGATGGCGACGGTGGGTTCGGGGGCCGCGTCGGCATGGGGAATACCCCCCTCTGTCCTGCCGGACATCTCCCCCACAAGGGGGGAAATTGGTCCGTGGCTACCGCTCGTTTCCCCAACTCCATCGCTCGTTTCCCGAGATCGGCGACCAGTTTCGCCAGTCCCGCCACTCGTTACCGCAATTCCGTCGGAGATGGCGGATCTTTCGACAGCCTCCTCAGCTTCGACAGTCGTCGAGAGGCTAGCGGTCGCCGCCCTGTTCTCCCCCCTTGTGGGGGAGATGTCCGGCAGGACAGAGGGGGGTGTTCCCGGCAGACCCGCAATTGCGCGCCACCGGTGAACACCGATCACGCCCTCCCCCGGCCACCAGATGCCCGCCTTCAACAGCGGCCGCGCTGGCTGTGGCTTCTCGCCTCCGTCAATCAGCGCGTCGGCATAGTCGAGGAAGAGCCCGGCATTGTCAGCGCCGCCCTCGGTGAAATAGGCCCAGAGGCGCTCGCGGTCTTCCGCTGATACCGTGGAAAACGGATCGAGGCCCGGGTCCGGCTTGTCATCGCCCGGAAGCACCGCGATCTGGAACTTGCCCATCACCGCCGCCGCATGCAGCGCCTCCAGCACGTAGCGGAAATAGCTGGCGCCGCCGAGCGTGCGCACGACGATCAGCTTCGCATGCCGCGCCGTGCGCTCGACATAGGTGTCGACCGACATCGGATGCATCAGGTTCATCAGGCTGGCGATGCGCAGCGTTCTCGCCCCCGTCCGCCGCCGATAGGCCGCGGCAATCGAGGCAAGCTCGGTGTCGGCGGCCGACAGGAACAGGATGTCGGCCGGGCTTTGCCCGAGATCGATTGCCTCGTTGCCGTCGGCGATCGTGCCTTTCTGGGCGAGAAGCAGATGCATTTTCTATCCGATCACACCAGAGCCGAGATCGCGGCGCGTACGGCGGCCTCGTCCATGTCGTGGAGGCCGATGACGACAAGGCGCGTGCCGCGTGCTTCGCCGGCAGCCCAGGCCCGGTCGTAATATTGGTCGATGCGGCTGCCGACCGCCTGGATCAGCAGGCGCATCGGCTTTCCGGGGACGTCGGCGAAGCCCTTGAGTCGCAGCACGTCGTGCTTCGCGATCACGCCCTTCAGCCGGTCGATGAAGGCAGCGGGATCGCTGATCGCGCCGAGTTCGACGACAAAACTGTCGAATTCGTCGTGGTCGTGCGCTTCACCGTCTTCGTGCTCCATCTCGTGATGGGACTTGCGGTTGGCGATCTCCGCCTCGGTGCCGACGCCGAGGCCGAGCAGGATGGCGGCAGCCACCTCGCCGTTCTTCGCCTCGATCATCGTCGGCTTGCGGCTGATGCGGGACGCCACCTCGTCGCGCACCGACTTCAGGCCTGAGGCGTCGATCAGGTCGGTCTTGTTGAGAACGATGAGGTCAGCGGCGGTCAACTGGTCCTCGAAGAGCTCTTCGAGCGGGCTTTCATGGTCGAGATTGTCGTCGTTGATGCGGAGCGCATCGACCTTGTCGTGGTCGTCCGCAAAGCGGCCGGCGGCAACGGCTGCGCTGTCGACGACTGTCACGACGCCGTCGACCGTCACCTCGCTGCGGATGTCCGGCCAGTTGAAGGCGGCGACCAGCGGCTGCGGCAGGGCGAGCCCCGAAGTTTCGATGACGATGTGGTCGGGCCGGTTCTCGCGCTCGAGCAGCTTCGTCATGGTCGGGATGAAATCATCGGCGACCGTGCAGCAGATGCAGCCGTTGGTCAGTTCGATGATGTCGTCCTCGGAGCAGGCCTCCGCGCCGCAGCCTTTCAGGACATCGCCGTCGACACCGAGATCGCCGAACTCGTTGATGATCAGCGCGATGCGCTTACCGTCGGCATTCTGCAACAGATTGCGAATCATCGTCGTCTTGCCGGCGCCGAGGAACCCGGTGATGACAGTGGCCGGGATCTTGCCCTGCTGGGCCTTTGCGAGTGTCATGGATCAACCCTTCATTTTCAGCGGCAATCCGGCCGCGACAAAGTAAACTTCGGCGGATTTCTCCGCCACGATCTTATGGAGGCGGCCGGCATGGTCGCGAAAATCGCGCGCCATCCGGTTTTCCGGAACGATGCCAAGGCCGACCTCATTGGAAACGAAGATGAGGCGCGCCCGCGCCTCGGGCAGGAAGGCGGCGAGCGAGGCGAATTCGGCCGCCAAGTCGCGCTCTTCCATCATCAGGTTGGTAACCCAGAGCGTCAGGCAATCGACGAGGATCGCGCGTGCCGGATCGTCGATCCGGCGAAGCAGGGCGACGAGATCGAGAGGCTCCTCATGCGTCGTCCAGCCCTTGCCGCGCCGCGTATCCTGGTGGTGGCGGATGCGATCGCGCATTTCGTCGTCCCAGGCTCGCCCCGTGGCGACGTAGTGCATCGGCAGCCCGGAGGCTTCGATGAGCTTTTCCGCGAAAGAGGATTTGCCGGAACGCGCGCCGCCAAGGACGAGAATCGGCCCGGCACTGGAAATGGACATGCGGCCGGCCTCAGTTCACTGACGGCTTCGACCGGAAATGGACGGGCAACGCGCCTGTCGCGCGTTCAAAAGAGAATTCGTAAGCCACGACAACCTCCGTGCTGGCATCGGGGATGGATCTCCCCTTCGGGCGGAATGCCCTGACGGATGGCAGGTCTCCTGGCTCACGGCGTCACGACTTCGAGCAGCGCGCGTTCAAACGATCGCTGAACGCAAGCTGCCAGAAGCCGAACGGGTCCGCCTCGCCTTCCCGGCATATTCGGCATCATGAAAGGCGGACGATTCGTAGAAGAAGAGGCGTCCAGCCCGGCTGATCACGATGCCATGCCAGTGGCTTTTCCGGCCTGCCACGTGATTCTGCGGAACCGCCCCATGCGGTCCATCAGAAAGCGGCGACATGCCCGATGGCGAACCCTGACCGTTCTACAGTCGCGGGGTCGGCTGTGATAAGGGCGCCCGGTGTGGGTCCGCCCCGTCACATTCCCATTTACTCCCCCGCTCCGCTCCGGCGCGGGGGAACCATCCATTGACGTTAATTATGAAGCGGCCCCGGCAAAGTCAATCGACGGCCTGCGACACATCGACCCCGAAACACGCCAGCAACCATAACGGACAAACGGAAGCATCGCGTGCGGTGCGTTTCGGCGGTGCCACCACGACGTTCGAACCAGTGAAGCGACTCGGGCGGAAACGCGTCGCACACTTTTCCGGGAATCGCCTAGGCAACGAGCGGGAATCCCGCCTTGCGCAGCCCTTCGATGAGATGCGCGTAGTGGTTGGGATCCACGTAGGGCGTGAGGATCTTCCAGTAGTGGGCGATGTCCGCCGGCACATTGGCCATGATTTCCGGAATGAGCTCGCGCGCCTCCTCGTCGTGGCCAAGCTGTCCGAGGCTCGCGAGCAACACGACGCGGTTGAAGTAGGCCCGGCGGAGCGAAATGCCGCGTTCCGAATAGTGCAGCGCCTCCTCGTAATTGCCGAGATGATAGTGGGCAAGCGCGATGTGGTTGAGGAACAGATAGCTCAGCGGATCGTGGGGACTGAGCCTCAGAGCCATGTGGAGCGGATCGAGCGCCTCGGCGAAATGTCCGGCAAAAATTCGGGCCCAGCCGAGTCCCATATGTGCGAGCGCCAGATTCGGGTTGAGGTCGATCGCCCGCTGTGCCTCTTCCACGGCCGCGGGCGCACGGTGGGCCACGAAATGCGCAAGGCACATTGTGTAGTGCGAATAGGGGTCGCGCTCTTCCAGAGCGACGGCACGCTCCGCCGCCGCATAGAGTTCGGCACTGTCGCGATCGACGTCGTCACTGAAGCCGTGGAAGCAACGCGCGTAAAGCGTGCGGGCAAGCATCATATGCGCGCGGCCGAAATCGGGATCGAGAGCGATCGCCCGCCGATGCCACATTATCGCTTCCTTGAAATGCTCGGCAGTGTCCTGCGCATTGTGCAGCCAGGTGCCGCGCATGTGGCATTCATAGGCGTCGAGATTGTGTGTCGGGTTCAGAAGAGCACGCCGGCTCTCACCGATGAGGATTTCCGGTTCGATCGCGCCGACGACATTCTGCGTGAGTTCGTCCTGGATGGCGAAGATATCCGCAAGTTCGCGGTCGTAGCGCTGGGCCCATAGATGAACGCCGGTCTCGGCTTCGATGAGCTGGCCGGTTACGCGCAGACGCGTCCCGGCCCGGCGCACGCTCCCCTCGACGATGTAGCGCACGCCGAGATCGCGGCCGACCTGCTTCACGTCGACGGCGCGCCCCTTGTAGGCGAAGGACGAGTTGCGGGCGATGACGAAAAACCAGCGGTAGAGCGAAAGCGCGGTGATGATATCCTCAGTCAGCCCGTCGGCGAAATATTCCTGCTCCGGATCACCCGACATGTTGACGAAGGGAAGGACGACGATCGAGGGTTTGTCCGGAAGGACGAGCGACCCGCCCAGCACGCCGGCCTCGACCGGGTCCTCGCGACGCCAGTCGACCCTGTGCACCGGCACGGGACGCCGAATGTTCTTGAGGTTGCGGTCGCCAAGGTGAACCAGCGGGAAATCGAGCTTGCCCTCGATCTGGTCGTGAAGCGCCCCCGAAATACAAATTCCTCCGGGCAGCGCGACTTCCTGCAGCCGGGCGGCCACGTTGACGCCGTCGCCAAGAAGATTGTCGCCTTCGACGACGACGTCACCCAGGTTGAGCCCGATGCGGAACTCCATCCGGTGGTCTGGGGCAAGGTCGGCATTGCGGCGATAGAGCACACGCTGGATGGCGACCGCGGCGCGCACGGCCTGCACGGCACTGTGGAACTCCGCCACGACGCTGTCCCCGGCCGAACCAAATATGCGCCCGCCATGCTCGGCGACGAGATCTCGGATCGCGGCACTGTAGGTCCCGAGTGTGGCAAGCGCCCCCTCCTCGTCGGCAGCGACAAGCCGGCTGTAGCCAGCAACGTCAGCGGCAAGGATCACTGCGAGCTTCCGTTCCACGGGGAAAGCCGCTCCTGCGGCGTATAGCCAGGATATTTCAACCGTAGCTTAAATACCGAAGCCGGAGAAGCAACAAATTGGCGGCCAGCGGCGGCTCCGCCGCGGCTTCACGCCGTCTT
Organism: Ensifer sp. MPMI2T; assembly: GCF_004827385.1. GTDB lineage: Bacteria > Pseudomonadota > Alphaproteobacteria > Rhizobiales > Rhizobiaceae > Sinorhizobium. The sequence goes on from NZ_SRXN01000011.1 coordinate 53,358, forward strand.
GCTGCCGAGCAGCCGGTCCAGCCAGGTAGGGTCGAGCACCGCCTCGAGTTCGCCTGCGACATCGTCGAGCGCGGCATCGACCGACCGGCGATAATTGCCGCCGCCACCTTCGATACCAAAGCTCTTGAGCAGTGCGGCCCGGTAGGCGTCGCTGCCGAAGAGCCCGTGCAGATAGGTGCCCATAACGTTGCCGTCGGCGGACATCGCCCCATCACGGCGACCGTCGATCGAGACCGGCGCGCGGTCGCAATCGGTGCCCGTTGTCTTGCCGAGGTGGATCTCATAGCCGTCGAGGGGGACGTCATGTTCCAGCGACCAGGCGCGGCTGTTGCGCACGGTCTTTTCCGGCGCCATCTCCGTTTCGACCGCAAGCAGGCCGAGGCCGGCGATCTCGCGTTCGCTGCCTTCGATGCCTAGCTGATCGGCGACGCGCGCACCGAGCATCTGGTAGCCGCCGCAAATTCCGATCACCCGGCCGCCGCGCCGCAGGTGGCGCTCGAGGTCCCGGTCCCAGCCCTCGGCGCGAAAATCCTTGAGGTCGGAGATCGTCGACTTCGAGCCCGGAATGACAACGAGCCCGGCATCGTCGGGAAGCGGCGTGCCGGGCCGGACGAAGACGAGATCAACCTCCGGCTCGGCCATCAGCGGATCGAGATCGTCGAAATTGGCGATCCGCGACAGGACGGGCACGGCAACCTTCAGCGCCTTGCCGCCGCCGCGCGCAAGCTTTTCCAGCACGACCGAATCCTCGGCAGGCAGCCGCGCGGCACTCTTCAGCCACGGCACGACACCGAAACAGGGCCAGCCGGTGAACCGGTGAACCGCCGCAATGCCGTCATCGAACAGCGTCACGTCGCCCCGGAACTTGTTGATGAGATAGCCGCTCACCATGCGCCGGTCCTCTTCCACCAGGATCGCATGCGTGCCGACCAGCGAGGCGATGACGCCGCCCCGATCGATATCGCCGACAAGCACCACCGGCACGCCTGCGCGCGTGGCAAAACCCATGTTGGCGATGTCGCCGGCTCTCAAATTGATTTCGGCGGGCGACCCCGCGCCTTCGACGATGACGAGATCGGCGCCGGCGCAGACCAGTTCGAAGCTCTCCATAACCGCGCCCATGAGCTTCGGCTTCAGCGCCTGGTACTCCCTGCCCTTCGCCTGGCCCGCCACCTTGCCCTGCAGGATGATCTGGCTGCCGATGTCCGATTGCGGCTTCAGAAGCACCGGGTTCATATGGACGGAGGACGGCACACGCGCGGCTAGCGACTGCAGCCACTGCGCCCGGCCGATCTCGCCGCCGTCATCGGAAACGGCGGCGTTGTTCGACATGTTTTGCGGCTTGAACGGCCTGACCTTCAATCCGCGATTGGAAGCGAGCCGGCAGAGCCCAGCCACCAATACCGATTTTCCGACATCCGAGCCGGTCCCCTGCAGCATGATCTTCTGTGTCATGCGACCTCCCGTAACATCGAAACCACCGCCGGCAAAGGCCCGATTTCGACGGGATTCAACCTCATCTCGCCATTCGCGATCACGGCCCGTTTCGGGCGCTCACGAAGGTTGTTCGAAATCGCGACAGGACTAGCAAAATTGCGACGTGCGATGGCGACATTGGCATTTAAATTCCACCCGCTCGCGCCTATATCGACGGCATCGAAACAACCCCGGGCGAGACCCGGACTCCCAAGGTAGAAAAGCCATGCTGTTCGTCTTCAGCAAACCCAATTTCGTTCAGATCGCCTGGAACTCCAAGGCGCCGTCGAGCCAGTCCCGCGTGCGCAATGTCGTGATGGATTCGCCGCGCGGCCCGCTCGGTTTCATCCGCACGTCCAACATTGGATAATCAGGCGGTTTTCCGCTTCAAGCCGCTCTTTTCGGGGCGGCTTTTTTGTTGGTCGATTTTCCGCCGAAATGGTTGCGACAGCACCGCTGTGATGCGAAAGCCGCACCCGACCTCCTGCGGGGGGATGCGGCCGCCAAAATAACGCATGGTCTCTCCGGCAGAACACACCGGAAATCGCTGCACTCTCCGAATTGAAGAGCGTCTCCCGTCCTGGCAACGCACAGGGCGCGGGATGTTCCAGGTCCGGTACGCAACACCTGATCCGGACCTGCGGCAGTCGCCCGCCGCAGGCAAACAATTAGCCTGACATCGTTACCGGATGGTTATTGATGGCTTAAGCAATGGTGAATCGGCAGTTTTTTTAGATTTTTTTTGCGGATTCCCCGGGCGGATACCCGGACGCAATCGCGACAGGAAACGTCCCGATTGAAACAGGCTCTGAGATGCCGCGGCTCACCCAGCCGCATTTTGCGGCAGTTTTGTCGTAAATGCTCAAATTTGCGGCTAGACGGCGAGAACCAGCATGCACGACGCCGGGTGCCGTTCGACTCGGCAATCCGATTGAAGAGGTTGATTTCTCTTCGGGAATACTTACGCTTGCGACAGCGGTGAAGAGGAGATCCGGCCGGCGACAGGGTTCCGCGGCCAGGATTGGAAAGAACTCCCACACTGCGGCAGCGGGGGCATGATTTGGCCTTCCGATCTCGAACCTCAGGCTGCTCACTGAATAATCGGGTGTCGATAGCGATAAACCTTGCGGCACCCGCGATTGTTGGCTGCACAAAGACTGGGAGGTCTTGCAAACATGAAGAAGCTCCTCGCGTCCACCTTTCTCGCCGTGGGCCTTTACGCCGTGGCGGGCTCGGCGCAAGCCGCGGAATGCGGCGAAGTCAGCATTGCCGAAATGAACTGGGCCTCGGCGGGCGTTGCTGCCCATGTAGACAAATTCATTCTCGAAAACGGATATGGTTGCGCGGTGGAGCTCGTCACGGGCGACACGATGCCGACCTTTGCCTCGATGAACGAGAAGGCGCAGCCCGACATGGCCCCGGAACTCTGGGTCAACTCCGTGCGTACACCGCTTGACGCAGCGATCAAGGAAGGCAGGCTTATCCAGGCCGCGCCACTGCTCAGCGAGGGCGGTGTCGAGGGCTGGTGGATCCCCAAGTTCCTCGCCGATGCGCACCCGGATATCAAGACGGTGCAGGACGCTCTGAAGCACCCGGACCTGTTCCCTGCGCCGGAAGATCCGTCCAAGGGCGCAATCCACAACTGCCCCTCCGGATGGAACTGCCAGATTTCCACCGCAAATCTGTTCAAGGCGCTAGAAGCCGAAAAAGCCGGATTCGAACTGGTCGACCCTGGCTCGGCCGCCGGCCTTGATGGCTCCATCGCCAACGCCTTCGAGAAGAAGACCGGCTGGCTCGGCTATTACTGGGCCCCGACCGCCATTCTCGGCAAGTATGAAATGACCCGCCTCTCCTTCGGTGTCGATCATGACAAGAAGGAGTGGGACTCCTGCTCTGCCGTTCCCGATTGCCCGAACCCGAAGGTCAATTCCTATCCGGTCTCGGATGTCTATACGGTCGTGACGAAGGCCTTCGCGGAGAAGGCCGGCGTCGCCATGGATTACGTCAAGGTGCGCAAGTGGGATAACGGCACGGTCAACAAGGTTCTGGCCTGGATGGACCAGAACCAGGGCACCAACGAGGACGCAGCCAAGCACTTCCTCCAAGAGTTTCCCGAGATGTGGACCCAGTGGGTCAGTCCCGAGGTGGCCGAGAAAGTCAAGGCAGCGCTCTGAGAAGAAGTGTTGGAGTGGACGGCTGCCGCGCTCTCGGCCGCCGCGCTCGCGCGGCTCGGCAAGCATTTGCCCGCCTGACTGGGCTCATAGCGGCGAAGTGTTTACTCTAACGTCGCAAACAGTAAAGCGGGATCGTCGTTCCACTGTCACATTTCTTACGCCGGGACACAAAGAGGTCACAAACAAGTCTGTGCAGGACGGTCGCATGCGGTCGTGCCAAGACGCAGCCGGCGACATAAGACTTCCGGACGGAAGGGGGAAAACATGGCTATCTGCAGTTTCTTGCCGGAACTGCTTTGTAAGTTCCCGGCCATCGACGATGGCACCATTCGCATGGCGCGCAAGAGCGTCGACGACGGGTTCAAGGGATTCGTGCGCAGCTACGGTGATGCGATCGATGCAGTGGTCCAGCCATTGCAATGGTTCCTGAACTACCTGGAACGGGCGTTCGTCAGTTCGCCCTGGGTCCTGGTGCTGATCATCATGATCGCCGTTGTCTATCTCGGCAGCCGTCACGTAAAGATCACCATCGGCACGGCGCTGTCGATGCTGGCGATCGGGCTCGTCGGGCTCTGGAACGACACGATGATCACGCTCGCCATGGTCACCGTCTGCACGCTGATCTCGGTCGTGATCGGCATCCCGATCGGCATCCTGATGGCCCGCTCCGACCGTGTGCAGGCCTTCGTCAATCCAATACTCGACGTCATGCAGACGATGCCGAGCTTCGTCTATCTCATTCCAGTGGTGATGATCTTCGGCATCGGCAAGGTGCCGGGCCTGATCGCCGTCGTCATCTACGCCGTGCCGCCAATGATCCGACTCACCGATCTCGGTATCCGGCTCGTCGACAAGGAAGTGCTGGAGGCCGCCGATGCATTCGGCTCCTCCGCCTGGCAGAAGCTCAAGAACGTGCAGATGCCGCTGGCGCTGCCGACCATCATGGCCGGCATCAACCAGACGATCATGATGTCGCTGGCAATGGTCGTCGTCGCCTCGATGATCGGCGTCGGCGGGCTCGGCAAGAACGTGCTCCAGGCGATCGCCAACCAGTTCTTCACCGTCGGTTTCCTCAACGGCTTTGCCCTCGTCGGCATCGCTATCATTTTCGATCGTACCAGCCAGGCCTTCGGAAGGCGGCTGCAAAAGCATTCGGAGGTTATTCATGGCTAGTCACGCAATCGAGGTAAAGAACCTCTACAAGATCTTTGGCCCCCGCGGCGAGGACTTCGTCGATGTCGTCAAGAAGGGCATGGGCAAGGCCGAACTCAATGAGAAGCACGGTCACGTGCTCGGCCTGCAGGACATCAACATCCTGATGCCCGGCGGCTGCATCACAGTGGTCATGGGTCTGTCCGGTTCCGGCAAGTCGACGCTGATCCGTCACATCAACCGGCTGATCGACCCGACCGCAGGCGAGGTGCTCTATGACGGCACCGACGTCTGCAAGATGAACGAAAACGACCTTCGCCAGTTCCGTCGCAACAAGACGGCGATGGTCTTCCAGAAGTTCGCGCTGCTGCCGCACCGCACCGTCCTCGAGAACACGATATACGGCCTGGAGATCCAGGGCATCGAACGGCGCGAAAGCGAGAAGCGGGCGCGCGGCTGGATCGAGCGCGTCGGCCTCAAGGGGTTCGAAAACCACTATCCGAACCAGCTTTCGGGCGGCATGCAGCAGCGCGTGGGCCTCGCCCGGGCGCTCACCAACGACGCCGACATCCTGCTGATGGACGAGGCCTATTCGGCACTCGATCCGCTGATCCGCATGGACATGCAGACGGTACTGCTCGACCTGCAGAAGGAATTGAAAAAGACCGTCGTCTTCATCACGCACGATCTCGACGAGGCGCTCAGGCTCGGCGACAAGATCGCGATCCTGCGCGACGGCCGTGTCGTACAGCAGGGCACCGGCCAGCAGATCGTGCTGTCGCCGGCGGACGACTACATCACCGCCTTCGTCAAGGAAGTGAACCGTGGCCGCGTCGTCCATGTCGAGACGATCATGCGGCCGCTCTCCGGCAATCCGGAGGGCGTGTCGCTTCCGGCCGGAACGGTTCTCGAAGCGGCTGCCCGCACGATGACCGGCGCGCATGTCGCCACGGCCCACGTCGTCGATGAGAACGGCCGGCCGATCGGCGCGATCGACCTGCAGACGATCATCGCTGCCATGGTGACACCGACGAGCCACGCCGACCGCCAGGCGGCGTAGGCCGGATCGCATCGCACACAAATCGCTACAAATAGACAGGGCGCTCGGAGAGCGCCCTTTTCCTACTCGGTTTGACGCTACGCAGCCGACTTGAGCTTGCTGCTGATGAAGCGGAACTCCTGCGTCTTGCCGCCATAGCCATAAGCGGCTGCTGAGACCTCGTTAACGAGCACATAGCTCTCCGGGTGGACCTTTCCGAGGAGCTTCCCGAAGCCGCCGTAGATCGCTTCGATGTAAGCGGCCATTTCCTGCTTGGTGTTGGTGCCGTCCACGACCTTGATATCCAGCCAGAAGCTGTTGGTCTCCTGCGACGCGATCGACTTTCCACCAGCAAACCAGTGCTGCGGGTCGATATAGCCGACCGCAACCGCGGTGACGGTCGGATCCTTGCGCAGGTGCTCTTGCGTCAGTTCGCTGACTTCTGCAGCGATTCTTTCGGATAGTTCCGGGTCCGGACGCCCCGCGACGGTGACATTGATGATGGGCATGGCAAGTTCCTCTCGACTGCGGTTGTTCTTCAGGTTCAGCTTGGCACCACCAACACATCAATAAAATCAAATTGTTTTGCATCAATAGTTCGATATAGTCGAAGTATGCATGCCATCTATCCTGATCTTCTGCGTACATTTCTCGCCTTCGCTGAAGGCGGCTCGCTTGCCCACGCTGCAGCGGCAGTCAATCGGTCGCCCTCCGCCGTGACGGCGCAGATGCAGCGCCTCGAAACGCTGATCGGCGAACCGCTTCTGGCGCCAGCTGGGCGCGGGCGCACACTGACTCCGGTCGGCGAGGAACTCGTGGATCACGCCCGACGCATCCTCGACGCACATCGCGATGCCTGGCTCAGCCTCCGGGGCGCACGCGCCGACGGACGAATCTCGCTCGGCAGCACGCAGGATTTCGCCGATACGACGCTGCCCGAGCTCCTGCGCCGCTTCGCTCGCACTCATCCGCGGGTTCGTCTCGATCTCAGGATCGGCAGGTCGAAGGAACTGACGACGGCATTCGATCAGGGCCAGGTCGACATTCTGCTCGCCATGCGGCAGGCGCCTGCGACCGACGAACTGCTGGTGCTGAAAGAAGAGATGATCTGGCTTAGCGCCGACAACGGTCTGGCGACGGCTGATGCGGAGGTGCCGCTCGCCGTACTCGACCCGCCCTGCGGCTTTCGAGCGGCGGCGATCTCGGCGCTTGAAGCGGCAGGCCGCCCCTTCCGGATCGCCGCGACGAGCCCGAGCCTGTCAGGCCTGCGGGCCGCCGTCATGAGCGGCATCGCCGTCACGACGCGCACCGCGAGGTTCCTGGCGCCGGGAATAGAGCCAGCGCCGGCGCATCTCGACCTGCCGTCCCTGCCCGCAGCCGAATTCGCCCTGCGCTTGCGTGCCCATGCGGACAAGCCCGCGGCGGATCTTGCCGCGCTTCTGGCCTACGACTTGAGAGTCGCCCAGGCGCAAGCGTGACAGGTCTATTGAAAGTGCTGCAGCGTCCCCTGCGCGCCCGATAACGCGCGGTGTTGTTGATCGGCTTTCCGACTTTTCCGCCGCGTGACGGCAAAGTTGGTTGCAATCACATAAAGATATCTTTATATCTTATTGCAATTTCGTTCAGCCGGGAAAAACCGATGTCCGCTTCCGCCAATGCCCTTTCCGATCTCCTTGCCCAGAAGGGCGTTTTGCTTGCCGACGGCGCGACCGGGACGTCGCTCTTTGCCATGGGGCTCGAAGCCGGCGAAGCGCCGGAGCTCTGGAACGAGGCAAAGCCGGAGAACATCACCAAGCTGCATCAGGATTTCGTCGATGCCGGCGCCGACATCATTCTCACCAATTCCTTTGGCGGCACGCGCCATCGCCTGAAGCTGCACCAGGCCGAGGGTCGCGTCCATGCGCTGAACAAGCGCGCCGCCGAAATCGCCCGCGCCGTTGCCGACAAGGCGCCGCGCAAGGTCATCACCGCCGGCTCCGTCGGCCCGACCGGCGAGCTTCTGATCCCGCTCGGTGCGCTTTCCTATGAGGATGCTGTTGCGGCCTTTGCCGAGCAGATCGAAGGCCTGAAGGCGGGCGGCGCGGAAGTCGCCTGGATCGAGACCATGTCCTCGCCGGACGAAATCCGCGCGGCGGCCGAGGCCGCCACCAAGGTCGGCCTCCCTTACGTCTATACTGGCTCTTTCGATACCGCCGGCAAGACGATGATGGGTCTCCACCCGAAAGACATTCACAGCGTCGCCGGCGATATCGGTGAGGGCCCGGTCGCGGTCGGCGCCAATTGCGGTGTCGGCGCCTCCGACATCCTGTCTTCGCTGCTCGACATGACCGCGGCGGAGCCGGAGGCGACCGTCGTCGTCAAGGGCAATTGCGGCATTCCGGAATTCCGCGGCTCCGAGATCCATTATTCCGGCACCCCGCCGCTGATGGCGGAATATGTGCGGCTCGCGGTCGATGCCGGCGCGAAAATCATCGGCGGCTGCTGCGGCACCTCCTGCAACCATCTCGCCGCCATGCGCCTCGCGCTCGATAATCACGCCAAGGGCGAACGCCCAACGCTCGACGTCATCGTCGAAAAGATCGGCCCCTTGCGCAACAAGACCGCCGACGAAGGCGCCTCTGCACCGACCCGCGAACGCGGCGGCCGCCGCCGCGCCTGAGACTAACGGCGCAGAACGAAACGACAAACGCTCCGGAGCGAAAGGCCCGGAGCGTTTTTCTTTTGCTCTCCGGCAAGAGTCAGACGTTGCAGTCTGTCGCGCCGGGCGTCGTGCGCCGGTCGCGATATTTTTGCGACCGAGGCCGACGCAGTCGGCGGCGCACCCAAGGCCACGTCGGTCACCGCCGCGGCGATCGTTGCCGGCAACGCTTGCAGGCGCCGGGTTGCTGTCCTATCCCCGGAGACGTTTCGATTCGACGGGAGACGATTCATGAGTGTCGGGCCAGCCGCCTTTCCGGACAGGGACACGACCGCCGCCAAGCTTTCGAGCTTCGGCGAAGCAGATCAGGCTTTCGTCAAGCTGCTGATGGAGAATCCGGAGCAGGACGAAAACCTCATGGAAGGCCTGCATCGTCATCTCGACCTCGCCGCCGAGGCACGTTTTCTGAATTCGCTGAAGCTGGAGAAGCTCGGCCAATGGCTCGGCAACGAGGCGCCCGCCCGGCTGCAGATGCGCCTCATGGAAGCTGCTCGCTCCAGCCAACACCCCGCCTACCAGGCGTTCCGCGCGGGGCTGGCGAAATCCAGCGGCCTGCAGCGGGCATTTCCAAAGGCTTGATAGAGGGTGATCCGTAACGCCCCGAACGGGCTGGTACCGACCTCGGCTGCGTGCTCATGGAGGCGCAGATCTGGCCGGATGGTAACTAAATATTACTAGAGAGATCGGAAACGGCAGCATCCACCTGTCATCTGGAAAATGACGTTTGACGCTCAGTAATCTTCCATCTTCCGAAGAGATCCATATCTCGGAAATCGCACGATACGGAAAATGCCGCCAGATAGCTGAGTAGCGAATAATCTGCGGAGTCGCATTTTCCTGTTGCGGTAGAAGCTTGCAGGAATTCCACACAGGACCCTGCTCTTCTACGGTTGACACGTCCGCTCTCATATATCGCTGCCACTTTGCAGAAAATGAGTACCTCTCATACACGAGGGATTCCGTGACACGTATCTCTTGATGCGCCTTCAATGTGCCATCGGCCTTCACATTGTAGAGCACTGCTGAATAGAACGGGCCATTCTTGGTCTTGAGATAGGCTCGGTTTACCGCCTTACAGGAAACATCCTCTCTCCAAGCGTCCTCAGAGGAGGTGGGCTCCGTCCATCCCCGTTCGCGCTTGAGTGTCTGGCTGGCCTGCACAATAGCCTTCGGTGGAGTGTGGTTCATGACTGCCGCGCTGCCCGCGCCGCCATACACTGCCGAACTGAGAAGTGCCGGTAGTAAGCTGGAAATAAACGAAGATAGCACAGTGTTTGCCGATGACTGCTGATGAAGCTTGACGCCTCCATAAGTTGCAATGATCGCCAGGCGGTCAAGCTTCAGTTTCATCAAGCTCTCGATATATGCTGCTTGATTGGGTGTCTGAGTTTGGTCCGTGTGCTGCGGCTACTCCTTAGCGCCAGAAAGCCCCTTCGCCAGCCGCACCAGATTGCCGAACTCGCCGCGATAGCCGAAGGGATCGGCCCCCTTGGCTCCCTTCGCAAGATCGGCGACCGCCGTGTAGGAATAGCCAGAAAGCGCCGTATTTCCTGCAAGCTTCTGGCCGAAAGCAGCGACGGCTGTGGAGAATCGGACGTCTGCCGAGGCTTCGCCGAGCGAGGCCACCGCATTCGCCTCCGTGACCGGCGTGGTGATCAACTCGCTTTTGTCGCTGTCCGGCTTCTTATAGCGGATCTTGAGATAGGCGAGTTCGCCAGAATGCGCAGTCGCATTCGCTGCCGGCTTCTCCGCCGTCGCATAGCGCAGGTCGTCGTTGAGGACAGCCGGGCTTCCCTTCGGCGTCACTTCGTAGATCGCGGCGACGCTGTGGCCAGAGCCGATATCGCCGGCGTCCACCCGGTCGTTGTTGAAATCCTCGCGTTTCAGCGCCCGGGTCTCGTAGCCGATGAGACGATATTCGGCGATCGCCGCCGGATTGAACTCCACTTGCAGCTTGACGTCCTTGGCGATCGGGAAGAGCGATGAACCCGCCTCCTCGACCAAGGTTTTCTGGGCTTCGGCGAGGGTGTCGATATAGGTTGCAACGCCGTTGCCGTTCTGGGCGATCGCCTGCATCAGCGCGTCGTTGTAGTTACCGCGGCCGAAGCCGAGAACCGAGAGAAAGACACCGCTCTTGCGCTTTTCCTCGACCAGCCGCTTCAGCTCCTCGTCGCTCGACGGGCCAACATTGAAATCACCGTCGGTTGCCAGCAGGATGCGGTTGACGCCGCCCTTGACGCGAGCCTTTTCGGCCAGCTGATAGGCTGCATCGATGCCGGCAGCGCCGGCCGTCGAGCCGCCCGGTGTCAGCGTATCGATCGCCGCCAGGATCTTCGCCTTGTCCTTGACCGCCGTCGGCTCGAGCACTGTGCCGGCGTTGCCGGCATAGGTGACGATCGACACCGTGTCTTCCGGCTTCAGCTTGTCGACAAGCAGCCGGAAGGCGTTCTTCAGCAGCGGCAGCTTGTCCGGCTCGTCCATGGAGCCGGAAACGTCGATCAGGAAGACGAGGTTGGCCTTCGGCGCCTCCGCTGGCACGACATCATAGCCCTTGATTGCCACATGCATCAGACGCGTGCCCGCATTCCACGGGGTCGGCGTGACGGTGACCGTCGCCTTGAAGGGTTCCGCGGCCGAGGCCGGTCGCGGCCAGTCGTAGGGGAAATAATTGACCATCTCCTCGACCCGCACGGCATCGGGGTTGGGCATCTCGCCCGCCATCAGCGAGCGGCGAACGAAGGAATAGGAGGCCGTATCGACATCGGCGGAGAAGGTCGAGACCGGCTCGCTCGCCACGCTCTTCACCGGATTGGCATCGGCGTTGCCGAAACGCTCGCGGTTCTCCATCGGCGGCGGAAGAATGTCGCCCGGTGTCGTCGGCGCTGGCATGATCTCCATGCGCCCGCGCGCCGCAAAGCCGACCGTTCCGCCGAGCGTGCTCATGGGAGCGGCGGTATCGGCGGCCATTCGGCTCGCCATTGCGTCGGCTTCCGCGGCCGCCGGCGCTTCGCTTTCCACTTCCTCCGCTATTTTCGCGGCGGCCTGAGCCTGCGAGCGGGCAAGCGACGCGGCGCCCTGCGCTTCAGGCGCAGCCGGCTTCGGGTCGGTCTTTGTAGCAATCTCGGTTTGCTTCTCGGGCAGCCGATCGTTGCGGACCGTTTCCAGCGTCAGGAAGGCGGCGGGCACGACGATCAGCGTTGCTAGCGCCGATCCAGCAAGCAATTTCCGGTTCATGATGGGGCTCCATATCCGGTTGAAGATGGAGCTTGGACGAAGTGACGGTGCGGATCCTTGGGCGGCACCCGAATTTTCCGCCGCCGCATCATAGGCTTCCATAGCCGCGGCGAGCGCGCGCGCCCGCGCCTCGCTCGAAGGCGTCGGCGGCAGCTTTCCTGCAAGCTTCTCGAAATCGTCTGTCATGATCACACAGCCTCCTTGCCGAGCATTGTCCGCAGACGCTTGCGCGCCTCATGGACGTGCCAGGAGATGGTCGCCTCGGAGCAGCCGAGCACGTCTGCCGCGGCGGCATGGCTCAAGCCTTCGGCGTAGACGAGCAGGACGGCATCGCATTGCTTCTCCGGCAGCGCCCGGACTGCCGTCCAGAGCGCTTCCTGGCGGTCCTCGTCCTGCCCATCCGGTATGCCCTGCGCCACTTGATCCGACGCATAGGCCGCAATCTTGCGCTCGTCGCGCACTCGACGGCGGCGATGGTCGCGCGCGGCGTTGAGCGTCAGCGTGTAGAGCCAGGTGCGGAAACGGCTGGTGCCACGAAAGCCGCGGATCGCGGAACCGAGGCGAATGCAGACGTCCTGCGTGATATCCTCGGCATCGGTCAAGTTGCCGGACCAGCGCCAGGCAACAGCGTTGACGAAATCATAGTGGCGCTCGACCAGGAGGCTGAACGCCTCCCTATCGCCCCTCACCGCCCTTTCAACGAGTTCCGCGTCCAAGTCCGTGCCCGCTTTCGACCTGTTTTCCCGTTAGACGTCCACCGTCACCCGTTCCTTTGGGACCTTCGAAAAAAATTATCGCGGGAACGAAGCGACCACGGCGATAATAGGCCCGAGCGGAAACAGACGATCGTGGCGATTGATCTCCGGCGCATAGAGGCTCGAAATCGTGCCGTCGAGAAAGAGCGCGTTCGGGCAATCAAGCGCGTCGCGAAATAACGTCGCGAAATCATGAAAGCGCACCGGCCGCTTCGACACTGCGAAGACCACCTCGCCCGAAGTCTTCACGCCGACGCCGTTGCGGGTTTTCAGGCTGTCGCTGTTCGGCAGGAAGCGCGGATGCAGTGCGCCATCGATCACGAGCATCGGGCCGGATTGCGTCGCAAAGCGCGGCTTGATACCACCGGCACGATACGCATCCGCCGCCATGACTCCCGCCTTGCCGTCGTCGACATAGAAGACGCCGTTCGGCAACAGGTGGAAATTGCCCCATCCGGAATTGGTGTTGAGCGGCGCCTGCTCCACGCCCTCCTCCACATGCAGGCCGACGGGCGACAGATCCTCGTGATACATGCCGCCGTTCATGGCGAAGACGAGATATTCGTCGCGATGGCGCAGTTCGAGCGACAGCGCCTTGAAGGATTTGAACGGCGCGCCCGCCTGGTCCTTGTTGTAGAGGCGAATGTCGCTCGCCGTCGGATCGAAGGAGCAGACGACATAATCCTCGCCGAGGTGGCTAACGTACCGGCAGGCGGCGCCTGCGGCGTCGGCTGGCGAGGGCTTGGCAAAGCCGGCCGTCAGGATGGCGGCGCCGACGAGGAAGGCTTTCGGAAACAGTGGCATGGTTCGCGACTCGAAGCGGATCGTGACGTAGCATCGCATGGATTGCGGCGAAAATTGATGCTTGCGTTCGCCATCGCGGAAAGCCTCTCATCCACCTGCCGGCACCTTCTCCCCGCACGCGGGGAGAGGGTTAGGGTGAGGGGCAATCCGGGTCGGCTATAAGCTCAGCGCCGCCATATGGAAACGCAGTTGCTGAGCCGGATAACGATAATCCCGCCCCACCGGACAGGCATCGCGCGAAAGACAGCCGTGGGGGAGACAGCCGCCCGCCCCCGCCTCGGACCTCAAATGCGTGCGGCAGCGGCCGACATCGAATGTGTGGGTGACCAAAGCATCGGCCGGACAGGCGGAAAGGCATGGCTTCTCCGCGCATGAGTCGCAAGGATGACCGGCCGTCACTTCGTCCGTTGCCGGCAGCAGTCGGTTGAAGCCGAGCGCCCCGCGATAACCGTGCCAGAGGCCGTACCGCGGGTGAATAAGGATCCCGAGCGGCGAAGGCCTTATCCCCTCCGCCTGCATCGCCCACTGCTGGAAAGGCTGCCAGGGCGGATCGGACGGGAAATAGGAGATGGCGCCGGCCGCCTCCGCGACAGGTCGGATCACCTGTTTCGACCAGTCGTCGAGCGGATCGGTGCCGCCGCGATCCGGCTCGCCCTCGCGCCAGCGGCTGAACGGCTTCCAGAGCGAGCCGCCGATATTGCCGACGAGCACAACGCTCGCGGCAGGCCTGCCATCCGCAAGCATCGGGCCGGAGTCGCCACCAGCGAAGTTCACCGTGCCACGCAAAAAAAGACCGTGCGGCGCGAGCGCCGCACGGATCGTTTCAAGCAATTCGTCCGCCGATGGAACCGTCATTTCGGTTTCGGCCCGTGTAGTTCGTAATGCGGGCGCCAGACGTCCTTCTGGATCATGTCGGCCACCTGCGCCCTACCGCCTTGCTCCCTGGCTCGCTCGGGAGCCTTTCAGGTAAAGGCGTCCGGCATGGAGTCCTTGCGCTTGGCGATATAGTCCTTCAGAGCGTCGTCGATCGCGGGATCGAGGTACGGCGCCTCGTAATGCTCCAGCCAGCTGCGCGCCAGCGCATTGGCGCGCTGTTCGATCCGCTTCTCGCCCTCGATTTCCCACTGCTCGAAGGAATTGTTGTCGGCGAGCGGCGAGCGGTAGAAGGCAGTCTGGAAGTTGGCCTGCGTGTGCGCGCAGCCGAGATAGTGGCTGCCCGGGCCGACTTCGCGGATCGCGTCGAGCGCCTGCGCGTTCTCGGAGAGGTCCACGCCCTCGGCCATCTTCTGCATCATGCCGAGTTGGTCCTGGTCGATCATGAACTTCTCGTAGGACGAAACGAGGCCGCCTTCGAGCCAGCCGGCCGCATGCAGCACGAAGTTGGTGCCCGCAAGCAGCGTCATGTTGAGCGTGCTCGCAGACTCGTGCGCGGCCTGGGCATCCGGAACCTTGGAGCCGCAGAGCGAACCGCCGGTACGGAACGGCAGACCGAGACGGCGGGCAAGCTGCGCCGCGCCGTAGGAAACGAGCGACGGCTCCGGCGTGCCGAAGGTCGGCGCACCCGACTGCATCGAGATCGAGGCCGCGAAGGTGCCGAAGAGGACCGGCGCGCCCTTGCGGATGAGCTGGGTAAAGGCCGCACCCGCCAGCACCTCGGCAAGGATCTGCGTCAGCGTGCCGGTGACGGTGACCGGGCTCATCGCGCCCGACAGGATGAACGGCGAAACCACGCAAGCCTGGTTGTGGCGGGCGTAGACCTTGGCGGCACCCAGCATCGTCTCGTCGAACACCATCGGCGAGTTGGCGTTGATGAGGTTGAGCGTCACCGTGTTGTTCTCGACGAAATCGTCGCCGAAGAGGATCTTTGCCATCGCAATCGTGTCTTCGGCACGCTCAGGCGCCGTGACCGAGCCCATGAAGGGTTTGTCGGAATATTTGATATGGCTGTAGACCATATCGAGGTGGCGCTTGTTGACCGGAATGTCGACCGGCTCGCAGACGGTACCGCCCGACGAATGCATCGAGGGCGCCAGATAGGCGAGCTTCACGAAATTGCGGAAATCCTCGATCGTCGCATAACGGCGGTTGCCGTCGAGGTCGCGGACGAAGGGCGGGCCGTAAACCGGCGCGAAAACCGTCGCCTTGCCGCCGATATGGGCGTTGCGCTCAGGATTGCGCGCGTGCCAGGTGAAGTTCGACGGCGCAGTCTTCAGAAGCTCGCGGCAGAGCCCTTTCGGGAAGTGAACACGCTGCCCGCGCACGTCGGCGCCGGCGGCCTTCCAGAGATCGAGCGCTTCGGCGTCGTCGCGGAACTCGATGCCGATCTCCTCGAGAATGGTGTCGGCGTTGCGCTCGATGAGCTGCAGGCCTTCCTCGTCCAGCACTTCGTATTCGCGAATCTTACGCTGAATGTAGGGAAGAGACGGTCCCGGACCGCCGCCGGTGCGCGATGCCCGGCGCGCTGCCGCCCCACGTCCCTCGCCACGCGCGCGGCGTCCGCCGCCCTCGACCGCACCCTGTTCTGTCACGTCGCTCATTCGCTCATTCCTCTCCCGCCGCGCCTTCTGGCTCTCCATGGGACGCGGCAACGCTTTGATTAAGTGGCGCATATTCCTCCCGAAGTTCGAGAACAACGGTCGAAACCATGCACCGGGATCGATCTTGGGCTAATGCTACCAAGCCGCCGAACCGGTACGGGTCTCAATGCGCCAACGCGTGGCGCATCTCAGACACTCAACCTTGAGATCCGTCAAGGGCCGACAGGGCCTAAGAATCTACGCCACACCCACGAAAATCCTTGTGCGAAAACGGTGCAGCAAAATGTAACTTCTTGAACTGTTGCAGAATTTTACCGGATACCCGATTCCGTGAGCGACTGAGATGCGTTAGGACTATGGCGCCGCGGGCGAACCACCGGCGCCGTCGCTTTTCATCATATGCGACGTCGCTTTCAAAAAGAGATTTTTAGGTTTGGACCGCTAAGGATGGGCAACGCGTCCGGATCGTGCCCGACCGAGCCAGATCACCGCGAAGACTACCGTGCCAGGAACCGAGGAACCCTAATATGGCAGACGATGAAATCATTCTCGCGGACCTTTCCGACGAGGAACTCGTGCAGCAGATGCATGACGACCTTTACGACGGTCTCAAGGAGGAAATCGAGGAAGGGACGCGAATCCTTCTCGAACGGGGCTGGACGCCCTACGACATCCTGACCCAGGCGCTCGTCGAGGGCATGCGCATCGTCGGCATCGACTTCCGCGACGGCATTCTCTTCGTGCCGGAAGTTCTGCTCTCGGCCAATGCGATGAAGGCCGGTATGTCGATCCTGCGTCCGCTACTCGCCGAAACCGGCGCGCCGAAACTCGGCAAGATGGTCATCGGCACCGTCAAGGGCGACATCCACGACATCGGCAAGAACCTCGTCGGCATGATGATGGAAGGTGCCGGCTTCGACGTCGTCGACCTCGGCATCAACAATCCGGTCGAGAACTATCTGGAAGCGATCGAACGCGAGCAGCCGGATATCCTCGGCATGTCGGCGCTGCTGACGACCACGATGCCCTACATGAAGGTCGTCATCGACACGATGAAGGAAAAGGGCCTGCGCGACGACTACGTCGTTCTCGTCGGCGGCGCGCCGCTCAACGAGGAATTCGGCAAGGCCGTCGGCGCAGACGCCTATTGCCGCGATGCCGCTGTTGCCGTCGAGACTGCCAAGGATTTCATGAAGCGCAAGCACAACCGACTGGCAGCGGGCTGAATTCACAATTGTGAAGATAAAAGCCGGCTGCGCGGATGAAACCGGCAGCCGGCTTTCTTATTTGAAGGGATGAGAGGGCGCGCGGACAGGCGCCCTGCGCAATTGTCAGTTTGCGGCCCTGGCGACCCGGCGCCCGGCCCCTTCTGTGGCGTTCACGGCATTTGCAGTATCCTGCCCCATGCCGCGGATCGTATTGGCACAGGAACTCAGGGTTGAGAGCGCTACCAGGAGAGCGCCTATCATCGCGAGAGCTTTTGTTGTCATGACCATGATTCCTTCATGTTGCTGCAAGGCGGAATAAAGATGGAAAGCAGACCGTCAGCAAGAGAACGTGCGCAACCGCAGAAAGTTCACGTCATTGGTTGTGGAGCGATCGCGCGCGAAATCCTCGCCATCTGCGAGGCCAACGGGCTCGATCACATCGATCTCCATTGCCTGCCCGCCATCTGGCACAACACCCCGGAAAAGATCACACCGGGCCTTCGCGAGGCGATCGCGCGGGCGCGTGAAGCGGGCTTCGAGCGCATCTTCATCGCCTATGCCGATTGCGGCACCGGCGGTGAACTCGACCGGCTTTGCGAGGAGGAAGGCGTAACACGCATCCCCGGCCCGCACTGTTATTCCTTCTTCGCCGGCAACGCCGATTTCGCACAGCGCTGGGATGACGACCTCAGCGCCTTTTTCCTCACCGACTTCCTCGCCCGCCAGTTCGAGGCCTTCGTCATCGAACCGCTCGGCCTCGACCGGCATCCGGAACTGCGCGACATGTATTTCGGCCACTACCGCAAGCTCGTCTACCTCTCGCAGGTGGAGGACAAGGCGCTACAGGAAAAGGCCCGCCGCGCCGCCGAAAGGCTCGGGCTCGAATACGAATATCGCTTCACCGGCTATGGCGACCTGACGCGGTCGCTGATCGACGCTTGAGTTGGATCGAATTCAGGCCCGCTGCTCGACGATCACTCCAACGATCCGGCGAACGACGGGAAGCAGCAGCATCAAACTGGGAAAGGCAATGAGCCAGGACGCAGCCCAGGCATGGGGCCAAGTCGCAGCGAAGCGATCCCACCCGGCATTCGTCAGCGTCGACACCGCAGACACGATTCCGGACATGAGCACCGAGAGTATCAGTGGCATGAGGAGGACTGCGTAGCGCGATGGAAGTTTCTTTATCCTCAGTGATTTGCGCACAAGCGTAAGCATTCGAAAATCCTTTTTCGTTGGTTCAGAACGTCAGGTGGAAATCTGGCCATGCGGCCTGCCGCGCCCAGTTCCTCTGCATAGCCTCGCAGCGACCGCGGCTTAGCGGTCACTTTGTGTACTCCTGGTACGATTGCTTCTGTCACCCGAGAAGATATGACCTTGCCATTCTGTGAGACAATATCGACAATGCGGCACACACTATCTCGCAAAGCGGTAAAATCATGGACAGGTTGGAAGACTACGAGGCCTTTCTGGCGATCGTCGAACACGGAAGCCTCACGACTGCCGCGCGACGCCTTAACCGGTCGCTTCAGTCGGTGAGCCGGTCGCTGGCTACCCTCGAGGCGTCGGTCGGCGTCGAGCTCGTACATCGAACGACCCGCCGCTCGACGCCGAGTGAAGCGGGCATGACCTTCTATCAACGCATCAAACCGGCCATCGAAGAACTTGAGCAGGCAAAGCTTGAAGCCGCGAACGGCCGGATACAACCGTCCGGAATTCTCCGGCTGGGCGCGCCGGTGCTGTTCGGGCCGGAATTCCTGATGCCGATCGTTGCTCGCTACATGCACCGCTATCCCGAAGTCGAGGTGGACCTGCTGCTATCGGATGCCTTTGTGGACTTGGCGGCGGAAAACGTCGATCTGGTGGTCCGCATCGGCGAATTGCCGGACTCGAACCTACGGGCGCGACGACTTGGGAAACTGCGACGCGTGGTCTTCGGCGCGCCCTCCTACCTCGATCGGCATGGCCGCCCGCGTCACCCCTCGGACCTCGCCAATCATCATTGCATCTTGCGTACTGTCGGCCAACGCTTCGGTGAGTGGATGTTCGAAATCGACGGAAAACCGCGCGCGGTGAAGGTAACCGGTCCCTTGCGTGTCGATTCGATGATTTCGATCTATGCGGCCGTATCTCAGGGTCTTGGGCTTGGATACTCTCCCCTGTGGCAGATCAGGCGGCTGGTCGATGAAGGCCAGGTCGAAATCGTGCTTGAGTCATTCGAGTCGGTACCGGTGCCGATCCATGCTGTCTGGAAGGAGGGGCGATCGATGCCCGCCAAGGTCCGCGCCTTTCTCGACATGCTCGCGGCGGACCTCGATCTTCGCGACCTCTGAACAGTCGGCAGATACAGTAACCGCGGGCCCTCCATCGAGCTTACCGCCCCTAGATGCACTGACGCTTAAGCTTCGTGCGCTACGGTTCGGCCCATGGAGGGTGCGCCGGTAGACCGATACGACGGCGGAGGCAGGCCGATCAATATCGCGGTTTCCTCGCGGCAATGATACCATCCGCCGCTCTCTGTCTGTCATGGCTTGCAACGCCGAATCGGATAAACAGGGTGAGAAACTGGGGGAACACAATGTCACATGAGCGCTATGAACTCGTTCTCGATCCGACCGACCATTGGACGGTGTGGGACAATGTGACCGGCGTGCCGGTGGTGTTTGCCGATCAGATCCTCGGAGGTCTGACCGAAGAAGAGGCAGGGGCCGCCCTGAGGGTGCTGGTCGAACTCGACCGAAATCGTGCGGCGACAGCCGTCGTGGATGCCGCGTAGCCGTAAGGAAAAGCCGCTGCATGTTTCCTTAAGTCGGATCCGATTCAAGGAGAAAAATATGCAGCAATTCAAAGTGCTAAGGCGTCCTTTTGCGCGTCGGAATGAGACGCGCGACGCTGTCGTGCACCGACACAACGATTGTCGGGGCGCACCGACGTTCCGCGCCATGTTTTTGACCAGCAAGTGGGGGAACATGACGGGCTTCGCCACAGCCTCCATGATTGGAGAAGACCATGGACCGCAAATCTCTCGTCATCGCCATTGCGGCAGCGCTCCTGGCGGTTGCAGGATGCACGACCAGCCAAACCAGCCAGAATACAGCCCCTCCTCCGCCCAGTCAGGCCGGCGGCAGCGCGGGTTCTTCGGGAGGTGGCGGCATGGGCGGCGGCGGCCAGGGAGGCGGAAGCTCGGGATATTGACGGCGCCGGTGCGGCTCCCCCTGCACGTTTCCTTAAATCGCCCTGATTCAGGGATAAAAATGTATCAATTCAAGGTGCTACAACGTCCCCCTCGCGAAACGAGCGACGCTGCGGGACCTGGCATCACTCCATGAGCGCCACGACGGCGAACACGAGCATGGCGACGATGATCGCCAGCACCACGATTGATAGCAAGTTCGCGTCGCGCATGTTCAGAGCCCTCGGGATCTAAACGGGCGAGAGAGCCCGCTGTTCCGTAAGCGACGATGTTCCGTCCCCACTACATGAGCGCTCGAAATAGCCCGCAGTTCGCCGCCAAGCATTTGTACCGGACCAATCACGACGAATGCGCACCCGCCCCGGAACACGATTGGGGAGCGTCGTTTTTGGACATATCCGACGTCGTGGCAAGGTGAGCGACAGCGGATGGACATGCGCATTGTCGGGTCTAGAGGAGAACAGGAATCCTATGGCAGATCGCATCATAGTCTACTGGCGCGACATTCCCGCCCAGGTCATCATCAAACAGGGTCGCAAAAGCGCCAAGCGTGAACTGTCGCTGCGCTTCACCGAGGCGATCGACATGTGCGCGATGCGCACCGGGGCCGCCGAGACCGACGACTACCTTGCCGAATGGCGCAAGGCCGATCCGGTCCCGGTTTCCGACGACCTGGAAGCGGAAGCCGACAAAGCGGCGGCGGAACTCGAAACCGCCTACAGCAAGGAGCGGCTGGTCGCGCTCGTCAAGGCCGGAGGCCGGGACAATGCCTGATCCGAAAGTCGTCACCGGCAACGCCCAGCCCGCCAAGAAGGCGGCAACCGGCGCCTATATCCCGACGAACGTGTCGCCGAGCCGCCGCTCGCGCCACAGATACACCGTGCGTCTCTGGGCAGTGCGCAACTCGCGCTTCCTCGAGTGGTTCTACAACCGCTTCGCCGACATGTTCCTGACGCTGCATCCGCTGTGGAACGCGATCGGCTACGGCCGGGTTGAAAGGCCGGTGACCTTCGTCGAACGCCACGTCAAGGGATTCCTCTTCGATTGTCGCATGTGCGGCCAGTGCGCGCTGTCCTCGACCGGTATGTCATGCCCGATGAACTGTCCGAAGCAGCTCAGGAACGGTCCCTGCGGCGGCGTGCGCGCCAACGGCAATTGCGAGGTCGAGCCGGACATGCCCTGCGTCTGGGTGCAGGCGTGGAAGGGCTCGCAGAACATGGTGAAGGGTAACGCAATCATGAACGTGCAGAAGCCGGTCAACCAGTCGCTGCGCGAAACATCATCCTGGTTGCGGGTGACGGCGGAAGCCGCAGCCGCCCGCGAAGCGGCAAAGAAGGAAGGCCAGCAGCAATGAGCCCGGATATCAATCCTCACGATCCCGGCGCGCCGCTCGATCCCCTGCCCGGCCATTCCTCGCGCGGGCGGCTGGAGCGCGTGCTGCGCCGCGGCGAATTCGCCGTGACCGCCGAACTCAACCCGCCGGACAGCGCCAATCCCGAGGACGTCTACGAACGCGCGGCGATCTTCGACGGCTGGGTAGACGGCATCAACGCTGTCGACGCCTCCGGCGCCAATTGCCATATGTCGTCGGTCGGCATCTGTGCGCTGCTGACGCGCATGGGCTATGCGCCGATCATGCAGATCGCCTGCCGCGACAAGAACCGCATCGCCATCCAGGGCGACGTGCTCGGCGCCTCCGCCATGGGCGTGCAGAACATCATGTGCCTGACCGGCGACGGCGTGCAGGCCGGCGACCAGCCCGGCGCCAAGCCCGTCTTCGACCTCGACTGCATGTCGCTGCTCGAGACGGTGCGGATCATGCGCGACAATGCGAAGTTCCTGTCCGGCCGCAAGTTGACGACGCCGCCGCACGTCTTCTTGGGCGCTGCGATCAACCCCTTCGCGCCACCTTACGATTTCCGCCCGTACCGGCTCGCCAAGAAGATCGAAGCCGGCGCGCAGTTCGTGCAGAGCCAGTACTGCTTCGACGTGCCGATGTTCCGCGAATACATGAAGAAAGTGCGCGATCTCGGCCTGCACGAAAAGTGCTTCATCCTCGTCGGCGTCGGGCCGATGGCATCCGCCAAGACCGCCCGCTGGATCCGCTCCAACGTTCCGGGCATCCACATTCCCGACAGCGTCATTACACGGCTCGAAGGCGCGCAGGACCAGAAGAAGGAGGGCAAGCAGCTCTGCATCGACATCATCAATGAGGTGAAGGAGATCGAGGGCGTCTCGGGCGTCCACGTCATGGCCTATCGCCAGGAGGAATATGTCGCCGAGATCGTGCATGAATCGGGCGTCCTGAAGGGCCGCAAGCCCTGGAAGCGCGAAAGCCTGCCGAGCGATGCGCTGGTTGCCGAGCGGCTCGAACACCTCCGCGAGGGCATCGAGGAAAATCAGGAGAAGATGGCGGAGGCCGCAGCGCACCACCCGCACTAGGCAGCCGCGGCCACTTCCGTTCGATATCAGAGGAAAACCGGCGCTTTGGCCCGTCCAGCGCCTTACAAACGTAGACGGGGCCTATTACATAGCCCCACGCTCAGGATCAAAGGATCTTACATGACCCGCACCATCGTCGCTTCCGCCACCCGCGAGATCGTCATCGGCTTCGACCAGCCCTTCTGCGTCATCGGCGAGCGCATCAATCCGACCGGCCGCAAGAAGCTCGCCGCTGAGATGATCGAAGGCAACTTCGAGACCGTGATCAAGGACGCGCTGGAACAGGTCGCCGCGGGCGCCACCATGCTTGACGTCAATGCGGGCGTCACCGCCGTAAACCCGAACGAGACCGAGCCGCCGCTGCTCGTCAAGACGCTGGAGATTGTCCAGGGCCTCGTCGACGTGCCGCTGTCGATCGACAGCTCCGTCACCGCCGCGATCGAGGCCGGCCTGCGCGTTGCCAAGGGCCGTCCGCTGGTGAACTCTGTCACCGGCGAAGAAGAGAAGCTCGAAGCGATCCTGCCGCTCGTCAAGAAATACGACGTCCCGGTCGTGGCGATCTCCAACGACGAGACCGGTATTTCCATGGACCCGGACGTCCGCTTCGCCGTCGCCAAGAAGATCGTAGAGCGCGCCATGGATCACGGCATCAAGCCGCACGACATCGTCGTTGATCCGCTCGTCATGCCGATCGGCGCTCTGGGCGATGCCGGCCGGCAGGTCTTCGCGCTGCTGCGTCGCCTGCGTGAGGAACTGAAGGTCAACACCACCTGCGGCCTCTCCAACATCTCCTTCGGCCTGCCGCACCGCCACGGCATCAATGCCGGCTTCATCCCGATGGTGATCGGCGCCGGCATGACCTCGGCGATCATGAACCCCTGCCGCCCGCAGGAAATGGAAGCCGTGCGCGCGGCGAACGTCTTGAACGGCACCGACGCGAACTGCACCAACTGGATCATGACCTATCGCGACCACAAGCCGGCCGAAGGCGGCCACGCCGTGGCCGCTGCTCAACCGGCTGCCGGCGGCGGCGGACGTCGTGGCGGCCGCGCAGCTCGCGCCGGTGCTGGCGCAAGGGCGGAATAATCATGGTAAAAGGCGCCTCCATCATCAGGGATCTGTCGGCACTCTGGTTCCAGGCGCCTATGGTCATCGCCGCGCGCATGCAGGCGATGACAATTGCCACCATGACCGGCGCCGCCACCGACTACGTGGAGGCGAGCCGCATGGTGACGGAGAAGATGGCGGCGACAGCCGAAAGCGTCGTCGCCGCCCATGTGGCGCTGATCAAGGAAGGCATAGGCGCAGTAGCAACTCTTGCCGGCGGCAAGCTGCCGGCGACCGGCCACAAGCGGGTGACGGCGGCTGTGCTGCGCCCTTATGCCAAGCGCGTGCGGGCCAATGCCCGCCGGCTCTCGAAGTAATCCGCTGGCGAGGCAGAAAGATGCTGAACGTGTCCTCGAAGGAAAACAAGGACGATCCGCTGGTGCTGTTCATGCCGTCGGGCAAGCGTGGCCGCTTCCCGATCGGCACGCCGATACTCGACGCCGCGCGCTCCCTCGGGGTCTATGTTGAAAGCGTGTGCGGCGGGCGTGCGACCTGCGGGCGCTGCCAGGTATCCGTCCAGGAAGGCAATTTCGCCAAGCACAAGATCATCTCGTCGAACGACCACATCTCGCCGATCGGCCCGAAGGAGCAGCGCTACGCCAGCGTACGCGAACTGCCGGACGGCCGCCGCCTTTCTTGCTCTTCTCAGATCCTCGGCGATCTCGTCATCGACGTCCCGCAGGACACCGTCATCAATGCGCAGGTGGTGCGCAAGGCCGCGACCGATCGGGTGATCGAGCGCAATGCCGCCGTCCAGCTTTGCTATGTCGAAGTGGATGAGCCCGACATGCACAAGCCGCTCGGCGATCTCGACCGGATGAAAGCGGTTCTCGAGAAAGACTGGGGCTGGAAAGACCTGCTGATTGCGCCGCATCTGATCCCGCAGGTGCAAGGCATCCTGCGCAAGGGCAACTGGGCCGTCACCGCCGCGATCCACCGCGACATGGATTCCTCGCGCCCCTTCATCGTCGCCCTCTGGCCAGGTCTCAAGAACGAGGCCTACGGCGTCGCCTGCGACATCGGCTCGACGACGATCGCCATGCATCTGGTGTCGCTCCTCTCCGGTCGCATCGTCGCCTCCTCGGGCGCGTCGAACCCGCAGATCCGCTTTGGCGAGGATCTGATGAGCCGCGTCTCCTACGTCATGATGAACCCGGATGGCCGCGAGGCGATGACCAAGGCGGTGCGCGAGGCGGTGAACGGCTTGATCGGCAAGGTCTGCACCGAGAGCAAGGTCGACCGCCACGACATCCTCGACATGGTGGTCGTCGGCAACCCGATCATGCACCACCTGTTCCTCGGCATAGACCCGACGGAACTCGGCCAGGCGCCCTTCGCGCTCGCTGTCTCCGGCGCGCTGCAATACTGGGCGCACGAGATCGACATCGAGGTCAATCGCGGCGCAAGGCTTTACATGCTGCCCTGCATCGCTGGCCATGTCGGGGCCGACGCCGCCGGCGCGACGCTCTCGGAAGGCCCGCACCGGCAGGACAAGATGATGCTGCTCGTCGATGTCGGCACCAATGCCGAGATCGTGCTCGGTAACCGGCAACGCGTCGTCGCCGCGTCTTCGCCGACCGGCCCGGCCTTCGAAGGTGCGGAAATCTCCTCCGGCCAGCGCGCCGCGCCAGGGGCAATCGAGCGCGTGCGCATCGACCCCGAGACGCTGGAGCCGCGCTTCCGCGTGATCGGCGTCGACAAGTGGTCGGATGAGGAAGGTTTTGCGGAAGCCGCAGCCGCGGTCGGTGTTACCGGCATTTGCGGCTCGGCGATCATCGAGGTCGTCGCAGAGATGTATCTGACCGGGATCATTTCGCAGGATGGCGTCGTCGACGGCACCATGGCCGCGAAAAGCCCGCGCATCGTGCCGAACGGCCGCACCTTCTCCTACCTTCTGCACGAAGGCGACCAACGCATCACCGTCACACAGAACGACATCCGCGCGATCCAGCTTGCCAAGGCCGCGCTCTATGCCGGCATCAAGCTCTTGATGGAAAAGCAGGGAGTCGAGCATGTCGACACGATTCGCTTCGCCGGCGCCTTCGGCTCCTTCATCGATCCCAAATACGCCATGGTGCTGGGCCTCATCCCGGATTGCGACCTTACCGAAGTGAAGGCGGTAGGCAACGCCGCCGGCACCGGCGCGCTGATGGCGCTCCTCAATCGCGGCCATCGCCGCGAGATCGAGGAAACGGTGAGGAAAATCGAGAAGATAGAGACGGCTCTTGAATCGAAGTTTCAGGAGCACTTCGTCAACGCCATGGCCATGCCGAACAAGGTGGATGCCTTCCCGAAACTCGCCGAAGTCGTCACGCTTCCCGAGCGCAAAGTGCTCACAGACGATGCCGAAGGTGGCGGCCGCAGAAGGCGCCGCAGCCGGGAATAGGCGCCATCGCCCTTCCCCGCGCAGCGCTGTAGAATCTCAAAGTGGTACCGTCAGCCCCACCTTGACCCGGTCCATCGCGACGAAGGTGCGGAATTTCTTGATGTTGTTGTTGCCGAAGAAGAGGCGTCGCGTCAGCGCCTCGTAGTCGGCCATGGTCGCCACGACGATGACGAGGATGAAATCCGCCTCGCCGGTGACGTAGTAGCATTGCTGCACCTCCGGCGCCGCTGAAAACTCCGTCTTTGCAGCGTCGATCAATTCGGCCGTCTCGCTAATCACCTCGACCTCGACGAAGATCGTGATCGGCCGGCCGACCTTGGCTGGATCGACGATGGCGCAATTGGCCGCGATCACACCCGCCTCCTCCATGCGCTTAATCCGCCGTTGCACCGCCGGCGCCGAGAGATTGACCGCCTCGCCGATCGTACGCTGCGGTGTGGCATTGTCCTTCTGGAGGATCTTCAGAATAGCCAGGTCGAAGGAATCGAAAGCGATTTCAGGAGTGGTTCTTGCCAATGGAGGAAGCCTCATGAAACAAACTTGCATTTTGAGGCTCGGAATACAGCGCAATTTTCGCGCCCTGTGCAATATATATTCGCCGACCAGACAGGTTTGAGACCCGGATGCGGGCGGAAAACCCCGCACATATTCCTCACCCCGCGATAATGAACGAGGGCGGCCATGTTTCTGCTAAATACCCATCCCGACCACAACAGCCCGCTCGACCCTATCGATGCCGAAACACTCGGATCAGGCGGGGCCGATACGGTCGAGCGCTTCCTCGCACATCGCGCCAACCATGCCGTGACGCCGCTGCATGCGCTGCCGGGCCTTGCCCGCGAACTCTGTGTCCGCGCGATCCATGTCAAGGACGAAGGCCATCGGCTCGGTCTCGGCAGCTTCAAGGCACTCGGTGGCGCCTACGCAGTGATCCGGCTGGTGCTGGAAGAGGCTGAGCGGCGCCTCGGGCGCGCCGTTGATATCGCCGAACTGCATTCGCCGGAGGTGAAGGCGGTGGCTGCGATGATGACCTTCGCCTGCGCGACCGACGGCAATCACGGCCGTTCGGTGGCGCAAGGTGCCGAACTCGTTGGGGCGAAGGCGGTGATCTTCGTTCACGGCGGCGTCAGCGAGGCCCGCGTGGCGGCGATCTCCCGCTTCGGCGCCGAGATGGTTCGTGTCGACGGTACTTACGACGATACCGTTGCCGAAGCGGCGCGAGTTGCGAGCGAGAACTGCTGGGCGATCGTCTCCGATACGTCCTGGGCGGGATACGAGCGCATTCCAGGATTGGTAATGCAGGGCTATACGGCAATGGTCCGGGAGGCGCTGCGCCGGTTGCCGGAGCCGCCGACCCATGTCTTCGTCCAAGCGGGCGTCGGTGGCGTCGCCGCAGCCGTCAGCGGTCATCTCGCGCTTACTTTCGGCGACCGGCGGCCGACCTTCACCGTCGTCGACCCTGTGCGTGCCGCCTGCATCTTCGAGACGGCGCGTGCCGGACATCCCGTGAAGATCGCGCATGGCGAGCCGACGGTGATGGCGATGCTCGAATGCTACGATCCCTCGCTTGTCGCCTGGCGGGTGCTCAGGCACGTCGCCGACGTCTTCATGACCGTCGACGAGCAGGACGCCATTGCCGCGATGAACCGGCTGGCGCACCCGTCCGGCAACGATCCGGCGATCGTCGCCGGAGAAAGCGGTGGCGCGGGACTGGCGGGGCTTGTGCGGGCGGCGACCACCCCCGCCATCCGGGCAGCGATCGGCCTCGATGAAACCTCGCGCATCCTGCTTTTCAACACCGAGGGTGCCACGGACCCGGAGCGCTATGCCGAGCTTGTCGGCATGACCCCGGCGGAGGTCACCGGTCGCCGGCAGGCGAAAGGAGTGACGGCATGAGCGCCCTTTCGATCAATGCGGAGCGGCTGCTCAGCCGCATCCGCGCCCTTGGCGAAATCGGCCGAGACGGATCAGCTTCTCCGGTGGCTCCGCCAGGCGGATCTGGAGATCGCCGTCGACCGGATCGGCAATATCTTTGGTCTGTGGCGCGATGCCGGAAATGCCGACAAAGCGCCGTTCTCGTCGGATCGCATATCGATACCGTCATCAATGCCGGCATTTGCTCGAGGTGATACAAAAGCTAGCCGCGTAGCCTGAGGAGCCATCCGATGACCGATCTTACGATGCTCGAAAGGGAAATGACGGGATGGCGGCGCGATCTTCACGCCCATCCGGAGTTCGGTTTCGAGGAGAGGCGGACCTCCGCCTTCGTCGCGGCGAAGCTCAGAGAGTTCGGGCTTGATGTCGCCGAAGGGATCGGTGGCACCGGCGTCGTCGGTACGCTCCATCGCGGCAACGGCAACCGAGCCATTGCGCTTCGCGCCGACATGGACGCGCTGCGCATTCCGGAACAGGGCCAGGCCGAGTATCGCTCGCAAACCCCGGGCGTGATGCATGCCTGCGGCCACGACGGCCACACGACCATGCTGCTTGGCGCCGCAAAGCTGCTCGCCGAAGATGGCGGCTTCGACGGCACGGTGCGCTTCATCTTTCAGCCGGCGGAGGAATGGGGCAAGGGCGCACTTGCCATGCTCGACGATGGCCTGATGGAGCGATTTCCGTTCGAGGAAATCTACGGGCTGCACAACATGCCGGGACTGCCGGTTGGCCATTTCGAGACCTGCGCCGGCGCCATGATGTCGGCGGAAGACAATTTCGAAATCGTCCTCAAGGGCGTCGGCGGCCATGCCGCGCGTCCGCACGCCGGCAACGAAGTGCTGGTCGCCGCCTGCGCCCTCGTCACCAACCTGCAGACGATCGTCTCACGCCGTTTAAGTCCCGCCGATATCGGCGTCGTCTCGGTCACGGAGCTCATCACCGACGGCACCCGCAACGCCCTGCCCGGCCTTGCCCGCATCCTTGGCGATGCGCGCAGCTTCCGGCCGGAGGTCAGCGCAGAGATCGAAAAGCAGATGCGCGTGATCGCGCACGGCACAGGGCTGACCTATAACGTCTCCACCGAGGTGATCTATACGCGCGAATTCGTGCCCCTCCTCAATGACGCAGCCTTGGTCGAGGAAGCCTTCGCCGCCGCGAGAACTGTGCTCGAACCGGATCATATCGCCACCGCCCGCGAACCGATGACGGGGTCGGAGGATTTCGCCCGCTTCCTCGAACACATTCCCGGTTGCTTCGTCTTCCTCGGAAACGGCCGCGATTCCGCACCGCTGCACAATCCGACCTACGATTTCAACGACGCCGGGCTGATCCACGGAACCCGTTTCCATGCCGCGATCGTCAAGCGGCGCCTGCCGCCGAAATAGAACGACACAGGCAGACTTAATGGCCGCCATGGCCGCCGGAACGCGGGCGGGCTGGGCATGCGACCGTCCAAAATTCGGCCATCCCTGTGCTCGTCACAGCGATCGAGCCAAGGCGCGTCGGCGCTGTGACCGCCGGCCCGCCCCTATTTCTCCGGCAGGCCCGCCTTCTTCATGCCTGCCGCCATTGTCTCGCGGAAACGGCTGACGTCGCGCAGCAAGGGAAGCGCTATATACTTGGCGATCGTGTAGTCGGGCTGAATGATGAGAAACCGCTCGGCCGCCCAACGGGCGGTCTTCATGTCGTCGTTCATGGCGGCCCAGGCCGCCAATTGACGGTAGGCCCAGGTGACGTTCGTATAGCGCGTGACCACGTCCCGGGCGATCGCGACCGCCTCAGAAAACCGGCCGGCGAGCGCATAGGCAGCGCCGAGCCCCATACGCATGTTGAAGAGGAAGGGATCGAGCGGGCTCAGCCGCATCGCCCGCTCGAACCGCTCCTGCGCCTCGGCAGCCTCGTCCTGGTAGATCCCAACCCAGCCGTAACGCGTCCAGGCCCAGGCGTTGTTCGGATCGAGCGCCAGCGCGCTCTCGATGAACGCTGCCGCCCGCTGCTGATCGCCAGAAAGGCTGACCGCTGCCCCACACGCGGTCAGCGCCGTCGGGTCGTCCTCGATGAGGCCTGATGCCCGGTCGACGGCATCGAGCGTCGCCTGCAACTCGGCGGCCTGGTCCGGAGACCAGAGATAGGTGATGTTCAGCGCGTGGCACCAGGCAAGCAGCGCATGCGCGCGACCATATTTCGGGTCGAGCTTCAGCGCTTCCTCAAGCGTCTTCATCGCCTCCGCGATTGCCGCGGCGTTCTGGCCCCATAGCTTCGGAAAAGCGCGCATCACCAGATCGTAGGCTCTGAGGTTCGCGGGCGGCTTGCGCGTCGCGGATTCGATCTCCGCGTGGCGCACGGCCGGGTGGATAGCGCCGGCGACCTGGGCCGCGATCCGGTCCTGGAACTCGAATAGATCCGCGCTCGCCCCTTCGTAGCGATCCGACCACAATTGCTTGCGCGACTCCGCATCGACCAATTGCACGGAGATGCGCAGACGATCGCCACCGCGCCGAACCGTGCCCTCCACGACATAGGCTACGCCGAGTTCGGCCCCGACTTCGCGGACGTCGATGAAGCGGCCTTTGTAGGTGAAGGCCGACTGGCGGGCGATCACGAAGAAATCGCGAACGCGCGACAGCGCCGCGGTGATCTCCTCGACGACACCATCGACGAAATAGTCGTCCTCCTCGCTGCTCAAATTATCGAACGGCATGACAACGACCGAGGGCTGCTCCCTTTCGCCTGCCACCGCAGCATGGGCGTCCTTTTTCACGGCCGTGACGGATGGCTCCTGCGGCGCCGCCTCCGCGGGCGCCTCGATCAGCGCCCGCGTCGCCGCTTCCGGCTCGACACCGAGCTCGCGCTGGAGCGCCTCGCGGCAGAGGAGATATTGGCGCATGGCGGCATTCGCCTGCCCGCGATGCTGGTAGATCCGGATCATGGCGCGGTGCGCTTCCTCGGCGGCGGGTTCGGCGGCCAGCAGCCGTTCCGCCAGGCGCTCGCAGGCCTGCTCGCCCGCCGTGTCGCCGCCAGCCTTCAGATCGCGACTCAACCGATCAACGAGCTGCAGCGCCTTTTGCCGGTAGTTGCTGCGGTGCGGCTGGAACCATTGTTCGAGCTCGTCGGGCATCGAGGTATCAGAAAGGAGATCGCCGCGGTAAAGCTCGGCCGCAGCCGCAAGATTGCCGATCCCACCCTGCTCGATCAGGTGATCGAAAACCCAAAGATCGGCCTCGCCGGAGCCGGCGGCAAGGCCGACTGTCTCAAGGTCGGCCTCGATCTCCATCGCTGCGCGATTGCCAGCCGGGAAAGCGCGCCGGATGTCGACGAGCGCCTGGCGCAGGCTGTTGCGCGCCTGGGCCTCGCCGCGCCCCGGCCAGAAGCCATCGGCGAGCAGGGCCCGCCGCACGCCGCGACGCCCCGCCAGCACCAGGGCGGCAAAGACGAGCGCGGTCTTGCGCGTCGTGAACCGAACTGGTTGATCCGACGGCGAAACGACGGTGAACTCCCCGAGCAACCGAATGCGCATGCGCTGGCCCCACTTCCCGAAATACGAGCCACGTTAGCATTGATTGCGTTCGATTTAACGCAGATTTAGCGCTTGTCCCCTTCGGTTTCATCCGCATTTCACTCCCGCCTGAACAGCGGCAAAACGCGGCCATGGCAAGCTCCTTCCATCAGTTCGACGATGGAGGCCGAGATGGCTACTACAGACTATCACTCCGGATACGCAGTCCACACCGGCGATATCATCCACACTCTGAAAGAGCGCCTCGTTTATGCTGCAGCTGCCTTTGGAAAGCAGCGCCGGCACGCACAGACACTCAAGGCACTTGAAACCCTGAGCGCCGACGAGCTGCGGGACATCGGCTATCCAGCCAGCGCGCTTGAAGCGAAGCCTGCCATCGAGATCAAGGCGGGCCTGATGACCACCTTGATGTCCATGCGGTGAGTTGGGCGCAGCCGAGACCTTACGCCACCTTGGCGGCATAGGAGGCGAGCAATCCGCCCCAGCCGCTCTCGGAATCGAACATGCCGTGCATCTCTTCGGCCCTCGCGCCGTAATTCGCAAGGTGGCGGTGTTCGAGGGTTACTGTGGTCTCGTCGCCCTTCGCCTCGAACAGGACCTCCACCTCCGTGTAAAACTGCGGGTCGAAGGTGAAATCGGCGTTGAGCTGCCAGGCGAAGAGGATGCGGTTCGGTCGATCGCAATCGATGACGCGGCCCCAGTCGCACTCCTCGCCGGCGTTGCCGATTTCGTACCAGCGCCCCCCGGCAACGGCCTCGACGACCACCGTCTTCTGGCCGGATTGCGACACGCTATGGCCCTTGATCCACCAGGTTCCCATGCCGCTGACGAAGACGTCGAACGCCCTTTCCAGCGACGCGCGCACGGTGACGGACTTGCGGACAGGCGTCGGCTCGATCATGTTCATGTTGCTTTCTCCCATTGGTGATTTCACGAATCGTCCGCCGTCTCGACCGCGGCCTTGAAGGCGGCGAGCTGTTCGGTCCAGAAGCGGTCGAGCCACGCGCGCAGCGGCCCCAGCCCCTCCGGATCGATCGAATAGATCCGGCGCGCGCCCAAGGGCTCGTCCCTCACGAGCCGCGCTTCCTTCAGAACCTTCAAATGCTGCGAAATTGCCGGCTGCGACACCGGCATCACCCGCGCCAGTTCGGCGACCGACTGCCGCCGCCCCGCGACACGCTCGAAAATCGCGCGCCGGGTCGGGTCGGCAAGCGCTGCGAACAATCTATCTTCATAAGTCATGGCTTATTATAAGCAATGACTTATGTCTGTCAATCTGAAGACTCGAAGCGACAGCCCCGGAAAACGAAGCGCCGCGCATCCGATCGAACACGCGACGCCCCGAAGGTGACGCCTCAATGATTTGAACGGATCTATTGCATCTGCAGTTCGGCAAAGGCGGCACGCACATGATCGGCGACCGCGAGCACCGGCGCCGGCGCATCTTCGATGACCTTGAGCCCGATGTCGTAATGGCCGAGATCCGGCAGCCCGTCGTGTTCGCCGAGCTGCACCATCTCGCCGCGGACGAGGTAGCGCGGCAGAGGCGCGATGGCGAGACCGGCGAGCACCGCTGCCCGCTGCCCGGTGGTATAGGCGCTCAGGAACGCGACGCGGAACTTGCGGCCGGCCCGGGAGAGCTTCTCGACCGCATCGGCGCGCCAGACGCAGCCGTCTTCCCACATCGAGACCGGCAGAGGATCGCGCAGATGCGCATTGCCGCATTTCGCGCCGGCCCAGACGAGCTTTTCCTGCATCAGGATTTCCGTGTCCTTCGGCACGTCGTCGGTCAGACTGTTGAAAATGGCGATGTCCAGCCGGTGCTCGTCGACGCGCTTGCGCATGGCGTTGCTCATGCCGATCGACACGTCGACGGTGACATTCGGGTAGGATTCGGCAAAGCGCTTCAAAACATCCGGCAGGATCCGTTCGCCGACATCCTCCGGCGCGCCGACCCGGACCACGCCGTTCATGTCTGGCAGAAGGAAGCGCGATACCGTTTCATTGTTGAGCGACAGAAGCCGGCGGGCAAAGCCGAGCAGCAGCTCGCCCTTCGGCGTCAGCGACACCGAGCGCGCGTCACGCAGAAACAGCGTGCAGCCGAGCAGTTCCTCCAGCTTCTTGATCTGCATCGAGACGGCCGACGGCGTGCGGTAGACCGTCTCCGCCGCGGTGGTGAAATTGCCGGTTTCGGCGATGGCGACAAAGGTCTTCAACACATCCATCTCAAGCAGCGGAAGTGCGTGGCGCAACATCATGTTCATGGTGGCATCCTCATTCAGAAAATCTGAAA
Organism: Ensifer sp. MPMI2T; assembly: GCF_004827385.1. GTDB lineage: Bacteria > Pseudomonadota > Alphaproteobacteria > Rhizobiales > Rhizobiaceae > Sinorhizobium. The sequence continues at coordinate 87,308 of NZ_SRXN01000011.1, forward strand.
GATAACATGATTTCATTTTGTTTGATTGAATATCAAGCGTGAGCGATAGTCAAGCTGCAAGGAAGGTCCAGGCAGGACGAGAAGTTCCAAGCGGACGGAGGCGGAGTGAAGTTTTCCGCCCGCATCCGCCGAAACTTCGAAGGAACGCATCCCGTTCATGCTTCTGGCCGGTTCATACTTGTGGATTGGCAGCGCGATCTCGAAAAGGAGGAAGCTCATGTCCGCGTTGACACTGGTGATTACGCCGCACGGCAACGCCGCATACATGAAAACCGACGGGCAGATGGCGGCCGCCACCGTCAAACCGGAAACGGTCATCCGGCTTCAACCGGAAACCGTGGCGCTTTCCTCGGGCGATGACGACATGGTCCTCGCCATCCTGTCGCACGCCCGGTCCTTCATCGATCGGATCGCCACGAGGCGGCGCGCCAACAACATCGCCAGGAATCGGGTGGAAACCCGCCGTGAATTGGCGAAACTTCCGGCGAGGGTCAGGAATGACCTGTTACTCGCGGAACAACAGCCGGTGACGCTTTCGGATAGAGTTGTTGTGTGAGGCGGCAACCGATCACCATGTTTGATGGAAAACATCAAACATATTCGTTTGAATGATGAATGAGGTTGCGCCATATCTACCATCATGGTCGCGACCTTTTGAGAAGCTCAGAAGGAACCAGAAATGTCTACGAACCAGTTTTCATCGTCGAGCCACGGGCTGTCCGCCCTGCCCGGTCTCTTTAACCTGCGCGCCCGCGCCTGGGCCGCCTGGAAGCGGCACCGCAACGAAGTCGTCCTGGAAAGCCTGTCCTATGACATGCTGAAGGATATCGGCTTCCCGTCCGCGGACGACGAGGTGCACGAAGCCCATAAGACAGAACAATGAGCGCCGACGCCAAATATCCCCCCGCCCGATGTCGGGCAAGACTTGACCTCTAAAGGGCATTCCCCAACGGAATGCCCTTTTTCTTTGCGGGTGCCGCGAACGATTTTCAGTCATGCAGACGGGCAACGATCTGCGGCGACAGTTCCCTGATCAGTTTTCTCCGGATGGCCGCCGCAAAATCGGCTTCCTTCCTCACATCCATCACGAAGGCCTCGGCGCCGAGGATCACTTCCCTGGCATAGTAGCTTGCCAGGTCCTTCTGCTCATCGGAGATGGTCAGCGCGTTGATGGTGACGCCCATCTTCCGGGCGCGCAGGCGCGCCGCATATAGGGAAGCGCGCTGCCGCTGTTTCGGAGCGATCGTTTCCTTGCCGTCGCCCGAGATGTTGACGATCGATCTCTCGGCGCAAAAGCGCGGATCGGCAAACATATCCAGTGCCGACCAGATGCCGCTGCCGATATCGGTATTGCCGAAAACGAGCCGCTGGGCGCCCTCGACCGCATGCGCAAAAGGTTCCGCACCGTCCCCGCCCACAACCACGAACCAGCCGAGCTGCTGGACTGCAAATTCGCCGTCGCCCCAGAAGACTGCCGACACCGCCACGGCCCCGGCCTTGTTCAAGGCCGAAAGCACGCCCCTGTCCCGGAAGGCCGCGGCGATCGCGGATTTCTGGAAGGCATATTCCTGGTCGGAAACGCTGCCGGATCCGTCGACGGCAAGCACCAGCGCGACATCGACGCAGGCATGCGGCTGCGACGCCGCCGGCGCGCAAACGACCAAGGCCGCCACAGCGGCAACCAGCTTGTTCCGCATGTCCCCCTCCAGGCCTGACGCTCCCCAGCATCACCCAAATTGACTATGACAGAGGAGCGCTTCCTTGCTGTTATAGTGCCGTTACACCGTCCGTTAGAGGTAGCTTAAATGGCATTCAGGTTGCGCCTGCTTGGCCGTTTCCAACTGCTTTCGGCAACCGGCGAAAGGATCGCCGTACCTTCGCGCAAGCATCAGGCCCTGATCGCGATGCTGACGCTCTCTAACGGAAAGCCGATTTCGAGGTCGAAGCTCGCTGGGCTCTTGTGGGCGGAGCGGCCCGAGGAGCGGGCCCGCAACAATCTCCGTCAGGCCTTTTTCACCATCAGGCATGCGGTCGAGGGGCATGGCCCCTCGCCGTTCATGATCGACAACGATGCTGGATGGATCGCGGACGGAGAAGTCGTAACCGACATCCAGGCTCTTCTTGAGGGCACGCGGATGGGCATCGTCCCGCCTGAACCGGACGCTTTTGATGGCGAATTCCTCGAGGACCTGAATTTCAAGGATGAAACGCTCGAGGCATGGCTCCGTATCGAACGTGATCGTCACCACAGCCTGCTGGTCGACTGCCTCGCAAGCCTGACCCAACGCCTGGAGACCTCGGGGGACGCAGCCCGCGCGGTGCTTGCCGCACAATGCCTGCTGCGTCACGATCCCTATCACGAACCGTCCCACCGCGTCGTTTTGCGCCATCATCTTGCGCGCGGCGACCGCGCCCGGGCAATTCGATACTACGACACCCTGAAGACACTTTTCGAAACCCATCTGGGCGTGTTGCCGGATGCGGAAACGCATGAGCTTGCCAGTCGGGTCCGCGACCCGCAGAGCCCACCGCGGACGGTGGATCTCGCCAACAGCAAGCCAAGGGTGGCGATCCTGCCCATCATCAGCCTGTCCGCCGGCGGCGACCAAGATATCGTCGACGAATCCCTGACGCGAAAGCTGATCGGCGAACTCGGCCGCTTCTCGCCGATCTCGGTTGTCGCAGCGGCGACGATGCTTGCCGTCGGCGCAAGGCAGCACACGATCGAGGAGATCGGAAGGCAGGTTGGCGCGGATTACGTCGTTGAAATCGCAATCCAGGGACGCGGGGAAGCCGGGTGGACCTTGGCGCAGCTGGTCTCCGTACAAAGCGGAACCCAGATATGGAGCAGGAAATATTCCGCCGTAAGCGCCGACCCGCCTGACGCTGAGGATGCGCTTGCACGCAGGATCAGCGGCAATCTCTACCAGACCATAATGCGGCACGCGGCGAGCCGGTCGGCCATGGAGCCCGAAGAAACGATGACCGCGGAGAAGCTCTATCTCCAGGTCTTCTCTCATGTCGAACGACCGACACTGAACGGCATGATGCGGGCGCGGCGGCTATGCGACCGTTTGCTGGCCATTGATCCCAATCACGTCCTGGTGCGCGAAAGCCTCGCCTGGATATCCTTCCACTGCTGCTTCAACGGCTGGCTCGATGATCCGCTGCGCGGCTTCTTAGAGGCGCGCGACGTGGCGCTGAGCGGATTGGCCCTTGATGAGCGCGAACCCTACCTGCTGAGCGCGCTCGGACTTGCCGAAACCTATCTCGGAAATAGCCGGTCAGGCCTCGACAACTTAACAAGGGCGGTCGAACTCAATCCCAACGACGCCGAGCTTCACACATGGCTCGGCATCGGGCTCACATTCGCCGATCGGATCGACGAGGCACACGCGGCCTTCGACCAGGCGGACCAGGCGAGCCCCGACTATCCCCCGATCTTCCTGTTCCGCGGCGACGCCCATCTGGCCGCTGGCAACCACGAGGCAGCCGTTTCCTGTCTGGACCGCTTCCTGACCGTGCTTCCGGAGTACCACTGGGGCCGCCTTCTCAGGGCCGCGGCATACCAAGCGCTCGGCGATGCGGCAACGGCCCGACAGGAGGTGTCGCGTGTCAGGACGAACGCCTCCCGGCTGAATGGCCACTATATCGAAAGACTGCTGCAGGCGCGTCCAACCGCTTTCCGGCAGAAACTCTGGTCGCGGCTGGAGGCAGCCGGCCTTCCCTGCTCCGGATGATACACGCTACGTTCGACAAACCTCAGGCCGCCGGGCTGAACTCCACCCGGTTGCGGCCGCTTTCCTTCGCCCGGTAGAGGGCGACATCAGCCTGCTTCAGCGCCACGGCGAGGTCGACGATGCCGTGATGCCAGTGCCCTCCGACGCTGGTTGTGATCCTGATTTGCCTGCCGTCGACCTCGACGCCCGCGCCCTGGACTTTCTGGCGTATGCGCTCAGCCAAAAGCCGTGCATTGCCGAGTTCCGTGTTCGGCAGGAAAACGACGAACTCCTCGCCGCCTATTCTGGCGACGACGTCGCTTTGCCGCACCGTCTCCCTCAGCAGACGGCCCACGGATTGCAGCACGATGTCGCCGACGTCGTGTCCGTTGACGTCGTTGACGCTCTTGAAATGGTCGAGATCGACCACCAGCAGAGCCGAACCCGTGCGGTTGCGTTCCTGCGTCTGGCGTTCGTACCGTTCCTGGAAGCTGCGCCGGTTCAGAAGGCCGGTTAGCGGATCGGTCTTTGCTTCATTGCTGAGCCTCGACTCGCGCGCCGCGTGCCGCCGTTCCCTTTCGATGAAACTGCCGAGAACGACGGCGCCCAGGAGATTGAAGCCAGTGCTGAAGAGGCCCACCTCTGTGAGCAGCTTCATTCGCAGATCGGCAGGCAGCAGCACTGTGCCGAGCAGGCTCGCGGAAATCATCGCGCCGAGCGCAAGGAAGCTTAGGAAGGTGCTATTCACGCGCGGCCGCACCGATCGCTCCCACGCAGCGCCCATCAGATAGGCAATTACCATCGATGCCAGGCCCGCCGGCATACCGACGCCGCCGGCATGGACGCGAGCGATCGCCGTAATGACGAGGGTCGCCGACGCGCCAAGCGGACCGAAGAAGGCACAAGCGCAGCCGACGATGAGGTTGCGCGCATCGACCAGCACGCCGGAGCCGAGATAGATCGGCTGGAGAACCGCGATCGCCGCCGCAACACCGAACAGCACGCCCATGACCGCCTTGCGGAACGCCTCTGACATGCGGCGGCGCAGCAACGAGCCGTAGAAGATGGCCAGCAAGGCCATCAAACCCAGACTGTTGAAAAAATGCAACGTACCGTTCACACGCGTCTTCCCTAGCGCGGGATGAGGAAAAGTGTGTACGGTTTTCCGCCCGCATCCCGCGCTACTTATTAGAATCGATCACATTCATGATTGTAGGTCGATCGGACCTAAAATCATCGTGATCTAGAGCGCCTTGGTACCGTTCGATAACCTAACGGATGCTTGCGTTCCAGACGCAATTTCGTGCGACTTCCCGCCACACCCCGACGCAACCCGCGGTCGCGTCAGATAGACGGCCGCGGGTTGCGTCGGGGCGACGGAGCGCCGAAGTCACGCTGCCAGGCGTTCGACTTCGACTGTCACATGGGAAAGTTCGTGCAGGTGGGCAAGCTTGTCGCGGTAGAGCGACGGGTTTTGCGGGTTTTTTGTCACCAGCGAGACGATGGCGCCGTGATGGCCGGGGCCGAGCTGCCAGACGTGGAGATCGGTGATACGGTCGCCGTCCTTCTCGATCGCGGCGCGGATTTCCTCAGGCAAGTCCTCGCCGGCCGGAAGGTAATCCAGCAGCACGCTGCCAGCGTCTCGGATCAGGCCGGCCGACCAGCGGGCGATCACCAGGGCGCCGACCACACCCATCAACGGATCGAGCCAGATCCAGCCGTAAAGGCTTCCCGCCGTCAGCGCGACGATCGCCAGAACCGAGGTCAGCGCATCCGCGAGCACATGGAGATAGGCAGCGCGCAGATTGTTGTCACGGCCATGGCCGGCCGCTCCGTGCGCATGATGATGATCATGATCGTGATGGTGATGCGCGTGATCGTCGGAGAGCAGCCAGGCGCTGGCGAGGTTGACGGCGAGGCCGAGCACCGCGACGGAAATCGCCTGTGGGAAGCTGATGGCAACCGGGTTCAGCAGGCGGAGAAGGCTTTCCCAGCCGATCAACAGCGCAATCAGCGCCAGCACGATCGCGCTCGCGAAGCCGGCGAGATCGCCGAGTTTGCCGGTGCCGAACGTGAAGCGCCGATTGCGCGCGTTGCGTCGGGCGTAGAGATAGGCGAGCGCCGAAATCAGCATGGCGGCGGCATGCGTGGACATATGCCAACCATCGGCGACGAGAGCCATGGAGCCGTAATAGGTGCCCGCCGCGATTTCCCCCACCATCATCGCCGCTGTCAGCGCAATGACGAACCAGGTGCGGCGCTCGTTGCGCCGGTGATTGTCGCCGAGAAAGACATGATCGTGCCCGATCGAGGCGGAAGCGTAGGCCTTGCTCATTTCAGGTACCTCCTGACGACTTCGATCAGTTCGTCGGCACCCTGCTCGCGGGCGCGCTGTTCTTTTTCAAGATTGTCGCCCTTCCCCGGGGCGGCAACATGCTCGCGAATATGATCCTCGATCAGCTCGACAGTAAGGCCCTGGACGGCGCCGCGCACGGAGGCCACCAGATTGAGAATTTCGCCACAGGGGCGCTCCGCCTCGAGCGCACGTTCGATCGCCTCCATCTGTCCCTTGAGGCGCCGGACGCGGGCAAGCAGCTTGGCTTGGTTTCGTATCGTATGCATAGCATAGGGGAGTACCCTATATCGGCCTGGTATGCAAGCGTGTCGGAGGCCGCGGTGCGGCCGTACAAGGGCGGCCCAGCATATCTCCGACAGCCCGAAGGTCGCGATCTAACGTCGGCACAACATGGGCTTGTCAGAAACCGACACTGATAAAACCTCCCTCGAGGAGGTCGCAATCAGCAACGCTGCAACCAGAAGAAGCAGGCGCAAGCACTACTCATCCAGAGCGGTTTTTAGCCAGATTGCGCCACGCACTCCGGGCATTCTGTCGCTTTTTCACAAGCTTGTCGGAAAGCCGCCCAAAATGGCCGGATTGCCGCCATGTCGCAATGAGAAATATCTTCCCAGTCGCGGCTTTCCATGTCAGTGTCGCAAATTGACAAGCCGAAGGACCCAATCCACGCGACGAATATGTACAGCGTAGAGCCTGGGAGGACTCATGAACAAACCGTTGACCAAAAAGCGTTCGCTCGTTTTCTTTCTGGTGCCGAACTTTTCCATGCTGCCCTTCTCGGCGGCGATCGAAACGCTTCGCATCGCCAACCGGATGCTCGGCTATGATGCCTATACATGGCGCCTCGCCTCGACCGATGGCCAGAAGGTCTTTTCGTCCGCCGGCATCGCGCTGGAGGTCAACACTTCGCTTGCCGACGAGCGCAAGTTCCTCGCCGGAGAGAACCGGCCCTCGATGGTGCTCGTCTGTTCCGGCGTCTATGTGGAGGACTTCCAGAACAAGTCGGTCAATGCCTGGCTGCGCGAGGTCTATAACCGCGGCGTCGCCGTCGGCAGCCTCTGCACCGGCGCCCATGTGCTGGCGTCCGCCGGGCTCTTGACCGGCAAGCGCTGCGCCATCCACTGGGAAAACCTGCCCGGCTTCTCCGAAAGCTTCCCGCAGGCCGAGGTCTATGCCGACCTCTATGAAATCGACAGCAACATCTATACCTGCGCCGGCGGCACCGCCTCGCTCGACATGATGCTGAACCTGATCGACCAGGATTTCGGCGAGAACCTCGTCAACCGCGTCTGCGAACAGGCGCTGACCGACCGGGTGCGCGGGCCGCATGACCGCCAGCGCCTGCCGCTCAGAGCCCGCCTCGGTGTGCAGAATTCCAAGGTTCTATCGATCATCGAACTGATGGAGAGCAATCTCGCCGAGCCGCTGTCGCTGCTCGAGATCGCCGACAACGCCGACCTTTCACGCCGGCAGATCGAGCGCCTATTCCGCCAGGAAATGGGCCGCTCACCGGCGCGCTACTATCTGGAGATCCGTCTCGACCGCGCCCGTCACTTGCTGATCCAGTCGTCGATGCCCGTGGTGGAAGTGGCCGTCGCCTGTGGCTTCGTCTCCGCCTCGCATTTCTCCAAGTGTTATCGCGAACTCTACAACCGCTCGCCGCAGCAGGAACGCGCCGATCGCAAGCTGACGCTGCAGATGGCGCGGTAAATTTTCTTCACAGTCGCCCGATCTCACGGACCTCTACGGCGATCTCTTCCGGCATGAAGAGATCGCCGCAATACGTTGCCGTTGCGCACCTTTTCGGGGAGGCCTACGAGGCCAGCGCGTCGAGCAGTGTCAGTTCCGACATCACCCGGTTCCGCCCGGCATGTTTTGCCATGTAGAGGAACTGGTCGGCCGCGTGCAGGTAATTGTCGAAGGCTTCCTGGGCCTCGATGGTCGCGAGGCCGATCGAGATCGTGATCGTCAACTCCTCGTCGTCTGCGACGATTTTCGACCTTTCCAGTTCGAGCCGCAACCGCTCGCAGAAGTCATAGGCGCGGCGCGCGTCCAGCCCGTTGAAGAGAATGCCGAATTCCTCGCCGCCGAGGCGCGCCAGCAGATGCTCCTCTCCGACAATTGCCTTCAGACGCCGCGCCACGTGCTTCAGCACGATGTCGCCGATCTCGTGGCCATAGGTGTCGTTGAGGCGCTTGAAATGGTCGATGTCGAGAACGGCGATCGAGGTGCTCTCGCCGCGCCTCAGACACTGCTCGACCAGCCGTGGGCCGGTCAGGAAGAAGTGGCGGCGATTGTAGATGTTCGTCAGATAGTCGCTCGCCGCGAGACGGCGCAGCGCCTGCAAGCGCTTCTGCATGGCGACGGCCTGCCCTACCCGCGCGCTGAATTCCGCCTCGAGGAATGGCTTGCGGATGAAGTCCACCCCGCCCGCCTCGATGAAACGTGCCGCCAGACGGGCGTCACCGTGATCGGAGAGGCCGATGACCAGGGCGGCCTCCTCGCCCTGGCGGTTGCGGATCTCGGCGATCAGCGCCGCGCCGGTCATGTCGTTGAGATCGGTATCCGTAACGATGAGATCAATCGCCTCGCCCGCATCGAGCAGTTGCAATGCTTCGCCAGCCGCGGACGCCTCGACGACCGAGAAGCACTGCTGGCGCAAAAGACCGGCGAGATCATAGCGCGACGCCTTGTTGGGATCGACGAGCAGCACCGTCGTCCGACCCTCGGTCAGCGCCCGGTCGACAGCGGCGATCAGACGCTCGATCGATTGCGGTTCGTGCTTGACGATGCAGCCCAGCACGTCCCTGCCGAGGATCTCCTCCCGCGTGTGGTCGTTGAAGGCGGCGGTAAAGACGATTGCCGGTATATTACTGGCGAGAACGAAATCGAGCGCCTCGCAGTTCGGCGCGTCGGGCAGGTTGAGGTCGACCACCGCCAGGGAGAATTCGTCAGGCCCCGCGGTCAGCTCGGCCTTCACCGCTTCGAGTGTTCCGCAATGCGTTACGCGTGCGCCGAGCGTGCTTTCCAGCCCGTACTTCAACGCCGTCGCGAACATGCGCGAATCTTCGACGAGCAGCAATCGCTTGTCGCGATGCTTCTGCGCGCTGTTCGCCTGCCCCGACGTGCGACGTAGTCTCACGGTCCCAGCAACCCCATCCCTACAGAACCCGTATCTCGCCCCAAGATGCCGGATAACTGCAACCAAATGAATTTATGCACGATTCCTGATTTTCGGCACTTGGATCGTCTCCGACTCAAGCAATCCTTCAGTGTTTCGTGCACTGGCCGCAGGCGTGCTTCCCGAGAATGACGCTGGCCAAAAACAATTGCCCGGTACACACGCTCATCTGCCGAGTTGCCATTCGACAGGGTCCGTCACTGGGCTTCCCCATTTCTTATTTGCATAGATTGAAAGGCCCTGCCGGTTGCGATTCCGTTAACGCAGCAACCGGCAGTGCGAAATCCACAGGCCGCAAGCCTGAGGCGACGTGAAAGGAGTACGGCGTCAGGCCGGGATTTTTATCTTCCCGCTCAGGGTGCGGATCTTCGTCAGCGTGTCGAGGTTCTGGTTGACGCGGCAGTAGAATTCCTCGTTGACGAAGGGGCGCACGACAAAATCATTGCCGCCGGCCTTGAGGAAACGCGCGGAAAGCAGCCGGTTCGTCGACGACGACACGCCGATAATGCGCAACTGATGCGGGCCGTGAGCCGCGCGGATTCTGCGCGTCAGCTCGAAGCCGTCGATGTCCGGCATATTGTAGTCGGTGATGACGAGCGCGATGTCCGGATTATTCTTCAGGATTTCGAGCGCCGCGGCACCGCTCTCGGCCGAACTCGTGCGGAAATTGTAACGTTTCAGCTGTGTCGTCAAAAGCGCCCGCGCCGTCGGGCTGTCGTCGACGATCAGCACGTGATGTTTCTGGTTGGTCAGGAAGCGGCAGACAGACTCCGCCAGCATGTCGACGGCGAAGACGCTGTCCTTTATGACGTAATCGACAAGGTCCTTGGCAAGGATCGCTTCGCGCGTCGTCTCCTGGAACGAGCCGGTGAAGACGATCGTCGGCACGCTCATGTCGATCAGATAGTTCAGTGCCTCGCCGTTTTCGGCACCGGGCAGATTGATGTTCGAAATCGCGAGCGAAGCTGGAAAGGAGGCGTTCTCAACAGCGAACTGCAGATCCTCGTAGTCGCGGCAGACGATCACGTCGATGTCGAACAACTCCTTCAGCCGCTTCGAAACCATCGAGGCAAAGAGGTTTGAGTCCTCGGCAAGCACGATGCGGTGTTCGCCAAGGGATTCGCCGGAATAGTACATTCCGGAAACGCCGAAAAATGACATTGATCGCCTATGAGAAAGAGTGTCCCCGGAACGCATGCTAGGGGGAAAAGACTTATCGCGTGTTAATGCCGATCGCCTTGTTGTTCCGCCGTTCCCTCTCCAAAAGCATAACTCTCCTCCACCTTCGTGGCAGTGAGTACGCCCGTAGCCGTATGAATCAGAACGAATATACGAATTTTCTCATCTGCAATTCTGCGTCAGGATAAGCTGCGGTCGTTCTCGCAAACCGTGTGTTGGAAAATCGGGAGAGAACCATGTCGTCAGCCAGAGAGCAGCGCCCGCAACTCAACCGGGCCAGACGTCACTTCCTCGGCCTGGCCGCCGCCACAGGCGCCAGAATCGCGGCAATGGGCACGCTTGCCGTGACGACTTTCTTTCCCTCGTCGACGGCCCATGCCCAAGCGGCAAAACCGGGAAACGGACCGAAACCCGGCCAAGGGCCGGGGAGCAACCCCGGGAACGGCCCCAAATGTCTTCTCCGCGGCACTTCGATCATGACCCCGAGCGGCGAGACCCGGATCGAGGATCTTCGGATCGGTGATCTCGTCGAAACGGTGCGGGGCGAAGTTCACGCGATCAAATGGATCGGCCGCCATCTCTACCGGCTGAGCGGGTCCAGCTGGAGCGACAGTGTCGTGCCGATCCGCATCTGCCGGCATGCCCTCGATGAGCATACGCCGCATCGGGATCTCTATCTCTCCGCCGGCCACACCCTGTTCATCGATGGCGTCCTCATCAGGGTGCAGGATCTCGTCAATGGGACATCGATTGCGCCCGCCCTTCCAATGGACGAGCGGGAGATAGAGTATTTCCATGTCCTGCTCGATACGCATGAAGCGATCCTGGCGGAGGGCACCCCCGTCGAAACGCTCCTTCTCGAGGCAGACACCCACGAGGGTTTCACGAATTTCGCGGAATTCGCACGTCTCTATCCCGGGCCGCAGCCACAGATGACTCCCTTTGCGCCGATAGTCGGCTATGGTGGGCGCGCGCATCTGAAGGCCCTGCTACGCATTGCGACAGGGCGCTTCGCTCGGGTGCGTGCACCGATAGACGAGGCCTATGAGAGGATTGCCGCACGCGCCGAGCAACTCGTCGGCTGATTGGAAGCGCGGCACTCTCTACAGCGCCGCGTGTTTTTGAGATGGGGGCGGCTCGACGCATTCGCCATCTAGGCGAACATGATGTCGTCCGCCGAGAGGTCGGACAGCGAAACTTTGTCGAGGAAGAGCCCGAACGTGCTGGAGCCGTTGAAGGCGATGTAGAGTCCGTCGCCCGTCTCGGTCGCCGCCCCAACTAGGTCGGCGAAGCTGTCGATCCCCGTGGCCGCGGATGCGTGGCCGATGAACCGCAGCACGTCGCCGCCGTCGGCGTCGAAGTCGGTGATATGGTCGACGCCGGTGCGGGAAGACGTATCGGACGACCACAGGAAGCTATCGGCGCCGGCACCGCCCGTCATCACATCGTTGCCGACACCGCCCCAAAGCAGGTCGTTGCCCGCCCCGCCGTCGAGGCGATCGTTGCCGCCGTTGCCTGTGAGGTTGTCGTTGCCAGCGAGTGTACGGATCGTATCGTCGGCCGCGCCGCCGGCCATCTTGAACGTCTCGATCCCGCTGAAAAACAGCGTCGGCCCGAGCATACCAGTCGCGGCATCGAAATTGGTCACCCCTGGAAGTGGCGCGGTGACGTGGAGCGTATCGTTTCCGTCCCCGCCATTGATGATGCCGGAGGGAGAATGCACCAGGATCAGGTCGTCGCCCGCCCCGCCGTCGATTATCGTCTCGCCATCGCCAAAACTTGCCCCGGAGTCGTGGATCTCGTCGTTGCCGGCGCCGCCCATCAGCACGTCGTTGCCACCGTCGCTGACCAGGACGTCGTCGCCCGCACCGCCGTAGAGGGCGTCGTCGCCGCTTCCCGACAGGAGGCGATCCCTGCCGCTGCTGCCCGCAGCGTAGTTGTCGCCTTCGCCGAGATCGGCATAGAGCGAGGAAAGATTTCCGCCGATCAGCGTATCGTTGCCACTGCCGAGGTGTACCTGTGCGGCCTCAATGTTGCTGATCAGTGCGCCAGTTGAGGCAAAGCCCCGCGCGAAGTCGACAGTGAGGTCCTCGGTCCTCTCCTCATCGAACAAAGAGAGCGTGTCCCAGCCGTTCCCGCCGTCGATCACTTCGGATGCAAGCGTGGTCGTGATCTTGTCGTCGTTGCTGCCGGCGAAGATGCGGTTCGCGCCGCTTCTGTCGACAATGATGTCTTCGCCGTCGCCAGTGTCGAGCGTGTCGTCACCCAGCATGCTGGTGCCGTCGTCGCCGTCGGCGCCATAGGGGCCGATGATGTCGTCTCCGGCGCCGGTCGTAATGACGTCGTCGGTCGCCGCACCGAAGATGCGGTCGTCGCCGCTTCCGGTGGTCAGCACGAGCCTCTCGATGCGGTTGAAGAAGATATGTTCCCAATTCGACGTGTCGTAGCCGATGATGCCATGGCCGTGTTCGCCGCTGAACCTGACAGCAGTATTGATGCTGGAAAGGTCGATCGCGAGCGTATCGAAGCCGGATCCGCCGGTGACCGCGCCGCCGGTGCCGATCAGGGTGATCTGGTCGTCGCCCTCGCCACCATCGAGGCGGTCGTAGCCGTCCCTGCTCGTCAGGCGATCGTCTCCTGCGCCGCCGTCGACCAGATCGTCACCCTCACCCGCATCGATCTCGTCGGCGCCGATGAGGCCCCAGATGCGATCTTTCTCGTCAGTTCCTAGTAACGCGTCATTTCCGACAGTGCCCACGATAGTGGCCATGTTTCGCTCTCCCAGCCCAAAATATAACCGCGAGAACTCATTACTGTATTTTTAGTTTAAACGCTATACAGAATTGAGAAATACCATTAAAAAAACAACACAATAATTACTTTACTTCAAAATTGCAATTAGTATAACCAAATATATACTTATCGAGACGCACGGCATCGTCGCGCTGCGCACGCGTGGGCACCATGGAGAGCAAGATTTCTCGGACAGCTTTTCGCCGAAGTCTGCGTGGCGAGCCGATCAAATCTCCTGACCACGCGGCGATTTCCGTATAGAATAGCGCGATGAACGAAGCCCAGACCCTATTCGATGCGCTGCGCCAGTCGGTGAAGCCAGAGATTGTCGATGCCTTCGAGCGGTTCGTACGGGATGCTCCGGACCGCAAGCTTTGCCGCATCAACGCGCTTGCCTTCGCAAAAGCCGAAGGGCTCGACGAGGAGCAGACGATCGCCGGCTTCCTACATGCGTCTCACCACGGCATCTTCGAATTGTCATGGAACGTGCTCTGCCCAGGCTGTGGCGGGGTGCTCGACGCCAATACCTCGCTCAAATCCCTGCAGCAGGAGGAATATACCTGTGCGCTCTGTGCCGCCGGCTACGAGCCAACGCTCGACGAGATGGTCGAGGTGACGTTCACGGTAAGCCCGAGGGTGCGCCACATCGAGGCGCACAATCCGCACGAGCTGCCGCCGGCTGAATACTTCCGCCAGATCTACTGGGGCTCGGGCGTCGACCTACCCGAAGAGGGTTTCGAGGAGAAGGTCGACGAGTTCGTGCTCGAAGCGCTGGAATTGCCGCCCGGCGAGAAGGCGGTTATCGCGTTGCAGCTTCCGGCTGAGTTCGTCATCATCTTCGAGCCGGTGACGCATGCGGCGCAGTTTTTGGAAGTGGCCGGGGAGCCGACCAAGGAGCGAAGGAACCTCGCCCTCGTCTTCGACCGCGGCCACCGCCACAACGAGACCTTGCGCCTCCAGCCGGGACCGCTGAGGATTCAGGTGGAAAACCACGCGGAAGTCCGCACCCTGCCCTCTGTCTGCATTGCGAACGACGCGCTCCATGGCATGCTCGGCCGTCGCCGGTCCTTCCTGACGGCCAAGCGCCTGCTTTCCAACCAGACGTTCCGCGACCTCTACCGCACCGACACGATCGACGTCGACCAGCGGCTGAAGATCACCAGCCTCACCTTCCTCTTCACGGATCTGCGCGGCTCGACCGAGCTTTACGAGCGCGTCGGCGACCTTGCGGCCTTCGATCTGGTGCGCACCCATTTCAGCGTCTTGAACGAGATCGTCGCGACCGAGGCCGGCGCAGTCGTCAAGACGATTGGCGACGCTGTGATGGCAACGTTCCCGACACCGGACCGGGCGGTCGCGGCGGCGATGCGGATGCGCGATGCAATGCGCGAACTCAACGAAGAGCGCGGCAGCGAGGACCTGCTTCTTAAGATCGGCATCCACGAGGGACCGTGCATCGCCGTCAACCTCAACGAGCGCCAGGACTATTTCGGCCAGACCGTCAACATCGCCTCGCGCGTCCAGCACCTCGCCACCTCGCGCGAGATCTTCGCCACCGGTTCGGTGGTGGAGGACCCGCGCGCCTCCAGCCTCCTCAGTGATCGCGGCCTCAATCCCATGTCGCACAGCGTCGCGCTTCGCGGCATCGCCAACGAGATCAGCATTTTCGCGATCCCGTGAACGGCAACGGCGCGTGGCACGCTGTTCATCGCCAATTCAGGCGTCGTGGCTGAATATTGCGGCGACGAAAGGAGAGCGATATGCGCATAGAGCTTGTCCTGCTTGCTGCCGTGGCGATAACTGCCAGCACGGCGATGGCCGGGAGCCAATCGTCGAATTCGAGTTCGAACAGTTCGTCCAGCAACGGCGTCGTCAGCGAGCGGATCTTTGAAACCTACTGCGAAGATGGCCACTGTCAGCGCTACCTTCTACGCCGGCTGTATCGCGACGACGAAGGCCAACGACGCTATCGCGAACGCTATTATGATGACGATGGTTGAGGTCACGGTCTGACCCTGGCATCTTGCTGGCCCTATGCAAGCTAAAGCCCACGAGGTGAACCATGCGTTCCCGAACAGCCTCATGCTCCTGTGGCCAGTTGCGGATTGCAGTCTGGGGCGAGCCGCTCGGCGTCGGCGTTTGCCACTGCTTCGCCTGCCAGCGCCGGACGGGCAGCGTCTTTGCAGCGCTCGCTGCCTTCGCTGCCCCCTATGAGGTCTCCGGCACCGCAACCGAATATGTGCGCGCTGGCGACCAGGGTGCGCGGTTCAGGTTCCGCTTCTGCCCCGTCTGCGGGACGAGCCTCTTCCACACGGAGGAGGGCTGCGAGGAATCCTCGGTGGCGGTCGCCGTCGGCGCCTTCGCCGACCCGAACTTTCCGCCACCCCAAGATTCGGTCTATGACTGCCGCCGCCATTCCTGGGTACAGCTGCCGCCGGGGATCAGGACCTACGAAAAGGATCCGACTTAGATCATTTGCCGCAAAGGTCAGTGCCCGAGATTGTCGGCGGCAGCCATGATCTCCGCCGCGGTCGGGAAGATGCAAAGGCCGTCCGGCCCTTCGCGCGCCTCAAACTGCGCCCAGCGGACGATGCCGGCGCCGTCGACCAGGAAGTGCCCGACGAGCTGCGTGCCGTGCTTCGCGAAGATCGCTTTGTCGGTGTCGTTCGGCTCAAAACCATCCTTGGCATTGAGCGCATCATTCGCTTCCATCGGCTGCAACGGTTGCGGCAGTTCGCCGGTCGGATTGATGCGCGCCTCCTGGAACTGCTCGAGCTTCGCGCGAGAGGGCCATTCCGCCGCTTCGTCGCTGCCCTCGCCCAGGAACTCGACCCGCGGCAGGCCGAAGGCTCGGTGCGTGCGGCAATCCGGATCGCAAAGAAGGGTCACCGGCGTCGGCTGGTACTGGTTATAGAGGCGCGCGCGCTCGACCGGCGTGTTGATCACGGCGAGCGTCTCCACCCCGCTGGCGTGAAGCACAGGCTGGACGCGGGCAAGTTGCTTCACCTGACGCCGGCAGAACGGGCAGTGCAGCCCGCGAAAGAAGCCTATCAGGAACGGGCGACCGCGCAGGCTGTCGAGGGAGACCATGCCCTCGGCGTTGGCCGCGGGAAGCGCGAAGGCGGGCGCCGGATCGCCGGGCTGCAGTGGGGCTGTCGGGTCTCCCATCGGATCGTTCTCCTGTCTCGTTCAAGCCTTCGGGATCGAGCCGCGGCGTTCGAGCGCGGTCTTGCGGATGATGTCGGCGATGTCCGGGTTGCTGACCGACAGCATCTGGAAGTCCTCCGCATGCAGCGAAAGCAGCGAGACCTCGGTCGCGGCGCTGACGGTCGCCGAGCGGGGCTCGCCGCTGATCAGCGCCATCTCACCGAAGAAGCTGCCGGGTCCGAGTTCTATCGGGTTTGGCGTCGCGACGCAGACACGGCCCTCGACGATGAAGTACATCTGGTCGCCCGCCTCGCCCTTGCGGCAGATCACGGCGCCTGCCGGCACGAGGCGCGGCCTCAGCGCTCTGACGATCTCGACGAGCGCTGACGAGCCGAGGTTCCGGAATAGTGGTACGGCGGCGACCAGTTGCCAATTGCGCACGAAGTCCTGGCGGCGGATTTCTGCATAGAAGCCCGTCGCCAGGAGGCCGGCCCAGAGCGCGAAGATGCCGATGCCGCACATCATGACCAGTCCGGCGAGCACGCGGCCGGCGAAGCTCTGCGGAATCGCGTCACCATAGCCGGTGGTCGACAGCGTGACGACGGCCCACCACATCGCCTGCGGGATGCTGCCGAATTTGTCCGGCTGGACGTCGCGCTCGATGAGATAGCCCACGAGCGCTGCAGCGAACAGCACGAGGCCGAAGACCGACGTGACGCCGATCAGGTTGCGTGCCTCGTTGCTAATCACCCTGCCGATCAGCCGGAAGAAAGCGGAGTTTCGCAGCGGCTTCAACAGCCAGATGGCGCAGAAAAGCTCCTGATCGCGGGTCGACGCGAAAAGGAAGCCGGCAAGAGGCACCAGAACGGCCAGTACATCGATGGCGATCGCCGGCGCGCTGTCCTGCGGACCTTTCGCGCGCCGCAGGACGAGCGTCTCGACCAGTTGCAGGAGATAGACACCCCAGATCGCCACAAGCAGGAGCTGCAACCCGAGCCTGACTCGCCCGGTGATGTCCGGCGTGGTGAGGACGGCGACCGCCACCAGCCCAATCGCGGCGAGCAGGCCGTTGAACTGCGCGGAAATCTTCGAGAAAGGCCGTGCCGACATCAATGCCCCCGGAGCGCCGAACGACTTTGCTAGAATAGGACGCCTAGGGGCCGAGCGCAAAGGGTGGGTCGGCGGTCTCTATCGCGTCAGCCGCGCTTCGGTCCAGCCCAATGCCTTGAGGTCTTCGACGCGCGCCTCCCCATTGTCGGTGAGAATGAACTCGTCGATCTGCGGTGGCGGAACGCTTGTTCCCGAAAGCATCGAGTGGATCTGGCCGCGGTGATGCTGGCCGTGCATGAAGACGTGAAGCAAAGTATCGGCGACAGTCTCGGCGAGTGTCCTCTCCGGCCAGGGAATGCTGATCTTGCGTAAAAGCTCCTCTGCCGTAAGGCTCTCGCTGAAGTCGACCAGCCATTCGTCGACTTCTGCGCGCTCCATCGCAAATTCGGCCGCCGTTGCACGGCTCCCTGGCAATCTCGCGAGGCCGTGCCGTTCGCCGCGTAGCGTGTCGATATAATAGCGATCGGCATTCAGAAGATGGACCATCGTTTCCTTGAGCGAGGGGAAGAATGACGTTCGCGGCGCCTCCCATTCGCCGGGACCAAGCGCCATGCAGGCGCGATCCAGCCGCGCATTGGCGAGACGGGCGTTGCGCGCAAGCTGGCGATAGGGCCGGCATATCAAGTCCTGAGGAACGATCATGCCGCGCATAGTGAGATGTTTGCGACGGCGCGTCCAGCCGTCGTCACGCGGTGCCTCCGAGTCGGCGGCGTGACTGGAGCGCTTCACGCATTTGTCTAAGCGGTGAAACGCTCCTCATGACAACGCAGTTTCCGAACGCTTACTCGGCTTAGAGCCGCGCCTCGAGGATCAAGTTGAACGGCGTCTCCAGCGCCCGGCGGAAGCGGCTGAAGCCCGCCTTGCGGAAAACGTCGGCGAGCCTTGCCTCGCCTGCCTGGGCCCCGAGCACCAGATGGCCGCCGTCCGAGATCGCATGGGCACAGCAGATCGTCGTGGAGGCCGCGTAGTAGATCCGCGCAACCGGCGAGACATTATCTTCGACTCGATCATTGGCGAAAGGTTCCACCAGCATCACCGCCCCCTCGCCTGCAATCGCCTTTGCCGCATGCGCCGCGGCGCCGATCGGGTCGCCCATATCATGCAGGCAGTCGAAGAAGCAGATGAGATCATAATCCGAGCCGGGGTAGCTGTCCGCCCGCGCAGTCGCAAAGGTGACCCGATCCAAAACGCCTGCCTCCGCCGCGACCTTCCGCGCCTCGATGACCGACTCCGGATGGATGTCGAAGCCATGGAAGCGCGAGGCCGGAAAGGCCTTCGCCATCAGCACCGTCGAATGCCCGTGCCCGCAGCCGATATCGGCCACACGCGCGCCGGTCCTGAGTTTCTTCTCGATGGCGCCGCCGAGAGCCGGCAGCCACTCGGCGACCAGGCTTGCCTTGTAGGCGTTCCTGTAGAAGGCGGCGACACCGCAATAAAGCCGCCCGTCGTGGTCACCCCAGGCAATGCCGCTGCCGGTGCGAAAGGCCTCCACTGCCTTGTTCTCGTCCGCCCACATGGACGCAGGAACGGCCCAGGCATGGGGGATGAAGACCGGGCTGTCCTCCTCGGCCAGCACAAGCGCTTGCTCCGGCGAGAGCTCGTAGGTGCCGCTGCTCGCATGATAGGTCACGTAGCCGCCGGCCACCTGCGAGCCGAGCCATTCGCGCACATAGCGCTCCGCGCAGCCGGCCCGTGCCGCCAGTTCGCTCGAAGTGAGCGGACCGGCTCCAGCCATCGCCTTGTAAAGACCGAGGCGGTTGCCAAGGCTCACCATCACGCCGCCGTAACCCGCCGAGAGATCGCCGATCGCCCGCGCGACGAGCGCATCGAGCTTCGCCTGATCGATCTTGTTGCTTTTCACGTTTTCCATCTTTCCCGCTCCTGTTATCCAACTGAAGATCCAAGGATCTGGAGAGGATCGCATCGGCAGCGGCCAAGCGGCAGAGCGGGATTGTCCGAAACAGGGCCGTTTGCGCCACTCCCCGTCCCGCGGTAGAACTCATTTGCCGACGTGGCCTGTCCGATGGATTCGAGATGCCGCGCAACATTGCCGAGACCGGAACGCACCCACTTCACGTGAGCCTCATCGCCATCCCCGAGGCGGTGGTGTCGACGCTGAGCGGCATTTTCGACGTCATGAACGCCTTTGCCCTGCTTCCTCCACCCAGCCATGCACCACCAGCTGCGCCGCCGTTCCAGGTCGAGATCGTGGGGCTGTGGCCCGGCCCGCTGGAGCTTGCCAGTGGCGTGCCCGTGATGGTGCAGCGCGGTATCGCCGCCATCGAGACGACCGATATCGTCATCGTCCCCTCGGTGCTGCTCGGACCGAATGGCTGGCAGAAGGGCCGGCACCCGGAACTGGTCGATTGGCTCAGCGCCATGCATCGCCGCGGCGCGCTCTTGTGCTCTGCCTGCTCGGGGGTTTTCCTGCTTGCCGAGACGGGGCTCTTCGATGGCGTCGATGCGACGGTGCATTTCGGCTATGCCGAGGCTTTTCACACCGCCTTCCCGAAAGTGGCGATCCATCCCGAGCGCGTTTTGGTCGTTGCCGGGGAGCGCGAGGAACTGATCACCTCGGGCGCCTCCATGACTTGGCACGATCTGGTGCTCTATCTGATCGCCCGCCACGCCGGAGCAACGGCGGCGCAGGCCGTTGCCCGCTACTTCGCGCTGCAATGGCATCAGGATGGCCTCGCGCCCTACATCGTTTTCGAGGGGCGCAACGACCACGGCGACATCGCGATCCAACGGGCGCAACAGTGGATCGCCACGCATTTCTCTGTTGCGAATCCACTGGAGGAGATGGTCCGCCGCGCCGGGCTTGCCGAACGCACGTTCAAACGCCGCTTCACCGGTGCGACCGGCTTAAGCCCGATCGCCTATGTCCAGCGCCTGAGGATCGAGGACGCCAAGCGCCGGCTCGAACGAACCGAAGCCCCGGTCGACGAGATCAGCTGGCAGGTCGGCTACGAGGATCCCGCCTTCTTCCGCCGCCTGTTCAAGCGCGTCACCGGGCTGACGCCGGGAAGCTATCGCCGACGCTTCATGATTCCCGACTACGCGCGGCCGCCGCGGAAGGAATAGGTGCGGAAGTTCGCCGCTGACGATGCGCGTTAAATTTTTTGCGGAACGTGTCGGTTTCATCTGCTTTCGGCCGTCCTCGATGCAAACACAAGGATCACGAAGGAGAGCGTAATGAGAAAGATCGTTGTTGGTGCGTTTGTAAGTCTCGACGGAATCATGCAGGCGCCGGGCGGGCCGGAGGAGGATCCGACCGGCGGTTTCAAATTTGGCGGCTGGGTGGCCCCCTATTTCGACGAGACGATGGGTGCGGCGGTGGACGAGATGTTCGCCAAGCCGTTCGACCTCCTGCTGGGCCGGAAGACCTATGACATTTTCGCGGCGCATTGGCCCTATGCCGGCCCCGAGGATCCGATCGGTACGTTGTTCGATCGCATCACCAAATTCGTCGCGACGCGCAATCCGGATTTCAAGCTCGGCTGGCAGAACAGCCAGAGCCTCGGCAGCGACGTGGTCGCCGCGCTGAAGAAGATGAAGCGTGAGGACGGGCCGGACCTCCTGACGCAGGGTTCGACCGAGTTGCTGCAGACACTTTTCCGCAATGATCTGGTCGACGAGATGTATGTGAATATCTTTCCGGTCGTGCTTGGAAGGGGCAAAAAACTGTTCAGCGACGGCGCCTCGCCGATGGCGCTGAAGCTCGTCAGTTCGAAGGCTTCTGGCTCCGGAGTGACCGTGAACAAATACGTCCACGCCGGCGAGATCGTCACCGGCTCGTTCGAATTCGAGCAGCCGACCGAGGCGGAACTGGAGCGGCGCAGGAACCTGACTTGAGCCGGGGCGTGTCAGCCGCGCCGACTCTTTTGGGGACCGCTTAGCCGATGACGCAAGCGGTCCCGCCGTGGCGAGATTCCGCCGGATATCAACGATTGGCCATGATTTCCGCCTATGCTCTCTCTTTGCCGAACAACGGAGGTTACGATGCAAATTTCGGAAGCCATGCATTCTGGAGTACGTTGGATCTCGCCGGATACGGACCTGCGCACGGTGGCGCACATCATGAAGGACGAGGATATCGGCGCCCTGCCCGTCGGCGAAAATGATCGCCTGATCGGAATGGTCACGGATCGCGACATTGCCTTGCGCGCCTTCGCCAACGGGCACGACGTTTCTTCGCTCACGGTGCGCGACGTGATGACGAACAAGATCGTCTTCTGCCGCACGAGCGAGTCTCTTGAGGACGCCATCCGCCTGATGGAAGAAAAGAAGGTTCGCCGGTTGCCGGTGATCAACGATGACAAGCGGATGGTCGGCATGCTGTCGCTCGGCGACATTTCCCATAGCAGCAGCCGGGAATTGACGGGCGAACTGCTCAGGGCCGTCAGCGGCCATCACGCCTGATCGACGCCGCCTTGAGGTGTCGACAATGAGGAGACGGCGGTGCCGCCTCCTTCGAGATCCCCACGCGCCGTCGAATAAGGAGAGTTTCCCGCGCGCCACGCATAGTGAATGACTCCTGGCGGCTGCGCAGTCGGGTCATATTGCGCATACGTCCCCTTACCGGCGCACGGCAAGGCCGCCAGATCGTGCAAGGCGCCAATTGGCTATTTGACCAACATGGAGCCGTTGAGGATTTCGATCGTTTCGTCTCCCTGGAGGCCGATGCGGTCGCCGCTCGGCGCGGTGACGAAGCAGCCGCTCGGGCAGATCATTTCGGTCGCGCCGGAACCGATCGCGACTTCCATCCGGCTCTCGCCCTCGACGACGACCAGCACGGCAGTATCGCCATCCTTGTTCGTCACGGATGCAGCAGAGGCCGCTCCCGCCACAAGAATGCCGGAAAGCACAGCAATCAGAATTGTCTTCATCGCCCACCGGCGCTACCTGAGCGCCCCTTTGCTGCCGGTCGCCGCGTCGTATCGCAAGCTCCGGCCCCCTCTTCAGCTTGCGCCAGCCTAAACCGGAGCGGGATGAATTGCATGCCTTTTATCTCCACACGGCTGAATGCCTGCTGAATGGCGGCGTCAGGGGCGGATTCACGCCCGCGAACCGCCCCTACGCCGCCGCGTCGCCTCAATGAGGTCCGCCCACGTTCCGCAACATGTTGATTTATAGATGCTTTTTTACATAACCCGAACGGATTAGGAGACACCCCGCCCTGTCGCGTGGTACAAGCTAAACAACTGCGAGCGGGGCAAAAGCAGTGCCTCTAGATATTTCAGCAAATCCCCGCTCTGGCGAGTGATCACGCAGAAGGACTGCGGACTGTTTCAATCCAAAGTCGCCGTGATCCAGGAGGGGTGCCATGTCCTATTTGCGTGGCGCTGCAATCGTTGCACTTGGCTTCATTTTGTACAGTCCGGTGTCAATGGCCGCTGAAGCAATTGGTGAGGCGGTTCGGATCAGGACTGAAGTCAGAGGTGCAAGCGGTCCGCTGGCGGTCAAAGACCCGGTCTATCGGGACGAACGGATTCTGACCTCGAAATCCGGGTTGGGACAATTTGTGTTCCGCGACGGCACCAAACTGGCTGTCGGCTGGGGCTCGTCCGTCGTCATCGACAAATTCGTCTTCGACGACTCCAACAACCTGCAAAAGCTCAGCCTGCGGGCGACGAAGGGTACCTTCCGCTGGGTCAGTGGAAAGTCGAAAAGCACTGCCTACGAGATTCTGACGCCGGCCGGAACAATCGGCGTCCGCGGCACGGCATTCGACTTCTATGTCGGCGGCGACGGGACAACCGCGGTCGTCCTGCTCAACGGCGAGGCCAGTTTCTGCGGTCCGGGCGGCTGCAAGCAATTGACGCGGCGCTGCGACTGCGTGATCGCCAACCGCAACGGCAACATCACCGACGCGCGCCGCGTCAACCGACGTGTCCTGGAGACGCTCGGAAACGAGGCGGCGTTACCGTTCCTTTCCGGCAACCAGCAGCTTTCCGGTGGGCTCGGCTGGGTCGGCGGTGGCTGCAGCATTCGTGCAGCGCTCCCGATCCCGCCAACGCAGCAGGAGCGTTTCACGCCGCCCGAGAAAAAGCAGGCACCGCCGCAGAAGCCGCCGCCCAAACCGGACAAGCCGGAGAAGCCACCGCCTAGACCGGACAAGCCGGAGAAGCCACCGCCTAGACCGGACAAGCCGGAGAAGCCGCCACGCCCGGAGGAACCCGAGAAGCCACCGCGGCCAGAGGAGCCGGAAGAGCCTCGGGAACCGGAGAAGCCGCGTCAAGAACAGGACCGGCCGCGAGAGGGCAGCCGCAACAACGGCTAGAGGAATACCAGGAAAAAGTGCACAATGGCTTCCGCCTGGAATCGCATAGTTTCAAAGGGTTAGATCATTTCTCTGTTTCAATGAATGAAATGATCCAGCGCCTCATTCGGCTTATCCTGATTTGCCGTGATCGGCGAAATGATCGGCCCGGCGCGATATCCGGCGGTAGAATTCCGTCAGCCCCGGGAGCGTCGCCGCCTTGAGTTTCGCCGCGTTCAGGATCTTGCGGTTCGGCGCACGGGACCGCAAGGCGTCGACAAGTTTCAAGTGCAGGGACCGCAGTTCGGCGAATTCGGCCGAAGCCCCGAGCTTTTCGTCGCCGACGACGGCGAAGAGCCTTGTCCGTGTGCTCTTTCCCTTGAGCGCCAGCATTCCGGCTTCGAGCAGGGCATGGCCCGGCAGCACCTTCGCGGTCTCCTCGGACACCAGAATGTCGAAGTGGACATCCTTGCACGAAGCCTCTATCCGCGCCGCGACATTGACCGTATCGCCGACGGCCGAGTAGTTGAAGTGGGCCTCGGCACCCATGTTGCCGACGCAGGCGATGCCGGTGTGAATGCCGACTCCGATCGCGATGTTTTGTTCCTTTCCGAAACCGAAGGCGTCGTCCGCATTGAGGCGCACCATCGTCTCGCGCATGCCGAGCGCGGCGCGAACGGCCTTGCCGGGATGGTCGGCGACATCGACCGGGGCGTTCCAGAAGGCCATGATCGAATCCCCGATGAACTTGTCGAGCGTGCCTTCATTGGCAATGACGTGGCGGCTCAGCGCATCGAGCAGTGTGTTCAGGAAGCCGACGACCGCCGTGGGCGCCAGGCGCTCGCTTAGCTCGGTAAAATTCCGGACGTCGACGAACATTACCGTCAGCTCGCGGTCGTCACCGCCGAGGCGCAGTGCATCGCGCGTATGCTCGATGCGATAGAGAAGCGACGGCGAAAGATACTGGCCGAAAGCACGGCGGACCGCGCGGCGCTCCCGGTCGGTGACGAGGAAACGGAATGCAGTCGCGGCGAAATGCGTGATCGATGCGCTGACGATCGGGGCGAGCGGATCGAAAAGGACCCCGCCATAGAGGAAGGCGAGCCAGGAGGCGACGAGCGCTGCCGCGGTGATGAGCAGCCCGCACACGAGCGCGACCGCGGGACTGACGAAGGTGGTGAGCAGCACCAGCAGGCTGCCCGCAACAGCAATGGACAGGATTTCCAGGCCGTCTGCCCAGTCCGGACGCGAGAGAAAATGGCCCGACAGGATCTGCTCAACGGTTTGCGCGTGCAGCGAGACTCCCGGGACGTTTTGCCCGAGGGCGGTCGTGCGAATGTCTTGTAAGCCTGCCGCCGACGTGCCGATGAACACGATGCTGCCCTGGATTGCAGCCCTCACCTCCGGCGGCGCCCCGCTTGGCGCCAGCACGTGCCTCGCGGAGACGTAGCGTTCGGCCTGATCGGGACTGACATAGAGCCAGAGTTCGCCGGCCGCGGTCACCGGAACCACGAAATCCCCGACCTTGGCGTCCGTCAACGTATCGGCCACGTTCGGAGCTGCGGCGAGCACATAGGTGGAGGCGCCCTGCGCTACCCGCAGCGCTTCCAGCGCGAGGTTCGGAAAAAACTGTTCGCCATCGCTTAAGAAAAGCGGGACGGCGCGAACCACCGTCGACGTCGCCCCGGGATTGAGGCTGATATGGCCGAGGCCGGCGGCATTGGCCTCGAGCTGCGGCCTGAGCGGCGTCGCCGCATCGAGACGTGGCGGCGCGCCGAAGGGGCTTTCGCCCGTAAAGGCAAAGCCGGCCTTCACCGGCGGGCGATAGTTCCCCTCATTGGAAATGCCGAAGCCCAGCACGACGGGTCTGTCCGCGATCGCCTGGGCGAAGATCTCGTCGTTGTCCGGCAGTTGACGAAGCAGCGACGGGTCGATCCCGGCAACGTCGCGAACAACGTTGCGCGGCGACAGGCGATCGGGCTCGGCAAAGAGAATGTCGAAGGCGATTGCCGACGCACCCATCTCCGACAGCCGTTCGACCAGGGCGGCGATGCGATTTCTCGGCCACGGCCACTGACCAAGCTCCCTAAGCGACGCCTCGTCTATGTCGACGATCCGCACCGGCATGTCCTCGTAGGTGCGCGGCTTGATGCGCTGATATTCGTCGAATGTCAGATTGCGGGCGAGCCGGAGCAACGGCGGATCGCTTGCCCGCAGCATTGTTAGCGCCGCTACAATCGCCAAGCCGATAATGACGCCCACCTGCTGCGCGCGTGTCATGCAGCATCCGCCCCCCCTACAGCGCCGCGGGCAAGCTTACCGCATAATCCGGCAAAATCGGAATCACAGAGATTACGCGCCGATTCAAGGCGTTAGAGCGCACCGCGTGGACTCTCGCGCGCCACCACTTGACAGGTCACGTGAACGGCAATGCACGACCAACAGTACGCGCCTCATCAAGTCAGTCGAGCCGTGACGCACGGCCGCCCGAACCCGCTCCCGTTCCTGTGCTCGTCACAGGAATGAAGGTGGGTAAGGAACTCACTTCCGCCCCTGCGGGTAGATCGTCTCGCCGCGCTTCAACATTTCGACCAAGGTCTCGATCTTCTTCTTCCGTCCGGCTTCGGTCTTCATGTTGTGGGTGCGGAAGGCGAACGCGAAGCGGTTCTGCTGGCTGAGCTTGGCGAGCATTTCCCTGGCCTTGGGCTCGGCGTCGATGGCGGCCTGCAGATCGTCCGGGATCTTCATGTCCTTGCCGCTTGCATAGGCGCGCTCCCAGCGCCCGTCCGCCTTGGCCGCCTCGACCTGCTTCAGCCCATGCTCGGTCATCCGGCCTTCCTCGATCAGCCGCGCGACATTGTCGACGTTGATCTGGCTCCAGGTGCTCTTCCGGCCGCGTGGCGTGTAGCGTTGCAGAAAGCTTTTGTCGTCGAGCCCCTTGCGCAGGCCGTCGATCCAGCCCCAGCACAGCACGACGTCGATCGCCTCCTTGGGCGTGATCGACCTGAGCCCGGAGCCAACCTTGTGGATCTTGATCCACACCTCGTCCGCCGTGTCGTGGTGTGCACCCAGCCAGCGGTAGAAGCTCTCAGCGTCCTCGAACTCGCGAATTTTTTCCGAATCGACCGTCACCGGCGCCATCAGCGGACCTGCCTTTTCGCCACTGCCATGTTGCGTGTCACCTTCGCCAAAATCGGGCGCCGCCATCATCACGCAGCGGGCGAAGAAGTGCAACGCGTAGTGGTTATAGCCGATACAATCGCTTGGCGGCAGGCTTTTCCTGCCTAAGATCGCCCTGCATGTTTCCTTTGCGCGTCTGATAGGACAGCTAGGACGGCGGCGCTGTAGGCGCGGGAGAAAACAATGGACGATCTTCGAATCCGCACAATCAGCGATTGGCTGGTCGAACAGGGCCTCCCGGCCTCGATGAGACTGGACTTCTCGAAGGTTTTTGCGAGCGTTGTCGTGAGCGGGGGATCGGTCTCGTCCACGCAGCGGGAGGCGACGTGCTGAAACTCGTCGGCGACGGGACGCTCGCGATCTTCACCGGTGCGGACCGGAGCGAAGCCGCGCTAGCCGCGCTGAAGGCCGAGGCTGAACTTGAAGAGAGGATCGCCACACTGAACGCGACGCGTCTCGCGCAAGAGACGGCGGTCACCTCGGTCTACCTCGCGCTGCATGTCGGCGAGGTGTTTTACGGCAACGTCGGAAGCGACGAACGGCTGGATTTCACCGTCATAGGCGCGGCCGTCAACGAGGTCTGCCGGATCGCCTCGACCTGCCGTCGCGCCAACCGGTCGCCGCTCGTTTCCTCCGCCTTCGTCGAACTTCTACCGCCGGCGAAAAGATCGGCTTTCGAGACGATCGGCTCGTTCCATCTGAAGGGTGTGCGCGAATCGCGCGAATTGTTTGCGCGCCTATAGATGGCGTTCGTCGGCATCGGCCGAACGCGCCTCCTCGTTCATCAGGCGAGCATATCCTCAATCCGGATCGGCAGCGTGCGCACCCGTTTGCCGGTCGCATGGAAGACCGCATTGGCGATGGCGGGGGCCATGCCGACGAGCGCGATTTCGCCGAGCCCTTTGACGCCGAGCGCGTTGACGTGCGGGTCCACCTCGTCGACGAAATGCGCTTCGATGTCAGCGATGTCGAGGTTCACGGGCACGAGATAGTCCGCCATATGCGCATTGACCGGGCGGCCATCGCGCTGATCGAGCACGGTTCGCTCCATGAGCGCCATACCGATACCGCCGACCATGCCGCCGGTGCACTGGCTCGCGGCAAGACGCGGATTGACGATGCGACCGGCCCCATAGATACCGAGCGCGCGGCGCACCCGGATCGTTCCGACATCGGGATCGACCGCAATCTCGGCAAAGACCGCGCCGAAAGCGTGCATGGAATAGCGGTCCGCAATGTCAGGGTCACGGCTGGCGGACGCGTTCGCCTCGATCGGTCCGCCGGCGCTCGCGGCGATGTCGCCGTAGGCCTGGCCGGCCGCGGTATCGCCGCGACGGCGCAGACGCCCCTCCTCCCACATGACCCCATCGACCGATGCGCCGAAAACCGGCGAGCGCTGGTCGGCGACGGCGCGCCTTGCGGCCTCTTCCTGCACCGCGTTGCAGGCGGCGCGGATCGCCGAGCCGACGGACGCCATCGTCCAGGAGCCACCATGGGAGGGAGCCGGCGGAAAGTCCGAGCGGCCAAGGCTGAAGTGGACGTTTTCGATCGGCAGGCCGAGTGTCTCCGCGGCGACCTGAGTCATCGATGTGTATGTTCCCGGACCCATGTCGCTTGCCGCCACTTCGATTTCGGCGGTACCGTCGGGAAGCAGGCGCGCGAGCGCACTCGAGGGAGCATGAAACGCCGGATAGCTGGCAGACGCGACACCCATGCCGATCAGCAGTCGCCCATCGCGCATGGAGCGCGGTTTCGGATCCCGTTTCGACCAGCCGAAGCGCTCGGCACCGGCATCGTAGCACTTTATGAGCGAACGGCTCGAGAACGGCTTGTCCGCGGCCTCGTCGATCTCAGGCTCGTTCAGCCGGCGCAGCTCGATCGGGTCGATCCCGAGCTTGTAGGAAAGCTCGTCCACCGCACATTCGAGCGCAAAGACACCGCTCGCCTCGCCTGGGCCGCGCATATAGGTCGGCGTGCCGGTGTCGAGCGGCAGGATCCGGTAGCGGGTCCGCACATTGGGACAGGAATAGAGGAAGCCCGATACCGAAGTCAGCGCCTCGATGAACTCCTCGTAGCGGCTCGTTTCTCCGACGCCCTCATGGATCAGGCTCGTCAGCTTGCCGTCTCTGGCCGCCCCCAGCGCGACGCGCTGGAGCGTGCGGGGACGGTGCCCGGTCGTGAAGAACATCTGCTTGCGGGTCAGCACGAGCTTGACCGGCCGTCCGACCTCACGCGCCGCGATGGCCGCCAGCGTGACATGCGACCACGTCCTGAGGCTGGTGCCGAAAGCGCCGCCGACGAAGGGACAGATCACCTGCACATTCTCGACCGGCAGGCCGAAAATGGCCGCGATCTCGGCCTGTTCGTTGACGACGTATTGGCTCTTGCTCCAGAGCGTCAGTCGATCGCCATCCCAGGCCGCGATGGTGGCGTGCGGCTCCATCGGGTTGTGGTTTTCGCGGGCGATGTCGTAGCTCTCGTCGACCTTGACCGCCGCACTCGCGAGTGCGGCGTCCGCGTCGCCTCGCTCGGCGTCGGCATGCGCCCGGCCGCCCCGCCTGGTGGCTTCCGGAACGACGGCGCTGGCGAGCAGACCGGTCGGATCAACGACCGGCCGCTCGGCGGCGTAAGCGACGCGGAGCGCGGCGGCGGCGCGTTCTGCGTGATCGAGCGTA
This sequence comes from Ensifer sp. MPMI2T, assembly GCF_004827385.1. Classification (GTDB taxonomy): domain Bacteria; phylum Pseudomonadota; class Alphaproteobacteria; order Rhizobiales; family Rhizobiaceae; genus Sinorhizobium. The sequence goes on from NZ_SRXN01000011.1 coordinate 116,910, forward strand.
TCGGCGACGACGATTGCCACCGGCTGACCCCAGAAGCGCACTTGATCGTCCTGAAGCACATGCAGGCGCTCGCCAATGGCGGGGTCGATCGAGCCCTTGTGCTCACCATAGACAAGCCGCGGCGCATTGAGGTGACTGATCACCGCAATCACGCCCGGCATCGCGGAGACCGCATCCGCGCCGATCTCGGTGATGCGGCCAAGACCAGCCGTAGCGCTGACGATCACCGCATAGGCCTGGCCCTTCTGGTTGAAATCGGCCGCATAACGGGCGCCTCCTGTTACCTTGGCACGGCCGTCGATGCGGGGGAGCGGTTTTCCGATGACGTTCGTCATGCCATTTCTCCTACCATTTCGAGCGTGCGGACGATCGTCCGCTGCAGGAGTTCCACCTTGTAGTGATTGCCGGCGGCCGGCCGCGCGCCGTCCGCCGCCAGCCGCGCGGCCGCCTCGAAGGCCGGGCGGCCCGGCTCCTCGCCGATCAGCGCCGCCTCAGAGGCGCGCATCCGCCACGGGCGGGTTCCGACGCCGCCGCAGGCGATCCGGACCGAGCGGATCACGCCGCCCTCCGTTTCCATGGCAACGGCCGCAGAGACCAGGGCGAACTCGTAGGACTCGCGGTCACGCACCTTGAGGTATCGTGCGCGACGGCTGTGCGGACCGCCGGGGACCCGCACGTCCAGGATCAGTTCGCCCGGATTGAGCGTATGTTCGAGATGCGGCGTATCGTCCGGCAGCCGGAAGAGCTCCTCGACGGGAAAAGTGCGCTCGCCTTCCGGTCCGCGCACGCGCATCGTCGCGTCGAGCGCAATCAGCGCAACGGCAACGTCCGACGGATGGGTGGCGATGCAATGATCGCTGACGCCGAGTATGGCATGGCCGCCATTGAGCCCATCGATCGCCGAGCAGCCCGAGCCCGGCTCGCGCTTGTTGCACGGCGCATCGAGCATGCGGAAATAGGGACAGCGCACGCGCTGCAGGAGGTTTCCGCCGATCGAGGCGACGTTGCGCAACTGCGGGGATGCGCCTTCGATCAGGGATTCGGCGACAAGCGGCTGCAGACGCAGAGTGTCGGGATGGGCGGCAACCTCCGTCATCCGCGCAAGCGCGCCGATGACGAGATCGGAGCCTTCGACGCGAATACCTCCGAGCGGAAGGGCATTGATGTCGACGAGGCGTTCGGGACGCTCCACCTCCTCGCGCATGAGATCGATGAGCGTCGTCCCGCCGGCGATATAGCGGGCGCCCGCGGCCGCTGCGGCAATCGCCTCCAGCTCGCTGCGGGCCTTTTCATAGCTGAATGGCAGCATGGTCAGGTCCTCCCGGCGGCATCGGCGACGGCGGCGACGATGCCCGGATAGGCCCCGCACCGACAGATATTGCCGCTCATCCAGAACCGGATCTCCTCCGGCGAATGGGCATGCCCCTCGGCAATGCAGCCGACGCCGGACATGATCTGGCCGGAGGTGCAGAAGCCGCACTGCAGTCCGTCGTGCTCGATGAAGGCCGCCTGGAGCGGATGAAGCTCGTCGCCTTTCGCCAGGCCCTCGATCGTGGTGATCTCGGCGCCGTCATGCATGATGGCGAGCGTCAGGCAGGAATTGATCCGCTTGCCATCGACGAGAATTGTGCAGGCACCGCAGGCGCCCTGGTTGCAGCCTTTTTTCGTGCCGGTGAGGTCAAGCGTTTCGCGAAGGACGTCGAGCAGCGACTGGCGCGGATCGAGCTCCAGTTCGCGCGAATTCCCGTTGACGGTCAGTCGTATGCGCGCTGGCATCACGCTCGTGCCCTCCTGATTTGTGGGTGCGGCGGCCGGTGGCGCGGCCGTCGCCGTGCCGTGTGGAATGGCCGCGAGCGTCGCGGCTCCTGCTGCCATTTGTAGAACGTCGCGTCGGAAAAATGCGTAATGGACGGCTTCTGCTCCGCCCGATCGCGCTTCCTCGCTTTCGGGTTTGTCGTGTTCGGACATGGTAACGCAGACTCCTTGCTGGGGAACGGCGTGTTCGCTCTTTCAGGCGATTAATCGATTTACGGGAGTGCAGGCGCCAAGCTTATGCAGCCGCGACGAGCGCGCCAGCGCCGGTATTGCTGCGTTTTGTACGAAAGTGCTATGTTTTTGCGGGGCGCCCAGAACAACAACAGCATCGGACCTCGCCCCGAAATTCCTCTCGATGGGAGTTCGCGAATGGCCGGCGGTGCATACGGCAAGCGATTGGGCGAGGCTGTCGGCGCCGAGGCGTCGCCGAGTATTTCTGTGCAGCGGCTTCAGAGAACGGATTTCGCCGCCACGCGGATCAGTTGGGGCAATAGGGAAAGAGGGCGTCTGGGCCGGATCGAACGGGACGACGGCTATCTCGTCTGTCTGCAACTGCTTGATCTCGCTCCCCATCCCTACTGGGTGGAGAATCGGCCGGTCGCGATTGCGCCGATCAGAAACGGGCAGTTCACGCTTCTGGACCTGAACAGCGAGCATTCCTCCGTCCTCGCCGACCCCATCGACTGTCTGGCGATCTACGTATCGCGCCACGCCCTCGACAGGATCGCCGGCGAACGGGGCGCTTCGCGCATAGGCACGATCGGGATAGCGCCGGGCGTTCCCCACGACGACGTCGTCGTCCGCAGCCTCGGCGGCAGCCTCCTGCCCGCATTGGAAAACCCCGAACAGGCCAATCCGCTGTTCCTCGATCACGTCGGCATGGCGCTGCTCGCCCATCTGGGGACGCGCTATGGCGATATGCCGGCTGCACACCGGCCAAAGCGCGGTGGCCTCGCCCCATGGCAGGAGCGACGCGCCAAGGAGATGTTAATGGAGCATCTCGACGGCAATATCGCGCTCGAGGAACTCGCCCATGAATGCGGCCTCTCGCGCAGCCATTTTGCCCGCGCCTTCAAGGAAACGACCGGCGCCCCACCGCATCGGTGGCTGCTCGCCCGCCGCATCGAACGCGCCCAGGACCTGCTCTTGAATTCGAACCTCTCGATCAGCGAGATCGCCAGCAGTTGCGGTTTTGCCGACCAGAGCCACTTCACCCGGGTCTTCGCCAAATTGGTTGAGGCAGGCCCCGGCGAATGGCGGCGATGCCGGCGGTGATAGCGGAAGCGGGTACGCGCGCCTTCGGCTTCGCCGCCTGAACGCTCATCAAGCAAGAGTTCCGCCGGCCCGTCGCTCATGGCGCCGGCGGAGCAAGCATGAGATGCAGCCGCTCAGTTCGCGGCGAAACAGTAGAAAAGGCCGTCGCCTCCGGTCGTCTTGAAGGCCTCCACGGTGCAGCCGCCGCGCGTCTCGTGCGAAGAGTTCCAGGATTTCGCTGCGGCGGATTCGTCGAGGCCCGTGCGGTCGCTGTGGCCAACCACTGCCGCACCCTCCGCGCCGCCCATCGTCCAGTTGCCGCAGGTCTCTGCCGCAGCCGTGCCGTCCGGGTTCGAGCCGGTCAGGATGTCGTGACGGTTCGGCGTATCGCCGCGGCCGTTGATGACCTCACCCCTTTCGTTGAGTGCCGTCTGCTTGGTGAGATTGTTCTTGTCGCTGTGGAGCGACGCAACATCGTCAGCGATCTTCTCGCCCTTGGCATTGTACCACGGGCCGGTGCCGATGCGGTCCTTGGCGTGTTCCGTGTCGGTGGAAAGATAGGCCTTCCAGGTTTTGCCGGTCGAGCCACTGGCCGTCGCGAGCTGCGCGCAATAGGCGTCCGCGCCCGCAAGGCCGCCAAGATCGCCACCCTTGCCGGGATTGGCGCTGGTGACAAAGAAGCTCATGCTCGTGTCCTGAGCATGGGCAGATACGACCGAACAGGCCAAGACGGCCGCGACAAGTGCAACTGCGCGTTTCATAATCTCCTCCCTGATACAGGCTTCAAACCCGCGACGAAGAGCCTATGATGGCAAAGATGGGAGTAAAATCAAAACCTTGTGATAAGCTTCTGAAGGAGCGTGTTGCCCGTGACGTGGCCAGGGACGGGTGGCCGTTAGCAGTTCAAATTTCTTTCACGCGGTTGTGGAACAGTCGCGAGATACCGCGGTTGAGGGTGAGAACACCGGAGAGATGACATGGACAAGTCGAAGGACACTGCAGGCCCTGACTGGCTTGAAGCCGAGCTGGCCGATACGATCGACGAGGACTATGAGCTCGAGCTTTCCGAGCCGGCCCTTTCCGAAGAGATCCGCAAGATCTACCGCAAGGCACACCCGGCTTCAGTCCCGCGCCTGGATTATTTCCGCGCGCTGCTCAAGCTGCAAGCGGAATTGATCAAGCTGCAGGACTGGGTCGCTTACCACAAGGAGAAGGTCGTCGTGATCTTCGAGGGGCGCGACTCCGCTGGAAAGGGCGGCGTGATCAAGCGCATCACCCAGCGGCTCAATCCGCGCGTGGTGAGGGTCGTGGCCCTGCCCGCCCCTTCGGATCGCGAAAAGACGCAATGGTACTTCCAGCGTTACGTGCCGCATCTGCCGGCCGGCGGCGAGATCGTGCTCTTCGACCGGTCCTGGTACAATCGCTCCGGCGTCGAACGCGTCATGGGGTTCGCCACCGAAGACCAGGTGGAGCAATTCTTCAACGACGTACCGGAGTTCGAGCGCATGCTCGTGCGCTCCGGCATCCGGCTGGTCAAATACTGGTTCTCGATCACCGATGAGGAGCAGCAGATGCGGTTCCTGGTGCGCATCCACGACCCGCTGAAGCAGTGGAAGCTGTCACCGATGGACCTGCAATCGCGGGTGCGCTGGGAGGCCTACACCAAGGCCAAGGAGGAGACCTTCGCCCGCACCAACATCCCGGAAGCGCCTTGGTACATCGTCGAGGGCAACGACAAGAAACGGGCCCGGCTCAACTGCATCGATCACCTGCTCCAGCAAATCCCTTACGGGGACGTGCCGCACGAGGACATCACCCTGCCGGAGCGGGTGTTCAATCCCGACTACGAGCGCAAGGTCCTGCCGCCGGAACTCTACGTTCCGTCAAAATACTGAAACAGGCCGCAGCGACGCGCGTCTCATCAGGCGCGCAAACTGCGATTTAGGGAATGCAGGAGTGCCCGCGCTTGGCGGGCACTCGATTTGATGCGCCTTGTTGCACCGGATTCCCTACAGCGCCGCGCGTCTTTTCAGACACGCGCAAAGGACGCTGTTTAAGGGCTACCAGCTATTGCTGCGCCGGTGCCTGCTGAGCCGGTGCTTGCGCCGGTGCGGAGCTCTGGATCTTTTCCTGGACCTTCTGGGCCAAAGCCGGATCGTTCTGCGCAGCCGTCAGAATGGACGTGTATTCCTCGACCGAGATGCCCTCAGAAGCTTCAACGGCCTGGACCATCTGCTGGCTGGCTTCGTTCTTCAGCTTCTCCTTGGCGGCCTGATCCGGGGTCGCTTCGATCTTGGCAGAATATTCCTGCCTAACCTTGTCGACCTGCACATAGGCGACCGCAAAGGCCTCGATTTTCTGATCGCTTACGGCCGCGCCACCGCTCTCGGGCTGCCCTGGCGTCGGCTGCGTCTGTTGCGCCTGAGCCACCTCGAGCGCGAACGCCGGGCTGTAAGTCATCATGCCGAAGACCGCGGCGGTCAACGTTGCAACGGCTTTATAACGAGTGATCATGTTCATTCCTCTGTAACGTGCATGACTTGATCGGCGGCAATGCCACCTGACAGCGCCGCGCGTCGTTCCAGACGCATAACAGGTCGCTGCAGCACTTTGCTGCATGGGTGCGCCCACAAGCCAGATGCGACTTGAGGCCCCATGCAGCCGTCGCTCGTTCCTCGCGTCGACGCGATGACGAGCTGCTTACGATGGACCGCTTAAGAGTGCTCGATGGGGCGGCACCGGGGCGATTTCCTGACAATTGAACGGCAGCTTTGTGGTCACGGATGCGGGGGGCCCACTCCGCCCACCCCATTCCTGCGCTCGTCACAGGAATGAGGTGCGGAGCATCTGCCTCGAAAAAACAGCCGGCGTTATCCCCTGCGGGCCCCCCGCTTGGCGATGCTGCGCGGCGCTGCTTCCGGCTCCTCCTCCGGTTCGGCGGCAGGCTCGGGCTCTGCCGCGAGCGAAGGCTCGGCGTCGGCCGGTGCCTCTTCCTCCGGGGTCGTATCCTCGATCCTGAGCGGGAATGGCGCGCCTATGCCCTCGTCGCGGAAGCGCTCGTAGATCGTGACGCGGATATCGTTGCGCACGTTGCCCGCCGTCAGCACGTCGGCAACATAGATGCGCAGTTCGAAGGTCATGCGGTCGTCCCCGAAGGCGGTGAAGCCGACCGTCGGCGCCGGGTTCTTCAAAACCATCGGATGGGCTGCGGCGATCTCCTGCAGCAGCTCGATCACCCGGCGCGGATCGCTGGCATAGGTAACCGTGACGGTGATTTCCGAACGGCCGAGCTTGTTGCGGTGCGTCCAGTTGCCGACCGAGGCGTTGATGAGCAGCGAATTCGGCATCATGATCGACTGGTGCTGGAAGGTCTCGATCTCGGTCGCGCGCACGGAGATGCGCCGGACGAAGCCTTCGGTCGTGCCGCTGACGATCCAGTCACCCACCTTGAAGGGCCGCTCCACGAGCAGGATCAGGCCCGAGACGAAATTCGAGACGATGTTCTGGAGGCCAAAACCGACGCCGAGGGAGAGAGCACCGGCGACGAGCGCGAGACTCGATAGGTCGATGCCCGCGGCCGAAAGGCCGATGAGCCCGGCAAGGCCGACGCCCACATAGCCGATGCCGGTGCGGATCGAGTTGCGCACGCCCGCGTCGACGCGGCTGCGCGCCATGACATTACCATCGATCCAGCGCTGCACCCAGCGCGTGGCGACAAAGCCAAGCGCGAAGAAGAGAACGCCCGCAAACAGGCCCACAAGCGAGATGGTGATCGTACCGATCCTGATCTCGGTCAGCACGCGATAGGTCCAGGACTCGATATCGGCGATCTGGAAGCCCCACTGCAGGAGGATCAGCGGGATGAAAAACAACAGCACCAGCGCATAGATGCCGAGGCCAGCCGCAAGCCCGATCTGATCGAGCCCCACCTGCTCCAGTTGGAAGCGCCGTTCGAGATAGCGCCCTACCCTGGTTTCCGCGAAGGCGCCCTGTTTGGAGACCGACCTGCCGGTGAGAATGCCGATATACATCGTCACCAGGATTGCGCCGGTGACGATGATCTGCGTCGCGATGAAGCGGGCAAGGCCGACGTAGCCGGCAAGCGCGATGGCGACAAGCATCGCCCCCATGAGGAGAAGCAAGATCCAGATGACGCGCGGCCAGGGCCGGCCCGGCGCATCGAAGGGCTCGTCGGGCCGCAACATCGGCCGGATCCAGGCCATCGACATCAGGATAAGGCCGATGATGATCGAGGCAACGAAGCTCTTGGCGACGGTCAGGATGACCGGCGAACCGAGAGACTCGCTGATGCTTCCGGCGAGGTAATCGAGGACGTTGACCACCGCCATGGCGCAGATCGAAATGAACAGCATCCGGGCGCCGCGATCCGAGACGCGCACGAGACGCCAATTCGAGTATTTGGGAGACAGCACCGCCTGGGCGAGGCTGGTGACGAATAGCAGCACCACCGAGACCGCCAGCGTGATCGCCAGGATCGGCGCAATATCCGGCCGCAACACATTGAAGCTATTGAGGAAAAAGTAGCTCGATGCCGCAAACGCGGTGGCCGAGACTGTCGGGATCACCGTGGACCAGAAGGCGACCGAAAGCTGCCTGAAATAGTTCGGCTCCTCCTCGTCGCCATTGTGCCGGAGGAAGGGCGAAAAGAGACGGCGGCTGCCGGCCAGAAAGATCAGCGCCGCGCAGAGCGAAAGGAAAATCGCGATGAGAAGCTGCACGCGCTTGTAGTTCCAGGCAAAGGTCAGCCAGCTGCCGACGCTGCGCGACAAAGCCTGGGTCTCGCCGATCGTCGTCTTCACCGCCTCGGCGAGCGTCGCCGCCGAGATTTCCGTGTGCTTCAGCAGCGTGTTGGAGAAGAGCGCCCGCCTTGTGGCGGTGATGCCGTTGGCAAGCTTCCTCGCCTCGACCGAGAGGTTCTCCGCGCGACCCGTCAGCGCGTTTATCGCGCCGCGCTCGGCGATCAGGCGCTTCCGTTCTTCCGTCACGATCGGCGCTTCCGGCGGTTGCCCTTCGCCGGGCGGCTCACCGAGTTCGGTCAGCCTCCCCTTGATCTCTTCAAGCCGCGGCCGCGTCGCGACTGTGGCAGCGAGGATCTGTCCGGAAAGAGCATCGACCTGCACCTTGAGCTCGGCAAGCAAGGTATCGTCGTCCTTGGCGCCTTCGACGCGCTCGCTGAGCCGCCTCAGCTCGCGGTCGGCGTTGGCGAGTTGCTCCTCCGCCTGCTGCAGAACCGGTGAGGCGGCCGCCGCACCGTCATCGGGCAGGTCCTCTTGCGTGGGCTCGGTTTGTTGCGCCGGCGGTGGCGCCGGGGCCGGCTGCGCAGCTTGGGGCGCAGGCTGGGCCGGCTGCGCCGCCGGGGGGGCCTGCTGGGCGCTCGCGGGTCCGCCGGCAAGCGCGATAGCTCCGGTTAGGACGGCAAGCGTAACGGCGGTCAACTTTCCAACGAAATGCAATTCGATACCCTTCGAAGCCCCGGAATGACGACACGGAATCACGTGGAGCACTAGATCACGATGATTTCAGGTTGAATCAATCGAAAAACCGATAACGTGCCCGACCCGTAGCAGTTCCCGCTCTCAATCAGATCGCGCGAAAGCCCGTGAAGACCCGCTCTGCATGCGCAACACGGCAAAAAGATGCAGAAAGGAGCGGATCCAAGCGTTTTTTTGCCGAAAGGCGGCGCGCCTGCTGCAAAGTGCGCGCCCGCGAACCGTCCGCGACTGCACGCGCTGCGGTCGCAACGGCATTAAGGCGGGCGTTGCCATCCTCTTCTTCGCTGACGGACACCAGCGTCCACCCACCGCCAGTGAAATCACTGCCGGTCCAGTCAGACTCGCTCCGCGCCTGCCCTCCCGTAACGTAAAGCATCAGGGATGTCCGGTTGCCTCTTTTTTGGGCCGCCACTGAATCCACTCGCATTAACGCTATGAAATCGAAGTCGAATGCGTATGATGAGGCGTTGGCGTGTTCTGTGTTTCGGGGGAAATGAGATGACAGAAGCGTTGCATCCGGCGGCAGTGGATCATCTGCCTGTTTTCATCACCGCGCCGGGACAGACGGACGTCCTGTTCAACGTCATGGTCGTCTTCGTGCTGCTCATGGTCTTCCTGGTCGGCATCCTCTATCTGCGGCTGCACGCGCTGCCCGAGCACATGGCGCACGGCGCCAGCAAGGCGCAGCTCCAGATCATCGGCGTGCTGGCGCTGATCGCGCTCTTCACCCATAATCATCTGTTCTGGATCGCCGCGTTGCTGCTTGCGATGGTCGAGTTTCCGGACTTCACCTCCCCGATCAGGTCGATGGCCCGCTCGCTCGCCAGGATTGCCCGCCGCGACGCGGGGGCGAGCGAGCTCGCGCCGCGGCCCAGCGGAGAAACGACATTGGAGCCTCCGCCGAACGTGCCCCCACCGGACTCGCCCCCACCGGATTTGCCAAAGACGGGCCCCCAGCAATGGGTGCCGCTCGAAGTCGCGCAGGCTGAGGACGATGACAAGATCGAGCGCAGGAGGTGAGCCATGCTGGAATTCCTGATCTGCTCGATGCTCACCATCTTTCCCGACTTTCTCTTCCGCCGTTACGTCCAGGGCAAGCGCATCGGCCGCGAGATCAATCTCTACTCGATGTGGTTTGAGCTACGCTACGGCATCACCGCCTGCGTGATCCTCACCGTGTCGCTGATAACGATGATCTTCTACTTCCACCCGTCGACCACCAACGTCACCGCCGTCTTCCGTACGGTCACCATCCTGCCGGAGTCGAATGGGCGCGTCGCCGAAGTCTTCGTCGGCACCAATGAGAAGGTCGCAGCCGGCGCGCCGCTTTTCCGCCTCGACAATTCCGAGCAGCAGGCCGCGCTTGAAACCGCACGCCGGCGAGTCGCGGAAATCGAAGCCGAGACAACCGTGGCAAAGAGCGAGCTCGCCTCCGCCGACGGCCTGATCGCTCAAGCCGAGGGCGCCTATCTCCAGGCGCTGAACGAACTGCAGACGCAGGTCGACTTGAACGCGCGCAATCCCAACATTGTTGCGAGGCGCGAAATCGAGCGCCTGCAGGTCGCCGCCGACGGCCGCAAGGGGGCGCTTGCCGCCGCCGTTTCCAACAAACAGACGCTCGAGACGAAGATCGCCTCACTGCTGCCGGCGCAGAAGGCAAGCGCCGAGGCCGCACTGGCCCAGGCGCAGGTGAATCTGGACAAGACGACCGTGCGCGCCGGTGTGGCCGGGACCGTGCAGCAATTCAGCCTTCGAGCCGGTGACATCGTCAATCCGATGATCCGCTCGGCCGGCATCCTCGTGCCGGACGATCGCCGCATCGGCCTGATCGCCGGCTTCGGCCAGATCGAGTCGCAGGTGATGAAGGCCGGAATGATCGCCGAGGCGACTTGCATCGGCAAACCCTTTACCATCATTCCGATGGTGGTGACCGAGGTCCAGGACGTTATCGCCGCCGGCCAGTTCCGGCCGACGGACCAGCTCGTCGACGTCCAGCAACTGGCACGCCCCGGCACGCTGACGACCTTTCTGGAGCCGCTCTTCGAGGGCCAGCTAACCGGCATCCCGCCGGGCAGCAGCTGCATCGCCAATGCCTATACCAGCAATCACGACGCGCTGAATGAGCCCGGCATCAGCACGGGGCGCTGGCTGTACCTGCATGTCATCGACACAGTCGGGGTAGTGCATGCGGCGATTCTCCGGCTGCAGGCGCTGCTCCTGCCCGTCCAGACGTTGGTGCTCACGGGCCACTGATCCGGAGGTGACGGGGATGCAACTCACCCTCCCTCGCCTGCCGCTGCTTGCCAACCTTGCCGGCTACCAGGCGAGCTGGCTGCGCAACGACGTTTCCGCCGGGCTCGCCATCGCCGCGGTCGGCCTTCCGAGCGCCATCGCCTACCCGGCCATCGCCGGCCTGCCACCGGAGACCGGCCTCTACGCCAGCATCACGCCGCTCGTCGCCTATGCGCTCTTCGGCCCGTCGCGGCGCCTGATCGTCGGGCCGGACGCAGCGACCATGACGGTGCTGGCCGCGGTGCTCGCCACGGTCTATGCGGTGCCCGGCGTCACCGCGGATCGGGTCACGGTGGCCGCGCTGCTGGCGCTCGCCGTCGGCGCCCTGTGCCTGATCGCACGCGCGGTGCGGCTCGGCGTGCTCGCGACCTTTCTGTCGCGCCCGATCCTGATCGGCTTCTTCGCCGGCATATCGCTTTCGATCCTGATCGGCCAGATCGACCGGGTGACCGGCGTCGACATCGAGGCTGACGGACTGATCGCCCCTGTCCTCGAACTGATCAGCGAGATCGGATCGATCCATTGGCCGTCACTGCTGCTTGCCGCCGTATCCTTCGCGCTCCTGCAGGCGGCGCGCATCATGGAATCGCGCATCCCCGGGCCGGTGCTGGTCGTCGCGCTCGCCGTGTTGCTGTCGGCCCTGTTCGATTTCGAAGGGCACGGCATCAAGGTGGTCGGAGATATCCCGCGCGGCCTGCCATCGCTAATGCTGCCGCCGGTTTCGGGCTTCCCCTTTCAGGCGCTGCTGCTCGGCGCCGGCGCCATCTTTCTGGTGAGCTTCGGCTCCGGCATCATCGCCGCTCGCAGCTTCGGGGCCAAGGGCGGCTATCTCGTCGATCCCAACCGTGAACTCGAGGGCTTCGGCGCCGCAAACATCGCCGCCGGGCTCTTCGGGACCTTTCCCGTCACGGCTTCGGACTCGCGCACGGCCGTGAACTTCAGCGTCGGTGGCCGGTCGCAGATCGCGAGCATCGTGGCGGCCGCGGCGCTCATGGCCGTTCTCCTGTTTTTAGGCGATGTCCTGCGCATCCTGCCGATCCCCACGCTCGGCGCGGTGCTGGTCGCAACCGCGCTCAGCCTGATCGATGTTTCTGCGCTCAAGGAGATCTGGCGTATCAGCCGCATCGAATTCGTCTTCGCGCTGATCGCGATGTCCGGGCCGATCAGCTTCGGCGTTCTGGAAGGCGTGGTTACGGCAATCGCCGCAACGCTGGTCTACGTCTTGCACAAGACCATGTTTCCGCGCGACGCCCTGCTCGGTCGGCTCGCCGGCCACGACGGCTTCTACAAACTCCACCGCAACCCGGCGGCACGGCCGGTGCCGGGCCTTGCCGTCTTCATGGTCCAGGGCAGCCTGCTGTTCTTCAATACCGACTATGTCCGCGAGCGCCTGCGCGCCGTCATCGAGGCGCTGCCCGCCGACACCCGTTGGTTTGTCATGGACGCGAGCGCCATCGCCCAAATCGACAGTTCGGCGGCCGCCATGCTCGATGAGGTTCATGACGATCTCGGCAAGCGCGGCATCGCGCTTGCGATAGCCGAGTTGCATTTCGAAGCGCGTGAAATCCTGGAACGAGCCGGCGTGATCGCGAAGATCGGCCCCGGGATGATCTTCGAGGATCTCGATGACGCGCTGGACGCCTTCGAAAAAGGCGGTGCGGAAACAGCCGCGCAGTAGAGCCTTTCTCCACTGCGCCGACATCGCAACTAAAAAGAAGCAGCCAGATGGGAGAGCAGCATGGCCAAGAACGGCAAGAACGGCAAAAAGGATAAGCAAAAGAACAAAAACAAGGACAAGGAAAAGAACAGGAAAGTCGCCGAGCTGCACGAGACGGCGATGAAGTCGAGCGGCGACTATGCCAAGGAGCTCGCCCGGCTTCAGGTCGAACTTGCCCATCTCCAGGCCTGGGTGAAGAAGACCGGAGCCCGGATCGTCATCGTGTTCGAGGGCCGTGACGCGGCCGGCAAGGGCGGCGTGATCAAGCGGCTCACGGAGCGCGTCAGCCCGCGCGTCTTCCGCGTCGTCGCCCTGCCCGCTCCGACAGACCGGGAAAAGACGCAGATCTACATGCAGCGCTACATCCAGCACCTGCCGGCGGCAGGCGAGGTCGTGATCTTCGACCGCTCCTGGTACAACCGCCCGGGCGTCGAGCGCGTCATGGGCTTCTGCACCGAGGAGAAGGCGCGGCGCTTCCTCGAACTTGCACCGCGGTTCGAGGCCGCAATGATCGAAAGCGGCGTCGTGCTGCTCAAATATTTCCTTGATGTCAGCGAAGAGGAACAGGAACGGCGCTTCCGCCAGCGCGTCGACGATCCGACTCGCCAGTGGAAACTAAGCCCGATGGACGTCGAATCCTATCGCCGCTGGTGGGACTATACCCGCGCCTATGACGAAATGATCCGCATGACCGATACCGACTTTGCTCCCTGGTGGATCGTGCCCTCTAACGACAAGAAGCGCGCGCGCATCAACTGCATCTCGCACATCCTGGCCTCGATCCCCTACGAGCGGGTGAAGTTCCCGGAACCCGAGTTCGGCAAGCGGCAGAAGCGGCCGAACGACTACGTCGACGACACTCATGTCCGCCGGACCGTGCCGGACGTTTTCTGAACGGAAGCGCCTGCTCGCCGCATCGGCGTGCAGGCGCGCCCGCCTGTGGCGCGATTGCGCCCTTTTCGGACGCAAAAAGTCGCCGCAACGCTTTGAATTCCTGCCTATTCTCCCTAAATCGGCTCCAACTCAAGGAAATAAGCACAGCGGGAAACGCCGTGCTATTTTGAAGCCGCAGCTTTCCAACCCCTCGGGCGGCGCGGGAACAGGCCGCGCCCTCAGACCTTGTCCGGCGACCAGTCGAGGAAGAAGCCGACATCGCCCGGAATGCCGCCCGGGAAGTTGATGATCATCGCCTTCAGCTTGTAGCCCTGCGGCTTGCCGAAGGTCTGATAGCGCTCGTAGAACTCCTTGGCCTTGCCCTGCAGCGTTTGCGGCCAGTCACGATCGGCGCTGTTGATCGCCCGGCCGCTGTCCGTGCAGAGAGAGGACGGGAAGCTGTAGACCATGGCTTCGAATTTGCCATCCTTGACCGCGTTCTGGACGAGACGGCGAACGACTGCGATTTCCTGCTCCGTGACATGTTTTTCGAGGAAATCGGCGGCGAAATCGGCAAGCTTCTGTTCCTGCAGCGCCCGGAGCTTACGCTCCTTTTCCATTTCCGCCATCTCCCGCTCCAGCATCTGCATGCGAAGCTGTGCGGCGCTAATGGGTGCTTCGTTTGAAGCGGCGTCTTTGTTTTCCGGCATGTTGGTGACCCTCCTCAAGTCAATGGCGAACACTGTCAGGGGTGAACAGCGGAATTTCAGGCTTACGTCGAATAGGCTTTCCAGTTCTTTTGAAGAAAATCAGTTATATAAAAGGCGATAATTTCATCATTATCGACGGAAAACTAAAAATAGATGATCGATAGTTCGAATTTTATTTCCGTTACTTCAGCATAGTATTTCGGTACACGACACTCAACCAGCCCATGGCGGCACTACGTCTTCCGCATGCGGCTCCGATAGGTGTCTTTCGTCTTACTAAGGCCGCGATAGCCATAAGAAAAGTTTGCATGAATACTAGCGCCACGTGGGCATCATGACAAGCAGAACGCCGCCCTTGATCTCAGCCCCGCTTGACAATCACGCACCGTCAGGGATACCTTGACTGTCAAGGTAGCCTTGACATGAGGATGCGACGATGAGCGCCAATCCGGAAGTATCGGAACATCGCACCTCGACGGCGGATCTGCCGCAAGCGGAGACCTATTACTGCTCGTTCTGCCTGCGGCCGAGTGACGAGGTCGAGAAGCTGGTAGCCGGCCACGGCCGCATCTTCATCTGCGATGAGTGTGTTGCGACCTGCAACGACTACATCTTGACCGGAACATCCGCGCGGCCGCCCCGCGCGCCGCTGGAGGAAGCCCCGACGGAGCGGCTGCTTTCCCTTTTGAAGCCGATCGAGGACACTGTTGAAGGCAAGAGCAACCAGCTCCAATCTGTCGTGGAAATGCTCCGGTCGCGGCGGGTCAGCTGGGCCCGTATCGGCCAAGCGCTGGGCATATCGCGGCAAGCGGCCTGGGAGCGGTTTTCCTAACCAGGGCAACACCCGCCCGTCCCGCTTATGCCGTCGGACTTCCGGCCTGTTTGCGATATTCTTCCAGAAGCCCCTCATAGGCCTCCATAGGCGGCAGCGTCTCGTAGCTATGGACGGCGGGCGTCGTTGCCCAGGGCAGTTTCTCGTTGGTCCATGTTTCGATGAAGGGCGAAAACCAGCTCGGATCGTCGAGCATCGTGGCGCGGACGTTGACGAACCAGTCCATGCCCTCCGGCCGCGTGAACATCCAGCTCATGCAGTGCGGGCAGAAATAGTGCCGGGTCGCACCGTGCAAGCCGCCGATCACCGGCTCGCCCTTCGTCACGGCAAACCCCTCGCTCGGGATCGCCACACTCAGAGAGAAGGCGCTGGCGGTCATCCGCTGGCAACCGGTACAATGGCAGGCCATGGTGAGTAGCGGTGGAGCACTGACCTTGAACCGCACCCCGCCGCAGCGGCATCCCCCTTCCCAAGGCAGTTTGCTTTCGCTCATGGTTTCCTCCGTTGATGTCGTTCGGCAGCGCGTGCGCCGCGGCGCCTAAAGATCTTTGTTTTGTGCATGTCGTTGCCCCAAAACCGCTGCACACTTTTGGGCGACATGCATTAAAACCCCGCGCCCGGCTGCGCCAGATAGGCCTCCTCAGCCGGTGTCGAAACCCGACCGAGGATGACGTTCCGATGCGGAAAGCGGCCGAATTGCTCGATCACCTGGCGGTGGCGGATGGCATAATCGAGATAATCGGCATCGCCGAGCTCAGTGAAGAGCTTTACCGCCATCGTTTGGTCGGTCAGGTTTTCCGAATGCTCGAAGGGCATGTAGAAGAAGGCTCGCCATTCCTTCGGCACCGCCAGATCCGCGCTCGCGCCGATGGCGAGCTTCGCCTCGCGCAGCGCCAGGCAATCGGTGGCATAGGCGAGCGGCGAGCCGCGATACATGTTGCGCGGCAACTGATCGAAGAGAAGGACGGCCGCGAGCCAGTGCTCGGGCGTCGCGCGCCAGACGTCGTCGAGCCTCCTCGAAAGCGCCAGATGCGAGGCCTGGAAGCGCTGCACGCATTGCCGGTCGAGCTCCGCACTCGGCGTGAACCATTCGTCGTAGGAAAGCTCCGTGAACCAGAACTTCAATACCTCTTCCGGCGTGCAGATCGCGATCTCGTCAGTCATTCAGCGCCTCTCGTGAACTCCGGCCATCAGATAGGGGCCGATCATGCGGTTTCCACAGCCGATCGGCAACGGGCGTTCCGATCGAAGGCGAAGAATTGCCGCGGACACAGCGGCTTGCGTATGGCCGGCCTCCTTACACTCCGTCATCAAGTCAGTTGAGC
The DNA here is from genome assembly GCF_004827385.1 of Ensifer sp. MPMI2T. Classification (GTDB taxonomy): domain Bacteria; phylum Pseudomonadota; class Alphaproteobacteria; order Rhizobiales; family Rhizobiaceae; genus Sinorhizobium. The sequence continues at coordinate 133,241 of NZ_SRXN01000011.1, forward strand.
CGTGACGCCCCCGCCCTTCCTCATTCCTGTGCTCGTCACAGGAATCCAGCCACGGCGCGTCGGAGCCGTGAATGACTCTAAGAGCCGTGAATGGCTCCAATGAAATGAGCGAGGCGCGGCCGGAGCGCTCCGCACCGTCGGAACTGCCGGTTTCCCCGGACATGCGACGCTTCTGGCTCACCGCCGCTGGAGCAGCGCCCGCCCTATAGATTTCGGCGGCTCCGCCCGCAGCACCAGCGAGGTCGTCACCGCTCCGAACCTCGCGATGGTGTCGACGATCGTTTCGAGTTCTCCGGGTGACGGAACGAGCACCTTCAGCAGAAAGCAATCTTCCCCGGTCAGCCGCAGCACTTCCACGATGTGCGGCATCTCGGCAAACTGCTTGAGGCAGGGCCGGATGTTTTCATGCGTCGTACGCAGCCGGATGACCGCCATCATGCCCAATCCGAGCGCGGCGGCGTCAACACGGGCGCCGTAGCCAAGAATGAGGCCGCGCTCCTCCAGCCGCTTGACGCGCTCGGACGTTGCCGGCTGGGAAAGCCCCACGCGGCGCCCCAGTTCCGAGATCGCGATGCGTCCATCCTCCTGCAGCGTTTCGAGGATGGCGATGTCAGTCGGATCGAGGACGCGATTATTTTCCAAAGTGATATCCGGGCCTTCAATTCATCGGGAATCGGAGCTGTTTGCCGATAGTTTTGCATTCCTGCCCAAAAGGAAAGCCGTCATCTTCTCCCTGGACAACCATAGGAGAAATCATGACGAGCATCATCATCCTGCCGGGGATCGGCGGCTCCGGCGAGGCCCACTGGCAGACGCTCTGGGAAAAGGAAGATCCTAAAATGCAGCGGTTCCGGCCGACGAGCTGGGACGAGCCGGATCTCGCCGACTGGATTTCCGCGCTGGAGCGTTCGGTCGCCGCAGCGCCAAAGCCGCCCATCCTCGTGGCACACAGCCTCGCCTGCCTCCTCGTCGCGCACTGGCAGCAGGCTTCCACGCTAACGGTCGCCGGCGCATTCCTCGTTGCGGTTCCGGATCCACAGGCGGCCGCTTTCCCGAACGAGGCGCAGAGTTTCGCGAACCCGCCGACGGAAGCGCTTCGTTTCCCCTCCCTCATCGTCGCCAGCGCCGACGACCCCTACGGCCCGCTCGACTACGCTCGCGGCCGCGCCCGCCAATGGCAAAGCCGCCTCGTCGAAATCGGCGCGCGCGGCCACATCAATGGCGAAAGCGGGCTGGGTGACTGGCCGGAAGGTTTGATCCTGCTGACGTCGTTTGCCGCCGAATGCGCGAGGATGGCGCAGCCGAAGAGGTGAGAGACCAACCGCCTACGCTGACAACGTACCTTACCCCCGCCGCTTGAGGATGGCGATGAAAGCGAGGCCGCCCGCAAGGCCAGTGACGACGCCGATCGGCATGTCCTCGGGCGCCATGACGACGCGGGCGACGAGGTCGGCGATGATCAGGGTAAGCGCGCCGGCAAAGGCCGAAAGCGGGATGACGCGGACATTGTCGCTGCCGGCGAAGAGGCGGACGAAATGCGGGATCATTAGGCCGACGAAGCCGATCGCGCCGGAGAACGCCACCATGACGCCGGTGAGCAGCGCAGTGATGACGAAGAGCATCAGGCGAAAGCGGCGCACCGGAATGCCGAGCGTCATCGCCGTCTCGTCGCCCATGGCGAGCGCGTTGATCTCGCGCGCCCGGATGGTGAGCCAGCCGAGTGAGGCGGCGAGCGCCAGCGCCGGATAGATAAGATGCGGCCATTGCGCGAGGCCTAGGCCGCCGAGCATCCAGAAGATCACCGTGTGCACGGCACGCGGATCGCCGAGGAAGATCAGGAGGTTGCCCGCCGCCGTCAGCGTGAAGGCGACCGCGACGCCGGAAAGCACGAGGCGATCGGCACCGGTGCCGAGCACGCGGGTGACGAGCGCCACCAGCGCCGTGGCGCCGAGCGCACCGGCGAAGGCGAACAGTGGCACCGTCGCGAGGCCGAGGATGAGGCCGGTGTGGAGCAGCGCAACGATCGCGCCGAGCGCCCCGCCAGCCGAGACGCCGAGCAGATGCGGGTCGGCCAGCGGGTTGCGCGTCACCGATTGCAGCACCGCGCCAGTGACGGCAAGCCCGGCGCCAACGAGCCCGGCAAGCGCCACGCGCGGCAGGCGCACGTCCCAGACGATGCTTTCGCGCCCGGCCGACCACAGGACCTCGACGCTGCCCGGCACGATCTTCGCGGCAATGATCGACCAGACGGTCGCGACCGGAATCGGCGCCGAGCCGAGCGAGACGCCAGCGGTGACGGTGAGGCAGAGCAGAAGCAGTGCCGCGAGGATGAATAGTGCGGTTTTCACGTGGGGCTGGGGCTTTCGGGTTTCTCGGACTTGAAGGGACAATACCACTGTGGATGCGGCATTATCGTTGGAAATCATAGAGTTGATGCGCCTTCTTCATGCGTGTGAAGATGCATTGCGTAGGGGGCCCCACTCCGCACCTTCCGGTCGCGGCTGTGTTCGCGTCGCGGTGCCGGCAGCAGGTGTGCCTCCTGCCCATTTCTCTCGTCCAGCGGTTCCCGCGCACCTCATTCCTGTGCTTGTCACAGGAATCCAGCAGCGCCACGTCGGCGGCGCGGGAGACTCCGCTTGACGCGACGCCAGCAGCGCTTTTGCCTTCGCACGGTCCAGCCAGACCACTTCCTGTACCGCGGCGCCGATACTCCCTTTGAAAGCCCCGATGCGAGTCATTCACGGTGCCGACGCACCGTGGCTGGATCCCTGTGACAAGCACAGGGATGAGGTCGGTGTGGTGGCCGCACCCACGCAACTGACTTGGTGGGATGAGGTGCTGATCGTCGGACCTCGACGCCACGGCCCCTCACATCGCCTCGGCATGAAAACTCTTCGCCAGCCGACGGATCGCCTCGATGTTGCGCGGGCCTGGCGTCGCCTCGACATATTCGAGGACGACGAAGCGATCGTTTTTCACCGCGTCCACGTTCTTGAAGGCCGGATTGTTCGTCATGAAGGCGATCTTCTGTTCGGCGGTCACCTCGCCGTAATTGACGATGACCACCACTTCCGGATTGCGGTCGATCACCGGCTCCCAGGAGATCTCCGTCCAGCTCTTCTCGACGTCGTCCATGATGTTGACGCCGCCGGCTGCCTCAATCATCGCGGTCGGGATGCCGTAGCGCCCGGAGGTGAAGGGCTTTTCCTCGCCGGAATCATAGACGAAAACACGTGCCGGCCGCCGCTCGGCGCCCTTGACCTTGGCCGTGATCTCGGCAAGCTCACTGCGATAGCCCGCGACCAGCGCTTCGGCGCTCTCCTCGACGTCGAAGATGCGGCCGAGGTTCAGGAGGTCGACAAACATGTCCTCCATCGTCGGCTTGCCCTTCGCCATGATGTGGACGCAGCTTTCGGTCAGCTCGTAGACCTTGATGCCGAAGGGCGCGAGCGTTTCCGGCGTCACTTCGCCGCCGACCTTCATGCCGTAGTTCCAGCCGGCGAAGTAAAAGTCGGCGTCGGCATTCAACAGCACCTCCTTCGTCGGATATTTTTCCGCGAGTTCGGGCAGTTCCTTGACGCCGTCGCGCAGCCGCTCGTCTAGCGTCTTCCAGCCGGAAACACCGGTGTAGCCGACCATGCGATCCTGCAGCTTCAAGGCCAGCATCATCTCCGTCAGGTTCACGTCGTTGGAGATCGCGCGCTGCGGCGCCGCATCGAAGGTGACCTCGCGGTTGCAGCTGTTGACGGTCACCGGCTTGGCAAACGCGGAGGCAGGGACGGCGGCGAGGACAAGCGCGCCAGCGGCAGAAAGAAGTCTCTTCATCGGATGGCTCCTGTGAAACGGGAGGGTTACGTGGCCGGCATCGCGTCGGGCGGCGAGAGCGCGAAGGAAAAGCGAGAAACCTGACCCGCGGCGTCGGCATGGGCGGTGGCATGGACGCCGAAGGCGGCCGAGAGTGCCGAAGGTTTCAGCACCGTTTCCGGCGGGCCGAAGGCGGCAAGCCGCCCCTCTGTCAGGATCGCCACATCGGTGGCGAACTCGGCGGCGAGGTTGATGTCGTGCAGTGTCGTGACGATGGTCAGCTTCAGCGTCTGCAAGAGATCGAGGATTTCGAGCTGGTGGCGGATATCGAGGTGGTTGGTCGGCTCGTCGAGGATGATGATCTTTGGTTCCTGGGCAAGCGCCCGGGCAATCAGCACCCGCTGCTTCTCGCCGCCCGAAAGCGTGGCGAACTGTCGGCGCGCGAGATGGGTAAGGTCGAGATGTTCGAGAGCATGCGCGACCCGCTCGCGGTCGCGGTCGCTCCAGCCGCTGATCCCCTCGCGACGCGGGATCCGCCCCATCATCACGACGTCGCGGACGCTGAAGGGGAAATCGCCCGGCATTTCCTGCAGGACGACGGCGATCGTCCTTGCCGCCTCGCGCGCACTCATCGCCCAGAGGTTCACGCCGTCGATCTCGATACGCCCTGCAGTCGGCTCGACCGCCCGGTAAAGGCAGCGCAGGAGCGAGGTCTTGCCGGCGCCGTTCGGCCCGATGATCGCGAGTCGGCTGCCCGGCGCGATCGAAAAGCCGATATTGCGGACGAGCCGGAGGCCGGCGCGCGGCCCCCACTCCAGTTTTTCGACGCGGAGCGCCGCGCCTGCTTCAAGGCAGCTCATAACCGCACCCTCCCCGCTCTCATTGGAACCGCCCCGCGGTCTCCTCGGAGACGAGGAGTGCCGCCGGAATGCGCGCAAGGCTCTTGCCGTTGAGATCCAAAGCGCGACGCGGAAAAGCGTCAAACGCCTGACCTTCGGCACAGGCGGCGGCGAAGCTGACGAGATCGTCGATGTCTTCCTCCGGCGAGATGCCACCGAAGAGATAGGTCGCCTTGCCGGTCGCCTGAAAGGCGATGGTGCATGGCCGCGTGCACGCCGTCATCGCAACCGTGCCGGCGATCGAAAAATCCCGGTCGAGCGGCCGGCCGAGCGCGGCAACGCTGCGGTTCAACTTAGCGAGCAGGTCGGCGCCGGGCTGGCACGGCTCGCCGGTGAAGCGGCAATCGGTGCAGAGGGTTATCTTGTGCTGTCGGAAGTCTGAATTCGCCATGGCTTGTCTCCGCCGGGCTGGGCCGGAGAGAAAATGGCAAAAATGCAAGGAGACGGTTGCCCGCCAAGCAGAAGCCAGTTCTTTTCCATCGGAACACCCCGTCCGTTGTGGTTGATCGGTTCGATGGCAGGTCTCCTGGCTCGCGGGTCGCCGCGCATCCACGTCTTCCCGGCTTTTCGCCAGTGACATGGTGTGAATGCGCTTTCCGCTCACAGTTGCGGGGGCAGCCACGGTTTCGGCCCCTCCTGGGTCGTCCTCACCGTGTTCCCTTTTCAGCCGCTTCCGGATCACGAAAGCAGCACCATCACGCCCTTGGTGGCATGAATCGCGGCGCGAAGCAACTAGGGGATGAGGTAAGCGAGAAGATATCAACATGGGTGGGCATGCCGTTGAGCGATTGCATTCTGTTACTAAATAACATTACACCGCACAAGACAGAAATTTCGTCGCGAGTGTCATTGCCCTCGTCGTTAATGAGAGCGGCCAACAAGCCAGAGTCATTCACTGCGCTAGCGTGCCGTGGCTGCATTCGTGTGACAACCACAGGAACGAGACGTTGGTGGCGGGATCGCCAACTGTACACGAGGAACTATCTGAAGGACCAGGCGACGGCCTTGGTTAGCGCAGCGGCCAGACCCACATCAGCATCGGCACGGCAACGAGCACGATGACGGCGGAGAGTGGCAGGCCGAGGCGCGGATAGTCGCTGAAGCGGTAGCCGCCCGGCCCCATGACCAGCGTGTTGCACTGGTGGCCGATCGGGGTGAGGAAGTCCGAGCCCGCGCCGATCGCCACCGCCATCAGGAAGGCATCCGGCTTGTAGCCAAGCGCTGCGGCGAAGCTCGCGGCGATCGGCGCCATGACGAGCACGGTGGCGGCATTGTTGAGGAAGGGCGTGACTGCCATTGCGGCGATGAGGATGAGCGCCAGGGCGCCGCCGGGCGACAGGTCCGCGGCGATACCGCTCAGCCAGCCGGCGATGAGGTCCGAGCCGCCGGTGGTGCGCAAGGTGTCGCTGACCGGGATCAGCGCCGCCAGCATGACCAGGATCGGCCCATCGACCGCGCGGTAGACGTCACGCAGCGGGATGACGCGGAAAACGACCATGGCGAGCGCCGCCGCGAAGAAGGCGACCGGCACCGGCACGACGCCGACCGCCGTCGCCCCCATGGCGGCGGCCAGCACGATGAGCGGCACAGTCGCGCGTCGGATGGTGCCGAGCAGGATTTCCCGCTGAGCGAGCGGCAGGCAGCCGAAATCCTGCAGGAAGGGCGGCAGGTCTCGCCGTGTCCCCTGCAGCACGACAATGTCGCCGGCCTGCAGCCGGATGCTGCCGAGGCGCTGTTTCAGCCGTTCGCCCTGGCGGCTGACGGCAAGCAGGTTGATGTTGTGATTGTTGAAGAGCGCAAGGCGTTGCGCCGACATGCCGATGAGCGGCGAGCCGCTGGCTATCACCGCCTCGATCGCCTCGACGTCGGCCGGGGTCTTGCCGTTGCCGGATGCGGGCAGGCGGTCGCCGGGAATCCTGAGCTTCGCCTGGGAGACGATACGGTCTAGCGCCGCCGGCCCGCCTTCGAGCAGGAGGATATCGTCGGCCTCGATGACGGCGTCCGGCAACGGCGCGAGATGCGTGCCGCGGCGGAAGATGGCGATGACGACTGCGCCGCCGTCGCCGAGCTTGACCAGGTTGCTGAGCGGCTTGCCGATCATCGGCGAACCGGCCGCAACAACCGCCTCGGAGGTATAATCGGTGATCTCGATCGCCTGGTTGACGGAAACCTGCTGGCTCTTGCGCTCCGGCACCAGCCGGTAGGCGAAAAGCAGGAACACCGCGCCGACCACGGCCAGCGAGGCGCCGACCGGCGTAAAGTCGAACATGCTGAAGCTCTCGCCGGTCAGGTCCTGCCGCATCCTCGACACGACGACATTCGGCGAGGTGCCGACCTGGGTCATCAGTCCGCCTATCAGCGAGCCGAAGGCCATTGGCATCAGGAAGACCGAGGGCTGGACACCCGACCGCCGCGCGAACTGGAAGGCGACCGGGATCATGATCGCCAGCGCGCCGATATTCTTGATGAAGGCGGAAAGCACCGTGACGGTGACGACGAGAAGCGCAAGCTGCGCCCTTACCGAGGTCAGGTCCGGCAGGAAGCGCTGGATTGCCGCATCGACGACGCCGGAGCGGGCGACACCGGCGCTGACGATCAGCGCGCTGCCGACGATGATGACGATATCGTCGCTGAAGCCGTCGAAGGCATGATCAAAAGGTACGATGCCGACCGCGACCGAGAGCATCAACGCCGAACAGGCGATGATGTCATAGCGGAAGCGGTCCCAGATGAAAAAGGCCATCATGGCGCCGATGACGATAAACGAAAGCGACTGTTCGGCGGTCATGAGCAGTACCTGAAGCAACGCGGATCGTACGAGGCCTCTACTGCATTTTTCCCCAAACCGAAACCAACTGAAGGAATAAAAGCGCGCAGCGGCGAGTCCGATCCACTACATCCTCCAAAGCGTCTATCGAGTGCAACTGAAATACCGACAGTTTCATGTCGCAGCGCTGTGGATCACCAGAAACTCGACCGAAACTCGTTGGTTCCTTTGATCGTAGTTGAAGAAGGAATATGATGCCGCAGCCAGTTTAACGTGTATCAACGGTCCTTCGCGCAACGGAGTGAGGCGCAATCGCCCGGAGCCAAGGAAAAGCAACCATGAACACCGCCCTGCCCGCCATTTGCGCGGGCCTTCTGCTCGCCACCTGCACCTCCACTGCCCCGCCGTCGGTCGGCTACTCGCGCAATCTCGAGCCCATTCCGGGCAGCATCACCTATGGCGGCCAGCCGCGCACCCGGCTCACCAAGGCTCCCGTCGGCAGCATCGTGCCGCACCGGTTCCGCGACAAATTCGGCCGCCAGGTCTCCGAAACGTACGTCATCGAGCCCGACCGCTCCCTGCGGCTGATAAGCCGCCGCATCGACTACGATCTTTTGACCGACCGGTAAGAGGGCGATTAAACTGCGCGCGGTTTCTCCGCGCCGTGTCTCAAAGTATTGGGATTTGAGAGGATCGCCATGAAATATGTGTTACCCGCCCTCTTTGCCGCCCTTCTGCTCGGCGCCTGCACAAGCACCACCCGGCCACCGTCGGTCGGCTACGGGCGCTACCTCGAGCCCATTCCCGGCAGCATCACCTATGGTGGCCAGCCGCGCACGAAGCTGACCAAGGCGCCGGTCGGCAGCATCGTGCCGCATCAGTTCTTCGACAATTTCGGCCACCGGGTCTACGAAACCTATGTGATCGAACCGGACCGCTCGCTGCGGCTCGTCGGTCGTCGCATCGACTACGACATCTTCGGCGACATGGACGATTGATGGTCGATACGAACAAGGCAACACCGAGGGCCGCACGATGAAACATGTTTCTATCGCCTGCGCCGCCGCGCTCCTCCTTGCGGCCTGCACCGCCACGGCGCCCGAACTGGAACCGATCCCCGGCAGCATCACCTATGGCGGCCAGCCGCGCACGAAACTCACCAAGGCGCCGGTCGGCAGCATCGTGCCGCACCAGTTCTTCACGCAAGGCGGACTGGCCCGAGAGACCTATGTGATCCAACCGGACCGCTCGCTGAAACTCGTCCGCCGCCACATAGATTACGATTTCATCACCAGGCACTCCCGCTGACAACAAAGGAAATGCCCCCGGACACCAGATCCCGTTCGGCGGCCGGGGATGGAGCGATTCCAGACGACGTATCGTTTCACTTTGAACGGGAAATATGCCCTTGGCTTCGCGACGGGAACCCTGCGCATAGAAAACGCGTTGTTTGCAACGGGCCGACGTTTGAGGCGCCTCGAGCGCACCACCCGGGTCAGTTCGAACGACGAGAATAAACATGAAGACCCTCCTGTCCGCGATGTCGCCTGTCGTCCTGTCCGCCATGCTGCTCGCTTCGAGTCTGAGCGGCTGCACGGCCACTGCCGTTACCTTTGGCTACTCGCCCTATCTCGAACCGATACCCGGCAGCATCACCTACGGCGGCCAGCCGCGAACAAGGCTTAGGAAGGCGCCGGTCGGCAGCATCGTGCCGCACCAGTTCAATGATCGTGCAGGGCGCACCGTCTATGAAACCTATGTGGTTGAACCCGACGGCTCGCTGCGCCTCGTCAGTCGGCGTTACCGCTACGATTTCTTCGACTTCGACTGATTTCGCGGGCCTGGCACCTTCGCAGGAGCGCTACTTGCCAGGGTGGCGGCGCAATGCACACTGCACAAGCTCCGCAGCGGACTCTCCCCGGCAAAAGCAGTCTCCCGCCGTCCCCCTGTGAAGTCGCGCCTGACCGTAGAACGTTGTCCCGCTATTTTACGAAAACCCGGCCTGGCGGAACCAGTCCTTCACGCCCGCCAGCACTTGCGCCTGGGCCGCATCGAGCGTCGTGGCATGACGAAAATCGTTGTTGCCGGTCCCGTTGCAATGCCAGATCGTCCAGGCCCAGTCTCCACGCGCTTGGCGCTTCAAGACAAAGCCCATTTCATGGTCACCAAGTTTGGCGCAATAGGCATCCGCCCGTTTCTGCACCCATGTCAGATTGATGTCGGCGACAGTCACCATCCCCAGGCCCTCCCCCGTTTGGAAAGGTAACCGCAATCGCGTTGACCGCACCCGTGGAATTTTAGCGAAATGACATGTAGCCGGTTCGATATCCACAGCCATCGTAAGCCGAGACAAGCGGCCGTTCGCGGCATACATTTACCTCAAAGGAACATCACAACCTGGCGTATCTATTTCCACATTTTGAGCGGACTCGTCGCAACCAAGGCGGGCGGCGCCAGCCGCCAAACCCCGGCGCATTTGCATCCGACTCGGGGGCGAAGCGAATCACGGGCATTCGCGCCTACTACCCGCCGCGCAACAACATCAGCATCCGCTTCGCCGCGTCCGCAAAGGTCACCCCGAGCGCCGCGCCGCCGATGCCGATGACCCCGAGCGCGCCCATTCCCATCAGCTTCCATTTCCGCACGTCCTCTGTCACCGGCTTCATATCGGCAATGTCTTCCTTGGTCAGCGACATCGCCCCTTCGAGCGTCCCTACCCGCTCGAAAAGTTCGTCCATGCGGCGGATCGCCGAGGCAAGGCTTGCGGCCGCCCGGTCCTCAGTCCGCCGAAAATCCTCGCGCAGGTTCTTCACTTCGGCGATCAGCGTCCCGAGCTGCTGGTGAACGCTGCCATCAATCATCGTCGCCCGCTCCCATCGTCTCCCGCTCCATGTCCTCCGCATTCTGCCTCCGTCCATACGGCCGCGGCGCAAAGACCGACAACGGTGCGGTCGATCCGGCGTTGGTCGGCCGGTGTCGCGCCGCGGGCGCCGGCAAGATCAGTGCCGACCACGCGTCTCAAGCCCGTCACATCGGCCGGTCCCGAAATCCCACACCCCGCCAGAACCAAGGCAGGCATCATAAGCGCGACGCTTCGCATCAGCGCGGTCTGCTGCTTCATCATTTTGCCTTTCGATTGCGTGTCTCACCGTTTGTGCCCCCTCCTCGCGGATGGCGAGAATGGCCCAAAAGACGGCAGCGAGGATGAGCCCGCCGCCAAGGATCCTTCCCCACAAAATCATCGCTTGAGGCCCAGCGCCTCGCGCACGACCGGCATGGAGGAAATGGCGTAGACGGCAAAGCCGACAATCACGGTGAGGATCGCCAGTTGCACCCGCCAGTCGAGCGTTACGAGATTCAGTTCCCTCAAGGCGGTGACCACGCTGCCGCCGGCCGTGAGCAGCCAGGTCCAGAAGCGCCCGGATCGCGCCACCGCCTTGCGCTTTGACGCGGGGCGCGATGCCGTAACCGGCGCGGCGTCCTCCCGCGTCACCGCGGCGGCCGGTTCCTCTTCCACCGGCCCGCGTGCCACTGCCAGCACCTCACGCAGCACAGCCTCCACTTTCTCCGGCTTGACCAGCGCTTTGTTGAGCCCATCGCCGGCGTAATAGGATTGCCCGCGCTTCACCTGCTGCTGATCCCCCCTGGTGTCGGCAAGGACCGGCAGCGACGCCCACTCCTGCGCCAGCCGCCGGCCGAAGTCGACGAGCGGCAATTCGCCGGTCACGAACGCCTGATAGCCGCGGCGCTTCAAGAGGTGAAAACCAAGTCGATCCTGCAGATCCGGTGTGAATAGATCGCGGCTCTCGATCGAGGGAATTTCCTTCGCCAGGCCGACCAGCGTCGCCCGCATGAACTGATAAGCGCCAGCGGCGCTGGACCCATGGCTCTTCGACCATCCCTCCTGCGCGTCGACGACATCGCCAAAGCTCATCGTCGTCAGCGGCTGCTTCAGCCTGTTCTGCCTGTTGGCATAGATCACGTCATAGGATGCGCGGTCCTTCCGCCCGACCTCGGTCTCCCGAATGAAGTCGAGCAGAATCGCCGCGCCGGCAGGCACGGTTTTGTTCATGGTTCACCTTGTTGCTGAGAGAAGTCTCGCTCGATGGCGAAGTGTCAGAGATTAATGGCGGCAATCCACATGGCGTCTACCTGCTCGTCAGCTAGACCGAGATGGGCGCCTATTGTGGCGATGAGCGCATGCGTTCGATTGAAGGTCGTCGCATATTCCCATTCGATCAGGGCCTTGTCCTTATCCAGCCCCGAGGTCGTCGCCACGATAGAGGCCTCGACCTGAGTTGGAGAAATCCCCGCGTTCACAAGTCCCAGCCGAAGTTGCCTCGCCGAAAGGGGAGGCATCGACGCGCGAATTTGTTGTGGAGTTGGGGCTACAAAGGATTGGATCCGGAACGACGGATTATCTGCAAGCCATTGCCGAATTGTTGGGTTCAACCCGAAGGGATCATTCGGTCGGCTGCAATAGTCTGTATCGTATGATGATCCTTCAATATCCGTAATGTTGCATTTTACCAGAAAGACGTCTGGCTCAGATGTCGCCGTGATGCTGGTAACCGAATTGAGTGACATGTTGGAAACGCTGGCGATCATTCAAGCAACCCTTTGGAGAAGAGAGACATTGCTGACGCCATAGCCGCGACGTCTCCACGTTCCGGATAAGGCAGCGCCAACACCACTGCCGAGATCACTGTTAACGTATTGCCCGCTGTTAGAGGTGTAGAGCGTGGGGGCAGCACCGGAGTTACGGCTTAAGATACTGGGATCAGTACTCAGAATAAGATGCCCCAGCGGAAAATTGGTTTCCCCCGCCGCCGAACCCGTATAAACCTCCGCTGCCGTGAACCCCAGCGCGTGCGTGTGGCTGGTGGTTGTCACGCTGTTCGTCGTGTCATTGGTGATGCTCGAGGGCGTGCCGAGCGTCAGTGTCCGGCTCGTCGAAAGGTCGCCGCCTCCGGTTAGTCCGTTGCCGGCGGTCATGGTCGTCGCGGTTGACGCCGCTCCCATCGAGGCGCGGGCTGTTGCGCCGCTTTCCGCGACCCATGTGGTCCCGTTGCCGACGATGACGTTGCCATCGGTGACCGCGAGTCCCGCAATGGCCGCAAGACCGGCATGGTAGGCCTGGACGTTGGTCCCGATCGCAACGCCGAGGGTAGAGCGGGCGGTTGCCGCGTCGGCGTCGTCGAGAAGCGTGCGGGCGAAGGCCGTCAGCGGGGTGACGGCATAGGTGTCGGCCGCCGTCGTATAGATCATGCGGTCGGCGGCCGTCGTCAGCCCAGCGATCGATTGCAGCCCGGCATCGAACGCCTGGACATTCGTGCCGATGACGAGACCCAGCGTGGAGCGCGCCGTCGCCGCGTCGGCGTCGTCGATGAGTGATCGGCCGAACGGCGTCAGTGCCGTAGTCGCATAGGCGTCAGCCGCCGTCGTATAAATCGTCTTGTCGGCGCCGGTCGCAAGCCCGGAGATCGAACTCAGCGCCGCGCTCGCTACCTGCGCACCGAGCGCCGTGCGGGCAGCGCTGGCGCTTGTGGCGCCGGTGCCGCCCGCGGTAATCGGCCGCGCGGCATTGGCGTCGGCCGTGAGGTCGTCGATCAGCGCGTTATAAGGCACGCTTTGGATCGTCGTGTTGGGCACGCCCTTGGTGCCGGCCGGTGGGGAATAGACTCCGCCTGTTCTTGGCAAGATAGCCTCCATGAAAAAGGCCTCCCGATGGGAGGCCGTTTGAAGATTGGAAATAGTTCGCGTTCGGACAGGATCGTGCCCAGGATGTCGGCGGCTCGGCCTCGCGAATACGCAGCATGCCTCTCTCAGGTCAGGTGACTAACCGGAGAGGGACGTATGCGACTATGCCACCGATGCAGGACACAATTTACCCGGCGGCGCTTCGTCAGTCCGGCGTCCGTAACTTGGTTTCGTCGACATAAACGCCGGCAAAGATGTGGTAAAGCAAAGGACGCAGCATGAGCCTTGAAAAAATAAATGTAGCGTCCTCGAATACACGGTCATAATTGAGGTATACGTAGTCTACTCCGACTACATAGTCGCAGTAATTTTTCTTTTCATTCAACACGCAAAAGCCAGTCTCTGCACCAGGCCCAATGTAAACAGCCGATAATTTCCTCTCTGTCACGAGGTAATAATCATTTACACGCACCTCTGCCTTCTGAAAAAGATAGATGACCGCTTCATAACGATGACTTTGGGGAGCGTATAGACGTGGAGAACCGCATAAGATATTATTAGCAGGTACATTAGACCGTAGAAAATCTTAGCCATTCTGCTCCTACTGACTGTTACACAGTACACGACGCACCCTCTTGCCGCCTCATCGGTTGCGGTACGGCAAGTCCTCTCCTCCCACCCTCATTCGTGTGCTCGTCACAGGGATCCACCCAGCCCACGTGCTTGTCGTGTACTGGGCGTCTGATCAAGCGGAAAGCCAGCGAACGAGCGCGGCGGAGAAGCCGGCAATAAGAAACCAAAGCAAGGCAGTTCGACCTTTGGACAACCTCACGCCAAAGTACTGCAAACCGTAATGAGCCGCCAACAAAAGGACGGCAATGACGATACCAACAACAACCGACGACATAAATGTGCTCAACTCCCCAACCGGAGGTGCCGGTTCCGACGCGACGCATCGGCACGGCGAACTCTCTCGCCCGCTTCGGCTCGCCTTCTCGCCGATGACGACCCTAGTCGCGAGGATAGGCAATCTTCGACTCGTTGCAACGGATACTTGCTTTCGCATCGCGGAATACGTGCAGAGAGGAGCGAGAACGAGATCCCGGCACTCCGCCTGCCCGTCAACGCCGGAACCGGTAAGGCGAAGGCAGGTCGTCGCCGAGATAGTAACCGGTAAAGTCGCCCATCGGATTGAAGTTTTCGTAGTTCCTCGGCCCAGCGCGCCCGGTCTTTTCGCCGATCGCCCTACCGAGAGCACCGCCGGCGCGGCTTCCGGCCGCGCCTGCAGCCCCTCCGATAAAGACGGCGCCGGCAGGGCTCGTGAAAGGAGCACTCGCTAGACCGGCAAGCCCGCCCAGGCCGGAGCCCAAGACGTCGCCGATTGCCTCACCTTCTTCCGCAAAATTGCCCATCGCTGCGACGCGATCTCGCTCCTCCAACCGCTCGATTTCTTCAAATTTTGCCATCATCTCCCGGCGCTTCCGCTCTTGCCACTCGGCCTGCTTGCGTCGAAGCGCCTCGTCACGCTCGCGCCTCAGCGCCTCCTGTTGGCGCTGCCGGTCACGAACATCCGCCATCGAGGCTTTCCCGGATCGAACGTCATCAAGGAAGTCCGCATCCATCGCTGCGCTCAACGAATCGATTGCCGCCGCCGGTGCCTTGCCGACGGTCATCGACTGGCGCACGGCGTCTGAGAGCGTTTGTTGCAGATCGAAGAAATGCGGTACATCGCTTCTTCGCGGCCTCGGTCGTGTATCCATTGAAAATCCTTTCTTCTTCCGGCTCGCGGCCGCTTGAACCTGTCCAAGCGGCCGGTTTCAATTCCAAACGAAGGAGACGAAATCTGCCCTACTTCCGCCTCTTCCCCGCCGCGAAAAGCCGCCCATAATCCACCCGGCGCATGCCATCCGGCCCGCGCAGCACCGCATCTGGCCGGCTCTTCTCCACCTCCTGCGCCATCACGCCGATATGCTTCGGCCCGGAGGTCGGCTCGTCCTTGTAGCGGAACTCGTAGAGGTTATGCCCCTTGAGCCTGCCGACCTTCTCGATGTTCTTCTTGGCGCGGCGGTCGGACTTCGGAAGGAAACCAAGCAGCGAGTCGATAAGATTGCCACCCGCCTGCTGTCGGGCGTTATAGGTCGCCATCTGGTTCTGGTAGTTCTGCTGCACCAGCCCGGCATAGTCGACCGGCTGGATCGACTGTCCCTGCGTCGGCACGAAGCTCGGGTTCGTCACCTGCCCGCCGGACAGGAGCGCCGAGATTTCGTTGATCGGCTGGTTGCGCTGGGCATATTGCTCGTTCAGATAGTTGGCGCGGGCGGTGTTCTGGACATTGATCCGCGCCTGCTCGGCGTTGAAGCTCTGGTCCTTCAGCGCGTTGTTGGCGGCCGCCGCGGACTGGCTGTTCTGGTGCATCTGCTGTTTGGCATTGTTGCCGAAGTCGGCGTTCTGCAGCGCCTGGGCATAGGCCTGCGCCTGCGCCGCGTTTTCGAAGCTCGCCTTCTGGTTGGCGAGGTTGGCAAGCCTCGTCTGCTCCTGGCCGGCATTGAGCACCGCCGCGATGCGGGCGTCGTTGGACGTCCGGTTCGCCTCGTCGATTGCCCGGTTATACGCCTCCGATCCCGGCTGCAGGCCCTGATTGGCAAGCCGCGTTTCCAGCGCCGCCCGGTCGCTCTCGAGCTGCGGGTTGAGCCGCGCCATCAGCGCGCTTTCGTATTTCGAGGTGTCGAAATCCGTCTCGTAGCTGCGGGTGATGTTGCCGGCATTGCCAACGGAAGTTGCAAGCTCCGGCCCACCGGAAAACTGCTGGTACTGCGGAAGCTGGAGCTTCGAAAGGTCGCCGGCCGCCGGCGCCTTCGAAATGTCCATCGGCTTGCCGAGCAGATCATTGAGCCGGCTCGACTGCGAAGTCGCGAGCGTCGCAAGATTGAGGCTCGCTTGGTCATTCTGTTTCTTAATCTTGTCCTGCATCGGCGAGAGCGCCTGCGTCGCCGTTGCAACGGGCAGATCGTAGACGTTTCCGCTCAAGGGATCGGTCCATTTCTGCGTCGTGTAGCTGTAGGTGAGGCTGCCGTCCGGCGTCACCTGGTTGACATTGCCCATGTATCCGTTGGCGACCGCCGTGCCGATATTGGTCGCGGTCTGCGCCGCCGCCGTCGCCTTCGGATCGGGGGGCGTGGGAGCTTTTGACTTTCCGATAGCACACCTACCTTCGATTGACGGGATGCGCCCGCCAGTCGTTGTCTGTCAAAGTGAAGATGATTTCCGCCTCCTCCCGCCCGCGAAGCCGGGGGATGCGGTGGCTCGTGAATCCGAAGCGCCGGGCGATATCGACCATGCCGCGGTTCTCCTCCGAGACGCGCAGCACCGCCATCTGGCAGCCGACTTCATCGAAGGGATAGCCGAACATGGCCTTCAGCACTGGCCGCGTCAGCCAGCGCTTGCTCGTGGCTGCGGCCGAAAGCTCGATGACGCCCGCTTCGGGCGAATAGTTGTGGTAGACGACGCCGGCGACGAGCCTGCCCTCCTCCGTCACGCCGAGCGTGGTGAAGTCGGCAAAGCCTCTCTCGCAGTCGTCGATACGGGCCGCGACGAAGCCGGCGATCGCGTCGTTCCTCGCGGGGTCGCCCGCGCCGCCCCAGATGATGTTCAAGCGCTCACCTCCCCCGCCGTGACTTGCAGCGTCGCAAGGTCCACTTCGATGTCGAGTTTCACGGCGCCTCCCGAGGTGATGACGCAGCCGACCGCCAGCATGTCGCCGCTCGCGCGCACGTTCTGGCGAAAATCGTAGCGCAGCGCCTCCGAGACACCGTCCCAGCGCGCCACGTCCCAGAGGCCGACGTCCCATTCCGGCGAGGCGGTATCGCCCTCCGTCACACGGTCGAACGGCGGCACCCTCCGATCGAAGTCGGCGCGGGCGAAAAGCTGCACCTTCGGCTTCGTCTTGGCGCGAAAATACATGTGCGCCATCGTCGTCGCCGTCCGCTGGCCGAATTGTCCGGCCGGCGTGAACTGCGAGAGATAGGTGGCGGCAAAAGTCAGCCCGTCGTCGGTCCCGCCGGTGTCGCCCTGCCAGCAATAGCCCTCGCGTGAGCCGAAGAAGAGCCCGCCCTGCAGCGTCTCGAAGCAGTTGGCCCGCCAGTTGCTGAGCGTCGCCCAGCGCCCCGTCAAGACATTCAAGACGAATGTCCGGTCGCTGACGACGCTGTTGTCGGGAAAGGCGACGAAGACCAGGTTCTGCTCGGCCCAGGGCTTTAGCGTCCAGCCGGAGCCGGTCGCGTTCGCCGCCTGCCGCCAGTCGTCCTCGATCGGCCGCGACACCGAAACCTGCGTCAGCGCCTGCCGGTCACGCTGAAACACCTGCGACATCGGCGTCAGTCCGTCGGAGGTCGCAATCAGCACGTCGCCGCCGACGCGGATCCAGGCGTTCTTTCCGAGCGGCTTGCCGATCTGATAGACGCCCTTCAACGCGAAATCGCTGGCGCTCGAAGGGTCGGAGCCGGCATAGACGGCGATCTCCCCTTCCGTCGAAACGAAGACGCAGAGATCGGAAAGCCCGTCGCCGCTTTCAAGCGACCAGGAAAAGCCGGTAATGAGCGACCCGCCCTTCTTCATCACCCCGCCGAGCGGAAACACGGCCGCCGCGCCGCCGATCGCGTTTACCGGCAGGTAATAAGCGTCAAGCGTCGCATTCTTCAGGAAGAATTCGCGGTTTTTAAACAGCCAGCCATAGTTGAGCTCAGCCATGGTCGTGCTGTCGGAAAAGGTGATCGTCGGCGTCGTCGTCCAGGCGGCGCCGTCATAGATGCGGCGCGTGTCGGCACCATTCAGGCAGACGAGGAACGAGCCGCCGGCGGTCGTGTGCTGGAAGGCGCACCAGTCGCCGCCGGTAAGCCCGCTCACGGCTGTGGCCGTCATCGCCGGCGGGGCGGCCGGCGCGGTCATGTCGTAGATCGCGCTCGCCGTCGCCATGAACAGCTTTTCGTTGCTGCCGAACTTGTATTTGAAGGCGCTGCGGATGGCGCCGCCGTCGGCCGCAAGCCCCACCTTGCGCGAGCCGCCGCGGATCTTGCAGCCGGCAAGCGTCGGCAGGAAATTCGTAAGCACGGTGGCCGAGCCCGGCGTCTGCGACGCCATGTCGGCGGTGGTCACGAGACCCTGTTTCGGCGCCGGAAAGGTCACCGATTGCGAGGTCTGCGGCCGGCCGATGCTCGCCTGCCCGCGGTTGGTCTGGGGCAGGCGGCCAGGCCGCACTGTCATCATGCGAACCGTCGTCATGATGCCCCCCTGTCTGCATTGATCTCCTGCAGGAGATCCGCCTCGAATTCGGCAAGGTTGTCCTCGAACGGGAGGCCCTTCTGGCGCTTCCAGCGCCAAATCAGCCCTTTCTTCAGCAGCCGCTCGGGAAAGAGCGTCGTGTCGTCGTCGGCGCGAAAAGTTTCGCGCTCCTCGTAGGGATCGCCGAGCACCCAGTTTTTCGAGACGTAATCGATCGTCGCGCCGGCGGCGGAAGCGGCCGGCGAGAAGAACATCGTCCGGCCACTCAGGTGGCAATAAAGTTCGGCGGAAGCGACGCCGGCGATCACGGCCCATTGGCCGCCGTTGGTGGCCGGGCGGAAGAAGCGACCGTCCGCCGCCCGCACCGCCCCTCCCGGTGCCGGCCGTTGGTAGTCGGCAGGCAGGATCTCCGGCGAAGCGGAAACGGCATGCGTCTTCAGCATCCGCTTCCAGTCGGCGCGCCGCGCAATCTCCGCGCCAGCCTCCTCGGCCAGCGCCACCATCGTTTGTGCATTCGGATCGTTCGTCCCGTAGACGCTGTCGAAGCGGTCGAGCGAGACGATGTCCGAGACTTCGTTGATCACGGTCAGAAGTGTCATGGCGTCGGGCCTCCGATGACGATTTCTGCGTTGCCCCAGCGCAGGCGCTCGTCGGCAAGCCCCAGCGCGGCCATTGCCAGGCGTTTCAGTGCCTCGGCCGCACCCGCCTTGGCGGCATCGCGCTCCCAGACGGCGATCTCCTCGACGAGCGCGTAGAGGTACACGTCCGGCGCCTTTTCGATCAGCCAGTTGCCCGGCGCGGCGGCCGTCAGCGGCGGGATTTTCGCGTAGTAGGTCAGGCGAATGTCCTCGCCGCCCTTCGGCCGCACCTTGATGGCGCTGCCGATGATCGCGTAGCCGAGCAGCGGACCGCCGGATGTCTCGTGGCTGCTGAGCTCCTGCAGCGGCAGCGCCCGGAGCGCCCGACCGTCTGCGGCAAGCACCTGCCGCGCCTCCAGGAAATCCGCCGGCAGGCTGCCCTCGCCTTCGGTCAACTGCACAGCCGCCGTCTTTTCCATCTCGGCAACGCGCATCACGCGGTTGAGCTTGAGCTCGGCCATCACGAGGAAGCGCGGGAAAAGCTGGGCGATGTCGTCGCGGCCGGAATAGTCACCGGCGTCGACGAGGAGTGACGCATAGTCGGAAATAGTCATAGATGTCCCTCGAAGCTGCGCCAGGCGCGGTTGTCTCCGTCGTTGAGCCATCGCTTCACATAGTGGTCGTCGCCCTCGGAGTGGGCCCGCACCAGGTTTTCGGAATGGGCCAGGTTGAGCGGGATTGAGGCGACCTTGGTCCATTCGCCGAAGGCGTTGCCGGCGGTGGCATGGCGCGTGAATTCGTTCTGGCGGACGAGGTTCTCGACCGGATAGTCCGTCCGCCAATGGGTCCTGTTGCCGTCCTCCATGACCCAGACGGAACGGCCGGTTTGAAAATCATAATCGAAGAGCTTCCATTGACCGTCGCGGATCACCATGGTCACTCTCCCGGCAGCGGATCGGCCCGCTCGGCCTTGCCGCTGGCGATCAGCGCCTTGGCCTCGCCGAGGCTCAAGGATACGACGGTTCCGGCGGACGTCCGCTCGCCGTCGTTGAGCCAGACGTCATACGTCAGCCGGACAGGCACCGGCTTCTTTGTTTCGGACATTGCTTTCTCCAATGAAAAAGGCGGCTCCGAAGAACCGCCTTGCTAACGATGTTTCGATATGCGCGCTCAATACCGCCACGGCTTACCATCAAAGTCCGGAGGGGCCGCCGGGACCGGCGTTCGCCACGGCGGATGGTCATAAGGGATATCGTTCTGGTAGTCCGGGAGCTTCATTGCGTTTCTCGCCGCCGTCTGCCGTTTACGCAGTTGCAGCTTCCTGTCGTTGGGACGCAAATACCCTCGAGCCAGCAGTTCAGTTGCCTCATCAACATTCCGGGTCGCATAAAAGTCGGTGAGTGCCCTGCGTTCTTCACCATTATCGAATTCGTCACCTTTCTTGAATTCGTGCTCCAGGAAGCCATAGTTTGCCTCATAGGAGTGTGGATCCAACCCTCGCTCGTTCGCCCACTTGAAGAAGTCTTCCTTCCGCGAGCCGTCCCACTGCATGTAGCCAAACGCGTCCTTATCTACATGCCCTCTCTGCCATAGATTGCCAAAGGTCTGTCCGAAACCGCCGCTCTCGTGGTCGGAGTTTCCGACGATGGCGGCAGCCTGCTCCTCGCGCATCTTCAGCTTTTGCTGAAAATCGCGCTTCAGGCGGGCGGCGATATTGTCCGATAATATATCGGTGGCCTTCAACTTCCGAAAATGATCCGCCGGCAATTGCGCCGGCTTGCCAAATGCCGTCGTTCCGGTCAGTGCCCCTCGATAATCGATCGGCGCCCTCGGCATGGTCTCGACGAGACGACTATGGTCCGGCGCAAAGGGGCGGGAGCGACCGTCGCCGGGATTGCCAACGTTCGTCATGCGCCTCGGGTCAATGGTCGGCCGATCATCAAAATCCTCCATCGCGTCGCGCATAGAATAGGTCTCCGCCGGAAATCCCATCCAGTTGAGACTTGTGGATCTTTGGGTATTCGTTGACTTTCGTCTCGTCATAGCTTTCACCTCAAAAACGGGATTCAAACGACGTATCCCGGCGCGCGTTCCGACGGCCTGTCCAGACCTCTGACGAGCAGAGACGTCGCCCATCGCGAATGCGCAACTCTCAAAAGAATCCGCCGGCTGATTGAAATAATCCGGGTTCCAGAAAATGCTGTCGGCGCCAATTGCCGCTTCGCACCATCCAATGCATGTCGTCGAACGCGCGCCGCGGTTTCGGGACAACGACCTGCGTGCAAGCAAAGACTCAAAGCGCGTCGCATGGCTCCTATTGAATGCGACGCGCTTCAGAATTCACTGATTTACCTTGCCCCCGTCAGGAACAAATCGGAGGGCTCAGGCAGCGCCGCTGTAAAATCATCCGAGTTGACTGAACAGAACAAGAATCCTCTCTCCTGGGAAGCTACATCGCCGATAGAGAAGTACTGTGAAGGCGCGTAGCCTGTTTCCTCCGTCGGCAGATCCAGCATCCATCCATGTCCGTCCACATATGTGCTTCCGGTGCGCCGCCCGATGGTGTGCCAAAGTCGGGCCGCCCATTCTGCTGTTTCAAATCCCCACGAAATCTTTTCCTTTCCCGCCGATCGATCGACCCTTTGGACATAGCCGGTGAGATCGAGTCCCCATGCGTGCACGATCGATTGAAACTTTACCCGCGTTTCAATCGGCTCGTTGCTATTGCCCCACCTGGATATGCGGCTGAGTTGCACCGCTCCGAAGGCCTCTTGTTCGGCCTTCAAAAGCTTGAAGAATTCCGGCGTGCAGGAAAGCAGCGCCTTCATCAGCCGGTCGGCGTCGGCGAGCGGCAGCGGCCGCAGTTCGGGCGCTCCAAACAATTCCGTAATATCGGGGAGCCGGAAGACCTCCGTGTCGCTGGTACCAACACTGTCACATACCAAAATCGACTGCCCCTCCGGGGTATCCATTTCCGAAACTGCGAACTCCGGTGATACCCGACCGTCCTCCCTCGCCTCGTTGCTCCTCCAGTCGTAATATCGTGATTCCTCAAATGTGATCCCCGTTCGTGCCTCGAGCGCTTGGACAACTTTGTCCCGCGGCCAGGCAACGTGAAGCCACAAATTGTACCAGGAGAGCGCCTCGTCTTTCCGAACAGAGTAGTCCTGGGAATAACCGATGATCGGAAGGCCACCCATCGCGATCGGCTTGGCGAAGATCGCCATTTGCTTGTAGTAATTTTCCCGCGGCGGACCATGCGGCGAGTTGCTCTCGCCTTCATCCAAATCGATCCTAACCGGCCCGAGCGCCGCCCTTTCCTCTTTCAGCACCGAAAAGAACTCCGGTTTGCAGGAAAGCAGCGCATCGAGCAGCCGCTCCGGCGCGGCAAGTGCCGGTGCGGCGAAATTGAGTGCGACGAAAGCGACCAGAGCCGCGATGAAACTCCTGAACAAGATTGCTCCTCTCGACGCAAAAAAAATTCAATTGCTTGTTTCCGCGCTCGCGGCTGACAAGCCGTCGTTCCCGGCGGGAACGTCCCTCGCTTTCAATATTTCCAGAGCAGGTCTTCCACGCTTGGCAAACCTTGCATAGGTTTCAGCGCCGCCGTCTCGGCAAAGCACCAGATGCTACTACCCATTCCATACTTGTCCTGGTACCGGCGAATAAGAAGCAGGCTCCACGGGTCCGGTCGCTCCCAGTTTTCCGGGCTCATCATCCAACCGTCTGCAAGCGGCTCGAATTTCGCGCCCGGCACATTCGCTTCGAGCGATTTGATGACTTCTTGCGGCTCGTCCGGAACCAGAACCCCCCAAATATGCGTCCTCATATCGCCGGAGCCGGCGCTGGCGCCAGAGATAACGGTCTGCAGGTAGACCTCGACGCGAAGTCCGCGAGCCATAATCGCTTGTTGGAAGGTTGCGACACTTGCCATGGACTCGACAAACTCGGCAACAGGAATGAGACGCTGCGTGAGCAGGGCAGGCATGAATGCCGATTTCTCAGTCTTTAGAACCTCGAAGAAATCCGGCTTGCATGTAAGGAGTGCATCGATAATTTCGTCGGGGTCGGCCGCTGCCGGTGCAGCAAAAAGCGTCCCGACCAGCACCATCAAGGTGCCGAGTCTACTGAGAAACATTATCCCTCACGTCTTTACGCGGCATTCGTCAAGTTTTGCCATCAACGGTTCATGGACAATCGCCATAACACCTTTTCCTTGTAGAACATAACGCGAACATATGCAAGAGAGTGCTGCTAATATTCACGGCCCAGAGCGGCTCAATCCAGCCAGTTCTTCAGGACGTCCTTCAATGATCCGCGGTTGCGAAACAGGCGATCCCAGAACTGCAGTTCATCTGAACCCGCCGACGGTAAGGATGAGTCGGAGCCCCCTTCCGGCCGGCTGCTGGGACCTACATGCAATTGTGACGCTCCGTCACGGCGCAGTTGCTCGGCTTTTGCGGCAAGCGCTTCTGCAAGCGGCCCCTGCGTATGATCTTCAGCGCTGCCCGAGAACCGCTCTTCGAATGGCGCGGGCCGTGCCTGCGGCGCCGGCATTCGGCCGTCGTGCTCGAGGAAGTTCATCGTATAACGGTGCAGAAACTCGTCCTCCGTTAATCGCTGTTCGCTACCGCCAGGCAGACTCGTCCATGTCGTTGCCAAATTGCGGCCGCTCGCCTTGATCTCATCGGGAAGGGCCGAACGAAGGGCCGAGTCCAAATCGCCCCCCTTGGTAGCGCGACGGTAACGGTCTTTGGCGAGGCTCCATGCTGCGACGTCTTGATTAGAGGGAGAAAAATCGCGCAGATTCAGCTTTCTCGCATACTCGTCCCACGTCGGAGCGGTCATTTGATAACGGCCAGCCGCGGTGCTTTTGCCGCCAGCGTGCTGGCCTTTGCTTATCCGGGCTGGGTTGCGGGGGTGGTCGGAAAGGTCGGTAAAGCGTCTCCCACCGAACATGAGATCATATTCACCGCCTTCCCCAGCAGCGATCACATCAAGTAATGCCCGTTGATAAGGCGCTAGGTTGTCTGGCTGCTTTTCAATCCTGCCGCCTTTTGCGACGTTCGCTTCCCGGAACCCACGTGGTGCCTGGACGAGTCCCGCGTCGGCAGCAGCGAGCGAATCGATCGCTTTCGCTTGCTCGTTTCCTTCGGCCACTGATCGCCAGATGTCCGTTCGAGCATTTGGCTTGCCGGTTCGTGTCGTGTCGCCTTTTAGGCTCACGTTCCTTTTCGTGATCATCGATCTGTTCCTTTTTTAGATCGGCCGCGCACAGAGTCATGGCTGTCTGACCCTGTGGAAGAGGATCGCCGACGATCTCCGCTGCCCAAAAAAGATCAGGGCGAGCCGAAGCCCGCCCCGTCCGCGTGTCCGCCAACCTCAGCTTGCCTCGCTCAACCCAAACAGATCAGCCGCGACGCCAAGGCCCTTTTCGTTGTGCACCTTCAGCGTCCCCTCGCCGATGATCACGCCCTTGTCGGCGTCGCCGGTCTTAGCGACGTCGCGGTCTTCCTGGATCTGGCGCAGCCACAGGAAGGAGAGCATGTCCGTGTCGATGAAGAAGGCATTGCGGGCAAGCCCGGCGCTCACCGCCTGCACCCGGTTCGGATGGATCATCACTGTGCCGAACGGGCCTTCGTAATAGTCCGCCGTCGCGACGATGGTGTTGCGCTCTCCGCCTTGCGAAACCGCGTAGCGGAACGGCGCGACATTGCTGTCGGACATGAAGGTGACGAAGACGGATTTGACATAGGGCGATACCGAGACATGGCGGAAGTTTGCGCCGTTCTGGTAGCCCTGCTGCATCACCGTATCGAGGATCGCCTTTGTGAAGGGGCGCTGCGTACCGTCGGTCGGCGCCACCGTCAGGCCGGTACCTGCGCTGAACCCGCCATTGGCGCCGCCTGCCCCGCGCGAGACGTTGGACGTGAGCCAGGTGCTGAGCGAGCCGAACTCGCGGGTGGCGCCGCTGACGGATGCATTGGTGTCGGCGATGGCGAATTCCACGTCCTTTCGGATCTCGACGCCCTTCTTCAGCTTCTGGTACTTGCGCTTCTGCACGTTGCCGGCCTCAGCCGTCACTTCTTGCGTGGCGGAGATGATCCAGTCCTTGCGCATGATCTGGGTGTAGTTGCCGAGCCGTTTCGGCGGGGTGATCGCGCCGAAGGCGTATTCCTCGCCTTCCTCGCGGATATTGGCGCCGGGCGCGGCGAGCTCGTCCGTCTCCCATTCCGGGTGATAGGTGTTGCACTTGCCCTTTTCGATCAGCGAATAGATCGGGGTATCTTCCGGCGTGATGCGCGACACGACGTCGGAGAGCTCCTCCCGATTACCGACGGCCTGGGTAGTCTGGAAGGTATTGGTGAGAACTGCCATTTTCTGGTCCTTCTGTGAAATGAGATCGGCCGCCCGCGTGTGGAGTTCATGCGGGAAAGCCTTTATGTTGTTGATATGATCGGAGCCGGTCCGGCTTGCCCCTTGCCCCCCTCTCTCGCCCCGCACGCGGGGAGAATTTGGGCGGGGCACCGCCACACGTCTCCTTCGCCCCGCAAGCGGGGAGAAGGTGGCCAGCAGGTCGGGTGTCCGAAACACCCCGCGAGCGGGGCTACTCGAAATCGACCGCCATCGCGTCGCGGATCAAGCCCGTGCGCGCCAGCCGCTGCATCGCCGCGCGGCTTTCGCGCTGGTGGCGCTGCGCCTGGTTCCTCGCCTTCATGCGCGGTGCGGAGGCGGGTGCCGCCGCCACCTTCTGCAAGGCCTTTGCCCGCGACCGTTCGGCGATGAGGCCGAGCCGGGCGTAGTGCGCCAGCTTGAATAGCCGGTGGTCGATAGCCTCGCGCACCTCCTCGTCGGAAAAGCCGAGCTCCCGGGCCGTTTCGAAGGCGTCGGCGAAGAAGGCTTGTCGCCCCTCGTCATTCCCCGTTTCGGGGAAGGCTTCGAGAAGCTTGGCGTTTTCCGCCTCAAGCCTTTCCTCGCTCGCCGCCGCCTCAAACTCGGCCGCGACGCTTGTCGGCGCATCGGCAAGCGCCATCACCTGGGAGAGCTGTTGCAGCCCCGCCTGGTGCAGCGCCCATTGACGCTGATAGGCTTGCGGATCGTAGAGCCTCAGTTCCTCCGGCGGCTCGTCAGGGATCTGGCCGGCAATAAGCTCGGCAACGGCGTTGGCGGTGGCCGCGACACGGCTGCTCATGTTTTCGAGCGCCCGCCGCCCACTGGCAAGATCCTGGGTCTTGTGGCGGTAGTCGCGATCCCGCATGTAGCCGAGCTTCAGTTCCTCAAGCGGAACCTGCTCGCCGCCCTTGAGCGTCACGACCAGATCTTCGGCTTCGTTGGCCAGCTCCTCCTCGGAAAAGCCCGGCTCGTCGCCCTGGGTATCAGGATCGTCATCCTCATCGGCGTATTCGGTGGTCGCTGCGCCCCACGCCTCTTCACCCTCGTCGTTGGCCTCATGCGGCTCCCGGAAATCGAGGTCGTCAAAGCTGGCCGGATTGAGCGATCCGTCAACGGTTTTGCTCCCGCCGAAAGGCAGGTTGGCACTATCGTTCATCATGGAATGACCTTTCAAAGCATTTTGAGGCGAAGTCGCACAAAAAATGCAGCAAAGAGAGAGACTTTCGGCGAAACGGCAGACGACCCCTTCGCGAAAGATTTCTAGATAATTCAAACAGCTACATCGGTTTCCTGAATCAAATCGACAAGGAAACCGTCCGGCGATGGAGTGCACATCTTGGGCGCCCCACCCCATGGCACGCGCCCCACGTCACGCCGGCGCGCTCGTCCCTTCGGCCCTGGCTTGTTCCGTCAGGAACTTGAGCTTGCCGCGGAAATTGCGGATCGCCCGCGCCTCGGCCGCAAAGGCCGCGCGGCTCTCATGGTCGGTGATCTTTGCATTGACGCAGCCGCTGATCGCCGCCGCTTCCAGTTCGTCCATCAGCCGGTCGAACAGCGGATTGTCGATGAGCGCCCGCGCCGCAGCAGTCCTTTCCTCTGGTTTCATGTGACGTTGTCTCCGCGAGAATTCAGACGAGCCGACCGTGCCGTGTCAGCGAAAATCGCCACACGGAAGGATTGATTCCTGTTTTGTTCTAAACTATCTCTTCAGTAGCGCGGCCGCGTCTTTTGTGGAGCCCCCCGAAACGCCGATGATCGCGACGCATCGAGCAGGTGTGCAAGCAGCAAGTTGGCCAACTGGTTTTAGAACATGAGAAAAATATTCCTCGCATTCGATGTTATCCTCAGTTCCGTCCTGGGTATTCTTGACCTTCTCATCTTTGATTTTTTCCTGCATCGGACGGCGCGCATCATCGTGCCGCTGGTCAGTTTCGGCCGATTCGAAGTAGAGAAAATCTATTCGGCAGACATCGACTTCAACTGGCTAGGCCTGAAGCGTCTTCCATCCGGTCGCTTCCTTCTCAATTCCACGATGAGCATGTTTGCCGGTGCGGTCTTCTGGCTGCTTTGCCTTGTTGCCTATCTGGCCTTCACGCGCAGCGTCTAGCCCGCACACCTCTCCATTCAACTCGGAAACAAGCGAAACATGAGGAGGAAAAAACTCTTTGCGCTCGATGTCGCGTTCTCCGCGATCACCAATTTATTCAAACTCCTCGTCGTCGAGTTCTTTCTTCACGGAACAGCACGGATCATCGCCCCTGTTGAGCTTCGGCAGTATTGTCGGCGGCGATTTCTATCTTGAAGAACCCGGCCTCAACTGGTTCGGACTGAAGCGCCGGGAGGACGGCCGCTATCAGATGAGCCACGACGCCGGCAGGTGGGCCGCCGTGGTCTTCTGGCTGCTTTGCCTTGCGGCCTATGCCGTCTACGCACGCGGGTTTTGACCGCGCTAGGGTTATTCGCGCCAGTCTTCCTGTGCTCGTCTCAGCGAAACGCGTCCCGGAAACAGTTTCTCCCATGGCCCATTTCCCTCCGGAACACCAGGAGACGCGGAAGGCAGCCGCGAGGTGCGGGTGACAGGCGCCATTTTCGGGGCGTTGCGACGGTCGTTTGGATCACCCTTGTAGGACTCCTCCCAGAACTCCCGGTTCTGATGGTACGCGTCACGGGCATCATGCCAATTGATTCCGAAGTCTCTCGCTATGCGATCCGCATAGGCTTCATCCGGGTTGAGAGTGTCGTTGAACATCGACCCACCCAACTTATCGCCAATCTGCTTCAGTCCAAACTTCATCAAAAATGGATACATGTAACTCTCCTTGGTGCGCGAATCCTGGCGCCGCCTTACAGTGTGTCGGGCGCGGGCGTATGAAGGGTTCGTCGATGTGCTAAGAATTGCGTCGCACAAGCATCCCGACCGATGTCGTGGATGCCGCTGTTTGGTAAAGTTCCGGCATTTCTGGCTTACTGGAGTGTGCTATGACGGCTGCATCGACCTTCAACGCCAGCACGGGGGACGGTTATGAACTGCAGATGGGGCGTTGGAGCCGCCGGCTTGCTGTTCCGTTCCTGGCGTTCGCCGGGATCTCGAGCGGTGAACGGGTGCTGGACGTGGGCTGCGGCACCGGCAGTTTGACGTTTCTGCTGTCCGAGCGCTCCGACCTGGCGGCTATCTCCGGCATAGACTACGCGCCGCCCTACATCGAACATGCGACCCGCAGAAACTCAGACCCGCGCGTCTCTTTCCGTGTCGGCGATGCATGTGCTTTGCCTTTCCCCGACGCGGCGTTCGACCGGGTTCTGTCGCTCCTGATGCTCCACTTCGTCCCCGAGCCCCATCGAGCCGTGGCAGAAATGCGCCGTGTCGCACGACCTGGAGCGACAGTCGCAGCCACCGTATGGGACGCGCGCGGTGGCTTTGTTGCCGGTCGGATGTTCTTGGATACCGCGGCTGCGCTTGATCCCGCCGCTGGATCACTTCGGGCGCGCGCCTGCACACGTCCGATGACTCGGCCGGGTGAACTGGGCTTGGCCTGGCGTCGTGCCGGCCTTGTCGACGTCGAGACCTCGGAGCTTGCGATCCGCATGGACTTCGCTTCCTTCGACGATTACTGGGCGCCATACCTCGGCAAGGATGGACCGGGCGCCGAGTATGTCGCGACACTCGATGAGCAGGCGCGCACAAGGCTTCGCGATGCGGTCCGTTCTGCCTACCTCGACGGCGACGTTGACGGTCCACGGTCCTACGCGGCCGTTGCCTGGGCTGTCAAAGGGACCGTGCCGACTTGAGCGCGTAAAACTTGTCGGACACGCCCAACTCGTAAAACCACTGCCTCTTCACGCGCGGTGTCTGAAGCCCTCGCGCGCCTACTTGCCCGCCCGCTTCGTGCACCGGTTCTTTTGCTTCACGCAGGCGATCTGCGGCGTCGAGCATTCGGCCACTCCGTTCACAACCGTGCAGAAGGAGCACTGGTCGTTGAACTCCAGGCAATCCGGATTCGCCACAATAAATTCCTTCAAGCTGTCATCCTGCGTCTGAGCCGCTCCTGCCGTCGCCCCGAGCTCGGCCGAAAGCGCGGCCGCAGTACCGGCAAGGGCGAACGCAAATGAAAAGGCGAGCTTACGGACGGCATATCTCATTCCATTCCTTTCGCGGCGGAGGCTTCCCATCGTTGTTCACGAAGCTCCACTCCGACGCCCGGCAGTCACCCCACCAGGTTGCGGATCGCGCGCATGAAGACACGGGCACCGATACCGATCAGCGCGTCGGGAAAATCATAATCCGGATTGTGTAACCGCGGATGGTTCTCCCCGGAGCCTAGGAAAAACATCGCCGACGGCGCCACGCGGCCGAAGAGGCCGAAATCCTCCGATGCCTTCATCGGCAGTGCGCCAGCGCCCTGATGGTGGCTGACGCCTTCGTCGTCGAGTGCCCGCCTGAGTTCGCCGACCGCAGGCGCCGCATTGCTGCACTGATGGAAAACGTCCTCGTAGCTGATCGTCGCGTCAAGCTTCGCCGCCTTGGCCTCCTTGCGCACAAGCGCCTCCGCGGCCGCCACCAGCGCCGCCATCCGCTCGTCCGTCAGCGTGCGCAGCGTCGCCCAGATTTCCGCATAGCCGGGGCTGATGCCGAAGGCCTCTTCGCCGAGCTTCGCATGCGTCACCGTCACCAGCGTGAAGTTTTCGTCGAGCGGCCCGCCGGCACCAAGCGCGGTGAGGCCACCCAGGAGCTTTGCGAGCGCAAACGTCGGCGCGATCCCGTCTTCAGGCGAAGAGGCATGCGACGTCCTGCCGGAAAGCGTGATCTTCATGCCGCGCGAGGCGCAGTTGACCGGACCCTCGGTGAGCGCCACATGGCCGAGCGGCAGCCCGGGAAAATTGTGCAGCGAAAACACGAAGTCCGGTTTCAGCGCGGAAAATTTCGGATCGGCGAGGACCGCTGCCGCCCCTGCCCCGTTCTCCTCGGCCGGCTGGAAGAGCAAGATCGCCCGCCCGCGCGCTGGCCGCTCGCGGCCGAGCCCCTTGGCCACCGCCATAAGGATCGCCATGTGCCCGTCATGCCCGCAGAGGTGCCCCTTGCCGGCGATCTCAGAGCGGTGCGCCAGATCGGAAACCTCCTCGATCGGCAGGCCGTCGAGCTCGGCCCGGATCATCACTGTCGGCCCCTCGCCTGTTCCCCAGTAGATGGCCGCCACGCCATGCCCGCCAAGCGCGGTGACGATCTCGTCCGCGCCGGCTTCTTCAAGCGCCTGCACGACCGCCTTTGCCGTCTCCGCCTCCGCGCCGGAAAGCTCGGGCCGGCGATGCAGCGCGCGCCGAAACGTCGTGACCTCTTCTAGCTCGTCGGTGCTCAGGAACATGCTGCAAC
This sequence comes from Ensifer sp. MPMI2T, assembly GCF_004827385.1. Lineage (GTDB taxonomy): Bacteria > Pseudomonadota > Alphaproteobacteria > Rhizobiales > Rhizobiaceae > Sinorhizobium. Next base: position 164,027 of record NZ_SRXN01000011.1, read on the forward strand.
TCCACGTGATTTCGCGGCCTACGTCGCGTATTTCGTCTCATCAACGCAGATAGCATTCGCACAACGCAAAGCCCAGCGTGCCCATTCGCGTCACTGCCGGAATCGCTGAATTGCAATGCTGATCGTCTTCGGACACTTCTGCGCAAACATCCTCCAATCACGAACTTGCTTTCTTACCCTGGCGCCCCTCCAATCTGCGCCGCCGTCAGCGGCTCGCCGCCCATCATTTCCGCGGCGTTCTGCTGTCGTTTCAGGTTCAGCTCGGCGTCGATCTGGTAGCGCTTCAGCGCCCCCTTCTGCTGGATTTCGGCAAGCTTCAGTTCGCGCTCGATCTCCAGCTTCCGCCGGTCGTTTTCCGCCGAAAGCCGCGCCTTCTCGCCATCGGCTTGCGCCCGCATCTGAAGCTTCTGCATCTCCGGGTTCGGTTGCCCGGCGCTCGCCTGCATTCGTCGCTGGATCTCCTCCGGCGTCGGCTTGGTGAAATAGAGGTCGGGCGATTTCAGCCCCGCCGCCTCCACCGATTTGGCGATGCCGTTGTAGAGGTTGTCCGGCGAGACATAAGGATTGTCCGGCCCGAGCGTCATCAGCAGTTTTTCCTGCAACTGCTGGATCAGCTGGATCATCATCATATCGCGCTCGCGCGTGCCGGCGCCGAGGCCGGTGTTCACCGTCGCGTCCATCTCGCCGTTCCAGTGGCGCGGATCGAAACTTACCCATTGCCCGCGCAGCCTGACGACGCGCGGCCGGTCCTGGTGCTTGATGACGAGCCTGAGCAGCCCCTTGAACACGCGCCTCAAGCCCTGCGCGAAGGTCCGCACCATCAGCTCCGTCTGGCCGATCCCCGCCTGCTCGATCAGCGCAGTGGCCCGCGCCGTCATGTTCTGAAGCGCGTCCGGGGCGAGCCCGCTGGAAGCATCGGAAATGCCGGTGCGGTCGGTCGCCTCCTGGTCGAGGTAGGAAAGCATCGCGAAGGATTCCTTCGCGACGAACGGCACCATGGTGTAGCCGAGCGCCGCGCGCGCATCGACGCCTTGGCTGACCCGGATCGGCTGCCCGAATTTCGGGTTGAGCACGGCCTCCGGATTGGCGATCGCGCCTTCCTGGACGATCGGTTGCTGGTTGTTCTGCCAGTAGAGATTGTCGAGCGTCTGGCGCATCAGCACGGTCTTCACCCGCTGGATTTCCGCCATGTCGTCGGTGACCGAGCCGCCCTCGCGCTGGTGCGGCCGACGTTCGACGATAAGGTCGGCGAAGGGCACCTCGTCCCACTCGTCGTTCGAAAGCAGGTTCTCCGCGCCCGTGCCGCCGGCAAAGACGAGCCGGCGCAGTTCCGCAATGCCGTCGTCGTCCGCATCCACCTTCACGTAGAGCTCGTAATAATCCACCTCCTCCAGCGCCTTCGGCACCGCATCCCTTGTGGCGAAGGCATCGCGCCTGCGGGTGAATTCCTCGTCGTCGCGGTCGTTAGCGGCGGTCGAAGCCGGCAGGCCTTCGATCAGGTCACGGTCATGCCCCAGCGCGACGAGGTCCGAGCGGCGCATGCGCGTGGCAACGCCGGTGATCGGGCTCTCCTCGATCGAGAGCGCGTCCGGATGGATCAGGAATTCTTCGAGCGGCACCGCCGCCAGCCGTGGCGTGCCTCGCTCCACCTTGCGGCGGATCTTTACGCTGTAGCTCTGCTGCTCGATCACACCCTCGAGTGTCTGGATCTTCTCGGGCGTCTGCGACTGCTCCATCACCTCCACCGCGTCGTCGCCGACGAGCTGCACCAATGCCGCCTCGTCGAGCCCCGTATGGGTGGAGACCGCGACCGAAACCTTGTTCTCGTACCACCAGCGAATCACACCGTTGCGGAGCTTCAAGGCGTCGTGCGCCGCGTCCTGCACGGCGTCATAGCCATCGCTTTCGGGAAAGACGACGTAGTTGATGTAGTCGGTCGCTTGGCTCGCCGCTGCCTCGTCGCCCTCGTTGACAGGCGCGTATTCCACCACCTTGTCGTTGCCGAGAATGGTGCGGATCAGCGACGGCAGTACCTTCTTGATCGCCGCGCGGCAATCGCGCGAAACCACTTTCGAGCGGTTGGCGTCCGCCGGCACGTCCTTCATCGTGCCGTCGTAATATTCCATCGCCTTGATGCGATCGACCGCGAGCACATCGCGATAGTCTTCGCAGTCCTTCACCAGTTGGCTGACCAGCGCGGCCAGCCGTTCATCGGTCATTGCAGCCATCGGAGAAACCTTTCGGCGGTGGAGTTCGATTTTGAGTCGTTGGGTGGCCGCATTGACCGGCCCGCCTATGCGAAACGGAGGGAGGTGCGTTTCCGCACGGGATCATCTCGGCAAGGACCGTCCCCCACCGAGTGGCCAATGTTCGATGGCGCTGATCTCGCCTCGGCATCGACTTGTCGTGACACAGATAAGGTCTTTCAGGTTTGACCTGGGAAAATGGGCGGCGACGGGACCGTCGGCCATGACCATCCTCTGGCAGCGGAATGCTATCTTCGGTAGCAGCCCTTCCCTTCGGCAAAACCTCCCATAGTTAAGCCTTTATCGGAAGCTTTCGTCGGGAGTGCGGGTTAATGTCGATCCTCATCAGCATCTTGATCACCTTCCTGGTCGTCATCCTGGTGCTCTATCTCGTAAATCGGCTTCCGTTGGACGCGCGCACCAGACAGATCGTCCAAGCCATCGTGATCATCATCGGGATCCTCTCGCTGCTACGGTATCTGGCGGTCTTTTGACCGCGCCCTCGGAACCACCGGCACCCCGGTGCCCGCTGATGAGAGGTCGCGGTACACGACTGCAGCCACTGCTGCCTCGTCGGCTGCCGTAGGGGCAAGGCGTCTCCCCCCGTCCTCATCCCTGTGACAAGCACGGGATGACGGCGAAACACGCATCCGCCAAACCCATTGCGCTACCGCCGTGCACTGCGGCGTCTGACCAGACGCGCAGATCTCCAGGTCTGCATTTGTATAGCTTGTGGGGCTTTGAAAAACGCGCTCGAAATGACCCATGTCGCGCTGAACGTTCCGATCAACCAGCGGGCTGGTCTCGACGGAAACGCTGCTTGGTCGCGCGTGCGCCCCCGCCTGAAATAGCTACGAACAGACCGTGAATCGATGTCGGCAGAAAACCGCGCATCACCCGTAATCGCCGGCCATGAACTGAGGAGCATGGTATAATGCCGTTACGTCACAACGCCTCAACCATTGTCGCCCCGGACCAACCATTGTGCAGGAACCAGTTGCACCGATGGCACGTTGTCGTACGAGTATAGAGTGGAGTTCATTACGATGATTGGAAAAGATTACCGAGGGCCGGAATATCACGCTTCGACCGGCCTACCTGTCGCCATTCTGCTGCTGTCTGTGCTCGCTATATCGGCATACCTCGTCTTCGCAGGATCGCTGACCAGCGAGCAGCATGCCGCAGCCAAGGTTTACCTGCCGGCTGCCCAGACCCAGACGCGGTGACAGGCTTTAGGCGCTGCAGCGCCGCGCGTCTATTCAGACGTGCAAAGGACGCTGTAGTATATTGAATTGCTTGCATGTTTTATCCTTAAATCGGCTACGATCCATGGAAACATGCAGTAAGGCGAGGCTGTTGCGTTACCTGCCGCCGACTGCCTCGAAATTCTCACATTCGGCTCCCCATGATGGGGAATGGACAAGAGCGGAATAGCCTTTCTGGCGCTTATACTCATCCTCGTCGCTCTCGTGGTGAGCATCCTGTTGCTCAATCCCGATGCGGTGGCACCGCCGAGCACACCGCCAATCGCTCCAGGAAAAGTGTAGAACGGTTTTCCGTCCGGAATTGCGTGCTTTCAAAGGAGCCCGATCGCTTTTGCCTGCCGCAAACTCGATCCAGGCAGCCTACGCCCGCTGCGCGCCGCTTACACAAACAACGGCTCAAGTAATTACGAACACTGGAGAACGGTTAGCGAACGAAGCATGGACGTCTACTCCCCGTGGGCTAAGCCGTCGTCCACCGCGTCGACGGCGGAAATACCTCCTCCGGGTAGCGCCTAATCGGCAATCAGGAGGAGCCGCCGCGGACACGCCCTCGCACCGAATGTGGAAGACGCGCGGTCCCAAGCGCACACGCCACCCTCAAACAACCCTCCGCTCCGTGAACTTCCACGTTGCCGTGTCGGCCTTCACCCTGGCGAACCGTTTCATCATCAGCGCGTAGCGCGAGGCCGAGAGAAGGTCGTCGCGTTCCTTGACGACGCGGCCGTCCTTGCGGTGGTAGAGGCGGAATTCCTCGAACCAGTCGGTCAAGGTGGAAAACACTTTCCAGCGCCCGGTCTGCATCCGCTGCAGCATGTCGGAAAGCCCTGCCTCCACGCCGTTGGTGCCGTCGTCGAAGGTCGCCCGCTCGGCAAGCAGCGCCAGCCCCTGCCCGCGATATTGCGCGGCAAGCTGCTCGCCGCTGCCCTTGTCGTGCTGCAGGCCGTCATGCGGCCAGGCGAAGGGCAGCCACGCCCCCCAGGGTTTTAGCGCCGCCGCATGGATGATCGGCGTCGCCTCGCGCTCGCGATAGGTTTTCGTCACATAAAATACGTCGGCATCCCGGTCCCAGGCGCAGGCCGTGCCGGCGAAGGGGTGGTCCCAGCCGAAGTCGAGCCCGCCGATCTGCACCCAGTGCTTCGGGATCTCGAACGGATCGACGCGGATCGTTTCCTCGGCCACCGGAAAGACGCGGCCCGAACCGAGCGCCGGAACGCCCTTGGTGCGCGCCTCGCGCTCATGCGCCGGGTAGCTGTCGATGATCCGCTGCCGCTCCTCCGCCGTATAGTGCTCGGCATCCTCGATCGTCATGGTGATGACCTCGCGATCCGGCGACTCTTCCATGAGATAGCGTGCCACGACGCTGCTTAACCCTTTGAGCGGCGTGAAGGTGACGGCGACCGCGCCGCGCGTCGCATTGGTGCGGGTGATCCCCTCGAAATAGACGTCCTCGGGCGGCTCCTCGTCGAACCAGACATAGTCGACGGTATTGGCCTGCCATTTGCCGCGCCCCTGTTCGTAGGCCTTGAAGAGCAGCGTCGAGGCGCCTCCCGTGACATGGCGCACCGTCACGCTGTCGAGCGCGCCGGAGGCGCCGGAACGCCGCGTGCTCGCCTGGATCGCCGCCTTCGGAATGAAGCCGTTGCCCCAATCCTCCTCGTTGAGCGGCGGCCCGACCAGCAGACGCTGCACGCCGTCGCGCGTCAGCTCGTAGGATTCCGAGCCCGCCAGCATCACGATCGGTCGGTCGAACCGCCTGCCCGGCCACCAGTCCGGGTAGCCGCCCGTCAGGTGCATCGCCGCCTCCGCGGCGCCGGCAAGCGTCTTGCCGAGCTGGTTGCCGGCCATGAAGAGCCGTTCGCGAACTGCGGCACCCGCCGCATGGAATTCGCGCTGCTTTGCGTAGGGCCGATAACCGGCGAGAATATTGGTGCGCCGCCGTCGGTCGAGCTCGGCCATCAGCAACGCCTGTTCCTTGAGCAACGCGTGGAGATCGGACTGCTGCGCGGAGGCGCCAGCTATCGCCGTTGCAGGTCCGGTCGATCGATTTGGCATTTTTTCTCCGCCGGTTCGCGCATTGTTCCATCATTGGCTCTTGCCTTTGGCGAGCAGTCGTGGAAATTCCACCGAATGAGAATCAGCCGTACCCTATTGATTACGCTCTGCCTCTCGGCGCTGGCGTCCTCGTGCACCGAGACCGCCGAAGCGCCCGCACCCGTGCGCCGCTCCAAGGTGGCCGCCGCTGTCGTCGATAATTCGCCGCGGCAATGCAAGACCCCCCAGACGCAGTGCTACTATGGCACCGGCCCGGCTGGCGAACCCTGCTCCTGCTGGTCGAGCGCTGGTGCTCCCGCTCACGGCATCACCACCAAGTAAGCTGAGAGCTCGAACTGTCGCGAAATTCGCCCGCCGCCCCGCGGCCGGCGATGCCGTCAGTGCAAAGATATCCGAGGGAAACCGCACCGCTCCCCGTGCGTCTTATCGGACGCATGGCATTTCGGCGCGCGACCGCCGCCATCAACCGGCCGTTAACCGTATTTCGCGTTACCAGGGGAACATCTCAATCGGCGCCACACGATTAACGTCATGCCACGCTCTGAAGAGACGGACGACAACAGCGTGCTTGAAAGGGGATGGAGATGGTCAAAACTGGTCTTGGCGCTTCGATTGCTGCTCTCACCTTCTCCATTGCCGTGTCGGCGGTTCTTCATGTCGCCTTGGCTCAAAACCGCACAGCAGCCGTCCCCGCCGTCTCCAGCGAGATAACGTCGTCGATCACGAAATGAGATGGTTCGCCCCGTCCGGGGAAGGCCCGACTGGACGGAGCAATGGCGCGGCCTCCTGCATGTTCCCTAAACCGGAACCGATTCGAGGAAATACCGCAGCCGCGCTGGGCCTCCGTACTTGCCCTGAAAACGTCTGAACCTACTGCATGTTCCTTAAACGCATGCCGCAATTCAGAGTGCTAACGCGTCCTTTGCGCGCCTGATAAGACGCGCGGCGCTGAAGCCTCGGGTTCAATTCCGGGTTCAGCTCTACACCCTCTTGCGCTTCCTTCGGTGCTGGCCAATGCTTGAACGGGTCGGCTCAGCGAAGGAGCATCATCATGATCGAAGGTCATTGCCATTGCAGGTCGGTGCGCATCACCGTTCCCGTCCGCCCAGAGACGCTTGGTGATTGCAACTGTTCCATGTGCAGCCGGCTCGGCGCGCTCTGGGGTTATTATTCTGTGAGCGACGTCACCGTCAGCGACGAGCAGAAAACGCTCGTCGGCTATGTCCAGGGCGACGCGACGCTCACCATGCACCATTGCGGCCGCTGCGGCTGCACGACCCATTGGTCACCGCGCGGGCGCAACGCCTCGCGCATGGGCGTCAACATGCGGATGTTCGACCGCGCCGTCTGGGAGGAAATTCCGCACCGACTGATCGACGGCGCAAGCTGGTAAACGGCCCTACCCCAAGTTCGCTTAGATCCTGCCCATCAGCAGGAGAACAAGCAGCACGACCACCAAGACTCCGAGAATTCCGGAAGGGCCGTAGCCCCAGCCGCTCGAATAGGGCCAGGTGGGAAAAGCGCCGATCAGGAGCAGGATCAAAATAACAAGAAGTACGGTTCCAAGCATTTGCAATCCTCCGCTACGTAATTCGATCCGCGGATGAAATTACGCAGCAATGCAAGATGCCGCGGTGACATTGGCGCATGCGCGCCGCCGCAGCGGATGGTTTGTCATTGCTACCGAATGCCCATAACCGCAATAAGTTCCCATTAAACCGCGTGGGGCCGGTCGCCAAACCTCACGGTAATTCTGTGCCGCGCCGCCTCGCCGCCCGAATATATTTCGATTGTATCACTGGTAACAGCGCCGGCGCGCCAAAGATCCTTTGATGCCCTCGTTCTCAGACCTTTGAGAACATGCTAAATTTCCGTCGGCTACAGAGGGGGAAAACCAATGCCACGTATCGCAAATCTCTACTTCAAGACCGCCATCATTTTTCTGATCGCCGGCATCACGATCGGCCTTCACATGTCGATGTCGGGCAACCACGCACCGACCGGCGCCCATGCCCACGCCAACCTGCTCGGCTGGGTCACCATGGCGCTCTTCGGCGTTTACCACGCGCTCAACCCTCACAAGGCCGAGAAGCGCCTGGCGATGATCCAGTACGTCGTTTACACCTTCGGCGTCGCGGTGCTGATACCATCGCTTTATCTGATGCTCTCCGGAAACGCGGCGATGGAACCGATCGTCGCCATTTCCTCGCTCATCGCCTTCGCCGGCGTGCTGATGTTCGCCGTCATCATCTTCTCGGGCAGCGAGGCCGCGGTTCCCGCCGGCGTCTCGCGGGCGCACTGATGCAATCGGGATGAGGTGGCCTTCACCTCATCCTTGCCCAACCTGCAGCGCACGCTTCTTCTGCACCTTCAAAACTCGCCACAACACTTTGAATTGCTGCAGGATTCGACCCTACTCCGGTCCGGAGCGCCGCCCCGCCGGCCGCCGCGTCCGTGCGGACTTCCGCGCCGCCTTGCCCTTCGCCGGCGCTTCGATCATCGGCCGGATCGTCTGATCGAGCATCCGGATGCGCCGGACAAGCTCTTCATCCGTCAATTCGTCCAACGCGTTGGCATTTGCCGAGAGATCCTTGGGCAGGATCGAGGCCAGGAGTTTCAGATAGGATTCCGGCTTCTCCTCGCGCAGCCGCGCGATCACGTCGACGCCATGCGCCTCGAAGTCCGCCTGCACCGCCTCGAGGAAGGCTCCGCCAAGCCGCGTACGCGAACCCTTCGCCGCCCCCACCGTACCGGCGCTAGGCTCGTCGCCCGCTTCGTTGATCGCTTCGCCTGAGGGCGTGCTCGAGACATCGTCGTCGATCATCTGCACCGCCTCCTTTGTATTTGTCTCCACCCGCCGGGAGTTCCCGTGATCGAGCGTGCAACAATGCGTTTCGCTACCCACAATTGCGCCAGAATCGCGAATCAGTTTGAATTGCAGCCCAATAGAGACCTCGGAATCGCGAGAATCCGGCGGCGACCTCAGGAGATACCATGCGTAGTTTGGTTACTGTATTCCTGCTCGCCATTTCGGCCACAGTTCTTGCCGCCAAGGAAAAGTTGGATGACTCACCTTATCAGGTCAGAATATGGATCGAAAAATTCGATGGAAACTATTCGCAAGCAACCGGCAGGTGCGGGTCCAGTTATTACTGCACCATAAAGGTCGGGAAACATGAGGTCACTATCAGCGGCGCTTCCAGCAACTACTATTATCTCAGCGTGCACGCGGACCCAGAGGAGCCGGCCTATTGTTGTCTTTTTGCCGACAAGTCATATCAAGTGCCTGTACGGGTGGAGGGCAAGCTCCACGTCGAAACTCTTTACTATAAACTGCCTCGGTATTTAGCTCTCCGGGGCAAGGTCGAGTTCGGCAAGATCTACATTGAATACCAAGACCAGCGGGCCAACGAACCTCGCCAGCGAGTGAGCGCTGCGGGGGGAGTCCAAGACCTTTGAAAATCCGGCGGGCATCACTCTCGCCACGTTCTAAGCGCTTCCAGCAAGGTGGTTCCAAACATCCTTGATAGCTTCTGGGCGCCGATCTTGCGGTTCTCTGCGTCGACCCAAGGATAATCACCCGTAGGCGAATACGGTATCTTGCGCTCCGCTCCGCGGCCTGATCTTTCGAGGCACTGCTGAGCCAGCGAGCCTTCTTCAATGTTCGGTTCCCTTACATAAGGATCCTCATAAAATCTCCGTTTCTCGTCATCATCGAGCTTCTGCTGCATAGCCTGAATGCTGGACACAATGCTGGATAAGACGGAAGCTCCATCCGGGTTGGTAATCTTAGGTATCAGATAGGTCAGCTCGATTTTTGCGTCTTCAAGATTCTTCTGCATCCCGCTTAAGCCTTTTCGCGGCCCTGGCGGTAAAGTGCCGAAGTGTTCTCTTTTGTCGCCGGAAAGCGCGCCGAGCGATTTCCTGGTCCCTTCTGGCAAATACGAGTTTGGTCCATACAAGGCACTTTCGAGCAAGCTTTCTGCATAAGCTCTCGCATCCTCCGGACTGATGTATCCAGGGCTTGGCGCGAGTAGCGTTTGCCGCTGAATATTTCCGGCAGTAGTATTTTTCTTCAAAGGGAATGTCCGGTCGCTCATGAGCATCTCCTTGGTGTGTTTTGGCTGTTTCCCTCGCCCGAACATCGCAAGACCGAAGAAGGTTTCGTCGGCGGAGGATCGCCGCACGCCGAGAAGCTCTATTTTGAGCTCCCCGACGCGCTCGCGGACAAGGGTCGCGTGGAATTCGGCACGCTCTTCATCGCACTCGAGGATTTGCGGTAGCGGCCGCCTTGGATTTCCGTCCTCCACAGCCAGCCCGACCGTCGCGTTGCGCCTCTGTGTCAACGTCGTTCAAGCGTCTTGCGCCTTGTGATCGGCCGGGCAGCTGTGGGGCGACCGGTGACGCTGCCAAGGCCGCAGCGCCGCGCATCCTCTCGGACGCCTCAAGGTCGCTGTTCCGTTCAGGCGCATCACCGGCCGCATACGGCGCCGCGCCGCATCGTGAGACGCGCGGCGGCTGCCGTAATCCGTTGTTTGACGATGGTTTGATTAGCTCAGAAATCGAAACGGCTGCCGAAGCAGCCGTCGCATCAGGACAAAATTCCTATCCTTGATTTACGGAATAATCCAACTCACCCGCGGGACGCAAGACCCGCCAAAGGGAAAAGCGTCGGGTCGCCGATTTAGCGACAGCATTTTTGCTTGAAGCACCACGTTCCGGAATCCGCGCCTTGCCCATCCCGCCCCTCCACTGCCGGCCCGACCACATCCGCACTCGCCCGCAAATCTTGCCCAAGCCCTTGCTATACAAACGTATATTATAAATTCCTTGCATAAGGCAAAGCCCTCTGCTTCAATCAAAACAGGTCGATGCTCAAGGGGCTTGGGCATGATTGGATTGGTGGCATTTCCGCAAGCAGAACGACGGGGACGAGACATCATCGCGCCTTGAGGCCGATGTTGGCCGTCGCGCACGCCGAGGGAACCATTGCCTGACCTGCCGGTAAAAAAGACGTGAGCGAGGCTAGAAAAACCGGCAAGCCGACAAATATTTATACTGTAAATACCAAGAAAGACGGTGCGGCGCATATTTTTTAGACTTTGATAAGCCCATGGCTCCCGGACCGATACCGGGGGAACCAGACAAGCCCTCACGCATTTGCCTTCCGACAGAAGGAGTTTCAGTCATGCGTAATCACTGGATGTATGTTGCCATCGGATTTCTTGCCGGCGCCGGCCTGTTTCTCACCACCTCCTGGCAGCAGGGTACGCCGCCAGCCGAAATGCCGACGGTAAAGCTCGAAAAGACCGACCGCCTCCAGGGCCCCGCCGTCCAGACCTCGTTCATCATGGAACGTTTCGGCCCCGCGCACTCGGTGGAATAGACGTCACACACCTAATCTCCTGAATCCACAGCGATATCGCCGGAAACATGAAGCGTATTTCTGGCGGTATCGCTGCCCGTTGCCTGCAACCAGAAAACGATCTATGAGTTCCCTCACAACGCTGTGGGAATCATGGCGACGATTACTGTACATAGCGATTACTGGCTGGATATGAGCGGCTACGACTTCAGCTGGCTCTACTACGGCGAATACTACGAATACGGACCGACGCAATACCTGGTCGACTACGGCGACGGTGGCGTCGACGCATTCGGCGGCTTCAGCTTTACCTACAGCGGCGGCGTTCCAATCAGCGGCACGGTCACGAGCTATGGTTATTATTATGGTAGCGACCGCGTGTGGATTGCCGAGGGGATAAGCATCTCGGCCACGAGCATCGTCAATGCGGCAAATACCGCTTCGACCGATGATGACCTGGCGGTGATGGCCGCTGCGCTTGCCGGCAATGATACCATCAGAGGCGGCAACTATGCCGATCTTCTGGCGGGCTTCGGCGGCAATGACCTGATCTACGGCAATGGCGGCGACGACGCCCTCGGCGGTTTCAGCGGCACCGATACGCTTGATGGCGGGCTCGGCAACGACACCTTGGTCGGCGGCGCCGGGGCCGACAGGCTTTATGGCGGCACCGGCACGGATACCGCCTCCTATGCCGGCGCCACCCTCGGAGTGGTCGCCAATCTCACCAGCACCGCGGCCAACGCCAGCGACGCCAAGGGTGACACCTACTCCTCGATCGAGAACCTGCTCGGATCGAGCTACAGCGACGCGCTCACTGGCAACACCGGTGCCAACATCCTTGACGGCGACGCGGGCAACGACACACTGGTTGGTGGCGCCGGTGCCGACAGGCTCTATGGCGGCACCGGCACAGACACCGCCTCCTATGCCGGCGCTACTCTCGGCGTGGTCGCCAATCTTGCGAGTGCCGCCGTCAACACCAATGACGCGAAGGGCGATACCTACTACTCGATCGAGAACCTCGTCGGATCGAGCTACAACGACGCGCTCGCGGGTAACGCCGGCGTCAATACCCTCGATGGCGGCCTCGGCAACGACACGCTCATCGGCGGCGCCGGTGCGGACAGGCTTTATGGCCGCGGCGGCACCGACACCGTCTCCTATGCGGGAGCGGCAGCCGGCGTGGTCGCCAATCTGACCAGTGCTGCGGCAAACACCAACGACGCTAAGGGCGACACCTATTCCGAGGTGGAAAGCCTCATCGGCACGAGCTATGCGGACAAGCTCTACGGCAACGGGGTTGCCAACGGGCTGACCGGCGGCGCCGGCAACGATGTGCTGACGGGCTATGCCGGCAATGACCTGCTTTACGGCGGCGCGGGCCGCGACCTGCTTTATGGCGGAACCGGCGCGGATCGGTTCATCTTCAAGGCGACGACCGAATCCGCCGGCACGTCCTACGATTCGATCTTCGATTTCCTTGCAAGCGAGCAGGACCGGATCGATCTTTCGGCGATCGACGCCAGCACGAAATTGACCGGCAACCAGGCGTTCAGCTTCGTCGGCACGGCCGCGTTCAAGGGCGTGGCCGGCGAGCTTCGCTATGAAAGGCAGGCGTCCGACACCTACATCTATGCCGACGTCAACGGCGACAAGCTTGCCGATCTCAAGATCCACCTCGATGACGCCGTTACACTGACGAAGGATTATTTCGTCCTGTGAGTTGAGGCTGCGGCGCCAGATAGAACCCCGCTTCGGCGGGGTTTTTCATTACCGGCGGCATGATTTCTCAAATAATGCATGTCGCCCAAAAGTGTGCAGCGGTTTTGGGACAACGACATGCAAAAAAGCAATGACCTAAAGCGCGTCGCATGAGTCCGATGGAACGCGACGCGCTTTAGGGGCTGACAAGACGCGCGGCGCCGTAGTTCACGGCCAGGGTGGCGGCATTCCCGAGCGCGGAATGGTGGCCGTAACATGAACCTTTATGCTCGCCGAACGTTTCCTTGCCACCTGAACAGAGCAATTCCAGGAAAAGTGTGTAACGGTTTTCCGTCCGGAATTGCGTAGCTTCAAAGCGGAGGACTAGCGATGGTCCCTATCCGGCATGCCAAGATGGTCGAGTGGATCGTGGTAATCGCCGCATGCGCTCTGGTTGCGGCGTTCATGGTCGCAACGTTGATCCCGTAATCGACGTCACCAATCAGACAATGCCGGAGAATTTCCGCTGCTCGCGGATGTAGGCGATTGCAGCAACTTCCAGAGCTCTGCACCTTGCCTCGAACTGGAGCAAGCTTTCATCGTCCTTGTCGGAAGCGCATCGCAGAACATCGCGTTGCAAGCACGCGTGCTCGTATACCTCGCATAAATGCAGAAACACGACATCCTGCATCATCCAAGGGCTGTCCCTCAACTCCGGGGCCGCCAAAAGCAGCCTGGCGATTCCTGCCTTCTGCACATCCATGCCGAACGCTCGCATTCTTCGACGAGCTAGAGAAAGTTAACGACCGACGTCGGAAGAAGGTTCCAGAAGCACTCAGACATACCCGCTGCGGCGGAGATCTTCACGCCCGTAAGGCGGCGACATCCCGAAGAAGAAAAGAAATCAAATGGATATTTCTTGAGACGCGCGGCGCTGCAGCCGATCGCCCGTCATTTGACAACCGCCGTAACGAGAAAGGCGGCGATCGCACCGCAGAGCACCGTATAGGCGCAGGCGCGCAACATTTTCATTCGGCGCGTTCTAACGCCGGTCCAATCGTAGCCCATCATGTGCTCCGAACCGCTTACAGCGCCGCGCGTCTCATGTCGCGCGAGGGCCGTTGTAATGCTTTGAATTGCCACATGATTCCTCAACCCAGCTTCGACTTGAGAAATCTCCAGTAACTTGCCGGCTTCTTCTTAAGAAATGGAGAATCGGGGCGAGAAAATCTGCTCGACAGTGCCCTCACATCTGCAGCAATGACGCTCCAACATAGGTGGACGGCATGCAGTCCATTCCCGTCTTGCCTTTCACCCGCGAATGCGCAAGTACACTCGAACGGGACAACTGCATGTTCCCTTAAATCGTAGCCGGTTTAAGGATAAAACATGCAGCGGCTTAAAGTGCTACAGCGTCCTTTGCGCGTCTGATAAGACGCGCGGCGCTGTAGCCCGAGGAAACTTTCGAGGAAACCGCTTTGAACTCCGACAACAAGCCCGATGCCACGATCAAGGTCGAGAAGCGACTGAACGGCCGCTGGGCCTTCGTGCTCACCTTCCGCGGCGTGACCTATCCGGGCCAGGGCCAGTTTGCCACCCAGTTGCAGGCACAGGCCGCCGCCCACGCCGCCATGAAGCTCTTGCAGCAACGCGGCTGACCTCACTCCGGCAGGCCTGCCAGGCGATAACCGTCGACAAAATGCCGCCTGAGCTCTTCATCCCGGAACGGTTGCGAATCGGACCACTGCCGTATCGTGAAGTTCGGGTTGTTCATCATGAAGAGCTGCGCCTCGGTCCGCGCCTCGTCGAGCCGCCCGAGCCGCGCCAGGCTTGCCGCAAGCAGGCGGCGCGAAGTCGCGCGGTATGTTTCCGGGCGGCGCAATGTCTGGACCGCCGCCTCGTAGTCGCGGCTTGCATACTGGGCCTGCCCCAGCATCCAGTAATACCAGCCCGGCGGGTGAGGATTGAGCCTAAGGGCCTTGCGGACGTGCTCGATCGCATCGCCGGGCCGTCCGGCCAGCACGATCAGGTCCGCCCGCATCGCCCAGGCGTCGGCATGGTTGGGATCGAGCCTCAGGGCGAGGTCGAACTCCGCGTCCGACTCCTCCCAGCGGCGCTCATGCCCGAGAATGATGCCGAGCACCCAACGATTCCCGGCGTCATTGGGGTCGAGCGCGACCGCCTTTTGCGCTTCCGCCACGGCTCGCGCCCGGTTGGGATCGATCGGCTGATCCCAGAATTCCCAGGCGAGCCACAGGTTGAGCGCCAGCAGCCGATGTGCCTCCGCATAGTCCGGATCGCGTGCGATTGCCCGCTGCAGCAGGAAGATCGCCTCCCTCGCGCTGCCGGCCGTCTGCAGGCCGAGCGAACGCGCCCGGACGCAGAGATCATAGGCCTCCATGTCCGTTGGCCTGTTTCGCGCCGGCGTGGCCGTCAACCGCCCGACCAGAGCCTCGACGATCTTGCTCGTCACCTCGTCCTGGACGGCAAATATGTCCTCCAGGCTACGGTCGAATCTCTCCGCCCACAGGTGGTCCCCTCGCATCGCGTCGATCAACTGGGCGTTGATACGAACGCGTCCGGCGGCACGGCGGGCGCTGCCTTCCAAAACATAACGAACGCCAAGCTCGCGGGCGATGCGGCGCACGTCCGTGTGCCTGCCCTTGTAGGCGAAGACGGAATTGCTGGCGATCACGAACAGGCCGGTTGCCCTTGAGAGATCGGTGATCAGGTCTTCGGTCAAGCCGTCGACAAAAACCTCCTGCTCCGGATCGTTGCTCATGTTGGTGAACGGCAGGACGGCAATCGAAGGCTTGGTCGGCAGCGGCAACGGCGCTTTGGCGGCGCCATGCTGCCCCCAGGCCGAAGTCTCGATACGATAAACGGAAACCGGCTCGGCCACGTTCTTGATGGCGTGCGGGCCAAGGTCGTCAAATTCGCAGTACAGCCGCCGGCGGACCTGATCGTGGATGCTGCTGGAGACGAAGATCTCTCCCGGCCCGGCCATTGCCTCGAGCCGCGCGGCTATGATGACGCCGTCGCCATAGAGATCGCCGCCCTCGACGACGACGTCGCCCAGGTTGATACCAATTCTCAGAAGAATTTGCCGATCGTCGGCAAGCCCCTCGTTTGCCGCTTGCATCCGCCGCTGGAATTCGATTGCACAGGTCACAGCGTTGACCGCGCTCGCGAACTCGACCAGCACCCCGTCGCCCATCGTCTTGACGACGCGGCCGTTGTTCTCGCGCACGAGCGGTTCCAGGATCTGCTTGCGGCGTTCCTTCAGTGCTGCCAGCGTCCCGCCCTCGTCCAGTTCGACGAGGCGGCTGTAACCGACCACATCG
The DNA here is from genome assembly GCF_004827385.1 of Ensifer sp. MPMI2T. Classification (GTDB taxonomy): domain Bacteria; phylum Pseudomonadota; class Alphaproteobacteria; order Rhizobiales; family Rhizobiaceae; genus Sinorhizobium. The sequence continues at coordinate 180,003 of NZ_SRXN01000011.1, forward strand.
GCAGCCATTATCGCGGCAAGACGCCGTTGGGCGCGTTCTTCAGCCATGTCAAACGCCTTCGCAGAACGCAGTGCCGGGAATTGTAGGACGTCCCTTGGAAATGTCTATCAACCGAATGCATCTGGCGGCGGCAGGAAATGACGGATGTTCATTATCCCGGCGTGAGGCCATCGAGCAGGAAGTCGAGGCCCTTCCTGAAAGCGCCGTCCCAATCGTTGTCCAACAGCAGACGAGAGCGTTCGATTGTCGGGTAGCGCTCGCTGAGACCTGTGAGGCGCTGCTGCGCGGCGGCCATGTCTTCGTCCGAAAGGTCGAAGCTCACCCGGGTGATGGTAGCGCCCATCACATAGTTCCAGAGCGACCATATCGCGGCGTTCAGATCTGCGTCCGCTACACCGGCTCTGGACAAGGTCTTGCTCAGCATTTCCAGGCGACCGAGGATGTTTGGGCCGAGCGCCCGGCGCGGCAACAGCGATGCCGACCAGGGATGGCGCAGCATGCTGGCGCGCCAGTCTTCGAGCATATGAACGACTTCCCCGCGCCAGCCCTGAGACCCGGCCGTTTGCGGCGGTCCGCGATATTCGAGCACCGCGTCGAGCGCCAGATCGAAGACCTCCTCTTTGTTGTCGACGTGCCAATATAGGCTCATCGCGCCCGAGCCGAGGCAATCGGCCAGCCGACGCATCGTCAATCCGTCGACTCCTTCGGCGTCCAGCAGTTCTACCGCGGTCGCAACGATCCTTTCCCGAGAGAGAGGCGGTTCACTGCGCAGCGCCTGCCCGGCTTGGGGCGACACACTCTTCCGTTGAGACCGCTTGTTCTGAGCGCCGCTACGCTTGGCTGCCATCTGTCTTCCTTGCTGATCAGAACGCCGATCTAAGCCGACAATGCGACGAATGTCGATCCTGAACGGTTGACTCGTACGTCGTACGATGCGATCAAACCGTACGCCGTACGAGTCAACCATATGGGCGATGAGTAAAGGTTCAATCCTGCAAGCCCGCGGGTACGTTGCTCGCGGTCCTCAGAACCAAGAGAAAATCATGTCACGCGCAATCAAGCATCTGCTTATCGGAGGGCTAATCATCATGACCATGGGAGTTCCCAATGCGACGACAGCGAACGAGAACGATCTCAAGCTGACCATCGTCAATCCCAAAAACCTCTACGACCCGACGCCGAATGGCTACAGCACGGCGGTGATCACTCCCCCCGGTGCCCGGGTGGCCTACATCTCCGGACAGGGCGGCCAAGACAGCACTGGAGCCTTGTCGCCCGACTTCGCTGTTCAGGTAAAGCAGGCCTACGCAAATTTGCGCACCGCTCTCGATGCGCTTGGTGCAAGGCCGGATCAGGTCGCCAAACTTACGGTCTTCGTGGTCGATCACGACATGTCCAAGCTTGAGGTATTGACCAGGAACGTCAAGGAAATGTTCGGCGAGGCACTGCCGGCGCAGACTCTGATCCCCGTCCCCAAGCTTGCAATTGACCCCATGCTCTTCGAGGTCGAAGCAGTCGTCATGCTGGACTAGAGCAATTCCAGGAAAAGTGTGTAGCGGCCGGAATCAGGCCTACAGCTTCTGGCTAAGGCGACACGCGCGACAGCGGGAGGCGTTTTGTCCCGTTGTCTCAACTGTCACATGCGCCCTCCTAACTTCCGAGAATACTACTTCACCGGGCCACGTGTGATGGACGTGAGTTCCCCGATCACGTCAAACGCTTTGATGCTCAACGTCGGGTCACCTTTCATCTCCGCACCTCAAGCAGCATCGTGGCGAGGGTACATCGGCGTTCCGTTCGCGCATCTTGCGTTGGATTTCCGTTGCGCAGGCCACCGCGTTCACCACGCTCGAGAACTCGATCAGCATTCCGTCGCCGGTGGGCTTGACCATCCGCCCTCGTGCTCAAATTGGCCCGAACCAGACCGCTGCCGACGGGCGTAGTGCTGGATGTTTTTGCCCCTGAATGGGATACGATTTAGGAAAACATGCAGCGCCCATCCGAGGGACCAGAAATTGAGCAAGCCGAATTACCGGGACATCGCCCGCCAGGCCGGAGTGGGAACCGCAACGGTCGAGCGGGTCCTGAACGGGCGCGGAGGCGTTCGCCCGGAACTGGTCGAAAAGGTGGTCGTTGCCGCGCGCACCTTGAACTATCCGCGCACGCTCCCCGACACCCATCGGGGCCTGCTGCGTATAAAAGTGCTGATGGTGCGCCCCGAAACGACGTTCTACCGGCGGCTCTCCAAGGCGTTCGAGAGGATTGCCGCGACCCTCGATCCTCTGGTGATCGTCCACCGCAGCTTCACCGAAGAGATGAAGCCGGACGAGATCGCAAGGCGCATCCTGTCCACCGACCAGCCGCGTGCCGGTCTGATCCTTGCGGTTCCCAACAGCCCGCTGATCAGTGCGGCGGTGGAAGCGGTGGTCGAGCGAGGAGTGCCGGTCGTCCATGTCGTGACTCGAGCCTCCGAGAGCACGGGGGAATTCGTCGGAATAGACAATTACGCCGCCGGACGGACGGCGGCTCACTTCATCGCCCGCATGGCGCGGGCAGAAGGCCCTGTCATTGCGCTGTGTCATCCGATCTATCAGGTGCACCGCGAGCGCATCCGTGGGTTCTCGGACTACTTTCACGAACACCCCGGCCCCATCGCCTTTGAATGGCTCGGCTTCAGTCGCGACGAAGAGCACTACAGCGCGGAATCATTGTCCCTTGCGCTTGAAATGTATCCGGATCTCGTCGGTCTTTATAACGCCGGAGGCGCAAACTCCGCTCTGATCCAGGTCCTGCGCCGTCATCGCCGGGGCCGGGACGTGTTGTTCGTCGGGCACGAATTGACCGACTACACCAGCGCCGCCTTGCGAGAGGGCATCATGGACGTGGTGTTGGATCAGGCTCCCGAGGCACAGGCTCAGCGTGCGCTCGATTTGATCCTGCGTCGCATCGGCTTGACTGCGATCGAACCGGATCACGCTCCCATTCGCTTCATCACCATCACCGCCGAGGCGCTTTGATCTAATTTGATCAAGGAAGGTTTCGCCGTTCATAAAGCCTCCTGGTATTTGTCAAATCAGGAGGAGAGACGGAGCGACCCGAACCACTGCGCGTAAACGCGCTCTCCTTCATCGTGAAAAACTTGTGCGGGCGCGAGGCAAACCGCCCAGGGAGAGCGCAATGGACGACTTGCAATACGGAACGCGCAACAAGCGCGGCGACTGGGCGCCGAACCAGGCGATCGAAACTGCGCCGCTGTTCGCCTTTCCACCCCGGCTGATGGCAGTTCTGAAATGGCTGCCGCACTACTTCTTTCCCTGGAACGTGATCTTTGCGGCGTCGGCGGTGGCCTATTGGGCATGGGTGATCCCGCCGGTCAACACGATGCAAACTTTCGCAATCGGCTGGATCGCCTGGCTTTACGCCGTGAATGCGATCTGCGTGTTTTTCTTCTACGGCGCCTTCGAGCTCCATCTCTATGTCCTGAAGCGGCAGGAAAACCGCTTCAAGTACAACGGAAAGTTCCCCGCCGAACAGAAGAGCAAGGCATTCTGGTTCGAGAGCCAGAACCTCGACAATATGCTGCGCACGTTTCTCTCGGGCGTGACCATCTGGACCGCGGTCGAGGTCGCCATGCTGTGGGCCTATGCCAACGGCTACGCGCCCTGGCTGAGCTTCGCGGAAAATCCATGGACGCTTGCCGTTGTCGCGCTGGTGGTGCCGATCATTCACGAGTTCCACTTCTTCTGCATTCACCGGCTCATCCACACGCCCTTCCTCTACAAGTGGGTGCATTCGGTCCACCACAATTCGGTGAACCCCTCGCCGTGGTCCTCGCTGTCGATGCATCCGGTCGAGCACCTGCTCTACTTCGGGACGGCGTTCTATCACCTGATCCTGCCCTCGAACCCGATCCTCATGCTCTATCAGCTCCACTATGCGGGCTTCGGGGCGATCCCCGGCCATGTCGGTTTCGACAAGGTCGAGATCGGCGAGGACAAGCTGGTCGATAGCCATGCCTATGCTCACTACCTGCATCACAAGTACTTCGAGGTGAACTACGGCGACGCCCTGATCCCGCTCGATAAGTGGTTCGGCACCTGGCACGACGGCTCTCCCGAAGGCGAGGCGCGGATGCAGGAGCGCTATCGCAAGCGCAAGGAAAAACTCGCAGCCCGCAAGGCTCGCGTTGAAGTCGGAGGGGCCGCCCAATGAGCTGGATCTCAGCCTGCAAGCTTGACGACATCGAACAGGAGGGGGCCATCCGCTTCGACCATAGTGGGCGCACCTACGCGATCTACCGCGGGCCAGACGACAGCGTCTACTGCACCGCCGGCCTCTGCACACATGAGGCCATCCATCTCGCGGACGGATTGGTCATGGATTTCGAGGTGGAATGTCCCAAGCATTCCGGCGCCTTCGACTATCGCACCGGCGAAGCGCTCAGGCTTCCCGCCTGCGAGAACCTGAAAACCTATCCGGCCGAGGTGGTCGACGGAGAAGTTCGCGTCGCCCTGGGTTAGAGCATCCCGCTTTCAAGCGGAACCCATGAAAGCGAAGAAGATACTCTAGAATCAATACGTTAGAGTGCTTTCCGTGCGTTCGTTCGAACGCACGATGCTCTAAGGCTGCGCGAGATTGGCTAGGCCCGGTGGGCCTCCGGGATGCAACTGGGTGATCCGGCACCCGAAGGGAGGATGACATGAAATCGACTTTTGCGGCGGCCGTTCTGGCTGCCTTGATGGCGGGCACCGCATCGGCCGAGACAATCGGCGTATCGATACAGAGCTTCGACAACAACTTTCAGACATTGCTGCGCCAGGGGCTCGATGCAAGGGCGTCCGAGGTGGAAGGGGTCACTCTCCAGATCGAGGATGCGCAGGCCGACATCTCCAAGCAGATCAATCAGGTGAACAACTTCATCGCTGCAGGGGTGGACGCGATCATCATGACACTGACGGACACCTCCGCCGCCCCCGGCATCAGCGAGGCGGCTCGGAAAGCAGGAATTCCGCTCGTCTACGTCAATCTCGAGCCGGAAAACATCGATCAGCTACCCGAAAGCCAAGCCTATGTCGGTTCGAAGGAAATCGACTCCGGAAAGCTCGGTGCCGAGGCGGCCTGCGAACTGCTGAAGCAAAAGGGAAAGGCAGGCGATGCGCAGGCCTACATCTTGATGGGCGATTTGGCCCACCAGGCCTCGCGTGACCGTACGTCGTCGGTCAAGGAAACGCTGGCCGCAGGTGATTGCAAGGGCCTGACCATCGCCGACGAACAGTCCGCCGCCTGGACGCGTACGAACGCGATGGATCTGACTACGAACTGGGTCACCGCCGGCCAGCCGATCGACGTGATCTTTGCCAACAATGACGAGATGGCGATCGGCGCGATCCAGGCGCTCAAGGCCGCGGGCATGTCGATGGATGATGTGATCGTCGTCGGCATCGATGCGACGCAGGACGGCCTTGCCGCCATGGCAGCCGGTGATCTCGACGTGACGGTGTTCCAGAACGCCAAGGGACAGTCCGCGAGCGCCGTGGACGCAGCCGTGGCGCTCGCCCGCGGCAAGAGCGTCGACAAGGAGGTCTGGGTGCCCTTCGAACTGGTCACGCCCAAGAACATGGCCGAATACGCCAAACAGAACTGATCCTCCCCGACCGGCGCTCCCTTCCGGTTGCGCCGGTCCTCTCGCGATTGGAGAGCACATGGACGGTATCGTCATCATCGGTGCCGGGGAATGCGGCACCCGAGCAGCATTCGCCCTGCGCGAAGCGGGCTATTCCGGATCCGTCACGCTGGTCGGAGCCGAGCCTCACCTGCCCTATGAGCGCCCGCCGCTGTCGAAACCGGTAGACGGCGCGGTGCAGATGAAGCCGATCTGCGCAGCCGAAGCGCTGGAGGCGGCCGGCATCGACTATCTGCCGGGATTGTCGGCCTCGAAACTCGATGCCGACACTAAAACCGTGACCTTAAGCGACGGGCGGGTGTTGAGGTATGCAAAGCTGCTTCTCGCCACGGGCGCACGTCCAAGGCGGCTCGCTTGCGTTGGCGCGGAACTCGCGCTCGACTTCCGTACACATGCCGATGCGAAGATGGTCTTCTCCCGTGCAGAAGCAGGCAAGCGCGTTGCGATCATCGGCGGCGGTTTGATCGGAATGGAGCTCGCGGCGGTCCTGCGTGGAAAAGGCAGTGCCGTCAGCATTGTCGAAGCGGCACCGAAGCCGCTCGGACGTGCGGTTCCCGAGCGTTTTGCCGCAACGCTGCACGCGAGGCATTTGGACGAAGGCGTGCATTTCCACCTCGGACAGGGCGTTGCGGAAATCACGGATAACGCCGTTGTCCTCGCCGATGGCAGCGAAGTGCCCGCCGACGTGGTTGTCGCGGCGATCGGCGTTCTGCCCGATATCGCGCTGGCCGAGGCGGCAGGACTGGCAACCGGCAACGGTGTTCTGACGGACAGTCTTCTTCGTACCAGCGCCACCGACATATTCGCCGCCGGCGATTGCGCAGCAGTGGCGCAGCCTGGCGGAGGACACATTCGCTATGAAAGCTGGCGGAATGCGAGGACGCAGGCCGAAACCGCAGTGCGAAACATGGCCGGTGCAGCCGAGATCTTTGCCGCTATCCCGTGGTTCTGGTCCGACCAGTACGATCTTGGCTTGCAGGTAGCGGGGCTGCCGCAGCCAGCGCATCAGCACGTCGTGCGCTCAGCCGCGGGCGGCGAACTCGAATTTTATCTGGACGATAGACGCCTCGTGGCTGCGGCGGGTCTCGGCCTCGGCAACGGCCTCGCCAAGGAGATCAAACTGGCTGAGATGCTGATTGCCGCCGGTGTCAGCCCCGACCCCGTGGCATTGGCCGACCCTGGCTTGAACCTCAAGACGCTTCTGAAAAGCGCGCGGGCCGCCTGATGCAAAAGCTGCTTGTCCTCCAGTCGCTCTGGGCGATGGAGCGTCGGCACACGGACGGCCACGAGCGCAGCCTCGACGAGAACATCGCCATGATCCTGGAGGCGGGTTTCGATGGTATCAGCGCGCACTACACGAACCGCCGCGATGTCGTTCGCCTGAACGAAGCCATCCAGGGCACCGGCCTGAAGATCGAAGGCGTCTGCTTCCCCCACAGCGTCGAGGACTTGCGCCTGCCGCTGGAACTTGCCGCCGAGTTTCCTGTCAGCTACATCAATCTGCAACCCGATGTCCGGCTGCGCCGGATCGAGGATTGCCTGCCGCTTCTCGATGGCTGGATGCGGCTCGCCGAGGACGCAGGCATCCCCGTGTTCATCGAAACGCATCGCGACCGGATGACCACGGACCTGTTCTTCACGCTGGATTTGCTGGATCAGCGGCCCGAACTGCCACTCTTGGCCGACCTCTCGCATTTTCTCGTCGGGCGGGAATTCGCCTTTCCGGTCGACGAGGAGAACCATGCACTGATCCGGCGCATAATGGGCAACGCCTGGGCCTTCCACGGCCGCGTCGCCTCGCGCGAGCAGGTGCAGATCGAGATTTCTTTCCCGCATCACCGTCCCTGGGTCGATCTCTTTCTTGAATGGTGGGACTACGGCTTTCGCAACTGGCGATCCCGGGCCGCCGATGACGCCGAGCTCATCTTCACCTGCGAGCTGGGTCCCAAGCCCTACGCGATATCAGGGAGAGACGGCAACGACTCGACGGACAGGTGGGCGGAGGCGCTGCTGCTTCGGCAGATGGTGCGCGAACTATGGGATGCCACTGCCGAGGCCTAGCCACGGGCACTCGCGGCGCAATCGGCAGTGCCACGTTTCGGGGCCTGAGTGAGCGCCGCAGCAGCCGTATGCTCCTTGAGGTTCTGAAGCACCTCAAGCGCAAGTTCAGACCAACTCCAGGAGCGAAGCGACGTTTCCTATCGCTGTCTTGACTGAGGGCATGGCGCAGCGCCTGACAAAGACGGCGCTCGCGCGAACTTCGGCTTGCCCCCAACCGCCATTCACCAATAGCGCCCGGAAAATTCCGGTGCTGGCGCAGTTCGGACGTGGGTGCACGTCGGCGCAACCGGAGGCTATCCGCATCGGGTCGGCTGATGCTATGACTCCGACGAAGGCCCGAAACGGTAGGCGGGACGAGGCGTGCATGTCGACAGCGATTGCCATTCTCGGCGGCGTCGGGCTGTTCCTGCTCGGGATGACCGTCATGACCGACGGCCTGAAAGCGTTGGCGGGATCTGCGCTCCGCACCGTTCTCGGCAAGGCGGCGGCGACACCGCTCTCGGGTGCGCTCTGGGGCGCCGTCGTCACGCTGCTGGTGCAGTCGTCGAGCGCGGTGACGATGACGACGATCGGCCTCGTCAGCGCCGGGCTGCTTACCTTTCCGCAGGGGCTCGGCCTCGTGTTCGGCGCCAATGTCGGAACGACGGGAACAGGCTGGCTCGTGGCGCTGATCGGCGTGCGCGTCTCACTTTCTGCCTACGCGCTGCCCCTGATCTTCGCCGGCGCGCTGGCGAGGTTGCTCTCGGGCGGCCGGATCGCCGCATCGGGCGGCGCGCTCGCAGGCTTTGCGCTGGTGCTTTACGGGCTGACGACCCTCCAGCAGGGCATGGGAGGCCTTGCCGAGAGCCTGCATCCGTCCGACCTCCCTGCGGTTCTCGGCATGCCCGGCGTCGGGTGGGCCGCAGGCTCGGTCGGCCTCATGACCCTGGTCGTCGTCGGCCTGGCGATGACCGCGGTCATGCAGTCCTCGACCGCCGCCATTGCCGTCACCATCTCGGCTTACTACGCCGGGGCGGTGGGCCTCGAGCAGGGCGCGGCGCTGATCATCGGGCAGAATATCGGGACCGCGACGAGCTCCGCCCTGGCAGCCATCGGTGCCAGCGCCACGGCCAAGCGCCTCGCTCTCGCTTATGTGCTGTTCAAGGTCATCGCGGCGCTCATCGCGATCATCGCCTTTCCTCTCACGGCGGCGCTGATGAGGGCCGCACTCGCGTCGGTCGACGGATTGACGCTCCTTGCCGCCTACCACACGGCCTATAACGTCGTGGGGGTGGCGGTGCTTCTTCCGGCGACGCAAGCCTTCACCCGTATCGTAGAGCGGCTCCTGCCCTCCAGGCAGACGGCGCTCCAACGCGCGCTCGATCCCAGCACGCTTGCCAATCCGGTGATCGCGGTCGAGACCGCCCGGCGCGTCGTGGCGGACATTCTCGCGACAACCGCCGCCTCGGTGTCCGCGGCGCTTTCGGGCCTGGCCGGCCCCACGGCGAATGGCACGGCGGCGGCCGCCGCCGCGCTCGAGGAGGTGCGGGACTTCCTGTCCGAACTGAAGGAGCCGCCCGAGACGGAGGCCGAGCGGCACCGGATGACGAGCACGCTGCACGCACTCGATCACGCCTCGCGCCTCATGGAAGTCCTGGCGGACGACGGGCTGCCAGGCCGGCCAGCCGGCGCCCTACACGACTTCCGCGCCGTCGAGCTGTGCACTCAGGCCATGCGCGCGGCACAGGTGGTTGGCGGCTCGATAACGTCGGAATCCGCGCTCAGCGCACAGGCCGCACCGATCGGCTGGAGCGTTTCGTCCGAGGTCGCCACGGCGCTCACCGAGGTGGAAGACGCAGCGAAAAAACTCGACGCGCTGCAGCGGGATCACCGCGCCGCGACCCTCGCCTCCGTCGCGCCGGGAAAGCTGACCGCCGCAGATGCCTTGACCCGGATCGAAGCCGCCCGACGGCTCGACCAGATCGTGCATCATGCCTGGCGTTCGACAGCGCATCTCCTCGGCCGCGGCGCGCCCGACAACGCGCATGACAATCTGGGCTCCGGTTCCCAAGCGGAGAGCACGACGCCCGAAAGGCACGAGGACGCGGCGAGCTAGGGCCGCCGCCTCCCCCGCTCAGCTCAGCCTTGCACCTCGGATGGCGGTAACATCCAGCGCCTGAAGGTGCTGCCGGCGCCCGTCGCTCTCGGCACTTTTCCGGTGCATATGGCTTGGCACGTTCGCTACCGCCACGACCCGGCTCACAAGTGGTTGCGTTCGACGATCGGCGAACTGGCCAAGGTGCTGACTTCGAAAGAGGCCTGAGATCGCTTTCTTTACCTATCTGCGCGGGCTGCCACTGCTTCCAGGGCGATCGCGACGATGCTGTCGGCAAAGCCCGTGTCGAGTGGGCGATGCCCGACGAGCAGCCGGTAGAAGACGGGTCCGTAAATCATGTCGAGCAGCACCTCGAGGTCTTGCTGCAACATGATCTCACCCCTCGCGGCAGCCTCGAGCAACAGGGCGCGACCGGCCTCGCGGCTCGAGAGGATGACCTGGTTGCGGAAGGCCTTGGTGAATTCGCTTTCGGGGTCGGCCGCCGCGAGCGTCATGGCGATTTGGCGCCCTCTGGTCGTCGCAAAGGCCTGGATCAGCGATCGCATCTGCCCCGTGAGCGCCGATCGCAGACTTGTCCCGCCTCCTGCGATGATGCCCGGATCTCGGGACATCAAGGCGGCCATGGCGAGTTCGGAGGCATTCGCCCATTGCCTGTAGATCGTCGGCTTGCCCACACCGGACCTCGCGGCGACGGCCTCGACGGTCAGACGGCCAAACCCATCCTCCGTCAGGATGTCGTGCGCCGCTTTCAGGATTCTCGCCTGCGCCAATTGGTTTGGCGGTCTTCCGCGCCGTTTCGGTGGGCTCATGTGCTGTTGACTCATTCAATTATAAAACGTAACGTAACGTAACGCAACTATACGCTAGCGACAAGGGGGCCGCCCATGTCCACCTCGATTTCGTCCCTGACCCCGTATTTCATCGTCAAGAATGCTCGCACAGCGATTGATTTCTACGGTCGCGCCTTTGGTGCCGAGGAGCTCTTCCGAATGACCGACCCGCGAGACGGTCGGATCGGACACGCGGAACTCAAGATCGGCGAAAGCACCGTCATGATTGCCGACGAGTATCCCGACTTCGGTGCACTGAGCCCAGACACGATCGGTGGCTCTCCCGTGACCTTCCACCTCGCAACCCTGTCGGTCGATGCCGATCTTGCCCGCGCGGTCGACGCGGGGGCTGTCGTTCTGCGTGCCGCTGCAGACCAAGCCTATGGCGAGCGCGTCGCCATGGTTGTCGATCCTTTCGGCCATCGGTGGATGCTCTCGCAGAAGATCGAGGATGTGGCGCCGGAAGAGATGCAGCGCCGCTGGGACGAGGAGACCGGGGCATGAACCGGGCAGACGGAAATCGAACTAAAAGAGCCGACATGGCCGCCTTGGAGAACAGCGTGGGCGAGGACAGTCTGACTTCCCGAGCGAGCGGTGTAGAATACTGCTCTGAAGTACGGGAGCCCTGCTCATGCCGAAGCCAACGCTTGCCGTTATCTTCGCTTCCCTGTTGGCCCTGGTGCTGACGCCAGCCGCAGGGGCTAACCGCGAGACAGCGCTTGACCGCTATGTCGCCGCGGCCGACCCGGCCTACCGGTATGAGCTCGTGACGACCATACCCGGCGACGGCTACACCGCGCACGTCCTCGACATGACCTCGCAACAATGGCGCACGGCGCGGGAGGTTGATAAGCCGCTCTGGAGGCACTGGCTGACCATCGTCAGGCCTGAGCGTGTCGAGAGCCGCATCGGCGTTCTCGTCATAAGCGGAGGCTCAACCGCGAGCCGTCCGCCGGCGCGCATCAATCCTCTCCTCACGTCGCTTGCGATCAAGACGCGCTCGGTGGTGAGCGAGGTGCGTATGGTGCCGAACCAGCCGCTCACGTTCGCAGGGGAGGACAGGCCGCGCTCGGAGGACGCGATCATCGCCTATAGCTGGGAGAAGTACCTCAGGACCGGCGATGAGACATGGCCGCTCCGCCTGCCCATGACGAAGAGCGTAGTCCGGGCGATGGACGCGGTGACTGCGTTTTGCGCCAGCACGCAAGGCGGCGCTGCGGTCGTCGATCGGTTCGTGGTCGGAGGTAGATCGAAGCGGGGCTGGACCGCCTGGACCGCGGCCGCCGTCGATAAGCGAGTGGTGGCGATCGTCCCGATGGTCATCGACATGCTGAACATCGAACCCTCCTTCGAGCATCACTATCGCGCCTATGGACGCTGGGCCTCTGCTCTCGGTCCCTATCAGGAAGCCGGGCTCATGCAATGGCTCGGCACCGCGCAATCGCGCGAGCTGCTCGCTATCGAGGATCCTTACGCCTATCGTGAGCGGCTGACGATGCCGAAGATGATCGTCAATTCGACGGGGGATCAGTATTTTCTACCGGACTCGTCGCAGTTCTACATCGATGGCCTGAAGGGCGAGACCTATCTGCGCTACGTGCCAAACACCGACCATTCCCTGCGCGGCTCGGACGCCGCAGAGAGCAGCCTCGCCTTCTACCTATCGATCATCGCCGGCGTGGAGCGGCCGCGATTTGAGTGGAGCTTCGAAGAGGACCGATCGATCCGTCTCAGGACGCAGACGGAGCCTACAGTCGTGCGATTGTGGCAGGCGGCGAACCCGACAGCGCGCGACTTCCGTCTCGAGACGATCGGGCCAGCCTTTCGCAGCTCAGTGCTGAACGACGAAGGGGACGGAGTCTATACCGGCAAGGTGGCAACGCCAGCCCAAGGCTGGACCGCCTTTTTCCTCGAGATGACCTATCCGAACGAGCTTGGTTATTCGTTCAAATTTACCACCGGCGTGCGCGTGGTGCCGGATGTTCTGCCGTTCGAGCCTCCGCGCAGGATGGAAAGCCAAGCACTTCCCGGCAAGGGAGAATGATCAGAAGTTGTCGGTTGGCAGGTAGTCGTAAGAATTTCGAGAATGAGCACTTAATTTGATAATCGCGCCGTGGCCGCTGCACTTAATGTGAGAATGGAGCACTCGAGAATAGGCGTGGCCGTGTCCTGCTGTGACCTGGCCACGACGCCGAACAAATGACTGTTTTGCGCGGCCGCAGAATTGCCGCTCTCACGACGCTGATGAAGGCGAATTCTCGACCCTGTGCAGCCGTCTGATATGCCGTGGGGCAAGGGCTGCTTCAGCCCAAAGCGCTCATGCTTGACCGCATCTTGCCGATCGGCTTCCGATAACTCAGGACAGCTACGGCGCACTCTCCCGCATCAGCGCGGCGACGATTACGCCGGAGAGGAACGTAAGAGCAGCGACCGATGCGATCGCCGCGGCGAGGCCGAAGCGATCTGCGATCAGCCCTGCCGTGAGCGCCCCGATCGCGTAACCGAGGTCGCGCCAGAAGCGGTAGACGCTGAGCGCGCGGGCGCGCCAGGCGGGATGCGCGGCATCGGAGACCGCAGCGATCAGGCTCGGATAGACCATGGCCGTTCCTAGGCCGATGAGGAGGCTCGCGACCAGCCACCATTCGAATTGCCGGGTCAGTGCCGTCAGGAACAGGCCTGCGGCCTGCACCCACATGCCGACCACGATCAGCCCCTTGCGTCCCCAGCGGTCGCTCAAGGGGCCGGTCGCGATCTGGAGGATGCCCCAGGTCGCCGGGTAGATCGCCTTGAGAATGCCGATCCGCTCGACGCCAAGGCCGAAGGAGGCGAAGAACAGCGGGAAGATGCCCCAGCTCATGCCGTCGTTAAGGTTGTTGACGAGGCCGGCCTGCGAGGCAGCGAAGAGGTTGCGGTCCCGGAACGAGGTCAGCGTGAACACTTCGCGGAAGCCGATCGGCGATGGCTGCTCCGGATGTGACGAAGCCTCGAGCCGCACATGATCGCGTGTGTCGCGAACGGCGAGGATCGAAAGCAGGGTTCCGAGCACGGCGTAGCCGATGCCGAGATAGATAGGCGCCGGCCGCAACCCATATTCCGAAGCGAGATACCCCGTGACGAATGCCGTCAGCCCGACAGCGAGATAGCCGGCGAACTCGTTCAACCCCACCGCAAGCCCGCGTGACCTTGGCCCCACCAGATCGACCTTCATGATCACGGTCATCGACCAGGCGAGCCCCTGGTTGATGCCGAGGAGCGCATTGGCAGCGATGATCCACCCCCAGCTCGGTGCAACGATGATCATGAACGGAACCGGCAGCCCGAAAAGCCATCCAAGCACAAGCACGTGCTTCCGCCCCCAGTGATCCGCCAGCTGGCCGGAAACGAGATTAGCCAGCGCCTTCACCACGCCGAAGCTGACGATGAAGGAGACGACGAGCGTCGTCGAGGCGATGTGGAACTCATCCGCGCCGATCAGCGGCACGACGGTGCGCTCGATCCCGACCATGCCGCCGACAAACGCATTGATCAGAACGAGCAGCGTAAATTGCGGCCAGTTCTCGGTAAGGCCGAGCCGGATCCCGGGCGTTGCCGGCGCGCCGTTCTTCGTGGTCATGGTCACGCTCCGCTACAGCAATGCGCGTCTGATCAGACGCGCAAAAGACGCTGTAGCACTCAAATTGCCGCATGTTCTTATTCTTAAACGTCATTCGCCCGGGCCGTCGGGGAAAAGTACTGTCAAACTTTCTTCGGCCGCCGCCCAGGCATTCAGATGATAGCGCCGCAGCAGCAGGATGCTCGCAGCGAAAACCAGAAGCCCGACACCCACGCTGAGCTGGACCGGCAGGCTGATCGCCGATCGCGCGACAACGCCCGCGAAAACGCCGGCGATCGCGCCATTGATGGTGCTTACCATTCCCGCCGTCGTCACGAAGAATTGCCATGGCGACGATTTGAGACCCTTGTGGACAAGCACGGCCGAGCGATCGTCGTGAATGGCATGGATGAGATAGCGCCGCACGACCGGCGCGCTTTCGACGTAGTAGTGCCGTATTCGCGCCATGCCGCGCGCATGCACCATATCCTCGATAGCGACCTGCACGGCACGCACGAAAGTGACAAGGCCGATGAAATAAAGGCAAGGAAGCAGGATCAGGCTGAACAGCACGAACGGCATCCCCATCTGCGTGACCTGCGCGACGAAGGCAAGCGCGATCGTCGCGCTCGAAACCGAAGTCAGGAACAGATTCGCACGCTGATTCGCTTCCTGGATGGTGCCCGACCGCGCGGTTTGAAGCACGAAATGCTCCGTCGTTATAATCTGCAGGACCTGGTCTCCGCCTTCATTCGCCTCTGCCATAGCGGTCTCCTCTGGACGATTGCTCCTGGCGCTGCACGGCTACAGCGCCGCGCGTCTCATCCGACCCCACGGTGCACGGCAGCAGTGTAATGCTGCCCCGTCGGTTGCGGGTACAGAAACGCACCTCCTCCGAGAACGAAAAAAGCATCCGCCGAACGCATTACGCCACCGCGATCGCCAGTCGGCAACTGCCGGCATGGCCGCGGTGGGAGCCCTCAGGCGAGGCCGATCGGCACGCCGCCGATCGCCGCGACG
Organism: Ensifer sp. MPMI2T; assembly: GCF_004827385.1. Lineage (GTDB taxonomy): Bacteria > Pseudomonadota > Alphaproteobacteria > Rhizobiales > Rhizobiaceae > Sinorhizobium. The sequence goes on from NZ_SRXN01000011.1 coordinate 195,284, forward strand.
ACGACCACGATCCAAGGCGGACATTTCCAGGCCATGAGGAGGACGAAGCAGGTCAGCGCAAGCGCGAATTCATGCGGGCCGATTATCGCGCTGGTCCAGACCGGCTGGTAGAGCGCCGCCCCGAGAACGCCCACCACCGCGGCGTTGGCACCGCGCATCAGCGCCTGCGCCGCGGGTCTTGCGCGGAATGAGTCCCAGAACGGGATCGTACCGATCAAGAGCAGAAAGCCCGGCAGGAAAACCGCGATGAGAGCGATGATGGCGCCGACGAGGCCGTTCGGCTCGGGGCCGAGCACCGTGCCGAGATAGGCGGCGAAGGTGAAGAGCGGCCCCGGCACCGCCTGTGCCGCACCGTATCCCGCGAGGAACTGGTCGGCCGTGACCCAGCCGGGCCGGACAACCTCCACCTGCAGGAGCGGCAGCACCACGTGCCCTCCCCCGAAGACGAGCGATCCGGCGCGGTAGAACGCATCGAAGACCGCGACGCCCTGCGACGAGGTGGCCGCGACCGCGACCGGCAGGCCGAAGAGCAGGGAGAAGAATAGGCCGAGCGCCACCCAACCCGTGGCGTGCGAGACGGGAAAGCTGACATGCCCGGAGATTGCCTCGCCCTTCGTCCGGCAGAGCCACAGTCCGGCGAGGCCGCCGGTCACGATCGCCGCAAGCTGGCCGATCCCGCCGGAAACGATGACGACGATCAGCACGGCCGCAAGCGCGATGCTCGCGCGTTCCCTGTCCGGGCAGAGGTTCCTCGCCATGCCCCACACCGCCTGGGCGACGATGGCGACGGCGACGACCTTCAGGCCATGGATGATGCCGGAGGCGATCGGTCCGCCGAAGGAGGCCGCCCCGAAGGCAAAGAGCACGAGCAGGATTGCCGAAGGCAGTGTAAAGGCGGCCCAGGCGGCGGCCGCACCCAAGGGCCCGCCCCGCAGAAGCCCAAGCGCGAAGCCGGCCTGGCTCGAGGCGGGACCGGGAAGAAACTGGCAGAGCGCCACGAGATCCGCATAACCCTTTTCGTCGATCCAGCGACGCCGGACGACAAGCTCGTCGCGAAAATAGCCGAGATGCGCGATCGGACCGCCGAAGGAAGTCAAGCCGAGCTTCAGGAAGGCCGCAAAGACCTCACTGACGCTCCCCCTCCGGTGCTCCGTGCCTTCGCTCGCCTCGATTGCGGTGTCATTCATCGATCATCGTTCCCGTTCCGGTGCGCGCAAGCCGAAGTGGCGCCGCCTCGATATTTCCCGATACAGCGCTTCCGGCGATACGCCAATCTCTTCCGCCAGGGCTCTCCAGTCGCCTTTGGCCGGCAACCTGCCATCGTTCCATGTCATCCATGCGTCGAGCCGGGCGCTGACGGTGCGGAGCGCGGCGATCTCGGCCCTCTTCCTCGCGCTCTGCAGCTCGCGCGAAAGATGGATCGTCCACGCCCGCGCAAAGGCCGGATCGTCGTCCAGCAGTCGTCGGACCGCCGCAATCGGCACGATCAGCGCGCGCGTCTTCGTGATTGCCACGGCATCGCAATGATACCGCTCCGAAAACACCGACGCCTCGGCGAGCACCGTGCCCGGTCCCGAGCGCTGCAGCACCGCCATTTGTCCATCCGCCTGGTAACGCGCGAGATGCACGCACCCGTCCGTGATCAGGAATAGGACTTCTACCGGGTCGTCCCGGTTGAACAGGTGTTCGCCCTTCTCGAAGGATTTCTGCGCTGCGGCCCTCGGCCGAATCTGGCTGATAATTGATTCCGACATGATAGCTATCATGTCGGGGATATCAGCGGAATGGCAAGCTCGAGCCGTCTAAGAAGAATAGAGCAAGCCATGAAATCCCTGATCCTTGCATTCCTTGTCGTTGTTCTTCCCGTGCCCGCGGCGGCGGAAGGAGAACACGCTCATATTTCGCCCTATGCCGGGAAGCACCAGCGCGAGATCAAGAGCCTCTCGGCGGAAGACATCGCCGAGCTGAGGGCGGGCGGCGGCTGGGGACTGGCGAAGCCGGCCGAGCTCAACGGAGTGCCCGGGCCATCTCATGTCCTCAAGATGAAGCGGGAGCTGGCACTGACGGCGGACCAGGAGAAATCCGTGCAACGCATTTTCGAGGCGATGCGGAACGCGGCCGTGGCCGAGGGCAAAAACCTGCTCGCCGGCGAGGCGGCGCTGGATACGGCCTTCCGCGATGGCTCGATCGACCAGGACCACTTGCGAACGCTGCTTCGCCGGATCGAGGCGAGCCGGGCGAACCTCCGTTACGTCCATCTTGCAGCCCATTTGCAGATGGTGCGGGTCCTGAACGAGAATCAGATCAAGCGCTACAACGAACTGCGCGGGTACAGAGGCAAGGCCCATCATCAGCCCTAGACGATGGGCCGGGACCTGCGATGCAGCCCCCGCCGCAAACCAACGTATAGCTAGTCTCGAGCCGCCTATTCATTGAATAGATCGCAGCAGGAGCCCTACTGCAGTTTTCTTGGATCCTCGCCGATTGAGGACAAAAACATGCAGCAATTCAAAGTGTTACAGCGTCTTCTTCGCGTCCAACAAAACGCGCGGGCGCTGCAGGTTCCGACCACGTAGAGGAGACACATGATGTTCAGGCCCATTGCTGCTGGCTTTTCCTTCGCATTGATCGCTGCCGCGCCCGCGCTCGCTGGCGACGAGCCGTACAATGCCAAGGTCACAACGATATTCGATCACAAGCTGCCCCATGTTCCGGGCAAGAGCATGCGGGGCGTGCTGGTGGAATACGGACCCGGTGGACACAACCCCTCCCACACGCATGCCAAGAGCGCCTTTATCTCTGCGACGGTGATTGAGGGGCGCATCAAGAGCCAGGTCAATGGCGGCGAGGTCAAGGTCTACAATACCGGCGAAAACTGGATTGAAGTTCCTGGCGATCACCATCAGGTCAGCGCCAATGCAAGTGATACCGAAAACGCCAAAATCCTGGCTGTTTTCGTCGTAGACACGGCCGAAACTGAGCTGACGATCCCCGACGAGTGATCGGAAACGCCCCGGCTCTGGGGCTCCCTATAGCGCTGGGCGTCTTATTGGACGCGCGAAGGACGCTGTAGCGCTTTGAATTGCCGCTTGTGTTTCGCGGAAATCGGCGCAATTGTCTCTGCTGTCATGCAGCACTGGTTGATCCGACGGTTGCATGTCGCCCGGAAGCGCAGAGCGCTTTCGGGACAACGGCATGCGCCAAGACAAATCGTCACCTTTTTCCTCGCGGTCTTCCTCGCCGTGGGCATGGGCACGTCCTTCGCTCAGGCGAGCGGCATGGCCGCCAGAATGGCGACGATGCCTGACATGATCATGTCCGACATGGCGGAGCATGGCGACTGCCAAGGCTGCCCGGAACAGCCGGACGACGGCGGCATGAAGGCCATGGCCTGCGGCAATGGCTGTGCCACCCCTGTCATCGCGCCCCTTCCTCTCGCGGCAGTCGTACCGGCCGGCGACTCGCCGACCGGTACGACTGCCGCGAGAGGAAGGGGGGCGATGACAGGGCGGGCACAGCCATTGCC
>NZ_SRXN01000120.1 GCF_004827385.1 Ensifer sp. MPMI2T
TCGCGCCGAAGAACTCGACGCGCTCGACGCCATCCTTCCCTTCGACCGGCGCGACCAGCTCGCCGCGCTGCTGACCGACGACGACGTCGCGACGCTTAAACATCTGGCGAGCGAAGGCATGGGTGAGGATACGCTTCGGGCACTCGCCTCCGACCTCGGCTATCTCGAGGCCTGGTGCCGGTTGGCGACCGGCGCCCCCCTCCCCTGGCCGGCGCCGGAGTCGCTGCAGCTGAAATTCGTCGCCCATCACCTTTGGGATCCGGCCAAGCGCGCCGAGGATCCGGCCCACGGCATGCCGGCCGAGGTCGAGGCCGGATTGCGCGCTGAGCGCCTGCTCCGGGCCTCCGGCCCGCATGCGCCGGGCACGGTGCGGCGGCGGTTGACGTCGTGGTCGATCCTGACGCGTTGGCGCGGTCTCACCGGCGCCTTCGGTGCGCCATCGCTGAAGAGCGCGCTGAGGCTGGCGGTCAAGGCAAGTAACCGGCCGCGCCAGCGCAAGAGCAAACAGGCGGTCACTGGCGACGTGCTCGCAAAGCTCCTCGAAACCTGCGCCTCCGATCGACTGGTCGACGTGCGCGATCGGGCGCTGCTCCTGGCCGCCTTTGCCTCCGGCGGCCGTCGCCGCTCGGAAGTGGCGGCTCTGCACGTCGAGGACCTGACCGACGAGGAACCGGTGCGCGCTGATCCCTCCGACAAGGACTCCCCTCCCCTGCCCTGCCTGTCGATCCGTCTCGGCCGCACCAAGACGACGACCGCCGACGATGACGAACATGTGCTGTTGATCGGCAGGCCGGTGACCGCCTTGAAAAGGTGGCTGTCCGACGCGCAAATCAAGGATGGGTCCGTTTTCCGGCGCATCGACCAGTGGGGCAACGTCGACCGGCGGGCGCTGACGCCGCAATCGGTCAATCTGATCCTCAAGGCCCGCGCCAAGCAGGCCGGGCTCGATTCGGCGCTGTTTTCGGCGCATGGCTTGAGATCCGGCTATCTGACCGAGGCGGCAAATCGCGGCATTCCCCTGCCAGAAGCGATGCAGCAATCACTGCACAAGTCGGTGGCGCAGGCAGCCAGCTACTACAATAACGCGGAACGAAAGAACGGTCGCGCGGCCCGGCTGATCGTCTAAGCGTGATTACGCGCCGAAGAGTGAATCGGCTCGCCTCTCAAACGACTGCCATTCTTCCGCCTCCGATCTTTCGTGCCGGTCAGCGGCCGATGCCGCCCTGTCCCAGGCTTCGGCGCGCCGCTCCAGGCTGGTTCGCTCTTGAGAGCTTGATTCATGAGGCAACCGAACCCCACCAAATCAGCCTCTGAGCGCACGGGCGCCGCCGTTTCAACGCCGCGGTTGTCGGCAGACAGCCCTCCCCTCTCCTGTTCCGGATGCCGCACTTCCGACCCATCTTGCCGGTCCTGCCGATCGCGCCCGCACTTAGGTCGAGGCGGCCAAGGCTGTCGGGACCTTATCCCGCCAGCATACGTGCGAGCATATGTCTGATATGGTCCTGCGCGCCGTAAAAAATTGCAGCAATAATGATCGTACGACTACTTTCTACCGGCAAAAACCAAATAGTCGCCCTGTCCCGCCGAAGAAACCGGATCCCAGGATAAATATCGGCGCGCAATGTCCCGATATAAGGCGTATCGACGAGACGATCGATTTCGACACGCAATTTACCGATCCGTTCAGCGGCACGCTCCAAAGCCTCGTCAGGCGAGTCTCCGAGTTCGACATAGGCGTCGAAGAGATGATCGAAAATCAACTCGAAATCGCGTTCGGCATCCTCGGAATATTCAAGAGTCCACACGAACAGCTCGCCGCTTCCGCTCGATCATTGCCTC
>NZ_SRXN01000121.1 GCF_004827385.1 Ensifer sp. MPMI2T
AGCCTGAGGCGAGGCCGGAGCGAAATCAACCAGCCACGGCGCTTGCCGCAGGCAATGGTGGCATTGCAAGACGTGCTGAGGGCGGTGCCAGCGCTGAAGACCTACGGGTTTGCCCCCAGCAGTTGGGCCGACCTAGCGCGGGCCGTGCCGCTGATGTGCCGCTTTGCCGGGATCTCCGAGGATGCCCGCGCCCGCGCGGTCGAGCAGATGGGCGAGCAGCAAGCCGCCGTCGCCGTCGCCGTGACACTTGAGAAATACGACCGGCAGGAAGTCAGCTCGCCGGGAGGCTATTTGCGGGCTATGACGGACCGCGCTAGAGCGGGCGATTTGCATCTCGCCCGCTCTGTCTTCGGGCTCGCCGCCCGAAATTCCATGGAGGTCAGACATTGAGATGGGGTGGTTGCCGCCCTCCCCAGACGGCATCGCAATGTGCCAAAGTTGTGGTGCGTTAACCCACGAAGCGGAGAAGGCGGCAAGATGAAGGATACGATGATTGGCGTGGACCTGGCAAAGAGTGTTTTCGTGCTCCACGGGGCGTCGATGAGGGGCCAGGTAAAGTTCCGCAAGAAGCTGTCACGATCCCAGTTCCTGACGTTCATGGCAGATCAATCACCTGCGATCGTGGTAATGGAATCCTGCGGCAGCGCGAACTACTGGGCTCGTCAGATGATGGAGCTCGGCCATACGGTGAGACTGATTGCGCCACAATATGTCCGGCCCTTCGTGAAGCGGCAAAAAAACGATGCGGCCGACGCCGAGGCGATCGTGATCGCGGCCCAGCGACCAGAGATGCGCTTTGTGGAACCCAAGTCGGAATTGCAACAAGCCAAGGCGGTACTGTTCCGGGCCCGTGAGCGTCTCGTCCATCAGCGCACCGAGCTCGTGAATGCCCTGCGTGCGGTGCTCTACGAGTACGGTCACACGATCCCGCAGGGCATTGCCCATCTCAAGCGGATCGAGGCGCTTCTCGATGAGTCAAATAGCGACCTGCCGGGTCTGGTCCGCGAGGAATGCCGGGATCTTCTGGCGCAGATCTGCGAGAAGACAGCTCGGATCGAAGCCAAAATGAAGAGGATCAAGGTCGTGGCGGCCGAAACGGATGCAACACGGCGGTTGCAGACGATGCCGGGGGTCGGCCCGATAACCGCGCTTGCCGTCGAGGCCTTCGCCCCTGCGATGGCCAGCTTCAAACGTGGCCGAGACTTCGCTGCCTGGCTTGGGCGCAAGTCCATCCCTGAGGGATCGTGGCTGGCGCGGATGCTGGGCAGAAAACCGAAAATGCTGGTCGCAATCGCCTTGGCCAACAAGATGGCGCGAGCGATCTGGGCCATGCTGACGAAAAAGGAAGATTATCGAGATCCGGCGTTGGCTACGGCTGCATAACCCAGATGCGGCCCTCAACTATCTGACGCTGAGAAGGGGTGAGAAGTCGGCGACCTGGATGGGCAGAATGATCGAAAAGATCTGGATGGGGAAAACCAGCTTACGTCTCCGAGCCCCAGTGCTCGTCATTGAGATTTGGACCCGATCCGCAGATCACCATACCGGCCCGCGGCTTCTGCAATGGTCGCAAACGAAGGCCTCACAGAAGACCGCACTCGATCACATGTTCACCGGTTCACAAACTTCTTGCATCCCGGCGGCAACCACAGAAGACGTAACGCTTTGCCGACGCTTTTCGCCGCCCTTGTCATCGTTCACGGTTCGGCGGAGGGGATTATTCCGGCCGTGCCCGCGTGATCGATGGCGACACCATCAGCATCCGGAACCAGCGGATCAGGATAGCGGCGATCGATGCTTGCGAGCGCGACCAGACCGGATTGAAAGACGGGAAGTTA
>NZ_SRXN01000122.1 GCF_004827385.1 Ensifer sp. MPMI2T
GGGCACTCGTCCCCTCTGGGCGCTCGCGGCGCAGGATCACCAGGTGGCTCCCGACAGACTGGCCCGCAGGTCGATCTTTAACGCCCCGCGAGGAGCATGTTGATTGGAACAGGGATCACCCGCCCGAGGCGTAGCCGAGGGGGCGACGCAAAATTCGCGTCGAGCGGATCGGCGTCGATCCTGCACGGAGCGAGCCAAAGGGGAGCGGAGGAAGGACGGGGAGACCGATTTTCCCCTTGCAGGGGAGAGGGGGCAGAGCGCCCTTTCCCCACTGAAACAAACAATGAGCATACCAGGCGGAGGCACAGCCGAAGCCAGTTCGCGCACCGCTTGACCGGTTAAAAGGGCAGCCGCAGGAGGTTGTCTAATCGCGTTGCTCCCGTCAAGGTGATCTGGGCATTCGGCATCTTCGCCGTGTTGCGGAACAGGCGACGCGGCATGAATTCGATTGTTTGGATGGGGCCTCAGCGGCCATGTTTTGTTCAGAGCTGTCCGGGCCGGGGAGCAGGGTTGTCTCCGCGGTCGACAAGTAGTCGCCGGATAATGGTTCTTCGCAGGTAGGATCTTCCTCTGTTTAGCGCGCAGTCTCGAACGAGCTGCAGCCTCCACGGCACGGAATGATCCAACCCACGTCCACAGCAGGGACGCTCAGTGCCTCAAATCAGATTGACGCGCTGAGGGAAAAAGGCTGACGCTTCACCTATACGGTGGCGCCGGCCGATGTGTTGAACACCTCTCCTGTCTTGAGCATGCTGTGCATGATGACGGCAAGCTTTCGGGCGACCGCCACCGCAGCGCGCTTGAAGCCTACCCGCTCACGCAGGTTGAGCCCCCAGCTTCTGAGACTGCTCTCGTTCCTGGCACTGGTTCTCGTGAGGATCACCGTTGCCGCTTCATAAAGCAGTCCTCGCAGACGGTTGTCGCCTTTTCGCGAGATGTGGCCGCCATAATCGACCTCCCCTGACTGGTAACGCCGCGTTGTCAGCCCGAGCCAGGCGCCGACCGAGCGCGAGGTTCGGAAGTTGTCTGGATCTTCAATTGCTGCGACGTAGGAAACGGCGGTAACGGCGCCGACACCGGGGATCGTCATCAACAGCTGCGTAGCCCGGCTCTCCCGCGCCGCTGCGAGCAACTGGCGACCAAGATCGCCCGCGCGCTTGCGGATGTCGCGCCAAGCCGCAAGCAGAGGCAATATGACCGGTGCCAAGCCGCCATTCTCATCCAAAAGCTCATTCACATTGCTATCGAACACCCGACCTGTTCCCTTGGGGACGATAAGACCGAACGTCTTCATCAGGCCGCGGATCTGGTTGCTAAGTTGGGTTGAGATGCTCAGGAGCTGATTGCGGGCCGCAACCAGCGTGCGTGTCAGCATGGCGTCGAATGATTTTACCCGGACCGCCTTGTAGAAGCCGGCTTCGGCAGCTGGGCCAAGCCATCCGCATCATTGGCATCGGTCTTGTTGAGCGTCTCGTTCAATATCTTTTGCGCATGCCGCGCTTCTATGCAGATCGCGGGCACGCGCTCGCTCGTCAGTGCATGAAAGAACCAGGTCGACAGCGGCCCCGTCTCGAATACGACGCGCTTGGCGTGCGGGGCTTGCTTGCGGATCAGTTGCGCAAGAGCTCTTGGACGCAGACTTGCTCGCCTGGCTCCGGCGCGCCGACCCGCCTTCGGCGCCAGGGAATCGGCGGCGGCGATTTCTTCGGCGGGAGCATCAACGGGCCGGCACAGCGCACAATGGGAAGAGGCGTCGGTTTTGCGCCGCAAGTTCCTCTTTCGCGCC
>NZ_SRXN01000123.1 GCF_004827385.1 Ensifer sp. MPMI2T
TAAACAGCTCGTCGCGGAAATAGGTGCGAAGCCGGGTGATGGCTGCGCTCATGGCCGGCTGGCTCAGGTTGATGCTGCGTGCCGCGGCCGTGAGTTTGCGTTCGGTCATCAGCGCGTCGAGCGCAACAAGCAGATTGAGATCAAGGCCCTTAAAGCGCATGTTCTGTCGAATCCACGTGCGGATGGTGCCATCACCCGATCAATTGTGCAATTCTTTAGAAAACGCTTAATTAATTGTGAAGTCAAGTGCATTCACGGGCACTCTCCCGCGGCTTCATGCCGTCGCCCGCCCTCTGCCATGAGCCTCCTGAAGAACAGGCTGTGTGGCCACACGGCCCAGCGCTCCTGCCATTTCGCCTTCCTCGCGGACCTGCGGGCAAGGTGAGACTCAGCGTCAATCCTTGGCCGGAAAATCCGGCAAAGTGCTGGATTTTCAGCGCTTTTCCTGCTAGTGTGGCCCGCAACTGGAGATTCGCCGATGAACATTCATTCTCGCCGTCCGGATCGTTCCCCGGAAGCCATCGAGAAGCGGCGCAAGGCTGTCGAGCAAGCGCGCGCTGCCAACATCCGGCAGGGCTATGTTCACGATCCGGTGCTCAAGGCGGCCAACGCCCGCTATGTCGCCGGCGACATTACCACGGAAGAGTTTCATCGAAGAGATGCCGGCGCTCCAAGCGCGCCTGATCTTCGATCAGTGAATTGAACAAGCCGCCTGCATTCTGAACTGACCCCTGAGAGCTGGACATCCACTTTCGGGGGGGCATGTCGAGGCACAGCACCGCTTTCAAACAGTCTGTTGTTGATTTTTTCTGAGAGGCGATCGCGGCTACCGGGCGCATTTTGGCGTTGACCATTCGACGGTTCGCAAATGGGTGGCGAGTCATGCGGCGCACGGGGCCGCGGGTCTCTCGAAGAAGTTCAACCACTATGACGCCGAGTTCAAGCTATCGGTTCTCAAGCGAATGTGGGAGGATGTGCTCTCCTGCCGCCAGACGGCGGCGTTGTTCAACATCCGCAACGCCAGTTATCTTTCGGATTGGCAGCGGCGCAACGAGGCTGGCGGGCCTGATGCCCTGACGCCGCGCCGCCGCATGATCGACGACATGACGCTTCGCAATCTGTCGCCGGCCACGCAACGATCCTACCTGCATGCCGTGACAAAGTTCAGCCGTTATTTCGGCCGCTCGCTGGAGCGGCTGGGACAGGAGGATGTGCGCGCCTTCCAGGTGTACCTGGTGTCGCAGGGCATCTCCTGGCCGGCGCTCAACCAGACGGTTTGCGCGCTGCGGTTCTTTTACGGCGTGACGCTGGACCGGGCCGAGATCCCCGAGCGGATTGCCTATGCGCGAATGGCTGCCGGCGATCTTGAGCGTCGACGAGGTCGTGCGATTTCTCGAGGCGGTGTCGTCTCTGAAGGCGCGCACGGCGCTGACGACGCACATGCCGCGGGGCTGCGCGCCTCGGAGACGGTGAGCCTGAAGGTCGCCGACATCGACAGCCAGCGCATGGTGATCCAGGTCCGTCACGGCAAGGGCGCCAAGGATCGCACGGTGATGCTGTCGCCACAGCTGGCGCGCCCGCTGTTGTCCAGCTGCACTCCTGCACTCGATGCAGGTGCGCCTCATGCCGAATGCAAGAGGAGGCCCTTCGGCGTCTCGCCGGTGGTCACCAAGTGCCACAGTGCAATAAGCAACTTGCGGGCAAGCGCCACGATCATCGTCTTCCGCGTGCCGCTGCGGGCATCCGCAGTGCGGACCCGATACC
>NZ_SRXN01000124.1 GCF_004827385.1 Ensifer sp. MPMI2T
TTCGCGCCAGCCTCCTGCTCCTTCAGCACCGCAATAATCTGCTCTTCCGTAAATCTCTGCTTCTTCATGGGTCCGTCCTTAATCAGGCCGGACTCTAATCCAATCTGGAGGAAATTACCCGTGGCAGGTCAGTGGTCCTCAGGGCTGAACAAAACGTCTATCACGCCATCGAGTCCGAAGCGCTTGAGCCGGTGGCCGCTGTAGAAGCCCATCGACTCTGTGTACGCGATAATTTTAGTACCCTCTTTTTGAGATCCCAAAGGCATCTGAAGACACTTGGATAAAGCTTAAGATTCTTGTCACGTCCGTGCCGCGACTCCTCCAGTGCATCATGGAAGCGCGCTCGGATGTCCTCTCCGTCTCGGAGATGCTTCAGGGCCTCGAGCTCCTCGAGCAAGAACGTGTATTCAGACGTGCGCCGTGCTTGGTGCACGGCTCGTACATTCTTCTCTATTTCCTGAGCCGGGAGACCCGTAACGCGTATGATCTCTTTGTAGATCGGTTCGAAGGAAGCGTACCAGACAGCAAACCAGTCAAAAATGGTGTTATCAAGGTCCAGAATAAGGGTCTCAACGGTTTTTCTAGTCATAATCTACGCCCGGCAGACCTCGAGATTGACTTTTCGCGCAGTCCCCAATGCTAGCAGCAGGGAGAAGTTTTCCACCTTACAACCATCAGAGGATGCCCTTGCAAAGCGCGTTCTGCCATGCACCAGACACAAACGCAACGTGTCGCTGCCAAGCACCCGTTGCACAGGCCGCAGAAAACGGAATGAAATCAGTTGCCGAAAGCCGCTCATCCAGCCACGATTGCGTAATCGATGAATTGCATGCTTAATTACGCAACGGGGCATGATGGGCGAGAAGATCGGATACGCAAGGGTTTCCACCGTAAAACAGAACATCGATATGCAACAGCGCGCTCTCAAAGCGGCGGGATGCTCGAGGATATTCACCGACAGGATCAGCGGGGGCGCTGTGATAAAGCCGGGCCTTGAGGACGCGCTTCGCTATCTTCGCGCCGGCGATACACTGTGCATCTGGCGTCGCGACACGAAAGTGGTGAATCTGTCCGACTTTTGAGAACGTATCCGGAACTCAGGTCGGTTTAACCTTAGATGTCGTTGCTTTTTCGGCGCTGAGAGCTTCGTAGAGGGCGGTTTTCCCGATTTTCACGCGGGCCGCGGCCTCCCGGACGTTTAAACCGTTCGCCAGATGCTGACGGGCTTTGGCAAGTTTCTCCGGGGTTACGACGACTTGTCGGCCACCGCGTCGGCCGCGTTCCTCTGCGGCTTGCAGACCGGCACGTGTTCGTTCCCTAATCAGATCGCGCTCGAACTGTGCCAGCGCCCCGAACAGGTGGAAGACCAGGCGACCGCCCGATGTCGTGGTGTCGATGTTTTCGGTGATGGATCGGAAGCCGACGCCTTTGGCCTCAAGTTCGGTGATGATCTCGATGAGGTGCTTCATCGACCGGCCGAGCCGATCGAGCTTCCATGACCTTGCCCCCAAGTTTTATCCAGTTTTGAGTTCGCTCCAGCGGTTTTGGGTTGCTGCAGTTGCGGCGGTAGCGGCGGGTTGCGGTGCGGAGCCATTTCGGCTGCGCAGCACCGCATCACGTCGC
>NZ_SRXN01000125.1 GCF_004827385.1 Ensifer sp. MPMI2T
GATTTGACGCAGACCTGCCATGTTGCTTTCCTTCGTTGTTCAAACCATCGCGGTTGCCCGCAACACGAATGCCGCGGCAGCTTCAAGCCGCCTGCACGAGAAACGGTTCAAAACCCGTGCCAAATCGAGGAAGGTGAGCCCAGCAGAAGCTGGTTTACTTTCTTTTACAGCTACTTAGACCAGGAGAAATAACCGATCCAGAAACAAGCCTGTGTCGCAGAGCCGACAAATTTGCCAACAATTTCGAATGCGTCCGACGCGCAAAATTGCGACCGAAACATGCTGCCGATTTTAAGAACAGCCGTGGCAAGGCAAATGGTCGTAGTCAAACCGGCGCAGTGGGTCACCACCAATAAAGGCGGCGGACCGCTGTAGTTGTTGAAGTGGTGTTCGGCGAACCTGGCTGTGCTGAAGCCGGCTTGCTCGGAAAGGGGTTGCCTGTTCAATGAAGTTGCGGATGACGGTGTCGTACGATTCACGACAGCCGCGCCGCAGCCAGGATAGATGCTGCGTCGCGGCGCCACGTGTTTCGATTCGGCCGGCGCTGACGATGTGGTCCCATCCCGAGCCAGTGAGTCGTCGGCCCCTCTAGGTACACATGCGGAGTGCGGAAGGCTTTTTAGCAGATCCGTTAAGCGCGAACGGTGTGCGCAGGACCCGATCAACGTGAGTGCTTCTGCGCAAGCACCTGCGGTGCGCATAAGAAACCGGAGCGGAAACTTTGGGGTCACTGTCATCCTTGAATGCGCAATGGGAGGTACCGTGCAGGATGGCGAAAGAAGCCCGCAGATACCGTCCGGATTTCGGACAAACCGTTCCGCAAGTCTATGTCATCAATCCGACAATTCGACGGAAATCGTCGAATGGTACTCACAGGGCAGTTAGCGTAAGACCGTGGCCAGACCGCGACCCGCCACGGGCGGGGATCGCTGACGATCAGGCCGCCTTGAGGTCTGCTATAACCTTCTCAAAAAAAAACCTTGTGGCTTCGACACATCAATCAAAGCCTTGGTGCTGAGCGCCTGGGATTCTTTGACCTGCTCGACACCCATGTCTATACGCTTGCGCAGGAAGAAACACTGTAGATCGAAAACTTGGGACGGCGATTTTGCCCCGATCAACTCGCTAAGTTGGTGCAAATTGGCGAAGGTGTTGGCTTGGACTGCAGCGAACGTGTTTAGCGACAGTTCAAATCCGCCATCATCGTGGACTTGAAGACTGACCCGGCCAGTTTCTGTGACTCAATAGCATTCGTCAACTGCTCGCCCTATTGATTGCCGTGGATCGATCGACAATCGAGTTTTCGACAGTTTCGAAGGGGCTTTTCTGCGGTCTTGGACATTTCGTTTTCCTCTCGTTACGACGGCTCTAGCGACCATCTTGGTGACATCATCGACGCCAATTTGTCGCGAGAACTCAATTGTGAACCTTTAGATGTGGAAGCATGGGCTGAGGTCTGGCGCAATCGAGGCATAGTGAGCTGCCACTGAACTTTCATCCAGCGGCGATTAGAGCCCCGGCGGTTTTCGACACGCCATTTGGCGCGGTGGGAGCAACCGGCGGAAACGCGTAGCCTTCATCTTGCGCAGCGTTGGAGCCGGTT
>NZ_SRXN01000126.1 GCF_004827385.1 Ensifer sp. MPMI2T
GCCCGCCTCGTGCTCCTTCAGAATGCCGATAATCTGTTCGTCCGTGAAACGGTTGCGCTTCATTCCCTGGTCCTCTCAATGGGCCAGAGCTTACTTCAAAATGGATTATTTCAACGGGGCAAGGTCAAACGGTACCGCCTTCAGATGATCCTAAATTGAATCTTATTGCTACTTCTCTCTGTAGAAGCGCCACTTCTTAACTCGTGATGATAGTGAAAAAGTGATGCTTGATCTGACGAAGGCGAGGCGCGTAGGAATTATCGGCGGCGGTATTGTCGGCTGGCTTGCGGCGATAGCACTTCGCCGTGTTTTCGACATTGATGTCGATGTAATGGTCATAGAGGCTCCGGCAGTGTTTCCGCTTGGCCCAGGGGAGGGGGGCTCGCTCAACCTGGTTGACACGTTGTGCCGCAATGAGCTCGACCTGGACGTTTTTATTGGGGAAGCCGGCGCCACCCACAAGCTTGGTGTGCTCTATGAAAATTGGAGGGGTGGAGGAATTCCGGATCGCTACTACCGCATATTCGGCGGACCGGACATACCGGAAATGGAGTGCCGCGTCGGCGGTTTCTTCCCTCTGCTGTCGGCGAGAATTGCCGCAGGTCAGAACCTTCACACGTGCATCCCTGGCTTTGAGTTAATCACGAAGAAGGCATCGCAAGTGGAAATCGATGAGTTGCTGGCAACGGGTAAGTCCGGACTGCACCCTTCCTATCATTTCAATGACGCCGGATTCGAGCGATACCTAAGGCGTGTCGGACTGGCACGTGGGATTCGTGCGACCGTGGTACACGGGATGAGGCTCGACGACCGAGGACATGTAAGTGCCTTACAGCTCGGAGGCGAAGAAATGGACGTCGACTTCGCCGTCGATGCCTCCGGATTTGCCAGAGTGGGTCTTGGCACAGTCTTTAATACGCGCTGGTGTTCGTTCGCAAATACCCTGCCTGCGGATTCCGATCTGAAGCCGGCCACGATTCCAATCAAAGACCAGCCGGTTTTCGGCTCTGAAGATACCCCTTGGGTCAGCAACTTTGGCATCAAGCCTCTCGGTACACGAGGAGACTTTGATGCCAGCAAAAAGAAGGCTGACCATGCGACAATTACGACAGATGCTCCGGCTTGCCGGAAGCGGGACAAGCAGCCGAGAGATTGCGGTGATCCTCGGCGTTGCCCGCAGTACCGTCCAGGATAACCTGAAGCGGGCTGCGATGGCGGGGCTGAGCTGGCCATTGCCAGGAGAACTGACAGACGATGCTCTGGAGCATCGGCTTTTCGCCCGCGCCGGCGTCAAGCAGGGCCAACGGCGACGGGGTAATCCTCCCGGGCATTAACGGGGTTCAAAAGTAGAATTTTCTCGGCAATATGATCGAGGAGATTTTGATGAAGACGAGCAGATTTAGCGAACCCCAAATCCTTGCGATCTTGCGCCAGGCGGAA
>NZ_SRXN01000127.1 GCF_004827385.1 Ensifer sp. MPMI2T
CCGCAAATGATGGAGTGGATGCCCCCTCCTCGAACGGCATCGCAATGTGCCAAGTTGGTGATGTGAAAGTCACCCAAGACGGAGAGAGCATCCATGAAGGAAGTTACCATCATCGGCGTCGACCTGGCAAAGCATGTGTTTCAAGTTCACGGGGCGACGGCGGATGGCTCAGTCGTGTTGCGCAAGACGCTTTCACGCTCGCAGTTTCGGCGGTTCATGGCTGAACAACCGACGTGTGTCGTTGCCATGGAAGCTTGCGCGACAGCGCATTACTGGAGCCGCCAGATGGCAGAGATCGGCCATGATGTCCGGCTGATCGCTCCGATCTACGTCAAGCCTTTCGTCAAGCGCCAGAAGAACGATGCCGCAGATGCTGAAGCCATTGTCGAGGCGGCTTTGCGCCCCAACATGCGCTTCGTCCCGGTGAAGTCGGCAGAGACCCAGGCGCACACCATGTTGTTTCGGACCCGAGAGCAGCTCGTCAGCCAAAGAACTGAGGCAATCAACGCCCTGCGGGGGCATCTTGCCGAATTTGGCCTCATCGCACCTCAAGGTGTTTCCAATCTTCCCCGCCTGGTCGAACTGATTGACGACGCCGACAGCGATTTACCTGATCTCGCACGCGATTTAGCGCGGCTGCATCTGGAACGGATCGCGCATCTCTCGGCTCTGATCGATCAGTTGGCGCAGAAGATCAAAGAGGTCAGCCGTAAGAGTGTGGTCGCCCGAGTTCTGCGGACCATGCCTGGTGTGGGGCCGATCTGTGCCATGGCCATCGAAGCCTTTGCGCCGGGGATGGATACGTTTAAGAGCGGCAGGGATTTCTCAGCGTGGCTGGGTCTCATCCCGCGCCAGCATTCAACCGGAGGGAAACAACGCCTGGGCCGAACTTCGAAAATGGGACAGCGTGATATTCGACGGCTGCTGATTATCGGCGCGATGAGCGTCATCGCCAGCGCGCAAAGATACAAGCGCAAATCCGGTGCATGGCTGCAGGACAAACTGAACCGGAAGCCCCGGATCGTGGCGGCAATCGCGCTGGCCAATAAGATGGCTCGCCGGATCTGGGCGATGCTGACCAAGGGCGAAACCTACAATGCTTCGGTCTCAGCACCGGCATGACGAACAGGCGCCGTTGACGACGGACGGCACCTGAATGTGAGAAGTGCAAAGAAGGCTATGGAAATCGATCGATCAAATCGCGTTCAGGAAAACCAGCTAGGGGTTGGGTGCTCAGAGCCCGCGCAAACGATTTGGACCTGATCCGCGCATTGCCATAC
This sequence comes from Ensifer sp. MPMI2T, assembly GCF_004827385.1. Classification (GTDB taxonomy): domain Bacteria; phylum Pseudomonadota; class Alphaproteobacteria; order Rhizobiales; family Rhizobiaceae; genus Sinorhizobium. Next base: position 1,281 of record NZ_SRXN01000127.1, read on the forward strand.
TGGCCCGCGGCGTGTGAAAGCCGCACCTTAGAGGCCTGACACACGACCGCAACCGATCGCATGTTCATAACTTCGAGTTTCTTCTTGCATCACCGGGGGCATCCACACAC
>NZ_SRXN01000128.1 GCF_004827385.1 Ensifer sp. MPMI2T
TCGCGAATGAGCGCGAAGTTCTCCATCGCATCCTCGCCCGTCTTTACCTTCGCCGCGTCAAGGCCCAGGAGCTTCGCCAGGCCGTCGAAGTCGTTCGCCGCGAGCCGCGCCTTGAAAGCCTCCACCGCTTTGCCGGGGTCGTCGAAGGCCGGCGGATCTTCCGCCGCGGCATAGTCATCGATGATGCCCGCCGGTTGCCGTGCCTGGTCCGGCTGCTCAGCCTGCGCGACAACGGCGTCAACGGTAAAGACGCTCGCAAGCGAGAGCGCCGATCCGAGCAGAAGTCCGTGCAAAAGTTTGGTCATGGCCGTTCTCCCTCCGCTCAGCGCCTGCGTCCGCCACCGCCGCGGCCGCCGCCGCCACGGGCCATCGGCGGCCTGCCGCCACCGCGGCTCATCTGCGGCCGTCCGCCGCCGCGATGACCGCCGCCCATGCTGTGGCCGCCGCGCCGCGACGAGGCCACCTCGCGCCGGCCGTGATTGACGTTGCCGAGGCCGGACGGCTTCTTCGGCCGGTTCTGCGCCTTGGAAGCCATCTTCTTCTTGCCGGCGGGCCGATTGACCGAGGGCTTGCTGCCGCCCTTCGGCCGGTTGATGCTCGGCTTGCCGCCGTCCGGCCGTGCGGCCGCGATTGCCGACCGGTCAACGTTCGGTCGCGTTCCCGCCGCTGGCCTCTGCTGCGCCTTCAGTCCCTCGAGCGTGCTCTTGCGCACGTCCTTGAGCTGGCCGCCGCCAGCGCCACCCGGGCGCGCCTGCGGCCGGTCGCGATTGATCTCGGCAGCGCGATTGCGGAGGTTGTTGTTGCCGTTGGCCTTGATGTTATTCTTGATGCTGGTTCGGTCGAACTTGTTGAGCTGATCGCGGTCGAAACTGATCTTGCTGCGATCGACATTCCTCCAGTCGATGTCGTTCCAGTTGACCTTGCCGTCGAAGTCGATGTTGTTGAAGCACTTGTTGCAGTCGACATTGATGTCGCCGTCCCAGCGGCCACCCCATACACCCCAATCGTCCCAATCGATGATGGCGGCGAAAGCCGCGCCGGTGATGGCGCCTGCGAAGAAGGCCGCTCCGGGATACCAATAGGCGGGATAAGGTTCTTCGTAATAGGTGATCGGCGCGGGCGCATAGTCCGGGACATAAAGCATCTCGGGTGGATACTGCGGCACGTAAATGGTTTCCGGATTTGCCGACTGAATGACGATGTTGTCGCCCTCCTCGACCACCTTCACCTTGTCGTCCGTCTTGATGATGTCCTTGGCCACCGCCTCGTCGCGCAACTGCTGGATGGCGATCAGCACATCCTTCTGCTGATTGGCGATCGCCTCGCCGAAGGACTGCGTCCATTCGAGGTCTTCGCTCATCATCTTGACGAC
>NZ_SRXN01000129.1 GCF_004827385.1 Ensifer sp. MPMI2T
CTCACCCATGCCTTCGCTCGCCAGATGTTTAAGCGTCGCGACGTCGTCGTCGGTCAGCAGCGCGGCGAGCTGGTCGCGCCGGTCGAAGGGAAGGATGGCGTCGAGCGCGTCGAGTTCTTCGGCGCGACGAACCACCGCTTGGCTGTCCGATTCCGCCGCTCTATGCTTGTCGATCATGGATTCTGCCTCCGACGCTCTTGTGGGCGTTCCGGAAAATCCGTGTATTCCGGACAAGGGGAGTATTGAAATGGCGTCGACCGTCACCGCCGCGGCGGTTTCCAGGAATTTCGAGACCTATCAGGATGCGGCCGTGCGCGAGCCGGTGATCATCACCAAGAACGGTCGGCCGCGCACCGTGCTCATTGCCTATGAGGACTATCTGCGGCTTTCGCGGCGCGATCGTCGCGTCGAAGCGACGGCGAGCTTGAGTGACGATGACCTCGCCGCGGTCGAAAAGGCGGAAATGGAGTCGGGGCGCGATCATCTCAATGCCGAACTGCTGACGGACAAGCATGCTGCCGACTGAAATCTCGGGTCATCATGCTGCTTGCGGCGGCTGCCGGGTGCAACGGATGTAGTCTCATGCCGGCTCGATGTCCGTGCGCGAGAAATCATCTCCTTTGAAGAGCAGCGGTTCGTTGCGAGTCTTGGCCAGCGCATAAGAGAAACAGTCGCCATAGTTCAGACCTGCCGGATGTCGGCCTTTGCCGTAGCTGCGCCAAGCTCGCCTTGCCACGGCGATCTGCTCCGCGTCGACGGCGACGACTTCGACACCCGCCTTGTAGAGCCACAGATCGAGCTCGGCCGCACCTGCCTCGCCGAGGCGTGCCTCGATGACGATTGCGAGTTCAAGGACTGTCGCGGCGGAGATGAAGCGCCGTGGCGCGTCGACGACCATTTGTTCGTAGGTTTCGGCTTCCGGCTCATTGAATGCGATCGCGACGATGGCGGAGGTGTCGATGACCATCAGTTGGGGAGCCCATTTTCGTCATACCCCAAAATCTCGTCGGCGGAGCGGTTATCGACAACCGGCAGCTTCGCCCAGCGTTTGCGGCTGGCGGCAAGCTCCTCGAGAAGAACGTCGCGATTTCCCGCGTTTGCGAGGCGTCGCAGCCGCTCTTCCAGTGCCCGGCGGGTCGCCATGGTAATGGTTTCACCGGTTTTCTCGGCCAATGCCTTGGCAAGGCGTTCCGTCTCTAGATCTTTGATGCTGAGCGCCATTTCTGGTTCCTTGGTTCCTAATCATCTATATTCTACCTTGTCCCGGCGTCGGCGCAAGCGCCAGGACCTCGTAACTGGTCGAAACCGAGCTCTTGAGCGCACATGTGAGCCGGTCCGACTTTGGCTTCTCTTCGGCTGTGGTTTGGCGCG
>NZ_SRXN01000012.1 GCF_004827385.1 Ensifer sp. MPMI2T
CATGACAGCCTGCCGACCGGATTTGGACGTCTGTCCGGTTTGGCTGGGTGTCGGGCTGGGACGCGATGAACTACCAACGGCCGCTCCGGGCTCAAGCGGGATGTTGGCGGGCGACAGTCCTTTGACCGTCACGCGCACATAGCGGCCATTGTGAATGACGAGAAGGTTGCTAACTTGCAGCCATGGGCGCAACTCGAGACATCCCGCAGCATTTTCACATTGCCGAGACCGAGGGATGGCTGGTGAACCATCGGGTAAACTCGGCGCTCCCTGGCTACCTTATGATCAGCTCCAAGACGTTCACCAACGATCTGAGCGAGTTGCCCAGCGATAATCTGGCCGAGCTTGGTCCGCTGCTCGCAAAGGCTCAAGATGCCTTGAAACGCCTGCTACATGCCGAACGTGTGTACATCGGCCGCTATGGTCACGTTCCAGGTTATTCGATCCATTTTCATGTGATCCCTATCTACAGTTGGGTTGAGGAGTTGTTCTGGAGTGATGCCCGGTACCGGCTACTCGGAACCTTCGCAGAAGGGCCAGGAGAGACGGCGACAGATGGTGCGGAGATGACGCTGTTTGTCTGGCGCGAATTTTGTGAACGAGCGGAGCCGCCTCCGATAAAAGGACCGTCCGTCTCTGAAGCCATCGATCTCCTGCGCGGAGAATTTCAATTCTCCTAAAACCTCGATGCATGACCCCTACGGGGGCAATCCAAAGGACATTTTTGTGGTCATTGTAGAACTCCGTTGGTTTGCAAAGCTGCCAGACGGCGCAGGGAACCAATTCAGGGTTTGCGCTGTCGAACACGAACGGCCCCTCCTTTATGGTTACCGGCACCTCGGATGTATCCTCTGAACAACTCAAGAAGGAAATGACATACAAGGCTGCTGAGGAAGCCCAAAGGCGGGGCTACCCGGTTGTTGCGCTTGTCAGCAACTCGCCCGTGAGGACGGAGAACGGTTTACATGAGATGACCGCCTCCTACACGGGGTTCAACAGTTTCGCGGAAGCCGGAAACAGGCAGGCGCTTGCCGCAAGCTCATATCTCGAAACCTATGGCGTTTCTGGTCGCAGGCAGACAACAAAGCCGAGCAAATACGGTGGTGGTCTCTTCTACCCGACCACCGCGCAGGGACGCGCCGCCGATGCGGCCATGGATGCTGCATCCGCAGCAATATTCGGCCGATACTAAAAACCGGCGGCGTGACCGTCCTTGCGCGAGGTCAAGCGCCGTTTAACGGAGGTCGTCGAAGCGCTGCCAGCGCCGGCGATCCCGCCCGATCCGCCGGACTCCCGGCCGCGCAAGAAGGCACGCATGGTGATGATCGAGCTTGGCGGTGGACGTCGGCTCCGGGCTCAACCGTGCCGATCGCTGCGGGCAAACTGCACGGCCGAAGAGCGGACAAAACAGACATCGCCAACCCACCGCCCCGGTATCACGTGCTTGCCAACACGACGGCGCAATTGTAGCTGATCGCATCTACCGGCGAGGGCGTAGCATGGTTTTAAAGTACAGCGGGTTTCACATCTGGGAGGCGGATGACTGGCAACCGGATGACTTGACCGACTTCGGTTTTTGGATGGACTTCTACGTCGGCGGCGCCAATGGAAACGACGCATTTACCGTCCTCGTTTGTAGTCCGTCATGGTTCGCGCGTGAACGAGGTGGTGAGGTGATGAGCGGTCGCAATGTGATCTTCATGCCACGATTTGATCGAAACGACCTCGACGCTTTCCTCAAAGCCAGATGCGCAGCAGAAAGCGGCAAAAGCGTTGAATCCACGATGCTCAAAATCGATGGCATCGGTGAGTGGGAGTATCGCTATCGGAGTTGAGCCCTTCGCGCGCGGGTGCATGTCCGCAACGGGCGCGAAGCAGTCTTGCCCCGTTGCATGTCAGATGGCTGCACAGGGTCGGATGCGGACTGATTGCCGCTGTTTCGATACGGTCGAGTAAACGATTCGGCAGCTAAGCTAACGCTGTTTATCGACTTTCGAACTAGCTACTCGACAGCGGGAGTGAATTCACCAGGCTAACGCCATAGACTTCATCGACACGGTGATGGCCAGATTCGCCTTCCGAGTTCGCGAAATTCGCGCCGATAACGGGCATGAATTCCAAGCCAAGTTCGATTGGTATGTGGAAGACTAGGCATTCGGCAAGCCTTACTGGTCCGCTTAACCTGAATATCCCCGCTCAGCGATCTGGCGCGCACCCGCGTCCAGCTTGAAATCGTCGCTGAAATTGGCTTTGCCCATTAAGGCCTCCTTGCCTCATTTTAGGGAAGGATGTGCCTACAAATCTAGGAGCTATTCAACCTTCTCGGCTTACGAACCCTTCCCGGACGCCTGAAATCTCTTCAAGGATGTCTCGTCGCCCCACAGCAGATGACACTTGCCGTTCCAATGCCATCGAAATTCCGATGCCGGCCAACTGCGCAATACAACCTCTGGCTAGTGCGCGCTAAGCTCGCGAGGAATGTTCGGCGCCTCGTTGCGGTCTATGCGGAGCCGCTCGATGGCTCCCGAGCCGCAATTTTCGGGACGTAATTGGCCGTTTAGAGACCGAATTTCGCGGCCGAGGAATGCCCTCTCGCACAAGGACTCGATGATTCAGCAATAACCAAGAACGGCGCCTTTTTTCGAACCCATGGGCGAGAGGGCAAGGTTGGCCTTTTAGTCCTGCATCGTTTCCTGAATGGACCTATCTGCGGAAAGTTAAATCCTTTTAGTTGCATTGATCCAGCCTCTCCGATCCTGACTCTCGTCAAGGATTCAAATCCCGTAACGCGCATTACTGAAACGACGATAAATAAATAACAACAGGTGGTTAGTCGCATATATTGAAGGTGACGATGGTTGACAATTGTGTCGGGATAGTGCCAAGGTAGCGTCATTCTGGCATCCCATAGCAACAAGTGAATGCAACCCAAGATAGCTGTCGTTCGGGCGACGAACGAGACCAAAATGAGCGCACGGTAGAACTAGCGAGTACCCAACTGGAAAGGGTCGGCAATGCGAGGGTTCGGGTCAGATCGAGTAGAATCGCGTCGACGCCCAAGCATGTGCCGGAGAGGCTTTGACATCTGTCGTCGATCGAAAGCCAATCCAGTGACTCGACGCCGAGATGCTGTCCTGGGTCAGAGACAGAGTGGTTCCCGAGCATCGCGCGACATTGTCGTGCGCATGGTTCAACAGCTCCTCACCGCTGAGCGAGAGTTTGACGCCTCTGAAACTGAGTTGGCTGAAGAATAGTCGCAGCAAACCTAACTTAAGGAGGGGATGCCGGTGCATCGCCCAATCGTGATTGGGCTCTGCTGGAAAGCTTCGTCGATCCGGGTTTCGGATCGCCCCTAGACAGCGGGCGGCAGTCACTGCTGCCCTCTACGAGAATGTCGGCACGTGCGCGACACGTCCCCTAACTCATGTGTACGGAGGAAGTGCATGCGTCCAGCTAGTGTACCTGTTCGTGCATTTCTTTACGCGCGGTCTGGCAGCGAGTGCCAGGATGCTCCTACTGCAAAAGTAGATGAGCAACTTCATCGCTTACTAAAGCATGCGCAAAACCGTTCATATGTCGTCGTGGGCGAAGCTAGCGACGCTTCGCAATCTGGATACAAATTCTTGCGGCCCGGGCTGATACTGGCCATGCATTTGGCGACAAGGACACCGCCAACCTTTGACGTTCTTCTGGTCACCGATGTGTTCCGCTTGGCGCGAGATACAAGAACGCTGCTACGGATAAGGTCTTGCCTGACTGGAAGGGGCATCCGGACTGAACTCGTCGAGCCCCCTACAGTATTGTGGGAGGCCACTCAGGAAACACCGCAGAGGGCCCTCAGAAATTTTCTTGGTATGGAAATGGGAGGACGCGATGTGGGAGAGTGAGCTCATTCTCACGACAGTCCATCCAGTTCTCGAGCGAATAGCCGGAACGCCGCGCGCCAGGGAAGATCTGTTCGCGGTCATAAGCACGATCATGGAGAGCTTTGTTGACCGTGCATACGGCATTGATGCTGTCCAGCAGGCGACGGTTTTTCGTCCAGACAATGTGCCATCTGAACCCACAGCTCTAGCTCGCCGGAACCGCCGGGTACGATCCGGACAACGGAGGCGAAGTCGTGCAATCCACACCCCAACAACAAATGCGTCAAACAAGAGGAGGACAAGGTGGTGTCGGACAAAAATATCTTGACGTTAGGATACACCCGCGTCTCGGGCAAGAAACAAGTCAAAGAAGGAGACGGCCTCGGCTCACAGGAGGCGCGCATTCGGGAATACGCACGAAATCGCGGCTACCCCGCTCCCTCTGTGATGTTCACGGATGACCGATCTGGGGGAACAGAGGTTCGACCAGGTCTCGCAGCAATGCTCAAGTTTCTGATAAAGAACCGGAGCTCCGATTGCATCGTAATTATTGATGATATCACGCGGCTCGCGCGCGACATCACCGTACACCACAAGCTGCGTGCTGCGATTGCGGCAACAGGGGCACGGATCGAATGCCCATCCTTCGAGTTCGGTGAGAGTTCCGACGACCTGCTCGTCGAGAATCTCCTTGCCAGCGTCTCGCAGCATCAGCGGCAGAAAAACGGAGAGCAGGTTCGCAACCGCATGCGGGGGCGGCTGCTCAATGGCTACTGGTGCTTCTCGTCCAAGCCGCCTGCGTTCGAGTTCGCGAGGATCGCGGGGCAAAACACTTTGGTTCCCCAAGAGCCGATCGCATCGATCACGACAGAAGCACTCGAAGGATTTGCAAGTGGTCGGTTTCAAACACAAGCGGAAGTGCAACGCTTTCTGCAAGACAGTCCTGGATTTCCGAAACTGCCAGATGGCACGGTCAAATTCGATCGTGTGACCGAATTGCTCACCTGTGTACTTTATGCGGGCATGATCCAGTATCTGCCGTGGGACGTATCAATCAGAAAAGGATGTCACCAAGGGCTGATCACCTATTAAACCTATCAACAAATTCAACAACGTCTGAATGAGAACGCCAAGGCGCCAGCCCGCGCTGATTTGAGCCAACATTTCCCGCTCCGCCAAGCCGTTCAATGCGCGCACTGCGGTCGGCTGCTTGGGGGGGCGTATTCGCGCGGCCGAAACGCAGAGTATCCCTACTATTTCTGCCTGAACAAGAAGTGCGAAAGCTACAGGAAGTCCTTTAGCCGTGACGAGATGCACGAGGCGTTCGAAGCGCTGCTGAAGATGATGTCTCCCGCCGAGGAGATCATTGACATCGCTTCCACCATTTTCCGAGAAGCATGGGACAAGCGGTCTGTTGGCTCCGCACAACGGATTGCTCAGCTTCGGCGGGAGGTCAGCTCGACCGAAAAGCTAATAGGACTCATGATTGATCGGATCGCGAACTCCTCCAACCCGCAGTTAGTCGAAGCGTATGAGACACGCCTGATTGATCTCCAAAGAAAGAAGGCCGCTCTCGCCGAGAAGATCGAAAACTCAGAGAAGAATCTGCCGGATTTTGATGCAACCTTACGAACCGCCCTAACGTTTCTGGCAAGTCCTTGGAAACTATGGGAAACAGGAAAGATCGAAGATCGTAGAGCCGTGCGAAAGTTGGTTTTTACCGAACATCTTCAATATGCCCCGGAAGTGGGCTTTCGAACCGCCGAAACTACATTGCCCTTCAGGGTGTTAGCAGACATAGCGGCGCGCGACATTGAAGTGGTGCGGACGACGGGGATCGAACCCGTACGGGCAAGCCCGAGGGATTTTAAGTCCCTTGCGTCTACCAGTTTCGCCACGTCCGCCTGCGGCCTAGATCAAACACTTAGGAGATTCAGTCAAGGGAATGTTTTGCGGCTCGTGTGCTCGTGCTCGGCACCGTCCGTTTCTGCAGTCGGGCCGGGTCATCGAAACCGCTCCGTAGCGCCGGCCGAGTGCCACGTCATCATGCCAAGCGAAAAATTGCGCGAACCCCTGATTCGCCAGGGGTTCAATCACCGCCCTTTGCTGGCAATCTAGGCTGCCTCTAAATTTGTCCTTGCATTGCTGACAGAGGGTACTGGCGTGCGTCCACTGCAAGCGTCATCTGACGTACCTTTGTTTCCGGAAGACCTGGACACGCTTCAGCGTGTATTCGATCGCCTCTGCCACGAGCATCGATGGCCGCGCGACAGTGCGCTCGCGCAAAGGTACGGCAGAATGCTGATCGAGGCCTATCAGGGCGGAACGACCAACGAGCTTCATCTTCTCACAGCTGGACGCCTGTTCGTGAGCAGGTCGCGCGAGGCCAGGAGATTGGTGTGATGGCGGACGCTTCATTCAGCCGCGACGAACCGGAGGAAAGGCGCCGTCGTATCGATGCCATGAAGGAAGCTTTTGCAAGCGCCATCGTGGCACGCCAAGCCGAACTGCACGGTCAGGAAATTCGCGACCGGCGCGCCGCCTGGAAGGCGCTCCTTCTCGGCAAGAAGTTAAGCGCCAACGGATCACCTGCGTCCTGAAAAAAATAATGAACACCAATATGTTGCGACATCACCTTCGCAGCAAGGATATGTCTTATATGCACATCTCGCCGGAATTGTTTCTGCTTCCGCACGAGAATGCTGACAGAAACTGACAACATCGTCTCCTATAACCCTGCTATCGGAAAAAGGAGACAACTGTGCTCAAGCCCAATCTCATTCTCTTGTATGTTCAGGATCCGGCGGAAAGCTCCGCCTTCTATTCGCGCCTGCTCGGCCGCCAACCGTCTGCGTCGTTTCCCACTTATGTCGCGTTCGAATTCGATGGCGGCCTCAGTTTGGGGCTGTGGTCGATGAACGCGGAGAACTTCCACACCTCCGGGGAAGGCAACCGCACCGAACTCGCGTTCATGGTAGAGGACGATGCCGCCGTTGAACGGCTTCACGACGCTTGGCGTCGAGAAGGCGTGACCATAGATCAGGAACTGATGACGGCGGTCTTCGGCCGAACATTCGTCGCTCTCGATCCCGACGGCCATCGGCTCAGGGTCTGTACGCCGGACGATTGAAGCTGCGCGACGCGCGGCGGCCGCGTACAAAACGTCCCGTCATTCGCTCGGCACGAATGGCGGGAATATCAGGCTTGTGCGAGGCGACACATCACACCATCTCGCGGTGAGACTTCGGACCGGTCTTAGTGGTAGTAAAAGCAATCGCAGTCGGCCTTGTAGGCGTCTTCTCCGCGCCAGACTCTGACCGCTAGTTTCGATGATTTTCCGGTGTCGTCCAACCGCAACCCAAGCAACGAGACCGCCGCGGCCTTCGGATTGGGTGCGTCGACTTCGATAACCGATCCGACCTGATGAACGCCCAAGCGGGCGGTCCAGGTGAAGATTTGAACGCTATAATGCATTGGAAATCCTCCGTCGCGTTGTCGCCGCGTCCGGGACGGCGTCGTCAGGGGCGAATACGTTCGGACCCATCTGCCCCCTCAATCATCCTCAGCCATCCTCGACGGTTGCTTCAGGTCGATCTCCCCCATCGGCGTGTTCGAAATGCCAATTTCCCTTCTCATCCTGGAAGCTGATTTCCTCGTCGTCGCCGCCGACTTGCTGTTCGGCCGCTGCGGCCTTTGCGGCCGCCAGTGCCATCTCGCGACTGGGAAAGGGCTCTGAATACGCGTCGGCTGCCTTGTAGGCCCAGCCTCCGTCGTGTGGAACGATCGAATATGTGATCCGCGCCATTCTTCACTCCCCTGGATTTCCCGGGACAGTTGCTGCCCCGGCGGACCGTTGCCGCACGATCCTTGCTGCTCCTCCTTATCAATGGCATTTGCATGCCGAACGGCGCCGATGTTAGCACAGAATGACGCTGCTGGGACACTTTTGCGATGATTTTGGCGCCTTTCGAAGCCTTCGCGAAACTTCAAGGCGCGGTCCTCGGCGCACCGCGCCGAAGGGTATTGTGTCAGGACCCATCAGGGCGCGAGTCTTGCAGCGATCTTCGCGATATGCGCGCCTACAGCGCCGCGCGTCTTATGAGAACGCGCAAAGGACGCTGTAGCACTTTGAATTGCTGCATGTTTTTATCCTTAAATCGGCTACGATCTAAGGAAACATGCAGTAGTAACGGGCGGTTCGAGTCGGCGACCGACGGCTGGCGCGAAGCATCATCATGATGCTCCCGTCAGGCAAATTCACTTGATCGTCGCCTGGCGCAGGATTTATCAAAACCCGTGTGGTCGCCAGAACGTGAGCGGCCAACAGACTGTCAAGCTTCAACGGCGATGTGATTGCATCGGACAATCGCCAACAAGTCAGGAGCGCCAATGACCACTGCCACGATCGTCACCGCCGCCATGCTTGCCATTGGCGATGAGCTTCTGTCCGGTCGAACGAAGGACAAGAATATCGGCCATCTGGCGGACGTGCTGACCATGGCCGGCATCGATCTGCGGGAGGTTCGCATCGTGGCGGACGACGAAGAGGCAATTGTCGATGCGGTCAACGCCTTGCGAGGCCGTTATGACCATGTCTTCACGTCCGGAGGGATCGGGCCGACACACGACGACATCACCGCCGACGCCGTCTCCAGGGCGTTCGGTGTCGAGTGCGTCCACGACCCGGAGGCAATGGCGATGCTTGGTGCCATGTATGAACGTCGCGGCATGGAGTTTACCGATGCGCGCAGACGGATGGCGCGCATGCCGGTTGGCTCCACCCATATTTCCAATCCCGTATCGACGGCGCCCGGCTTCCGGATCGCCAACGTCTACGTCATGGCCGGCGTGCCCCAGGTCTTTCAGGCGATGCTTGATAGCTTGCTGCCCAGCCTCCAGACGGGGACGCCGGTCCTTTCATGCACTGTGCGTTCGCCCTATGGCGAAGGCGATATTGGCGGGCCCTTGGCGGAGGTTCAGAAGAAACATACGGAAACGAGCATTGGCTCCTACCCCAAGTTCGACGGCAAAAACTTCTCGACCGATATCGTCATCCGCGCTCGCGAGGCTGCGGTGCTCGCCGCAGCTGAATCCGATGTCATAGCGATGATCGAGACAATTGCCCGTTCTCGCTAGCGGATCAGCGCCACCACGATCCGTGCATGGTTGGACGGAAGTGGAGGGTTCCTGGACAAGCCTTGCCGGCCCTTGCGCTCCGGGCTTCATTTTCAGTATTGGATATCCAAATCGTGACGAAGCGCGCTGTGCGACCTCCTGGTCCGCTGCGGCGCTGAGCAGCCTGTATTCGACTTGAAGCCGGAGCCCGTACATGTCTCTTCCAGATAAAGCCTTTCCCGTATCCTGGGATCAGTTCCACCGCGATGCCCGCGCACTCGCGTGGCGGCTGGCCGACAACGGACAGGAATGGCGTGCGATGGTTTGCATCACCCGCGGAGGGCTCGTTCCGGCTGCCATCATCTGTCGCGAACTCAACATTCGCATGATCGAGACCGTCTGTATCGCCTCCTATCACGACTATGATACGCAGGGCCAAATGAAGCTTCTCAAGGGCATTTCCCCGGAAATCGCCAAGGATGGCGGCGAAGGTGTGCTGATCATCGATGACCTGACGGACACTGGCAAGACCGCTGCCGAGGTGCGCGCAATGCTGCCTAAGGCCCATTTCGCCGCCGTCTATGCGAAGCCGAAGGGACGCCCGCTCGTCGACACTTTCGTGACGGAAGTCAGCCAGGATACCTGGATCTATTTCCCCTGGGATATGGGCTTCACCTATCAGGAGCCGATCGCCAAGGGCACGCGCAGCTGAGGCTCCTTCTCGCTTCCGCAGCGCCGTCGCCCGATCAGACGCACAAAGGAGGCATGCTTTTCTCCTCAAAGCGGCTGCGATTTAAGGAAACAAGCGGTAGTCACGGAAGCGACGGAATGCAGTCGACGAGCGTCTCCGCGGTCATACCGCGACCTGCACGCGTCCCGGCTTCCCCGTGACGCCAGACCGCCGCAGCGGCCGCCTCGAAGGCCGGCATGCCCTGAGCCAGATGAGCGCCGATGATACCGGCAAGCACATCCCCTGATCCTGCCGTGGCAAGCGACGGCGGAGCATTGGCGTTGACGACGGCGCGGCCCGATGGAGCGGCGACGACCGTATCCGGTCCCTTGTAAACGATCACCGCGTGGCTCATTCGCGCGGCAGCTTGCGCCTTTTCAATCTTGGACAGCGCCGCATCCGCGGCGATTTCAGGGAACAGCCGCGCGAACTCGCCCTCATGCGGGGTCATCACCAACCGCCCCCCGCTGGCGGCCGCACGTTCGAAGAGTTCCGTTCGGTCCTTCTCGAAAGACGTCATTCCATCGGCGTCGAGGACCAGTGCACGATCGCAAAGCATCAGGGCGAAGTCCCTCGCCTTCTTGCCGACTCCGAAGCCTGGCCCGAGCACGAACGCGTTCACCCGCTTGTCCTTGAGCCAGGCCGCAAGGTCTTCCGTGCTCTTAATTTCCTTGAGCATCACTGCGGTAAGGTGGGACGCATTGACCGCGAGCGCTTCCGCCGGTGACGCCAGCGTCACCAGACCTGCGCCTGCCGCAAGGCCGGCGGTTGCCGACAGGCGCGCCGCACCAGTCGAGAGTGAACCGCCCGAAAGCACGCCCAGATGGCCCCGTCGGTACTTGTGCGTGGCCGGATCGAGAGCGCTGGCGTGCGATCCCCATGTGGCCGGTGTATTGAGCCGCAAGTCACCGGCCCCCTCGCTGACCAGCCGCGCCGGGATGCCGATGTCGAATACTTCAAGGGTGCCGCAGCGGACGCGCCCGGGCATGAGAAGGTGGCCGGGTTTGCGAGCCATGAAGGTGACGGTGTGTGCCGCCGTGAAGCTCGCGCCGCGGATCTCCCCCGTGCGCCCGTCGACGCCCGAGGGTAGGTCAACGGCGATTACCGGTATGTGGCTCTCACTCACCCGCGCAATGGTTCTTTGCGCCTGGTCCGGCAGGTCGCGCGCAAGCCCTGCCCCGAACAAGGCATCTAGGACAACGTCACCAAGCTGAGGCTCGTAGGCGGCAAGCGGCAGCACTGCCAGTGGACATGCGCCGAGTGCTCGCGCTGCATCGCCTTTCAGCGTCTCCGGATTCCCGAGCGCGAACGCGGCCACGTCAGCACCTGCGTCCGCGAGTGCGGAAGCTGCTACATAACCATCACCGCCATTGTTGCCAGGTCCGCAAAGTACAACGAAACGAAGCGCTTCCGGAAAGCGCCGCAAGGCGACTGCCGACACCGCCATTCCGGCTGAACGCATCAACTCGAAGCTATCGATGCCCGAAGCGGCGGCCGCATCGTCGATCGCCGTCATTTCGGCCGGGGTCACCAGAACGTCTTGGAGCGTGTCAAGCATGAACCAGATCTAACCGCGCAGAAGGCCTCAAGGCAAGAAGGCCCGCCATCAAACAAAATGAACATCTTTTATGCATTTGCACATTATTGGTGCTCAAATAACGGGCGCATGGAGCCCATCGCTGCAATATCGCCAGCATCAAATGATCATCTTTCATAAAAAATAGGCAGAATGGCCGAAGAGGCGGAGCGCAATCCCGCCTATGCGGATCAAGCTGTGAAAATTCGCCATCCGGGGTTTCATTCTGCGACAAAACTGGCACGCTACGTGCATATTGGAGGCCGAGCGGGCATGAACCTGCTTTAAAGGGAGAAGCGGAGAGACATTTTCTCATGAAAAAGATCGAAGCGATCATAAAACCCTTCAAGCTGGACGAAGTGAAGGAAGCCCTTCAGGAAGTCGGCTTGCAGGGGATCACCGTCACGGAAGCAAAGGGCTTCGGGCGACAGAAGGGACACACGGAGCTTTACCGAGGCGCCGAATATGTCGTGGACTTCCTGCCGAAGGTAAAAGTCGAAGTCGTGCTGGCAGACGAAAACGCAGAGGCCGTCATCGAGGCCATTCGCAACGCCGCGCAGACCGGCCGCATCGGTGATGGAAAGATTTTCGTGTCCAACGTGGAAGAAGTCATCCGAATCCGCACCGGTGAAACTGGCCTCGACGCCATCTGATCACGTAGTCACGCCATCAAATCCTTGGGGGCCGTCCGGCCCCAATTTTTCAAACCTCGTCATCTCAAAACAGGGACTTACAAAAAATGACGACTGCGAGTGAAGTTCTGAAGCAAATCAAGGACAACGACGTCAAGTTCGTCGACCTGCGCTTTACCGACCCGAAGGGCAAGCTGCAGCACGTGACGATGGATGTCGTCTGCGTCGACGAAGACATGTTCGCCGATGGCGTCATGTTCGACGGCTCCTCGATTTCCGGCTGGAAGGCTATCAACGAGTCCGACATGGTGCTGATGCCTGACCCGGAAACGGCTCACATGGACCCGTTCTTCGCTCAGTCGACTATGGTCATCCTTTGTGACATTCTCGATCCGGTTTCGGGCGAGGCCTACAATCGCGATCCGCGCGGCACGGCGAAGAAGGCGGAAGCCTATCTCAAGGCCTCCGGCATCGGCGACACGGTCTTCGTTGGTCCGGAAGCGGAATTCTTCGTGTTCGACGACGTGAAGTACAAGGCCGACCCGTACAACACCGGCTTCAAGCTTGAT
Source organism: Ensifer sp. MPMI2T (assembly GCF_004827385.1). GTDB lineage: Bacteria > Pseudomonadota > Alphaproteobacteria > Rhizobiales > Rhizobiaceae > Sinorhizobium. The sequence continues at coordinate 12,489 of NZ_SRXN01000012.1, forward strand.
TCCACCGAACTGCCGTCCAACGACGATACCGATTACGAGACCGGCAACCTCGGTCACCGTCCGCGCATCAAGGGCGGCTACTTCCCGGTTCCGCCGGTCGACAGCAGCCAGGACATGCGCTCCGAAATGCTGACCGTGCTTGCCGAGATGGGCGTCACGGTTGAAAAGCATCACCACGAAGTGGCCGCTGCCCAGCACGAGCTTGGCGTCAAGTTCGATGCGCTTGTTCGCAACGCCGACAAGATGCAGATCTACAAATACGTCGTGCACCAGGTTGCCAACGCTTACGGCAAGACCGCGACCTTCATGCCGAAGCCAGTCTTCGGCGACAACGGTTCCGGCATGCACGTCCACCTCTCGATCTGGAAGGACGGCAAGCCAACTTTCGCCGGCGACGAATATGCAGGACTTTCGGAAACCTGCCTCTATTTCATCGGCGGCATCATCAAGCACGCCAAAGCCCTCAACGCCTTCACCAACCCCTCGACGAACTCCTACAAGCGTCTCGTTCCGGGCTATGAGGCGCCGGTTCTGCTCGCCTATTCGGCCCGCAACCGCTCGGCTTCCTGCCGCATTCCGTTCGGCAGCAACCCGAAGGCAAAGCGCGTCGAAGTCCGCTTCCCCGACCCGAGCGCGAATCCCTACCTCGCATTCGCGGCCATGCTGATGGCTGGCCTCGACGGCATCAAGAACAAGCTTCATCCGGGCAAGGCGATGGACAAGGACCTCTACGACCTGCCTCCGAAGGAGCTGAAGAAAATCCCGACCGTTTGCGGCAGCCTGCGCGAAGCGCTTGAAAGCCTCGACAAGGATCGCAAGTTCCTGACGGCCGGCGGCGTCTTCGACGACGACCAGATCGATTCGTTTATCGAATTGAAGATGCAGGAAGTCATGCGCTTCGAGATGACGCCGCATCCGGTCGAATACGACATGTACTACTCGGTCTAAAGAAAATGGACCGGTCGGCAAACATGTCCGGTCCGCTCACGACAATGAAAAAGGCGGGCCTCGTTCGAAGCCCGCCTTTTTCATGAGCAGTGCCCCAAGAACGGTTCACCGCAGACCTATTGATGTTCGGCACGCGGCAACCCAGATTACTGTCCGAAAGGATGTGTTGCGTCATGAAACAGAGAAACGCGAAATTTGAGATCGGACAGGTGGTTCGCCACCGGGTCTTCCCGTTCCGCGGCGTCATCTTCGATGTCGATCCGGAATATGCCAATACCGAGGAATGGTGGAATGCCATCCCGCCGGAAATTCGGCCAAGCAAGGACCAGCCCTTCTATCATCTCTTCGCCGAAAACGACGACACCGAATATGTCGCATATGTTTCCGAACAGAACCTCGTTTCCGATGACAGTGATAGGCCGATCCGCCACCCGCAGGTGAGTGCCTTGTTCAAGAAGGATGCCGTCGGGCACTACAGGCCGAAGGCAACCTATCAGCACTAGGCGGTATTGGACGTTCCCTCGATCGCCAACTCAGACGCTCCGGCACTCCGGTCCCGGAGCGTTTTGTTGCGCGGGTCACCCAACAAAAAACGCCCGGCAAATACCGGGCGTTTTTTGATCCAGGAAACGAGCGGGCTTACTGCTGTTTAGCGGCCTTCTGGGCCTCTTCCAGCTTCTTGCGGGCGTCTTCCGCTTTCTTCTGCATTTCTTCCTGCAGCAGGCGCTGGCGCTCTTCCAACTGCGACTGTTCGATCGGCTCGCCGTCAAAGACGCCGGTGAAACCTTCCAGCGTCATCTTGATCGGGTTCGGGGCACGCTGGAAGTTGACCGAGGTAAAGACGACTTCGTTGCCCTTCTTCAGGTTGGCAATCAGCGCATCGGAAAGCGGTGCTTCGGCAACGCACTTGTCGGGCATGCAAATCGCATAGTCGAGCTTGACGCCCTTAGCACCATCGATCTGCATCTGAACACCCGGCGGAATCATCCGAGCAGAAGGTACGGAAACCTGCAGAACCTTGCGGTTGATCTTGCCGGAGACGGTGATGAGACCGACAGCAGTGACGAGCTGACCATTGTTGGCGGTGAGCAAGTTCTGAACGATGCAGACGTCGTTGTCTTCCTGCTTGGTGCAAACCTTGAACCAACCCTGCGGCGGCTTGCCCGCCTGCGCGAAAGCAGCACTTGGCGCACCGGCGGCTGCAACAGAAAGCGCCAGCGCCGCCATTGCCGCGCGATTGGTGAAGTTCGACTTGAAGTTCATTGTGATTCCGTCTCCTGAAATCCGGTTCGGGAACAAACTGTTCCGATGGTGAGTATCGTCAGCCGCCGTTGTCCTGTTGGCCAAATGAGGCTTTTGAATGGCCCCGTTTCCGGAAACACCTGTTACATTGGCTCGCGGCGTTTATCCAGTGTTTCGTTGCATTTTTTGCAACCGCCGAATGGGGAAATACCAGGGTTTTGGGTTCTTTCAGGATCAAGCGCAGTAAGAATCGCGCAGTCGGTTCTTCGCCACCACAAGGGCACCCGGAACCGAAAGCTGCATAAAACTTTACAGCAGGATCCGGGCGGAAACCGCTTCGCGCTTTTCCTGATCCCGCTCCAGATCACGATGGATCGCCGATCCAAAATCATGGACGTGATCGTTTCCAGGGTCGGAGCGCGACCCGAGCGGGAAACCGCGTCACACTTTTCCTGATCCCGCTCCCGCGAAGGTTGGAAATGTGACCACGCATTGGTAACCTGACGGGAATCGGCCTGTAGAAACCCCTCGGGAGGTGAAGTTGCGCGCAGTTCTTTCCGGCCTTGCCATGCTTGTGGCCGCCAGCACATTCGGCAATGAAGCCCTGGCCGCGCCGGTGCATGCCATTTCCATGCACGGCGAGCCGACCCTGCCCGCCGACTTCAAGCACTTCCCCTACGTCAATCCCAACGTGAAGAAGGGTGGAAAGATTTCCTATGGCGTCGTCGGCACGTTCGACAGTCTCAATCCCTTCATTCTGAAGAGCATGCGAACAACCGCACGAGGGATGTGGGACCCGGCTTTCGGCAACCTCGTCTATGAATCGCTAATGCAGCGCTCCCAGGACGAGCCGTTCACAATGTACGGACTGCTCGCCGAAACCGTCGAGTGGGACGACGATCGCACCTTCATCCAATTCAACCTGAACCCCAAGGCGCGCTGGGCCGACGGCCAGCCCGTGACGCCCGAAGACGTCATGTTCACTTTCGAGCTGATGCGTGACAAGGGGCGTGCTCCCTTCAGCAACCGCCTCTCCAAGGTCTCGAAGATGGAGAAGGTCGGCGATCGCAGTGTCCGCTTTACCTTCAACGACGATGTCGACCGCGAATTTCCGCTGCTGCTCGCGCTTTCGCCCGTATTGCCGAAACATGCGATCAACGTCGACACGTTCGACAGGACTACGCTCGAGCCGCCGCTCGGCTCCGGCCCCTACCGCGTCGCCGACGTGAGGGCAGGCGAACGCATCGTCTACCGCCGGAATCCCGACTACTGGGGCAAGGACCTGCCCTCCAAGATCGGCTTAGACAATTACGACGAGATCTCCGTCGAGTATTTCCTCCAGGAGAACTCCCTCTTCGAGGCGTTCAAGAAGGGCGAGGTTGATGTCTATCCGGAAGGCAGCGCAACCAAATGGGCACGCGGCTATGATTTTCCAGCGGTGCGCTCGGGCGACGTGATCAAAGACAGCTTCGCGCCGCGAACCCCCTCCGGCATGCTCGGCTTCGTCTTCAACACGCGCAGACCGATGTTCGACAACATCAAGCTGCGCCAAGGCCTCGCGCTCGTTTTCGACTTCGAATGGGTAAACAAGAATCTTTTCGACAGTGCCTACACGCGAACCCAAAGCTACTGGCAGAACTCGGCGCTTTCCTTCCTCGGTGCCGCTGCAGACGACCGTGAGCTTGGACTCATGGGCGACGTCAGAGAGAGGATCAATCCGACCATTCTCGATGGGACCTACCGCCTTCCCGTCACCGATGGTTCCGGTCGTGATCGCAACGTACTGCGGGAGGCGGTGACGCTGCTTCGCGAAGCCGGCTATGCCATCAAGGACGGCAAGATGGTCGACGCCAAGGGTACGCCCCTTGCCTTCGAAATCATGAGCCAGAATGCCGGGCAGGAAAAGATCGCGCTTGCCTACCAGCGGTTCCTCGCTCCGCTTGGAATCGCGGCGACCGTGCGCACGGTCGACGATTCCCAGTATCAGCAGCGCAGCCAGTCCTTCGACTATGACGTGATCATAAAGTCATTCCCATCATCGCTCTCTCCGGGCGTCGAGCAAGTTGGGCGTTGGGGATCGCAATCGCGGGACAGGCAGGGGAGCGAGAACTTTGCCGGCGTCGCCGACAGGGATGTCGACAAGCTGATCAGCAATATCCTGCAGGCGCGGACGACCGAAGACTTCACAGCCGCAGTCCGCTCCCACGACCGGCTGCTGGTATCCAATGCGTATGTGGTGCCCCTCTACCATCTCGACGCCCAATGGGTCGCGCGATGGAAGCATATCGGGCGCCCGGCCACGGTTCCGCTTTACGGCTATCAGCTGCCGACCTGGTGGGATGAGCGCGCACAGTAACTATAGCGCCGTGCGTCTTTTCAGACGCTGCAGCACTTTGAATTGCTGCATGTTTTTGTCCTTAAATCGAATTCGATTTAGGAAACATGCAGTAGGTTCCCATTTGGTAACGCATTGAAACTGTCGCCGTACCGGCCTATCTCGCAGGTTTAGGAACCAAGAAAGGCTGGTGCGATGGAAACCGTCAAAATCGATATCGTCTCGGATGTTGTCTGTCCGTGGTGTTACCTCGGAAAGAGGCGCCTCGATCAAGCCGTTGCCAATGTCGCCGGCGACGTGCATGTGACGATCCAGTGGCGCCCTTACCAGCTCAACCCGGACCTCCCGGCAGAAGGTGTCGATCACAAGCGTCACCTTGCCGCAAAACTCGGCGGCCAGGACGCCGTCGACAGGGCCCACAAGACGCTCGAAGGGCTTGGCCGAGAAGATGGCATCGATTTCAACTTCGAGGCCGTGAAGATCAGCCCCAACACGCTCGACGCCCATCGACTGATCCGCTGGGCAGCAACCAATGGCGAGGAAACACAGGCAGAGGTCGTGCGCCTGCTGTTCAAGGCCAATTTCGAAGAAGGTCGAAATGTCGGCGATCACGCAGTGCTTCTGGAGATTGCCGAACAGGCAGGCCTCGACGTTCCGGTCATCGCCGCCCTTCTCACCTCCGATGCGGACAAGGATTCGGTGAAACAGGAGATCGACGTTGCCCGTGAGATGGGCGTCAGTGGCGTCCCCTGCTTCATCATTGACCAGCAATATGCAGTGATGGGCGCCCAATCTGTCGATGTGCTGACGAATGCATTGCGCGAGATCGCGCAGATGAAAGCCAGCGGCCCCACGCACTAAAGCGCGTCGTGTTCAATCGGACTCATGCGACGCGCTTGGCCCTTGTTTTTACGCATGTCGTTGTCCCAAAACCGCTGCACGCTTTTGGGCGACATGCATTAGTGAGATCGCGATGCCGCCGCGCAAGCCGCGGCGGCATCTTCGCTTTCAGGCAGGCTTTGCAAGGCCAGCAAGCTGCGTCATCACCATGGCGGCGCCGGAAAGCCTCTTGTCCGGCGTTACAAGTTCGCGTTGGAAGAAAATGCTCTGGTCCGGGCGGATCTTCGCCAGCGTTCCCTGTTTGGCGATGTAACCGACGAGAGCCGCGGGGTTCGGAAACTCCTTGTTGCGGAACTGAACAACCACACCTTTCGGCCCTGCGTCGAGTTTTTCGACATTTGCCGTGCGGCAGAGCGACTTGATGTAGACGATCTTCAGGAGGTGCTGAACTTCGGTCGGCAGCGGCCCGAAGCGATCGATCAACTCCGCGCCGAAACCATCGATCTCCTTCAGGTCCGTCAATTCGCCGAGACGCCGGTAGAGTCCGAGTCTCAAGTTCAGATCCGGCACATAGTCTTCCGGTATCATGACCGGGGTCCCGACCGATATCTGCGGCGACCAGCCGGTGTCGTGGATTTCCTCCTCGCCCTTGAGCTCGGCAACGGCCTCTTCCAACATCTGCTGGTAAAGCTCGAAGCCGACTTCCTTGATGTGGCCGGACTGTTCCTCGCCGAGCAGGTTGCCGGCGCCGCGGATATCGAGATCGTGGCTGGCGAGCTGGAAGCCGGCCCCCAGCGTGTCGAGCGATTGCAGCACCTTCAAGCGGCGCTCTGCCGGCCCCGTCAATGTCTTGTTGACCGGCAAGGTGAAGAGCGCGAAGGCGCGAACCTTGGATCGGCCCACCCGGCCGCGAAGCTGGTAGAGCTGAGCGAGACCGAACATGTCGGCGCGGTGCACGATCAGGGTATTGGCGGTCGGCACATCAAGGCCCGATTCGACGATCGTCGTCGAGAGAAGCACGTCATAACGTCCTTCGTAGAAGGCGTTCATGATGTCCTCGAGCTCGGTTGCCGCCATTTGGCCGTGTGCCACCGCGACTTTCAGTTCCGGAACATCGGATTGTAGGAAATCGCGGATCTCCGAAAGGTCGCTCAAGCGCGGGCAGACATAGAAGCTTTGGCCGCCGCGATAGTGCTCGCGCATCAGCGTCTCGCGGATCACCAGCGCGTCGAAGGGCGAAATGAAGGTGCGCACCGCCATGCGGTCGACCGGCGGCGTAGTGATCAGCGACAATTCGCGAACGCCCGTCAAGGCAAGCTGCAGCGTGCGCGGGATAGGCGTTGCCGACAGGGTCAGCACATGCACGTCGGATTTCAGCTCCTTTAGCCGTTCCTTGTGCTTGACGCCGAAGTGCTGCTCCTCGTCGACGATCAGTAGCCCGAGATTGGCAAACTTGACCGAGGAGCCGAGCAGCGCGTGCGTGCCGACGACGATGTCGGTCTTGCCGTCGGCCACTTCGTTCTTCGTCAGCGCCAGCTCCTTCGAGCCGACGAGCCGCGAAGCCTGCTGGATGCGCACCGGCAAACCGCGGAACCGCTCGGAGAAGGTCCTGAAATGCTGCCGGGCAAGCAGCGTCGTCGGGACGACGACCGCGACCTGCACCCCGTTCATCGCCGCGATGAAGGCGGCGCGCAGCGCCACTTCCGTCTTGCCGAAGCCGACATCACCGCAAACCAGGCGATCCATCGGACGGCCGCTTCCAAGATCGTCGCGGACGGCGTCGATCGAGTTCATCTGATCTTCGGTTTCATCGTAGGGGAAGCGCGCGGCGAACTCGTCATAGACCCCATCATGGGCGACCAGAACAGGCGCGTGGCGGGTATGCCGTTCGGCAGCGATGCGGATAAGGCCTCCGGCCATATCAAGCAGCCGCTTCTTGAGCTTGGCCTTGCGCGCCTGCCATGCGACGCCGCCGAGCTTGTCAAGAATTGCATCCGTGCCTTCAGAGCCATAACGTGAAAGAAGCTCGATGTTCTCGACCGGCAGAAAGAGCTTGGCATCCTCCGCATAGACAAGCTCAAGACAGTCATGCGGCGCGCCGGCTGCCTCGATTGTGCGCAAGCCAATGAAACGGCCGATACCGTGTTCGGCATGGACGACATAGCTGCCCTCGTCGAGACCGGTCACCTCCGCGATGAAGTCGGCGCCACGTTTGCGACGTTTCGACCGGCGCACCATCCGGTCGCCAAGGATGTCCTGTTCGCCGATAATTACGAGGTCGCCGGTCTCGAAGCCTGCTTCGAGGCTGAGAACTGCAGAAGCCGCCTCGCCGGCCTTCAGCGAGCGCACATCGGACAAAGCCTTGATCGGACGAATATTCGCGAGCCCGTGTTCGCCGAGAACCTGCAAAAGACGATCGAGCGATCCTTCCGTCCACCCCGAAATGACGACCTTCGCGCCCCTCGCCCGCGTTTCGGCGATGTGCTTCACGGCTTGATCGAACACATTCGCGCGTTCGCCGTCACTTTCGATCTCGCCCGCCGCCTTTGCCCAGCGCAGTCCCTGTCGCGCCTCGATGGCGACGACCTGGCGCGCTTCACCTTCATGCTCGTGAAATGGCGACAGGCGGACGGCGTTACGTTCGGAGAGCATCGCGCCAAAACCATTGGCGCTCACATAAAGCAGCTCCGGCGGCACGGGCTTGTAGGGCGTGCCTTGGGAGATCTGGCTTTTGCCCGGCGATGCGGAGGCAAGGCGCGCATCATAATAGTCGAGGATGAGCTTCGACCGCTCCGCCGCCGCTTCGCGCACCAGATGGTCCGTGACGATGCGGAAACCACCCAGGTAATCGAAGACCGTCTCCAGGCCATCGTAGAAGAGCGGCAGCCAGTGCTCCATGCCGGCGTAGCGGCGCCCTTCCGATACCGCCTGATAAAGCGCATCGTCCCGCGTCGCGGCACCGAAGAGTGACAAATATTGCTTGCGGAAATGGCTGATCGTTTCCGGCGTCAGCGACACTTCGCTCATCGGGTTGAGATCGAGCGAGCGCACCTGGCCGGTCGTGCGCTGGCTCACCGGGTCGAAGGAGCGAATCGTCTCAAGGGTGTCGCCGAAGAAATCCAGGCGCAACGGTTCGCCGCTCCCGGGCACATAAACGTCGAGAATGCCGCCTCGGACGGCGAACTCGCCGACCTCGCGCACGGTCGGCACGCGCTCGAAACCGTTTCGCTCCAGCCGCGCGGCAAGATCATCCATGCGGACCTGATTGCCCGGCCTTGCCGAAAAGGCGAGGCTCTCGATCACATCCTGCGGAGAAATCTTCTGAAGGGCCGCGTTGACGGTGACCAGCACGATCGCCGGATGCGGCTTCGCCCGGTGCGTTATCAATGCACTCAATGCGGCAAGCCTCCGCGCGGAAGTGTCGGCACTCGGGGATACGCGGTCGTAGGGCAGGCAATCCCAGCCCGGCAGGGTGAGAACCGGAATGTCAGGGGCCACGAAGCCGAGAATCTGCTCAAGGTCGGCGATCCGCTGACCGTCGGAAAGGATATAGGCGACAGGGCTCCCCGCGCGCGCCAACTCGGCAAGTACCAGTGCCTCGGCGCCGGACGGCACCGGGCCGATCGTCACCTCCCGTGCGGTGGAAAGGATCTTCTTCGGGTCAAGGCCAGATATCATTGCTTGTGTCTATTTCGTTTCCTGACGAAGCTTGTCGAAGTCGGGGCGATAAGCCGCGATCCGGCTGAACAACGGTGTCGCATAACGCTCCGGAAGGGCCTGTTCGCCGGTGATCCATCGCACGAGATCGTTATCTTCCTCGCGCATGATCATTTCCAGTTCATCGAGCTCCACATCCGACAAGCTCGCCAACTCCGTCTCGGCGAACTGCCCAAGAATCAAATCCATCTCGCGAATGCCGCGATGCCAAGAACGAAAGAGGATTCTGCGCCGACGCGGGTCGAGATCGGCGCTTGTACGCGTGATGCCGGTCATGGAAAATCCTTCCTGCCGCCCGCTGCCAAGGCGGCGGGTTTTTAGTCACTGGGCTCTATAAACGCTGGAAGGCGCGTTGTCAGCCTTGCCAAAGCCGGAATTATCGTCGCAATTTCATCATCATGCGCCCTACCCTCCTCGACCCGCTGTTTTCGCCTCTCGACACGCTGCCCGGCATCGGTCCGAAAACCGGCGAGCTCTATGCGCGTCTGCTTGGCCGTGAAACGATCGACGATTGCCGGGTGATCGATCTTGTTTTTCATGCGCCCCATTCACTGATCGATCGACGCCAGCAACCGGGCATTGCCTACGCGCCGCAAGGGTCGGTCGTCACCATCACCGGCCGCGTCGACCGGCACCAGCCATCACCTCGCGGCAGACCGAACGTACCCTACCGGGTATTCCTGCACGATGACACCGGCGAGCTGGCGCTTACCTTCTTTCGCGTCAAGGGAAACTGGCTGGAAAAGGCACTGCCAGTCAATGAGACCGTTGTCGTCAGCGGCAAGGTGGATTGGTTCAACGGCCGTGCGTCGATGGTGCATCCCGACTATATGGTCAGGGTCGCTGAGGCGGAAAATCTGCCACTCGTCGAGCCCGTCTACGGGCTGACTGCCGGCCTCTCCCCGCGAACGTTGCGGCGCTCCATCGAGGCAGCGGTGGCGCGGGTGCCGGATCTACCCGAGTGGCTTGACGATGCGCTGCTCCGTCAACAAGGCTTTCAAAGCGCAAGGGAGAGTTTCCACCGCCTACACGAGCCTCGGGATGAAAGAGACATCGATGCACAGGCCCCCGCGCGGCGGCGACTCGCCTATGACGAATTCCTTGCCGGGCAATTATCGCTTTCACTCGTGCGCCAACGGCTACGCAAGGTCGCCGGAACACCTGTTCATCCGACGGGCAAATTGAGTGAGCAGGTCATCCGTGCGCTGCCTTTCTCGCTCACGGCGAGCCAGTCGGCCGCGATCCGCGACATACTTGCCGACATGTCCGGCAGCGATCGCATGCTGCGCCTGCTGCAAGGCGACGTTGGCTCCGGCAAGACGGCGGTGGCGCTGATGGCCATGATCGCCGCGATCGAATCCGGCGGCCAAGCAGTGCTGATGGCGCCAACCGAAATCCTCGCCCGGCAGCATTATGCCACGCTTTCGAAAATGGCCGCGCCGGCCGGTATCGGGATCGATGTTCTGACCGGGCGCACGAAGGGCAAGGAGCGCGAAGCGATCCTGGAAAGGATCGCTTCCGGCGAAACGCAGATGGTGATCGGAACGCACGCCCTGTTCCAGGAGGCCGTGAACTATCATCAACTCGTGCTCTCCATCGTCGACGAGCAGCATCGTTTCGGCGTCCATCAACGGCTGCGACTCACCGCCAAAGGCATTTCCCCACACATGCTCGTTATGACGGCGACACCCATTCCGCGCACACTGGTGCTCGCCGCGTTCGGCGACATGGATGTCTCCAAGCTCACCGAGAAGCCGGCCGGGCGAAAGCCGATACAGACGGTGACCATTCCCACCGAGCGCACCGATGAGATCGTCGACAGGCTCGATGCGGCGCTCGGCCAAGGCAAGAAAGCCTACTGGATCTGCCCGCTCGTCGAGGAGTCCGAGGAAAGTGACGTGATGTCAGCCGATGAGCGCTATCAGTGTCTTATCCAGCGCTTCGGCAATGACGTCGGTCTCGTTCATGGCCGCATGTCCGGTCCGGACAAGGACGCCGGGATGCTCGCCTTCAAGAACGGCGAGATTCGCCTGCTCGTGGCGACCACGGTGGTCGAGGTCGGCGTGGATGTTCCCGACGCTACGATCATGGTGATCGAGCACGCGGAGCGCTTCGGTCTGGCACAGCTGCATCAGCTAAGGGGCCGCGTCGGCCGAGGCGATGAGGCATCGACCTGCATCCTCCTGTACAAGAGCCCGCTCAGCGAAGCGGGCCGCGCGCGCCTTTCCATTCTGCGCGAGACTGAGGACGGGTTCCTGATTGCCGAGGAAGACCTGAAACTGCGTGGCGAAGGCGAGCTTCTTGGAACGCGCCAATCCGGCACACCCGGCTTCCGTATCGCAAGCCTCGAGGCGCACGGTGATCTTCTAGAGATCGCCCGCGGGGATGCCGCCTATGTCATAGAGCGCGATCCCGAACTGACGTCTGAGCGTGGCGAAGCCTTGAGAACGCTCCTCTATCTTTACCGGCGCGACGAGGCGATCCGTTTCCTGCGCGCCGGTTGATATGGCGGTCAGGCCGTCTTCTGCTGCGCGACCGGCCGTGGCGCATTGGCCAGCGGCCTGTGATCTGGTGCCACGAGACCGCCGGAGATCAGGAGCTTGGCCGCGTCCTCGGCGCTCATCTGCAACGGGATGATCTTCTCCCGTGGCACGAATAAGAGATATCCGGCGGTCGGAAGCGGCGTCGGCGGCAAGAATACAGCGACCATATCCATGCCGCGCTCGTTGAATTTGGCGGCGATCTCACCTTTCGCGTCGGTGGCGATGAAGACAAGAGACCAAAGCCCCGGGCTCGGATATTCGATCAGCCCCGCCGTCTTGAAGGATGAGGACTGGTCCTGGAGCACAGTCTGAAAAATCTGCTTCAAGGACTTGTAGATTGTGCGGACAAGCGGCATCCGATTGAGAAGCGACTCGCCGAAATTGACGATCGACCGACCGACGAGGTTCGCGGTCATGAAACCGACGAGCGTAATGACGACGATTGCGACGAGGAGGCCAAAGCCCGGGATCGCCACCGGTAAATAGTTGTCCGGATTGTAGAAGCTCGGCAGATAGGGCTTCACCCAGCTATCCGCCCATTCGATGAAAGAGCGGACCAGCCAAACCGTGATAGCCACGGGTGCGCAGATTATGAGCCCCGTGAGAAAGTAATTGCGCAGCCGGGCTGCGATGATGCCGCTTTTGGAACCGTCCGTCATGCCGTTGCCATCGACCCCGTCAACCCGGCCCGAAGGCCGGATGATAGCTGAGCGTGCCGGAAACTCGCGCTTCCGACAAGTGTAGAACCATGAGATATTGCGGCGCACAACCCGGAAAAACAAGGGCCGGCTCGTGGGCAAATCCGAACTTTCGATAGAAGGCCGGCTCACCGACGACGACGCAGCCCGACGCGCCGGATCCACGTAAGATATCAAGACCATGACGGATGAGCGCGCTGCCCACGCCGCGTCCTTGCCTGTCCGGCCGCACCGAAGCCGGACCGAGGCCATACCACCCGGCAGCGGAGGGGGTGATCGTCACCGGAGAAAAGGCGATGTGAGCAATCACCTCGCCAGCGTCTTCCGCAACAAGCGACAGGGTAAGCGCGCCGGCGGCGCGCAAGCGCTCGATGATGAGCGGTTCTGTCTGGTCGCTATGCGGATGACCGGCGAAGGCGGCGGCGGTCACATCGCGGATAGCCTCGTGATCGTCGCTCCGCTCCGGCCGGATGATCATTCGACGGTTACCGACTTGGCCAAGTTACGCGGCTGGTCGACATCGGTGCCCATGAACACGGCCGTGTGATAGGCAAGAAGCTGGATCGGCAACGCGAAGATCATCGGTGCGACGATCTCGTCGACGTTCGGCAACACGATCGTATGCATCGTGTCGAGCTTCGACGCGGCAGCTCCCGTCTCGTCCGTAATGAGAATGATGCGCCCGCCACGAGCGGCAACTTCCTGCATGTTCGAGACCGTCTTATCGAAGAAACGGTCGTGCGGCGCGATGACGATAACCGGCATGTTCTCGTCGATCAGCGCGATCGGTCCGTGCTTCAGCTCGCCGGCCGCATAGCCTTCCGCATGGATGTAGGAAATCTCCTTAAGCTTCAGCGCGCCTTCCATCGCCAGCGGGAAGCTGGTACCGCGGCCGAGGTAGAGCACGTCACGGCACTTCGACAGCTCACGCGACAGCAGTTCGATCTTCGGCTGGATGCTGTTCAACACCTGGCCCATGATGCGCGGCATCTCGGCAAGACTTCTCACAAGCGCCTGTTCTTCCTGCTCGCTGACAGTGCCTCGCGCGCGGCCAGCGCTGATGGCAAGCGCGGCTAACACGGCAAGCTGGCAGGTGAAGGCCTTGGTCGAAGCCACGCCGATCTCGGGACCGGCGAGGATCGGGAAGACGGCGTCTGACTCCCGCGCGATCGTTGATTCGCGGGTATTGACGACGGCGCCGATCTTCAGGCCGTGTTCCTTGCAGTACCGGAGCGATGCCAGCGTATCGGCCGTTTCGCCAGACTGCGAAATGAAGAGAGCGGCCGATTGAGGCGAGAGCGGGATCTCGCGATAGCGGAACTCCGAGGCGACATCGATTTCGACCGGAAGACGCGCGTAACGCTCGAACCAGTACTTGCCGATCAGCCCGGCGAGATAGGCGGTGCCGCAGGCGGAAAGCGCAAGACTCGGCACTTTGGCGAAATCGATGGCATCGGAAACAGCGGTCACGCGGTTTTCGATGAAGTTGATGTAGTGGCCGAGCGCGTGGGAGATGACCTCCGGCTGCTCGTAGATTTCCTTCTCCATGAAATGGCGATGATTGCCCTTGTCGACCATATAGGCCGCAGCCATCGAAATCTGACGCGGGCGCGCGACGACATTTCCGTCAATGTCGAAGATGTGCGCGCCGGCCCTGCCGATAACGGCCCAGTCGCCATCGATCAGATAGGTAATTTCATTGGTGAAGGGCGCCAGGGCGATTGCATCCGACCCCAGGAACATTTCGCCGTCGCCATGGCCAATCGCGAGCGGTGGCCCGTTTCTGGCTGCCATGATCGTGGATGGGTCATCCTCAAAGAGCACGGCAAGCGCATAGGCCCCGGTTACGCGCTGCAGCATCGCGTGCATCGCTTCGCGGCGCCCCATACCATCGCGATGGTATTTTGCCAGGAGATGCGCCACGACTTCCGTATCGGTATCGGTGCGGAACTCGGCGCCAGACGCGGCGAGTTCATCCTTTAGCTCCGCGAAGTTCTCGATAATGCCATTGTGGACCACGGCAACGCCGTCGGTGAAATGGGGATGCGCATTGCGCTCCGTCGGTGCGCCATGCGTCGCCCAGCGCGTGTGGGCAATGCCGATGCTGCCGGCCAGCGGCTCCTCTTTTAGCTTCGCTTCGAGGTTGAACAGCTTCCCCTCGGCACGGCGGCGCTTCAACCGGCCGCCGTCGATGGTTGCGACACCGGCCGAATCATAACCGCGATACTCCAGCCGCTTCAACGCATCGACCAACCGCTCCGATACCGGCTGATTCCCCACGATGCCAACAATCCCGCACATATCCCTCTCCGCGTTATCTTCACGCCTGTCACGGCGCGGTGGTTACCCCACACCTCGACGCCTTCAGGCTTTGGTAGCGAAATTGCCGCGCGAGGCAATCCCGCGCGATTTCACTTTCAATTTCAGTATTTAACGAGTTCAGTATTTAACGAGATCTATTCGGCGGCCTTCGCCTTCTTCCTCGCGGCCTTCTCTGTTTCGTAGCGCTCGCGCAGGATCCGCGCCCTGCCCGGCTTGATGTCCTGGCGCGCGCGCCCGAAAGCGACTGCGTCCGCGGGAACGTCGTCGGTAATCACGCTGCCGGACGCAACAAGCGCGCCATCGCCGATCGATACCGGAGCGACGAGCGACGAGTTCGACCCGACGAAGGCATTCTCGCCAATGCGGGTCACATGCTTATTCACCCCATCATAGTTGCAGGTGATGGTTCCCGCTCCGATATTCGATCCGGCACCGACGAACGCGTCGCCGATATAGGTCAGATGGTTGACCTTGGCGCCGGCACCGATCTCAGCCTTCTTCACCTCGCAGAAATTGCCGACCTTCGATTTCGGGCCGAGATCGGCGCCGGGACGAAGTCGTGCGAACGGTCCGACAGTCGCGTCCTCGCGAACGACCGCGCCCTCGAGATGCGAGAAGGCGTGGATAATGGCTCCACTCTCCACGCTGACGCCGGGCCCAAAGACAACGTTCGGCTCCACCAAGACATCTTGGGCAAGCTCGGTATCCCAGGAAAGGAAAACCGTTTCCGGCGCGATCATCGATACGCCCGCCAGCATCAGTTCGAGCCGCCGGCGCTGCTGCCAGAGACGCTCGATATAGGCGAGTTCCGCCCGTGTGTTGCAGCCGGTCAGCTCCTCCTCGGGCGCTTCGACGGCGACCGCCCTACCACCGACGGTGCGAACGATTTCCACGAGATCGGTGAGATAGTATTCGCCCTTGACGTTGGCGTTGCCGATGCGGCCGAGAAGGTCGAGCGCCTTGCGGCCATTGACCGCCATCAGCCCGCCATTGCAATAGGTGATCCGACGCTCCGTCTCGGAGGCATCCTTGTGCTCCCGGATCGCGACCAGCACGCCGTCCTCGACGATCAGGCGTCCATAACCGGTTGGATCGGCGGCTTCGAACCCGATGACGACCACGTCATTTCCTGCGGCCAGCCCCTCTCGCGCCGCCTTGAGCGGTCCTGCCGTGATAAGGGGTGTGTCGCCGAAGACGACCAGAATGTCGTCATAACCCCTGGCGATAGCTTCGCGCGCCGCGAGCACGGCATGCCCGGTGCCGAGGCGCTCCTTCTGAAGGAACGAAGTCACGGTAACGCCGGCGGTTTGGGCGGCGGCGGAGACAGCCTCGGCATCGCGGCCAACCACGAGCGCCACATCCGAGATAGAGGCGCTTGCGAGCGCGTCGACGACGTGGGCGATCATCGGCCTGCCCGCCACCGGATGCAGCACCTTCGATACGGACGATTTCATCCGCGTGCTTTCGCCAGCCGCCAGGATGATCGCCAGGCACGTCCGTTCCATACTAATCTCTCCTTGGTATTGATCGCAGGCGGATGCCCTATCGCCTGACTCGACGGTGTTCTTATAGGCAAGATATTGCGAGAAACACAATTCTCACAATCACGTCGCGTAACCCTCGGTTAAAACCTGACGACGATCGCCTGACGCGCGCTCAAGCCTCCGGACGCAGCCTGCTTTCCGCCAAGAGGCCGCTTTCCTCGAGAATGGGATAGGCCACGGACGCTATGTGTGCGTTGATGCGCTTCAGGTCCCTCAGCATGTCGAGATGCAGCGAGCTCGTCTGCAGGCTCTGAAGCAGGCCGTCGCGAAGGCGCTCGAGATGCCGCTCCGCCGAGCGTTTCTCCATATGACGGACGTCGACCTTGACCTCGACCAGGTGGCGAGCAAGGTCCGCATTGCGGCTGACAAAGATGGTCTGAGCGATGCGCAGGTTGTCGATCGTCAGGTTGAACAGGCTTTTCAGCTCCTGATAGCCATCTTCGGAAAACTTCAATCCGTTGGTGACTTTCTTGGCAATCTGTTCGCAGAGGCCTTTTTCGATGATGTCGCCCATGTGCTCGAGATTGATCGCGTAGTCGATGATGACGATCGATCGGCGGCCGTCCTCGGCCCCGAGTCCGTCGCGGCCGAGCCGAGATAGGAATATCTTAACCTCCTGCTGGAGGAGATCGACCTGCTTTTCCATTTTTCCGATGTCGTGCAGCTCAGCGAGGTCGTTGTTGTTGAAGGCGTTCGACGCGCGCGTCAGCATCGCCTCGACCAGATCCCCGACACGTAAGACTTCGCGCGTCGCCCCGGAGAGTGCCATCACAGGGGTGTCGAGCGTCGCTTCATCGAGATAACGCGGCCCCGTCTCGCCAGCTTCTTCGTCGGGAACGAAGCGGCTCATGAGGCGCGCGAGCAACCCTGCGAACGGCCACGCGACAATCGCGAGGACGAGATTGAAGACAAGATGGACGTCGACGGGCAGGTTCTGCCGCGGCAACGGCAGATCCTGCAACCATTCAGCCCCGATCCCCGCGATCGGAAGCGCAACGAGGCAGCCCACGCCGCGCACGACGAAGTTGCCGAGCGTGACGCGGCGCGCAGGAGGTGCCGAACCGAGGGTGGCGATAACTGGCGGAATCGCTCCCCCGAGATTGGCGCCAAGCACCAATGCGACGGTCAGTCCGGCGGAGAGCACTCCGGCAGAAGAGAGGGAAAGCACAAGCATCACGATCGCCAGACTGGATGACGACGCGAAGGCCAGGCCCGCCGAGATGATCAGGGCAACCGGCCAGGCGCTGTCGAGCATGCCGAGAAACGCCGCGAGCGCGCGAGATTCCCGCATAGGTTCCGTTGCGGCGGAAAGCAGATCGAGCGACAGCAGCATCAAACCGATCCCGACAAGGGCGAAGCCGGCGCCCTGACGCGCGCTCAACCGACTCATCCGGTGCACAACGACGCCCACTAGAATAATTGCTGGCGACAGCCACCCGATCCCAATGGCAACGATCCAGGCCGTCATCGCCGTCCCGACGTTGGCGCCCAGAAGCACGATCTGCGCCATTCGTGCGCGCACCAGCCCCTTTTCCACGAAGGACGCCGTCATCAAGGCCGTGGCCGTCGAACTCTGCAGGGAAAGGGTCGCGACAAGGCCCGTCGCAAACGAGCGAACGGCACCGCTCGTTCCCTGTGCGAGACCGGTGCGCAGCCTCGATCCGAATGCACGCGTGACGCCATCCTTGACGAGCGACAGGCCGAACAAGAGCAGCGCTACCGCACCGAATAGGTTGACCATCACGATCGTTGACTGCATGGCATGTTCCCGTAACGGCAACTGAAATCAGGACATTTTACCCTATTATCGAGCACAGGATTCCCAATTCGTTGCAATACGAACGCGCTCGAAAATTGACAATTTTGCAGATCCATTTCTGTTGCCGGCTAACGAATCCGACATCCACTTTCTTGTTCGCGTCCGATCTCGCTGCGTTGCGTGATTTTCCGATCCGGCGAGCACATCGCCTCATGCTGCGCGTCACGAAATCGTCCGCGAGCGTTGAATGCCGCCGGCCCGGACGGAGGTGTCGCAATTTGCCGCAAAGCGCCCTTCAATTCCTGTTTGGTTTGTTCTAAGGAACGAATTTGTTTTCGGCGTAACGCCACCGTACTGCAACAAGGTTTCTGCCCCTATGCTCGAATCGCTCAGAAAAGCTTCCCAGACATGGATCGTCAAAGGCCTGATGGCCATTCTCGTCATGTCGTTCATGGTATGGGGCGGTCAGACGTTGATGGTGGCAAGCACTCCCAACGCGGTGGTGACGGTTGGCGATATCAAGGTCTCTCCGAGCGACTTTCGCCTGGCATACGAGCGCCAGCTGAGCCTACTTTCGAGGCAGCTCGGGACGCCGCTGACGCGCCAGCAGGCCCGTGCCTTCGGCATCGAGTCGCAGGTCTACTCTCAGCTGGTCGCCGGTGCCGCGCTCGATCAGCTCGCACAGGACATGAACCTCGGCCTCTCCGAGGATCGGCTCGCGAGGCTCATCGGCGAGGATCCGGCCTTCCACAGTGTCAACGGCCAGTTCGACCGGCTGACTTTCTCGAGTGTATTGCGCAACGCGGGTCTGAGTGAACAAGACTACATCAACAACCGCAGCCAAGTTGCGGTGCGGTCACAGATCGTCGATGCGCTGTCCGACGGATACACCGCTCCCAAGGTACTGACCGACGCCGTCAGCAAATATCGCCACGAAAAGCGCTCGATCGACTACCTGCTGCTGTCGAACGCGAATATCGACGCGGTCAAGGCGCCAGGCGACGACGTGCTTGCGCCCTGGTTCGAAAGCCACAAGGCGAACTATCGCGCTCCCGAATATCGCAAGTTCAGCTATATCAAACTGGAGCCGGAAGATCTGGTCGCGACCGAGACCGTGTCCGAAGAGGAGTTGCGCGCCGACTACGAGAAGCGCAAGGAAAGTTTCCGCTCGGCGGCCATGAGAACCGTCGAACAGCTCGCCTTTCCTTCACGCGAGGCAGCAGACGCAGCGGCAACCAAGCTGTCTGCTGACACCTCCTTCGACGATCTGGTCAAGGCCGAAGGCAAGACCGCGGCGGACGTTCTCCTCGGCGAATTCACTAAGGAGCGCATGCCCGACGCGAAGATCGCCGATGCCGCCTTCGCCGTTCCGGCGGAGGGCGGTGTCACGCCAGTTGTGGAAGGTGCCTTCGGCCCGGTTATCCTGCGCGTAACCAACATCAAACCGGAAACCACACGCAGCTTCGACGAAGTGAAGGAGGAACTGCGGAAGGAAATCGCGCTTTCGGCCGCACGCGAAGAGGTCGTCAACCTTCACGATCGGATCGAGGACGAGCGCGCCGCCGGCGCCACGGTCAGGCAGGTCGCTGATCAGATGAACCTGAAGCTTGTCACGATCGACGCGATCGACGCCACCGGCAAGGACCAAAACGGCGATGAGGTCCAAGGAATTCCGGAGCCGCGCGTACTTCTCCAGGAAGTCTTCAAGGCGGAAGTGGGGCTCGACACGCTTTCCGTCAACATCGGCCGCGATGGCTCTGCGTGGTTCGATCTCGAGGAGATCATCCCCGCCCGCGACCGCACGCTGGATGAGGTTCGCGACGAGGTTGCGGCAGACTGGACTGCCGAGCAGCAGCGGGCGGCGCTTGCCACCAAGGCGGCCGAACTCAAGCAGCGCGTCGAGAAGGGCGCAAAGCTTGCCGACATTGCGAGCGAACTTGGCCTTGCCGTCGAAACGAAAGCCGGCCTGACCCGCTCGACCGAAGATGCTGCTTTGAGCCCAGCGGCGGTCGCAGCGGCCTTTGGCGGCGCCAACGGACATATTGCGAACGCGCCGGGCGTTGGCGGAGAAGGGCAGGTTCTACTTCAGGTAACGGCTGTGGACGATAGCGATCCCGCAAACGTCCTCGACAACGACAGCCGTCAAATCGAGGCCATTGCTCGCGCCAGCGGAGACGACATCCTTGATCAGATGGTCTCCACGCTGCAGACGGCCTACGGGGTGGCGATCAACCAGACACTCGCAGAAACCGCATTGGCGCAACGCTGACGGACAAAAAAGCTGCGGACAGGGGAACGAACTCATGAGTGATTTGAAGCCGTTCGTGGCGAAAGTGGCAACTCGCGAGGCACTCAATCGTGAAGACGCGCGGGCGGCCTTTGAGATCATCATGTCCGGAGCAGCGACGCCTTCGCAAATCGGCGGCTTCCTAATGGCGCTTCGGGTGCGCGGGGAAACCGTCGACGAAATCGTCGGAGCGGTTAGCGCAATGCGCGCACGCATGCTGCCGGTCGAGGCCCCGGATGGCGCGATCGACATCGTCGGCACGGGTGGTGACGGGGCCGGCACTTACAACATCTCGACGCTCGCTTCGCTGATCGTCGCAGGCGCCGGCGTCCCGGTCGCCAAGCACGGCAACCGGGCGCTGAGTTCGAAATCTGGTACGGCCGACGCGCTGTCTTGCCTGGGCGTCAGACTGGATATCGGACCCGAAGCGATCGCGCGCTGCATCAGCGAGGCCGGTGTCGGCTTCATGTTCGCCCAGCAGCATCATTCCGCGATGCGACATGTCGGCCCGACACGGGTCGAACTCGGCACAAGAACGATCTTCAACCTGCTCGGCCCACTCTCGAATCCGGCTAGCGTCAAGCGGCAGCTCGTCGGCGTCTATGCGCCGCAATGGGTGGACCCGCTTGCCGAAGTTCTGCGCGATCTCGGCTCGGAGAACGTCTGGGTGGTCCACGGCGAAGGGCTCGACGAAATCACGACGACCGGCGTCACCAAAGTCGCCGCGCTGCAGGACGGCAAGATCACGAGCTTCGAGTTGACGCCGGCCGATTTCGGCCTTCAGACGGCCACGCTCGAGGCGCTGAAAGGCGGCGATGGAGCCTACAATGCCATTGCGCTGCAGGCCGTTCTCGACGGCGCGGAGAATGCCTATCGGGATATTTCGCTTGCGAACGCCTCCGCTTCATTGATGATAGCGGGGCGTGCCAAAGATCTCGCCGAAGGCATGGCGCTCGCCCGGCAGTCGCTATCGAGCGGTGCGGCGAAGACTGCCCTGCAGCGGCTGATCAGCGTCTCCAATGCCGCTTGAGGAGAAGATAGCGCCATGACGGACATCCTGCGCAAAATCGAAGCCTACAAGCGCGACGAAATCGCCTCGGCGAAATCGCGCGTTCCGCTTGAGGAGTTGAAGGCGCGGATCGCGGATCAATCGCTGCCGCGCGGCTTCCACACCGCCCTCGCCTCGCGCCGCGAGAAAGGCGAATTCGGCCTGATCGCCGAGATCAAGAAGGCAAGCCCTTCGAAGGGGCTGATCCGTCCCGACTTCGATCCCCCGGCGCTTGCCAAAGCCTATGCGGCCGGCGGGGCAGCTTGCCTCTCCGTCTTGACCGACAAGCCGAGCTTCCAGGGCGCGCCGGAGTTCCTGACGGCGGCGCGAGCCGCCTGTGCGCTGCCGGCACTGCGCAAGGACTTCATGTTCGACCCATATCAGGTGTTCGAAGCGCGCGCCTGGGGGGCCGACTGCATCCTGTTGATCATGGCGTCCCTGAGCGACGACGATGCGCGCCGCCTGGAGGACTCGGCCTTCGCACTCGGCATGGACGTCCTGATCGAAGTGCATGACGCCCGGGAGATGGAACGGGCGCTTACGTTGACCTCCCCGCTCGTCGGAATCAACAATCGCAATCTCCGGACATTCGAAGTCGATCTCGCCGTGTCCGAACAGCTCGCGGCGATGGTTCCGTCGGACCGGCTGCTCGTCGGTGAAAGCGGCATCTTTACCCATGCGGATTGCCGGCGATTGGAGCGGAGCGGCATCACCACCTTCCTTGTCGGCGAGAGCCTGATGAGAAAGGACGATGTCGAGGCAGCGACGCGGGCACTGCTGACAGGCTCCGGAAGCGTATTGGCGGCAGAGTAATGAGCGGTGGTCCGTCCCTCACCCACATCGACAGCGCCGGCGAAGCCAACATGGTCGATGTCGGCGACAAGACCGAAACGGTGCGCGTCGCCGTCGCCGAAGGCCATGTGCGAATGCGCCCGGAAACGCTCGCGTTGATTCTTGAGGGCAATGCCAAGAAGGGCGATGTGATCGGCACCGCGCGGCTTGCCGGGATCATGGCCGCGAAACAGACGTCGGATCTCATCCCGCTCTGCCATCCGCTGATGCTGACGAAGGTCTCAGTGGATATCGTGCCGGACGACGCCCTGCCGGGACTCCGCGTCGAGGCTATGGCCAAGCTGAAGGGGCGGACAGGCGTCGAGATGGAAGCTCTGACCGCCGTCAGCATCGCCTGCCTGACCATATACGACATGGCGAAGGCTGCGGACCGCGAAATGGAGATCGGCGGCGTTCGGCTGGTTAGCAAATCGGGTGGGCGTTCCGGTGACTACCGGCGCCAAGGAGACAACCGCTGATGTCGCTGCTTTCGGTTGAGGACGCGCTCGCCAGGGTAATTGACAAAGCTCGGCCGTACAGTCGGACAGAGAAGCTCGCCCTGCACGATTGCTCCGGCCGCGTGCTGGCTGAAGATATCACCGCACGGGTCACTCATCCCGCTTTCGACAATTCGGCGATGGATGGCTATGCGGTTCGCCACGAGGATATCGTCAACATAGGCGCGCAGCTTGTTGTGATCGGCCAGTCGGCCGCGGGACGTGGATTTCGGGGAGAGGTTCGTGCCGGCGAGGCCGTTCGCATCTTTACTGGCGCCCCCCTGCCCGCCGGTGCGGACACCGTCATCATCCAGGAGGATACCGAAAAACTTTCGGGCGGAAAAATCCGCACGCTGTTCGCCCCGGCAAAGGGTCGTCATATCCGGCTTGCGGGGCAGGATTTCGTAGAGGGCGACATCGGGCTGGCCGCAGGCAGCGTGCTCGACGCCGGGCGACTAACGCTCGCCGCGGGCATGAGCCATGAAAGCCTGCCGGTGTTCGAGAGACCCAGGATTGCTATCATCGCCACCGGCGACGAGTTATTGCCACCGGGAAATTCCCCTGGTGCGGACCAGATCATCGCATCGAATACTTACGGCGTGGCCGCCATTGCACGCGAAAACGGTGGCGAAGTACTTGACCTTGGCATTGTGCCGGACAACGAGGCGGCAATTTCGGCGGCTGCCGACAAGGCTCAGACGGCTGGAGTGGATGTCCTGGTCACGCTCGGCGGAGCCTCTGTCGGCGACCATGACCTCGTTCAATCGACTCTTCTATCGCGTGGTATGGTGCTGGATTTCTGGCGCATCGCCATGCGTCCGGGCAAGCCGCTGATGGTTGGCGAACTCTCCGGCATGACCGTCCTCGGGTTACCGGGCAATCCTGTCTCGAGCCTCGTGTGTGCGCTGCTCTTTCTTGAGCCGCTGACGCGGCATCTGGCCCATCTACCGCCTCGTTTGCGGATGACGACGGCGCGGCTTGCAACACCCTTGCCCGCCAACGACCGCCGCCAGGACTATGTCCGCGCGCGACTGACAATCGAACCTGACGGCTCGCTCGTCGCCCACCCGTTCTCGCGCCAGGATTCGTCGATGATGAACGTCTTCGCGCAATCCGACGGGCTCATCGTCCGCGCTCCACATGCCGCGGCCGCTTCAAGTGGCGATCCATGCAACGTTTTGCGGCTGCGCTGAAGCCTCAGCGAGCCCCTGCTGTCGCGGTAGCCAGACATACTGCCGCCCTTGTCATACGACAGACATGGAAAGCGTTTAGCAAGGAAATCGCTCAATCATCTGTCCCGGCGGCTGACTACGGATGGACTAGCAGGCGCCAGGGCAGTTTGAGGAAAGGTCGGGTATCGCCCGGCCTTTTGCTTTTTGGCGATGTGCGCCTCCGCGTCAGGCTGCGTCGTCGACGCAGCGGGAGACAAGAATCTTGTCGATCCGTCGCCCATCCATGTCGACAACCTCGAAACGGTAACCATGCGCCTCTGCGATGTCGCCTTCCTCCGGCGTCTTGCGCAGCTGTTGAACGAGAAAACCCGCGATCGTTTCGAAATTACCATCCGCATCGATGCCTTCGATTCCAATTGTCAGATGGATCTCGTCGATCGGTGTACGCCCGTCGACCATATAGCTGCCGTCTTCGCGGATCCGGATGAGCGCGTGCTCGATATCATCGTAGTTCGACGGCAATACGCCTACGATCGCCTCCAAGATATCAGCCGTCGTGATGATGCCTTCCGTGCTGCCATACTCGTCAACGATCATCGCCATGTCGATGCTTGTGGTCTTGAATCCATCGAGCGCCTTCAGGCACGAGGCCGTCTCCGGCAAGGTCAGGATTTCACGAATGTGGCCACGCAGATTGAAGGAGGCGTTTGCCGGGATGTTCAGAACCTCCTTGGCGAGAATCGCACCGAGAACATCGCCTGTGGGACCGTCCACGACGGGATAGCGGGAGTGACCGAACTCCCGGACTTTGCGCCGGATGGTTTCGAGATCGTCGTTGGCGTCGATGAAGCGCATCTCCGTCCGGTGGGTCATGATTGACTTCACGTTGCGATCGCCAAGACGAATGATCCGGCGGAGCATTTCATGTTCCGTTTTTTCGATCGCACCGCTTTCGACGCCCTCCGCCATGATCGCCTGAACTTCCTCTTCCGTCACGTGGTCCCGATCGTCCGAACGCATGCCGAACAGACGCATGACAACTGCAGCCGAGGTCTCGAAGAGATAGACGACGGGTGCCACAATGCGGGAGAGCAATGTCATCGGCGTTGCAACGAACATCGCAAGCGCCTCGGAATTCCTGAGCGCAAGCTGTTTCGGGATGAGTTCGCCGATGACCACCGAAAGAAAGGTGATGAGTGTCACCACCAGCCCGACGGCGACGGTGTGGCCGTAGGGGCTGATCCAAGCCACTTCATCGAAGAACGGCGCGATCTTGGCGGCGATCGTTGCGCCGCCATAGGCACCCGCCAGGATGCCGACAAGGGTAATACCGACCTGCACCGTGGAGAGGAACTTTCCGGGATCCTCGGCCAGCTTCAGTGCGGCCTCCGCCCGTCGATTTCCCTGTTTGACCATTTGGCGAAGCAGCGGTTTGCTTGCCGAGACGATTGCCATTTCCGAGAGCGCAAAGAAAGCGTTGATCAAAAGCAAAGCGAAAATTACAAAAATCTCGGACATGGTCTCCAGGTCGCCGTTGATGCAAGGCCGCACCGCACGGGACGACCATCTCCCAGATAGGCTACACGCGGAGATCGGGCAAGGTCACGCTACAATTTCATGGCGAGCGATGGTCCGCCTCATGCGGTATCCGCGTGCAGCGCCTGTCGAACGCGATCGCGGCCGACCTTGATGACATGTTCCATCGCCAAACGCGCGCCCGCCTCATCCCTTTTCCCGATTTCCTCGACAATTCGAATGTGATTGCGGGCAACCTCGTCGATGCCGTTTTTCTCGGCGGTGGGCGAGCTCAACTTGAATACCCCAACAAGTGCCGCCTCGATCAAGCCGCCAACCGTTCGCAGGAATGGGTTTCCGGATGCGTCCAGAACGGAAAGATGGAACTTGAGGTCGGCAACGGCGAGGCTTTCCGCGGTATGATTCAAATCGCCCATGGCGACGGCAAGGCGCATCATGCCAGCGATCTCCGCATCGGTCGCGTTTCGCGCCGCCAGCGCCGCGGCATGCGGCTCGAACGCAAGCCGCACCTCGCTGAGGTGGTACAGGAACTCGTCGTCGACGCCGGCTACAAAATGCCAGGTCAGGATGTCGCTATCGAAGAGGTTCCAGTCTTTTCTCGGCCTCACACGCGTGCCAATGCGCGCGCGGGGCACCACGAGCCCCTTGGCCGCCAAGGTTTTCATCGCTTCGCGCAGAACGGTCCTTGAAACCCTGAAGCGAGCCGCCAGTTCCGGGTCGCCGGGCAGAATGCTGCCGACCGGGAATTCCCCTGAAACGATTGCTTTTCCGAGTTGGTCCACCACTTGCGCATGGCTCGTGCGCTTCGGTGCGCCGGATATCACAGTTTCAAACAGGCTCTTGCTCAACCCGTTCCCCCTCCCAAGAATACCTCCGCGGAGGCCGCGCTCGTCAATTGGTGGGTGGCGTTCAACCGCCATCTTGGTCCACGGCGCGAAAGTAATTCAACTCTACTGCATGTTTCCTTAAATCGTAGCCGATTTAAGGATAAAAACATGCAGCAATTCAAAGTCCTACAGCGTCCTTTGCGCGTCTGATAAGACGCGCGGCGCTGAAGTTCGATAAGCGATTCCTCAAAGTCGGTCCGACATCATGGCGAAGGTCGGTTTGTCGTACCTGTGACGACCGCCCAAATTGACAAAACCCCGCGTGGCGACGCAGGGTTTGCCGGCACTAGAGCATCTTATCCGCCTTCAGTGATGCCACTTGAAAGCGGAGCGCGATGACCTTACCGCCTGCTGCATGGTCCCTACATCGTAGCCGTTTTAAGGACAAAACATGCAGCAATTCAAAGCGCTACAGAGACCTTTTGTGCGTCTGAAAAGACGTAGGGGCGCTGTAGCGCAGGG
The DNA here is from genome assembly GCF_004827385.1 of Ensifer sp. MPMI2T. GTDB lineage: Bacteria > Pseudomonadota > Alphaproteobacteria > Rhizobiales > Rhizobiaceae > Sinorhizobium. Next base: position 39,157 of record NZ_SRXN01000012.1, read on the forward strand.
TTTGTCCGCTTATTGCGGCAGCTTGTCGTCGACACCTTCAACGTAGAAGTTCATGCCGAGCAACGTAGCGTCGTCGGAGCTTTCGCCCGCCTTCAGCCAGGCGCTGCCGTCCTGCTTGTTGAGCGGACCGGTGAACGGCTTCAATTCACCGGATTTGATCTTGGCCTCGGTTTCCTCGGCCATCGCCTTAACGTCGTCCGGCATGTTGGTATAGGGCGCCATCGTCAAGATGCCGTCTTTCAACCCATCCCAGCTCGAAGTCGTTTCCCACTTTCCGTCGAGGAAGGCCTGCGTGCGCTTTACGTAGTAGGCGCCCCAGGTATCGACGATGGCCGTCAGTTGCGTCTGCGGGCCTGCCGCAATCATATCGGACGCCTGGCCGAACGCCTTGATGCCGCGCTCGGCAGCGACCTGCATGGGCGCGGTCGTGTCGGTGTGCTGCGTCAGGATATCGACGCCCTGGTCGACCAGCGCCTTGGCGGCGTCGGCCTCCTTGCCGGGATCGAACCAGGTGTTCGCCCATACGACCTTGATCTTGAAGTCCGGATTGACGGAGCGGGCGCCGATCACGAAGGAGTTGATACCCATCACGACTTCGGGGATCGGGAACGAAGCGATGTAGCCGGCGACGCCCTTTTGCGAAAGCTTCGCTGCGATCTGGCCCTGAATATAGCGGCCTTCGTAGAAGCGGCTGTTGTAGGTTGCGACGTTCGGAGCGGTCTTATAGCCGGTTGCGTGTTCGAACTTCACGTCGGGGAACTTTTGCGCAATCTTGATCGTCGCGTCCATGAAGCCGAACGACGTCGTGAAGATCAGCCCGCAACCCGAACGCGCCAGCCGTTCGATGGCGCGTTCAGCGTCGGGACCTTCCGGCACGTTTTCGAGAAACTGCGTCTCGATCTTGTCGCCAAGTTCCTTTTCGAGCTGCTGACGACCGAGGTCATGCGCCTGCGTCCAGCCGCCATCGGTCTTGGAGCCAACATAGACGAAGCAGATCTTGGCCTTTTCCTGGGCACTTGCCGCCGACGTGAAGCCGAGCACGGCAGTCGTGGTTGCGAGGGCGAGCAGTAGTTTTTTCATTTTTACCTCTGTCGGTTGAGAACTTCCGTCTGGCTTGTTGTTGTTCACCGGTCCGGCACAAACGGTTTGCCGAGCGATGCCGGCGTGTTGATCAGGGTCATGCGCCGGTTGTGTGAGATAAGGATAAGTACGACAACTGTCGCAACATAGGGAAGTGAAGAAAGGAACTGCGACGGAATCCCGATGCCGAAAGCCTGTGCGTGAAGCTGGCTGATCGAAACCGCCCCGAACAAATACCCGCCGGCGACGACGCGCCAGGGACGCCAGGACGCGAAGACCACCAGGGCAAGCGCGATCCAGCCGCGCCCCGCCGACATGTTTTCTACCCACTGCGGCGTATAGACGAGTGACAGCTGCGCGCCGGCGAGACCGGCGCAGGCACCGCCAAACAAGACGGCCAGATAGCGTGTTCTGATAACATCGACGCCGAGCGCATGGGCAGAGGCGTGACTGTCACCGACGGCGCGTAACTTCAGACCCGCGCGGCTCCGGAACAGGAACCAATGGATACCGGCAACCACTGCGATCGACAGATAGAAAATGGCGTCCTGTCGAAACAGCAACGACCCGAGAAACGGAATCTGGGAGAGGAGCGGTATGGCGATCGGTTGCAGCTTGATCCCCTGCATCCCGAGGAAACTCTCGCCAAGCATACCCGAGACACCCAGCCCCAGGAGCGTCAACGCCAGGCCGGTCGCCACCTGGTTAGCGACAAGCGTCAGCGTAAGGAAGGCAAATAGGAGCGAAAACAGCGACCCGCAGGCGACGCCGGCAAGCAGGCCGACATAGGGCGAACCACTGAGCTGCGTCGCGGCAAAGGCGCTGACGGCGCCCATGATCATCATGCCCTCGACGCCGAGATTGAGGACGCCGGATCGCTCTGCGACAAGTTCTCCCGCAGCGGCAAGGACGAGCGGCGTCGCGGCAGTGATCACGCTCAACAGGATTGCTTCAACCATGCCCATCAGTGGCTTCCATCCGTCTTTATCGCGGCGAGCCTCTCCCACGCGACCCTTATGCGATAGTGAATGAGCGTGTCGCAGGACAGCACGAAGAACAGCAGCAGCCCCTGGAAGACACGCGTGACTTTTTCAGATACGCCGATCGAGAGTTGTGCCGCCTCGCCGCCGAGATAGGTCAGTGCCAGGACGAGTCCGGCTGCGATGATGCCGAGCGGATTGAGGCGACCGAGGAAGGCGACGATGATTGCCGTGAAGCCGTAGCCGGGCGAGATTACCGGCCGCAATTGCTGGATGGCGCCGCTTACCTCCGCGATTCCGGCAAGCCCGGCCAATGCACCCGAGAACAGCATTGAAAACCAGATCATCTTGCGCGACGAAAAGCCGGCAAAGCGCCCTGCTCGCGCGGATTGGCCAAGCACCGTGATCTCGAACCCTCGCAGCGTATAACGCATCATGAACCAGACCAGAACCGCGGCAATGATGGCGAAGGCGAAGCCCCAATGCGTGCGTCCGGAAGCGAGCATTTCGGGAAGGATCGCATCGGAGGCAAAGGTGCGGGTTTCCGGAAAATTCATGCCCTGCGGATTGCGCCAGGGTCCGCGTACGAGCCAGTCAAGAAAGAGCTGGGCCACATAGACCAGCATCAGGCTCGTCAGGATCTCGTTTGTGTTCATATGTGCCTTCAGGAAGGCCGGTATCGCCGCGAAAAGTGCGCCGCCGAGCATGCCGAACAGCATCATCATCGGCAGGACCATCGGCGATTGCCAGTCATAGAAGACGACGGGCAGGATCGATCCTGCGATCGCTCCCATAATGAACTGGCCTTCGGCACCGATGTTCCAGTTGTTGGAACGGAAGCAGACGGAGAGGCCGACACCGATCAGAATCAACGGCGCCGCCTTGATCGCCAGCTCGTGCAGCGACCAGACTTCGATCAACGGCTCGACGAAGAAGCTGTAGAGCGCGGTCACCGGATTTTTGCCGAGCAGCGCGAACATGATGCCGCCGAAGAAGATGGTCAGCGCGAAGGCGATGAACGGCGACAGGATTGAGAACAGCGCCGAGACCTTGGCGCGTTTTTCGAGTTCAATGCGCATGTGCCGCTCCCGCGCCTTCCGTCTTGCCGTACATGCCCCCCATCAATAGCCCGACCTTCTCGCGTGACAGTTCCCGTGCCGGATAGGGATCGGAAAGGCGCCCCTCGCTGATGACGGCGATCTCGGTCGCCACCTCGAATATTTCGTCCAGGTCCTGGCTGATGACGAGCACCGCGGAACCCGCCTTGGCAAGGTCGACCAAGGCCTGGCGAATACGGCTTGCCGCCCCCGCGTCGACGCCCCAGGTTGGTTGGTTCACCACGAGCACGGATGGTTGGCGATCGAGTTCGCGGCCGACAATGAATTTCTGCAGGTTGCCGCCCGAGAGTGAACCCGCCGGAGGGTCTTCGCCGCTCTTGCGAACATCCATCGCCTCGGAAATTCGCCTCGTCGCAGCCTTGACCGCGCTTTGGCGAATGATCCTGAGGAAGCCACCGCCCAGAAATGCCCGCTTGTCGGATTGATTGCGTGCCAGGACCAGATTGTCCGACAAGGAAAGCGCTGCAACGGCCGCATGCCCATGCCGCTCCTCCGGAACGAAGCCGGCGCCCATCAGGCGTCGCGCGTTGATATTCCTGGTTCCAACGGGCCTCTGCCGTATCAGCACAGCGTTGTCGTCCGCGACCGGATATTCCCCCGACAAGGCGTCGAAAAGTTCGCTCTGGCCGTTGCCGGCCACACCGGCGATTGCCAGCACTTCACCGGCCCGAACCTTGAGACAGACGTTCTTCAATGAGACTGCGAAAGGCGTGCGCGCCGCAACCGAAAGATGGCGCGCCTCTAGCTGAACATCACCCTTGGTGCTCGTGCCTTCCGGGTTCACCGGCGCGACATCGCTTCCGACCATCATCCGCGCCAACGAGGCCGGTGTTTCAGCGCGGGGATCACAAGCGCCCGTCACCTTGCCGTGTCTCAGAACCGTCGCCCGGTCGCAAAGGCGCTGCACCTCCTCGAGACGATGGCTGATATAAAGGACGGAGCGCCCTTCCGACTTCAGTTTCCGAAGCGTCTCGAACAGGCGGTCGGCCTCCTGCGGCGTCAGCACCGAGGTCGGCTCGTCGAGAATGATCAACTGCGGATTCTGCAAGAGCGCGCGCACGATCTCGATCCGCTGGCGCTCGCCGACGGAAAGATCCGCGACATGCGCCTTGGGGTCGAGAGGCAGACCATAGGCATGCGAAAGCCGCGACGCCTCGTCCGCGACGCGGGCAAGCGAGACGTTCCGATCCATCGAAAGAGCGATGTTCTCTGCGACGGTCAGCGCCTCGAACAAGGAAAAATGCTGGAAAACCATGCCGATGCCGAGCTTTCGCGCGTCACCAGGGCTGCCGATGCGCACCGGTTCACCCTGCCACGTGATCTCGCCGGCCGTGGGCGCCAGCACGCCGAACAGCATTTTCACCAGGGTAGACTTGCCCGCCCCGTTCTCGCCAAGCAAAGCGTGGATTTCGCCGGGCTCTATCTGCAGATTGATCGCGTTGCAGGCTGCGAACGAGCCGAACAATTTCGTCACGTTGCTCACGGCCAACAACGGACCGCTCGCAGTTTGTCCCTTACCAGGCACGCTGCCCTCTTTTCCCCTCTATTGATCCCCGCCCACCTTCAGGTTTCGATCACGGAATCAACAACGTCGTTCCACTCGTTTTTCTTGTTTCCAGATCCGTATGCGCCCGGCCGGCCTCGGCGAGCGGATAGGTCTGATTGATATTGATACGCACTTTGTTGCTTTGCACAACATCAAACAGGGAATTTGCGCATGCCTCCAATGCCGCTCGCGTCGAGACATAACTGAAGAGTGTCGGGCGCGTTGCAAAGAGCGAGCCCTTCTGCGCCAGGACACCGATGCTGAACGCCTCCACCGGCCCGGACGAGTTGCCGAAGCTGACCCAGAGCCCGCGCGGCTTCAGGCAGTCAAGCGAGGCCGGGTAGGTATCGCGGCCGACCGAATCGTAAACGACATCGACGCCACGGCCGCCAGTCAACTCTTTGACGCGCGCGACGAAATTGTCATTCCTGTAGTCGATAACATGGTCGTAGCCGTGGGCGAGCGCCAGATCGATCTTCTCCTGCGAGCCAGCCGTGCCGATCACGGTCGCGCCAAGCGCCTTCGCCCACTGCCCGGCGATCAGACCGACGCCGCCGGCTGCCGCGTGGAAGAGCAATGTCGTCTCAGGGCCAACCTTGAAGGTCTGGTTAAGCAAATATTGGGCGGTCATGCCCTTGAGCATCATCGCAGCCGCCGTCTCCAGGCTGATCCCGTCGGGCACCTTCACCAATTGCGACGCCTCGACATTGCGTTCGCTTGCATAGGCGCCATCGGCCGACGCGTAGGCCACGCGGTCGCCGATCGAGAAAAGGTTCACTCCGTCACCCACGGCAGTGACGATGCCCGCTCCCTCCTTGCCCGGAATGAAGGGCAAGCCGGTTGCCGACTTGTAGAGGCCGGTGCGGAAATAGACGTCGATGAAGTTGAGGCCAACTGCCACCTGCCGGATCTGAACCTCGCCAGGCCCGGGTGCTGACAGCGTCACCCCTTCCATCTTCAGGACCTCGGGTCCACCGAGTTCGCGAACAACGATCGCCTGTGCCATGGTCAACTCCTACGCGCGGCCGAGATTGGGAAATATCTGCAGAATAAAACCGATGACGTAGAGATAGAGCCCGGTCGCCACGACGCCAACAGCCACCCAGTCGGGTGTCTCGAAATGCAGAAGCAGAGCATACATACCGAGCACGGACCAGGCCAGGAAAACGCCAAGGTTGAGCGGCCTTAGCCTTTCGACGCGCACGGGATGGAGGAAATTGATCCGCAGGAACGTCAGCACCACGGAAAGGAAAACGACAATCGACGCCGTCACCTCGCTCGCCTGGATGACGAAGAGCGTGAAGACGATCATGTTCCAGACGACCGGGAAGCCGGAAAAGAAGTACTCGTCCGTTTTCATTCCCATGTCCGCGTAATAGATCGCGCTCGAAACAACGATGGCGCCCGCGGCCACGAAGGACCAAGGCTCGCCGATCATGCCGCTTTGATAGAGCGCGAATGCGGGCAGCAAGACGTAGGTCACGTAGTCTATGACGTTGTCGAGCGTGTCGCCCGACCAGTTCGGCAGCACTTCCTTGACCTGCACCTTGCGCGCGATCGGCCCGTCGATGCCATCAACGAGCAGCGCCAGCCCGAGCCACCAGAACATGTCGACGAAGCGATGTTCAGCCGCCGCCACGACTCCAAGGAAAGCCAGGAACGAACCGGAAGCCGTCAGAATGTGTACGGAAAAGGCCCTTATTTCCGCATAGGGAACTCTTCTGTAGTTAAAGAACTTCATGGGCGACGCCGCCTATCCCCTACATTCCGCCTTTTGCGCGACCAGGACGCCACACCTCGACCGCATCGCCGGCGCTTTGGCCGTAATATGCACCGTTTGCAATGCATCGCCAGCAAAATTCAACTGCAAAATTATCGCAAAAGAATTGTCCTGTGGACACGCGGCGCTTGCTTCCGTGTTGATTCAGGCCATTTATTTCAATGAGCTATGCGAGTAGAACGACTACCGCGACTTTCAGAGAATGCGCAGGGATGCGTCGGCTATGGATCACCATGACATCGTCATTATCGGAGCGGGCCTTGCAGGTTCGCTCGCCGCAATCGCGCTGGCGCGAAACGGCCACCGGGTCGCGCTGATCGGGCCGAAGCCTGCAATCGCCGACGGACGCACGACGGCGCTCATGGACCAGTCGATCGAATACCTGAAGAAGCTCGATCTCTGGAATGAGATCGTGCCGCTGACGGCGCCGCTCGTCGCCATTCATATCATCGACGACACAAAACGGCTGCTCCGTGCGCCGCCGGTCAATTTTAGGGCCGCGGAAGTCGGACTGGACGCCTTCGGCTACAACATCCCGAATGCGCCCTTCCTGGAGATTCTGGAGAAGCAGGAAGCCGGCTTGCCGACGCTCGACCGAATGACTGTGGCGGCAAAGACCTTCGACTTCGAGGAAGGGGGAGTCCGGATCGGGCTCGATGACGGGAGAACGATTACTGCCGATTTGATCATCGGCGCCGATGGCCGGCGCTCTGCCGTTCGCGAGGCAGCGGGCATCTCCGTGCTCACATGGTCCTATCCGCAGACGGCCGTCGTCTTGAACTTTGGCCATGAGCTCCCGCACCAGGACGTGTCGACCGAGTTCCACACCGAAGCCGGTCCGTTTACGCAGGTTCCGCTTCCAGGCAACCGTTCGAGCCTCGTCTGGGTGCAGAAGCCACGCGATGCGGAAGTGACGCTGAAGCTCGCGCCGAACGTGCTTTCGCGGACGATCGAGGATCGGCTGCAATCGATACTCGGCAAGGTTACAGCAGAAGGCATCCCGCAATCCTTCCCGCTCTCAGGCATGGCGGCCCGCCGCTTCGGCAAGGGGCGCACCATGCTGGTTGGAGAGGCGGCCCACGCCTTTCCGCCGATCGGGGCCCAAGGCCTCAACTTGAGCCTGCGCGATGTCATGACGCTCGTAGAACTCGTGGGGCCGGCGACCGGCGGCAAATTGCCGGCCGACACCGGCGATCGGTTCGACAGCCGCAGGCGCATCGATATCGTCAGCAGAACCGCGAGCGTTGATCTTCTCAACCGCTCGCTGCTCTCCGGATTCCTTCCAGTTCAGGCGCTGCGCGCGATCGGCCTGCACCTGCTCTCGTCCGCCGGCCCGCTTCGCGGGCTGTTGATGCGCGAAGGCATCCATCCCGGCAGCGCCATCCACGGGCTTAAGGGGAGCCTACGGGAAAAGATCGGCTGGAAGAGCGCCTGACCGGATCAGAAAAAGCAAGCCGGTTACGGTCGCGACCGAAAGCAGCGTCGTGATGAGGATTGTCGCCGACGCGCGCTCCTGCCAGACGTGGTACTGGTGCGCGATCACGAAGACGTTCGTCGCCGTTGGCAGCGATGCGAGCAGCACAGCCGTCTGCATCCACACGGGATCATATCCACCGCCGAGGCTCAGCGCGAAGTACATCATCACAGGGTGGAGGACGAGCTTAATCGGAACGATGTAGCCGATTTCAACAGGGATTCGCTTGATCGGCCGCAGCGCCAGGGTAACGCCCATGGCAAACAGCGCGCAAGGAGCGGCCGCCTGCGCCAGATAGTCGATCAGCCGCTGAACCGGCACTGGTGGCTGTACTGCGAGGAACGCCGCGACGACACCGGCCAGTGTCGACAGGATGAAGGGATGCAGCGCGATCCTTCGTACAATGCCGAGCACGAGGACAGCGGCCGGCTCCTTCCGACCGCCCACAGCCGCCATCATTGCTGGCGCAACAGTGAAGTGCGCCGCGTTCTCGAAGCAGAAGATCAGTGCAACCGGAACGGCCGCAGCTTCACCGAACGCAAGCAGGGCTAGCCCCGGTCCCATATAGCCGATATTGCCATAGGCGGCGGCAAATCCCTGGATCGTCGCTTCCGCGATGGTGTTCCGGCGTAGAAACAGGCCGATCGAAAAGATCAGGACAAAGACCACATAGGTCGTCCCCACGCTGGTCAATATAAAGTCTGCGCGCGTCAGTTCTTCGACCGGTGTGCGCGAGACCAGCTTGAAAAAAAGCGCGGGCAAAGCGAGATAAACGATGAACGTGTTCAGCCAACCCATCGCCTCGCCGGGATGATGGACTAGGCGTGCAGCGAGATAGCCGAGAAAAATCAGCCCGAAGAAGGGCAGCACCAAGCCTGCAATTTCCGTCATGGTCCCCTTCCCTTGCCTGCGGCGGTGCTTAGCCGATTTGCATCAGGATGGGAAAGCTCTGCTGGAACCAGATCGCGACCGAGCTGATGAAGCCGAAGAGGAAGGCGAGACCCGCCAGAACGAGCAGCGCGCCCATCAGTTTCTCGACGAGACCGAGATGACGCCGGAAGCGCGAGAGAAAATGCATGAACGCCCCGGAAAACCCGGCCGCGATCCAGAACGGAACGGCAAGGCCAAGCGAATAGATCGCCAAGAGCAGCGCGCCGTCGCTTACGGTGTCGCGCGCGGCGGCGACCCCGAGAATGGTACCGAGGACAGGGCCGATGCAGGGTGTCCAACCGAAGGCGAAGGCAAGGCCCATGATGTAAGCACCCGACAACGTCGCAGGCTTGCCGCCGCCCTGAAAGCGCGCCTCGCGGGCAAGCAGTCCGATGCGAAAAACGCCAAGGAAATGCAATCCCATGACGATGATGATAATGCCGCCGATGCGCGACAGCAGGTCCATATATTGCCGCAACAAGAGGCCGATCGACGACGCCCCTGCCCCCAGCGCCACAAAGACCGTCGCAAAGCCGAGCGTGAAGAACAGTGCCGCCGGCAGCACGGCGCGCCGGGTGCTGGCGATTGCGACGGCATCACCGCCTCGAAACTGATCAACGGAGACGCCTGCCATATAGCAGAGATACGGCGGAACGAGTGGCAGGACGCAGGGCGAAAGAAAGGACAGAGCGCCTGCGAGGATGGCGGTCCAGATGGAGATATCGGCAATCGACAACGGCTAGAACTCCGGCACTCGGCATATCATCTCTCTATACGTAGACGTATACAGCGAAACCAATCACCTTTTGGCGATCATTTTGCCGCACGCGCCAAGCCTGTTGACCGAAACCCGATCGCTGTAAGCCGCTTCAGCGGAATGCAGCCACGTCATTTATGCAAATCGGCTGCATTCTCGCTTCCGGTGGCTTCGCTCCGAACGCATAAGCGTGATATATGCATTTTTGAGGTTGACCGCAGCCAAGCTCGCGTGCATATGTCCGCCCACTTCCACCGGGCTTAGCGGCCGCGGCGCGGGAGCGCGTAGCTCAGTCGGTAGAGCAACTGACTTTTAATCAGTAGGTCCAGGGTTCGAATCCCTGCGCGCTCACCAAAAATCTCAATAATTTACCGAAGATAGTTCACGTAAAGCGTCATCTTTGTTTTCGCACCAGGGCGACATTTGGGTGACCACGAACCTTCACAGCTATCGCGTGCTTCCCCTCGCCACCGTGGGCAGTTGCCCTAAGCGGGAGGTCTTTTGGCGTTCCCTCGGCACATGTCGCACTCCTACTGACGGACGCGCGGCTGATGGACGCGCGGCGACCAACATTCGACGAATCTCGAAGTGTGGCTCATACACATCGCGCAGCGGATAAAGCTCGGGCTCGCGAAATTCGTTCTTCCGTAAGTGCGCAATCCGTTCTCTATCAAATGGAACCAACGAGCCCTCCAACTGTTTTCCCCCAGCCTGCGTCAAAGGACAGCCATCATGTTTACCGCCCTGTTCCTCGCTTCGCTCCTGGCTCCCACGAACGCGCTTTCCAATGGCGCTACGGTGGAAGACTTGCAGGCGGATTTCGAACACGCCGTCGCCTGCGAGCAGATAGATGGCCGCAAGGTCTGGAAGGGGGAAATCGCGTATTACATTCAGTCCTATGTGTATGAAGGCGATGTCACGGCCCAGACAGATGCCGCCGACGCTGTCTTGCCAGAAGACAATACGGCGGAAACGGTCAAAGAGTTCGAGAGAGCCTGCGCGGCGATCGCGTCGGCCCGATCGTCCCGCTGACGCCTCATCCCGCGTCTGAAACCGGGAGCGAATCGTCCTTACGACCATGTGCCACCTCGGCGCGCAGAGAAGTCTCTCCGCGGGTGATACTTCGCATCTTCAACGGACTCGATTGATATTCGCGGCTGTAAGCGCGAGAGAACGCCGAGAGGCTGTCGAAGCCACAACGCAACGCGATATCCCGTATCGGAATCGCCGAATCGCGAACAAGCCGGTGCGCGACCTGAAGCCGAAGGCGGAGATAATAGGCAGCGGGACTGATCGAGAGCCCCTTTGCGAAGAGGAGTTCGAGCTTGCGGCGCGAGATCGATAGCCGCCGCGCCAAAGCCGCGACGGTCAGCGGTCGCTCCAGCGTGCGTTCCATCAGCCTTATCGCGCCGGCAAGCTCCGGATCGCGCGCCTCGATGCGGCCAAGCGACACAAAAGGCTGCACATCGGTGGCGCTGTGCATCTGATCGTAAACGAAGATACTTGCCACATCGAGCGCCAGAGCCGGCCCCAATCTCTCGGTGATCAGATGCAGCATCATGTCGAATGTCGGCGAAGCGCCGCCGGAGGTCCAATATTTGCCGTCGGTTACGAAGCGGTCGCCCATAACGGTAAGCGCGGGAAAAGTCTGGCTAAAATCCTCGAGCTCTTCCCAATGCGCCGTTGCCTTGCGGCCATTGAGAAGCCCCGACCGCCCGAGTAGCCAGCAGCCGGATTCGATTCCCGCTACGATATCGAAGTGACGAGCACACTCCTGCAGCGTCGCGAGAAACCGCTTGCCGGCGTGCTTTTGGAGATTGAAGCCTCCGATCACCAGAAGAAGATCACCGCCGAGCGGCGGCGCAAATCGACCCTCGACATTGATCGGAACGCCGCAGGTCAGCATCGTCGCCTCTCCATCGCCAGACAGCAGCCGCCAGCGAAAGACCTGTCTGCCGGCCACGCGATTTGCGGCGCGCATCGGATCCAGTACCGAGGCCAGCGACATGATCGACGACTCGGGCAGGACGACAACCACGACTTCAATCGGAGATTGTTTTTCGACACGTTGTGACATGCGGATAACGTCAAATTTTGTGCGTGATATGTCAATTCAGAAATCGCCGTTCAGGCATTATCGACAGGCAATCGATCTCCCTTCGCGCGGCATTTTGCAGCCCCGCGCAGAGACGTTCCCCTTTCCGCGATTTTTCCGGGACGGGCCGGTCGGAATCCAAACCCGCCGGTCCGTTTTTTTTGCACGATGCGTGCGATTCGACAGAACTGATTTTTGGCAGACTCGTTTCCTATTAGTTGATACTCTCCGGAATTAGACAACAGGAGTTATCCGGAATGAGCAGAACCGTGCTTGTTGCGATCTTCGGTGTGTCGCTGCTGGCGGGAACGTCTAACGCAGCAGACCTGACGGAGACTCCAGCGCCAGCGCCGGTTGTCGAAGCAGCGCCCACATTCGTCTGGACCGGCGGCTATGTCGGCCTCCAGGGCGGCGGCGGATGGCTCAACAGCGATTTAAGCGTCCCCGGGGCAAGCGCCTCGAAGGACTTCAACGGCGGTCTTTTTGGCGCGTTTGCCGGTTACAATTACCAGCAGGGTGACTGGGTTCTCGGTATCGAAGGAGACGTCACCTACAACTGGAACGACAAGACCTTCAACGTCTTCGGCGCGAACACCGAGGTCGGAACCGACCTTTCCGGATCGGTGCGCGGGCGCGTCGGCTATACCTTGAACGAAAAAGCCCTACTGTATGCGACCGGCGGCTGGGCGGTGACTCGCGGCTTCGTCGATGTTGCCGGCGCACCGAAGGAGAAGGAGACCTTCAACGGCTGGACCATCGGAGCCGGCGTCGATTATGGCTTCACCGACAGCGTCTTCGGTCGTGCCGAGTATCGCTACAATGATTTCGGCGACAAGGATGTCGGTGGCGTCGATGTCGATCTCGACCAACATCAATTCACAGTCGGCGTCGGGGTGAAATTCTGACGCCTACAGCGCCGCGCGTCTTATCAGACGCGCAAAGGACGCTGTAGCACTTTGAATTGCTGCATGTTTTTTGTCCTTAAATCGGCTACGATTTAGGAAAAATGCAGTAAGATCGTTTCGATCGACGCCCCCGGCCCCATTACCGGGGGTTTTTTCTGAGGACGGGACCACCAGCCGGAAGGCGGATGCCAGGCAACACGGACCAGGGAGCAACGCACGAAGGCAATCGAAAACGGGAGGAACAATGGGAAAGTTTCTCGAATTTCTGGGCGGTGTCATCGCAATCGGCACGCTCGCGCTGCTTGCAATGACGCTGATACCCTCTCTCGATATCAAAACCCTCTTGGCCGTGCTCCCTTGGGCGTTCCCTGCAATAGCCGGCGGACTCATTCTGGTAGCCTTCGGCTCGATGCTCGACCATCTCGCCGCGATTCGTTCAGCTGCGGAACAACAGGCGGAGATCTTCCAAAAACTCTTGGATCGGCGACCTCCGCCGAAGACCGAATGAGAGCCTGCCTGCGGTTGAGCCGCCACGACAGCGCTCCACGCGGTTCAATCGCGGAACCACCCTCTACCACTCGCATAGCCTAACGCGGCTGCAGTCTTCGGTAGATTGGGGACGTCTTCAATTCTACTGGTTGAAAAATCCGACTGCTGGCCCAATACTCACGCTGAGACGACCAACCTGAGGAGAGTCGCCATGAACAGAAATGTGGTCATCGGCATCATCGTTGTCGCACTCATTATCCTTGCCGTCGTGTATCTAATGCCAGCGTCTGGTCCACAGACGTCCGAAACGCCTCCAGCTCCGACAACGACGGAACCAGCAACACCACAGCAACCGGCGGCACCAGAGCAGCCCGCAACGCCACAGCAACCCGCAACGCCACAGCAACCGGCGCAGTAAGCTTTCTGCTGGCTGCGTTCCCTGCTGCATGAGACCGCACTGCACGTCTGTTGAGATGTGCGGTGCCGTTTCACTCTGAACTGCTGCTCGTTTCAGGAAATCAGGCGATCCTTACAGCGCCGCGCGTCCATCAGATGCGCGAAGGACGCTGTAAGGCTTTGAATTACTGCATGTTTGTATCCTTAAATCGGGTACGATTTAAGGATACACGCAGTATCTTCGGGGATGCTCAATAGTAGGGCGAGACACACTGCTGGCGAGGCCCGTAGTAAGGCTGGAAGCTGTTGTCGTACGCTCGGTAAGAGCGGTACTGCGCATAGCACCAATCGACATGAGCGCGGTTCGCATCCGTATAGACGCGTCGCGGCGGTGGTGGTGGTGGGGGCGCTGCGATCGCACCTCCAATGATCATGCCGGCTCCGAATGCCGCCAACGGATACCACCATCCGTCACTGTGCCGACGGTATCCGTCGCGACGGTAGCGATAACCGCGATAACCGTTGTAATGACCATAACGAGGCCCGTCATCGCCGCGCCAACCGTGACGCGGTCCGCCATGGTGCCAGGGCTTATGGTGGACCAATTCGATCCCGCTCGGGTTCGACTGCGACACAGGCGCGAAGGGCATGGCCTGAGCCGGTGGGTAGCTAGTGAATGCCGTAACCGCCGCAAGGACCAATACACCGATCTTCTTCATTCATATCACCGAATCTGTTTGCGATCGGGCGATCTTTCCTTGCCGTGACTGAACCGGGCATGAACGTCCACAGAAGTCGGTGAAGATGCACGCACAAGAATTGGCGGCCAATGGCGCTGCCTGTCGCGTCTTAGTGGCTAAAGACTAGGAAGTACTCCTGCATGTCTCCTTAAATAGCGGGTTTGAGGATGAGACGTGCAGCAATTCAAAGTGCTACAGCGTCCTTTGCGCGTCTGATAGACGCGCGGCGCCGTAGGCGCGAACTGGTCCAGATTCTTGGCGAACGGAAATTCTTCGCAGTTCGGGTCCGCGATATCCTGGCAGTGAGTGATCTTGGCGGCTAGTGCCGCGGCCGGCCTCCCATTCGACCGGCCAGCGGCTTGTCGGTAATCATAACCGGCTCAGCCCAACCCACTTCGGTAGAAGATCGAGCGACGATCGCTTATCGACCTTTCCGCCTGACCAGCAGGCCTTACCCTATGCGAGGGCAGCCTGGTCGATTTGCAAAGTACACGGTCGTGTATCGGCCGCGACGACCGACGCCATCAACGACGACCTGCCTGCGGGTAACGGATTCAATCTCAGGATCATCTAGCCCCAGGCTGTAGGCGCGGCGAATGGCCTGGCGTTCGCTGCAACCGCGATACGATCGATAGCCGTCGCGGTCATAATCTCGATCGCGCATTTGCACATCGGGCCCGCCCGGGCCAAGATACAAGTCTATTGACTGGGCCGGCGAAGCAGATGGCAGGGCCATAACGGCACCGGCCACTGTTAATCCGGTCGCGAGAACCTTGCCGATGTTCATGGCTTCTCCTCCATGTCCTCATTTAAGTTATTGCTAAAGCGGAACGATGCTGGAGCGGATAAGTTCCAGTTGCGGCGGCCCCCCAGCCAGGTCAGCCCTGTCGTCGAGCACTCCTGCGTGGAGACCACAATGGCGGGCCGGTCTCTCACACTGCCTGTCAATGCCGCGTTTTCACGGGCCGCCTGCCATCGATCCAACGACCACCATCACCACCGCGTCGACATCGATTTCACCATTGACTGTGAGTTTGCCACCGGTTCGGCGGACACTGAGTTTCGAGGGATTTTCGGCTGCCTGCCGTTCGAGCTCTTCGGCGACCGCAGCGATCGCTTTCGCCTCCAGTGCGCCCTGATTTAAATCGCTGGTACCCATTTCCAGAAAACGCCCTCCTTGCGCTCGGGATAATGCTTGAATTCACACTCGAATCGCCGGCCGTAAGACGTAGCTTCCGCCAGTGCCGCCGGGGCCGGCGGATTCATTCCCATCCCTGGACCGAACCAGTCTTCAATGAGATCATCGGGAACATAGGTCCCTATTCTCAAGGGAAGACTGGCCAGTACAAAATCCATCTCTTTTGGCGGTGGCATGCGCTCCTCCTGACCAGACTAACAAGACAGCAGCCCGGAAGTTCCGCCGCCTTGCTACGTCAGCCTCGCGGCCCCGCGTGTGCGGCAAGGCGGAAAGATCGCAGGCGCGAAGCCGAGGCTCGCGGCAAACCGTGCCGGAACCTCGTGATTCGCAAGCCCTATGCCAGGATCACGATGATCTTAAGCGACGAGGGTTCTACGATTACGATCCGGCCATCGGCCAGGACGAAGAAGCGGTAACCCTCGTATTGTGGCACGATCTTCACGATACGCTGCGGGAGAGGCCTCAGTTCGACCGTTTCGGGGACGGCTGCGCCGACCGTGACGTTGAAATCAACATCGACGGGCTCAACATTCTCCTCTTTGACGATCTGCGTGATTTCCGTCTTCTGTTCCACGGTCACGTTGACATCGCCGCCACCAGTGGCCTGGCCCTGCTGCGATTCATCCTGACCGGTTTCGCCTTGCGGCTGCTCGGTCTGCCCTTGATCCTGCTGCTGGTCCGTTTGTCCTTCCGGAGGCTGCTGTTCGGTGTCGGGTTGGTCCGGCTGCTCTGCTTCGGGAGCGACTTGATCTTGCTGCTGTTGCTCCGGTGTGCCGGTATCGGGTTGCGGTTGCTGATCCTGCTGCTGCTGCTGTCCGGTCCCGCCCTGCTCGGCTCCAGGCTGTTGTTCTTCCATGGGCTGACCTTGCTGGCCGGTACCTTCACCTTGCGGCTGCTCGGGCTGCTGGCCCTGTGCACCACCTTGCGGACATTCGGTGCCTGCCGGGCATTCGGCGGACTGCCCTTGTGCCGGCTGCTCGGTCTGCGCGAGGGCCGGCACGTAGGTGACGCCGAGGCCCAAAGCAATTGCACTCTTTATGAGGATACCTTTCATCGGAAGTACTCCAAGCAAAATCCCTTCCGAAGCCGAACCCGTTGGGTTCAAGAGTGTTCCAGCGAACCCCGCCGAAGGCACCCCAAAATGGGATCCATCGGACCTTAGTCCGACGCGACACAGCCATAGGTCCCATGGTCGTTGCGGAATTTCCGTCCCGACACATATTGCAACAATTGAGCGCCAACGCGCGGACTATCCCAATGCCGGCGTGAGCGCGCGAGGTCCCAGAGCGACGCCCCAATAGTCGTTTCTGCCCCGTTCTGGGACCTTCATCTCTCTCCCGATACAGGGACGACTGATCGCATCACGCCACTGTCACGCTCTCGTCACGTTCGGCAACTAAGGATTAGCCATATCGCCATTGACCACGGATGTACTGGCAATGGCTGCAGGAAGGTCGGGTTTAGCCCGACCTTTTTTGCTGATTGGTGCCACTGGCAAAACCGGAGGAGAATCACGCCACAGGCGGGCCGGTTTGCCGCCGACCAACAGGCCGAGATGCCGGCGGGAAAAGACTTTCTACGATGCCGATGCAATAGAGACCACAACGGTGTCTCTCGGCGCCCCAACCTCCGGTGCGATTGCGACCAATGTCACAAGCACGAGCAATGCCGCACCTATTCCCATAAACAACTCGGTCAGATCGGCGTCCATGGTCATCTCCCCGAATTTAGGCAGAAGATATATTGGCGGTTCAATCGCCTGGGCTCAACTCTCAGATTTTATTGGTTGAGTGCTACAGCGCCGCGCGTCTTATCAGACGCGCAAAGGACGCTGTAGCACTTTGAATTGCTGCGTGTTTAAATCGGCTACGATTTTAAGGAAACATACATAGCACGCGGAACCGACAAGACGCGTCTCGCCAAGGCCGCCTCAGCACGCCTGGCGAACAAGCTTTGTCGCACCCTGCCTGGCCGCTCCGGTGGATTAACTACCGGTTGGCAACCTGCTATACATATTACAACCCACTGGAGAGGGTGGCCATGTCGACTTTCCGGAATGCAGTTATCTCCTTGCCTGGCAGAGAGCGCATAGCGAGAACGCCTTTTGGGGCCAAGGTTGTTATCCATGTCACCGCCGCCGAGACCTGCGGCGCATTCGGGATGTGGGAAACCTTCACGCCGCCGGGCCACGGCCCCGCTCCTCATACTCACACACGAGAGACCGAAGTGTTTCGCGTTCTCCGGGGATTCTATCGTTTCCAGTGCGGTGATGAGGAGTTCGACGCACCTCCAGGAACAGTGGTCGTTCTGCCACCGCATGTGCGACACAGTTGGCGAAACATAGGCGACGAACAGGGCCAGATGTTCGGCACCGTCACGCCAGGGGGCTTCGAACAATTGTTCATAGATATCGAAGCGTCTTGTGCCGACACTCCCGCGAAAATTGCAGTGATTGAAGCCCACTTTGGATTAATCAACGATATGACGCTGGCTCTCGGATTGGCAGGCTCGGAGGGCGCGGCACTATAACGGCCCGCCGGAGATCGACATCCTCTGCATCACAGAAACGCGCCTGTGACCAATTGCGGCCGCATCTGCATCTCTCGACGGGTAAAGCGGTGTTTCTCCCAGTAGGAGGATCTTAAGTATGGGACCGTTGTTCACAAATGCCGGCCTGCCAGCCTATCACGAGGCGATGCTGTTCGTGCGAATGAAGCCCCAGCCGCATCACCGAAGCTTGGAAGCCGCCGTTGCTGCTTCCCGCCCTCCACTTACCGCGGGTCTAGAGGCTTTGACCTTCTGTGAGCGGGCTGGATTGGTAAAGCGTGTGACGCCCGTCTCTCGTTCGTCCCCTCACTACTTCAGTCGCATGCTGGTGCGACCGGCAAGGGAACCGGACTCCAGACTGGGGCCGCAGACAATTCCTGTCAGCGAGGAAGAAGGGGCGTCTGCATCGGCGTTGAGTCTGAACGCTGCCCTGGATGGACGGACTCCAGGTGGAGCGACCAGTCTCATTGAGCTCGCAAGCGAGGCGGACCTCAGACAGCTTCAGCTTGCTCTCGCTGGCGATCCGAGCGTCGCATCTGTTTCCAGGGTCCCCTTTCGTTATCTTGCCGCGAGGTCGCCGCGCAGGTCGGCTGGTTCTGCGAAGAAGAAACCGCCGGCAGCGCCTCGCGGCCGGATTGCCGCAGTACCTCCCCTAGCCCACATGATGTGGAATCTACGCAAGATCAGGTGGGACGAAGCGCGAAACCTGAACGGATACGACGATGCGGGCAGCGTTAAGGTGGCGGTCCTCGATACCGGCATAGACGCCGCCCATCCCGACCTGAGTGAGCAGGTGGCTCAGTACACTTATGAGCATCCGGATCTTCCCGGCGCGAGCTCGTCTCAGGATCTCATCGGACATGGCACCCATGTAGCGGGTACGATTGCGGCAACCATCAACAACGATCTCGGCATCAATGGAATATCGCAGGCGAGAATCCACGCCTGGAAGATCTTCGATGACCGCCCCGACCTGCTGACGTATCCGGATGGAACGGCAGAGTATGCTTATTTCGTGGATCCGGTAATGTACCTGCGCGCGCTACTCGACTGCGCGGATGCGGGCATCGACGTCGTCAATCTCTCGATCGGTGGTGCGGGAGCGCCTGACCCGACAGAGAGCGCAGCCTTCGAGGAGCTGCTGGCGAATGGAACGACCGTCGTTGCGGCCATGGGGAACGACAGACGTGAAGGTAGTCCGATCTCATATCCCGCAGCCATCCCGGGCGTAATCGCCGTCGGTGCAACAAACCTGCAGGATCGCATCACCAACTTTTCCAACCGTGGCAATCACATAACGATCGCAGCTCCAGGTGAGGCAATCTGGTCGACGCTCCCGACCTATCCAGGGCAGATGGGTTGGAAGGCAGAAAGAGGATCGGACGGACGTTGGAGACAGGGAAAGCCCGACATCCGTGAAACGGACTATGACGCATGGCCGGGCACCTCGATGGCAACGCCGCATGTTGCAGCGGCTGTAGCGCTCTACATCGCGAATGGTGGCGAACGAAACCCCGCTGCGGTTCGAAGCGCACTGGCTTCAAGCGCCGACAAGGTGCCCGCGATGGGTAACCAAGACTTCACGCCCGATTTCGGGTATGGTCGTCTTAACTTGGAGCAGCTCATCGCCGACATAAGCCAATGACGGACATCGTGTTCACCATACGGGCGGGCGTGAGCGTCGAACAGCGAGCTCGCGTGCTCAGCAAGATTCAAGCTATGCCGGACGTCGAGCTGGCGGGCCCAATCAAGCGCGATAGTAGCAGCGAGACCCTGCAACGGATTCACTTCGTTCGACTAAGAGAGCACTCCGAGGTGACGAGCTGCCTGTCAGCGATACGAGAGCTGCCGGAGGTGGAAAGTGCAGATCTGCCGGCTCGAAGAGGTTTATAATCCGAGCGTAGCGCTGCCGCTCGATGCCAAGTGACAACGACTGAGGCCCATTTCGAAGACGCTTCCCGGGAATACCCTATCCCTGCTGCGTTGTTCCAGCTTTTCGTTCCCTCACCCTCGCCTTCCTCCTGGCCTCGCGCAGTTCCTCGATCGTTGGTTGCCACCAACCGCGTTCAAGCGCGTAGGTTCCGGGCGCGGTTTTCGAAGGCCAGGTTCGGACGAGTTCGTCTAGACTGGGCGCGCGCCATCTTCCCCAAATGTGTTGATCGGTGAGGTCGCGATAGACATCGGCAACGAGGTCTCGATCGACGACTTCCCCCGTGACCTCAGTGATGACAATGATCCCATAGCTGGTGGTCGAGACCGGCTTACCGATTGGCGGCAAATCGTCGGCGGGCAGCGGGATACGGCGACGCCGCCGCTCCGCAGATCGGCGTCTTGCCGCCCTCTCCTCCGCCGTTCCCTTGCGCGCCTCAGCGCGCTTGCGCCGTTCCTCAGGTTCGTTGCGCTTCGCCTCTTCCTCGATCACCTGCCAATGCCGCCGAAGGTCGTCGTAGGAGGCGAACGGCACTCGCCATGCTTTGACTTCCGGCTGCCATTGGGCAAACGGCACCTGACGGAGTTCGTCGACGATCTTCGGTGAATACGGCGTGCGAATCCGGAAGCCGTTGTTGTCGACGTTCAGGTAGGGGCTGAGAATGGGTTCGAACGCGTAAGCATCACGGCCCTTCTGATCGGCGTAGGGATCTCTTTTCGACGTTTCTCTCGCGAGCCAGCGATCGATCCTGCGCCCTGCGGTGGATCCGGGAACAAACCAGGCCTTGCGCTCCTCGCTCCATCGAGCACGCGGAAACGTCTCGCGAAAGCGTTGGACGGTCATCCGATCAAATGGAAAGCTGACAGTCTCACCAACCATGCCGTCGCTGTCCTCGTGATGGGTGTCTGCATCGTCCTCCATGCTGCAGATGCCTTCAATTGTCCGGCCGTCCTATTCCGAACGCGCGGGCTAAGAAAAAGATGCCTAATTCAATAGGATGCTCCTGGCGCGGACATCTGGCCGCTTTGTCGTCGGCCTCGTGGAACCATAACACTAAATCGTCCGCCGGACGTTTCCAGCTCGCCTCTGATTGGGACAGGAGTTCGCGAACGCCGGCCGTGCTGGTGGCCCCACAGCGCCGTGCATCTTTCGAGACACGCAAGGTCGCTGTAACACTTTGAATCATGCACAGTGGCTGCGCGGGAAAACTGCTCTAGCTCGTATGCATGATCGTATTCGTGGATTTTGAAGCATCGTCTCTCGCCAAGGCAAGCTTTCCGGTTGAAGTCGCGTGGGTGTTCGAGAATGGCGCGGCCCGCACCAGCCTAATCCGCCCAGCTTCCGGGTGGGACGACTGGTCCGCCGACGCCGAGTCGATACATGGCATATCGAAAAGCCTGCTCGAGGCAGAGGGCGTGCCTGTTGAAATCATCGCTACCGAAATGATCGAGAGCCTGTCCGGCCACCAACTATATGCGAGCGCGCCGTCTTGGGACGGAAAGTGGCTAAGCGTGCTCCTGCGAGCTGCGGGCTTTCCGCGCCATGCTCTGAGGCTCAACCACTCCCATGATGCCTTCGCAGAGGCTGCTCGATCGATCCTTGGTCACGATATAGCGGAAGCTGTTGTTGCTGAGCTCGTATCAACGGTCGTCAAGGCCATGGAGCCCGCAGTCGCCCCCCACCGCGCCCTCCCAGACGCAAAGCTCGAACTCGAGCGGTGGCGACGCATCCAGAAAAAAGCCGCTTCATTGGCGTTGGAGTAGTCTGCAGCGAGGCGCGTCCAATCGGGCGCGCCGTAGCGCTTTGAATTATTGCATCGTTTTGTCCTTAGATCGATTCCGATCTAAGGAACCATGCAGTGGCGCCCACGGCTGTCCAACGTGGACTGCGCCGCACCCCACATTGCTCAGCGATTTTCCTGTCAAATCAATAAGATAGATGGCGACCCCTGCAGGACTCGAACCTGCGACAACCTGCTTAGAAGGCAGGTGCTCTATCCAGCTGAGCTAAGGGGCCGTTGGGCGTTGCCCTCTTGCGGACTTGCCAGGAACGTTAATGGGTCCAGGGCTGCATCCGGTTGAAACGGAAATTGTCCGAATAGGATACATTCTTGCGCGTCGAATCCTTCGGCGCGATCACGCGGTAGTCGATGCCATTGCGTTCAGCGTAGGCGATTGCCTGTTCCGCGCTTTCGAAGGTGAGCCGCAGTTGTTGGCGCATGTCGCCAGAGCTTGTGTATCCCATGATCGGATCAATGGTACGCGGCTTTTCCTGATCGAACTCCAACACCCACAGATGCGTCTTGGCCTTGCCGGATTGCATGGCCGTCTTTGCGGGACGATAGATCTTCGCGGACATAGTTTCGAACGGCTCCCGTTTATTCCATCGCAGCGCCGCGGCTTTCACACGCCAGCGATCGCTGAAACACGTCTACTTGCTGCATGATTCCCGAGTTTAGATCGACACCGATTAAGGAATTGTGCAGCAGCACAGCCGGCCTTGGCCCTGCCGTGCGTCTTCCCTTAGCGCAGATTGACGTAAAACGGAATGACCGATGATGGGAAAATGAAGCTTTTCCGACAGCGTGCCGCGTCCCGTTGAAAATGCGCTGCCCCGTGCGGCGAATCGGTTGGCTACGAACAGCGAAAGCGGGCCACGAGGAAGCTCCTTGCACCCACAAGGCAAGATTCGCGTCGCTGAACAAGCGCTGAAATATCAATGATTTTCGCTAGTTAGATGGTCGGAGTGGAGAGATTCGAACTCCCGACCCTCTGGTCCCAAACCAGATGCGCTACCAGACTGCGCTACACTCCGCACCAACGAGGCCCGGAGATACACGCTTCGCCTCGTGCCTGCAACATGAATTTTGCGCCCGGCGGAATGGCGCGGCAGACCCGGCGCGCTCAGTTTGCGGCCGGGATCAGGGAACCCTCGAGGCGGTCGCCCGGCTTTATGCCGAGTCGTTTCACTGTACCGGCGTTGAGCTCGAGCACAAACGCCACCGGCTCACCGGAATCGATGATCGTTTCGGACAACGGCACCGCATTTTCATGAATCGTGCGAACCGTTCCATCGCGCGCAACAAAGAGCATATCGAGCGGCAGGTAGGTGTTTTTCATCCACATCATCACCCGGCGCGTCTCGCCAAAATCGAACAGCATGCCATGATCCGGTGCCATCTGGCGACGGTACATGAGCCCCTGTTCGCGCTGGCCCGGATCGACCGCGAGTTCGACCGTCAGATCATGGGCGCCCGCGCCTGTCAAAAGACGGAGCTTGTCGCGCCCAAAGGAAACGTCGGCGAACACCGCGGAAACGAATAGCGACAACAAAAAAAGCGCCGTGACGGCGCTTCTTGCAAATACGCGGAGAGACGAAACCATCAGTGCGACCGGTTGGTTGGCGTCGGGCCGTCGGGATGAATCTCCGCAGCCATAAGACCCTTTTCGCCGTCGCCGAAGCGAACCAGCACCACTTGCCCGGGCCGCAGTTCCGTGAGCCCGAAACGGCGCAGCGTTTCCATGTGCACGAAGATGTCTTCGGTCCCCTCGCCCCGTGTCAGAAAGCCAAAACCTTTGGTCCGGTTGAACCACTTGACGAGCACACGCTCCAAGCCGCTGGTCGGCGTGACCTGAACATGCGTTCTGACCGGCGGGAGCTGCGAAGGATGGACGGCGGTCGACTGGTCCATGGAAAGAATGCGGAAAGCCTGGTATCCGCGGTCCCGTTTCTGAACAAGGGCGACGACACGCGCGCCCTCGAGAACGGTCTGATAGCCGTCGCGCCGCAGGCAAGTAACGTGGAGCAATACGTCCTGCATTCCGTTGTCGGGCACAATGAAGCCGAAGCCCTTCGCAACGTCGAACCACTTGATAA
The DNA here is from genome assembly GCF_004827385.1 of Ensifer sp. MPMI2T. GTDB lineage: Bacteria > Pseudomonadota > Alphaproteobacteria > Rhizobiales > Rhizobiaceae > Sinorhizobium. The sequence continues at coordinate 62,998 of NZ_SRXN01000012.1, forward strand.
CGCCTGTAATTTCGATGAGGTCAAGGGCGTCATTGCCAAAGTCGTCATTGTGGATGACGTCTTTCGAAGATGTTCTATCCGCCATTCTCCCAGCCCCTCGTTTACGCGCAACTCTTGATACGGTTAACTGATTCTTATTAACCAGAATAACATCGTCCCGCCGCGCATGCGCAAGTCCCTCGACATATTTTGGCCGGGGTCATTTATGGGGACGCAGCCTTGCCTCTGGCTTGCTGCAGGCTAAGTATACGCCATATTCTCAGAAACAGGGACAACCCAATGCGCTATCTGCACACGATGGTTCGTGTAAAGGACCTGGACAAGGCTCTTCACTTCTACTGCACGCTCTTCGGCCTCAAGGAAATCCGCCGGTACGAAAACGAAAAAGGCCGATTCACGCTGGTCTTTCTTGCCGCGCCTGGCGACCTCGACCAGGCCAAGGACGGAGGCTCCCCGTGCGTCGAACTCACCTATAACTGGGACACGGAGGACTACACCGGCGGCCGCAACTTCGGCCATCTCGCCTATGAAGTGGACGACATCTACGGCTTCTGCAAGCACCTGATGGACAATGGCGTGACCATCAATCGTCCTCCGCGCGACGGGCACATGGCTTTTGTCCGCTCACCGGACGGAATTTCGATCGAGATCCTCCAGAAGGGCGAGCATCTGCCCGCGCAGGAGCCCTGGGCTTCGATGGCCAATACGGGCAGCTGGTAAGCTCCGCGCAATTTGGGCTGACTAGCGTCAAACCGTGCCGTCGGCTCGGTCCGTCTGGCACGGCAGCCAAGGCGAAGCGCCAAAGATCAGAACATCGACGAATGATCTTGGGCCCGGACAGGATGCCGGGCCTTTGCATATCTATTGTCAAGGCACAAAAAGGTTAGTGCAGGTTTACAAATTGCGCGATGTTCATTAACTTTGCGCACCAGACGTTGAAACGGGGCTCTGCTTCGCAATCAATTGCGGCGTCAAAGCCCTTTACTTGGCCTGACCTTTCCCGTGGTGTGGCTTTTGCTCACCGCGAGGAAAATGAGTTGTTTGTTCTGGAGCGATGTTTCGGAACTGAGACTTAATGCATGCGTGATGGCGAAAGCCTCCGACGTGCACGGAGAGCGGGGATAAGACGTTGCAACATCTGGAGGGGAAATGCGCGTTCGGGATGTTCGGACGCGCGGCCGCATTATCCGTATCATTGTTTGCATTGGCAGCTTGCATGTCGTCGACTGGCGACGAGGCCGCTTCCCTGAAGCCGCAACAATCGGCGACACCATCTGAGACCGAAGGCAGTGCCGGCGAGGAGCAAGTCGCGAACAACTCCGGACTTGCTGCGCCGCAAGCCGCGGGCGTTGCTGCCCAGGCAGATCCAGCGGCGCCACAGCAGTCGCTGACGATGCAGAGCACCGGCCTGCGCGCCACCTCGTCCAGCATTTATGGGCAAACACCTACGACCACGGCTGATGGCCAAACGGATGCCAACCAGGCGGCGGGCGCAGCGCCCGGCAACTCCATCCTGCCGCAACCAACAGCGGTGAACGCGACAAACAACAGCCTCTTCAGCAACGGGCAAACCACTGTCGAGCCTCCCGCTCCGTCGCAACAGGGCGCCAGCAACGAGACGCCAGCGGCGGCGCAGACCGTCGCAGACACGGCTGCGAGCGCAACAGCGGCCGGAAACGACCTTCCGCTCGTCGTTCCGCTGCCGCTCAGCGCACAAGCGGCATTGTCCGGTAAAATGCCGGTCGAACTGCAGCCGGTAGAAGTTGCCTCCGTGGATCCAGCGACGCTTCAGAAAGCGAATTCCGGTCAACCTGTCGATCCGGCGAAAAGAGAGAGCGAGACACAGCAAACGGCCAAGACCTGGACGCTCGCGAGCCTCTTTGCGCCGAAGCGAAAACAGAAGCCGCGCGCCGACGGCGAACGCACTGTCGGGCAGACGGAAAAGAAGACCATCACGGCCAGCAATGCGAGCAAGCCGCAAGTCGCCTCGCTCGCCTACACCTCGTTGCCTGGCGTCAACATGAATCCGCTTTTCAGCATGGAGCATGAAGATCACGTCGCCGACGAGGAGGACGCACCGGTCGAAACGGCAGCGCTATCCGGTCTCGCCCGTCTCGCACCGAGCGGCCTCATTCTGCAGACGGAGAGGGTAGAAACCGGCTGCTTCAAGCCGGAACTTCTCGGAATGTTGAAGACGGTCGAGCGGCACTACGGACAGAAGGTCATGGTGACCTCCGGACTGAGGGCGATCAAGGTCAACCGGAAACGCCAGTCTCTCCACACGCGATGCGAAGCCGCCGACATTCAGGTCAAGGGTGTCAACAAGTGGGAACTCGCGAGCTTCCTGCGCAGCATTCCGGGCCGCGGCGGCGTCGGCACCTATTGCCATACGGAATCGGTTCACATCGATATCGGTCCCGAGCGGGACTGGAACTGGCGCTGCCGCCGGCGCAAGGGCTGACGGCTGCCGAACAGTGAGGTGCCAAAAGCGCTGATCGAGCGTGAAGAAGGCTCGTTCGAACGCGCTGTCATTTTTTTGAGAAAAATGAATTTAGCCGCTTGCGGGAATCCAAAGGCCTCTCTATAAGCCACCTCGTCTTGGGCGCCCATCGTCTAGCGGTCTAGGACGCCGCCCTTTCACGGCGGAAACACGGGTTCGAGTCCCGTTGGGCGTGCCATTCCTTCTTCGATATAGTTACCAGATACTTCAGGACTGCGAAATCGCATCGCGTTTATGCTTGTCTGAAGCAGACGGGAAACTTTCAAGAACTTTTCCGCAAGAAAAATCGATTTGGCGACAGCTGATCACTTGCGGGAACCCAAAGGCTTCTCTATAAGCCACCTCGTCTTGGGCGCCCATCGTCTAGCGGTCTAGGACGCCGCCCTTTCACGGCGGAAACACGGGTTCGAGTCCCGTTGGGCGTGCCACTATCCTTATTTATCAAAAGCTTAGATACGTGCCCCGGACGTCGCTCGTCAGCGAAATGTTTAGCACGAGCTAAGTGGCATCGATTCCCACGGTCAATTCCAAAACACTACCTTGTAGATTGTGGAGGCGCGCGTAAAGACCGCCTGGACGGTGCGCAAGTTCCTCGTGCGTCCCCTCCTCAACGACCATGCCCTCCTTCATCACGACGATCTTGTCAGCATTAACGACGGTGGAGAGCCGGTGGGCGATGACGATGACAGTGCGGCCGCTCATCGCTTGATCGAGTGCCTTCTGGACAGCCGCTTCCGATTCGGTATCAAGGGCCGAGGTGGCCTCGTCCAGGAGCAGGATTGGCGCGTTGCGTAGGAGCGCACGGGCGATCGAGAGGCGCTGGCGCTGGCCGCCGGAAAGGGTCATGCCCTGTTCGCCGACGGGCGTATCGTAGCCCTGTGGCTGCGCTAGGATGAAATCATGCGCATGGGCAAGCCGCGCCGCTTCTTCGACTTCCGCATCCGTCGCTTCCGGTCGGCCGTAGCGGATGTTGTCGCGGATTGAACCTTCGAAGAGGTAAGCCTGTTGCGAGACATAGGCGAGTCCGCTGCGCAGAGACTGCTTGGTAACGGTTGCTACGTCTTGCCCGTCGATCACGATCGCGCCCGACTGCGGATCGTAGAAGCGCGGAATGAGGCTGATGATCGTCGACTTGCCTGCGCCGGATGGACCAACGAGCGCGGTCGTCTTGCCACCCTCCGCACGGAAGCTGACCCCCCTTAGGATCTCCTCGCCATCGCCATAGGAGAACCGCACGTCGCGAAACTCGACGGTCGCTTCGCTGAAGGTCAGCTCCGTGGCGCCCGGCAGGTCTCGCTGATGCGGAACCGTGTCCAGAATTTCATAAAGCATGCGGGCGTTGACAGCAGCGCGCTCCAGCGACAGCTGTAGGCGAGCTAAGCGCCGGGCCGGATCGTAGGCCATGAGAAGTGCGGTTACAAAGGCAAACAAGGCACCCGGGGGCACGTTGCCGTAGATCGTGCGGAGAGCGGCATAGGCCAGCACGCTCGAGATCGCCAGCCCTGCGAAGGTCTCCGTCAATGGCGCCGTCCGCTCGCTCAAGCGTGCGATGCGGTTGGCGCGGCTTTCCGCGCGTCCGATGATCCCCTCGACCTTGCGGCGCAACTCATCTTCCATCGTGAAGGCTTTGACGATGGAAATGCCTTGAATGGTTTCCTGCACCGCGCCTAGCACGCTGCTGTTGGCCTCGACTGCTTCGCGCGTCGCCAGACGCAGCCGCCTGGAAAGGTAGCGAAGCCCGAGCAGCAACGGTGGGGCCACGAGAAAGATGATAAGCGACAACAGCCAGTCCTTGCTGACCATGACGGCGACGAGACCGATCAAAGTCAGGAGATCGCGAGCGATCGACGTGACTGTCATGTTGAGCACGTCGCGGATGCCGGCGACATTCTGGTTGATCTTGGCGGTGAGCTGTGCCGAGCGCTTCTCCTGAAAATAGCCAACGCTCAGCGCCATTAGATGCACATAAAGCCGGCGCTTGTAGCGTGCGACAATACTGTTGCCGATTTTTGATAAAGTGACGGCTTGTCCATAAGTCGCCAAGCCTCTCAGCACGAAAGCAGCAAAAATCGAAAAGCAGATAAGAAGAACCGTGTCGCCGCGCCTGTTGGCGAAAGCTTCGTTGACCACAGTTTCGCTGATCCAGGCGATAAAGCCCGTCGTCGCAGCCACGACCATCAGGCAGGCAACGGCAAAGGCGTAGCCGCGGATATGGTCGCGGCCGTTTTCGGTAATGACGCGCTTTAGGACCCCAGTGGTCGTTTCGGAATCGACCTCGCGCTGTTTTCGATCCTTGACGTTCAAAAAGCCGTCCCTGCTACCATCCATGGCGTCCTGTGCACTGGCACTGCCCTGGGTCTCTATAGTGCCACACAGCAGTTTTGGCGAGTCTTAGCGGAGCCCATTGCTCAGCCCTCGCAAGCGGCGTTCCTTAGCTGCAACACCAAAGTCGCTTGGCACGGGCCAGCGAAAGGGGCGCTCCTATTATTGAATCCTGGATCCCAAGAAGCAGACCGGCATCTGCGTCGAGGATCTGGTGGCGGGCACTCGCACTGTCGACACCTTGAGTGCGATGATTACGTCAGGCTTGCAATATCATCGAACATCGCTTTCGCGTCTCGCCTTGCCTTCTGAACGTAAGCTGCAACAGCAAAATTGTCGGCTTCCTTCCAGTCCTCTACCGCACGAAAGGCTGCTTTCGGATCGTCGGTCAGGAACCGTGCAACTCCGGCATCAGTCAACAAGCCTTTCATTTTGGACGTATTCGATGACATTGCAGCAAAGGGCGTATCTGACAGCATCGACATGCACACCGCGTGGAAGCGTCCAGCTACGACAGCTCTCGAAGTGGCAATCCGCGAAAGTATCTGCGCGGACGAAAGAGGCTTGTTCAACTCGTGAATCATCTTCATGCGTCTGAGCATCTGCGGTTTAAACAACGATTTTTTTAATATTCGAAATGCTGTGATCTTTCTTGGAAGAGGAGGAGGCGGCCGGGCTACGCGTCCCGTGCTGATAAATACGAATTCCGGTGATAGCGCATTCGCCATAAACGGATTGTTAGGTTCCGATGTTTCGAGGTGAAGAAAGGAGACGTTCTCCCTCAACAGGGCTTCTTCCAGCGCACGTTGTCCGACGACCCGGTTTGCATTGTCAGTGACGACTATCTTGGCCCCCCTCGGCGCCGATTGGAAAACACGCATGACTTCACTCGACAACGTGAGGTCTGGAACGACTTCAACTCTCAGGCCGGTCTCTCGCGCTTCCTGCGCGCTAATAGACTCCCTGACATAGACCCTATCGAAAGCCTGGCAGGCGGTTGCAATATCGCTGCCGTTTCGGTCAAAGACGCTGTTTATAAGAACGCTTGGTACACCGGCATCACGACAGAATGGTCCGACTTCAGCCAGAGCCTTGGCCTGCCTGCTGGCATCGTGAAGAGTTCCCTCGCCATTGACGATTACAATATCCGCAGCGCGCATCGTGGCAATCAGGCCTTGATGCTCTCGCCAGTCGGTATGAACCGAGGCGGATGCGGAGATCCGGATGCCTGCCGATGCCGCCAATCGGGCTATCTGACTGACAACAACGCGACATCCCAGATGGGCTTTCGTGGATGTGTCGTTGATGAGAACTGCAGTCTTCAAGTGCATTTTTCCTAGTCAAGCCAACCTGTCGTTCTTTGGAATGACGAGCGTCTGCGGGAAAAATCGGCAAGCTGTTGATGAATTTACTGCTCATAGGCGAGCACTGCTCCGCGAGATCCGCCGGCGGCTCCAAGATTCGAGCGGCAGCACTCGCATCCCATTAGCTTCGTGCGAGCTGGGATCGGCAGTGATCATTCTTCAGAACCAGTATCAGTTCTCTGAGAGAGTGTTCGGAAATTTCGGGCTGCAGCAGCAATACGAACTAGCGCCACTGGCGATAGTGCGACCCCGACAATGGCCTACCCTCAATCGGTGAAATCGTGGTCGTCGGACCATGCTCTGCCCAGCTCAGAATTGCATCAGCCTCGGCATGCATCCTTGCTCTGACCTCGGCCCGCTCAACTTCACTGGAAGCGGATTGCAGCGGCATGCGTTCAAGTGCACTGAGAACGTCATGCTTCAGGTCAGCAAAAGAGTTGTCCCTGACCTTACTGGTTACAAGGACTCTTACCAGAAACTCGAGGGTCGCGACCCGCAGCCGGTCATCGTCGATATGCAAACTTCCGTCCCCGGTGATTGCACTTCTGCTGGTAGATTAACAGCAGCGTTTATCGTTTGCAATTTAAACTCGCAGTCTTGATGGGTGCAATCAGCCCTTAGATGACCGAGACGGGCCCCCATTCGTCGACTATCGGACGACAAACACGCACACGAGTACCATTTCAGCTCGTTCTTTGAGGAAGGACGATCAAGATCTCGGTTCAGAAATCAAAGATTGTGCACCATGTCGCACTGTGTTCAGCACGGGACGGAAGAGTCCTGAGAGACTTTCCGCACCTTTCGCTGACAGGTGATCTCCGTCCCTGTAGAGAACAGTGCCGTTACGCATAGCATGACACTTCGAGGCGTCGCAGATCACGCTCATTGGATCCACGACTAAAGCTCCGCTGGATTTTGCCGCTTCGTTCAAAACCCGCCGAGCCAGCGCTTGCCGCATCTTCGTGTATTCAAGAGGAGGAGCTATGTCGAGCGGGCGCCCCGAAACAACGGCTCGTGCGAGGGCTTCGGGGACTTCGTGTCCCATCTCTGGCACATCCATCACCAGAACCGCCTTTGTTCCCTCCCGAGCGAGCTTGGTCAACGTCGTGTTGAGCCCGGCCTTGACCGGCGCGGACCAATCTGTCCGGGCGGGTTCGACACGAGGATCAAAAAAGACGCCCTCACCCGGAAGTTCTGCCCGGTGAACATACTTCGGCCAATAGCCAGCCATGAAAACAAAGGCGAACCTCTTCTGCGCGATCAGCGACATTACCGCGGAATTGTGCTCGCTACACCGCTTAACGGCTGCCGGACGGCCGAATTCGGTATCTGGCAAAGGCGGGCACGATCCGCGCCCCACGAACATGCCCGACATGCCCATTTGACGAGCTGCAACGTCGATCGCAGGAGCGATGGCCGCGGCATGAGAATCTCCCCATATAAGGAACTGCGGCTCGCTTGCAGTCTCGACGCCCACCCGACAAAGATTCCCTCTCCTTATCTGAGCCGGTGTCAGACCTTCTCCATTTGAATCGGCGAAACACCGCTCCGAGGAGAATCGGCTCTCATCATAGGTTGCTTGGTAAAGCGCGCGGGCGTCTTCGGGCAACCTTTGGGGAATGCCTTGCAGACCGTTGACGATGCCTCCGAATGCGACCGCCGAAAAAATCGCAGCGCTGCTCAAGCCGACGACCGCGCCGCGCGACGAGACCAGTCCGCCATAGCGCGCAGGCTGCTCGACGACCCTCCACGAAACATAGGCTAGCGCGAAGGACATCGCCACGGCGGCCAGCGCCCACCCGGTTGTCAGCTCATGGCCAAGGCCATAACGCAAGAACACAATTAACGGCCAATGCCAGAGGTAGAGGGAATATGAAATGCGCCCGATGAAGACGGAAACGGAATTGCTTAGAAAGCGCGCGATCAACCCGTCTCGACATTGCGCGTGGATCACAAGGGCCGTACCGAGGCAGGGCGCTGCGGCATAGGGGCCGGGAAAGGGCGTGTCAGGAGAATAGGTAAAGACGGCCAGGAAAACTGCGAGCAATCCGAGTGCCGCCAATGCCTGTGACCCGCGGCGTGGATAGGTCGGTCGCGGAGCAATGGCAACAAGGGCTCCGGTCAGCAACTCCCAAACGCGAAAATGAAGCAAGTAGAATGCTTTCTCCGGAGCGTGAGCGACCCCCCAGGCGCCTGCGCCGAAGGACAGGAGTGCCACCGCCAACACGATCGCGAGAATGTGCCTGCGCGCGAATTTGTAGCAAAGAAAAACCGCGACGGGAAAAATCAGATAGAACTGCTCTTCCACGGACAGAGACCAGGTATGAAGCAATGGCTTCATCTCTGCGGCGACATCAAAATAACCGCTTTCGCTACGGAACAGAATGTTCGACATGAACAAGGCAGCGGCCTGGACACTATCGCCGAAGTAACGGAACTCTTGCGGCATGAGCAAAAGCCACGCCGCCACGGTCGAAACAGCGATCATCGAGAACAGAGCCGGGAAGATGCGTCTCATCCGCCGAACGTAGAACGCCCCAAAACTGAAGCTGCCGCGCTCGAGCTCGGTCAGGATAATCCTGGCCATGAAAAAGCCGGACAGGACAAAGAAAACGTCAACCCCGATGAATCCTCCTGAGAACGACCTGAAGCCTGCGTGAAAGAGGAGCACGGGCAAGATCGCCAAGGCTCGCAAACCGTCCAGGTCCGGCCGATATTCGAAGTCTTGGCGGGTTACTGCCACGCTGCTCCCCATTTCCGTGACCCACCGCCGAAAGCCAGAGCGGTATTTGCGTTCACCTTAGAATAATACGGTGCGCTACTGGGGATACCGGCTCGCAACCATCCGCTCGGCCAGGTATCTTCGAGACTGCGCCGAGTGTTGACCGGCGTTGAAACCCTCGAAATCAAATCAAGATGGCCAAATTGCGTTTTGAGAGCGTTTCCACGCTTTCTGGCGCTTGACCACAGAGGAATCGAGAAATCGCACCGCCCGAAGACGATGACCTCAGCGGCGAATGGACACGTAGCCGAGCTTGTGCGAGAAATAAATTGCAACCGCTAAGTAAATCTCGCCTCGCTGCTTGGTCAATGGATTCGCGATGACGATTGAACCTGATGCGCTCGAAACATTGCGAGAAAAGCACCGTCGCTGGCTCTCACGACTTGGCATTCTGGACAAGCCTTGGTTGATACTCGGCTCAGCGCCGTCCCCCACGATCCCACCGGACCTGATCGGACATTGCGCACGCGTCGACATCAATAACTCAGGCAAGACGGCCAACGCACTAGGTCTCCCGCCCGCCGATTTAACGTTCCGAAAGCGGAAGAAATCGTGGGAAGAGCATCCATATGTACGGACGCGAGGTCTTCTCTGGCTCCATACGAAGCCTCTTTGGGTGATGTACCTGAAACTTCTGGCAAAGCCGCACGTGCGTTACAAGAGCCTGATGCGCGCCACCAAAGCTGAGCGCGAGGCGATCGTCGACGTCGTGAGCGGCGGGCTTCCCTCCGATATTGGAGAGGTCGGCAAGGTGACGAACGGAGTTGCCGCCCTCTGCTACGCACTTTTCATGGGCGTACCATCTGCGACCCTCGCTGGGTTCTCGGTCACCAAGATGGGCCATTCTTACGACGACAAGGGGAAAATTCGGCGGCAGATCGCCGAAGACACCTTCGTTCTGACGCGTTTGAGAGATCGAGGAAATGTCTTCACGACCGAGTTGGAACTCTCTGAGCATATCGGCCTTCCTTTCGTTCGTGAGAGAGGCGACATCACCGGCAACCTGTGCGGTTCGATCGGTCCGGACCGACTTCAGCGGAAGTCCGCCCAAACGTAGAATGTAGACGTCGCCCGGGCGCCGGCGTTGTAAGGAACCGAGACGGATCGTCGGCTTCGAGTCGGCCATTCTGATGGGCATGGCTTCACGGCGACGCCTTTTTTGGTTAAACCAAGCATCGCGTTGAGACGCAGATCAAAAGTCAGTCAAGTTTTTTCGCCGCCAAGAGGAACAAGCCAGGCCCAGGACGTTTTGAAGCCTACCTATAATCGGAGGTGTGATGACGCAAAGTGCTCATATTTACATCGGCTTTGATAGCAAAGAAGTCGTTGCCTATCATGTTCTTTGCCAAAGTATTCTGGAAAAGAGCTCCATCCCGGTCTCGTTCACGCCGATATCCTTGAACAACGTCGAGAGGATTTTTACGCGCGAGCGGAATCCTCTCCAATCTACCGAATTTTCCTTTTCGCGATTCCTTGTGCCTTATCTGAGCGGCTACGAGGGTTGGTCGCTGTTCGTCGACTGCGACATGCTGATGCGAACTGACATCGCCCAGTTGTGGGAGCTGAGAGACGATCGCCACGCGGCGATGTGCGTAAAACACAACTACGTTCCGAAAACCGAAACGAAGTTCCTGGGGCAAGTCCAAACCAAGTACGAAAAGAAGAACTGGTCGAGCGTGATCCTGTTCAACAATGCCAAGTGTAGAAAGCTGGATCCGCATTACGTCAATACTGCTACCGGGCTAGAGTTGCATCAGTTCAAATGGCTGGATTCCGACGACCTCATCGGCGAGCTGCCAGCGAGCTGGAACTGGCTCGTCAACGAGTACGAATATTCGCCGGATGCAAAGCTTGTCCATTTCACAGATGGCGGCCCTTACTTCGATGAATATAAGAACGATGACTACGCCGAGGAGTGGTTCGCTGCACGTGATCGCGTTCTCCATGTAACGCAGCGCTCGGCTTAATCGCTCGATACCACAAGCCATTCTCATAAGCGCGGTGGCGACCTCCTGGCCGCTTCACGGCCCGGTGCTCCAATGCACCTTCGGTGCCCCATCCAGCTAGATCATTTCATTGAAGCAGTGAAATGGTCTAGCTCTTTGAAATGCCGCAATTCCGGATGGAGAACCGTCACTCTTTTCCTGAAATTGCTCTAGAACGTCACTCAGTTTTGGCAAAGGTGGCGTCGTAGCCAAACCCCATCCCGACAAGGGCCGAGACAGGCGAGTAATTTACGATCTCGATGCCGTTTTCTGCGGCTATGCTCCGAGCCATTACCAGGTGGTCGACAATCCGCTTTTGGGCCGCGACGATTCCCGAATAGGCTTTATCGGTTGTTTCGTAGTACCTGGGCTCATCTGCATTACTGAGATCGATGCCCACGAACCCGATCGAGCGGGGCCTCCAGAAGACGGCAAACTGTGCAGCGGAAACGGCCACTGAGCCTGCTTGGAAGATGCCGGCAGAAGGGTCTTCAGAAAGGCCGATGTCGCCGTCCTCGCTCAGCCTCACATGGGGCAGCTTGCGCAGTTCCACGGTGTCTCGGCGTGGCAGCCCATAGGGCTTTCTAAAGTTATCGATCAATACGATAGTTTTGTCTCGCAACCATGTGCTGTCCAGCTCACAGATCGCCCTTATGACGCTCACCGAGAAGAGACACACGCATCCGGCGGGGATCCGCTTCACGAGATCGAAGTGCCTCCAGATAAACCGCTCGTCTTCAATTGCCACCGCCAATGGCTTTGCTATTACGCCGGGAAAAAGATGCAACGCGCCGTTCAAGAGAAGGCAGGAAGATTCATCCGCGCGGGTGAGATCGCATTGCCTGATCGAAGGACCAGAGCCGACGATAATCACCCTCGATGGTATTGCCTTCAAGGCGCGCGAGGGGCTAGTGAGATATCCCACCAACTTGCCCCGATACTGGATCATACCATTTCGATCTGCAGTCGCACGCTCGAGCTTGAGGCCGGGAAACCAGTCCTGCACATGCGCCCTGGAACGTCCTAAAAGCAGACGAAGGGCGATCTTGATGCAAGAACGGGAAAATGGACGATTACCCATTGACTTCTCTATCGCAGGCGTTGAGCAGGCCAATATGGCAACAGCGCGAGTATCAAGAAATTCAGCGACTTGGGCCGGTCCACAATGGAATGCCGAGCTCTTCCGAAACCGGCGGATCCGCCGTGAAGATCGGACGACCCTCACTAATCAGCTTGGAAACGAGTACTTTATCCATGTGGACATGAAGTCGTGTCAAACCCGCTGAATTGTAGACATGACCCGTTGAGCTCGGGTTTATTCCAGTAATGATGACGGCGGGAGCTCCGTTATAAAGGGCAAAGAGAACCGCGTTCATTCCATTAGAGCATTTAGAATCTGCGTCCATCTCAAGGGAACGCAAATTGGCCACGCGGTCCAGCAACGCCATCCGCTCGTATCGATCAACGATTTCCAGCCGGTCGTACTTGTAGTCGAACGCCCGTAAACCTTCCTCCAGCCGCGCGCGGTCGTCCTTTCGCCAGAGAAATACATAGAGCGTCCCGGTGCGCTGTCCCGTTAATACGCGCCTGACTTCAACCGCGTTCGGAGTGGTTCCTTCGACCTGGTTGAACATCATCATCGTGATATCGGGCGCATCGACGCCCCACTTGCTGATGACCGATTGGGAGCCATTCACGGTAATGATCCTGAAGCTCGCGTCCAATCCGGCCGGCTTATGAGATATAGGAGCGGATCCGACGACCACGACTGGGCTATTGAACCCAAAAGGGGCAGCCGGCGGGTCCGGGCGCATTATACGGTACTTCAGATTTCGGTACACGCGCTTGCGCGCGTCGGAGATCCATGACCCCATTTGTCCTCACCAGTACTCGGTACTCGGAAGTTTGATGCTACTACGCCTTCGTTTTCCTTAGAAACTTCGGCTTCAGCCGACGTAAAAATTTGTCAATGGACCGCAATACGCTTGTTAGGGAAATCAACTTGTCGACTTGCGCATCGGTCTGGCTCAGTCGCGATGACAAGACTTCAGCGATCGTCGAGGAGATTTCCGCGGCGGGCAACTCAGGGAAACGCGAAGCAAGCGATGTGTAACTGTTTGTCGCGATATCACCATGCATCGTCAGCTTGCCCACCCTTGCAAAGAGGCGCAGGAACACTTGCTCGAAAGTCCAGTCATGAACAGCCACCACGCGCCACGTTTCGCTGCGCTTTGCCGAGAACCCCGCCAGAACGATCTCGGCCGGAAGCGCCTGGTCCACCAGCCACAGGGCTAAGGCGAAGCCGCTCGTGGGGACTTTATCCTGCGGATAAAAGTCCGCGCAAAAGCCCGTCAAATCCAAGTGCCCCGTAGGCGTCCCTAAATAGTCCGAGCTTGTGTTCAATCTCTCGCTCACCGCCAGGCGGATGTTCATGATGCCCAGGAACTCCCGGGGCGCGAACAGCTTGACGACGTCGGCGACCTCCTGTCGGTAGACAATGTTGGCGCCTCTCGGCTGGGCGCGTGATATCAGCAGAGAGCGGCCGGAAAATTGTTCATCAAGAACCTTGTAGACCTTGTTGAAGAATACAAAGAGCGCCGTCCGCGGATATTCGGCCTGAAGTTCCCTGACGTTAACCTGGTCGCTGTTGGCGACAAGGATGATGTGTGAGAAAGCGGAAAACAGAGCACGCCATTGTTCCGTCGTCGTCAACTTCTCCGTCGTTCCGGAAGCGGGAAAGTCCATGCACACTCATCCCAACCTTAGCGTGCTTTCAGCGCGCGACTTCTCCAGACTACCGAGGCTTGAATTCCAAGTTCGCCTCGCTCCCTCTATAAAGGGTGATGCATTCCAAATCAAAGCAGGCACGCTTGATAAGTCGGGAAAATGCTTGTTCAAGGGCCCTGAAAGTCCCCATCCTTCTGCGCCGGCTTTAAGCTGCGAAGAATAAGGAGCCGACTTCATGTTTAGCAACCAAGGGGCGTAGATGTTTGGACTGAAGGCTAAGCGGCATCTTACGAGAGAACTTGCTGTCACGCCTCCGGCAGCAGAGTTGAGCCGACACGGCATTGCGATTGTCGCCTGCGTGAAAAATGAAGCTAGCTACATCGAGGAGTGGGTGCGTTTTCACCAAGCGGTCGGTGTTCGACATTTTCACATCTATGATGACGGCTCGACTGATGGCACGCTCGATGTGCTTCAGCGGACGTTGAAGCCCCAGGAATTGACTGTCGTCCCTTGGAAAATGCGTATGCGGGATGAGAGAAGTGGTGAGTTTTTGAACGGTCAGACGATTGCCTTCGCCCATGCGATCCTAAACTTTGGCGGCAGGTACGATCGTATGGCATTCATCGACGTCGATGAATTCTTGCTTCCCAAGAAAGGGCGGACGTTAGAGGAGGCCCTGCGAGGAGCAGGTGGATTTCCGAATATTTCTTTGCCCTGGCACATGTTCGGCCATAGCGGTCATGTCTCGCGACCAGCAGGGCCTGTATGCCTCAATTACAAAATGCGGGTCTCCGATCCAATGCAGCAGAACCTCGACGCGAGTAATTTCAAATGCATTATCGATCCGGTCGAGGTCACAAAAGTGGGTGTGCACCACTTTCAAACACGCTCCCACGGCGACAGAACCGCAAATGATGCGGGGAAAGTGGTGCCAAAGAAAAAGCGAAAGGCTGCCGAATTTTACTCCGCTGAGTTCATACAGCTCAATCACTACTACGCGAAGTCGATCGAAGAGCTGAAGGAAAAGACAGACAGAGGCTGGTCTTTCGATGGATCAGCAGAGAAGTACCGAAACAAGGTCGGCGCCACCATCAAGTATATCGAAACCAACGTGGTCGAAGACCGTAGCATGCTCGACTTCATCGACGAAAATCGGATCGATCTCGGCCAGAGATTCTAAGCCAGCTCAAGGCACACAGAATAGGGGTCAGTGCGGAGTTTAGTTTTGCAAGACAACGACGACAAACCGATGAAAACGCCGGACAAGAGCTGCGTGTGGGCGGTGGCAGAAAGCAAGGCTGGAACGCTTACGCAGTGCCTTGGCGTTGGAAAAGAGTTTCACCATGAGCCGGTGATCAAGTTGATCAGTCGCAGCCGCGGCTTAAGGAAGCTGTTCGAACCCAAACTCTTTCGCAAGAAGGAACAGCGCCCCGAGCTCGTGATCTCCTGCGGTTTTCGGGCTGAACCGGCCGTCCTTGACATTAAAGCGGCCTATGCCGGCAAACCTCTGACCGTGCACCTCCAGCGGCCGCGCATCGAGGGATATGATCTCGTTTTCGTCTCTCGTCACGATTGGGTCGACGAACTGAACGGGCGGTCGAACTATCATTCAATGGTCGGAGTACCGCATCAGATTACCTCGGCGCGGCTGGCACCCCTTAGGGATGCTGCGCGCAGACGATTCTCGCCGGACGGGCGCCCAATAGCCGCCGTCTTCGTAGGCGGCTCGAATGGCGCCTATGTTTACGACGACAGAACCCACCAGAACATAAGGAGCGCCATCGAGCAATTGGAGAAAGAGGGCTGGCGCATCGTTGTGTCGGTCTCACGCAGATCTGAAGACCACACCCAAGAGGCCCTCTCGGCACTCAACAGCGAGAGCATCGCCGTGTGGGACAGACGAAGCGAGAACCCCTATCTCGAATACATGGCCGCCGCCGACGCGTTCCTGATCGCAAAGGACTCGATCACAATGCCCTGCGAGGCTCTGGCCACCGGCAAGCCGGTCTTTACGCTTGACTTAACCCCCGTCGAGGGTCTGCGGCTGGACAAGTTCGAGCGTTATCACCGGGACCTTCACGAAACTCTGCATCTCACGCGGCCGTTCGAAGGCAGGATTGAACCCTACAGCTACGAGCCACTCGACGAAACGCGCCGCATCGCCTCGGTAATCCGTTCGCAGCTCAACCGCTCGTAGGACACTGCTGCAGCGTGCTTTCCGCGTCTGAAAAGACGCACGGCGCTGTCGTGCGGCCGCACTCTTATTCGCGCCAGTGCTCGGCCACCCAAGGCGTTGGAAGAATATAGTGTCGCAGGTACTGCAGCGCGCCTTTGTTCTTCCTTTGCTTCGCATCGAAGACGCCCGCGATGTGTTTGAACGCCGTCTTGTGCGGAGCCTTGGTTCCATATCGCCCATCGATCGCGTGCTGTGGATGCAGACCACGCGGGAAAATAATGACACGCGCATCGCTCGGCAGACGCGGGGCAAGAAAATAGTTGAGTGGGAATGGCCAACGGCAGTCCTGGCGAAAATGGAGAACCCATTTTCGTGGAAAGAATGTTATGCCTCCCGGTGCGTTGCGGCTTACGAAACGTTGCTCGTAATGGTACTCGTCGGCCACACCCTGCGGGTCGGATCGAAACTTTTCCTGCAGCGGCACGAGTTTCCCAACGGGAAAGCGGAAGAGCGACGTTTGCCCGAGGCGCTCGAAGGGTGTCGTTTGATTTCTCGCCATGACGATGTCATCGGCCTCACCAACGTCAAAAAAGCCGTCGAGGGAGGAAACAATCACGAGATCCAGATCGAGAAAAAGAACTGGACCTCTCAGCTTTCCCAACGTTGCCCCCCAGAGTCGAGCCTTCGGCCAGATGCCTCTGGTATTTATCGGCATGTTCTCCACGCCGAGTGGCGGCAGGTCTTCGCAAAGTATTTCTGGGTTCAAACCTGCACGGTTGTCGGTAAAGCAAGTGAAGGTAAACGGCGGCGTAATGTTGCGAGCCACCATCGAGTAAAGCCTGTTTATGAACGGCGCTCCATACTTTGTTCCCCAATTGATGCAGATCACTTGTTTAATGCCGCCGCTGGCTGCCAAAACGCTTGTAGTCATTTTGCTCCATTCCTGGCCTGCTCCTGCATTTCTGCCGCATCGGTTTCTTGCTTACTCTTTTGAGGGGCCGACGCGGCCGCAGTGGGTGAGTACGAGCGAGTTGCATGACGTAATTACTTGCGAGCCGCGTCTTCGCCAAGACCGCGTGTTTCGTTCAACTGAGCATACGCTTCACGGCGGCATGGATTATGGCGGCCCCGGTTCCCTCCTTTGGCACAAGAAACAGTGCCCGCAATCTACTGGGAATAGTGAAAACGATGGGCAAGTTCGAAAATATCGACCCGCACGGTATGTTGCCGAGCGTTTTTGCGCATTCCCGCTTGCGCTGGGGCTTGGGAAATTCGAAGGCTTGAGCTATATGTGCAATTCGTCTAGCGCGCCCATCGTCTAGCGGTCAGGACGCCGCCCTCTCACGGCGGTAACACGGGTTCGAGTCCCGTTGGGCGTACCAATCCCAATTCACTCTTGGCGATGTAACGGGGCAGCGAACGAACGTTAGCCGCTTTGATCGCGGGTAATCTACACAAGCTTTTCCGCAAAAAATTTGAATTTAATGGCTCTTCGTCACTTGCGGGAATCCGAGGCGCTCACTATAAGCCACCTCGTCTTGGGCGCCCATCGTCTAGCGGTCTAGGACGCCGCCCTTTCACGGCGGAAACACGGGTTCGAGTCCCGTTGGGCGTGCCATAATCCCAATCAAATCTCATTGTTACACAAGCCTGACCCAAGTAGACCAAAGGTTCCGGCCAGATAGCAATTCGCCTTAGGAATATTGTACTTAGGGCCTTGCCCCTATATTTGAGCACTTTCTGATATATTGAGAGCCCTGATCCGGACTGCTGACCAGCCGGAAAGCGAAACGGGGGGCATCCATGAAGTATCGCGCTTCGACATTGATTACAGTCAGCGTGCTTTCGAGTGCAGCGCTCGGCTCGTGCACCACCACGACCGGAAGCATCGAACCTACGCCTGGAACCCATCAGACAGCGGGCCATCCGTACCGGACGGTGAATGATTGTGTCCGCAAGGCTCCCATCGGCCAGTTTGATCTGAAATGCGACGTTCCGCTGCTCGGTTACCGCAATTTCTCCGACCCAACCATCGTGCCACAGGCCGGAGCGCCCGGGGGCTTCCAGTTCCCATAGGTGCGGTCGCGCTCCTACAGCGCCGCGCGTCTTATTAGACGCGCAAAGGACGCTGTAGCACTTTGAATTGCTGCATGTTTTATCGTTAAATCGGCTAGGATTTAAGGAAACATGCGGTAGGGCAACTGGATAGTCGCCGAAACGGCCTCGGATCAGGCGAGTGGCGCGCGATTTGGTCAGATCGCCTTTGCTGCGTCCGTTACACGCAGCTGGACGCGGCGGGTTCCCTGCCAGAGGTCTGCCGAAACCGATCCGGCCACATGAATGGTGGAGCCGCGGCTGCCGAGCAGGAAGTCGCCGAGAGGTGTTTCCGTGGCCCGAAAGGCGATGCCGTCGATCCGGCTGCCATCCTGGCCCTCAAGCGTAACCTTGACGTGATTGGAGCCGACCTGTCGGCAGTCGCGCAGCCGGTGCTGCGGAAAGGCGAAGATTGGCTGCGGATGTCCGGAACCATAGGGGCCGGCCTGCTCCAGGAGATCGACCAATTCGATCGTCGCACCAGATGCGCCAAGCGCGCCATCGACCTTCAGGGTCTCCGTGGACACAAGATCGCGCACCGCCGCTTCCGCCCGCTCTTCGAAAAACTGACGAAGCCTGCCGAGATTCGCGCGTTCAAGCGTCAAGCCGGCAGCCATGGCGTGGCCGCCGCCCTTGACGAGAAGACCGCTTTCGACCGCCGCCCGCACCAGCCTGCCCATGTCGAAACCATTGATCGAACGCCCCGATCCCGTGCCTCGTCCACTCGGATCAAAAGCGATCGCGAAGGCCGGCCGGCGGAATTTTTCCTTGATGCGTGCTGCTATCAGCCCGACGATCCCTGGGTGCCAGTTTTCCCGGGCCGTGACGATCACCGAAGCCCCCTCGCCGGTCCCGTATTCCGCCAGCACCTCCGCTTCGGCCTCGGCCAGCATCGCCGCCTCCATGGCCTGACGCTCGCGGTTAAGTTCATCAAGCCGGCCGGCGATCGTTTCGGCGGCCGCCGCATCGCCGATCGTCAACAGCCGGCTGCCGAGGGCGGCATCGCCAATTCGTCCACCCGCATTGATACGCGGGCCGATCAGGAATCCGAGGTGATAAGGCGTCACGGGGCCACCGATTGCAGCCTTGCGGAGGAGCGCCGCGAGCCCCGGATTTCCCATATGCCGTGCGGTGATCAGGCCCTTGACCACATAGGCGCGATTGAGTCCCTTGAGCTGCACCACATCGCAGACAGTCGCCAATGCGACAAGGTCAAGCTGCGCCAACAGATCGAGCGACGCGGCGCGCGGGTCCCCTTGGCCGCGCAGCACCCGCAGGGTGTTGACGAGCACGAGAAAGACGACGCCGGCAGCACAAAGATGCCCCTGGCCGGACAGGTCGTCCTCGCGGTTCGGATTGACGAGCGCGTGGCACGGCGGGAGGGACGCGCCCACCTGATGGTGGTCGATGACAACGACATCGACGCCGCGTTCCGCGGCAACGGCCAGGGACTCGTGACTGGTCGAACCGCAGTCGACGGTGACGATAAGATTGGCGCCACTGTCGACCAGTTGTTCGATCGCCTGTGGGTTAGGCCCGTAACCCTCGAAGATGCGGTCCGGGATGTAGATGTCGGCCTCGATACCGAAATGGCGCAGAAAGCGGACCATCAGCGCGCAAGAGGCGGCGCCGTCGACGTCATAGTCCCCGAATATCACCACCTTCTCGTGGCGGCGTGTCGCCAGTGCCAGCCGCTCGGCCGCCCTGCGGCAATCGGTCAACCTGTCCGGATCCGGCATCAGCGCGCGAAGTGTCGGATCGAGAAACGCGGCCGCATCGTCGAGCGCTACGCCGCGGCCGGCGAGCACGCGGGCGATCATCTCGGAATAGCCGTGGACCTGGCTGATCGCCAAGGCCCGGTTTTGCCCGGCTTGATCCAGACGCGACACCCAGCGCTGCCCGCTGACCGAGCGCTCGACGCCGAGAAATGCCCGTTGGATCGGATCCGCCAATACGTCCATGCTAATTGCCCGCCTGCAGTCCCCTGTTCTTAGCGGACATTTCGGGCTGGAAGAACCCGAATGAAGAAGGCTCCGGCGGGCCGGAGGCCTGTCGGAGCCGTTTCTCAACAGTTTTTATGTGCCGGGCGGCGATCAGCCCGCCTTTGGCCGCTCGATGCGGATGACCTGCGGCTCCCCGACAAGATAGCCCTCGCCCTTGATGGCGACGATCGCCTTGCGCACGGAAGCTTCATGCGTGGCATGCGTGACCAGGATGATCGTCTTCGGTTCGGCAGGATCCACATAGTGCTTGGAATGCTGCATGATCGACTCGAGCGAGATATCGTTTTCGGCCATATGCCCCGCGATGTTGGCGAAGACTCCGGTACGGTCGAGAACCTTCAGCCGGATGAAATAGCCGCCTTCATGGCTTTGGATGCGGGCTCGCTTGTAGGGCAACAGTGCGTTCGCCGGTCGCCCGAAGGCCGGGACGTGTTGCGCGCCCGGACGGCTCTTGGCGATATCGGCGATGTCGCCGAGCACGGCCGAAGCGGTCGCATTGCCGCCGGCGCCGGGGCCGACCATCAGCAATTCGCCAAGAATATCGGACTCGATCGCGACCGCGTTCGTTACACCGTCGACCTGCGCGATGACGGAATCGTAAGGCACCATCGTCGGATGAACGCGCTGTTCGATGCCGCTTTCGGTACGTTGCGCGACCCCGAGCAACTTGATCCGGTAGCCGAGGTCGGCGGCCGCCTGGATGTCCTCGATCGAGATGTTGGTGATGCCTTCGAGATAAATATCATCGGCGGCGATTGCTGTACCGAAGGCGAGGCTGGTCAGGATCGAGAGCTTGTGCGCCGTATCGTTGCCCTCGATGTCGAAGGCCGGATCCGCTTCGGCATAGCCAAGGCGCTGGGCTTCCTTCAGGCAGTCTTCAAACGAAAGCCCCTCCTTCTCCATCTTCGTCAGGATGTAGTTGCAGGTGCCGTTCATGATGCCATAGACGCGCGAGACGGTGTTGCCCGTCATGGATTCGCGAAGTGCCTTGATGACCGGAATGCCGCCGGCAACCGCGGCCTCATAGTTGAGCAGTGCGCCATGTTCTTCGGCAATGCCCGCAAGCTCGATGCCATGGGCGGCCAGCAGCGCCTTGTTGGCGGTGACCACATGAATGCCTCGCTGCAGCGCCGCCTTCACGGCCGAATAGGCCGGATCTCCGGCACCGCCCATCAACTCGATGAAAACGTCGATATCCGCCTCGGACGCCAGCGAAACCGCATCGTCGAACCACTTGATGTTCGAAAGGTTCACACCGCGATCCCTGGATCGGTCCCTCGCCGTCACCGCCATGATCTCAATCGCCCGACCGCACGTGGTTGCCAGCATCTCATGACGATCCTGGAGAATCCGCACGAGCGAGGCACCGACGGTCCCCAAGCCCGCAATGCCGATTTTGAGGGCATCTGACATAGCAAGTTCCTAACATGTAGAGGCCCCGCCAGGTGTGACGGGGCTATTCTGGTTCGGATATCGGACCGACCCGATCTCCTACCGGTGTGCGTTAAACGAGATCACGTTGTGCATCGTCTCATCGGCCGCGGACAGGAAGCGCTTGATATTGCGCGCAGCCTGCCGGATGCGATGTTCGTTTTCCACGAGCGCCAGGCGGACATAGTCGTCGCCCTGTTCGCCGAAGCCGATACCCGGGGCGACGGCGACATCCGCCTTTTCCACGAGAAGCTTCGAGAACTCGAGCGAACCCAGGTGACGGAACTTCTCGGGGATCTTTGCCCAGGCAAACATTGTCGCTGGCGGCGGCGGCACTTCGAAGCCCGCCTTGCCGAAGCTCTCGACCATCACGTCGCGCCGGCGCCTGTAGATGTTGCGCACCTCGGCAATGTCGCTGCCGTCATCGTTGAGTGCCTGCGTCGCAGCAACCTGGATCGGTGTGAAAGCGCCGTAGTCGAGATAAGACTTGACGCGCGTCAGCGCCGCGATCAGCCGCTCGTTGCCGACAGCAAAGCCCATGCGCCAGCCGGGCATGGAGAACGTCTTCGACATCGACGTGAACTCGACCGTGACGTCGATCGCGCCAGGCACTTCCAGCACGGAGGGTGGCGGCGCGTCATCGAAGTAGATTTCCGAATAGGCGAGATCCGAGAGCACGATGATGTCGTGCTTCTTCGCAAAGGCGATGACTTCCTTGTAGAAGTCGAGCGAGGCGACCTGCGCCGTCGGGTTCGACGGATAGTTGAGGATCAGCGCCAAAGGCTTCGGGATCGAATGCCGTACAGCCCGCTCCAGCGGCGGGAAGAAGCTGTCGTCCGGCTCCACTGAGATGGAGCGGATCACGCCGCCTGCCATCAGGAAGCCGAAGGCGTGGATGGGATAGGTCGGGTTCGGGCACAGGATGACATCGCCGGGCGCAGTGATCGCCTGCGCCATATTGGCGAAACCTTCCTTGGAACCGAGCGTCGCGACGACTTGGGTCTCGGGATTGAGTTTGACGCCGAAGCGACGGGCATAATAAGCGGCCTGGGCACGACGCAGCCCGGGAATGCCCTTCGACGACGAATAACGATGTGTGCGCGGATCCTGGACAACCTCACAAAGCTTGTCGACGATCGATTGCGGGGTCGGAAGGTCCGGATTGCCCATGCCGAGGTCGATGATGTCAGCACCGGCCGCTCGCGCGCTTGCTTTCAAACGGTTGACCTGTTCGAAAACATAGGGCGGCAAACGCCGGACTTTATGAAACTCTTCCATCTCCGAACCTCGTTTGGCGCAAGCCTCCACGAGCCGTTCGGCTTTCGCGGAAGCAAACGCGGTGGTGAACGGCCGTCATCGCGGCCATTCAACGCTTTGCGTCCAAATCACTTGAAAGGCAAGCGCTAATTCGCGATCTGTTTCAGGGTGTCGTCCCCGTGTTGCTCGGCCAGCAACTGCAGTTCCTTCAAGCGCCGCTGATATTCCGCCTCGGAGATCGAGCCGGATTGGCGGGCCGCGGCAAGCGCCGTTAACCGGGATTGCATCGAGACCGCCTCTTCATCGGTCATCTGGGGAGCCGCGGCCGGCTTTTGCCCATAAACGGATGGGTAGGTAGCCAGATTGGCTGTCGAACTGCATCCGGCAAGAGTGCCCGCGAGAAGCAATCCCAAAACCCAAGAAACCGAGCCCTGTTTTCCGACGACAAGCATGCTGGCGATGACCCCTGTTTTTTCCGGCGCGACGATGACCAGTGCACCGCATGCCCGAAAAAGACATGCCGATGACACTTTAACCGCTTGAATTCAAAGCGATTTACTCGCTTCCTGTGATTCCATTGGAAAGCTGAACGCTCTAGCCCTTGTAATCATTTTCGGGCAGAATGTAAAAATGCAAAACAGATAAGATGCTGTGGAGGACGCCGGGTGACAGCAGACAGGAAGGCCGAGGACGGCGGTGGTAAGAATGGTTTTGCCGGCTTTGATCCGAAATCGGTCGAGCCCTACATCGTCAAGGATCCCGAAAGCCTGGCCGTCAACCTGGCCCGCGCAGCAGAACAACTCGGCAAGGCAGCGTCCGCATGGCTTGCCCCGCGCGAAACCGGCGAGAAGACCGATACTTTCGCCGAGCCTGTTTCTGACATGGTCAGAACGCTGTCGAAGATCTCGGAGTATTGGCTCTCTGATCCGCGTCGAACGCTGGAAGCCCAGACGCATCTCCTGGGAAGCTTCTTCGATATCTGGTCGCGAACGCTCCACCGCATGGCCGGCGACGTCGCCACGGACCCGACAAATCTCGAGCGCACCGACAAGCGCTTCGCGGACGAGGATTGGGTGAGGAACCCTTTCTTCGACTTCATTCGCCAGGCCTATTTCGCGACCTCGGACTGGGCGGAGAGAATGGTCAATGACGCCGAGGGGCTCGATGACCACACCAAGCACAAGGCGGCCTTCTACGTGCGCCAGATATCGAGCGCACTTTCGCCGACCAATTTCATAACGACCAACCCGCAGCTCTATCGTGAAACGGTGGCGTCAAATGGTGCCAACTTGGTCAAGGGCATGCAGATGTTTGCGGAAGACATCGCTGCCGGGCGCGGTGATCTCAGATTGCGGCAGACGGATACGAGCAAGTTCGCCATCGGCGAAAACATCGCGATCACGCCGGGCAAAGTAATCGCCCAAAGCGAGGTCTGCCAAGTAATCCAGTATGAGGCGAGCACCGAGACAGTGCTCAAGCGGCCGCTGCTGATTTGCCCGCCATGGATCAACAAATTCTACGTGCTCGATCTCAATCCGCAGAAATCCTTCATCAAATGGGCGGTTGATCAGGGCCACACCGTGTTCGTCATCTCCTGGGTCAACCCCGATGAACGCCATGCCTCGAAGGACTGGGAGGCCTATGCGCGCGAAGGCATCGGCTTTGCACTGGACACCATTGAGCAAGCGACCGGCGAGCGCGAAGTCAATGCGATCGGTTACTGCGTCGGCGGCACCTTGCTTGCTGCCACGCTGGCACTCCACGCCGCCGAGAGCGATGACCGTATCCGCTCGGCGACGTTTTTCACGACGCAGGTGGACTTCACCCACGCGGGCGACCTCAAGGTCTTCGTCGACGATGACCAGATCCGACAGATCGAGCGGAACATGAGTGCGACCGGCTATCTCGAAGGCTCGAAGATGGCCACCGCCTTCAACATGCTCAGGGCGTCCGAGCTGATCTGGCCGTATTTCGTCAACAACTATCTGAAGGGCCAGGAGCCCCTGCCCTTCGACCTGCTTTACTGGAACTCCGATTCAACGCGGATGCCGGCAGCCAACCACTCCTTCTATCTCCGTAACTGCTATCTGGAGAATAAGCTCTCCCGAGGCGAAATGGTGCTGGCCGGCCGGAAGATTTCGCTCGCTGACGTCAAGATCCCGATCTACAACCTGGCAACGAAGGAAGATCACATCGCCCCTGCCAAATCGGTGTTCCTCGGCAGCAGCTTCTTCGGCGGCAAGGTCACGTTCGTTCTGTCGGGTTCGGGTCATATTGCCGGAGTCGTCAATCCCCCGGACAAAAGCAAATATCAGTACTGGACGGGTGGCCCTGCCAAGGGCGACGTCGACGAGTGGCTGGGCAAGGCAAAGGAGACGCCGGGCTCCTGGTGGCCGCACTGGCACGGCTGGGTTGAAAAGCTCGACAAGAAACGCGTTCCGGCCCGAAAGCCCGGCGGGCCGCTCAACTCGCTTGAGGAAGCGCCGGGCTCCTACGTCCGCGCCCGGGCCTGATCGGATCACTCGTGAACTTCTCTCGTCCGCTCGTTCCAGCTACGCTTGTGCAGCGTTACAAGCGCTTTCTTTTTGACGCTGTTCTCACCGATGGAACGAGGATTACCGGCTCGTGCCCGAACACCGGCTCGATGCGCGGATTGACCACCCCGGGTTCGCCGATTTGGCTTTCGGAGCACGACAGCACGACGCGGAAATACCGCCATATGCTGGAGATCGTCGAGGCGGACGGAACGCTCGTCGGCATCAACACCGGACTGCCGAACCGGCTTGCCGAGGAAGCGATCGCTGCCGGACTCGTCAGCGACCTTCATACCTACCAGATGGTTCGGCGCGAGCAGAAATACGGCCGCAACTCCCGGATAGACATCCTTCTCAGCGACCCAGCGAAGGGTCTTGCCTATGTGGAAGTGAAAAACGTCCACTTCAGCCGCGACTGCGGCCTCGCCGAATTCCCCGATAGCCCGACCGCGCGCGGCGCCAAGCACCTCGAGGAACTCGGCGACATGGTGGAAAACGGCCATCGCGCCATCATGCTCTACCTTGTCCAAAGACACGATTGCGATGCCTTCCGGATATGCCGCGAACTCGATCCGGTCTATGCTCGTGCATTCGAACGCGCTGCGATACGCGGCGTCGAGGCTTATGCCATCAAATGCGCCATATCGCCCTCGCAAATAGTACCGACGGCGGCGATGGCAGTGGACGAACGCGCTCTCGCTGATTTATGACATGCGCTTGAAACAATGAAAGTTCTGTAATGGTAACTTATATCGAGGCCGGCGCTGCCCCCTACAAGAACACCGGCGTCATCCGTCTTTACGGGCCGGATGGCTTCGAAGGCATGCGCAAGGCCTGTCAGGTGACTGCGCGTTGCCTGGATGAACTCGTGACCCGCGTACGGCCAGGCGTAACGACTGAAGAGATCGATCGCTTCGTCTTCGAATTCGGCATGGACCACGGCGCGCTTCCCGCCACGCTGAACTATCGCGGCTATACGAAATCGTCGTGCACATCGATCAACCACGTCGTCTGTCATGGTATTCCGAACGAGAAGCCTCTGCGCGAGGGCGACATCGTCAATATCGACGTCACCTACGTCGTGGATGGCTGGCATGGCGATTCCAGCCGCATGTATCCGGTCGGCGAGGTCAAGCGTGCCGCAGAACGACTGCTCGATGTCACGCACGAATGCCTGATGCGCGGCATCGCGGCTGTGCGCCCCGGCGCGCGCACCGGCGCGATCGGCGAGGCCATCCAGGCTTATGCAGAATCCGAACGCTGTTCGGTGGTGCGCGACTTTTGCGGCCACGGCGTCGGTCGGCTGTTCCACGACGCTCCGAACATCTTGCACTATGGTCGCGCCAATGAAGGTCCCGAACTGCGCGAGGGCATGATCTTTACGATCGAGCCGATGATCAATCTGGGTCGGCCGCACGTGAAGGTTCTTTCGGATGGCTGGACTGCCGTCACGCGCGACCGTTCGCTTTCGGCACAATACGAACACACGATCGGCGTCACTGCGGACGGCTGCGAAATCTTCACGCTTTCGCCAGCCGGCCTGTTCAAGCCCGGCATTGCTGCGGTAGGCAACGCGTGACGAGAACCCCGCCCCTCTCCGAAGGCGAACTGCAGCCGACGGACGAGCGGCAGTTCTTTGCACAGCAAAAGCCGCGCGTCAGCGACGCCGAAGTAAACTCTGCTCCTCCCGCGGAAGCACACTATCACGGCCATCGCGATCGCCTGCGCGACCGTTACCGTGAACATGGCGATGCAGCGCTCGCGGATTACGAGGTGCTGGAACTCATCCTGTTCAGACTGATCCCTCGTCGCGATACGAAGCCGATCGCCAAAGCGCTGCTCGCCCGCTTCGGAACGCTCGCAGGCGTTTTCGGCGCGCCGCTCAATCTGTTGCAGGAGGTCAAGGGTGTTGGCGAGTCGGTCGCGCTTGATCTCAAGCTCATCGCCACCGCCAGCCATCGGATGCTGAAGAGCGAGTTGCGCGACAAGCAGGTCCTGTCATCCTGGAGCGCCGTCATCGACTATTGCCATGCAGCGATGGCGCATGAGACCAAGGAGCAGTTTCGCATCCTCTTCCTAGACAAGCGCAACGTGCTGATTGCTGACGAAGTCCAGCAGAGAGGCACGATCGACCACACGCCGGTCTATCCCCGCGAGGTGATCAAGCGCGCACTTGAGCTCTCCGCAACAGCGCTGATCCTGGTGCACAACCATCCCACTTAGCCTACTCTCATCACGCTGGATCACGTTCAAGCACGTTGAAACATAATGGTTTTTCAGGCTTGCGGACCGGCGGCGGCTTTGGCAAACTGGGGGCTGTTTAAGGGGTAGCGGATGGCCTCCAGATCCCGAGCACCGATCCCTATTTCCTCGACCGATCCCAGTTGCCGAGAAGGGAGAACGCCGTGCCAAGCTTGACCGATTCTGCCATCCGACAAGCGCTGAAGCGCGTGGAGAGCAACCGGAAGCAGGAGAACCTGGCGGATGGTGAAGGCCGCGGAACCGGCCGCCTGATCCTGGTTCTCAAACCGATGCCGAAGCGGGTGACGGCCGACTGGATGGCCCAGCAATGGCGCGACGGAAAGCGAACCAAGAAAAAGCTCGGGGCCTATCCGTCAATGTCCCTCGCCCAGGCGCGGGAGATCTTCAAGCGCGACTTCGCCGACGTCATCCAGAAGGGCCGCAGCATCAAGATCGCGACTGATACTCGACCAGGGACAGTCGCCCATCTCTTCGAAGGTTACGTTGCATCGCTGAAGGCAGCCGGCAAGTCGTCCTGGAAAGAGACGGAAAAAGGCCTCAACAAGATCGCCGACACGCTTGGACGCAATCGCCTTGCTCGCGAGATCGAGTCGGAGGAAGTGGTCGAGCTGATCCGACCAATCTACGAGCGCGGCGCTCGATCGATGGCGGACCATGTCCGAGGCTACATTCATGCCGCCTACAGCTGGGGAATGAAGTCCGACAACGACTATCGCAACACCTCCCCTCGCCGGTTCCGCATTCCCTACAATCCTGCTTCGGGTATTCCGACCGAACCCAAGGTCCAGGGAACTCGCTGGCTTAGCGAAGATGAGTTCGTGCGGCTCTATCGCTGGCTTGAATGCCCGGACACCCCTGTTCATCCTTCCTACCCCCGCGCTGTGCAGCTCATCATGCTGACAGGCCAGCGCGTCGAGGAAATCGCTCGCCTGCATGTCGACCAGTGGGATGCGAAGGAGCGGATCATTGACTGGTCGAAGACCAAGAACCTTCAGCCACATGCTGTCCCGGTTCCCTCTCTTGCGGCCGAGCTGATCGAGTCGATCAAGCCGAACGAGCACGGGTGGTTCTTCCCTTCGGCAAAAGACCCCTCGAAGCCTGTAAGCCACGCAACGCTTTACAGCTTCGTCTGGCGCCAGCGCGATCGGGGTGTCATCCCCCACGCCACGAACCGCGATCTACGTCGGACATTCAAGACCCTCGCCGGCAAGGCAGGCGTCTCCAAAGAGATCCGCGACCGTCTTCAGAACCATGCGCTGCAGGACGTCAGCTCGAAGAATTACGACCGCTGGAACTACATGCCAGAGAAGCGAGCCGGCATGACGAAGTGGGATAAGTTCGTGCGAGCGATGCTCGAAAAGAAAAGGCTGAAGATTATAGCCTGAATTTAGCTATTTCCGATGGTTGACGGGACTTTTTGAACCAATTACTTCAGCACGCCGATTTCGTCCGCCACAGCCGTCAGTACTTGAAGCAATGCTCGCGATGCCACTGAAGAAACTGGGGATGAAGCCTCTCGATTACCTATTTGGCACAATCGTCCTGCAAGGCCAATTGAGCACCTTGGAGGTGGACATTGCTTCGAATCCGCTGAATACCACGAGTCGACTCTCTGCCGGCATTAGGCGCAAGCATGTAAATCGGCTGGATCAGAGCCCGGAACACCCATTGCTGCCCAGGCGCGTTTGCCGAACTTGCGGTTGGCGTGCTCAATGCCACGCGACCTACGGCTCCCCATGATCGTCGTGGTTTGCGATTCTAGGAAGCTTCCGATGAACGAGGAGATCAGAAAAAGATCTTGACCCTATTGATCAACACCAAGTCATGACCATACCTCCCGAAGGCAAACTGTGGACGTGGTGCATTCGTGTGGATGGTTACAGCGCTCGCGACACCCGACATCAGACTGCGGACACCGCATCCACTGGCGTTCCTATCGCTGCAAGGAACAGCGGAGAGACAAAACTAAAATCCTCAGCCGGCCCCGGACATAATTGACTGCAGTTGATTTTCGGCGCAACTTGTAAGAGCAATACTCACTTACAGGGGGGCAAGGTGAAGTATTCTCGCTGGGCATTAGCATGCTTCGTGCTGCTTCTTTCAAGCGTACGAAGCTTTTCAGAGACAGTTCCTGGCACGGTTGAAGGTCAGTTGAATGTCAACTTGACTGGTTCAGCTGCCTATACCATCCCATTAGATTTGCCGTCCGGCGCCGCCGGGATGACCCCGAAGTTACTTCTGACCTACGATAGCAATTCCGGTCCAGGTCAGGTCGGATTAGGTTGGTCGATCGCAGGCATCTCCGCAATTACTCGTATCAATCGAACCTATTTCATTGATAAGCGACCAGGTGTTGTCGACTTCGACGATCCATCGGACGGATATCCGTCAGACGCACTGTCACTCGATGGCGCCCGCCTGGTTCGAGCACCTGAAGGCGGAGCCTTTCTGGCAAAGTCGATAGACGATCAAACCCGCGTCTGGCCCAATGGCGCCGGATTTACCGCCAAGACCAAGGCGGGCCTGACACTGCATTTCGGCGAAGGCACGAGCTCCCGCATTCTGACTGCCGGCGGGAAGGTAAAAACTTGGGCTCTGAGCCGGATCGAAGATACGTTCGGAAATCAGATCGTCTTTATTTATCTGCAGCGTGACGGCGACTGGGGCGTCACTAAAATCTTCTGGACTGTACCGAAGGGCAGTCTTTCTCCAGCTGACCTGTATGATGAGAGCCTTCTGAGGGCCAACGCACATGCGAGGCTCGAAGTTGCCTACGAATCCGGCACGGCTGTCTACTCGATCGGTTATCTGGGGGGCGAGAAGTCATCTCGAAGTCTTTTGGCCAAGCAGATCGTGTCCTTTGTCGGCTCTTCGGAGTTCCGCCGATATGAGTTTGGCTACGAACCTATAGCGCGCTTCGGTGGACGAAGGCTTGTTTCGATCGAGGAATTCGCTGCAGAAGTGGGCGGACCACGACTGGCTTACCCGAAATCGACCTTCACCTACACCGACTTCAACCCACAATGGAACCAGTCCTCGGGTTATGAGCTCCCGGCCGACTTTGGGTCCTACCGGTCTCTCAAGTCTGGCTACCGGATGGTCGACCTTGATGGGGACGGCGATAGGGATCTTCTCTATTCGGCCTACGTAGACGGCCGGAGCTTTCGTAGAGCATTCCGACAAGAGGCCCAGCAATGGGTTGCTTTCGGGAATCTGACGCCGCCTCTCGATTTTTCGGCGGATACAGATGAGACTGATGCCGTTTTCTTCTTCGACACTGACGGCGATAAAAAACCAGAACTCTTTTCGAGTAAGAAGATCAGCGGCAAACACCTGGCGAGCGCGCATGTTCAGGACAACGAAAACTGGAAGGATGCAGAAGATCTAGCGCCACCATTTGTCCTTGTCGAGGAGCGGAATCGAGTGCTTCGGACGCTTGCGACGGTCTGGGAAGGGAAGTCGCGGCTGTTGGCATGGGATGTCCAGGGCGGGGTTAAAGCCTGGACCGTCGAACAGGGAAAATGGACCGAGAGCGAGGTTTCCGGCTATCCAGACACGACTATGCCATCCGACATATTTGACGGCGACTTCGACTGCGACGGCAAGGCGGATGTTGCGACCGTATCGTTCGATAAACGGTCGGTGCGTTTCATGCGAAAGGACTCGGGCGGTCAGCTCGAACTTAAACCCCTAGCATTATTTGATGCAGCAAACGAAATCGCCGCCGTCAAGCAGGTAACAAACGGTGGCTGCAGCAATCTGGCACTTGTCATGCTCACCAAACCGGGAATTTCGATTATCGGCGTTGGCACAGGTGGAACGATCGTCGAGCGGGTCTTGCCCGCCCCCGAGTCCCAACTCAGTGACTTTAAGGACGTTTTCCCCATCGATCTTGAGGGGCAGGGAGAGCAAAGCGTAGCACTGCTATTGGATCGCGGCACTGTTGGGCCGAATATCACGTTTTACAGATTTGATCCGGGGTCGAAAGACTGGAACTACGACCCTGCGCTCGACTATGTGCCGAGCAGCGCGGAGAGCGTTATTGACGAAGCCTATCTGGTCGCAGTCGAAGATGTGAACGACGACAAGCGCGATGATTTCCTCTTATTACCGGGACAAAGCGGCATAACGACCAAAGCTCTGGTCAACGACGGTGGCGTCACCTTTAAGATGGCTGTCCCGGCGGTTCCGCCCATCGAATTTGCTCGCGAGGAAAAAGCCGGCGCGAGTCCGCAATTCGTCGATCTGAATGCCGATGGGCTAACGGACGTCGTCGGCTATCACGTGGACAAAGACAACAATCAGGTCCTCAACACCGCCCAGGTTAACACAAGCAGTGGATGGATCGGCGTTGATGGATTGAAACTACCCAAGCCCCTCACCCATGAAAAAGGCGGGGCTTCCGGAGCATTCGTCGATTTCAACTCCGATGGGATTGCAGACTTCATCTATGCCTATGGCGACCCGAAAGACTGGGGTGCCTGGACGATCAGGTTTGATAACGAAGGGAACGCCACAGCGTGGGTGCCAACGCCCGGATATGCCCTTCCAGCTGAAGCAAGACTGTCCGATCAGGAGGCTGGCGACTTGGGCGTCCGCTTCATGGACCTCAACGGTGACGGGCGGGTTGATATCGTCATCGCGCGTTATGAAGCCAATCGGTCGTTCTTTCGGCGCGCGTTTCTCAACACTGGGACTGGATGGACAGCCGCGCCCACCGCGTTTTTGCCACCAGTCCCTTTCGTGTCGAGAAACAGGGCTGAGATCTGGTATGAGACGAAGGTCTTACAGGGCGACTACTACCGCGATCTCCGCATTTCGACAGGAGACGTGAATGGCGACGGACTTACCGACATATTGTTTCGATATGGACATTTGGCGAAATCCGGCACTGGCGCATTATTCTCCGCCACACCCGGGAAAGCCTGGTGCCTCAACAAGGACAAAACCGTTCCGGCCGAAAAGCCGGGCTTGCCGGCCGAGATCATACCGCATCCAATCCCGACGGCCACCGAATGCGCAGGGCTTTATCTTTCAACGGGAAACGGCTGGCGTGCTGCGGCTGACCCTTACTTCCCGCCAATCAAGCTGGATGTGTCGATCCGCGAGGAAAACGCTTCGGTTGACGTCGCAGATATCAACGGCGACGGGCTGCTCGACATCGTCCCTGCCCGATTGGTTGGCTCAACGAACGCCTATCCTGCCTATCTCAACACTGGCAGTTCGTGGGCTGCGGACGCAAATTTTGCGGTCCCGTCAGGAGCGCTGTCGGCCGATAAGAAGCTGACGAGCCACCGTATCATGGACATTAATGGCGACGGGCTACTTGACATCGCCTATCACAGACCTGGACCTCAGAGGGGTTCTTTCGTCAACACGGGAACCGGATGGCTACAGGCGGTCGATAGTTTTGCGCCTCCGGATGCATTTATCAATGAAAAGGGCGAAGACCAGGGTGTGCGACTGATCGATGTCGACGGCAACGGTTTGCCGGACGCGCTGCGGAGCTACCGCAACAAGGCGGGAGACTTGATTCAAACGGCCTATCTCAACACCGGCGACCCATCGCTACCTTCCCAGGCCGTCGAGAGCAGGGCGGACATGCTGAAGTCTGTCGCCAACGGCATGGGTCTGGTCACGACACTCAACTACCGATCGCTGATCAGCCCCAGGATTTCGGCTTTGATCAGTGAGGACGACTTCTATACGCCCAGTCCGATTCCTCAGTTCCCCACGATAAGCCACGTGCCGACGATGTATGCCGTCCAGCAAATGGCCTATATCGACAGCGATGGAAGCGAAATAGCCACCCAATACAAATACAAGGGTTTTCGGTTCGATGTGCCCGCCGCAACCGTTCTGGGCTTCGAGGAACGGACTGCAAGGAATTTCGTGAACGGTGTCGCCAGCGGCGTCGTTGAAACAGTCGAGTTGTACCAGGACTATTTCCGCAACGGTCGCAGCAGGCGTGAAGCTGCGGTCATAGACCAAGTGGCGGTTTCCGAAATCATCAACACCTATCAGGTAGTTGAAACAGCCGCAGCGAGTTGGCCGAAGCGCTTGGTGCTGAATAGTACCGTCACCGCTAATCACGACCTGAACGGTAAAAGCACCGGTCTAACGACGCAAAAGTTTGTCTACGACGTCCATGATAACGCGTCTCAGACCTGCGTCGAATACGGGGATGGATCTCGAACTCTCACGAAGAACATTTACGACAATTCCCCCGACCTGGTCGCCCCAGATGTCCTTTTCCTCGGACGGCTCGTTCAAGCTGAAATCTCCCAGTTCAGAACCACCGCGCCCGTTGCGTGCGACGACTTGCTTGAGGGCGCAACTGGTGTCTTGCCAAGCGAGGTCGTAACGAATTCCGCAGGCTTCACCTATGACATCAAACGGGATGCCAAAGGAAAGTTTGATCCGACGAGTACAGGAATTCTAAAGCAGGAGATCGCGAATCTTGGCCACCCATTGGCGGTGACCAAGTCCTACGAGCATGATCGCTTTGGCAATGTCATCACCGAGACGGCGACGACGAAGGATCTGCCGGCTCGCCGGACACTCACACAATACGATCCCATGGGACGTTTCAAGATTAGCGAAACCAATGCGCTTGGCCATCGCGTCACCTACGAGCATTCATCCTTGCTTGGAGTCGCGATTAAAATGACGGATGCGAACGATGTATCGGCGGAGAGCCAATATGATGGTTTTGGCCGGCTAACTGCAACAATTTCTCCAACAGGTCTGAAATCCGCCGATCTCCAGCGGTTTACGTCAGGCCCCAATGTGTCGGGCCGCGAAGTGGCTTTTGAGCAGATCCAGAAGGTTGGCGATCTGCCGGAAATCAAAAGCTATTTCGACTATCAAGGTCGCGTCTTGCGTACGGAAAAGGCCGGTAAAAGCAAAGGTGCCATACGGAGGGTTTTCCAGGATTCCAAATATGACGCGCGTGGGCGCGCATCTGCCATAACGCTTCCCTATTTCGAAGGAGAGACGGTCTACGAGGGCGTAACAGAGTTTGACAATCTTGACCGGCCAACCCGCACCATCGCTCCGGATGGTGCTGTTACACAGACAATCTATGACGGCCTGCTGACAACCTTGAAAGACGCCAACGGTAAGCTGTTGATCAAGCGGGTCAACGAAAAAGGGCTTACCGTTGAGACTACTGACAATCTGAAAGGTCTGCTGAGGTTTGAATATGGGGCCGGTGACCGCGTCTTGAGGACAGTCCAGCCGGATGGCCTCGTGCTGGTTCACGAATATGATCAGGTCGGCAACAAAGTTCGTTCGAGCGATCCCGACCTTGGTCGGTGGGAGTACGCGTTCAACGGATTCGGAGAAATCGTCTGGCAGCGTGATGCGAAGGGCCAAATCACCACCGTCGAATATGATCTGCTCGGACGGCCGACTTATAGGCACATGCCTGACAAGCTGGATGAGTTCACCTACGACAAAGCTGCCTTTGGAGTTGGCAAACCAAGTGCTGTCAGCTCGTCTGACGGTTACGAGGAGCGCTTCACCTACGATGGCAAAGGGCGCCTCAGTCGAAAGGCCACTCGAGTTACGGGCGAGTTGTTCTCAACCTCAGTCACATATGATCGTTACGACCGGATCGTGCAGACCTACTACCCAGGCAATTATGTCGTTACCAATGAGTATGATGAATTCGGATACCTTTCGCAGGTTCGCGCTAACGACCCGCTGAAGCCCTTTGGTGACCAGCACAAGACCTTCTGGCAAGCTGGCGAGCGAGATCAATATGGACGGATTGTTTCTGAGCGGCTCGGTAACGGCGCCACATCGATTTATACCTTTGACCCGCTGAAGGGGAACCTAAGCCATATCTCGTCCGGAACCGACGATGAGAACATAGCCGATATTCACCTCGAATACGACCTCGTCGGCAATCTTCTGTCCAAGGATCATAGGACTGAGAAGAGAAAGGAGGAATTCTCATACGACGGATTGGACCGGCTCGTGGAATGGACAGTCAACGGCAAGGCGAAAGGAACTTACACTTATGATGCGGCTGGCCGGATGCTCTCGAAGACTGGCATGGGGCGGTACATCTATGCCGGCGACGGTCCGGCACATGGCGTGAAGCGTGTGGAGCGTCCGGATGGTTCAGAAGGCGAATATCGATATGACGCCAATGGCAACATGGTGTTCAGTCCAAAAGGTCTTTTTGAATACTACGCCAACAATTCTGTGCGGCTGATCTACAAATCAAAGGATGCATGGTCACGCTTCTCTTATGCACCGGATGGTAGCCGTTACCTGCAGCACTACTCGGAGAACCGTCAGGTCGGAAAAAATCGATTTGTTTCAAATGTTCTCCAGACAGTCTCTGTTGGAGCGTATGAGCAAATCCGCGATCTAGGTGGCGCGTTCATCGTCAAGCCTGGCGGTTACCAGAGACACCGTCTGTATTTGTCGGCGGAAGGCGGCGTCGTCGCCGTTCTCGAACATTCAACGGAGTTTGATCCGCTTGTTTCCGACCCCGATTTTAGAGCGAGGAACGCTGACAAGCCCATCGCCACCGCGATCGTGAGCGTGTCAGAGCACTATCTCCACAAGGACGAACTCGGTTCGGTTCTCAAGGTGACAGATCAAATGGGGAACGTCGTTTCCGGATATTCCTACGATCCCTGGGGCAAGAAGACTCAGATTGCCTGGGCTGATAAGGGAAAGCAGGATTTTTCCGAGGGCACATTTCACAGGGGCTTCACAGGTCACGAGCACCTCGACAACCTCGACCTCATCCATATGAATGGTCGCGTTTATGATCCAGATCTGGCTCGGTTCGTGTCAGCCGATCCGACCCTTCAGTTCCCGTTGGCTAGCCAGAACTACGATCGCTACTCCTACGTCGGCAACAACCCGCTGAAGTTCACGGACCCGACCGGTTTCAGTTGGCTCGGAAAGGTGTTGGGCAAAGCTTGGAACGCTTTCACCCGCCCGTTTAAGGAAGCTTGGCGCTTCCTGGAGAAGAATTGGCGAACGGTCGTGGTCATCACTGTGTCTGCGGTTATCACCGTCGCTACCGGCGGCGTCGGCGGAATCATTTTGGCAGGTGCCATCTCCGGAGGGTTGAGTGCAGCGCTCTATGGAGGAACCATATCCGACGTCCTTGCCGGAGCGGTGAAGGGCGCTGTTTTTGCGGCAGTGTCGGCGGGGTTCGGAGGCGCTTTGGGGGCCGACGTCGCAGCGGCCTACGGCAATACCGCCGGCTATGTGGCAGGAGCCGCCGGCGCGGGTCTCGCATCAGGCGTTCAAACTTATATGTCGGGCGGCAATTTTTGGGCCGGATTTGCCAGTGGCGCCCTTATGAAAGCGTTGGCGGGACCGCTACAGAGCAACACGAGGGGGATCGGCACGACATTGTCGATGGCAGCCTTGGGCGGAACCACCAGCGTAATAGGTGGAGGAAAATTCGCCAACGGCGCGGTTTTTGCTGCCTATGGATCGATTCTAAGCAATTCATTGAACGAAGGAATGAAAGCCGGGCGAAGCATTGCGAGTTCCTTGGTGGACGCTGGAAGGGAAATCCTCGACACGTTCACAAAACTATCGACCAGTGCCTATAACACTGCCGTGGGACTAGCGTGGGGCGGGCTTGGATGGGCTTTCGGAGGATCCGCGCCGACCTTTGAGCACAACGCGATCGTCTTCCGCAATCATCCCTTCATGAAAACCCGTTGGATCAGCGGGGCCATAACGCTCGGGAATACCATATCGGCCGTCGAGGGCTTCGACGATTGGAGCCATGAGAAAGTCCACACCTACCAAAGTCAGGCAATGGGCGTCTTCTACTTTCCAGCGAACGTGGCTGGAATGATTGCCTCCGGACTCACCCTTGGTGCTGGACGATCTGGCTATCATGGTGGGGACATTTTTCACGGAAGAGCCAATGTGATGGAGGGCTCGCCTTTCTCGAACAGACTCTACGGAGACTAGATGAGCCAAGAAAAGTCACGAAGTCGCGAACTCGCTTCATCCAAAGGAAAAACGCTCGCAGCCGAAGTTATTTCGGGCTTAGACAATCGATAATGGGTCGCGCCGCGGCCCCCATTCGTTAGTCGTCATTACATGGGCCATATGCGGATGTCCCGCCAGTCTAACCCAGCAGGTTGAATGGCTGCATTCCGCCGGTCCGCTGAAGAAGCCGACTGTTACTTCATCATTGGAGCTTCTGGTTTGAAACGTGCACGTCAACATTGAACGCAAACGACCTTCGCTCGGTATTCGGAGCGAGCTTTCGCAATGTCCGGTCAGATTCTCCTGCCAGCCGCCGTCACATCAATAGGAAACGCGTGATCGCCGAACCTACGTCCGATAAATCAGAAACATATGCTGTGAGGATTATAGTTTGACTGATCAGCAGCAGCCTCTGCCGCCTGACGAGGAGTATACAATGATGACCTTCATGCAGAATGGCGCACTGCAGTGGGGGCACTCCGATCTTCTAGCTGTTGGGCATGACGCTCAGTTCGCACGCGTCGCCGAAATGTCGGCCTATTTTTCCATTCGCGGCGACAAAGGGGGCGGCCGTATGGCCGCCGCAGTGTGGGTGATCCTACCGCCTTGGGTTTCTGAGAGCGAAGAGACTGCTCTGGACCAGTTGCGACTGGGCGTTGATGCCGCAATAACAAAGGTATCTAGCGGAACAGCACCGGAGAAAATTCGCGACGAGGCCTTCTCGTTCCTTTCGCTGCACATCATGCCGAGTTACGATGGCGACGCTCTTGTCCGCCTGCTGTCATCCGCGCCCGCTAAGACTGGCGTCATTGTCGCCGAAGCGTCGCTACCGTCTGTCCCAAACCAAAATCCCCACAGGCTCGCAGCTGGAAGAGACACTGCGCACAGCCCATCTTCATCAACTTCTCGTGGAGGTCGATGCACTCTGTCAGGCCAACAACTGCTACGTCGCGTTGGACTCCGGCTTTCTTGCGCCATTGCGCAAAGATGATCTGGCTCTTCTGATGTCCGTCGGCGATGCGGGATTCGTGTCAGGCGTCCCCGCTGATGAGGAACTTCCCGACCCCGAAAAGATCTTAGAAGACGTATCTCGCTGGACAGATGCCGTCAAAGCTGGCCAGATCGGTAGCGTAATCGCCGAAATCGATGCAGACGCCAGCCTGTCAGATCGGCAACGTTTCTTTCTGAAGCTCGAATTTTTCTCCACTGCCGGTATCCATGATCAAATGCGCGGCTTGCTACGGGCAAGTCCCCAGATGCTGGTCGATCTCCCTGTTCAGCAGGCCTTGGCAATTGCGCGCTTGTCGGAAGATGCAGACGACGATGACTTCGCGGAATCGCTGATCGTCCAATGCCTTCCTCGCATACGCAACGAGGAGGATTTTCACAGCGCGCTCAACACGTCGCTCCAACTTCGAAGCCAGGCTTTGAGGTCATCGGTGATCGAAGCATATCGGCGGCTTCATCCAAATGCACTGGCCCTTAAACGGCTTGGTGTACTCGAAGCAGCGCGCGCGGGCCGCTACGACGAGGCGGTTGCAGTTCTTGCCTCCATTCCAGATGCGCATACGACCGAAGAAGCGCGCATGTATGCACTTCTCGCCGACGGCACGAGCAAACCCGGGTGGGATCCCCAGGCCGTCCATGCGATGGTGATGCGCGAAGTGCAGCATCTCGCCGGATATGCCGGCGTCGAGATTGCTCTCCAACTCGAACGCCATGGGCGAAGATCTGAGAGCTGCAATTTTCTTCTTCAGCGCGGTGAGGATCTCACAAGTCGCGAATTGCTCCTCCTCATCCGGTTAATCGGTACGGCGCTGCAGGCCGCCAGCATGCCGGCCTCAGACCCTCTCGTTGAGAGAATCATCGATCGTTCGATCGCCTATTTGGCCGCCCATCCTG
This sequence comes from Ensifer sp. MPMI2T, assembly GCF_004827385.1. Taxonomy (GTDB): domain Bacteria; phylum Pseudomonadota; class Alphaproteobacteria; order Rhizobiales; family Rhizobiaceae; genus Sinorhizobium. The sequence goes on from NZ_SRXN01000012.1 coordinate 102,321, forward strand.
ATAATGGACCCGTCAGGACCCAACTTGCCGACCTGCTGGGACCGACAATGACTGCGACGGACGGCGTCGCGATGTTAGTCAAGGCCTTACTCAAACGTGCTGATAAACAACCTACTATTCATCAGCGGCCCAAGGTCGCCGATCGCGCGCTTCCCATCCCTGCGGACGAGACCAAGCCGCACATAGAGCGCATTTGGAGATGGCTCCGCGAGAAAGGAAACGGCATGTGGGTTGTCGGGCAGCACACGTTGCCAACGGACATGCTTGACGTTTCGGCAGATCGGCTGATTGCCGCAATTTTGCATCAGGTCGACTACGCCGGGAGTAGAATTGCTGATGAGAACGATCTCAACGTGCTGAACCTCTATATGGCGGCTGCCAGCGCGATTGCGCCGCTCGCCAACGAGCCCGACGAAGACCTGACAGTTGTCCGAACCGTGGGCAACAAACTCGCTCTGGCGGGCAAAGGTCAGGCGGCGCGCGATGTCGCTGAATTCATCATCATCAATAGTGGCGAGCGACCGGAACGACATCGCCAGGCACTATTCAGCTTTGCGGATATCTATGCCCGGGTCGGAATGCGTATCGAGGCTATGGTGGCGCTTGCTGCAGCTCTGGAGACGGGTGCAAAGACGTCCTGGGACCAGATCTGGTTCGAGACAAACCTATTGTTCCGGCTGCTTCGTGATGCCGGGATGGCCAGACTGGCAATTCCATACCTTGATCGCTCCCGCCTAGCCCTTGAAGAAATCGGCGCTGCTGATCGCGACGGTTACCGGCTCGAAACAATGGCTTTGCAGGCTATAACTGCGGCATTCGACAGCGAAGGTGGCTCCGATGAAAAACTAGCTGCCCTGATCAAGGCTGCCTGTTCCAATGCTGAGATAGTCCTCGCCCGCAATGACGATCTCCTGCCAATTGCAATGGTGTTAAACAGACTGATTCACATGGGAAGCCCTCGCGGCCTCACAGCCGTATTCCCAGCCGAACAGCTGCTTGATCGTCTCCTGACGGCAATCCCTGAAGCGCAGCGGCCGATGATCCGCGCGGCAGGTCGGTCGCCGACACTCGCAGACATCGCGGCGGTAGCGCGCAGCATTGATGATGCACGATACGCCGCGGACGTCGGCTACGATCTCAGGAATCTGCGTATCATGACGCGGACGCTCATCGGAAGCGCCGTGACAGAGGTTGAGCCCGAGGCTTTGACCTATGCGGTGGAAGCATCTGCCGACCGTGCGATCCTCGTGCGGACCGCTGACGGAAAGCCAGTCCAGACGGAGCGACTACTTGCCCGTGAGAGCGCGCCCTATGAGGCTGCGTTAGAGCTCAGTCGGCTCGGCGCCGGGATCGTAGGCATGGCCATGTTCGAGAAGCGCCTGGCCACCATTGAGTTTGAGAACGGTGATATCAGCGACGTAACGCTTGAGGAGAAGGAGAAATTTTCCGCCGAGGCGTTGCAGCGATGGAGCGAGCGGTTCCCGAAGGACTATTCGCTGGACGCGCTTAGCCGGGACGAAATGCGCGCCAGCGTTATGGACCTTGGCGTCACTAAATTGCCTAAACGATCGATCATTGTAGAGGATGCGCGTCTCCAGCGTTTCCCCCCTAACCTTCTAACGATTGATGGCAACTACGCAGGATTCGAGCACGCGATCGCCATAACGCCGTCGCTCGAATGGCTCATGGCGTCACGACGACTCGACCGAACAGGCAACGGAACTGCACGCATGTGGATCCCGACCTCGCCCCCCAGCTACGAGCCCGGTCCCCTAACGTTGATGGCGGATGAAGTGGCCCCTGAGCTCGCCTCTCACAGCATTGTTCTTGAGCGTGGCGAACAGCCCTCCGCTGGATTTGCCGACGCCGACGTAGCAATTGTCGGTGCCCATGGTGGTTTGGCCGAAGTGAACCGCTATTTCCGATCACTCAGCAATGACAGCCATAGTGTGACTGAGATTGCACAGGTGGCGGAGGTAACACGCAAAGCCAGGCTCACCATACTGTTCGTGTGCTCAGGTGGTCGTATCGATCCACACCCTGAAACCGGCATGGCCATCGGCTTGGCAAAGCAAATCCTGGCGAGGGGAAGCGCAGCCGTAATCGGCCCAGCATGGCCTATCCCGTTCTTCGTGGCGCAGCCTTGGCTTGCCGGCTTCTTTACCGCGTGGCGACGAGGAGCAATGGTACTGGACGCCTGCCACGCGGCAAACCTGCACGTGGCTAGGCTGACGAGTTGGGACCCGAAACGGGCTTTAGCCATGTCGGTTTATGGGGATCCCTTTATCCGACACGACAACAGCTTCAGCTAAGGAGACTCCCTTTGCTGAGCTCAACGCCGACATCACCGTGGCTGCGGGTAGCCTTCTTAACAAGGTGAACACTCATCAACGCAGATGAACCGCCCAGAGCTCGCCCCCTGCTCCTCCCACTCGTAGCCAGCAAAGAACCGCAAGCCGATCGGCGACACTACATTCCGCGACCTAGCCACGCTGATGCAGGACGTATGAAACATCCCACAGGCTCGAACCATGCGATCACCGGTGCTCGTTCCTTGTGATGCCGTGTGGGTACCCCTATTCCCGAAGGTCGATCGAAGTGATTATATCAAAGCGGCTTGGTGTTCTCGCCGACGGAGAACGAGAAGCTCTATGGCTTCATTCGAGCTCAATATTCTTGGATTCCCAAAACCATCCCAATATTTTTCATTTTCTGATCCGGTCCATTCGATGAATGGCGTAACAACGTAGTGAATAAATTCGCTTACATCACTATAATCGTAATTGGTCCCTTTTTGATTCTCTTTTAAAAACTCAGCGAGGGACTGCGCCTGAGTTATCTTTTCCTCAAGGAGCTCATTGCGGCGATCGATTGTTTTCTTGCTCCCGATCTCAAAATCGAGCGGAAGTTCCATTGACAAGCACTCAAGAACATAGAGCCTCTCGCCAATCCTAACAGCCGCATCTATCTCCCGCTTCCGACCGCCATATTCTTTAATGACCAGGTGGTCAAAGTTGAAACCAGCCGCCCCGAGACCAGCGCGAAATTCGTCTTCAAACACTGTTCCGTGCTGTGTCGTCTTATGCTTCACACCAACAAATTTCTTCTGGAGGATCTCTGGAAGATTGTCAAAAATCATCAAGAAACCGCCTGGCTCCGAGACAAGGAATGGTAGCGGGCCACCGCTCCATAGAGATATTCTCGATCTCATCTCGTCTGAAAGAACAATATCATCCAAAACGGCGAGCGCTTCATCTTTGCCGATATGGTAATCCGGACTGAACGCCGATCTACTTATTGTGGCAACGACCGAACCCAAAGTCTCGCGAGGCATGTTCACCCTCATGTAGCCGACATTGAGCAGACCGATGGCAACCTTCTTAAACGCTATGAGAGCCTCAGGGTTATCGTCATCGATTGGTCCTTCCGGATAATTTCCGATCAGCGCTAATGCGCCCAGCGTCGAAGAGAAGCCTTTCAATGAGTATTTGAACCGCTCTTCAAAATGAGGAGCTAGAAACGCGTGCAGCCTTGTAAATGCATCGAGATCGATCCAAACCATCGTAAAATTTGAGACGTATGTGTCTGGCACATCAGCCCCAAGGTTATTTAAAACCTCACCGGTCGGCTCTTGCCAAAAGTTGTAGGCTGGAACACGTTGATTATTCCCGGGTTGATCACGATACGATGGACCGCGCAACCACACTCCTGCAAGAGTAGACAAGGGAGCGCCCCGGGTTACCCTCGAGTCAAAACTTGAAATGAGTCTCCCGACATCTTCGTCGCCAAAATAATTCCAATCACCATCGGGAGTGAAGGCCAAGCGGCGCCCCTTTCCGACCGAGCGCATCATCGCCGTTACTCTCCAGTATTGATATGCTAGACCCTCAATCAGAAAGAGGTCGTATAGATCGGTCGATTTGAAGTCCGTTACAACCCACATGGGCACCGCCGCAATAGCATCAGAAAATTGTGAAAAGACGAGATCTGCATCGTCGCCCGCCACGGCCCGAAGTGCCTTTTCGGTAAAGCCGCCATAGATCCTGCTCGGAGCGACCTCAGTGGTGAGCTCCATTTCCCAGGCCGCTCTCGCGTTCGCGTGTTTGAATATCGCGAGTTCGGTAATCCGGCGAACGAGAGCCACCGTTACTGAATCACCGTGCTCAAAGCTTAGGCTGAGATCGAGCCTCCGGTAGAGGTGGATCCAGAACCGAACTGAATGGCTCTGAAGAACATCCGCCATCGGCGCCTCCAATAAGCCGAGTAGCCGTCTTCCTAATTCCCACGGATCTTCAACTGCCGAACCAGCTCTAGCTATCTCTTCGACAACAAACCTTCGCCTGATCATCTCGGCGTGACGAATTTTTTCCTCGATGATTCCTGGGCCGTTACTCATTAAGTATTCAATAGTTATTTTTTCAAAATTCGAATAATTCACGATCAGCTCCTGTAATTGGAGAGCAACTAACATAGCGCCTTCCAGTCTGATTGCCGTTTCCAACGATCAGAACGCGGAATCTACCGAAACCGATAATTTGATTGGGTTAAGAAGTGTATCGCTCACTCGCGCATGGTGCCGTGGAATATGTGCGCGGAAGTAGAGGTCCGGTCCAATTTCTGATGAAGTCCGGTGTGCCGACTCGGCAGAACAACAGCCTCCGCCTTTAATCAGTTGTAGGAAAACCATTGAGAGCCTGCAGGGGAATGGCAGGACGATTGACATTCAGGGTTGCACAAAGCACTGTGTCCTCGGGTACTGGGAGGACTGATTTCGTGGGGTTTTATTCTCGCTTGCGCGACAGCCGTCGCGACGATGACGCGTTGCAACACTGCATTCAATCGGTCGTGGATCAGCTACAATCGGCCGTCGACCCCGACAAGCCTGGAATGCTACTTGGCAAGATCCAATCGGGAAAGACGCGCGCTTTCCTTGGCGTGATCGCGAGGGCGTTCGACACGGATTTCGATATCGCGATCGTCTTGACGAAGGGCACCAAGACGTTAGCCAGCCAAACGGTCAAGCGGATCGGGCGTGACTTCAAGGAGTTCATCGATGATGATCTGATTGTCCTTTTCGACATAATGTCGGCGCCGGAGGCCCTGACGAAATCCGAACTCCGGCGGAAGCTCATCATCGTCGCCAAGAAGCAGGTGCACAATCTCTCGCGCATTCAGGCGTTCTTTGATCAGAAGTATCCGGAACTCAAGCAGAAGCGCGTACTCTTGGTTGACGACGAGGCGGACATGGCGAGCGTCCGTTTCGCGCGAAAAAAGGGCGAGGACGACATCGATCAAGGCGCCATCGCCAACCAAATGGACTTGCTCCGCAAGACGCTTCCGGGGATCGCGTTCCTGCAGGTGACCGCGACGCCTTATGCCCTCTATCTTCAACCCGAGGATTACGAGAACGCCACCCAGGTGAAGGAAATCTTCTATCCGAAGCGGCCAGCTTTCACGGAACTTCTCCCGATTCATGACGCTTATGTTGGCGGAGAAACATATTTCGGCGGATGGGATGCCGATGATCCGCGCTATTACCTCTACGAAGAAGTAGGAGATCGGGAGCTTGATGCCCTTCGCTCGAACGACGGCCGGGCGATCCGAGAGGACCGGATCTGGACGAGCGAGAATATCAAGGTGCTCAAGCGGAGCCTTATGAACTTCTTGCTTTCCGTCGCCGTCCGACGGCGACAGCAGACGACGCTTGAACAACGGCCAAAGAAATACGCAATGATCATGCATAACGACACGCAGCGCGCGGCGCATACGTGGCAATGGGAAACCGTTCAGCGGATCATATCGGCTTTCGAGAAAGCGGCAACGGACGACGATCCGAGGTTACGCGGGCTCTTTGATGAATCTTACACGGACCTCGAGCGATCGGTGCTGGCGAATGACAGCCACATGCCCACCGCCGAGGAGGCGTTCACGGATGTGCGCGAGTTAATCTCTGACGGCGAACTGAACGTTCAGCGTGTGAATTCCGACGTACAGCTGGAACCGCTTCTCGATCAGGAAACCGCTGAGCTGCGGCTTCGCACCAAGGCAAATTTGTTCATTGGCGGGAGCATCCTCGATCGAGGCATCACGGTGCCTAATCTGATCGCCTTCTATTACGGAAGAAGTCCCAAGCGAATGCAGGCCGACACGGTCCTGCAACATTCGCGCATGTACGGCGCCCGCGAACGTGATGATATCGCCGTCACACGTTTCTACACGTCCCGAGGTGTTTACACTCGCCTCACGCAAATTCACGCGTTGGAGACCGCGCTTCGCGAAGCTTTCGAAAGCGGCTCGCATGACGGCGGTGTCGTCTTCATTCAGAGTGACGCGCGGCAAGGCTTCATCCCATGCGCGCCGAGCAAAGTAACGCTCAGCGATGTCGTCGCCATCCGACCAAGCGACGTCTTGCTTCCCACCGGCTTCGATACCGTCGCGACCACCAAGCTCGCGAGACAAATGGCCAAGGTCGATGCCTTGGTGCCCCACGAAGCGATCGACGTCAGCACATTCATCGACATCGACATCGAAGACGGTCTCGCCCTTATCGACGCGATAGCACCCACGATCGAGCTTAGGGAGAATGACGGATTCGAATGGGAGGCGATGAAGGGACTTCTTCGGTACTATGCTGCGAAAAGCGATGGGAAGGTTGCCTTGCTCGCCCAGGTGGGACGCCGCCTCGATAAAGGCCGGTCGGGTGACCGGTCCGGTCTCTCCATCCTTGGTACGGCGGAACTGCGCAATCTCGTGCGCCAACCAGGCCGGCAAGCGCCGGCCATCATTCTTCTCAAGCAGGAAGGTGGTCCCGCGCTCGGTTGGAAGGCTGGCCCATTTTGGTGGCCGATGCTAGTAAGCCCTCCGGGAGCCACGTCATGCGTGTTCGCGACAAAGATCGCGGCGTAAGCGATCAAACAAATCGCGAGGCAAGCTCTCATTCGATGGTGTGATTTTACATGGTTCCAACCGGTATTGCCGGTTCGCCGGTTTGAGTTCATGTAGTCAAGGATGACGGATACACTCTCTCCCTCCGCGCGCTCCGAGCGGATGTCGCGGGTCCGTGGCCGCGATACGAAGCCGGAACTTAGGGTGCGGCGGCTACTGCATTCCCTTGGTTACCGTTTCCGACTGCATCGGCGCGATCTTCCCGGTTCACCGGATATCGTGCTGCCCCGGCACCATTCGGTTATTTTCGTTCACGGGTGTTTTTGGCATCGGCATGACGACCCAAACTGTAGGCTGGCCCGCATGCCCAAATCCCGGCTGGATTTTTGGGGTCCGAAACTTGCGTCGAATCAGGTACGAGATGAACGGGTTAGGCAGTCCCTCACCGCGCTCGGCTGGCGAGTGCTCGTGATCTGGGAATGCGAAGTCAAGGACGAGGAAAAGCTGAAGGACGAGATCGTTGGCTTCCTCGCCGGCAAGGGAGCGAGTGGTGCGGGCGATTGAGCTTTTCGCGGGAGCGGGCGGACTTGGCATGGGGGTCAGCCTCGCCGGCTTCAAGCCAGAGATGGTGGTGGAGTGGGACCGCTGGTGCTGCGACACCCTCAGGGAAAACCGCAAGCTGGCGGGATCGGTCATTTCCTCATGGCCAACTCCGATCGAAGGCGACGTTCGGAACGTCGATTTCCGGAAGTTCGAAGGCAAGATAGATCTCGTCACCGGAGGCCCACCATGTCAGCCGTTCTCGATCGGTGGCCGTCACCGCGCGCACGATGACAGCCGCGATATGTGGCCCGAGGCCGTCCGGGCCGTCCGTGAAATAAGACCGCGCGCGTTCATCTTTGAGAACGTGAAGGGCCTAACGCGAGAGACCTTCTCGACTTACCTCGGCTACATACTACTGCAGCTTCAATATCCCTCCATGGAGCGGGCCGGTGACGAAGACTGGCAGGATCATCGTGACCGCCTGCAGCGGCATCACACCTCTGGTGGCCGTATTGAATATCGTGTCGTCCACCAACTAGTGAACGCCGCGAATTTCGGCGTCGCGCAGAAGCGCGAGCGCGTCGTTTTCGTGGGCTTCGCGGAGGGTATCGTCGCTGATTGGTGCTTTCCACGGGAAACGCATTCGCTCGACGCGCTGCTATATTCGCAGTTCAAGACGGATGAGTATTGGGACCATCACCGCGTGGCCAAGAAGGATCGCGTCATCAATGTAAGGTTCAAGGCTCGTGGCGAGGCCCTAAAGGAAAAGCCAGCCGAGATCCCTTGGCGAACTGTCCGAGATGCATTGGAGGGATTACCCGAACCTAGGTTGGATGGTAAAAGCAGCGAGATCCTGAACCATCGTCTTCAACCGGGCGCGCGAAGCTATGTCGGCCATACGGGCAGTTCGCTCGATGAGCCAGCGAAGACGCTAAAGGCTGGCGTCCACGGCGTTCCTGGCGGAGAAAATATGTTGCGCCGCGCCGACGGCAGCGTTCGGTATTTGACGATCCGGGAAAGCGCCCGTCTGCAAGCCTTCCCCGACAATTATGTGCTGCACGGCGCCTGGAGCGAGGCGATGCGCCAGCTTGGCAACGCCGTGCCCGTCACTTTGGGTGAAGTCGTGGCCAAATCGGTTCGCGAGCATCTCTTGGCGAGCGGGGCATGACACGCGGCCCCTATAATCCCCTGGATAAGCTCAACCTCGGCAAATCGGTGGCGGAGGCGCTTCTTGACCAGCCCGAGCATCCAATCGGCGATATTCCTGCGTTCGAGGGCGCTGGGATCTACGTGATCTACTACAGAGGCGACTATCCTCTGTACTCGCCGATCAGCGAGGCAAACGCCGAGGAACTGAGATGGCCGATCTATATCGGGAAGGCAATCCCTAGTGGGTCGCGTCGCGGCTCCAGCCTGTTCTCGGAAGCCAGGGGTCGTTGGTTGTTCAATCGACTCGGAGAGCACCGGGAGTCGATCGCCTTGGTCGAGCAGCATGGGACAGACAATCTCAAGGTCGCCGATTTCGTGACGAAGTTCCTCATTGTCGACGACATATGGATACCACTTGGCGAAAGTCTCTTGATCGCGACTTTCAAGCCGCTTTGGAATCGGGTCCTCGACGGTTTTGGCAATCATGATCCCGGATCCGGAAGATACAATGGGCTGCGGCCGCTATGGGACGTCCTCCATCCCGGAAGGGGCTGGGCAATGAAATGCCGCGAGCGGCCAGAAAGTGTGGCGGAGATCCAAGAAAGGGTCGTTTCCTTCCTCCAGGAGCATGAACCGCCGAGAAGTGGGCACATGGTATTCGACCGTTGAGTCCCTAACGGTCATGGGGTGCGTTGAGCTCCCGAATGTGAAACGTCGGTTTCTAGCTGCGCATCCTACAGGGAGCTAAACCTCTCTCGGTGCCTCCCGATGTACGTCGGATTCGGCCACAGCCGCGAATCCAATGGCAGGTGAATTCTATCAAGCTGTTTCTCGAATAGACTCCGCAGTTCCGGCGGAACCTTGTTGTGAGAAACAAGAAGGCGGTAATCATCCGTTAGGGAGATAAGGTGCCGGTCGAACAGCCAATGCACCGTCCCCGATAGGGCGAGGCCATTCTGAACGACGTCGGGACCGCCCTCGGCGACAGGCCAAATATGGGCGGCCTGAGCTTCCGCCTTGCCGCCTCCATTGACGATCCGAAGACGAGTGACCGCGCATCTGTTGTCGTAGGCATCGCAAACCCACCTTCGGAAGTTCGCATCTCGTATCTTTCGATTGAGCAAGATTTGTTCGATATCGCGCTCTTGAGCCTCGATGGGCGCGGCGAGCAAGGCTTGTGTCCGCGCGTCCACATGGTGTTGATCAAGTTCGAGCCGGATCGCGTTGGCTGGCGCCAGTGTATCGGCCAGGCCAGCGCGCGCTATGGCGGCGAAATCAGAATCCGAGATTTCACGTATCGATCGCCCCCGTAGATAAACGCCGACCCGGGTTGGGTCCTGAATTGCCCGCAAGGACGCCTCGGCGTATTTCCCGTCGGTCGAGAATGGCACCGGTCGATCGAATGGAAGGTAGTCACCCATCACGGCATAGAAGAGATTTTCGCGCGTGGGATCCGGATCTATTCGAAGAACTCTCGCGACGGCGATGTAGGCGCGAAGCCCACCATTTCTTTGTGGCTCCCGGTAAACGATCCAATTTCCCACCAGTGGTTCAACGGCGCGTCTATATTGCAATGGAAATTGATATTGGCGCGTCAGTTCATCCTTGTAGCCTGAGTTTGGCTTCGTGTCGAAAACTCCCTTCAACGAAATCCCCCTCGAGCGCGGCTCTCATCTTCGCGCCAACGTCGTTTCACGAATCCACTCGAGACAATATCTTACGCACCATTGATAAGACAATTCGCAAGGCACCAACCGTGGTTCAAAGGTCACGCCTCGGGTAGGTGAGAACATCTCGAGAAGTACCGGAGGTAGCTGTGATCACACGAGAAGAACTCTATGACCTTGTCTGGTCCAAGCCCATGCTGAGGGTTGCAGAACAATTCGAGGTATCAAGCAGCTACATGGCCCGTGTCTGCTCGGCGTTGAACGTGCCACGTCCAGAACGTGGTTACTGGGCGAAAATGGCCGTGGGTAAGGCTCCCCCACAAGACCCCCTCCCCGATGCGCGTCCCGGTGACCTACTTTCGTGGTCGAGGGACGGCGAGCTGCCAGTCCGACCCAAGCCAGCCTACGTGCCGGAGATCCGTAAGCGCGCTCCGCGTCAGCGCGTTTCACGGGAGGCAATTCATGGACTCATCAGGGGCGCCCGAGCACATTTCGAATCTGGCCGACCGGTGGATGAGGAAACATATCTTAAGCCGTACAAGAAGCTGCTTTTGGATGTCATCACGTCGAAGGTTTGCCTCGACAAGAGCCTCGATTTCGCCAATGAACTCTTCAAACGCCTGGAGGCTTCGGGGCATCGCGTAATGATCGCCCCCACGAACGAAAAGTTCAGTCGCGCCCGCATCGACGAACGCGAAACCTCGCAGAGGCCTCGCGATTACTATCATTCTGGTCTCTGGTCACCTTACCGGCCCACCATCGTCTACATCGGCACGATTGCCGTGGGATTGACGATAGTTGAAGCGTCGGAAAAGGTCCTGATGCGGTATATTGGAAACGGCAAGTATATTCGCGAGGCGGATTATATTCCGCCAAGACGATCGCGTTATGCAGCCGACCATACGTGGGCAACGACAAAGAAATCCCGTCGGGCCGTCTAAAGCTCGTGATCTACAGCCCCTATCATAGCGTGACCTGGCTCGAGGAATGGTTGGAAACCTCCAAATCCTCGCTGAGTGGCCGTATTCCCAAGATTGTCAGGCGTATCGAGAAAGCCGCGGAGGAACTAGTTCCAAAACTCCAGGAAGCGGACCGTCAGGCGGAAATCCGGCATCAGGAATGGCTTGCGGCCGTTGAACGCTCTCAACGCGAGGAGGACAGGCGGAAAGTCGAACAATCGGTCAAGGACAGCCGTGAAGATCTCGCGCAGATAATGGAACGCTGGTCACATGTTATTTCGGTGGAGCAATTCCTAACGGGCGTTGCGCGGCGCGCGGACGAATTGGATCAGGACAGGCGGCAGCAGGTCCTGGAGCGACTGAACATGGCCCGAGACTTCCTTGGCACACAGGATCCATTGGATTTCTTCATGAGTTGGCGAACGCCGGACGAACGCTACAGCCCCAAGTATACGGAGGCACAAAACAATTGACACCCGACTCAGACTTTGTGGTGCGTTTCTCTCCCGCCTTTATCACGAGCCAGGGCGGTCCTCTTGAATAGTGCATGTGAGCGATTTTGCTTCACCGTGCTTTCGCGTGATCGAACGGGACTGAGCGTGATGCACAACCACCCCACTACCCCCTCAATGGTCACGCTGGATCACGCTGAATACCGCTGAATCATCAAGGAAATAGCTGCTTTTTGCGCATTGCGTACAGGGGGCGGTTATGGCAAATTGGGGGCGGTTAGAGGGGTTGAAAGCGGCTTTCCGATCCCAGCAAACGATCCCCGTTTCTCCTCGACCGATCCCAGTTGCGGGACCAGGAGGAACACCATGCCGAGCCTGACCGACACCGTAATCCGACATGCGCTGAAGCGCGTCGAGATGAGCCAGAAGCAAGAGAACCTCGCCGACGGCGAAGGGCGCGGCACCGGTCGCCTTGTGCTCGTCCTCAAGCCCATGCCGAAGCGCGTCACTGCCGACTGGATGGCGCAGCAATGGCGCGATGGGAAGCGAACCAAGAAGAAGCTCGGCGCCTACCCATCAATGTCGCTCGCGCAGGCGCGAGAAATCTTCAAGCGCGACTTTGCTGACGTGATCCAAAAGGGCCGCAGCATCAAGATCGCGACCGACACCCGACCTGGCACCGTGGCCGATCTCTTCGAGGGCTATGTCGCGTCGCTCAAAGCAGCGAACAAACCCTCTTGGAAGGAAACCGAGAAAGGGCTGAACAAGATTGCCGACACGCTCGGGCGCAACCGCCTCGCTCGTGAGATCGAAGCCGAGGAAATCATCGAGCTGATCCGCCCAATCTACGAGCGCGGTGCCAAGTCGATGGCCGACCATGTGCGCTCCTATCTCCATGCCGCCTTTAGCTGGGGTATGAAGTCCGACAACGACTATCGGCAGCAGTCGGCCCGCCGGTTCCGTATCCCTTTCAATCCGGCCACGGGAATCCCGACCGAACCGAAGGTCAAGGGCACGCGCTGGCTCGATGAGGACGAGTTCGTTCAGCTCTATCGTTGGCTGGAGGCGCCGGATACGCCTGTCCATCCGCCCTACACCCGCGCGGTCCGCATTCTCATGCTCACGGGCCAGCGGGTCGAGGAGATCGCGAGTCTCCACGTCGACCAATGGGGCGCCAAGGAGAAAATCATCGACTGGTCTACGACCAAGAACGATCAGCCCCATGCCGTTCCTGTGCCTGATCTGGCCGCAGAGCTGATCTCGTCCATCAACGTCAACGAGTATGGCTGGTTTTTCCCTTCGGCCAAGGACCCGTCGAGGCCCGTCAGCCACGGCACCCTCTACTCGTTCATGTGGCGCCAGCGGGACCGCGGCGTAATCCCCTACGTGACGAACCGCGACCTGCGCCGGACCTTCAAGACTCTGACGGGCAAGGCTGGCATCCCCAAGGAAATCCGTGACCGCTTGCAAAACCATGCCTTGCAGGACGTCAGCTCCAAGCACTACGACCGCTGGAACTACATGGCCGAGAAGCGGGCCGCGATGGCGAAGTGGGACAAATTCGTCCGCGCCATGCTGGCGAAGAAGCGCCTAAAGGCGGCGGCATGACGTCCCTACCGCCAAAACCCGCCCCTCGCCGCGGCAGGACGCCAAATTCCTCGGTCGAAATCGACGCGCAGACCTACGCCGCCTTCGTTGGCGATCTGAAGCAAAAGATCGCCGCTGCGCGACACCGGGCAGGTCTGTCGATCAATCGCGAGCTGGTGGTTCTCTACTGGACCATCGGCCAGGATATTTTGGGCCGGCAGGAACGAGAGGGTTGGGGTGCCAAGGTGATCGACCGTCTGGCCGGCGATCTTGGCCGGGCTTTCCCGGAGATGACAGGACTCTCGGCTCGAAACCTGAAATATATGCGCGCCTTCGCCGACGCCTGGCCAGACCACGAATTTGTGCAACAGGTTGTTGCACTATTGCCTTGGGGCCATAACGTGCGCCTACTCGACGCTATCAAGGCGCCCGAGGAACGGGCCTGGTACGCCCGGCAGGCGATCGAGCACGGCTGGAGCCGGAACGTCCTCGCTCATCAAATCGACAGCAATCTGTTCGCTCGTCAAGGCAGCGCGTTGACCAACTTCTCGCGCACCCTCCCGGCTGAACAATCCGAGCTCGCCCAACAGATTCTCAAGGACCCCTACACGTTTGATTTCCTCGCGCTTGGTCCGGAAATGCTGGAGCGCGATCTCGAGCGTGGCCTGATCGAGCATCTGCGGCTGCTCATCCTGGAGCTTGGCAAGGGCTTCGCCTTCGTCGGCAGCCAGTATCACCTCGAGGTTGGCGGCCAAGATTATTACCTCGACCTGCTATTCTATCATCTGCGCTTGCGCTGCTACGTGGTGATCGAGCTGAAGATTGAGGATTTCAAGCCCGAGTTTGCGGGCAAGATGAATTTCTATCTTTCGGCCGTGGATGATCAACTCCGCCATCCGGATGACAAGCCAACCCTCGGCATCATCCTGTGTAAGGGGCGCAACGAGGTCATTGTGGAGTATGCGCTGCGGGATTCCAGCAAGCCGATGGGCGTCGCTCAGTACCAGCTTTCCCACGCACTCCCACCTCAGCTCGAAGAGGACCTTCCGACGGCGGCGGAGTTCGCCCGCGAGTTCCCTCTGATGTCGGTGGTCAAGCTTCGCATTGAAATCGAACGCGCGGTTCGCGACCTTGCCTCAGAAAGAGGCGTCGTCTTCGACCGGCCGATCGGCATCATGAACATGCTGCGTGACCTGCGGCGGCACGGCCCGGTGCCCGCCAGCACCGAGCGGATGCTCGGCGCGCTGCGAGTCATGAACGAAGCATCGCACGGCGTGGATGTGGACTCAGACGCTGCGAAGCAAGCCGTGGAGATCGGCACGGTCTTCTTGAAAGAGCTTAGGGATTTCGGGACCGCTAGGTGAAACGCTGACCGCGTGCGACGGCCTCTCGGCACTTCAGCGAACCTGTCGCACTGACCGCATGACGCTCTCTGCAGTGCCGAGGCTCAAGCCCATATCGAGGCACAACTTGAAGAACTCCTCCGGCGCGTCGGAGGTGTCGAGGCGATGCTGCCGGGTCAGGTCACGCGCGAATTTCGCAATCGGAACGACATCGCTTGAGGTCACCCACTCCGGATTGCCGACCTTTGCCTCGAACTTCTCAATGACGTCATCGGGAAGCTCAGCACCGAACAGGAAATATCGCAGATACGGAATAAAATGAGGGTGCGCCTAGATTTCGGTTCCGGTGCACCCGTTGCGCTCGAATAGTCCCTTTCGGGAAGCTTTCACCCTTCCGAAATTGTACTGCGGATCGTTCCAGTAGCTTAGCCTCTGCGACGGCACCGCTCTACGCTCGCTCAAGGACTGCAGAAGCTCAAGGATGGGCTCCCGATTTGCCTTGTAAGCGGCATGGCCTTCCGCGTGATCGCGGTGCGCCACACGAAGATCGATCCTCCTGAGAAGTTCGACTTCGCTCTCGTTGAGACCAATATGATATTTCTCCACTTTCCTCTCCTGTCAGCGCGCCGCCGCCCCCCCTGCGAAGCACAAGCGTCTTCTAGTCCCGTTGGCTTCTCTGATAGAGCTCAAAGACCCACGGCGAATGATGGTGCTCCTGATAGATCAGGCTGAGGTGCCTCTTCGGTCGCGTCACGCCGACGTAGAACAGGCGCCTTGCTTCCCGAAGCCCTGCCGGAGTGCGGCTGTCGCGTTCGCTCGGAATGTCGCTGGCGTTGACACCGTACATGATGACGGCGTCGAACTCCCTGCCCTTGGCGCTATGCAGCGTGCTGAGGTTGACGCGCCCCGCGCCTTCCACACGCCCCGCGAAGTGAGCCAGGGAAAGATCGAGGTCTCGCACCGGATCCGTATTGGTGATCATTTCGGCGCAGATTTGCCATTCTTGTTCCGAATTTCGGGCTACATGGCGCCATGGCGTGACGACCTCGCGAGAGAATCGCAGGAGCCACTGATGCGTCGTCTCGGAACTCCCGATCGATGTATTCAGGAAGGCCATAAGCTGCGCGGACAGATCCTGTTCCTCCCGTTCGCTGGCATGGCGCCCGAACACGAGCGTGATCGCTTGCGACAGGAGCCGCGCATAGGGTGGGTCCGCGTCCCGCCAACCGCCGGTCGCCCAGCGAGCACACTCCTCGATGAAGCGCGCGAGGCGCGAATTTCTCCTGACGAGGGCGTTGGTGTCTGTTCGAACGAAAGGAATGTTGGCGTCTTTCAGCGCAGTCGCCACCTTGTCGCCGAGCCACGCCGCTCGATAAAGAACCGCGATCTGCCCAAGCTCGAACCCCTGTTCGATGAGCTTTGGGATGATCGCGTTGGCGATGGCTTGCGCCTGCGAGTCATGACCATAGGGGACGTGCCAAAAGCTCAGGTCCCCTTCCGGGGCGCCGTCGACGCCACGATAATCGCGCTCTTCGCCGAGAGCCCCTAGAGACGCGCGGATGATCTTTCCGCCCGAACGATAGTTGAAGCGCAGCCTGATGGTCCGCACATCGGAGCGGCGCGTCAGACTTTCGAGCAGTTCGGGATTCGCGCCGGCAAAGGCATAGATTGATTGGTCGGCATCGCCCACCGCGAAAAGCCGGATTCCCCCTTCAAAGCACAAGAGCAGGACGAGCTCATGCAGCGCGTGGCCGAGATCCTGATATTCGTCCACAAACAGCACCGGGAACCGCGCGCGAAGCGCCTCACGGATCCAGAGATTTTCCTTGATCATGCGACAGGCGAGAAGAGGCATATCGTCGAAGTCAAGCAAGCCCTGTCGACGCAGCTCCGCCTCATAGGCCTCGATGAAAGCAGCAAGCTCGGGATTGCGTGTTCGCCACTCCGGCCGCGAGCGATCGACGTCGCGCTTGCGCTTCTCGGACGCAAACTCCCAGCGCCGATGCGGGTCGCCGCCGTCGTTGATGACGTTCCTATACGCCAACTCCACCGCAGCTCTGGCTTCCGATCGCGTCGCGACCCTGAAGTTCTCAGGAAGTCCCACCGGCACACAGCGGGCATAAGGACCGATCACTTGGCTCAGTGCAAACCCGTGCACGGTGCCGATGAAGGCGCGATCCCCAGGCGTGACACCGAGGCGCGCGAGACGCGTTTCGAGTTCGATCGCACATTCATTGTTGTAGGTGATGCACGCGACGCCTCGCGGCTCAATGACATCCTGCACGAGCACCCGGGCCATAGCAGTGGTCAGGGTTTTCGTTTTCCCACTTCCCGGACCGGCGAGAACGACACAATGGCGAGTTTCAACGACGGCGGCCGCCTGCTCCGGGTTGGTCTTCAGTTCGGCCAAAGCGTGAATGAGTGCGCGATCACTAGCCATGACCAACCAACGCAACGACAGCCGCGATCGCACTTTCGATATAGGGCGGCGGCTTGAGGCCCACCGCTTTCTTGGCCAGCCGGGCACCGAGCCGGCCCTTGCCAATGCTTGCGATCATGGCCAGGAGCTGCGCGGAATCGACCGGCGCGCCGGCCCGCCAGGCGGCGATGCGGGCGGTACGCACCGAGCCGAAGTCTTGCTCGCCGAGAATGTCGAGCAATGGCTGCAGCAATGTGGGCGTATTGGCGACAGACACCTCGAAGGTCTGATCGTTGAGGAAGACGTGCGATTTCGCTGCATCCACGCTGAATGCGGCATGGTCCATCGCTTCCCACTTTGCCAATTGCGGAGGCGTTAGCAGTGGCTGGCCACGAATGGCGAGCATGTCCTGCCAGAGATCGAGCGTCCGCTTCCGTCCCATCGGAGGTTTGCTCCCGTCGAGAGGATCCCAGTCGGTGATCACGCAATAGGGGAGCTTCAAGGCTTCCGCGAGCTTGACGTAGGGCCGGAAATTCACGCCGCCGACATTGCAAACCGTGATCCCAAGCTCGTCCAGCGAATGGCCGAGCGACGAGGCGAAGATGGACAGAAGCGCCTCCTCTGCGTCGCCCTCGACGAAAATGACGCCACGCGCGAACAACAGCTCGGCGCGCGTGGCATCGAGGTACGTCTCGAGGTCGTCAATCTCGTCGGACGTCACCGGCAGGTTCGCCAGAGAGAACGCCTGGGTCCCACCCGCTTGCTTCTTCAACTGAACGATTGATCGGAGCGGGGTGACGGCAGCCAAGGTCGGCGAATGGCTCGTGACGATCATCGCCTGCGACGCGTCGACATTGGCGAGCAGCTTCTTGAAGACGGATCGCTGGAGTTGCGGGTGAAGATGCGCCTCTGGCTCCTCGATACAAAGGAGCGAGAAGTTTCGTTCATTCTTCTTGCGGCGCCATGCGAATTCCGCAAGCTTCAAAGCCAACAACGCCACGTTCGCGGAGCCAAGGCTTGCGTCCGCAATCCCCCGCCTGCCGTTATCGATGAACATCGCTATCGCCCTAAACAGGCGAAGCGGGTCGGTAGGCGCGAATCTCAGGCGGGCATCGATGTCGTGCGCTTTCCCGGAAAGATGGACGATACCCGCCCGCAGCTCATCCTCCAGGGTCTTGACGGTGGGAAACGTTTCGAGTGTCTTGGTCGCCTTGTCGAGTTCGGCCGCCACGGCGTCGATGTCCGTCCGACTGATCCCAGAGACGGCATCCTCGAGCAGAGGGCGCAGCGGGGAAGTACGCCAGTTCCCCAACTGCGCTTCGGCGTCGCGCAAAGCGTCAAGCAAGTCGATTGCGATACGGCGGCGAACCCTGCTTGGAAGCGCGCGGGTTTCGTCACCGCCGCCGAAAACCAGGAATTCACAATCGGCGCTCGATTGCGGAGCGCCAGTGACCTCGGTCTTCTTGCGAAAGACGTAACTAAGCTGCGCGACGGCCGGATCGTGTGAGGCCCGGAAATCGGTTAGAATCGCGGTCAGGGCCATGTCTGTCGCGAAATCCGAAAGCTCCAAATGCACCTCAATCGGCGCACTGAAATCAGCCGGCCCTCCGTCCCAAAAGTCGGTCAGCTTCAGCTGTCTGGCAGAGTCCGGCAGAGTTGGATCGAGGATGAGCTGGATTGCAAAGAGAAGATTGCTTTTTCCGACCCTATTCTGCCCGAGTAGGACGACATTGCCGGACAGGGGGATATCAATAGATTGAAAGTTTCGAAAATTTCTTATGCTCAACTTGCTCAAACGCATCGCACCCCCCAGATTGTAGACTCTTACTCATTGCTTTAGCATTTCAGTAGAACGCACTTTCGGGCGATCATAGAAATCTGATTCAAGTTTATAGCAGAATAGCTGATGATCGCTCGCTCCACCTACATCGTCGACGGTTTGCTGGCGTTGCGCAGTGCCCGCGCGGCAGCCGCGATCGGCGGCGCCATCGGCCGCGAGATCCTGACGATGCCACTTCTCGCCGGTCGCCTCGCCGGCGGGTTCACGACACCCGCCGGAACCGACGTGCTTTACCCCGCGATTCAGGCTGCGCTCGCCGCTGGCGGCTTTCGCGATATCGGCGGTGTCGCGGGTTTGCCGGGAATGCCGAGGGCGGTCCTTCAGTCGCTCGATTCGGTCTGGCGGGCCGACTTGGATCTCTTGTCGCTCGGAGACGAAGCGGCGAGATTCCATGACCTTGCGCTGATTGAGGCGAGAATTCGCAAGAGCATACCCGCCACTCATTTGCTGCCGCGCGATCTGCGCGACGCCGCAATCAAACGCGCCGATCACGCGCCCAGCCTCCTGGGGCCCGTGACGCTCTCCGGAGTCGTCGAGGTTGATCCGGTCTGGCGCCCGCTACTCAACGCGATCGCACGCGTCATCGAGCTGTCCTGGGACCTGCCAGACGGTGTCGCGTTGTCTTGGTTCGGAGGCACCCTCCGAAGAAGCGCAGCCCCTGGCCCGACGCACATTTCCGCGGAAGCGAGTGCCGATCCGAAGTCAGAGGTCGTGGAGGCGCTGAGGTGGGCCAGGCGCCTGCTGTCGACGGG
Source organism: Ensifer sp. MPMI2T (assembly GCF_004827385.1). Lineage (GTDB taxonomy): Bacteria > Pseudomonadota > Alphaproteobacteria > Rhizobiales > Rhizobiaceae > Sinorhizobium. The sequence goes on from NZ_SRXN01000012.1 coordinate 121,917, forward strand.
CCAGGTCAGGGCACAAGACATCGCTATCGCAGCGACTTCGACACAGGATTGGGATGACCACTTCCTTGCCTATGCGAGAAGCGCCGCGCTGCCGGTCCATTTTTCGCACGGCATTCCGGCACTGAGCACGGCAGACGGTCAGACCTGCGCTGCGCTCGCGGATATCCTTAGCAATGGTCTCAATCAGGAACGCGTCTGGCGCCTGATCCGGCGCCTTCCGACACGGCCGTTTGCCAGCTCGCTTCCCGAAGATTGGTTCGTCGGGATTTCGAGGGCGGCAGCACTACAGACACTTGATCAATGGCGTGAAGCGCTCACCGCAGCCAGGCCGCGGCGGGCCGAGGCCGACCTTGCCGAGCGCGTTCTTCTGCCACTCCTCGAGCTGCTTGCCCGAGGGCCGGAGGCCGGACGCGAAGCCGGCACGCTGCTGTTGAGCGGCGCCCGTCTGGCCATGTGGGAAGAGGCGTTGCGAAGCGCCCCTCCGCACGCCATTGCACTTTCGCTGCAATCTTTGCGCGTCGCAGACCAGCGCGAACCGGCCAATAGCGTTGTTTGGTGTCCGGCATCGCAGCTGGTGTCGTGTCCACGACCGTTCACACGCCTGCTTGGCTTTACCAGCCGATCCTGGCCACGTTCGGAACACGACGATCCGCTAATTCCGGATCACATGCTCGACCGTCGCAAGCTGCATCCGGTCAGTACCGCGGAGCGCGACCGGCTTCATTTCGAGATGATACGGGCGCAGACGCGCGAGCAACTTGTCTTGTCGCGCGCGCAGCGAAGCGCCAGAGGCGGCCTGCTATCCCCGAGCGCCCTGTGGCCCGGCGACTCTGTCGTTCACAAGCGCGACCGTGTGCCAGAACACGCCTTCAGCGAAGCCGACAGACTGCTGGCGCGCCCCCGCGACGCCGGGAAGCTCGCCCATGTGCGGCAAGCTCAGCTCTGCTGGCGAAACTGGCAGTGGCATGCCGATCTAACCGCGCATGACGGACGGTCGGATGCCAATCATCCAGCGATCGAGGCGGCGTTGGCGCGGGTCCAGTCGACGACATCATTGCAGCGCCTACTGCGTGACCCGCTCGGATTTGTTTGGCGATATGCGTTGGGTTGGCGCTCGGCTCGGCAGGAGTCCGAACCGCTACAACTCGATCCCACGTCGTTCGGCGAGCTCGTCCATGAACTGATCAGCCGTGCGATCACTGCGCTGGAGCCCAGCCCGGGGTTTGCGCGCGCGAGCGCCGATGAAATCGAGGCGGCAATCGCGGACGCTTCAGAGGCCGTCCTTACCGCCTGGCCGCTGCAACGATCCGTCCCGCCGGCGATCCTCTGGCGCCATACCGTGAAGGAAGCTGCACGCCGGACTTCCAAGGGGCTTGCCTCTGACGATTCGGTACGATCAGACACCCGAACCTGGACCGAGGTGCCATTCGGCCAAATCGCGTCACTGGCGGAGCAAGCGCCATGGAACGCAACGTTGGTGGTCCCGATCGAGCCAACCGGCTTGGTTTTCGGCGGCCGCATGGATCGCTTGGATATTCGTGCGACCGGCGACGCCGCGCGGATCACCGACTACAAGAGCATCAAGCCGCCTCCAAAAACCCAACGCATCACTCTCGGGCAAGGACGAGAGTTGCAGCGGGTACTCTACGCGATTGCGGTGCGGGCGCTGTTACCTGAAACACGAGCGGTGGTCGCACGTCTGATCTATCTGGCAGATGATCCGGCAACCTTCGAGCTGAAGGGAGACGAACTTGATGACGCGATCGGCCACGCCATCAGCTACCTCTCGGCGGCGACCGTGATTTTGCGGAGCGGACGGATCGCGCCACGTTGGGAAAAAGACGTGTTCTATGACGACATGCGTCTTGCGCTTCCAGCCGACCGCGAGAGCTACCTTCGTCGCAAAGCTTCGGAATTCCGCGCTGCCAACCAGCAGCTCAACAAGCTCTGGAGCGCCTCGACATGACGCTCGTCGATCAGGACAGTCGTTGCCGCGCAATGACAGACTTCACCTCGATCCTGCTGGTCGAAGCGGCTGCCGGAACCGGGAAGACGTCGCTCATGGCCGGACGCGTGGCAATGATGCTGGCGGCCGGACATCCCCCAGGCGAGATCGCCGCGATCACCTTTACCGAGTTGGCGGCAAGCCAACTTGCCGCGCGAATCAAAGAGACCATCGACGTCCTGCTGGCGGGCGAGGTTCCAACCTTCCTCAAAGCGGTCATACCGCTCGGCCTATCCGAGCAGCAGCGAAGCGCGCTTGTCACGGCCTCCGCGCAACTCGATGAGCTGACCGCGACGACCATCCACGGATTTTGTCAGGCGATCATTCGCAGCCACGGCGTCCAGGCCGACCTAGATCCCGGCGCTCGCATCGTCGATGCGACCGTCGCTGACAATTTGTTCATGGGCGAACTGTCGGCGTGGTTCGCGCGCCGGCTAGCGGTCGACATGTTTGAGGATGATCCAATCGTCGTCCTGGCGGAGGAAATCCCGCTAGAGGTGGTCGACCTCATCCGCGAACTTGCAATCCTGCGGCGCAAGCACCCCGACGCCCAGCCAATCTCCCCGCCGCGGAACGTCCGACCCGACATCGACTTCGTCCAGGCGGCCGAGGATTTCGAGCGGTGGCGAGCGAGCGTCGGCGACGAGACATGGGCGCAGGAGATCGCACAGGAACTCAGTAGGCTGGCGGCGCGATACCAAGGCTGTTTCGCCGTCGATCCGGATTTTCGGGCGCTGTGGCGGCTTTGCAAGCCAGGCTCTGGCCGGTTGTTCGGACGGAAGGGATTGCAGCTCAAGACATATGACGATGCTGCCCGCGGTTTTGGCGCGCACACGAATGACGTTGGCAACGATTCAGGTCGAGCGCTGTACAAAGCGGTCAACGAGGCATGGAACCGGCTCATTGGCCACATAGCGAGCACACTCGTCTGCTCGCTGTCGGCCTCGCTTGACCAGCTTCTGGAGAGCTATCGCTCCCGCAAGCGCGCGGCGGCAATTTTGGATTTCGATGATCTGCTAATCCACGTTCAGTCCCTCGTGCGCTCCCACGAGGAGGTTCGACAGGCGATCGGGCGGCGCTATCGGTACGTTTTGGTCGACGAGTTTCAGGACACAGACCGCATTCAGAGTGAGATTCTGTTCTCGATCGCTGCGACGGCCGAACGCCCGACACATTGGGAGGCCGCGCAGCTGCGGGCTGGAGCACTTTTCCTTGTCGGCGATCCGAAGCAAGCGATCTATCGCTTCCGGGGTGCCGATATCGAGGCCTACGAGCTTTGCCGCAAACTGATCGAGGACCAGGATGGCGGAGCAGTGATAGAGGTCACGGCCAATTTCCGGTCACAAAGCCCGATCATCCGTCACGTCAACGCATGCTTCGAACCGGTTTTTGCGAAGCCGTCGCAGCCCCGATATGTCGCTCTTGCCCCGACGCTGTCCGACGCGTTGCAGCCCCTCCCCTGCGTGGCACGCTCCACGATCGAGATCGCCACCGACGAGCGCATCTACGCAGACGTCTTCCGGGAAGCCGAAGCCGAACGGGTCGCAGATATCTGCGCCGCGTTGATCGGCAACCTCCCAATTCTGCGGGCGGGCAACGCGCGCACGCCTCTGCAGGCCGGCGATATTGCACTTCTATCGCCGGGTCATACAGAACTCTGGCGTTACGAACGGGCACTCGAACAGCGGGGCCTCGCGGTATCGTCGCAAGCCGGCCAGACGTTAATGCGACGGCAGGAAACCCAGGATCTTCTGGCACTGGTGAGGGTTCTGGCGGATTCATCGGATACGTTTGCCTTTGGCGCACTGATGCGCGGCCCCCTGGTTGGTCTAAGCGAGCAGGAGCTGCTCGACATCACCGCTGCGCTATCCTCAGATGGGACGGGCCAAACGTTCTTTACGGTGCGGACAGACCCGGAATCAGTGCAGCATCCGTTGGCCAAGGACATTCTCACCGTGCTGCAGAACCTGCGGCGCAAAGCGTCCATCGTCACTCCGAGCCTGATCCTCGCTGAAGCCATCGAACGCCTGAATGCCCGCGTCATCATTGCGGCGCGCCATGGCAATCGGAACGCGCGGGCACTCGCCAACTTGGACGCCCTGATCGAGAGAGCGCGCAGCTACGGAGTTGCCGGCTTGCGCGCTTTCGCCCGCGACCTCCAATCTGATTGGGAGCGTAAGGCCAGGGCGCCGGAGGGCCGAATCGACGCCGCCGAGCATGCGGTCGAGATTGTCACCATCCACAGCGCAAAAGGGCTGGAATGGCCCGTAGTCATTCCGATTAATTCAACGACAGAGCTCTACCGGCCCGACCAATTCGTACACAGGCAGTCCGACAACAGCCTGCATTGGATGATCGGGGGCGTTGCGCCACCGGAACTGGCTGAGGCTCGCGCCGCGGAAAGTCTTGAGGATGCAAATCAGCGCGAGAGGATATGGTATGTGGCGTGCACTCGAGCACGAAACCTTCTGATCCTTCCCCATATCCCTCAAGCGTCAAAGGACTCGTGGTTTAGCTCCGTCGACCTTCGTCAGCTTGAAGTCCCCGAACTGGATCTTTCTTCATTCACGCCACTGACAAGCCGTTCGGGCGCTCCTCAGCCGAACGAGCAATCGGCTGACATTTTTGCGAGAGAACAGCGCAGCGTCGAGGAAAGCGCGCCGCCTCTCGTCTGGCGGAGGCCGAGCGAACATGACGATGATCGTCCTGGCGACTCTCTTGACGGCGTGATCACCTTGGAGAGCCAAGCGGAGCGTTTCGAAATTGCCGGCGCGGGCGCTCGGCGTGGGGTGATCCTGCATAAGCTTATGGAGGAACTCCTGACCGGCGAGCTAGCGGATGAACTGGCAGCGAGCATCGCACGGGCCGACTTCCTGCTCGCTCAGCTAACGCCGGACACAGAAGATGATCGAACCCGGCCCGATCCCAACGAAATGGGGGCGGCCGCGATTCGCGCGCTTGCTCTGCCCGAAATTGCTGAACTCCGGCCTCTTCTCAAACCAGAGATTCCGGTTTGGGGGACGGATGGAGACGTTCTTGTCGCCGGCCGCGCCGATGCCTTGGCCGTCGGCGACCAGGGTGCTGTCGCTGCAATTGACTGGAAATCGGACGTCAACCCCACACTCGCCGTTCGCAAGGCGCACGCGCAACAACTGCGCGATTACCTGTCAGCGACCCATGCCGCTCGCGGCGCGATCGTATACGTCACGAGTGGCGAGATTGCGTGGGTCGACGCGGCTCAAACGCCGGTACGCGTTTGACGACCGAGGGTTCAGGCTGAAGGAGCTAAATGGAAAGCGAGTTAGATCCCGATCGCATTGGCCGCATCGGCGAACGGCAGTTCGAGGTGCTCTGCGAGCGCGCAGGCCTCTATTGCAACAAGAGCGCCGTCGACGTCATGGGCTGGGATTTCATCGTAGAGTTCCCGATGGCGCCGGCTGGCCAAACGATCCCTCTCGATCAACGCCCGACCAATGCCGCGCGGGTTCAGTTGAAGTCGACGCTCGGCCGTGCCGGAAATCGTATCCGCCTCAGCCTGTCCGCCATCGATCGCCTGGCCAAGGACCCTCGGCCGGCGCTCATCATCGTGTTGCGCCTGCGAGCGGACGGCGAACTTCAGTCCGCTTATCTCGTCCACCTTATCGGGAATGAGCTCGGGCGCGTTCTAAGGCGATTGCGAGTCGCGGATGCCCGCAAAGCTCACGATATCAACCGCGCCGATATCAGCTACGACTATGAGAAAGTCGGGGTGCGCTTCGAGCCCACCCCCGCCGGCCTATTGGCAGCCCTGAGTGCGGCCTGCGGGCAAAATCCAGGCGCCTACACTATCGAGAAGCAACGGCAGCTCGCCGAACTTGGCTATGAGAACGGCCAATTCGAGGCCGAAGCGCTCATCCAGATCGAGGGCCCTGAGCATTTCAGCAATCTGTTGCTCGGTCTCGCGCCCCTGAAGCCGCACCGACTTCGCGTGTTCGACAGCCGGTTCGGCATACGTCTTCCCTATCAAGGCACGCTGTTCGACGACCTCGAGGAGTTGCGTCTTACGCCGCCTACACTGGGCCCATGCGAGATTTCGGTCCGCGGACCCGGCTTCGGACAAGCGGCCCGGTTCGACGGCGAAATGTTCATCGGCCCGCCGATGGCGGAGCCTCATAGAGCTGAGCTTCTCGTTCGCACCTCCGACTTCATCATCCGGCTGACACCACCGGCGCTTAAGTTCGAAAGCGTCGGCTCGATCGATGACATGGAGCATACCCTGGAGGAGTGGGCGGAGTTGCTTCGCGCACTCATGCTCATGGCAACCGGGCGAGCGACGCTGACGATCGCCGGGAACGACCGGATCCCGTCGATTACCTTCCCGGTCGATCAGCCCGTCACCGGACCGTATCTCGAGGAGCTGCCGCTCCTCTCCGAATTTGTGGACGGATGGTTGCGCCTGCTCACCAACGCAGGCCTTCGCTCTACCGCTAGATTCAAGTTCGATGCGTTCTGGGAGGCTAATGAAGCACGGATGGCCGTGGATATCCTGCTTAAGCCGAAATCTGAGGCTCGCTTCGAGTTCCAGACCCTTGAGATCGAAGAATCGTCGCCGCCGCCCGAAGGCCTGTATTTCAACAGTACGTCGTTTGTCGACATCAGCATAACCTTCAGCGCGAAGGTGTTCTTCGAGAAGACCGATGATCCGGAATGGCGGTATCGGTCGACTGGCTTCGAAGCTCTCGATGTTCGCCCGAAGGTCGACGACCTTGAAGAATACGGGATGGACCAGGCGACGGCCTCCGATCTGAAGCTCATCATCGATCCCAGGAACATCACATTGGCGCCTCGCAGAGAGGCTGCCGGCGATCCGGATACTTCCGCTCGCCAGGAGTGAGCAGCCGCAATTCCATGCCCCTTCCCCGAGGGGGCGCATGGGGAGGACCGAATCCGGCTTGACTCTCCGCCGCGAAAGTTAGAACAAATAGAGAACACGATGCTGAACCCGTCCCCGGAGGTCAACGAGGAATTTGCGGCCCGAGCCCGCCATAGAGTCATTGCGCGCGCAGATCGAGAAGATCGAAGGCAGAGGCCGGCGCGTGAAATCGGTGCTTCCCTTCGGGATCACCGAGGTCGACCTGCGGCTGCCCGGCGGGGGGCTGACGCTCGGCGCACTCCACGAGGTCGCCGGAGGCGGTAACGGCGCCGTCGACGGCGCGGCTGCGGCTCTCTTTGTCGCAGGGATCGCGGCGCGAACTAGGGGCAAGGTTCTCTGGGTTATCACCCGGCCTGATCTCTTCGCCCCCGCGCTGGCGCAGGCGGGCCTGCCGCCCGACCGCGTGATCTACGTCGAGGCTGGCAACGATAAGACCGTGCTTGCCTGTCTGGAGGAAGGCCTGCGCCATGGCGGCCTTGGCGCTGCCGTCGGCGAAGTCGCGCGGCTCGACATGACCGCTTCACGGCGACTCCAGCTTTGCGCTGAAGACAGCGGCACGATCGGCATCGCGTTGCGGCGCTGGCGCCGACAAACCGAGGCGTCCGATTTCGGCCAGCCGACGGCCGCCGCCACGAGATGGCGGGTGTCGGTCATTCCTTCGGCGACCCTGCCGGTGCCTGGCGTGGGCCGCCACCGCTGGCTCCTGGAACTCATCCGCGCCCGTGCAGGCGAAAGTGCAGATTTTGAAGTGGAGGCGTGTGATGACTCGGGTCGTCTCGCTCTTCCTGCCGAGCTGGTCCACCGACCGGCTGCGGCGGAAGGCCGGCGACGCGGCGCCTCCGACTGAGGCGCCGCTCGCCCTGATAGGCCGTGACGGGAGAAAGCAGGTGGTGCTGGCAGTCGACGCCGCGGCCCAAGCCGCTGGCGTGCGCGTCGGGATGCCCGCGACAAAGGCCCGGGTTCTCGTTCAAAAGCTTGTGGTCCAAGATCACGACGCGGCGGCTGACGCCCAAGCCCTCGATCGTCTCGCCCTTTGGACGCTCCAACGCTACGCACCGATCGTAGCGGCAGATGTTCCGGACGGCCTGGTGATTGATTCCACCGGCGCGGATCATCTCCATGGCGGCGAGGACGCCATGCTCAGCGGCCTGGTCGAGCGACTGTCCGCCTCGGGCATCCGCGCCCGCGCTGCGATCGCCGACACCTGGGGCGCCGCGCACGCCTTGGCGCGCTACGCCGCCAAGCCCATTGTGATCGCGCCACCCCGCCACGGCAGCTCCGTCCTTGCCGGTCTGCCGCTGCCGGCGCTTCGCCTTCCGGCCGACATGATCGCAGCTCTTCATGTTCTCGGTTTCGAACGCCTCGGCGATCTTCTTGAGCAGCCCCGCGCTCCCCTCACCCTGCGGTTCGGGCCGCAGCTCGGTCGCCGTCTCGACCAGGCGTTGGGCCTTCTCAGCGAGCCCATCGATCCGATCCGTCCCGACGAGCTAATTGAGGTGAAACGCAATTTCGCGGAGCCCATCGGCGCGACCGAGACCATCGCCCGCTATATCGGCAAGCTGGTTGTCCAGCTCTGCGCCGAGCTGGAGGCCAAGGGCCTCGGCGCAAAGCGGCTCGACCTCATCTGCCACCGGGTCGATAATCGCCTGCAGGCCGTCCGTGTGGGCACCGCCATGCCTGTGCGTGACGTCAAGCGGCTCACCCGGCTCCTCACCGACAAGATCGAGACGATCGAGCCTGGCTTCGGCATCGAGATCCTCAGCCTGACGGCGACGCTGGCCGAGCCGCTCTCGGAGAAGCAAACCCTCACAGCCCTGGTCGACGATGGCTTGCCGGACGTCTCGGATCTGGTCGACACGCTGATCAACCGCGTCGGGGAGAGCTGTCTCTACCGCGCGGCGCCGGTCGCCACCGAGGTGCCCGAGCGCTCGGTGCGACGGATTCCGCCCATGGCGCCGGAGACCGGCGCGACCTGGCCCGGTCACTGGCCACGCCCGTCGCGCCTCTTGGCATCCCCGGAGCCGATCGAGACGATGGCGCTTCTGCCCGATCACCCGCCCGTCGCCTTCACTTGGCGGGGCATCCGCCGCCGCGTCCGTCAGGCCGACGGGCCCGAACGCATCCGCGGCGAATGGTGGCGACGCGATTCCGAGCTGACCGCCGTCCGCGACTATTTCCGGGTCGAGGATGACGCTGGCGAACGCTACTGGATCTTCCGCTCCGGCGACGGCGAGGACCCCAACACGGGGTCGCAGCGTTGGTTTCTCCACGGGGTGTTCGGATGACCGGCCCCCGCTACGCCGAGCTTCAGGTCACCTCCCATTTCTCGTTCCTGCGAGGTGCCTCATCCTGCGAGGAATTATTCGCCCAGGCCGCGATCCAGGGCATCGAGGCAGTCGCCGTCGTCGATCGCAACTCGCTCGCCGGTATCGTGCGCGCCTTCGAGGCGGCGAAGACGACCGGCGTTCGGCTTATAGTCGGCTGTCGTCTCGATCTCGCCGACGGCGCCTCGATCCTGGTCTATCCGACCGATCGCGCCGCCTATGGCCGGCTTTGCCGGTTGCTCTCCCTCGGCAAGAAGCGCGGCGGCAAGGCGAAGTGCATCCTCGAATGGGCAGATGTCGCCGCGTACAGCGACGGCCTGATCGGCGTTCTCGTTCCCGATGAGGCCGATGAAACCTGCGGCTTGCGCCTGCGCCGGCTGCGTGATGCGTTCGACGACCGGGCCTACCTCGCGCTGACGCTGCGCCGCCGGCCGAACGATCAGCTCCGCGTCCACGAGCTGTCGAACATGGCCGCGCAGATGCGCGTGCCGACGGTCGCCACCAACGACGTGCTCTACCACGCACCTGACCGCCGCATTCTGCAGGACGTAGTGACCTGCATCCGCCACGGCATCACGATCGATGAGCTGGGCGACCGGCGTGAGTTCGGCGACCGTTACCTGAAGCCGCCGGAGGAAATGTACCGGCTGTTTCCCCGCAATCCCGAGGCCGTCGCTCGCACGATCGAGATCGCGGCGCGCTGCCGCTTCGACCTCAAGGAGTTGGCCTACCAGTATCCGGAGGAGCGCGACGATCCGACGCTCACCCCGCAGGAGACGCTGGAGAAACTCACCTGGGAGGGCGCGGAAGCGCGCTACCCCGAGGGCGTCCCGGACAGCGTGCGGGCGTCGCTGCAGCACGAGCTCCGCCTGATCGAGAAGCTGCAATATGCGCCGTACTTCCTGACGGTGAACAGCATCGTCCGCTTCGCACGCTCGAAGGACATCCTCTGCCAGGGGCGCGGCTCGGCCGCCAATTCCGCGGTCTGCTACGTGCTCGGCATCACCTCGATCGATCCCGGTCGCAACGACCTTCTGTTCGAGAGGTTCGTGAGTGAGGAACGGCGAGAGCCACCCGACATCGATGTCGATTTCGAACACGAACGCCGCGAGATCGTCATGCAGTGGGTTTTCGACACCTACGGCCGCGACCGCGCTGCGCTCTGCTCGACCGTCATCCGCTATCGCACCAAGGGCGCTGTGCGTGACGTCGGCAAGGCGCTCGGCTTGACCGAGGATCTGATCAAGACGCTCTCGGGCCAGGTCTGGGGCTGGTCGGAAGGCGTCGAGGACAAGCACGTCGAAGCGCTCAACCTCAATCTTGGCGACCGACGCCTGTGCCTGGCGCTCGATCTCGCGCGCCAGCTCATGGGCGCGCCCCGCCATCTGTCGCAACATCCTGGTGGATTTGTCCTGACGCACGACCGGCTCGACGAACTGGTGCCGATCGAGCCCGCCGCGATGGTGGATCGCCAGGTGATCGAATGGGACAAAGACGACATCGACGCCTTGCGCTTCATGAAGGTCGACGTTTTGGCCTTGGGGATGTTGAGCTGCATGAAGCGCGGCCTCGACATGCTCGCCGACCACAAGGGCATCAACCTCGACCTCGCGACGATCCCGGCCGAGGATCCACGCACCTATGCGATGATCAGGCGGGCCGACACGCTCGGAACCTTCCAGATCGAGTCCCGGGCGCAGATGTCAATGCTGCCGAGGCTGAAACCGCGGACCTTCTATGACCTCGTAGTGCAGGTCGCGATCGTCAGGCCCGGACCGATCCAGGGAGACATGGTGCATCCATATCTGCGCCGGCGCGAAGGCCTGGAGCCCGTAGTCTTTCCGAAGCCTGAGTTGGAAAAGGTGCTGGGCAAGACCTTGGGTGTACCGCTCTTTCAGGAGCAGGCCATGCGCGTCGCTATCGAGTGCGCGGGCTTCACCCCGGGCGAAGCCGACATGCTGCGCAAGTCGATGGCCACCTTCAAGTTCACTGGCGGCGTCTCCAGCTTCAAGGAGAAGCTGATCAAGGGGATGGTCGACAACGGCTATGAGCGCGACTTCGCGGAGGCGACGTTCAAGCAACTCGAAGGCTTCGGCTCTTACGGATTTCCGGAATCGCACGCAGCCTCTTTTGCCCTGATCGCCTACGCCAGTGCCTGGCTGAAATGCTGGCATCCCGACGTCTTCTGCGCGGCGCTGCTCAACGCTCAGCCCATGGGCTTCTATGCCCCGGCGCAGATCGTCCGCGACGCATTGGAGCATGGCGTCGAGATTCGGCCCGTCTGCGCCAATGCCTCCCGCTGGGACTGCACGCTGGAGGCAACGAACGATGACAGCCGCTTTGCCGTTCGCCTCGGGCTGCGCATGGTTAAAGGTCTCGCCAACGCGCACGGAGCTGCGATCGTCGGCGCGCGGGCCGATCAGCCCTTCGCCTCGATCGACGATCTCTGGCGTCGCGCAGGCGTGCCATCCGCCGCCTTGGTCCAGCTCGCGGAGGCCGATGCCTTCCGCCCCGCGCTGGGGCTCGCCCGCCGCGAGGCGCTGTGGGCGATCAAGGCGCTGCGTGACGAGCCGCTCCCGCTGTTCGCGGCCGCATCCGCCCGCGAGGCGGAGATCGTTCCCGAGGTGAACGAGCCCCGCATCGAACTGCGGCCGATGACGGCGGGCAGCGAGGTGGTCGAGGATTACGGGCATGTCGGGCTGACGCTTCGGTCCCATCCCTTGAGCTTCCTCCGGGAGGATCTCCGTCGTCGGCGGATCGTCTCCTGTGCGGAGGCCATGGAGACCCGTGACGGGCGCTGGCTCGAGGCGGCGGGCATCGTCCTCGTCCGCCAGCGCCCGGGCAGCGCCAAGGGCGTGATGTTCATCACCCTGGAAGATGAGACGGGTATCGCCAATCTCGTGGTCTGGGCAAAGGTGTTCGAGGCGAACCGCCGCGCCGTCCTGTCGGCCAGCATGATGGCGGTGCGCGGCCGCATCCAGCGCGAGGGCGATGTCGTCCACCTGGTCGCTCAACGCATCACCGATCTCTCGGCCGATCTCGCCAGCGTCGGCAGCCGCGACGCGGCGTTCCCGCTGCCCCACGGCCGCGGCGATCAGGTCCGCAACGGCGGCGCCGGTCCCGATCCGCGCGAGCTGCCGCCCAAGGGGCTGAGGACGCGGGACATCTACATTCAGGACCTGCACATCGACACGATCAAGGTGAAGAGCCGGAATTTTCATTGAGGAAGATCGGCCCTATTTTCGCCTTTTTTGTTTTACACTAATTCCTCCTCAATTCCGGAATGGGATGATGCCGCTCAATCTTTCAAACAGCGCCGCCCTCGGGCGAACCTATGCCGCTGCGCGGATGATGGCGGGCCTCGACCAGGCAACGCTGGCCGATCGAGCCGGGATCTCGGCAGGCACGGTCAGCAACGTCGAGCGGGGTCGCGATTCCAAGGCCGACACGCTGAGGGCCATCCGTCGCGCACTCTCGCAGGAAGGCGTGCTCATTGCCTTCAGCCGGAACAATGGTCTGGCGAGCGTCTCGATCGCGTTCGCTAGCGATGACGAGGAGGACGAGTGATGCGTTATTTTGCGGAATTCAATCGGGTCCGCGGCGACAACATACGTAGCGCGGCAGCACGCCTGCGCCGTCGTGGCCTTGACGTCGCGGTACTGGCGCATCGGACTGCCCTGGAGATCACCAGGCCGGACGACATGTCCTGGAAAGGGTTTGCCGACGCAATCCGCGCACAGCTCCAGCGGCGCCGCGGCTCAGTCATGATCTCCAGCGAAAGCACTGGCAAAACATTCATCTGCAGCTTTGCCGGCAACCAGTCTGGCCGCTTTCGGCGACTCTAGCCCGCGATGGATTCTTTGCTCGCCGATCAGATCCAAAGCTGCGGATACAGTTTCCTCCCCGCCTACCTGCCCGAAACGGACTCCGTAGCGGTTGCGACCGCTCTCGGGTTGCCGCTCGTTCCCTGGGAAGGCGGTCTCGTCCAGCAACTGACGCCTCGGGCAATCGCCGCGCCGAACACGTACAGCGGCATCTACGGCCTCGACCGCTTCCCGTTTCACACCGACCTCGCTCATTGGCGTCTGCCGCCGCGATACCTGTTGCTACGTTGCAGGAAGGGCTATGCCGAGATCCCGACCCTGCTGATCGACGGCAGGGCGATTTTCGACGGCGCCGCCCTCAATGTCATGACGCGCGCGATCGTGAAGCCTCGCCGACCACAGAACGGCTCGATCTCGCTCCTGAGATTATGCGAGCAGGCCGGAGCCACGCATCGCTTCCGGTGGGATGAGGTGTTTCTCGTCGCTGCGAGCCGGACGGGCGAGGTCGCAATCGAAGCCGTCAAAAACTTCATTTCAACCGCCCAGCCCCTCCCGATCGCGCTTGCCGGCGCGGGGGACACGCTGATCATCGACAACTGGCGCATGCTGCACGCCCGGTCGCCTATCATCACCGGAACCGAGGACCGTGCGATCGAGCGGATCTATTTGGAGAGGCTACATTGAAGCAGACCATCGCCGCCGATCCGACCCCGGATACGTGGAACCCGGAGGCCCTGTTCGTCAAAGCCCAGCGCTATGTCGAGAACATGCTCGCAACCGACAGCGAGCGCTGGGAATATGCTCTCTGGTCAAGCCTGTCGTTGGAGTTCCTCGCAAGGGCAGCTCTCGCCAACATCAGCCCGGCGTTGCTCGCCGACAGCAAGGAGGGATGGGCAAGCCTCTTCCACGCTCTCGGCTTTAAACCGACCGAGGCGAAATTCACTCCGAAATCGATACCTGTAAGCGAAGTCTTTCGCCGGCTTGCGGCGATTCTGCCCGATTTTTCGAAAGAGAATTCGGACTTTGGAATCTTGCATACGGGCCGCCGCAACAGCGAGCTTCATTCGGGTGAGGCCGCGTTCGACGGTATCAATGCCTCCAAATGGCAACCGGACTACTACCATGCGAGCGAGATCCTCCTGCGCTCGATGGGGATGGCGTTGCCCGACTTGATCGGCGAAGAAGAGGCCCAGGTCGCGGTCAAGCTCATCGAAGCTGCGGCCGACGTCAGCGCCAAGGCCGTCCTGGGGGAGATCGAAGCTCACAAGCAGGCGTGGCTCTCAATGCCGGAGGGTGATCGCGCGTCGCAGACCCAGGCAGCGGCCATCTGGGCCACGCGCCAGCACGGGCATCGAGTAGCTTGCCCCGCATGTACCTCCCAGGCGCTCACCGTTGGAGAGGCTGTGACTGCTCCGGTGCAGAAGCTGGACGATGACGAGATCACCGAGACGCAGGAACATTTGCCAAATCGCTTCGAGTGCATCGCCTGCGGTTTGAAGATCGCTGGTCTGTCCCGTCTCTCGGCCGCCGGCCTCGGCGAGAGATACAAGAAAACCCAAGTCTATGATGCGGCCGAATATTACGCACCTCAGGATGACTACGCCGGCTACGAGGAAGACAATAATGAGCGCTGACCACGACGATGGGGAAGAGCGCGATGAGTACGATATCTTCCTCGATACCTGGCAGCCCAGCGAGAGACTTCTCCTTTCGACCCTTCCGCACAACCTGAGCGATCCCCTCACCCGGCAACGGCTTCTTGCAGACAGCTCCGGTGCCGCGTCAGCAGAGCGCGCGGCCTTCGCCCCGGGTCCGAAGGTGATGGGCGATGAAGAGATCGACGCTCGCGCTTCCGACTTCTTTGCCCAACAACAGAAAAAATGGTCTGCCGATTTTCGCGACTATGTGCTCGGGAAAGGCGTCCCGTCCGCCAAATTCGAGACCTATTCGGTCAGTTTTGCCACGTCATGGACCGACGGGCGAAAGCGGCGCCAGGATTCACCGGAAATGCTGGCGGTCAAGGCATCGATCCGGGACTTCGACCGACTTTGCTATCCCAATCAGGCCCGTCGATATGTGATCAACGCGGTCGATGAAAGCATCGCTCCGTTGTTCACGCCCGAGGAAATGGCGGCAATCTTCCAAGCGAACAACGGGCTTCTCGAAGCTTTCTTGCCGGATTATCTCGATCATCTCGGTGATGAGGGGCCGGGTTCGCTCGGCGAGCTGTATGTGCGCCGGGGCGTCTTCATGCCCAAGCATGATTTAGTGCGCCGGGAGCTTCACTATCTGAGCTCGTATTCACTCGCTCTGGGACCGGTCGAGCAGTTCGCGCAGACGTGGACACCGGCAACGCAAGGCCTGGGAATCCCCTCGATCTTCTCAGCGCCGCTTCCCGCGATCCAAAATCGCGTTGTCGCCTTCGCGCCCTTTATCGAGAACATGGATTTGAGTCAGTTGGAGTTCGTGGTCGCCCCGCCGGTCGAGGAAATGCCGCTCGAGCACCACGGCGTGTTCGGCAATATTCATGAATTCAGTTTCCGGTAGCGCCGCCCACCCCGATGCCGCAAGGCGTTCTCAACTCTGATGTGCCGCCTCTGTGTCAGAACGGCAGGTCGTCGTCCTCCGCAGGCGTCACCGGCGTCGCGCCGGTCGGAAGCGGCAGGTTGGTGACCACGTAAAGATTGATCAGATCCTCCCGATCCATGAAGAGGATCTGACTGCGTTTAGTGGCGTCCAGCTTGTTGCCCAGCCAGTTTCGCGCCGCCTTGGTGATCTCGCCGCCCGCCACGATGAAGGCGTGGTCCACAAGCACGCGCTTGCCGATTTCCGGGTCGAAGATCTCGTGGCCGAGCATCATCGTGACCTGGTTCAGGATTTCGGCGACGTTCGCCGTCGCGCCCTTGCTCACGCCCGCCGCGTCGAGCTTCCCCTTTTTCACTTGCATGCCGAAATACAGCACGTGCTGCGTCGGCAAGGTGAACTTCATCCACACATCCTTGCCATATTCTAGCTGCTTGTCGCGATGCCCCGCCGCCGTGATCCGATGGAAGCCTAACTGGCGCAACAACGGCAGGAGTACGTCCTCAATGAGCGCATCCTCCGAAACCGTCTCGAGATAGGCAACGAGTTGATCGCGCCGTTTCAACTCGGCTGCGGAGAACGGCCTGTGAGGATTCGGGCCGGGCGCGGCGATCGTGTTGGTCGCCACGTGGCGCAAATAGCATTGCTTGTCTTCGGCGTAGAAAGCCTCGAAGCCCTCCCTGGCCAAGGCGCCGTTCAGCATCGCCAGCGCATTCGGTCGATCCGCGCTCTCATTCTTTGCGTTGCCTTGATCCATCAGGGTCTTGATGACCCTGCCGAACGTGTCAGGCGGTACATTCGGGCCCGGCTGAGGCTCCGCGAGGATTTCCTTCAATGTCTCCGCAACCCAATAATTCCGGGTCGTGCCGTTGTGCCGATAATCCGTATCGCAGTCGGAAAAAAACTCAGTCAGATACGAACTGCTCCGATACTCGAAAAAGCTCTCTTCATCTTTAAAGTTGCCGCAGATCATATATGCGATCTGGATTAACGTTCGCTGTTTAAATTCCATCAGCCCCCCAACACATCAACCCGACCACTCTTATTAGTCAGCCCACCTGTTCGACAAGCAGCGAACCTGGGCCGAGCGGTTTAATCAATGACTGCGCCGGCACGGATGGATCGAGCCAGTCCGCCCAGGCATCGCGTTCGAGGATAACGATCTGGCGGTCATGATAGGGCGCGATGTCAGGCCCGGGCTCCATCGTCAGCATGGTGAAGGCCTCACCGACGTCCTTCGTGTCGCGCCAGATGCCGGCAATACAGAAGATCGGCTCGTCGCACTTGGTGAATAGCCATTTGTCCTTCCACTTCTTTCCCTTCTCGGTGGGTTCAGTGAATTCGTAAAAGCCGTCCGCAAAGATCAGGCAGCGGTTCGAGGTGAACTCGCGGCCTTCCGAGCGGAAATTGTAGACCGGCCGCTTGTTCGGCGCCGGCCAGCTCCAACGCCGCTGCACCAGGTCCCCTTCGCCGGGCACGCCATCGACCGTGCGGATGATCGGGCCGACATCCGTGATCTTGATGTCGTCGCGTGCCTCGATGTTCGGGGCGCCTTCGCCGAAGCGGATCTTGATCTTCAGGTCAGCGAAGTCCTCGACAATCGAAGCGACGTCCACCTTCAGCCGATAGTCATTGCACATTGGTCCTCCGTCTCGATCGCCGTTGCATCGCGACCGCGTTCTTCTTATGTTCGCGGATCATGAGCGCGAAGGTTTTCGATTCCGACGCATCGCTCGATGAACGCCGGGTCATCATACGGCGCGACGGCGGCGATGTTGAGATGGTGGAACTGCCGTGGGGCCTTCAGCCTCGCGAACCCGACGGCCGGCCCTTCACGGTCGTGCGCGCCGAAGGCAGAACATTCCCGTCCCATCGCTGCCTGATTCCGGCCTCCGAATTCCGGCATCGCAGCATGGGCAAGCACTATAGCTTCGCGCTCGCCAACGGCGACTGGTTCTATTTCGCGGGCATCTGGAGGCCGGCAACGCGCGATTGGCCCGAGGCCTACGCGATCCTGACCACGGCCGCCAATGCGGATGTCGAACCCTATCACGATCGTCAAATGGCGGTGTTGCGCCGCGATCAGCGCCTCGACTGGCTCGACCGGTCCTGTCCGGAAGAGGAACTCCTTCGCCCCCTCGCCGCAGGAAGCTTCCGCGTCTCTCCGCTGCGCGAGCCGCAGGCGGCCCTCGCCTTCTAAAATCCTGAAACCCGCCTTTGCGGAAATCCGAGTTTGCGCGGACGTGGTGTTCCTTCGCGCCAAGACCCGATCAGCGCACCGATATAGACGTGCCTACTCGCCTCGATCAGCAGGCACTCGATGCCGGTTTTTCGGTCCATCTCGCCGGCAAGTGGAGCCCCTGGGGGAAAGCCTTCCCCTGCGACCGAGCCTCAAGTCTCGGTCGACCCCTTCTGCGGGGAGACCCCGCAACGCCCCCTGAGAGCAAGAGTGCGGACCGGTTTTCCGTGACGGGTGAATAGCTGGGAGAGAGGCTCCCACGCCCGTCGTGGAGATTTGTCCCATGAACATCCAGGTTCTCGATGCGACCCGTGACCCCATCGGCGGCTACAAGGTAGATGTCGGCCGCGGCGAGCGGATCGGCCGCGTCTCGTCCGAATGGTTCTCGCGTCCGGCCGACGAACGTTATCTATCGCTGTCGGAGCTGGCCAGGTCGGTGCGCGACCGCGCCGACCGTAGCAGGACCCGCGTGGTGGAGAGCGCGCTGATCCATGTCGAGGCGAACCGTAACGATCCGGAGCGCTTGGCCCTGATCCTGCCCGGCACCGATGCGGCTGTTGCACCGACACACTGGTCCTTCGGCCAACTCGCAGGGCTCGTCGGCGCCCCGGCCGCCTACTTACGCCAACTTCCGGCCCCGCTCGCCGCCATCAATCTCCAATATGGTCTGACCTCCAATCGCGCCGAGCAGGTCAAGACGCTGGAAACTGACGACGGCCGCACAGAGCTGCGCGCCGTCACCGGCCCAGACTACGGGCGGATATTCGACGTGGAGCTGGTGGAAGCCGTTCAGCGTATCGCCGGCAACGGCACGGGTGACACCCGCTGGAAGGTGCCGGGCGTGCTCGACTGGTCGACCGGCATCTACAATCCGCGCGTCGACATCACCAAGGACACCACGACGCTCTACGCCTCCGATCGCGACGTCTTCCTGTTCCTCGTCGATGACCTGAACCCGATCGAGGCCGGTCGCCTGCCGGACGGTTCGCCCGACCTCTACTTCCGGGGCTTTTACTGCTGGAACTCGGAAGTCGGCGCCAAGACACTCGGGATGGCGAGCTTCTATCTTCGCGCAGTCTGCCAGAACCGAAATCTGTGGGGTGTGGAGGATTTCGAGGAAATCACCATCCGCCACTCCAAATATGCCGCCAACCGGTTTGCGCATGAGGCGGCCCCGGCGCTTCTGAACTTCGCAAACTCTTCGCCACTTCCCTTCGTCAACGGCATCAAGGCGGCTCGCGAACGGATCGTGGCAAAGACCGACGAAGACCGCACCGACTTCCTGCGCCGTCGTGGCTTCTCCAAGGCGGAGACGGGAAAGATCATCGACACGGTGCTGGCCGAGGAAGGCCGCCCGCCAGAAAGCGTCTTCGACTTCGTGCAGGGCATCACCGCCGTCGCGCGCGACAAACCCCATCAGGACGCTCGCCTCGACATGGAGGCCAAGGCCAAGAGGCTGCTCGATCGAGCGGCCTGATCCCCGTGAAGCCGGAGATGCGGTTTTCCATGTCTCCGGCTTTGCGTTTCCGTGTCTCTCCGATTCGCCGGTTCGTGGCGCTGCCCCCTTTTAGAGGAAGAGGGCGGCGCTTCGCTCCGTGACGGGTTGGAGGTTGAGAGAGAGTCTCTCGGCCGCCCGTCGCGGAGTAAATCCCGATGGCTACTGCTGCTCAGAAGATCGTTCTGTCGTCCTCGCGCGACATCCCCTTTAACAAGCTGGTGCTCAGCCAGTCCAACGTTCGGCGCGTGAAGGCCGGCGTCTCGATCGAGGACCTGGCGGCCTCGATCGCCCGGCGCGGCCTGATCCAGAGCCTCAGCGTCGTGCCCGTCGCCGACGCCGACGGTAACGAGACCGGCATGTTCGAGGTGCCCGCCGGCGGCCGCCGCTTCCGGGCGCTGGAGATGCTGGTCAAGCAGAAGCGCCTCGCCAAGATCGCGCCGGTGCCCTGCATCGTGCGCGAGCGAGACAGCGCCATCCTGGCTGAGGAGGTCTCGCTCGCCGAGAATATCGAGCGCGCGCCGCTCCATCCCCTTGACCAGTATCGCGCCTTCCAGGACATGCGCGACAAGGGCATGAGCGAGGAAGACATCGCCGCAGCCTTCTTCGTGCCGGCCCAAGTCGTGAAGCAGCGTCTACGGCTTGCGTCCGCGTCGCCCGCGCTGCTCGACGTCTATGCCGAGGACGGCATGACGCTGGAGCAGCTCATGGCCTTCACCGTGTCGCACGACCATGCCCGCCAGGAACAGGTCTGGGACGCAATCAAGGACGCCTGGTCGAAGGAGCCGTACCAGATCCGGCGCATGCTCACCGAGACCACGGTGCGTGCCTCGGACAAGCGGGCGGTGTTCGTCGGCGTCGAGGCCTATGAGGCCGCCGGCGGCGTCACCATGCGCGATCTCTTCCAGTCCGACGATGGCGGCTGGTTGCAGGACGCGGGTCTGCTCGACCGCCTGGTCGCCGAGAAGCTGAAGGCCACGGCCGAGACGATCGCCGCCGAAGGCTGGAAGTGGATCGAGGTCGCGGTCAGCTTCCCCTATGACGCCACGCGGGGCCTGCGCGAGCTGCAGGGCGAACCGCTCGACCTTTCGGCCGAGGAGCAGGCCACGATCGAGGCGCTCAACGCCGAATATCAGAAGCTCGAGGCCGACTATGAAGGCGCCGACGAGCTGCCGGACGAGGTCGATCAGCGCCTCGGCGAGATCGAGACGGCGCTCGCCGCCTTTGAGACCCGGCCGGTGCACTTCGAGGCGGACGACATCGCTCGCGCGGGCGTGTTCATCAGCGTCGCCCATGACGGCAGCCTCGACATCGACCGTGGCTACGTGCGGGCGGAGGATGAAGCGCCGATCGAGCCCGAGGGCGAGATCGGCGTGGGCGCCGGCGGCGATCCGGCCGACCCCGTGGTGCAGCGGGCAGTCATCACCATCGGCGGCCAGCCCGCCGAGCCCGAGGACGACGAGGATGACGGCGTCATCAAGCCGCTGCCGGAGCGCGTAGTCATCGAGCTCACGGCCTATCGCACGCTCGCGCTGCGCAACGCCGTCGCGGAGAACCCGCACGTCGCCATGACCGCGCTGCTCCACAAGCTCGTCTCGGACACCTTCATGACCCGCATGTATACGGGCGCCATGGAAGCCGGCGTGAAGCACGTCTTCTTCCCGGCCCAGGACGATGCGCTGAAGGACAGCCCGTCGGCGCGCGCGGTGCAGGACCGCCACGCCGCCTGGGCGGGCGACATCCCGAAGGAGGACGACGCCCTCTGGGACTGGCTCGCGGGTCTGGACGACGCCAGCCGGATGGCGCTCCTGGCGCATTGCGTCAGCTATGGCGTAAACGCGCTCTATGAGCGCCCGAACCCGTACAGCGGCAACGGCGTGTCGCAGCACACGCTCGACATGCGGCTCGCCCAGGCCGACCGCCTGACCCGGGCGACCGGGCTCGATCTTGTCGAGGCCGGCTGGCGTCCGACCGTCGGCAACTACCTCAACCGGGTCACCAAGCCCCGCATCCTGCAGGCGGTCCGCGAGGGCGCCGGCGAGCAGGCCGCGCAGCTCATCGACCATCTGAAAAAGGGCGACATGGCGAAGGAGGCCGAGCGCCTGCTGGCCGACACGGGCTGGCTGCCGGAACCGCTGCGCCTGGTCGCCGAGGCCGAGGCGTCGACGCCGGAAACCCAGACCGGCGGCGAGGATGACGGCGCTGCGCTGCCCGACTTCCTCGCGGGCGATGACGAGGAGTCCGCCGGCGAAGACGACGAACGCCACCTCGTCGCAGCCGAGTGATCGCGCAGGCGGGGCGGCTTCGGCCGCTCCGCCCATCCCTCCAACCGAGGAGCTGCGCCATGTCTCAATCCAGCCCGGCGCCCCGGCGCGTCGTTTTCCAATATCTCGTTCCCGTGCAGGTCGAAGTCGAGGACGGGCTCGTTGCCCGCGTCACCGTCATCGACGAGACGCCAGTCCGCGACCCCACCGTCGTCGAGGGCGACCCCGCCGATCTCGACGATGCCGTGCGAGCTGCCGACGACGGCCAGGCCTGGCCGTCCTGGCGTTTCGGCTACTAGCCCTGCCACCTTCGATCCCTCCCGAGCCCGGCCCAGCGCCGGGCTTTTTTCGTTTCAGGAGCCCGCCATGACCGATTTTCTCAGCCGCTTTTCCTGCCTGCTCGACGTCGGCACCGCCGCCAACGCGGCGCGCGCCTTCGACATCTACACGGCGCTCATCGCCGAAAACGCCCGCGACGACCCGCCGGCCGAGCCGTTCGTGCTCTCGCTTTCGCCCGAATACGGACCGGCCCGCCTTTGGCTGCGCGATCCCGGCAGCGCTGACCAGCAGCTCGCGATCACCTTCGTGACCCGCTGCGCCGAGGCCTTCGGCCTAACCGGGCGCTGGGGATTCCAATGGGCGAACATCGCCTCGAACCCCGTCGTCAACGGATTCTCCGGCGGCGCCCATCTCCTCGATCTTTCGACCGGCCGGACGCTCGAGTGGATGAGTACCGGGCGCTGGCTCACCGACCGGCTTGCCGAGGGAGGCGCGCGATGACCATTCCCGACCATGCCCGCGCCAACTTCCATACGCTGCTGCGCGCCGCGACCAGCGGCGACCTGGCGCTGATGGAATGCACCGAGGTCGCGACTGGCGAGACCCGCTACGTCATCTGCGCCGTCGGGCGCGATGACGGCGAATATGTGTTCACCCCGTTCGGCCATCTGGCCGACGGCGACCCCTTCGCGCTTTACCGTCCGCCCGAGGCCTCGACCTGAGGGCGGACACGCTCGAACTGGTCGCCGACGATCGCGCGGGCCCTGGCCGGAAACGCCGCGTCGCCGGCCGGCACGACGAAGCTGTCGAAGGCATGCGTCGGGTAATAGGCGTTCAGCACGGTGACGATCCCGTCCAGCCCGGCCACCGCCTTCAGGCCCGCGGCCTTGGCGAAGGCCAGCGCCTTCTCCAGATCGTGGCGGACATGCCGGCGACAGCGATCGTCGCTCCAGCCCCGGGCGACGAGGAATGCCTTCAGTACCAGCTCGGTGGCGATGGCGATCACGATCACGTAGCAGATCTCTCGCGCATCGCCGCGATCGGCCGCGTCTGAGCCCCGCAGGAAACCTTCGCCATTGGCGAGGAATACAGCCGCAAGCTCGCGGTCGATGTCGCCCGCCGCTACCAGACCGCGACCTCCCACTGGCCATTCACCCGGGCAAAGCCGATCGGGCGGTTCTGCGGAGCCGCACCGGCCTTTGTCGGGTCCATGACGAGCTGCGTCATGCATGTCACGCCGGGTCCGACGCCGCCCGGTGAGCAGTCGCCGAGCTTCAGCGTCGCACGTTCGAGCGACGTCCCGGTGAACCGGCGATAGCGCCGCACGGCGGCCGTCGCTTCTTCCTCGCTCGGCTGTGCCACGCCGGCGACCACGGCCGGCGACGCGGCGACGGGCGCAGCGGCGACCGGCGAGATCACCGGCCGGAGAACGAAGCCCGCGCCGAATCCGACCGCCAGGCATCCCGCCGCAATGATGCCGATCGCGCTTCCCTTCATAACGTCTGCCTTCCTCGCCCGGCGCGGCGAGCCCGCCGAAGGAGACGCCGCGGCTAATTTTCCCAACCGAGATTAACGTCCCATCGCCGCCGCCGGAAGCCGGAGCGATGGGACGGGCGCCGACCGCGCCAGAGTGAGAGGTCGGCCGGGACGGGTTTGAGCCCGTCCGGTCGAGAGAGAGCGCCGGGCTGGCTCGTCCGTCTTCCGCTCTTTCGAGGTATCCTCCATGCTTCACACTCCCGTCTCCGGAGCCGCTCCGGCGGCCCCGCTTCCGCTCGTGCTCGACGCGCCTCCGGCCGCCGCAATCCTCGCCGCCGCCGGCCATCTCCTTCCCCATTTCGAACAGGGCCGCACGATCGACGCCGCGATCCTGCGCGCCGCCATGGAACAGGCCTTCGGCGCCTCCGACGCCAGCGGCGCCTGGTACTGGAAGACGGCCTATGACGCTTGCGAGGCGGCGACCGTCCTGTTCCTGCGCAAATACGGAAAGCCGCTTTTCCGCAAAGCCGCGTCTCCGGCTGCACGGCTGGCCGCGTTGAGCAAGATCGCCGGGCTGCTGCCGACCCATACGCGCCGCTCCGAAGAGGCCCAGGCCCTTCAGCAGTTCTCGACGCCGACGCCGCTCGGTCTGGCGGCCTTGACCGCCGCAGCGCTCACGCCCGCGGACCGGGTGCTGGAGCCCTCGGCCGGCACGGGCCTGCTCGCGGTCCTCGCGGAAGTCGCCCGTTCCGATCTCATCCTCAACGAGCTGGCCGAGACCCGCGCCGATCTGCTCGCCTCTCTCTTTCCGGCTATTGCCATCACGCGCTTCGACGCCGCCCAGATCGACGATCACCTCGATCGCGCCGCCGTTCCCAGCGTCGTCATCATGAACCCTCCGTTCTCGGTCATGGCGAACGTCTCCGGACGCGTCGCCGACGCCGCCTATCGCCACATTGCCTCGGCGCTGGCGCGGCTGGCGCCGGGCGGCCGGCTGGTGGCGATCACCGGCGCGAATTTCTCGCCCGAGCTGCCCGCCTGGCGGGACAGCTTCGCCCGGCTGCAGGAGCGCGGCCGCGTCCTGTTCACCGCGGCGATCGCAGGCTCGGTCTATGCCAAGCACGGCACGACCATCGAAACCCGCCTGACAGTCATCGACAAGGCCCCCGCCGAGGATGCTGCGCGCTTCCCCGCATCCCCCGGCATTGCCCCCGACGTAGCGACGCTGCTCGCCTGGATCGAGCGGGACGTGCCGCCGCGCATGGCCGTCGCGCTGCCCAAGGTCACGCCCGACGCCGCGCCGCGCGCCGTTCGCGGCTATCTCGCCCGGACCACGGCCGCCACGCCCGCCCGGCGGACGGCCGAGATCGAAGGCGTGCCGCTCGACTATGAGACCGTGGACTGGATGCCGCCCGAAGGAGGCCGCCTTTCGGACTCGATCTACGAGGTCTATGCGCTCCAGTCGATCCGCATCCCGGATGCGCAGCCCCATCCCACCAAGCTGGTGCAATCGGCCGCGATGGCCTCGGTCGCGCCGCCGAAGCCGAGCTATCGGCCGACGCTGCCGGCCGGGATCGTCACCGATGGGCTTCTGTCCGACGCCCAGCTCGAGACGGTGATCTATGCCGGGGAGGCCCATGGCGAATATCTCGCCGGCGCATGGACTGTGGATGAGACCGGCGACCTCGTCACCGCCGCACCGGACGATGCGCCGAACGCCATCCGCTTCCGCCGGGGCTTCATGCTCGGCGACGGCACCGGCGCCGGCAAGGGTCGCCAATCCGCCGGCATCATTCTCGACAACTGGCTCCAGGGCCGGCGCAGAGCGGTCTGGATTTCGAAGTCGGACAAGCTGCTGGAGGACGCGCAACGCGACTGGTCGGCGCTCGGCATGGAGCGGCTGCTCGTCACGCCGCTGTCGCGCTTCCCGCAGGGCACACCGATCCGGCTGAACGAAGGCGTCCTATTCACCACCTACGCCACGCTACGGTCCGACGACCGTGGCGAGAAGCTTTCGCGGGTCAAGCAGATCGTCGAATGGTTGGGCTCCGATTTCGACGGAGTGATCATTTTCGACGAGTCCCACACGATGCAGAACGCCGGCGGCGGCAAGGGAGAACGGGGCGACGTGGCCCCGTCGCAGCAAGGCCGTGCGGGGCTCCGGCTCCAGCACGCGCTCCCCAACGCCCGCGTCGTCTATGTCTCGGCGACCGGCGCGACCACCGTCCACAATCTCGCCTATGCTCAGCGGCTCGGCCTGTGGGGCGGCGACGATTTCCCCTTCGCCAATCGCGCCGAGTTCGTCGAAGCCGTGGAGAATGGCGGCGTCGCGGCCATGGAGGTGCTCGCCCGCGATCTGCGCGCGCTCGGCCTCTACACGGCCCGGTCGCTCTCCTATGACGGCGTCGAATACGAGTTGGTCGAGCATCAGCTCACGCCCGAGCAGACCCGCATCTACGACGCCTATGCGGGCGCCTTCGCCATCATTCACAATCATCTCGACGCAGCCATGCAGGCCGCCAACATCACAGGCGACAGCGGCACGCTGAACCGGCAGGCGAAGTCGGCCGCGCGCTCGGCCTTCGAGAGCGCCAAGCAGCGCTTCTTCGGCCATCTCCTGACCAGCATGAAAACGCCGACGCTGATCCGCTCGATCGAGCAGGACCTGGCCGTCGGGCACACCGCCGTCATCCAGATCGTCTCAACCGGCGAAGCGCTGATGGAGCGACGACTGGCCGAGATCCCGACCGAGGAATGGAACGACGTGCGCGTCGACATCACGCCGCGCGAATATGTCCTCGACTATCTCGCCCATTCGTTCCCGGTCCAGCTTTACGAGCCGTTCTCCGACAGCGAGGGCAACCTGTCCTCGCGGCCGGTCTACCGGGACGGCCAGCCCGTCGAAAGCCGGGAAGCCGTCGCCCGCCGCGACGAGCTGATCGAGCGGCTCGCATCGCTCGAACCCGTGCCCGGCGCCCTCGACCAGATCGTCCAGCGCTTCGGCACCGATGTCGTCGCCGAGGTCACCGGCCGGTCGCGCCGCGTGGTGCGCAAGGGCGAGCGCCTTGCGGTCGAAAACCGGGCGGGATCGGCCAACCTCGCCGAGGCGGCCGCCTTCATGGACGACCAGAAGCGCATCCTCATCTTCTCGGATGCTGGCGGCACGGGTCGCAGCTATCACGCCGATCTCGCCGCCCGGAACCAGCGCCGGCGCATTCACTATCTGCTGGAGCCGGGCTGGAAAGCCGACGCTGCGATCCAAGGGCTCGGCCGCACCAACCGCACCAACCAGGCGCAGCCGCCACTCTTCCGTCCGATCGCCAGCGACGTGAAGGCCGAAAAGCGCTTTCTCTCGACGATTGCGCGCCGGCTCGACACGCTCGGCGCCATCACGCGTGGCCAGCGCCAGACCGGCGGCCAGGGCCTGTTCCGGCCCGAGGACAATCTGGAAAGCCCATACGCCCGCGATGCGCTGCGCCAGCTCTACCTGCTGCTCGTCCGCGGCAAGGTCGAGGGCTGCTCGCTCGACCGCTTTGAGTCCGCCACCGGTCTCAAGCTCATGGACGATAACGGCATCAAGGACGAATTGCCGCCGATCACCACCTTCCTCAATCGCCTCTTGGCGCTGACCATCGACCTGCAGGGCGTGCTCTTCACGGCGTTCGAGCAGCTCCTGACCGCCAAGGTCGAGGGCGCGATCCGCAGCGGCGTCTATGATATCGGGCTGGAGACGCTGCAGGCCGAAAGCTTCGTCGTCACCGACTCCCAAGTGATCCACACCCATCCTGGCACCAGCGCGGAAACGCGGCTTCTCACCATCACCCGCCGGGAGCGCAATCGGCCGACGAGCCTCGCCGACGCACTCGACCAACTTTCCGATCCGCGCGCACGCCTCCTGGTCAACGGCCGCTCCGGACGCGCCGCCGTGCAGGTTCCCGCACCCTCGATGATGCTCGACGACGGCGAGATCGAGCGCCGCGTCTGCCTGATCCGGCCGACGGAGCAACACTATGCGCCGCTGCGCATGATGGACGAAAGCCATTGGGAGGAAGCCGATCGTGCCGCCTTCGCCGCCGCGTGGCGGGCGGAGCTGAACGATGTGCCGGAGTTCACCGACAGCACGATCCATATCGTCGCCGGCCTGCTGCTGCCGATCTGGAAGCGTCTTCCGAACGAGTCGACCCGCGTCTACCGGCTCCAGACCGATACGGGCGAGCGCATCATCGGCCGCCGTGTTTCGCCCGCCTGGGCGGCGAACGCCGTCACCACCGGCGCTGCGTCGCTCACCCCGGAGCAGGCCTTCGCCGCGCTGATGGATGGCACGACGATCGTCGATCTCGCCGAGGGCCTTCAGCTTCGTCGCGCGCGCGTCATGAGCGCCCAGCGGCTGGAGCTGACTGGCTTCACCGAGGCGATGCGGGATCGTCTGCGGGCCTATGGCCTGTTCAGCGAGATCATCTCGTGGAAGCTCCGCTTCTTCGTGCCGGTCGACGCCGCCGGGCCAGCCGTCCTCGCCAGGCTGCTCGACACTTATCCCGTGGCGCGCATCTCCGAGCGGGAGGCCGCGTGATGGCACGTCAGGACGCTACCGATCTCGCGAACAGTCTCGGCCGGCAGGCCGAGGCGGTGTGCCGGCATTATCTCTCCAGCGGCCGCCGCGAGGGCGGCTACTGGCTGGTTGGCGACGTGCGCAACACGCCAGGCCGCTCGATGTACGTCCGGCTCAAGGACACGCCCAAAGGCCCGGCCGGCAAATGGACCGACGCGGCGACCGGCGAGCATGGCGATCTCCTCGACGTCATCCGGGAAAGCTGCGGCCTGATCGACTTCAAGGACGTCGCCGACGAGGCCCGGACCTTCCTCTCGATGCCGCCCCCCGAGCCCGAACCTCATGAGCACCAGCGGCAGAGCCCAGCCCCGCATGGGTCGCCTGAAGCGGCACGACGGCTGGTTCGCATGTCGCAGCCGATCTACGGCACGCTCGTACAGGCGTATTTACGGGAACGCGGCATTACGGATTTACGCGGAACCCGAAGCCTGCATTTCCACCCGCGTTGTTATTATCGACCCGACGAGCATTCGACGACCGAGACCTGGCCGGCGATGATCGCTGAGGTCACCGTCCTCAACGGCAAGATCACCGGGGCGCATCGCACCTGGCTCGATCCCCGCCGACGTGACAAGGCGCCGATCGACACGCCGAGGCGGGCAATGGGCGATCTTCTCGGCAACGCTGTGCGCTTCGGAACGGCGAGCGATGTGATGGCGGCCGGCGAAGGCATCGAAACCGTTCTGTCGCTCCGACAAGTCTTGCCCGACATGCCAATGCTTGCGGCGCTCTCTGCGGCACATCTCGCTGCCATCCTGTTCCCCGACACGCTGCGCCGGCTCTACATCGTCCGCGACAACGACCCGGCCGGTGACGGGGCGCGTGATGCGCTGATCGAACGGGCGAACGCGGCCGAGATCGAGGCGATTGTCATCTCGCCCGAGCTGGACGACTTCAACGAAGATCTTCGCACGCTCGGTCTGGATGCACTGCGCATGGAAGCCCGGTTGCAGGTCGCGCCGCAGGACGTCGCCCGCTTCATGGCGTTGGCGACATAGCCGGCAGGAGAACGGGCCTGCGGTTTCGCCGCCGCGCACGGCGGATGCGTCAATCCATCGGAGGGGGACCGCGCCTCGGCCTTCGAGAGGGCGATCGGCCCACAAGCCGGCCAGCCGGGCAATGGCGGCGGCCGACTATTTTCCGGCGGCCCTGCGGGCCTTTCCATCGCGAGGCAAAATAGTCGGCCTTAGCCATCGAGCCCTGCGCTGCGCTCCGGGTGCCCGGCCGTCCGGCTGGTGGGCTTCGTCGCCATGAAGGCCGCGACGGTCGCGGTCCAACCGACGGAGCATCCCATGCGCGATCACGACGACCACGAACCGCACCACGAATCCTCACCCACCGACCATGTCCTCAACGAACTCCAGCTCCACGGCTACCGACCCTTCACCGACGAGCCCGACCAGCGGCTACTGCCCGACGGCAACCAGGTCGCGGGCGCTGTCGCCGACATCTTCGACGCCCTGATCGGCACCCTGGAGGACACGCGCCTCGAACCCGACCTCGACGATCTCCTCTGGTCGACCACCAACGTCTTCCACCGCGCCACCGACCGGATCGGCCGGGAACTGGACGACAACGAGCAGGCCCAGAAGCGGGCGCAGCGCGAACAGGACGGCAGCGAGGTGAAATCCGTCGAACTCGAGCGCTTGATTGCCGAGGGCATGACGCTGATCGAGCGCCAGAACGCCTTCGAGCTAATGCGCGACCAAGCCGCGGAACACTATGAGCGCCACGTCGGCAAGACTTGGCTTCCGCGCAGCGGATCGAAGGTCAACCATCGCAATCTCACCTCTGCGATGATCGACAGCCGCGACTTCCTGATGGCGAAGAAGCGCGCAGACCAGGAGGTACTCCTGCCACCGGGCCCGAAGATCGTCGTCACGGGCGGGCTCGACTTCGATGACCACCGGCTGATCTGGGCCAAGCTCGATCAGGTCCACGAGAAGCATCCCGACATGGTGCTGATCCACGGCAAATCGCCGAAGGGCGCCGAGAAGATCGCCTCGCTCTGGGCAAAGAACCGCAACGTCCCGCAGATCGGCTTCGCGCCCGACTGGACGAAGCACGGCCGGGCAGCACCCTTCAAGCGCAACGACGACATCCTGGAGATCGTGCCGAAGGGCGTGATGCACTTCCCGGGCACCGGCATCCACGACAACCTCGCCGACAAGGCCAAGAAGCTCGGTATCCCAGTCTGGAAGTTCGGCGGCGCGTGAGCGCCGCACGACTTCAAACGACTGACCGCGATCTGTTATTGTCGGCAGAAACACTCAGTTCTTGCCGACAGGAGGCGCATCTGGACCTTGACCACATTCAACTCGCCGCGCGTGACGCGCCGCTGATCATCGCATGGCCATCGCCCGGGCTCACCGGCGGAATGATCCAGTTCAACGAGCCCGACGAATGGCGACGGTTCATCGTCGGCCTCGGCATCGACGCGCGCATACCCGACATCGTCCAGCTCAAATTCCGGCGCGCGCAAGCGCTCTATCTTCTCGGCTGGATCGATCTCGACGTGCTGAAGGCCGGCGAGCTCGCAGCGCTCATCGCCCTGGAGCTGACGGTGATGGATCGATATGGCGACAAGATTCCGAAGAAGAAGCGCTCCTTTGCCGCGCTGCTGGAGCATATGGTCGATGTCGACGGCCTCGACGACTCGCACATCCCGATGATCGTCCGCACCGGCGGCACCGCGATCGGTTTTGTCACCGACGCGTCGAAACCCAGCCTGAGCCAGCGTCGCAACGGCATGGCCCATGGCGATCCGTTCGACGGTCTGCCTGTCGGCGGTCCGCTCGAACTGGTCCGCGACCTCATCAACTACGCCTACCGGGATTTCATCGCCAACGCTCCGGTCGGGCATCGTTCAGCTCTCCTTGGCTGATCGGGAATACGAACGGCTCTCGTCGCCGAGCACCACCCCCGCTTTTCTGCGCTGATCCTTGGTCAGACTGATCGCCTGACGCCATCAACCCGTGAAGGGTCGGCTATGCGAGCATGCCGCCGCTGCAGCTTCGCCTGCGCGGTGATTGCAGCGCTCAGCCCGACACATCGGGCGCCTGTCAGCGGGGGATGGCCCTCCGCTCGAACAGGAGCCGGATCGATGTCCCTCAACGACGCCCATGCCTTCGCCTTCAGCCTCGCCACCACGCTGATGGCCGCGATCGTCATCTTCCAGGCCGGTGACGGCACGCTGTCGGTCACGCCCGCCAGCGAATATGACGGCGACACCGCCGCCATCGTCCATGAGATCGACCCCTTCGCCCCCTGACCGGGGTCGCAGGTGCGGAAATCGCCGCCGATTTCCGCTCCCGGCACGCGCGCTCTTGCGCTATACTTCAACCGCGCCGTGGTGGTGGTGGAAGGCGCGACCGTCAGACCTTGTCCATACGGAGGCCACCACCATGATCATCCTCGCAATACTTGCATCCCTCGCAGCAATAGGCCTGCTTTGCTGGCTGCTGTTCACGCTCGCCGTCTTCGCGCTGCCGGCGTTCGTCGGCGTGACCGCGGGCGCCTGGGCGCACGGCACGGGCGCCGGCATCCGCGGGGCCATCCTGGTCGGCGCCGTCGCGGCGGCGATCACGCTGGCCGCGGGCCATCTCCTCATCACTTTCATCCGGCCCATGTGGCTGAGGCTGATCGTGGCGGCTGCCTTCGTCACGCCGGCGGCGATCGCCGGCTTCCATGCCACCCAGGGCATCGTGAAGCACCTCATGCCGTCCGACGCGTGGCAGATCACGTTCTCCGTCATCGGCGCGGTCGCGGTCGGCATCACCGCCTTCGTGCGGGTCGCTGGAATGGCGGCGGTTCCGGCCCCGTCCGGCCGGGACCTTGCACGGGCCTGATCTTCGTCATCGCCGTCAGGAGGATCAGGGCAGCGTGTCCGTGGTCGTTCCCGTCGTCTGATGCGGGAACGATGGGCGTGTGCGACGCGGATCGACGCTGGTCCGGAAAGGCGGTTCTCGTTGGAGCGCTGGAGCTGAGCCGTGTCTTGGCAGGCACCGGACATCAGGCGCGGCGATCTCCGTGGTGGCGGTGGGAGGCCCGGATGCGGCTGCGTCGGCCTGCCCGTAGGAGACGAAGCCGGTGAGCCTGCGATGACGCCGGTTTGCCGATACGGGACGGCCGCCATCTTCTCCGTTACCTGACCGCACCTCGACCGCTCCAAACGGCCTCTTCAATGGCCTGATCTGGCCGAAGGCCGGCTGCGCCTCGATCGCCTATGACGCAACAGCCGCGTCAAACTTTCTTCCCCTGTCGGCTATGCCGCCATTCCGCGCGGAACAAGAAAGCCCTCCTTCGCTGTCCAGCCCCTGCGGGGTGCGCCGTCGATCGCCTCCGGCCTGTCGATCGCCATCGAGGCCGCAATGGTGCGGGCTCGGGAACGGAAAACGGAGACTTACAATGGCGACCATCGGCACCTTCAAGAAGACCGGCTCGAACGAGTTCACTGGCGAAATCGTCACCCTCAGCGTCCAGGCCAAGGGCGTGCGCATCGTCCCCATCAGCGGTCCCATCGGCGAGAAGGCGCCGAGCCACCGAGTCCTGGTCGGCCGCGCCGAGATCGGCGCCGCCTGGTCCAAGCGCTCCAACGAGGGCCGTGACTATCTGGGCCTCAAGCTCGACGATCCGAGCTTCAACGCCCCGATCCACGCCAACCTCTTCGACGACGAGGAAGGCGACACCTTCTCGCTGATCTGGTCCCGTCCCAACGGGCGGCGCGGCGACTGAGGCCCCGCGCAAGGCCCCGGCCAGAAGGTCGGGGCCTTCGGCGTCCAGGGCGACCGAATCAGTTCGCCCGGTAAGGTCCCCGGTATCGGGCCGAAGAGCGGCTTTCGGCTCGCCAAACCGGCCAAGGACGACTATTATAGATGGAGTATTCGGGCGCTCCCAAACTGCAGCTTCGAGCCAGCTCCTGTCGTTCTCGCGACGCCTCAGGAACAACCGCTGTGCACCCTCATTTCAGCTGTTGCCTGCGTCTGTGTGCGTCCCGGATGCGGACATGTATGCATCTCGGCGGAATGGTAAACCTGCGTCAATGGGAGATTGAACTTACCCGACGACCCGCTCCACGAAGTCTGCGAACGCTCGCGCCTTGGCGCTGGCAAGACGCCCCGTGGGGAAGACCGCCCAGAGGTCGATGCTCGGAAGCTCCCAGTCTTCAAGTACGCGCGTAACCTCACCGCTTAGTAGTTCCGGCCAGAACATCCAGTCCGAGGTGACGGCCAGCCCCATGCTAGCCTTGACCGCTGCGCGAATGCCTTCGGCTGCGCTGAACTGAACCCGACCGGAGACCGCAACAGACGCTTCGGTTCCATCCCTGCGAAAGGTCCAGTTCCTGCCGAGCTGGGTATAGACCACCGCCTGATGCGCGGCGATATCTGCAGGCACCTGCGGCACGCCGTGTTTTTCAAGATAGGCAGGTGTCGCGACCACCGACCGCCGACCGGTTGCAAGACGTCGCGCAACGGCAGAAGAGTCGGCGAGTTCGCCCATGCGCAGCGCGATGTCGATGCCCTCGGACACGAGATCGATCACCCGGTCGTCGAGTACCACGTCCACTTCCAGTTCCGGGTGCTCCTCTAGGAATTCCGGCAGGCGCGGAATGATCATCAGCCTCGCGAATGTCGTCGCCGCGCACACGCGAAGGCGTCCGAACAATCCTGCGCCCGCTCCCTTCGCTTCCAGCTCGGCCTCGTCCGCTTCATGGATCGCTGTCTTCGCCCGTTCGTAGAAGCGAACGCCGGCGTCGGTCGGCGACAAACCGTGGGTCGACCGGATGAGCAGGCGGACCTGAAGGCGGTCCTCCAATTGCGCAATCGTCTTCGAAATGGCGGGCTGGCCGACACCGATCCGCCGGGCGGCCTGCGAGAACGACCCCGTTTCCACCACCCGCACGAATGCGGTCATCGCCTGTAGTCGATCCATTGCTTATTCTCCTTGGGAATAAGCAATATCGCCTCAAGCTCCCTGCCACAAGCATCTCGGAATAGTCATAACTCGCTCCAACGAACACGATCTGATGGAGACGAACATGATTGAAGTCCATGCCTTTGCGACCCCCAACAGCGTCAAGGTGTCGATCGCGCTTGAGGAACTCGGCCTTGCCTATGACCTAAAGGCCGTGAACGTCCGCAAGGGCGAGCAGAAGGAAGCGGCGTTCGTGGCGCTCAATCCGAACGGCAAGGTGCCGGTCCTGGTGGACGACGGTCTGGTCGTAACGGAAAGCGCTGCCATCCTCGTTTACCTGGCGGAAAAGACCGGCAAGCTGTTGCCGAGCGACGCCGCGGCCCGCATCCGGGTCTTCGAACAGCTTTTCTTCCATGCGTCCGCTCTCAGCCCCGCCTTCGGCAATGCCGGCTTCTTCAAGCGCTCCTCGCCGGAGCCGCAGCCGATCGCCGAAGCGCGCTTCAGCACCGAAGCTGAACGCATCCTCCGCCTTCTCGATGTGAAGCTTGCCGATCAGGCCTTCATGGCCGGTGAGGCCTTCACCATCGCCGACATCGCCCATTTCGGCTGGCTGTGGCGCCGCCAGTTTCCCGGGCTGACGCTCGACGAGCGCCCGAACTTTTCCCGTTGGTACGAGGAGGTAGCCGCGCGTCCTGCCGTCCAGCGCGCCATCGCCCGCGTTGAAGCGCTGGTCGAAGCGCCCGCTTCTGCGGCCTGACCCATGCGCTTCCTGTCCCGCTTCCTTTTCAACCCCGATCGCAAAACCCGGACACACAGGAGTATCCCCATGTCCCGTTTCGATACCTACAAGAATGCCTTCCCGAATGCCCGTCTGACCCGTTCCCCGAGCGGTGTCCTCGAAATCGCCTTCCACACCGACGGCGGCAAGCTGGTCTTCAACGGCCACACCCATGAACAGTTCGTCGATCTCTTTCATCAGGTCGGTTCCGACGCCGACAATCGGGTGGTAATCCTGACCGGCTCGGGCGATGCCTTCATGGACGCGATCAACCCGGACGGCTTCGATTTCTTCTCGCCGCGCGGCTACGACAAGATCCTGCGCGAGGGCAAGAAGGTCCTCATGAACATCCTCGACATCGAAGTGCCGATGATCACCGCTCTGAACGGGCCTGTCCTGCTGCACTCCGAATATGCGCTCCTGACGGACATCATTCTCGCCACGCCGGAAACGGTCTTTCAGGACAAGCCGCATTTCGACTTCGGCATCGTACCCGGCGACGGCGTCAACCTGCTCTGGCCGGAAGTGATCGGCAGTGTCCGCGGTCGTTACTTCATCCTGACCCGGCAGGTGCTGGATGCCGAGACGGCCAAGGAATGGGGTGTCGTCAACGAGATCGTGCCGGCCGACAAGCTGCTCGCTCGCGCCCGTGAGATCGCCGAAGGCATTGCCGCCCTTCCGCCGCTCACCAGCCGCTACACGCGCATTGCGCTGACGCAGAAGCTGCGCCGGATCATCGACGAAGGCGCCGGCTATGGCCTGGCGCTCGAAGGCATCAGCGCCGCCGAAGTGGCCCGCTCGATGGCCGCTAACGGCTGATCAGTCCCATCCATCGCCGGGCTTCAGCGCGAAGCCTGAAGCCCGGCACGTCCACCGTTTAGAATAGAGGAGCAAAACCATGACCCTGCAATCCAAGCTCGATGCCTTCAAGGCCGATTTCCAAGCCGGTAAGCCGCCTTACAACGTACCCTATACGGTCATCGAGACCATGAACCGCGCCACCGCCGAGCTGATTGCGTCGGGCGCGGCCCAGAAGGCGCTGAAGGCCGGCGATCGCCTGCCGGAATTCACGCTGTCCGATCCTGACGGCAAGACGGTTTCGTCCGCCGATCTTCTGTCGCAAGGCCCGCTGGTGATCAGCTTCTATCGCGGCGTCTGGTGCCCCTATTGCAACATGGAACTGCAGGCGCTCCAAGAAACGCTGCCGCAGTTCGAGGCGCTCGGCGCGAAGCTTATCGCCATCTCGCCGCAGAACCCGGTCAACAGCCGCAAGTCCATGCGCCAGAACAACCTGACCTTCCCGATCCTGTCGGATCCGCATAACGACGTTGCCGCCGCCTTCGGCCTGCGGTTCGAAATGCAGGATTACCTGGTCGAGCTCTACAAGTCGCTGAAGAACGATCTTCCGGCCTTCAACGGCGACGACAGCTGGACCCTGCCGATGCCGGCCCGCTACGTCGTCGATCGGGATGGTGTGATCCTCTATGCCGAGGTGAACCCGGACTACACCCGTCGTCCTGAACCGGAAGACATGCTGCCGGCGCTCCGCCTCGCAGCCAGCCGCGCTGCCGCCTGATCCATTCAACCAAGAGGCCATGCTTGCTTGAAGCAGGCCAGAGGATTTACTCGATGAAAAGAACGTTTCTGATCACCGGTGCCAGCAAGGGCATCGGTCTCGCCTTGGCACAGCGGCTCTCGAAGCAAGGGCACGTGGTGATCGGCATTGCCCGTAACCCGAACGCCGAATTTCCCGGGCCGCTCCACACGCTCGACCTTTCCAAACGCGAGGCCAACGAGGACCTGGCAACAATCGTCAGGGACAGCAACGTCGACGGTGTCATCAACAATGTCGGACTGGTGAGGGCCGAGCCGCTCGGCGACATCGCTGTCGAAACGCTCGAGGACGTGATGCGGGTCAATCTGCATCCTGCCCTGATGGCCGTGCAGGCTGCTTTGCCGGGCATGCGCATGCGCGGCTGGGGCCGTGTCGTCAATATCTCCAGTCTCACCGTTCTCGGGAGCGTGCAGCGGACAAGCTATGCCGCTGCCAAGGCCGCACTCGTCAGCTTCACGCGAAGCTGGGCTCTGGAACTCGCACCGACCGGGATCACCGTGAATGCTGTCTCGCCCGGGCCAACCGAAACGGAACTGTTTCGGGCGAACAATCCGATCGGCAGCGAAGGTGAGGCGCGTTACCTGGCCGGCGTTCCTATGGGGCGGTTCGGCCGACCTGACGAGCTGGCCGCTGCGATTGAATTTTTGCTGTCGGACGACGCCGCGTTCATCACAGGCCAGACGCTTCACGTCGATGGTGGAGCCTCGATCGGGAAGTCTGCACTGTAGCACGATTGCTACCGGCCCTACAGCTACGCTGGACGGGCTCCGGTTCCAGACTCCAGAAACGGCCAGCCCCTCCGGCCCCGAACACGTCATACGCCGATCGGCTTGGCGATGACTGCTCAGTCCGCGTTTCTGCCGCTTCTCGACAAAGAACGACTGAAATAGTCGTAGTTTACAAAGCCGTTCGAAGATTGGTTATGAGAGGTGCCGGTCCTTGATTCGAAGGGAATTCGGCATGTCTCAAAGCCATTATATTGGGCTGGATGTCTCGGCCCGCTCTGTCAATCTTTGCGTCGTCGATCACGATGGCCACGTGGTGCACGAACGCAAGCTCTCCTCTGATCCGGGAGAGATTGCACAGCATATTTTGTCACTGCGGTTTCCGATTATCCGCGTCGGTCTCGAGGCCGGAATGCTATCGCAGCATATCTATGGCGGGTTGGCGGAAGCCAGCATCCCTGTCGTCTGTGTGGAAACCCGGCATATGAAGGCGGCCCTCGCCGCACAACTCAACAAGACCGATCGGCACGATGCGCGCGGGATTGCTCAGATGATGCGCGTCGGGCTGTTCAAGCCGGTGCACGTGAAGACGCCAAACAGCCAACGTCTCCGCACCGTCCTCGCCGCCCGCCAACTCTTACGAAACAAGCTCCAGGACGTCGAGAACGAAATCCGCGGCCTCATCCGCAACTTCGGCTATCATCTCGGCAAGGTGACGGCTCGCGACTTCGAGCCGCGGGTGCGCGAGCTGATTGCCGGCACAGACCTGCACGCCGTGGCGGACGCTCTGCTGCTGGCGCGGCGTGGATTGCAGGAACAATTCGGGAAGTTGGACGACATGCTGGTCCGATTGGCGCGCCAGGATGAAGTGGCACGCCGGTTCATGACCGTCCCCGGCGTTGGCCCCCTTGTCGCACTGACGTTCCGGGCGACGGTCGATGTTCCGTCGCGCTTCACGCGCTCGCGAACAGTCGGCGCACACTTCGGTCTGACACCGCGCAGGCAGCAATCTGGTGAGGTGGACCGCAGCGGCCGGATCTCGAGATGGGGCGATGAGATGATGCGAAGCCTCCTCTATGAGGCCGCGCAAGTTCTGCTGACGCGAGTGAAACGGTGGTCTGCGCTGAAGGCCTGGGGCGCACAGGTCTCGCGACGCCGAGGTCACAAAAAGGCGATCATCGCACTGGCTCGGAAGATCGCTGTGATCCTCCATCGCATGTGGATCGACGGAACGGAATTCGACTGGGGCAAACGGCCAGAGACCGCAACTCCATCGGCATAAGGTTCGACCGGGCCCAAGTCCGGTCGAGGCACATCCCCGCGAGGGGACGGGGAAGGCGAGCGCGCAAATACGACTTGACCGCCAAGGCCGATGCCGAGGTGATGTCGCAATTTAGATTGTCCCGCCGATTCCTCTGATCCCATCCTGTGGCGGTCTTGTGCCGACCACGAAGAGAAGCATGATCCTCGCGGGCGTGCCGCTCAGACCTCACCGTCAGGCTCGACCAGATCGACGTGGCTGACGCCGAGGGCTTGGGCAAGCTCATACAGCGTGATCACGGTCGGGTTCCTCCGACCGCGTTCAAGGCTGCTGAGATATTGCTGGCTGAAGCCGGAGCGCGCTTCAACCTCTTCCTGGGTCAGGCCTTTCTCCCGACGCAGGCGGGCGAAGTTCCGGCCGACCAGTTTGCGCATATCCATGCGCAGGAAGATCGCGATTTACATACTTTAAGTTTATCAACTATAGTATGTAAATGAGCCGCTGGGGAGTGAGGGAAACCACGCTACCCGCTTGGTCCGAATAGAGAAGTCGTTTTCGTGGCGTGCGGAGTCCGGATCGTAGGAGGTGGTCATGCATGATCACCGCCCGACAGTCACGGGCCGCCCGCGCGTTACTTGGTTGGAATCAGGAGACGCTCGCTGACAAGGCCCTGGTATCGCTGACCGCTCTGAAGCGCGTCGAGTCCGAGAATGGGCTCCCCGTGCATGAGTCGACGCGCGACCAGGTCCGCCGAGCGCTTGAGGAGAACGGCATCGTCTTCCTCAACTCCGATCAGGGCGAAGGAGTGATGATTGTTCGGCAAGACCGCCAGCGGCAGCGCGCCTAAGCTCAAAGACGCCGCATTTCGCCGCCGTTTCTACGCTATCGCCGTCGTGCAAACTCCATCCGTTTCGGATATGACGCGGTGGGGACGTTAACTATGAGCGGTAAATCCGACTTTCTCGACCAGCCACCGACGGATGCGCGGCTCACTGACTATGACCGCGCTCACCTGGCGACCTACTTGCGCCTGCTCGATGCGGAAAGCGAAGGCGCGCCTTGGGAAGAAGTGGCCAAGATAATCTTCGGCATCGATCCGAAGACTGATCAGTTGCGCGCCGAAGCTGTATATCAAAGCCATCTGGCGCGGGCGCATTGGATGACCAACAACGGTTTCCGCGACCTGATATGAGCTGGCTTTCATTAACCTTTTCTACCTCGGTGATGCAGATCTTGCATCACCCAGACGCACCTTCGGGCTTCCCAAATTGCCACTCAACCGAGAATCGTTAGGGCTTGCAGTCCTCGCGTTGAGCGACG
Source organism: Ensifer sp. MPMI2T (assembly GCF_004827385.1). Taxonomy (GTDB): domain Bacteria; phylum Pseudomonadota; class Alphaproteobacteria; order Rhizobiales; family Rhizobiaceae; genus Sinorhizobium. Next base: position 161,539 of record NZ_SRXN01000012.1, read on the forward strand.
CTATGGGAGGCCAAGGATGCCGGAGCAAGGCACATGGCGGATCTCAACCGCCTATGACTATGTAAATGAATTGGACGCACCGGACCTGGCCTGGGAATTCCTGAGGCGTAATCCCGAGTATCAACAAGACTACAACCGGCTGAAGCAAAGAGGTCTTGAAGAAGACCAGGCCGCTGCAGCTCTCTCGACCAAATGGGGGTTATCCTTTCGCGGCCGACCCCGAACTTCCGGCACCCGGCGCGAACGCAGCCTGGTCGCCGATGGCCGATCCCTGGATGCTGATCTTGCAGGCCCTCCCGACCTGGGTTGCACCTGTACCTGCTGCTGACGGGGACGCGGTGCCCGCAACTTCTGATGTCGTCGATGCGCGCATCCGCATCGGCTACGAGATGATGCGCGCGCGTCGCCTGGGCCCAGACGGCGGGGCGGCGCCGAGCGCTGCGATCATCGTGCTCGACGATGCCACACCGGATCGGCTGGAAGCACTCGCCCGCTATTGGCGCGGCCTGAACGCGCCGCACGCGCCGCCGGACCCGCGCGTGACGCCGCAGCGGCGGCAGCGCCTGCGCCAGATGCTGCGCGCGGTCGATGCCCGGCTCGAACGCGAAAGCTATCGCGCCATCGCAACCGCGCTCTTTCCGAAACATCACATCGAGGCGGCATCCTGGGCGGGCGACGCACTCCGCGAGACGACGATCCGTCTCGCCCGTGACGGCATGAAGCTCGTCCATGGCGGCTATCGCGATCTCCTGAAGCGGCCGCGCAAGCCCTAGCCGCACCGGCGCCCGCAAGGGGTGTCGAATATTCCCACAAATCTTCGACATCGTGGATCGCGCCCGAGCGAACGACCGTGCGCTGGAACCGCCGCCGGCATCCGGCAGCCCCCCAGCACCACACGGAGCTTCGATCATGGCCGAAAGTGCGACAGTCCACGTTCCTCCACGCTTTTTGCGCACGCCGGAGGCGGCGCGCTTCCTCGGCCTGTCGGGCCGCACGCTGGAAAAGCATCGCACCTACGGGACTGGACCAGCCTTCAAGAAGCTCGGCGGGCGCGTCGTCTATGCGATCGCCGACCTGCAGGCGTGGGCCAATCGCGGCACCAAGAACTCAACCGCCGACACCGACACCATCCTGCCGGCGAAGCGTCACGAAAGGATAGGCGCGGCAGGCAACCCCGCGCCGCAGCGCTGAGCGACCAGCGGATGTCGGCGCGCCATCACAGCAGCGAACGCGAGCAGCTCGATCTCTTCCGGGCGCTGCCCGGCGATCTCGCGCCGCGCGACGCGCAGGACCTGATGGCGTACCCGTTTTTCGCGCTCGGCAAGTCGAAGCGGATCGCTCCGATCGACTTCAAGGCCGGCTCCGTCGTCATCCGTGTGGAGGCCGTCCCCGAACACGGCATGGCCACCATCTGGGACGCCGACGTGCTGATCTGGGCGGCCTCCCAGATCGTCGAGGCGCGCGATCACGGCCTGCGGCCGTCGCGCCTGATGGCGACTACCCCCTACGAGATTCTGCAGTTCATCGGCCGCGGCGTCAGCTTGCGCGACTACGACCGATTGAAGGCCGCGCTCGACCGGCTCCAGTCGACGACGGTGGCGACGTCGATCCGGCAGCCGACGGAAAGACGGCTGCACCGCTTCTCCTGGATCAACGAGTGGAAGGAGCGCGCCGACGCGCGCGGGCGGCCGCTTGGGCTCGAGCTGATCGTGCCCGACTGGTTCTACGCCGCCGTCCTCGACGATGCGCTCGTGCTGACGATCGACCGCGATTATTTCGGTCTGACGGGTGGCCTGGAGCGCTGGCTCTATCGCCTCGTGCGCAAGCATGGCGGCAAGCAGGAGTTCGGCTGGAGCTTCGACTTCCCGCATCTCCACGCCAAGTCCGGCTCGCTCTCGCCGCTCAAGCACTTCGCCTACGACCTGCGCGACATCGTCCGTCGCCAGCCGCTGCCGGGCTACCGGCTGACCATCGAGCAGTGCTTCGGCGGCCCCGAAATCCTCTCCTTCAAACCCATCGATCCGAACGCGCTCGGCATCCCGCGCCAGCGCCGCCGCTCGACCAAGCGCCCTGGGGATAAGCTGTGAATCGTCTCGTGCTATCAGGGACCGGACCCATCGTGCCATCGAGGACCCGATCCTCGTGCTATCGGGGACCGGAATCGCCGAATCCGCTTGCTGAATCAGTAACTTGCGAGCCCCGTAACTTCTCTAACCTAGATTCCTTCGGAATCTTTCTAACGCGAACTGCTTTCTCGCGGCTTGTGGACGAGTCCCCGATCGCCGGGAGACCGTCATGATCGTCGCGCTGCTCAACCAGAAAGGCGGCGTCGGCAAGACGACGATCGCGCTCCATCTCGCCGGCGAATGGGCAAAGCGCGGCCAGCGCGTCACCGTCATCGATGCCGACCCGCAGGGCTCGGCGCTTGACTGGTCGCAGCAGAGGGCGCGGGAAAGCCTCCCTCGGCTGTTCGGTGTCGTCGGCCTGGCGCGCGACACCCTGCATCGCGAGGCGCCGGAGATCGCCCGCGACGTCGACCACGTCGTCATCGACGGGCCGCCGCGCGTCGCCGGCCTGATGCGCTCGGCGCTGCTCGCCGCCGACCTGGTGCTGATCCCGGTGCAGCCATCGCCCTTCGACGGATGGGCGTCCGCTGAGATGCTGTCGCTGCTCGGCGAGGCCCGCATCTACCGGCCCCAGCTCGCGGCGCGCTTCGTCCTCAATCGCTGCGCCGCACGAACCGTCATCGCCCGCGAGACGGCCGAAACGCTCGCCGACCATGACCCGCCGCTGCTCTCCGCCAGGATCGGCCAGCGCGTCGCCTTCGCCGAAACCGCGCAGACCGGCCGGCTTGTTGGCGAACTGGAGAGCGACAGCGCCGCCGCCCGCGACATCGCCGCACTGGTCACTGAGATCGGGAGGATCGCGCCATGACCGCGACGCCTCCGAAACGCGGCTTCGCCACCCGACCGGGCGATGCGGAGACCTGGATCAGGGCCGCCGACGCGCCTGCGGCCCGGTCGCCGGACGCCCCGATCTACACGGCACGGCTGACGATTGACGTCACGCTGGACCAGCGCGCCCGGATCAAGATCGCCGCCTTCCAGCGCGGCGTCACCGTGGCCGACATGCTGCGCGAGCTGCTCGCGCGCGAATTCCCTGAGAGCACTGGAGACGCGAGATGACCGGCGCCGCCGCCATCCATCCGCGGGGCGAGCCGAGACCGGCCGCGCCGCCGCCCCACGACCTGACCGAGGTCGAGCTCACCTGGATCGAGAAGCGCATCGAGAACTGGATCAGGTTCGGCCGCGAGGTCGGCGAACAGATCCTCGACCGCCGTCGGCGCGTGCTGCGCTTTGCGCCGGGCAGCGTCTTTGGCTTCGTCCGCTGGGCCGCGAACGACTACGGGACCATCGCCTCGTATCTCGACGTGCTGCGCACGGTCCGCGCCGACGAGCCGCAGCAGACCGTGCCCTTCGTGCGTCCCGGCGGCGACATCCTGCTCAAGGTCGAGGGCTGGTCGAAGGTCGAGCGCGTGCTGCAGATGATCGACGCGATCGAAGCGATCGGCATCGATCCCGGCGACGTCTCGCCCGATCATTGGCGACACGTCCACAACCGGATGGCCGCCGGCGAACAGCCGCGAACCTACACGGCCCAGCACCACAAGGCCTTCCTTCTGCGTCGGAGGGCCGGATCATGAGCCGCTTTGGCTACGTCATGGTCACCTACGTCCTGACGGCGGGCATGGCGACCGCCGCCTTCGTCGATTTTCCGACAAAGTTCATCTGGAACGCGTCGGCCAGCACGCCGATCGGGCTCTACAGCATCGCGCCGACCGACCGTTTCGAGGTCACCGATCTTGTCGCCGTGCGCGCGCCCGAACCGCTCGCCGCCTTCATGGTCGAGCGCGGCTATATCGGCCGCGGCGTGCCCTTGATGAAGCGTGTAGCGGGCGTTGCCGGCCAAGAGGTCTGCCGCCGCGATCACGTCATCACCGTGGACGGCGTGCCGATGGGCGATGCGCTCGAACGCGACCATCTCGGCCGCTCGCTGCCCGTCTGGCAGGGCTGCCGCCGCATCGCCGAGGGCGAACTTTTCCTGATGAACTGGTCGGTCCGCGACAGCCTGGACGGTCGCTATTTCGGGCCGCTGCCGACCAGCGACGTGATCGGCCGGGCGACGCCGCTCTGGACCGATGAGCGCGACGACGGCCGCTACGTCTGGCGCGCGCCGGCCCGCTGAACTGCCGCTTCCACCCCCAACCCAAGGAGACGACCATGACCCAGATCGGCCAAACCACCCGCAGCAAGTCCGGCTATTTCGGGCGGCTCACCGCCCTCGGCATCGACGCCGAACTCGCCTTCATTCCGGCCGAGGCCTCGGAAGTCGGGAACGCTCCGGACTACCGTGTCCTGCTCGGCGGGGACGAAGGCATCGAGATCGGCGCCGGCTGGAAGCATGTCGGCGAACGTGCCGGCGACTACGTCTCCGCGCAGCTCGACAGCCCGCTGTTCCCGCGTCCGCTGCGCGCCAACCTCTTCCGCGCTGGCGACGACAACGGCACCTGGGGGCTGCACTGGTCGCGGCCCGCCAAGCCGCGCCCCAACACGCGCGACAGCGAGGACTGAGCGATGCGCGGCCCGCATCGATCGCAGCATCATCGGAGCGACACGGACAAGTCCCGTGCCGCCTCCCGGCTGCTCCTCCTTCTCCTTTCCGGCCTGCCGATCGCCGCTGCGCCAATGTCGCCGGCGCAGGCTCAGACCGTGCCGCCGGTTCCGGCCGAGGCGAGCACCCAGCTCGCCGGCTTCGTGAGCGAGGCCTCGCAGCGGTTCGGCGTTCCGGTCGCCTGGATCCGCGGGCTCATGCGTGTTGAAAGCGCCAACGACGCGCGCGCCGTCTCGCCAAAGGGTGCGATGGGCCTGATGCAGATCATGCCCGACACCTGGGCCTATCTGCGCGCCCGCTATCGCCTTGGCAGCGATCCGTTCGATCCCCGCGACAACATCATCGCGGGCACGGCCTATATGCGCGAACTCTACGATCGCTACGGCGCACCGGGCTTTCTCGCGGCCTACAATGCGGGACCCGGACGGTACGACGACTACCTCGCGAATGGCCGCCCGTTGCCGGCCGAGACGCGCGCCTATGTCGCCCAGCTCACGCCTCTTGTCGGCGGCGAAGCGTCTCCGGCCGTCGTCACTGTTGCTGCCGCCGACCCGCTGGCCTGGACACGCGCGCCGCTCTTCATCGGCGCATCGGAGCGCGGTCCGGCCGCAGGTCTGGTGCAGGCGGATGGTCAGGCGCGTGACGGCGATACCGCGGCTCCACCGCGCGATGCGGCGGCCGATGCGAACCCGACCCGCGGCCTGTTCGTCTCCCGCCGGGAGCCTGCAGGCCCGCGATGACTGTCTCACCCGTCCATCGCAGCGTGGCGAACCCCAGCGCAGTGTGGAGGGCGTTGGGAGGGAGGACCGCAAACACAACCGCACGATGGCAGGATAAAGGGGCGCGATGTGCGCTTTGGTTCGGTTGTGCTTTTTCAAGGGGTTATGCCGCGATTTCGCGAGGTGCGCCTGATCGGCGCAGCCTGCACATCGGCGGAATTCCAAGGAAAATCATCGCGTTGACGCGATGTGCGGAGCGTCGGGCATGACCGACGAGCACGATTTCCGCATCCGGCCAGGCCGCATCCGCTCGACCAGCGCACAGCGGGCGCGGCCCTTCATCGCCCAGGCGCTGGCGGCCGCCCAGCGCGCCGGCGGCAGCGTCTCCCGACAAGGAAAGATCGGGTCCGGCGCGCGGTCCCGGTTCGGGCGCGGACAGCGCGCCTCGATCCAGGCGAACCGCCTCATCACCGCCCGCTCGCGCGGTGCGGTCATCAAGGCGCGGGTCGTTCGCCATGGCGGGCGGTCAGCGCCGCTCTCGACGCATCTCGATTACCTCCGCCGCGACGGCGTCACCCGCGACGGGGAGAAGGCCCGGCTGTTCGGTCCGGGCGGGGATGACGTCGACGCCAAGAACTTTGTGGAGCGGTCCGAGGACGACCGCCACCATTTCCGCTTCATCGTCTCGCCGGACGACGCGCTGGAAATGTCCGACCTCAAGGGCTTCACCCGTGAGCTGGTCGGCCAGATGGAGAAGGATCTCGGCACGCGGCTCGAATGGGTCGCGGTCGATCACTGGAACACCGAACATCCGCATGTTCATCTGATCGTGCGCGGCGTGCGCGACGACGGCGAGAACTTGGTCATCTCGCGCGACTATATAAAGGAGGGCATGCGCGATCGGGCGCGCGACCTCATCACCCAGGAGCTGGGGCCGCGCACCGATCAGGAGATCAGGCAGACGCTGGAGCGCCAGATCGACGCCGACCGCTGGACCAACCTCGATCGCCAGCTCGCCCGCGACGCCTATCGCACCGGCGTCATCGATCTCGCGCCGCGGGCCGATCGGCAACCCGACGAATTCCATGCCCTCAAGATCGGGCGGCTGCGCAAGCTCGAAGGTCTCGGGCTTGCCGATGAAATCGGTCCTGGCCAATGGACCATCTCGGACAAGGCCGAGGCGACGCTGCGCGAGCTTGGCGAGCGCGGCGACATCATCAAGCGCATCCACCGCGGCCTGACCGAGCACGGCATCGAGCGCGGAGCGGCGAGCTATGTGCTGGCGTCCGAAAGCCTGAACGACCCGGTCGTCGGCCGCCTTGTCGCCCGCGGCCTCGACGACGAGCTGAAGGGCACGGCCTTCGCCGTCGTCGACGGCATCGACGGCCGGACCCACCACATCAAGCTTCCCGACCTCGACGCGGCCGGCGACAGCGCGCCGGGTTCGATCGTCGAGCTGCGCAAGTTCGATGATGCGAAGGGTCAGCGCCGCGTGGCGATCGCGGTGCGCTCCGATCTCGACATAGAGCGGCAGGTCACCGCGACCGGCGCCACCTGGCTCGACCGGCAGAATATCGCTCGCGAGCCGGTCGCGCTCGGCGGCGGCTTCGGCGCCGAGGTGCGCGACGCCATGGACCGGCGCGCTGAGCATCTTGTCGGCCAGGGCCTCGCCGAACGCCAGAAGCGCGGCGTCAGCTTCCAGCCCGGCCTGGTCGACACGCTGCGGCGTCGCGAGTTGGAGGCCGTCGGCGAACGCATCGCCGCCGAGACCGGGCGTCCCCAGGTCAAGCCGGAGTCCGGCGAATATGTCACCGGCACCTATCAGCGGCGGCTGAACCTCGCGAGCGGCCGCTTCGCCATGATCGACGACGGGCTCGGCTTCAGCCTCGTGCCCTGGACGCCATCAATCGAAAAGCAGCTCGGCCATTACGTCTCCGGCGTCGCCAGAAGCAACGGCGGCGTCGACTGGAGCTTCGGCCGGCAACGAGGATTGGCGCTGTAGATGCCAGATAAGGCGGTAGATATTCTCGATCAGGCCGACGTGGTCTTAGAAACTCCTGAGCTGCACCGCTTCGAGCCGGTCCAGATGTTCCTGGTGCTGCCGCTGCGCACTCTCGAATTGCGCCAGCATCTGTTCGGCCGCTTGGGTCGCGAGTCCGTTCACCAGCAGCCGCCCAACGAGTTCCTGCTGACGAGCGACAACCGCCGCGCCGTCGCGCACATGCCTCCTGACCATTTCGATTTCCGTCTCGCCCTCGCGCATCGCAGCCCCCTTGGCTCCTGCCGACAGTCGGGGCGCCCTTCCACGGAAGCATACGCCTGTTCCGGATCAGGTTCGATAGCAGAGGCGAAAGATCGCGCGCGACTACCATCAGATGACGCCGCCCGTTCCGTTCAATCCCACACAATCCCTTGGAGATGAGAAATGTCCGCCACCAAGATCCTCTGGGGACAAATCCTCACCGTATTTGCCATCGTCATCCTGACGACCTGGGCTGCCACGCAATGGACGGCCTACCGGCTCGGCTTCCAGACCCAGCTCGGACCACCATGGTTCATGCTCGGCGACTGGCCAATGTACTATCCGTGGTCCTTCTTCCCGTGGTGGTATTTCTACGACGCCTACGCGCCGCCGATCTTCGTCGAAGGCGCCTACATCGCGGCGTCCGGCGGCTTCGTCTCAATCGCCGTCGCCATAGGCATGTCGGTCTGGCGAGCCCGCGAGGCGAAGAACGCCGAGACCTTCGGCTCGGCGCGCTGGGCCCGCCATGACGAAGTGCGCGGCGCCGGCCTGCTCGGCGAGGACGGCGTGGTGCTCGGTAAGTACGACCGCGCCTATCTCCGGCATGACGGCCCCGAGCATGTCCTGTGCTTCGCGCCGACCCGCTCCGGCAAGGGCGTCGGCCTGGTCGTGCCGTCGCTGCTCACCTGGCCAGGCTCGGCGATCGTCCATGACATCAAGGGCGAGAACTGGACGCTGACCGCCGGCTTTCGTGCCCGACATGGCCGCGTGCTCCTCTTCGACCCGACCAACGCGAAGTCCGCCGCCTACAATCCTCTGCTCGAGGTGCGCCGCGGCGAATGGGAGGTCCGCGACGTGCAGAACATCGCCGACATCCTGGTCGATCCGGAGGGCAGCCTCGAAAAGCGGAACCATTGGGAGAAGACCAGCCACGCGCTCCTGGTCGGCGCAATCCTGCATGTCCTCTACGCGGAGGAGGACAAGACGCTCGCCGGTGTCGCCGCCTTCCTCTCCGATCCGAAGCGGCCGATCGAGTCCACCTTGGCGGCGATGATGAAGACCGCCCATCTCGGGGAAAGCGGACCGCATCCGGTAATCGCGTCGGCCGCCCGCGAGCTGCTGAACAAGTCCGACAACGAACGCTCCGGCGTGCTCTCGACCGCCATGTCCTTCCTCGGCCTCTATCGCGATCCCGTCGTCGCCGAGGTGACGCGCCGCTGCGACTGGCGCGTCGCCGACATTGTCGGCGCCGGGCAACCGACCAGCCTGTACCTGGTCGTGCCGCCGTCCGACATCGCCCGGACCAAGCCGCTCATCCGCCTTATCCTCAATCAGATCGGGCGGCGCCTGACGGAGGACCTCAAGGCCAAGGGCAACCGGCACAGGCTGCTCCTGATACTCGACGAGTTTCCGGCGCTCGGCCGGCTCGACTTCTTCGAGTCCGCGCTCGCCTTCATGGCCGGCTACGGGTTGAAGGCGTTCCTGATCGCGCAGTCGCTGAACCAGATCGAGAAAGCCTACGGGCCGAACAACTCGATCCTCGACAACTGCCACGTCCGCGTCAGCTTCGCGACCAATGACGAGCGGACCGCCAAGCGCGTTTCCGATGCGCTCGGCACCGCGACCGAGATGCGTGCCATGCGCAACTATGCCGGTCATCGGCTTTCGCCCTGGCTCGGCCACCTGATGGTGTCGCGCTCGGAGACCGCGAGGCCGCTGCTCACCCCCGGCGAGATCATGCAGCTCCCGCCCGCCGACGAGATCGTCATGGTGGCGGGCACGCCGCCAATCCGCGCGAAGAAGGCGCGCTATTACGAGGACGGCCGCTTCAAGGATCGGATCATGGCGCCGCCGGCGCTTTCCCGGCCGACGCGGCCCGGCACGGACGACTGGAGCCGGCTTCCGCTTCCGGCGCGGCCGGCGAGCGTGGTGCCGCCAGGTGCGGTCATCGTTGATGATGGTGGTGACGAAGATCCGACCGGATCGGAGCGGCGGCACCAGCCGGAGCTCGAACGCGCCGCGCCGGTCGAGAAGAAGGCACCGATCGAGAATGAGTTTGACGGCGGCTTCGACGACGAGGCCGATGACGACACGGCCCGGATCAGCCGCGCGAACCAAATCATGCAGGGTGTGGCGCGTCAGGTCTCGCTCGATCCGAACGACGGCATGGAACTGTGAGGCGCCCATGGCCAATCCATCGAAGAAACAGCGCCTCTCGGTCTATCTCGAACCGGAGGTGATGAAGGCGCTCGCAGCCCATGCGGCCCGGCGCGACCAGTCGCGCTCGCTCATCGCCGAGGCGGCGATCGCATCCTTCCTGTCACCGGACGCCGCCGAGCGCCAGGAGGCGGCCACGACCAAGCGCCTCGACCAGCTCGACCGCCGCATGACCCGAATGGAGCGGGACGTCGGCATCTCGATCGAGATGCTCGCCGTCTTCGTGCGCTTCTGGCTGACCACCAATCCGCCACTACCCGAGCCGGCGCAGGCCGCCGCCCGCGCCCAGGCGGGTGAGCGTTACGACGCGTTCGTCGCAGCGCTCGGCCGACGGCTCGCCAAGGGTCCGAAGCTCCGCCAGGAGATTTCCGAGGATATCAGTATGGAATCCGAGTCCTCGCATAGTAAGGGCGTATAGAGCGCTTCGGTCGGCGCCGCTTGAAATCGCTTTCGACTTGCGACTAGAGCGCGGCGCCGATTGCTCGCATCGAGCTTAGAATGATTTCAACGCGAGGCGGCAGATTGTGAGCGCCCTTGGCTTTCAGGTAGCCGCCGACATGATGAACGTCCCTGACGTCGCGTCGCAGGCCGCTCCCATGCAAAGCACCCACTTTCAAGGCGTCGTTCATAGCCTTAAGCGATCTCGCGCTCCTATGAGCAATATGATTCCTAAGAGCGATCCAAAGATTGATCGTAGCGCCTTGGACTCCAGATAGACCGGCAATAGTGGCTGCGTTTGCAGCGCCCAAATATATCTTCGCTCCTTTTTTCATTGCTGCATAACTTGGAAAGGTAACGTTGTTCCCGACCTCGTCTAAGAGTGAAGTAATCATCTGCACCGGCATATGCTGAGGAAAACTTAGCTGCACGAAGCGATTTGCAATCTGCTTTTGCTTTACGGAGCGATCGGCCTCGAACGCATTTTTTAGATGGATAGCAAACTGCGTGCTGTCACGATTGATATACGCGACAAATAGGTCGTTGATGAAGCTTTCCCACAAGGTGGCCGCCGTCAGAACCGTATTTTCTGCAAGAAATGATTGATCTTTGTCCAGCGTCAGACCGGATTTTACGGTCGCGTAGAAGGCGATCAGATCGCCAATGCTGCTGTCGAAATCTTGCCGAACGTTTATTGGATTTATCTTCCGCACTGCTGCCCCCCGGAGCTGGTTCCAACGGTCATTGTTATCAAAATTTCTTGCAGTCAAAAGCGCGCGTCCGGCGCTCCCCGCGCGCGGCGCGCAATAAGCATCGATAGCGGCAACTCAAGTATTCCGCGATTCCGCCGAACGCCTGTCTTTGTACGCCACGGTACGACAAGCAAAACAACCTGTTGCCGCCGGCCGATTTCCGGTTCTCTTAATCATCCCCGATCCAGGGACGGCCTGACGCGGTCCCGCAAAGAACGGGGACAACGTGGCCGGTTCTTCCGAGAAATCTGAGGCGATACTTCGCGGGGCCCGCATGCTGCGGACCGCCCTCGGTCCCGCCATTGCCGGATTCCTCGGGGACGCCAGCGTAGTCGAGGTGATGCTCAACCCCGACGGCCGTCTCTGGATCGACCGGCTCTCGGAAGGTTTGTCGGACACGGGCGAGCGGCTCTCGGCGGCCGACGGCGAGCGCATCGTGCGCCTGGTCGCCCACCATGTCGGTGCCGAGGTCCATGCCGGCAGTCCCCGGGTCTCGGCCGAGCTGCCGGAAACGGGGGAGCGGTTCGAGGGGCTTCTGCCGCCCGTTGTGGCGGCGCCGGCCTTCGCCATCCGCAAGCCCGCCGTCGCCGTCTTCACGCTGCAGGACTACGTCGCCGCCGGCACCATGACCGCCGAGCAGGCGGAGATCCTGCGTCAGGCCGTCGCCGATCGCCGCAACATCCTCGTGGCCGGCGGCACCTCGACCGGCAAGACGACCATCACCAACGCGCTGCTCGCCGAGGTGTCGAAGACCTCCGACCGCGTGGTGCTGATCGAAGACACCCGCGAGCTGCAATGTTCCGCGCCGAACCTCGTCGCCATGCGCACGAAGGACGGCGTCGCTACGCTCTCCGATCTCGTCCGTTCCTCGCTGCGCCTTCGTCCCGACCGCATCCCGATCGGCGAGGTACGCGGCGCCGAGGCGCTCGACCTGCTCAAGGCCTGGGGCACCGGCCACCCCGGCGGCATCGGGACCATCCACGCCGGCACTGCGCTCGGCGCGCTGCGCCGCCTTGAGCAGCTCATCCAGGAAGCCGTCGTAACCGTCCCGCGCGCCCTGATCGCCGAGACGATCGATCTCGTCGCGGTCCTCTCGGGCCGCGGCTCCAGCCGGCGCCTGGCCGAACTCGGTCGCGTCGAAGGGCTCAGCCCCGACGGTGACTACCGCGTGCGCCCCGCAACCCAGCCCCCCGAAGGAGAACCCGCATGACCCGCCGTGCCCTGCATTTTCGTCGCCATGTCGCGACAACCGCATCCGTCCTCCTGGCCAGTGTCCTGCTGGCTCCGGCCGCCCACGCTTCCGGCTCGTCGATGCCGTGGGAGGCGCCGCTGCAATCGATTCTCGAATCCATCGAGGGACCGGTCGCCAAGATCATCGCGGTGATCATCATCATCGTCACCGGCCTGACGCTGGCCTTCGGCGATACCTCGGGCGGCTTCCGCCGGCTGATCCAGATCGTCTTCGGCCTGTCGATCGCCTTCGCGGCGTCGAGCTTCTTCCTCTCGTTCTTCTCGTTCGGCGGCGGGGCGCTCGTCTGATGGCGGGCCTGATCGAGAACGGCGGCGACGTCCCGGGCTACACCGTCCCGGTCCATCGGGCACTGACCGAGCACATCCTGCTCGGCGGCGCACCTCGCGCCATAGCCATCCTCAACGGCACGCTCGCCGCCGCTCTCGGTCTCGGTCTTCGCCTCTGGCTGGTCGGTTTCGGTCTCTGGGCCATCGGCCATTTCGCCGCCGTCTGGGCGGCCAAGCGCGACCCGCAATTCGTCGACGTCGGCCGCCGGCACCTCCGCATCCCCGGTCACCTGAACGTCTGAGGCGCGCCATGATGAACCTCGCCGAATATCGCCGCTCCTCGACCCGCCTTGCGGATTTCCTGCCCTGGGCGGCGCTGGTCGCTCCCGGCGTGGTTCTCAACAAGGACGGCTCGTTCCAGCGCAGCGCGCGCTTCCGCGGACCCGATCTTGATTCTGCCGTACAGGCGGAGCTCGTCGCCGTCGCGGGCCGCCTCAACAGCGCCTTTCGTCGCCTCGGCAGCGGCTGGGCGATCTTCGTCGAGGCACAACGCCATGCCGTCGGCGCCTATCCGGCGAGCCGCTTTCCTGATGCCGCCTCGGCCATGGTGGATGCCGAGCGCAAGGCTGACTTCGAAGAGGACGCGGTCCACTACGAGTCGAGCTACTTCCTGACCTTCACCTTCCTGCCGCCGGCCGAGGATGCCGCGCGCGCCGAGAGCTGGCTTTACGAAGGCAAGGCCGAGCGAGGCGTCAACGCCTGGGAGGCGCTGCGCGGCTTCGTCGACCGCACCGATCGCATCCTGCAGCTCGTCGAAGCCTTCATGCCGGAATGCGCGTGGCTCGATGATGTCGAGACCCTGACCTATCTGCACTCGACCGTCTCGACGAAGCGCTATCGCGTGCGCGTTCCCGAGACGCCGATGTATCTCGACGCGCTGGTCGCCGATCAGCCGCTGACTGGTGGCCTGGAGCCGCGCCTTGCCGAGGCGCATCTGCGCATCCTGACGGTCGTTGGATTTCCGACGGCGACGACGCCCGGCATCCTCGACGATCTCAACCGGCTCGCCTTTCCCTATCGCTGGTCGACCCGGGCGATCCTGCTCGACAAGACCGACGCCACGAAGCTCCTGACCAAGATCCGGCGGCAGTGGTTCTCCAAGCGCAAGTCGATCGCCGCGATCCTCAAGGAGGTGATGACCAACGAGGCGAGCGCCCTGGTCGATACCGACGCCGCCAACAAGGCCGCCGATGCCGATCTGGCCCTGCAGGAACTCGGCGCAGACTATGCCGGCCAGGCCTATGTCACCGCGACGATCGCCGTCTGGGACAACGATCCTCGCGTCGCATCGGAGAAGCTCCGCCTCGTCGAGAAGGTGATCCAGGGCCGCGACTTCACCGCAATGCCCGAAACGGTCAACGCGGTCGACGCCTGGCTCGGATCACTGCCCGGCCACGTCTACGCCAATGTCCGTCAGCCGCCGATCTCGACGCTCAATCTCGCCCACATGATCCCGCTTTCGGCGGTGTGGGCGGGGCCGGAACGGGATGAGCACTTTGGTGCGCCCCCCTTGCTCTACGGCAAGACCGAAGGGTCCACCCCGTTCCGGTTCTCCATTCACGTCGGCGACGTCGGCCATACCCTGGTGGTCGGCCCGACCGGCGCTGGCAAGTCCGTGCTGCTGGCGCTGATGGCGCTGCAGTTTCGCCGCTACGCCGGCGCTCAGGTCTTCGCCTTCGACTTCGGCGGCTCGATCCGCGCCGCCGCCATCGCCATGGGCGGCGACTGGCACGATCTCGGCGGCGGCCTGACCGAGGGCTCGGCCGACAGCGTCGCGCTTCAGCCGCTCTCCCGGATCGACGAGGCCGCCGAACGCGCCTGGGCCGCCGACTGGATCGTCGCCATCCTGACGCGCGAGAGCATTCAGGTCACGCCCGAGGTCAAGGAGCTGATCTGGACGGCGCTGTCGTCGCTCGCCAGCGCGCCCGTCACCGAGCGCACCATGACCGGCCTGTCGGTGCTGCTCCAATCGAACGACCTGAAGCGGGCGCTGCGCCCATATTGCGTCGGCGGCCCCTATGGCCGGCTGCTCGACGCCGAGAGCGAGCACCTCGGCATCGCCACCGTCCAGGCCTTCGAGACGGAGGGCTTGATCGGGATGTCTGCGGCCCCGGCGGTCCTCTCCTATCTCTTCCACCGCATCAAGGACCGGCTGAACGGTGAGCCGACCCTGATCATCGTCGACGAAGGCTGGCTCGCCCTCGACGACGAGGGCTTCGCCGGCCAACTCCGCGAGTGGCTGAAGACGCTGCGCAAGAAGAACGCCAGCGTCGTCTTCGCCACCCAGTCGCTCTCCGACATCGACGGCGCGGCGATCGCGCCCGCCATCATCGAGAGCTGCCAGACCCGGCTCCTGCTGCCGAACGAACGGGCGATCGAGCCGCAGATCACCGCGATCTACCGGCGCTTCGGCCTCAACGATCGCCAGATCGAGATCCTCGCGAGGGCGATGCCCAAGCGGGACTATTACTGCCAGAGCCGCCGCGGCAACCGTCTGTTCGAGCTCGGCCTCGCCGACGTCGCGCTCGCGCTCTGCGCGGCGTCCTCCAAGACCGACCAGGCCGCCATCGACCGCATCGTCACCGAGCACGGCCGCGAGGGCTTCCTCGCTGCGTGGCTGCGCCATCGCGGCGTCGACTGGGCCGCCGACCTCATTCCCAACCTCACCAACCTGGAGAGCCAGCCATGAAACTGCGTGTCCCCCGCGCGGCGTTCGCCGCCGTTATTCTCGCCGCGCCGCTGTCGGTGTCGCCGGTGCTGATCGCCCCGGCCTCGGCCCAATGGATCGTCTACGATCCAACCAACTACGCGCAAAACCTGCTGTCGGCGACACGCGCGCTGCAGCAGATCAACAATCAGATCACGTCGCTTCAGAACGAAGCGCAGATGCTGATCAACCAGGCGCGCAACCTTACGAGCCTGCCCTTCTCCTCCCTTCAGCACCTTCAGCAGTCCGTCCAGCGCACCCAGCAGCTCCTCAGCCAGGCGCAGGGCATCGCCTACAACGTCCAGAACATCGACCGGGCGTTCCAGACCAATTACGGGGCCGGTAGCGCCTCGATGAGCGCCTCCGATCAGCAACTCGTCGCCCAGGCGAAGGAACGCTGGAACAACACGGTCTCAGGCCTGCAGGACGCGATGCGGGTCCAGGCGGGCGTCGTCGGCAATATCGACACCAACCGCACGCAGATGTCGGCGCTCGTCGGCCAGAGCCAGGGCGCGACGGGCGCCCTGCAGGCGACGCAGGCCGGCAACCAGCTTCTCGCGCTTCAGGCCCAGCAGCTCGCCGATCTCACCGCCGTCGTCTCCGCTAATGGCCGCGCCCAGGCGCTCGCCGAGGCCGAGCGGTCGGCCGCCGCTGAACAGGGCCGCGAGCAGCGCCGCCGGTTTCTCACGCCGGGGACCGGCTACCAGCCCGGCAACGCGCAGATGTTCACAGGCAGCAACTGAGGGCGCGGCGATGGACGGAAAGATTCTCGCGCGTATCGGCGCCATCGGCTTCGTGACCTTTGCGATCACGGCGACGGCGATCGAACTCTCCCGCAAGGACGAACCGCCGCTCTATCGCAGCCCCGCGGCGGCGGCGGCCGGAACGGGCGTCGACCCGCTGAAGATCGAGTTGCGGCGTTGCCAGCAGCTCGGAGAAGCCGGCACCCGTGATTCCGCCTGCCTTCACGCCTGGGCGGACAATCGCGACCGCTTCCTGAAGCCATCGCAGGCCTTGCAGCCGCAACCCGCGCCGCAGGCGCCAGGCCCGCATGGTCAGCCGCAGAACCCTTCGGCCGCCCGCGATCCCGCTGCCAACGAGACCGCGCCGGCAATCGACTCCCACACGAACGAGGCGCGTTGAGATCATGGGCGGCACCGGCGTCATCGACCATTTCCTGGAGATCTTCACCCGCTACATCGATAGCGGCTTCGGCCTCCTCAGCGGCGAAGTGGCCTTCATCGCCACCACGCTGATCGTGATCGACGTGACGCTCGCCGCGCTGTTCTGGAGCTGGGGCGCCGACGACGACATCATGGCGCGGCTGGTCAAGAAGACGCTCTTCGTCGGCGTCTTCGCCTATCTGATCGGCAACTGGAACAACCTTGCCCGCATCATCTTCGAAAGCTTCGCCGGGCTCGGGCTGAAGGCGTCCGGCACCGGCTTCACGGTCGCGGACATGATGCGGCCCGGCCGTGTCGCGCAGACAGGCCTCGACGCCGGACGGCCGCTGCTCGATTCCATCTCCGATCTCATGGGCTACTGGAGTTTCTTCGAGAACTTCATCCAGATCGCGGTGATGCTGCTCGCCTGGGCGCTGGTGCTGCTCGCCTTCTTCATCCTCGCCATCCAGCTTTTCGTCACCCTGATCGAATTCAAGCTGACGACGCTCGCCGGTTTCGTGCTCATCCCGTTCGGTCTCTTCGGCAAGAGCGCCTTCATGGCCGAGCGCGTGCTCGGCAACGTCATCTCCTCCGGCATCAAGGTGCTCGTCCTCGCCGTCATCATCGGCATCGGATCGAGCCTCTTCTCCGAGTTCACCGCCGGCTTCGGCGGCCGCACGCCGACGATCGACGAAGCGATGGCCATCGTGCTCGCGGCGCTGACTTTGCTCGGCCTTGGCATTTTCGGCCCCGGCATCGCCAACGGCCTCGTGTCCGGCGGTCCGCAGCTCGGCGCCGGCGCTGCGGTGGGAACGGGCCTTGCCGCTGGCGGCATGGTCGCCGCCGGCGCCGCGACGGTCGGCGCGGTCGCTTCCGGAGGCGCGGCGCTTGCAGGAGGCGCCGCTGCCGCCGCCCGCGGGGGCGCTGCCCTCGCGGGCGGAGCTTCCACCGCATACAGCCTGGGCGCCGTAGGGCAGACGGGCGCCTCGGGCGTGGCCAGCGGCCTAGGCAGCGTCGCCCGGGCCGCCGGTTCCGCAGCGACATCGCCGCTCCGCCGCGCTGCCGAGCGCGCGTCGTCGAGCATGCGCTCCAGCTTCGCCGACGGAGCCCGATCCGCCTTCGAGGCGACCGGGGGCTCCTCGACCATGGGCACGGTTGGCGAAGCGGCGAACGACACCGCACCGACCCCTTCCGGTGGTGGCGATCAACCGCCCGCGTGGGCGCGCCGCATGAAGCGCTCGCAACAGATGAGCCACGCCGTCTCGACCACCGTCCATGCGGTGCGCAGCGGCGACAGCCACGGTGGCGGCTCCTCCATCAATCTCTCCGAAGGTGACCGCTGATGTTTCGACGACCCTCGACGCACTATGGAAAAGCTCCCGAACCCGAAACGCCGTACCAGCGTGCCGCGCAGGTATGGGACGACCGCATTGGCTCGGCGCGCGTCCAGGCGCGCAACTGGCGCTACATGGCGTTCGGCTCGCTCTTCCTGTCGGCAGGGTTCACGGCCGCCTTGGTCTGGCAATCGGCGCGCGGCACCGTCGTTCCGTGGGTGGTTCAGACGGACCGGCTCGGCCAGGCGCAGGCGATCGCGCCGGCGACGGCAGACTATCAGCCGACCGACCCGCAGATCGCGTTCCACCTCGCGCGCTTCATCGAGCAGGTCCGCTCGATTCCGGCCGACGCGATCATCGTCCGGCAGAACTGGCTGCGCGCCTATGACTTCACCACGGATCGAGGCGCCGCCGCGCTCAACGACTACGCGCGCTCGAACGACCCGTTCACCAAGGTCGGCCGCCAGCAGATCGCCGTCGACGTCTCGAGCGTGATCCGGGCGTCTCCCGACAGCTTCCGGGTCGCATGGACCGAGCGCCGTTACGAGAACGGCCAGCTCGCCGACACGACCCGATGGACGGCGATCCTCACCATCGTCGTCCAAATTCCGCGCAACGCCGACCGGCTACGCGCCAATCCGCTGGGGATCTACGTCAACGCAATTTCATGGTCACGGGAGCTGGGGCAATGACGATGCCGATTTTCCGTAAAGCCGGAAAACCGGCTTTCCGTACACACACATTGGCGGCTTTGCTGCTTTCCGCCACGGCGCTCGCCGGCTGCGCGACGACGCAGAAGCCGCCCGAGATCAGCTACGACGATGCGCCCGCCGCCGTGCAGACCGTAGATCCGCCAGCACCGGTCCAAGTGGTCGAATTGCCGAGGCCGCTCCCGCTGCCTGGGCAGATGAAGCCCGTTGAGCAATCTCGGCGAGCGCCGGAACCAGCCGATCCCACGGCCCGCGTCAACCAAGCCAATGCCGCCGCCCGCATTCAGCCGGTGCGCGACGGCTTCATCAACTCGATGCAGGTCTATCCCTTCACGCAAGGCGCCCTCTATCAGGTCTATACGGCTGTCGGTCAGATCACCGACATCGCATTACAGCCAGGCGAGCAGCTCGTCGGTTCCGGGCCGGTCGCCGCCGGCGACACCGTGCGCTGGATCATCGGCGACACCCAGAGCGGCTCGGGCGCGACGCAACAGGTCCATATACTTGTGAAGCCGACCCGCGCCGACCTGATGACCAATCTCGTCATCAACACCAATCTGCGCACCTACCACATGGAGCTGCGCTCGACCGAGCGCACCTATATGGCCTCGGTCTCTTGGCAGTATCCGCAGGACCAGCTCATCGCGCTCCGCCGCCAGAACGCCGAGGCGCAGGCGGCCCAGCCGGTGGCGACCGGCGTTGATCTCTCGCGCATCAACTTCCGCTACGAGGTCACCGGCGACCGCGCCGCGTGGCGTCCGCTACGCGCCTATGACGACGGCCGGCAGGTCTTCATCGAATTCCCGAGGGGGATCGGCCAGGGCGAAATGCCGCCGCTGTTCGTCGTCGGCGCCGAGGGCAACACGTCCGAACTGGTCAACTACCGGGTCCGCAACAACTACATGATCGTCGACCGGCTCTTTGCGGCCGCCGAGCTGCGCTTCGGCTCCGGCGATACCCAGAAGCGCGTCCGAATCACCCGCACAGACGGGAGGCCCGCGTCGTGAGCGATGACCGAAACGAGGAAGAGCAAGCCGCTGCGCCGCTGACGGGATCGGCGCCGGAGGCGGCCGCACCGATGCGGCTGCGGGCGGAGGCTCCGCGTGTCACACGGCTGTCGCGCAAGGTGCTGGCCGGGCTCGGCCTGGTGGCGAGCCTCGGCCTCGGCGGTGCGCTCGTTTATGCGCTCCAGACCCGCAACGGTGGGCGGCCGCCCGAGGAACTCTATGCGACCGACAACCGCCCGACGGCGGATGGCCTTCAGGGCCTGCCGCGTGACTATACCGGCGTGCCCCAGCTCGGACCGCCACTGCCCGGCGATCTCGGCCGGCCGATCGTCAGCGCCCAGAACCGCGGCCAGCCTGTGTCGGCGCCCGGCGTCGCGCCGGCGCAGCCGGCCATCAGCCCGGAGGAGCAGCGCCGCCTCCAGGAGATCGAGACGGCGCGCACCAGCCGCCTGTTTACAGCCTCCGAGGTACGCACTTCGGCTCAACCCACCACCAATACACCGACCCTGGCGCAGCCCGACCTCGCGAGCCTGGGCCTCGCGCCGCCACCGGCAACACCCACGGCGCAGGAGCGCCAACAGGCGTTTCTAAACGCTCCGGTCGACCGGCGCACGGTCGCGGCTGACCGGGTCGCAGCGCCGGCATCGCCTAATATCCTGCAGGCGGGCGCCGTCATCGCGGCGGCGCTGATCACCGGCATCCGGTCTGACCTACCGGGCCAGATCTCCGCCCAGGTCACCGAGAACATCTACGATAGCCCGACCGGCCGCATTTTGCTCGTGCCGCAGGGCACTCGCGTCGTCGGCCAGTACGACAACAATGTCCAGTTCGGCCAAAGCCGCGTGCTCCTGGTCTGGAATCGCCTGATCTTCCCGAACGGACGCAGCATCGTTCTCGAGCGCCAACCAGGGGCCGATGTCGAGGGCTATGCCGGCCTACAGGACGGCGTGGATTATCACTGGTGGGACCTCGTCAAGGCGGCCGGGCTTTCGACGCTGCTCAGCGTCGGCGCGGAACTCGCCGTGGATGATGACGATCGTCTGATTCAGGCGATCCGCAACGGAGGTCAGGACACGATCAACGACGCCGGCCAGCAGATTGTCAGGCGCCAGCTGAACACCGCGCCGACACTCACGATCCGGCCCGGCTTCCCAGTGCGTGTGATCGTTACGCGCGATCTCGTGCTCGAGCCCTACGGAGGATGACATGACGAAGCTGAAACTCGGTCCCATAGCTGAGGACAAGCCAGTGAAGGTCACGGTTGAACTGCCAGCGTCACTCTATCGCGATCTCATCGCCTACGCCGAGTTGCTTGGTAATGAGCAGAATCAGATCATCGATCCTGTGAAACTCATTGGTCCGATGCTCGCCCGTTTCATCGCGACAGACCGTGGATTCGCAAAAGCACGACGCGCGCCCTCACAAGCTCCTAGGCCATGACTAGATTGATGTTCGCCTAAGAATCGGGCTGATTCCGCATCATTGCGCCCTCATCAAGAAAGCTTTGGCTTCAACAAGAGTTGGATGAGCAGTTCGGCCATTGAGCGCATGCGCTGTTCGTCCCGATAGACGCGCTCGATCACGACAAGCCCGCGCGTATGCATAACGATCAGCCGCGCCGCATCTTGCGGCGACAGCGCCAGTTGTTCTGCCTCGCCCGGTCGGGACAGTCTTTCGTGCAGAGCTGCTTCGATCTCGTCGAGCAGGTCTCTGATCTCTGAACGTATGGATTCGTCCAGCTCCTCGATGCCCACTACGGTCTTTGTGCTCAGGCAACCTCGCGTGGGCGCACCGGTCCTCATGGACTTGATGACAAAGCCGAAGAAGCTCTCCAGCGCTTCCCGCAGCCCGGGCTTGTCCATAGCCTCGCGCATGTGGTCCACATACCTGTCGCGGTACACGCCGAACACGCGCAGGAACAATGTCTCCTTGTCTCCATAGGCGTTGTAGAGCGAACCACGCTGCACGCCTGTCGCCTCAGCCAAATCCTGCATCGTCGTTTGGGAATAGCCCTTTTGCCAAAAAAGGGTGAGCGCCTTGTCCAGCGCCTCTCCTTCGTCGAACTGGCGAACTCCGACCATCCTCCTGCTCCTCATAATTGGACACCGAAGAACACTAGATACCATCCTTGACACTGACGTCAAGTTTGACTACGACGTCAAGAATGACACTCGTGTCAAAGATGGGCGCTGCCTTCGAGGATCGATGGCTCGCCGGTGTCCAACCCCTCTCCCTCTGGTGCGCCGATGTCCTCTCAACCGGTTCCTCTCACCTCGGCCAAGATCGACCGGCTGCTCGTGCGCCGGTACATATTCGCGGGGCTATGCGCGAGTCTCGACAGTATCGGCCTGGCCCGCTTCGCTTTCACGCCACTCATTCCGGAACTGATCCAGGCGCACTGGTTCTCCGCTTCCAGCACGGCATATCTAGCCGCGGCCAACCTGGCCGGCTACGTGTGCGGCGCGCTCATCGGCCGGCCCATCGCCACGCGCCTCGCCAACGAGCACGTTCTGCGCCTCATGATGGTGCTGATCTCTGCCGCTTTCTTCGCGTGCGCCGTCCCCTTGTCGTTCTCGTGGTATTTCGTCTGGCGTTTCGTGTCGGGCATTGCCGGTGGCGTCGTCATGGGCCTGGTTGCGGCGACCATTTTGCCGCACGTGCCGGCTGCGCGAAAAGGCGCGGCAGGAGGCGCGATCTTCCTGGGGCTGGGTTTGGGCATCGCGGGTTCGGGAACCGTCATCCCTTTACTGCTTGAACTGGGACTGCCGCAGACCTGGATCGGTCTCGGCATCATTTCCGTGATCCTTACGGCCGCAAGCTGGTTTGCGTGGCCTTCGAGCCAGTTGAATCCGCCCGCGAGACACCCCGCTACGCCGGCCGTTCACGCCGTGCGCTTCGGCCGGGATATCAGGCTGCTGTACCTGCAATATGCGCTGATGGCTGCGGCCGCAGTGCCCCCGATGGTTTTTCTTGTTGATTTCGTCGCCCGGGGCCTGAGCAGAGGCACATATCTCGGAGCGGTGTTCTGGGCAGTCTATGGCCTGGGCGCCGTTGCAGGGCCTCCGCTGTATGGACACTTGGCCGACCGTCTCGGCGCCCAATCGACAGTCAGGATTGTCTCCCTGGTCATGGCGGCTGGCCTGTTCGCCTTCTACCTAACCAATAACCTTATCTTACTTGCCGTCGTCACCGTCATCGTCGGAACATTCGCTCCAGGCATTGTGCCTCTGGTTCTTGTGCGGGTGCATGAGGTGGTAATCCACAATGCGACCCGCCAGAACGTCGCCTGGACTCGCGCCAGCGTCATTTCTGCCGCCGCCCTGGCGGTGGCGGCATATGCCTTTTCCGCGCTGTTCAATGCCACCGGTGGCAACCATCGCCTGCTGTTTCTGGTCGCGGCTGTGATGTTGGTTCTGTCCCTGCTCGCCGGCATGGCTGCGTCAGACAATCCCCGGACCGCGAAAAACCACGCGTGACAGCGCCTCTTCCATCATCCCTGCCGGCGCCGTCTGGCACATCACCCACATCGAAAGGACCAACTATGACTGCTCCTGTTGTATTGATCACCGGTGCACTGGCCGGCATCGGTAGTGCCACCGCATTTGCCTTCGCAAAGGCGGGCGCGCGGCTTGTGATTTCAGGTCGACGTGAACCGGAAGGCTTGGCTCTTGCGCACGAACTGCAAAAGACCGGGGCCGAGGTGGAATTCGTGCGTGCCGATGTCCGGTACGAAAATGAAGTTCGTCAGCTTGTTGATACTGCCGTTTCCCGTTTCGGCCGTTTGGACGCCGCGATCAATATCGCCGGCGTTGACGGCATTCTTGGCCCTGTAGTGGACCAGACCGCCGAAACCTATGCCGCGACTTTCGACACCAACGTCCTTGGAACTCTATTGTGCATGAAGCATGAGCTGCGGGTCATGCTCGCCCAAGGGAGCGGCAGCATTGTCAATCTGTCCTCTGCCGTGGGTAAAAAGGGCGCAGCTGGAGCGTCGGTCTATACCGCCAGCAAACACGCGGTGGAGGGCCTGACGAAGGCGGCGGCGCTCGAGGTCGCCGGCTCGGGCGTGCGTGTCAACGCGGTAGCTCCTGGTCCCACCGATACCGACATGCTCACGCGTTTTGCGGGCGGCGATGCCGGAAAGAACGGCATGGTGCAAGCGTTGCCTAGTCAGCGCCTGGGGCGGCCCGAAGAGGTGGCCGAGGCAATCGTATTCGTCGCTATCGGCAAATCAACATTCATGGTCGGTCACTCGCTTTCGGTCGATGGTGGCTACACGGCCTGAGCCGAATACGGGACAGTATCCATGGTTGGATGGTGACCATTGCTACCCGACCCGGCCTGACGAAAACCTCCCCACAACTTGCCAATGACTAGGATTAACCCGGCGAACGAAAAGGAAGATATGAGCGATGATGACGAGACGCGCAGCCCTGATGATTATGGGGTCTGGCTTGGTATCAGGATGCGTTTCGCGTTCTGGAAACACGACGGCGAAGATGGCAGATGCGCCGATTGCCGATCCGTCTTTTCTACAGATGTATGCCGCGCTGGACAATGAACCGTTTCCGGTTCCCGCGGTCGATCTCAAGCAGGTCGATCCGAAATACTGGCGTCGTGAAGTCGCCTACCCGACACAGGAACGACCGGGCACCGTGGTCGTCGATCCGGGCGAGCGGCACGCCTATCTTGTCATGGAGGGAGGCAAGGCGATCCGTTATGGCGTCGGGGTAGGCAAGCAGGAAGCGTTCAACTTTCGCGGAGACGCTACGGTCGCACGAAAGGCGGCATGGCCGCGCTGGACGCCCACGCAAGACATGATCCGCCGAGAGCCGGATCGCTACACGAAATATGCGGGCGGCCTTCCAGGTGGCTATGGGAATCCCCTGGGGCCTCGCGCGCTCTATCTGTACAGGGACGGCGAGGATACGCTTTACCGCCTGCACGGGACCGTTGAGCCATGGACCATCGGCAAGATGGTTTCCTCAGGCTGCGTCCGCTTTCTCAATCAGGACATCATCGACCTCTACGGCCGCGTCCCCGTCGGCAGCAAGGTCGTCGTCCTGCCTACATCAACCAGCGTCGCTTGAACGCCATATTCATGAAAGGACAATGCCATGAGAAGAAGAACAGCAATCGAAATTGTTCATCAATTTTGGAACGAGGTGTGGCGCTCCCCACAAAGACCGGAGGCTATAGATGCATTGGTTCACGAAGATTTCGTGATCACATCGGGCGGTCATGAAATCCGGTCGCGTGACGCATTCAAACAATGGGTCATCGGCTTTCAGCGCCAGATCAATGACCTGGAATTCGAAGTTCTCGATATCTTTCAAAGCGACTGCGGGACGCGGGTTGCCACGCGTTGGCGGCTCGTTGGCCGGAACAATGGATTTCTCGGAACCGAGCCGGATGGGACACCCATTACGATGGTGGGCAACGCCATCATTGCCGTCGACGAGGACGGGCTGCTCCGCCACAACTGGGTCGATCGAAACGCCTACGAGGTCCACGGCCATCTCATCGGCACTCGGCGCATCGTGTAGCCAGTCATCCCCAGGCCACGCGCCGGATGGCGCGTGACCTATGAATTATGTTGCGATCTCGGCGGGGCCGAGAGCCTTGGCGACGCCGGCATGGTGTGCAGGGTCGGCTTTGGCGCGGACCATGTATGCGGCTTCACCTCCTGACGCGTATCCCTAGGGCTCGCGCGGTGCTTGAACAGCACTGCAGTTGAGCAGGCGTCAGGTTCCGAGACAAATTGCCCAGTTGCCGGCGGTGCCGGTAATTTCGAGTGGCCGCCTTTTCTTGGTGCGGCTGAACGGCCGCCCATTCACCCTTCTGTCTTGCCAATAGCAGCTGCCCGGGCTGCTACGACATCGACGGAAAATGCTGCGTATCCTTGCTCATCGAGCAGGTCATATGCCGCTTTCACGATCGAATGCCTCGCGCTCTCACTTCGAGGGCGGCCAGGCCGACCTTTGACACTCATTCTTAACACCTTAGATTACGGTACAGACGGTAGCGAAATCAAAGGGTATTCGCAACGTCTGGCCTCAGGGGAAGCATCCCTCAGATCGATTACCCACCCCGGCGGCGCAAACTCTATTATGGACGACACAAGAAGAAGCTGCACGGACAACATCCCGTCACCGCGAATCCAGTTCAGAGACCGCAAGTCCCGGAAACCCGGACCCAGCCGGAGGCTCCTAGCCCTTGACGCTACAACTGGAGTTCCGAGTACCGACACCTAGGGTTTTGGGTATTGTTGTTTTCGACCCAAGGTTCAGCAGCTTAGAGGAACAGGCTTAAATTACCCCGGATTAGGCATGCGAGGAACGGAATCGGCGACTATTTTTCGGGCTCCGTCCGGCGAGAATAGTAGGTAGGTCACCGGCCCAGACGGATTTGTGAGGACGAAGTATGAAGAGACAGATTCCTGCCACCATTCAAAAAATGGTGCATGCCACTAATGCTCGGGACACCAATGCCTTCCTTGGTGTCTTTTCTGAGCATGCCGTCCTGCGCGATTGGGGCAGGGTGTATAACGGCAAAGCAGAAATCGCGAAGTGGAATGAGACGGACAATATCGGTGTTCGGTCTCAGCTAAACTTCATGCGAATAGAAACAGTTGAGGGTATCTTCCACCTGACGGTGACGGTCACCGGACAAGGTTTCAACGGCGAAGGCACGATGAAGATCCGAATCGATCATGATCTGATAACGGAGCTCTTTATCGACTGAGTGGCATTGGCTGAATTATTGGTCGCTGGCAAGCGATCGTGTATTCAACATAAAGCTAGATTTGTGTCCCTTCCCTCTTCGGAACCAAACGAGATCGTCTAGAAGGCCTGACATCGCATGTTGGTCAACAGCTGAACCAGAATCAGTCAACCTCAATCAGCCCTTCAATCACCGTCTAGCGCCGTTCTGCCGATCCTGCCTACGAAGGGAGGATCGGCTCTTTGTGCGACCGTCTAGTACCGGATGCTGTTTCGCCGGACAAAGTCGAGGTCGATAGTGATGCCCAGACCCGGTGTTTGCGGCAGGGACAGCCATCCATCCTTGTGTTCCAGTGGTTCCGTCACCAATTCCGTCCGGAACGGGTGGCTCGACGTGTCGTACTCGAACAACGGCTGGCTAGGATACAGGCCGAACTGCGGGCTGGGCGTGTTCGCCGATGCATGAAGAGATGCATACTGACCAACGGCCGTTCCCCAGACATGGGGGTTGAGCATTATACCGTTTGCTTGCGCGATCGCCCCGATATGCTTGAGGGCCGTGAATCCGCCGGCGAGACAGATATCAGGTTGAGCAATATCGATCGCCTCAGCGTTGATCAGATCCCGGAAGCCATACATGCTAAACTCCGCCTCGCCGCCTGCAATCGGGATAGCAAGGGATGTCCGCACCCTTCGATAGCCCGCGAGGTCTTCCGGGATGACGGGTTCTTCATACCACAGCAGGTCAAAATCTTCTAAAGCGCGGCCAAGCCGGATTGCGTCACTAGATCCATACGCATGATTAACGTCGATCATCAGTCGTGCACGGCCGTCAACCACGTCTCGGACGCGGTTCATAACCTCGAGATCGTCCTGGAGCCCGAAGCCTAATTTGACCTTCATGATCTCGAAACCATTGTCGAGGTGCCTCTGCGCTTCTTCAGCCATAGCAGAGCTCTCTCCCCTTCCCCTCGCGCGGAAGAATCCAGTTGCATAGCATTGGACACGATCCCGAAAGGCTCCGCCGAGAAGCGCCCATACCGGCTTTCCCAAGGCTTTGCCCTTAATATCCCAAAGGGCGATATCAACGGCACTGATTGCTCCAATGACGACGCCTTTGCGGCCATAGTCCCGGGATCGGCCATACATCTCGTTCCAAACGACGTCCGTGGCCATTGCGTCCGCTCCGATTAGCGTTGGCGCAAGAGCGTAATCCACGATCGAGGCAGCAATCTGCGGGGGCTGGAGGGATACGCTGAAGCTCTCGCCCCAGCCTTCTATACCGTCATCAGTGGTAATACGGACAAGTGTGGTTGAACGACGGGGCACGACACCTTGCGAGTATGAGAACGCAACAGGCAGTTTGCTTTCCAATACGAATGTTTCAACGGATTTGATTTTCATTGTTCGTTCCTTTTCTACCTTAAGCACGTCGGGCAACGACCCGGGCCCGCTACCGTGTGAGCGGACCCGTTTTTTGAGAGCTAAGACGAGGCTGGCTCATGATTGAGATCGACACCCTGCGTCTCTCTCACAAGCAGCGCGCTTAGGAGGCCTATTGCGGCGCAAGCCGCCCAGATAAGTGAAATTGGCCAACTTGCTCCGTCAGCGCCGTTCACAGCAAAACCGGCCAGCATGGGAACGAACCCAGCAACGACGCCGCCCATCTGGTAGCCGACGGAGGTGCCTGTATATCTCACGCTGGGCGGAAACATCTCGGCGTACAAGGAGGCGGTTGGGCCATACATGCCGGCGTGGACGACTGCTAGGGCGATTACCAGCGCAAGGAAGACGACCGCTGTGTCTCCGGTACCCAAGAGCCAGAAGAAAGGGAACGCGAAAGCCAGCGCGACGACAGCAAAAAAGATGAACACCGGTCGACGGCCGAAACGATCAGACAAAGCGCCAAACAGAGGTACGGTGAATGCCTCCATCACAGCGCCGACGAGCAAGCCGGTGAACATTGTACTGCGGCCGATCCCAAGATTGCTCGTGGCATATGAGAGCACGAACACAGTGACGATGTAGAAGGGCACGCCCGCCGACACATAGAGACCGATCGCCAAGAGGATCTGGCGCCAGCTCGTCTGAAAGCAACGCTTGATTGGTAGCTGCGGTCTCGCGCCTCCTTCCTTGAGCTCCTTGAATGCCGCGGTCTCAGAAATGCGCGACCGGATGAAAAGGCCAATAACGATCAGGAGTATGCTTAAGAGGAATGGCACCCTCCATCCCCAAGAACGGAACATGTCGTCAGGAAGTTGCGAGATGATGCTGTAAATTGAGCTGGAGAAGATCAGTCCGAGTGGTACTCCCATCTGGGGCAGGCTCCCGTAAAGTCCCCGCCTCCCCTCCGGAGCCGTTTCGATCACCATGGTGACCGCCCCACCCCATTCTCCGCCTACTGCAAATCCCTGAAGAAATCTCAGCGTTACGAGCAGTATTGGCGCAGCAACACCGATTGTTTCGTAGGTTGGAAGGAGGCCTATCACGACGGTGGCTGCACCCATGAGGAATAGCGTCACGATAAGGGTGCCTTTTCGGCCGATCCTGTCTCCGAAGTGGCCAAAGATGACGCCACCAAGGGGCCGAGCAACAAAGCCAACAGCAAACGTGCCGAAGGCCGCCAAGGTGCCTGCGACGCTTGAAAACTCAGGAAAAAAGAGATGTCCGAAGACCAGCGCCGCCGCCAGGCCGTAGATGTAAAAATCGTACCATTCGATTGCCGTTCCAACGAGTCCGGCAATGGCAACGCGTCTGGCCGTGTGCTGATGGCTCTGCCGAGCATCATCGGCCATCGCTAAAGATATGCTGTTACTCATGAAATCGTAAGCGGTGCATTGATCCCGTCTGGCGATAGCGGGTTATCGGGCTTATTCGTGTGAGCTCAGGGAATGAGCTTGGTATGAATTGCTATGTCTGAAGCTATGTCCGAACATAGAACGTTCCATATG
>NZ_SRXN01000130.1 GCF_004827385.1 Ensifer sp. MPMI2T
GGTCAAAGGACTGTCGCCCGCCAACATCCCGCTTGAGCCCGGAGCGGCCGTTGGTAGTTCATCGCGTCCCAGCCCGACACCCAGCCAAACCGGACAGACGTCCAAATCCGGTCGGCAGGCTGTCATGCGGATGGTCGAAACGTGCGCCGCAGCGGACTTTGCTCCGCGCAGGTTCGACCCTTAAGCCCGGCGTTCAGGACCTCTCGACCCATGCTTCGAAGTCCTTTGGCGCGACGTTGCTGCCGCAGAGGACCGTTGCCACCGTCTTGCCGGCATATCGTTCCGGAGCCTCGAGAAGGGCCGCGACACCGAGGGCGGCGGCCGGCTCGACGACCAGTCCCGAATGCAAGTAGAGAAGGCGCATGCCTTCCTTGATGCTTTCCTCGCCGACCAGCAGGGCGTCATTGGCGACGGCCAGCAGGTCATCGAGAACCTCGGGAATCACATAGCGCCCGGCCACGCCGTCGGCGATGGTGTTCGGGGCACCGGCATCCACGACTCGACCGGCCCGGTAGGAGAGTGTCATGGCCGGTGCGTTCCGAGGCTGGACAGAGACGACTTCGACGCCGGGCCGCCGGCACTGCAGGACATAACCGATGCCCGTCGCCATCGCCCCGGCACCCAGGGAGACGAGGACTGCATCCAGCTGATGGGGCAGCTCCGCGAGCTCGAGCCCGATCGTTGCAGCACCTTCGCAAGTGTCGAGATTCTTGCTGTCTTCCACCAGGAAAGCGCCGGTCCTCTCGGCGTGCTCCAGGGCCGCCTGGAGTGCGGCTTCGATTTGCCCGTCAACCAGCACCACCTTCGCCCCCAGCGCCCGCATCTTCTCCAGCTTGAAGGCATTGGCCGCGGCGGCCGCAGTAACCGTGACATCGAAGTTTCTCAATCGACCGCCGTAGGCGAGCGCCTGGCCCAGGTTACCTGCGCTGGCACAGACAACCGATGTCGTGTCACCTCGGGATTGCAGTCGCGCCAGGACCACCTCGGTGCCGCGCCCCTTGAAGCAGCGCACGGGATTGAGGGTTTCCACCTTGAGAATGATCCGGCAGCCCAGCGCCCGGCTCAAACTTTCGCAGACGTACTGCGGCGTGTTGATGAAGACCTGATTGATGGTCGCAGCCGCCGCTTCGATTCGGTCGATGTTCAGGCGCATCTGGGCCCCCTTTGCGGTTCGGTTTCTCGGTAGGGCCCAGGCGGTCGGCTTACGTGGCTGCGCTCCCCGATGGTTCTCCATCACGATCCGCCAGTAACGCAGCAGCCATTAGAAGCCCTCTCGAGCCAGGTCCTGTCAAGGAAT
>NZ_SRXN01000131.1 GCF_004827385.1 Ensifer sp. MPMI2T
TGACCTTGCCCCGTTGAAATAATCCATTTTGAAGTAAGCTCTGGCCCATTGAGAGGACCAGGGAATGAAGCGCAACCGTTTCACGGACGAACAGATTATCGGCATTCTGAAGGAGCACGAGGCGGGCACGCCGGTGTCGGAGCTTTGCCGCAAACACGGTGTCAGCGACGCCAGCATCTACAAGTGGAAGGCCAAGTTCGGCGGCATGGACGTATCCGAGGCCAAGCGGCTGAAGGCGCTGGAGGACGAGAACACAAAGCTGAAACGGCTCCTGGCAGACGCCATGCTCGACAATGCCGCTTTGAAAGACCTTTTGGGAAAGAAGTGGTGACGCCCGCAGCAAGGCGGAACGCTGTCGCGCATCTGATGGATCGCCACCAGATGAGCGAACGGCGGGCGTGTAAAGCCATCGGCTTTTGCCGGATGACGATCCGTTATGAAACCAGGCGCAGCGATGACCATGACCTTCGCGAGCGGATGAAGGCGCTGGCGCATGAACGCCGCCGCTTTGGATATCGACGCCTTCATGTGCTGCTCAGGCGTGAGGGTCACCGTGTGAACCACAAGCGGCTCTTCCGGCTCTATCGGGAAGAGAAGCTGACAGTGCGCAAGCGCGGCGGCCGCAAGCGAGCGATAGGCACGCGAGCGCCGATGCTGATCCCGATGGCAGCCAATGATCGTTGGTCGCTGGACTTCGTATCGGATCAGCTCACCGATGGACGGCAGGTTCCGGGTTCTGACGGTCGTCGACGATTGCACCAGGGAATGCCTGGCACTTGTCGCCGATACATCGCTTTCCGGTCTGAGGGTTGCCCGTGAGCTGGATCGGATCATCGAGGAGCGCGGCAAACCGAAGATGATCGTCAGCGACAACGGCAGCGAATTCACGAGCAACGCGATCCTGCAATGGGTGGACCGAGCCAAGGTGGAGTGGCACTACATCGCGCCAGGCAAACCGATCCAAAACGCCTTCGTCGAAAGCTTCAATGGGCGTCTGCGAGACGAGTTCTTGAATGAGACTCTCTTCTCGTCACTGACCCATGCCCGATCAGCGCTTTTAAACTGGCGAAGCGATTACAACGATAACCGACCACACTCTGGCCTCGGCTGGCTGACACCTGCCGAGTTCGCTCAGACCATCAGCCCGCGACGTGATGCGGTGCTGCGCAGCCGAAATGGCTCCGCACCGCAACCCGCCGCTACCGCCGCAACTGCAGCAACCCAAAACCGCTGGAGCGAACTCAAAACTGGATAAAACTTGGGGGCAAGGTCA
>NZ_SRXN01000132.1 GCF_004827385.1 Ensifer sp. MPMI2T
TTCCGCCTGGCGCAAGATCGCAAGGATTTGGGGTTCGCTAAATCTGCTCGTCTTCATCAAAATCTCCTCGATCATATTGCCGAGAAAATTCTACTTTTGAACCCCGTTAATGCCCGGGAGGATTACCACACCTCGTCTGAATGAATCGACAACAATCATCGCCTGCAGAACCCCTAAAACAGGGGGCGCAAATCATCTCGGAACAAAGGGGCGGCTTCATCGCCCGGCACCCTTGTCCATTAAATTAGATTTCTCTGCCAGGAAATCGGAGACTGGCACCTGTAAGGAACGCGCTATGCGTTTGAGCTTTGCTGAGTCGATATCAGTTCCGCTCTCGATGTCAGCGATTTCAACATTGGTGAGACCGCAAGTGACGGCAAGGTCATCAATGCTGTAGCCGATCGCCTCGCGTGCGGACTTGAGGCGGGCAGCAATGTCGTCCTTCGCCATTAGTGAGGCGTGCTGATTGCCAATATTGGAGGGTGCAATGGACATCAATGTCTCCTTCTCTAAGAGTCGGACTCGAAAAGAAATCAATGGTAGCAATACCTTGCAAGGCGTCGGGTGACGAGGCGAATGTGGGCGATCATGATCCACGCCTCGGCTGAAGCGACTTTTCTCAAAATCCTTCGCCAGTCTACGGCATCTGCCAAGCCACGCGAAAGTCCGTTCCACGACCCATCGGCGCGGCAGAACTGCGAAGCCCTTTGCCTTGTCGGTGCGCTTGATGATCTCCAGAGTCCAGCGCCCGAATTTCTTCAGCCGCCTCTTCAGCTTGTCGCCAGCATAACCGCCATCGGCAAAAACATGCAGCAACCACGGCCATCTATGGCGGATGGATTTCAAGAGGTCTGGAGCACCGTCCCGGTCTTGAATGTCGGCGCTGTGGATCATGAGACCGACCATCAGCCCCAGCGTGTCGACAATGATGTGGCGCTTGCGCCCCTTGATCTTCTTGCCGGCATCATAACCCCGGATACCGCCGCTTTCGGTGGTTTTCACGCTCTGACTGTCAACGACGCCTGCTGTTGGGCTGGCCTCCTTACCCTCCAGTTCGCGCGCTTCCATCACGAGATGATGATTGATCCGCGTCCACAACCCTATCGCCCTCCATTCGTAAAAATACGCTGAACGGTTGAACAGGGTGGGAAATCAGCATCCGCCACTGGCAACCCTTCGAGGCGAGGTAAAGCAGAGCGTTCAATATCTCTCGGAAATCTGTGGTCCGACCCAGCCGCCGGGGCGCTGGCAGAAAAGGCTGGACCAGCCTCC
>NZ_SRXN01000133.1 GCF_004827385.1 Ensifer sp. MPMI2T
TGAGCTGCCACTGAACTTTCATCCAGCGGCGATTAGAGCCCCGGCGGTTTTCGACACGCCATTTGGCGCGGTGGGAGCAACCGGCGGAAACGCGTAGCCTTCATCTTGCGCAGCGTTGGAGCCGGTTGCGGCGATGGTCCCGGCATAGTTGGCCGGGGTCTGATATCCGAGCGATGAGTGCGGCCGGAAATTGTTGTAATCCTCCGCCCATTCGGAAATGGCGCTGCGGGCGTGGCCGAGACCGAAGAACAGGCTCTCGTTCAGCAGTTCGTCGCGCATGCGGCCGTTGAAGGATTCGACGTAGCCGTTCTGCATCGGCTTTCCCGGCGCGATGTAGTGCCATTCGACCTTGTGCTCCTTTGACCAGGCGAGGATCGCGTTCGACGTGAACTCCGTGCCGTGGTCGGAGACGATCATGCCGGGCTTGCCGCGCCGTTCGATAAGCGCCGTCAGTTCGCGGGCGACCCGACGCCCGGAGATCGATGTGTCGGGGATTGCCGCCAGGCATTCGCGCGTCACGTCATCGACGATGTTGAGCACGCGAAACCTCCTTCCGCAGGCAAACTGGTCGTGGACGAAATCCAGCGACCAGCGGGCATTGGCCTTCGCTTCGACCAGGATCGGCGCACGCGTGCCGACGGCACGCCGTCTGGCTTTCCGCTTGCGGACCGACAGCCCTTCCTCGCGGTAGAGCCTGTAGATGCGATTGACGCCGGACGGCTCTCCGTCTCGCTTGAGCAGGACGAACAGCCGCCGGTAGCCGAAACGCCGTCGCTCGTTGGCGAGCTCGCGCAGCCTCGTCCGCAGTTCGACCTCCGGCGGTCGACTGGACCGATAACGGATCATCTTGCGGTCAGCGGATATGATCTGGCAGGCCCGCCGTTCCGAAAGACCCATCACGGTCTTCAGATGCGCGACGGCTTCGCGCTCGGCGGCAGGCCCTACCATTTTTTTGCCAGAAGCTCGCGGAGCGCGGCGGCGTCCAGCATCTGCTCGGCCAACAGCTTCTTCAGCTTGGCATTCTCCTCCTCGAGCGCCTTCAGACGCTTCGCCTCGGAGACCTCCATACCGCCGTATTTGGCTTTCCAGTTATAAAAGGTCGCTTCCGAAATCCCGTGCTTGCGGCAGAGCTCAGCCACCTTCGCGCCAGCCTCCTGCTCCTTCAGCACCGCAATAATCTGCTCTTCCGTAAATCTCTGCTTCTTCATGGGTCCGTCCTTAATCAGGCCGGACTCTAATCCAATCTGGAGGAAATTACCCGTGGCAG
>NZ_SRXN01000134.1 GCF_004827385.1 Ensifer sp. MPMI2T
GCCCGTTTGCAACAGCCGGCTGGATCAGGATCGATGGTCACAACTGCTGACGTATATCCGGCTTCGTGATGCGGCTGGACAACGTCTTCGCCGCGAGCCTCGATGGGTTTTCGCCCGCTTCCACCTTAAAGCCCCGATGACATTGGCTAACGCCATGCCGGTCCACACATCAGGCTCTGGAAGCGACGGGGTGACCGTTTCGCCATCTCTTGCCATTTGCTGCAATTGCCGGGGTGGGACCTCCTTTCCTTGTTCGCGCCTTGGCCTCAGGTTGGCTTCACCGACAGTCCGGGCTCGTAAGCAGTGTCGCCAGACAGCATAGCCCACACGATCCGCGCATTCTTGTTGGCAAGCGCAACGGCCGCGATGTTGGGATGCCGCCGTTGCCGCATCTTGCCGAGCCAGAGGCTTCGCGGATCCTGCTTGCCGCCCGCCCGGCTTAAAGCGGCGCGAGCGCCGTGAATCATCAGTGTGCGCAGATACCGATCGCCGCGTTTGCTGATGCCGAACAAACGGGCCCGCCCTCCACTGGATCGCTGCTTCGGCACCAGGCCGAGCCAGGCCGCGAACTGGCGGCCGTTCTTGAAGGAGGTTCTATCGCCGACGGCGGCGATCAAGGCTGTCGCCGTCACAGGGCCGATTCCTTCGATCTTCCCAAGCCGCTGGCACTGCTCGCTGGCGCGGAAGATTTCCCGTATTCGCCGGTCATAGATTGCAATGCGTCGGTCGAGCTCGGCCAATTCCGTCTGCAACTCCCTCATGAGCGGGCGAACCATCTCGCTGAGGCCGTCATTGTCGTTCCCTGCGATGATGGCGAGGCCGCGCCGCAGCTGCGCGATGTCACGGGCAATGACGATCCCATGCTCAGACAGAAGACCGCGAATCTGGTTGACGAGCCTGACCCTGTCGGCGACGAGACGCCGGCGAATGCGATGGACGGCTTGCACGGCCAGCTGATCGGTTGATTTCCGTGGCACGAAGCGCATCGACGGCCGGCCGACCGCTTCGCAGATGGCTTCCGCATCGTTCCGGTCGTTCTTGTTTGACTTGACGTATGGCGTCACGAACTGAGGGCTGATCAGCCGCACCTGATGGCCAAGTTCGGTGAGCACGCGAGCCCAATAGTGCGCCCCGTTCGACGCCTCCATGCCGACCAGGCACGCCGGCAAATTGGCGAAGAAGCGGGCCACGGCATCGCGACGCAGCCTCTTTCGCACAACGACTTTCCCGTGGTTGTCGACGCCGTGAACCTCGAAGA
>NZ_SRXN01000135.1 GCF_004827385.1 Ensifer sp. MPMI2T
GCCCGCTTCCGCCGTGTGGCCCATTCACTCACGACCCGGCGCGAACCGCGAAAGCCCTGTGTTCTCAAACGCCGCCATAGCTCAGTGCCGTTCCTCTTGCCGGCAGCCCATTGCACGTCGAGCCATTCGAGATAGGGCTCCAACGAGCTTTCTCTGAACCGAAAGACATCATTTCGTTGCCCTCTGAGCACCTGGCGGACCAAGCCGCGGCTATGACCGGTGCGACGCACGATTTCCTTGATCGTCATGCCGTCCTTTGACAGCGCCATGATGGCCGCGTTCGTCTGTTCCCGTCGGAGATAGCCTTCGTATTGAAGGCGTTCGGCCGCAGTCAGCAGCTTCGGATCGACGCGCGTTGCGCCGAGCGTCTTGCGGATTTGCCGCATCGATTTGCGGACCGCGTCCAGGAATGCACGGCTGGCATTCTCCATCAAATGCCATCGATCAGCGACCTGCACTGCATCAGGCAACGCTCTTGCCGCCGCCAGCCCGTAAGCGCCGCCACGGTCGCGGGCAACGATTTGGATTTGGGGGTTCTGCCGCAGCCAAGCCTCCGCCGTCGCTGGCTCGCGATCTGGCAGCAGACTGATCGGCAGCCGCCGTTCCAGATCACACACGATCGTGCCGTAGCGATGATTGCGACGCCAGGCCCAATCATCGATGCCAATCACCGAGGGTGGGGCTGATGGCGGAAGGCCTTGCCTGCGGATGACGCGCAGCAAGGTGTCGTTGCTGACGGGAAGCATCAGACGTTGGGCAAAACGGGCCGCCGGGCGTCCACCAAGCGCGAGGGCCAAGTGATGGACAACATGCTCGAGGCGTCCGGTTCGTCTGGCATAAGGCGGCAGTACATCGCCGAACCGCTCGGCGAATATCTGTCTCCCACAAAGCACGGCATCACAAGCGAACCTCCGAGTGCGCACGAGAAGCCTGACGCGCCTTCCTGATAGGGGAAGGTCCGCGACCTGGCGGCAATAGCGACTTCGGACCGTTTGAGACATTCGTCCGCATGCTGGACAAGGCGCCGTTGCGCTGGTTCGGGAAAGCAGGATGCAGGTCTCATCGCCAACGCGCGTGATGCGTTCAGCAATGAAGCCAGCCGGTACCAAATCAGAAGCGCAGAGCTTAGTGCTCATCATGCTGATTCCTTTGTGGAAACCAGCAACGCAGGATCGTTACAACTGCATCAAAAATGAGTCAGAGCCAA
>NZ_SRXN01000136.1 GCF_004827385.1 Ensifer sp. MPMI2T
CTGACGTGCTCCCCTGTTTGTCCGCGTTTATAAGTTAGCTCTGTTCAGGTTCTGGTCCTGTCGGGACCGGGTTGCAAACTCATAAGGGGTCAAGCCGTCGAGGCTCGTATGCGGGCGGTTCAGGTTATAGTCGTTTCTCCAATCTTCGATGATCTCTCTGGCATGGCGGTAGCTGGTGAACAGGTGCTCATTGAGGCATTCGTCGCGCAAGCGTCCGTTGAAGCTTTCCACGAAACCATTCTGCATCGGCTTGCCCGGCGCGATGTAATGCCACTCGACGGAATGGTCCTGCTGCCATTTGAGGATGGCATTCGAGGTCAGCTCGGTTCCGTTATCCGACACGATCATGCAGGGATAGCCCATGCTGAGGGCGATCCTGTCCAGTTCACGGCCGACACGCTCGCCGGACAGCGAGTTGTCGACCACGGTGGCAAGGCACTCGCGACTGAAGTCATCGAGGACGCAAAGGACACGAAAGCGCCTGCCGTCGACCAGCGCATCCGAGACGAAGTCCAGGCTCCAGCGCTGGTTCGGTCCCTGTGGGACTGCCATCGGCGCTCGCGTTCCCAGCGCTCTTTTGCGGCCGCCGCGCTTGCGCACGGTCAGCCGCTCCTCCTTGTAGAGCCGGTAGAGCCTCTTCCAGTTGATCTCGACGCCTTCCCGCTTCAGCAGGATATGCAGGCGACGATAGCCGAAGCGGCGTCTCTCGCTGGCCAGCTCGCGCAGCCGAGCCCGGATGGCAGCATCATCGCCGCGCGTCGACCGATAGCGGAAAACGCGCGGATCGATGTCCACCAGGCCGCAGGCGCGGCGCTGCGAATAGCCTTTCTCCTTCATGGCCCAGTTCACGGCATTCCTCCTTGAGCCGGGCTTCAGAAGTTTTTTCCGAGCATCTCCTTCAGCGTCGATACATCGAGCATCGCGTCGGCCAGGAGGCGCTTCAATTTGGCATTCTCATCCTCAAGAGCCTTCAGCCGCTTCGCCTCTGGCACGTCCATGCCGCCATACTTCGAGCGCCACTTGTAGAAGGTGGCATCGCTCACACCGTATTTGCGGCACAACTCAACAGCCGACAAACCGGCCTGGTGCTCCTTCAAAATGCCGATGATCTGCTCGTCGCTGAAACGGGATCGCTTCATTCTCTGTCTCCATCTCCGGAGAACAGACTAACCTCAAACCGAGGACATTCCAGGGGAGCACGTCA
>NZ_SRXN01000137.1 GCF_004827385.1 Ensifer sp. MPMI2T
AACCGGCTCCAACGCTGCGCAAGATGAAGGCTACGCGTTTCCGCCGGTTGCTCCCACCGCGCCAAATGGCGTGTCGAAAACCGCCGGGGCTCTAATCGCCGCTGGATGAAAGTTCAGTGGCAGCTCAGGTCAGTTCGAAGATATTTTCCGGAACTGCCGTTCACCACTCTGATGGTGGTGTCTTCTGAACTGGTCCACTTCACCCTGTAGTCGTGAATATTGTTTTCAATGTCCCGGATCGCATCCAACTTTGAACGAGAGGACCATGTTTCCCCTGAGTTACAAAGTTTAGTGATATCACCGTCGCGATCTTTCCCGGTTGCTTTCACATATCGAGTAGCCATTATTTCCTCCAAGACAAATTAAAGTCCACTGCTATTTTTGGCTCGACCATCCTTGGCGAGTACGGTCCCCTTTCTTCATCCGGAGTGTACTGCTGTAGTATAGCCCGAGCCCAGGCGGCGCTGCGGTTGTCGGTCCGCGACGCGTTTGCGCATTGCAGAAAGCAATATGCGTGCCAATGAAAAGCTCATTGGATACAAGGCAATCATTCAATCATTCGAACCAACCATGACGTTTGTCGAACAAGGCCCTGTCGGGTCGGTTCCGGCTCAAGGCGAAAATGACACCCTAAGAATTTGCCTCAATCGGCCAGAGATATTTTTCCGCGAGGTTACACCCGATCTGGAAAAGGTTCGTTTCGGCCGATCGCTTCGGCTTCCAGTTTCGTTGCGGAAACCGCAGCGAACTGGAAATTCATGTCCGACAAACGACCGTTTCGCGGCATCGACAGTTTTTGTCCGCCAAACCTTGTTCTTGAACGGCAAATCGGACATTGTCCGAGTTCAACGAGAAAACGGACAAATCACGGCTCATGACCTCGGCTATGCAAGGGTCTCCACTGGCGATCAGGACACCGCCCTGCAACTCGACGCTTTGCGCAAAGCAGGTTGTGAAAAGCTGTTCGAGGATAAGGCATCCGGCGTGAAGACTGACCGGCCCGGATTAGCGGAGGCAATCCGCTACGTTCGCGACGGCGACACGCTCACAGTCTGGATGACCTTGCCCCGTTGAAATAATCCATTTTGAAGTAAGCTCTGGCCCATTGAGAGGACCAGGGAATGAAGCGCAACCGTTTCACGGACGAACAGATTATCGGCATTCTGAAGGAGCACGAGGCGGGC
>NZ_SRXN01000138.1 GCF_004827385.1 Ensifer sp. MPMI2T
GGTAATCCTCCCGGGCATTAACGGGGTTCAAAAGTAGAATTTTCTCGGCAATATGATCGAGGAGATTTTGATGAAGACGAGCAGATTTAGCGAACCCCAAATCCTTGCGATCTTGCGCCAGGCGGAAGGCGGTGTACCGGTACCGGAGCTGTGCCGGGAACACGGCATGAGCACGGCGTCGTTTTACAAGTGGCGAGCCAAATACGGCGGTATGGATGCCTCGATGATCAGCCAAATGAAGGCTTTGGAAGAGGAGAACCGACGGCTCAAGAAGATGTATGCGGAGCTGAGCATGCAGGCAGACCTTCTCAAAGAGGCTCTGGGAAAAAAGTGACGCGGCCGTCTCAACGCCGGGAGATGGCCGGGAAAGCAGTGGCGTTACATGGGGTCAGCATTGCGCTGGCCTGCCGCACCTTTGGTGTCAGCGAGACCTGCTATCGTTACAGCCGCAAGCTGAATGACGAGAACGAGCAGATCGCCGACCTGCTGATCGGGCTGACGCGGGCGAAGAAGACCTGGGGCTTCGGCTTGTGTTTCCTTTACCTGCGCAACGTCCAGGGACACCGCTGGAACCACAAGCGCGTCTACCGCATCTACCGCGAGCTGGAACTGAACCTCAGGATTAAGCCACGCAAGCGGTTGAAGCGGGACAAGCCGGATGCACTGGGCGTGCCGGAAACGCCAAACATGGTCTGGTCCATGGACTTTATGGCAGACCGTTTGGAGGATGGCAGGCAATTCCGGCTGTTGAACGTCCTGGACGACTTCAACCGTGAGGGGTTGGGCATCGAAGTGGACTTTTCCCTGCCTGCCGAACGCGTCATCCGAAGCCTAAACCAGATCATCGAATGGCGCGGCAAACCGCTCGCCATACGAGTGGACAATGGCCCGGAATATGTCAGCGGCAAACTGATGGAGTGGGCGAGAAACAGGGCATTGCCTTGAGCTATATCCAGCCCGGCAAGCCGCAGCAGAATGCCTATGTCGAGCGCTACAACCGCACCGTTCGCCATGAATGGCTCGACCACTACATTATCGAAAGCATCGAGGAGGCACAGGAATTCGCCACGCAATGGTTATGGACCTATAACAACGAACGGCCCAATATGGGTATCGGCGGCATCACACCCGCACAGAAACTGAAAATGGCCGCGTGAATTCTACAATAGCGCCCCGTTAAAA
>NZ_SRXN01000139.1 GCF_004827385.1 Ensifer sp. MPMI2T
TGCGGTGGAGAATCTAATCCAAGTGCAACAATGACGAGTGGAGGGTAGGGGATTACCCGCAATCGCGCAAATGCGCCGAGAAGACTTCGGCGGGCGTGCGATAGCCTAGGCACTTCCTAGGCAGGGAATTTAGATGGTGGGCAAGGGCGACCAACTGCTGCTGGCTGACGGCGGATAGGTCGGTATCGCCGGGCACAAAGCGGCGGATGCGCTTGTTGGTGTTCTCGACGGCACCTTTCTGCCACGGTGAATTCGGATCGCAGAACCAGCTCCTGGCGCCGAGTCCATCTTCCAAAGCCCTGAAACCGCGAAACTCGGTACCGCGGTCGAAGGTGAAGCTCTGCCGGGCAAAGGCGGGTAGCGGCGAGAAGGCATCGACGATCTTGTCGATGAGCGGCCGAGAGTGACGGCTGCCATTCTTGATTATCACCGTGTAGCGGCTCTTGCGCTCGACCAGCGAGGTGACATTGGCGTCACCGAGGTCGCGCCGGAAGATCAGCAGATCACCCTCCCAGTGGCCGAACTGCGAGCGATCGGCAATGAAATCAGGCCGTTGATCAATCCTGCAGTCCAACGGGATCGAGCCGTCGCGGGGTTTGCGGGAGCGGCGTGGGCGGCGCTTGCGACGGCCTTCTGGCAGATGCCGATAGAGCTCCAGAGCATAATCTTCCTTGCCATAAATGAAGCGGTAGATCGTCTCGGTGCAGACGCGCACTGCGCTCACACCGTCGGCGAGCAGACGGCCGGCGATCTGCTCCGGCGACCAAAGTGCCTTCAGCTGCTCGATAACCAGTTCGCGTAATTGCGGGTGTCGGCTGAGCTTGCGTAGGCGTCGTCGACGCTCTTTCGAGATGTCGTTGGCGATGCCGCTGTAATAGCCGCTGTATTCCGGAAACTCGGCGTCATGAAAGGTGTTGCGCTTCAGCTCGCGATAGATCGTCGAGCGATGACGGCCGAGCTGCCGGGCAATCTCGGCAACCGAAAGTTTGCGTTCTAGAAGCTGATGCAAACGTCGACGGTCGGGAAGGGTGAGCTGCAAATAGCATTGCGACATGCAAAAATCTCCAAGGGTCAAGCCATTGTTTTTATTGCCATGTCGCACTTCAAATTAGAATGTACCC
>NZ_SRXN01000013.1 GCF_004827385.1 Ensifer sp. MPMI2T
GATGACACCTGGGCACACCGCAAATCACGCCGCCTTCGCGCTCGACGGCACCGGCATCCTCTTTTCCGCTGACCATGTCATGGCCTGGGCGACGAGCATCGTCGCGCCACCAGACGGCGCCATGGCCGACTATATGGCCTCGCTCGAAAAGCTGCTGCAGCGGGACGATCGGCTCTATCTGCCCGGCCATGGCGGTCCGGTGACCGATCCCGGGGCGTTCCTCCGCGCCCTTCGGGCGCACCGCAAGATGCGCGAGCGCTCCGTGCTCGAACGCATCCGCGCCGGTAACCGAAAAATCCCGGACATGGTGAAGGTGATCTACGCGTCTACCGACCCGCGGCTGCACGGGGCGGCGGCACTTTCAGTTCTGGCGCATCTCGAAGATCTCGTGGAACAGGGCCGCGTCGAAACTGACGGCCCGCCGTCGCTCTTCGGTGACTATCGGCGTGTGTCGGGCGGCGGCGGGTGAACATGCAACCACTCGTCCTTTGTGCGTCTGATAAGACGCGCGGCGCTGTGGCGGGCAGCGCGGTCAATCGCCGGCAATGCCCAGAAGTTCGGCGTCAAGCGCCCGCAGGAACTCTTCGGCAAAGGCGGCGCCCATGCCGAGATCATGGGCGCCATAGCGAGAGGCCACGCGCAGATCGACGAACGTCGTCTCCGCCTCCTCCCGGAGCCTGATCAGTACATCGAAGCGGAAGCCGACAGTCAGGGTGCGCCATTCACCCTGTAGCACGACGTCGGTGGAGCGCCGTCCCGGAAGCGGATCCAGGTCCGGCGCGGGACGTGCAGCCGGAACCGGAATGACGTCCGGCTCGCTGTTCGTGTCCGCTCCTGCACCGCGCTGAACCGCCAGATCCCCGAGGTCTGCGCGGGCGTTCTCGACGCCGAGTTCGGCGGTGGTGGCGATACGCGTTTCCCCGACGATCTTGCGCACGCCCTGGAACACGCGGTCGAGCGCGCCGTCGTAGCGTCTGCCCGTCAATCCGGGATAGGCGGCGATTTGCGCCTCCCGATCCTGCGGCGTCACCGTCGGGTTGCGCGCGAGCCAGCTCTTTTCTGCGACGGGAGCCTTGATCCACGGCGGCGGCGTCACCGTGTCGGTGGTGACGTCGTAGATTCTTGGCCGCATCAGATATTGCACGGCGCCGTAGCCAAGAAAGCCAAGCGGAGGGGCGGCATAGGCGAGCGCCGACAGCGACGCGATGCCGCCAACCGCCGCCACCTGCCACAGGCGAGTGAGCCCGATCGCCGCGAGCAGCACGCCAGTCAGAGCAAGAACGCCCGACAGTGAGGCAAGCGCCAGAAAATGGGGCGTGGTCAACGGACCGAAACGGTGCGCCAACAGCGACAGCGCGAAGGTCGCGAATGCGATGCGGGCGAATCCGCGCGCCCAGTGCGCGGCGTAGGAATAGGGACGCTCGTAGCGGATAATCATCTAACGGAATCAATCCCCGAAGCGGAACAGATCATGGCCTTCTTAGACCATGGCGTCAGGCGTGGGAACAGACAATGCTCGTCCATCTCCCGACGAAACTGTACTTGCGGCGGTGCCGCAAATTCGCCATTCTCGTTAAACAGGTATTTCGGCATTAAGGATTCTCGCTAAACGTTCTGTGGCGGGAAGGAGTTCAACCGGAGGCATCGGCCGGCGTCGACAGAAACAACGCGCGGCAATCATCGGAGAGGACATCATGGTCGCATCGGAAATAACCGTGACGAAGGCTGCCCCCACCCTCCTGCCTCAACCCGGCGACGCTGCCATACCGATGGCACTGCTCGAACTGGAACTTTCTCTCGATGGATTTTCCGGGAGCAAGGATGAATTTGCCGCCTTTGTGCGCACGGTCGCTGCCGATATCGGCGGAGAACTGCTTTTCACCCTGCCGGCCTCCGGCCTGATGGAGGATTGCCTCACGATCGCCGCCATTCGTTACAGCGATGCCGGAAAGGCGCCGACGATTCTGTTCGTCTGCCTTGGCGGAGACGGAAACGCGATCCGCGTCGAGCAGCCGGGCGAGCAAACCGCAGATCTGAAAAGCTTTGCCGAGGCTTTTGTCGGCGTGCTCGAGCGGATCTGAACGACGGCCCAACGGCGGTTGAACGGCCGCCTGCGGCGGGAGTATGATATCGCGGCTTAATTGAATCGCGCCTTGCGGAACTGCGTTATGCGTCACCCGTGCATGCTTGTAATCTCTCCATGCAGAGTACGAAGCGCGTCGAACCTTTTCTCTCGCCCCGCTCTGGATATGACGCCCCGCCTTTCGGCCGATCTCTGTTCCCAACACGCCGGCACCGGCGGTCCTCACCGAGATGGTCGCTACGCAACATCCGTTGTGCTCGTTTGATCTTCTGCGGAATCGTAGCGTG
Organism: Ensifer sp. MPMI2T; assembly: GCF_004827385.1. Classification (GTDB taxonomy): domain Bacteria; phylum Pseudomonadota; class Alphaproteobacteria; order Rhizobiales; family Rhizobiaceae; genus Sinorhizobium. Next base: position 2,371 of record NZ_SRXN01000013.1, read on the forward strand.
CAACCGGCGCCGATCAGGAGGCAATGATGAAGCCTTTGAGACTGCTGACCCTCGCCGCGGCAGGATTGATACTTGCCGGGTGCCAGACGATGACGCCGCAAGAGCGGCGCGCAAGGGACGAAACGACCTGCGCCTCCTATGGCTTTCGCCGCGGCACGGATGCGTTTGCCACCTGCCTGCAGCGCATAGAACTCGACCGTCGCGCCGAAGCACGCGCCTTCCGCTACGACAACGACCTTCTGATAGGCAGGCCGTATTATTGGTATTGACGCGGACCGGTGCGTCGTCGCGGACGGAGGCGGGCGTGGACAGCAGTCAACTCGCCGCCAGCGCCTCCGTCTTACCGCTGACGTTGATCGCCGCTTGCGCCGCCGCCAGCCGGGCGATCGGCACGCGGAAGGGCGAACAGGAGACATAGTCGAGACCTGCCTCCTCGCAGAAGCGGATGGACGCAGGATCGCCGCCATGCTCGCCGCATATCCCGAGCTTCAAACCGTTCTTGATGCGCCGACCGCGCTCGGCCGCAATCTGGATCAGCTCGCCAACACCGTCGAAATCGAGAGAGACGAACGGATCCTGCTCAATAATGCCCTTCTGCTGGTAGGTGGCGAGAAACAGGGCGGCGTCATCGCGCGAGATGCCGAAGGTGGTCTGCGTCAGGTCGTTGGTGCCGAAGGAGAAGAAATCGGCCGATTCGGCGATCGTGTCCGCCCGGAGCGCAGCGCGCGGCAGCTCGATCATCGTGCCGATCAGGTAGTCGATGTTCACACCGGCCTCGCCGATGACGTCCTTCGCGACTGCTTCAATCCGTTCCTTGACGTAATCAAGCTCGGAGCGAAGCCCCACGAGCGGCACCATGATCTCCGGGACCACGGCAGCGCCGGTCTTGTGCGCGGCCTCGACCGCGGCCTCGAAGATGGCGCGCGCCTGCATTTCGGCAATTTCCGGATAGGAAATCGCCAAACGGCATCCGCGATGCCCAAGCATCGGGTTGAACTCGTGCAGAGCATCGACCCGTTGGCGCAATTCCGAAGGATTGATCGACAGGACCCCCGCGACATCGGCGATTTCGTCGTCCGTCTTCGGCAGGAACTCGTGGAGCGGCGGGTCGAGAAGGCGGATCGTGACCGGCAGGCCGTGCATGATCGAGAAGAGCTCGATGAAATCCGAGCGCTGCATCGGCAGTAGCTTGGCGAGGGCCGTGCGCCGGCCAGCCTCGTCTTCAGCGAGGATCATTTCGCGCATCACATTGATACGGTCGTCCTCGAAGAACATGTGCTCGGTGCGGCAGAGGCCGATGCCTTCGGCGCCGAAGGAACGGGCAGCACGCGCATCCGCCGGCGTTTCGGCGTTGGTGCGCACGGTCATCCGGCGGCTCTGATCGGCCCATTCCATGATCCGGCCGAAATCGCCCGAAAGCTCGGGCTGGAGCATCGGGATTTCGCCCTTCAGCACCTGGCCGGATGACCCGTCGATCGTAATGACGTCGCCCTTCTTCAGCGTCACGCTTGCGGCAATCAAGAGCTCGCTGCGCTGGTCGACGCGGATATTGCCCGCCCCGGAAACGCAAGGCGTCCCCATGCCACGGGCAACGACGGCCGCATGGCTCGTCATGCCTCCGCGGGTCGTCAGGATACCCTGCGCCGCATGCATGCCGTGGATATCCTCGGGGCTCGTCTCGACGCGGACCAATATGACCTTGCGCCCCTCCTTGACCGCCTGGACGGCCTCTTCGGAAGAGAAGACGATCTCGCCGGTTGCCGCGCCCGGCGAGGCCGGCAGGCCGGAACCGATGATATCTCGCCGCGCATGGGGGTCGATAGTCGGATGCAGGAGTTGGTCGAGCGAGGCCGGATCGATCCGCGCCACCGCCTCTTGCTTGGAAATGAGACCCTGTTCGGCCATGTCGACCGCAATCCTCAGGGCGGCCTTGGCAGTGCGCTTGCCGGACCGGGTCTGCAGCATCCACAGCTTGCCGCGCTCGATCGTGAACTCCAGGTCCTGCATGTCGCGGTAATGCCGTTCGAGCTTGCTGCAGATCGCCTCGAACTCGGCGAAGGCCTCAGGCATCAGCTTTTCCAGAGACGGCTTGTCGGAGCCCGATGCAATGCGCGCAGCCTCGGTAATGTTCTGCGGCGTGCGAATGCCGGCGACGACGTCTTCGCCCTGGGCGTTCACCAGAAACTCGCCATAGAGCTCGCTTTCGCCGGTCGATGGATTGCGCGTGAAGGCGACGCCTGTCGCCGACGAGTTTCCGAGGTTGCCGAACACCATAGCCTGAACATTGACCGCAGTACCCCAACCGGCCGGAATTCCGTGAAGATGCCGGTAGGTTATCGCGCGCGGGTTCATCCAGCTCGAAAAGACGGCGCCGATCGCGCCCCAGAGCTGAACCTCGGGGTCCTGCGGAAAGGGCTCGCCAAGCACCTCTTCGATCGCCTCCTTGTAGCGCGAAATGACGTGCTGCCACTCGACGGCCGAAAGTTCCGTATCCTGCTCGTGTCCAAGCCGCCCCTTCTCGTCCTCCAGGATTTCCTCGAAGACCTCGTGGTCGACGCCCATGACGACGTCGCCGTACATCTGGATGAAGCGTCGGTAACTATCCCAGGCGAAGCGTGCATCGCCGGCGTCGTGCCCGAGTGCATGCACGGATTGGTCGTTGAGGCCAAGATTGAGAACCGTATCCATCATGCCGGGCATCGACGCACGCGCGCCGGAACGGACGGACAGCAGAAGCGGACGGGTCGTGTCACCGAAGGTGCGACCGGTGATCTTCTCCATTCGGGTAATGCCCTCCCGAACCTGCTCGCGCAGGCCGTCCGGCATGGCTCTGTCATTTTCGAAATAGCTGTTGCAGGCATCCGTGACGATCGTCAGTCCCGGCGGTACCGGCAGACCGAGATTGCACATCTCCGCAAGGTTTGCTCCCTTGCCGCCAAGCCTGTCGCGATCCCCCGCACGCCCTTCGGCCTTGCCTCCGCCGAAGGTATATACCCATTTCGTCATGCCTGCTCTCCACCCAGAAACAGCTTTGATGACGGTCTACAGTATATGTTTCGGAGTGAAAATGCACTCGACGAAGATTTTTGCTGCAGTGCATCAAAACTGAAACGCGAGCCGGCGACGGCCAGCACGGCGGCGTTAGATTCGCCCTGGTCGAAGTCGCCCGCCGTGATCAGGGCAGACAGGTCAGACCGCCTCCCGCATGCGTTCGGCCGTCTGCAGGTCGACGGAAACGAGCTGCGAGACACCCTGTTCGGCCATCGTGACGCCGAAGAGCCGATTCATGCGCGCCATGGTGATCGGGTTATGGGTGATGATGATGAAGCGGGTTTCGGTCGAGGCCGCCATTTCGTCCATCAGGTTGCAGTAGCGCTCGACATTGTGGTCGTCGAGCGGGGCATCGACTTCGTCGAGCACGCAGATCGGTGCCGGATTTGTGAGGAAGACGGCAAAGATCAGCGCCATCGCCGTCAGCGCCTGTTCGCCGCCCGAAAGCAGGGTCATCGTCTGCGGCTTCTTGCCGGGTGGACGGGCGAGAATCTCGAGGCCGGCCTCAAGCGGATCGTCGCTCTCGATCAGTTGCAGTTCCGCGGTGCCGCCGCCGAAGAGGTGAGTGAACAGCCGCTGGAACTGCCCGTTGACCACGTCGAAGGCGGCGATCAACCGTTCGCGCCCCTCGCGATTGAGGTTCTGGATGGCGCTCCGAAGCTTGCGGATCGCCTCGATGACGTCGTCGCGCTCCTTGAGGATCGCCGCCAGGCGTTCGGAGAGTTCCTTCTGCTCTTCCTCGGCGCGAAGATTGACGGCGCCGAGCCGTTCCCGCTCGATCTTCAGCCGTTCGAGTTCGCGTTCGACGCCGTGCATGCCGGGCAGCGCCTCATCGGCGGCAAGCCCTGTCAGGCGCATCACCTCGTGCGGCGCGCAGGCAAGGCCCTCGTGAATGCGCGCCTCGATCTCGACGCGACGCTCGCGGGCCGAGACCAAGCGCTCCTCCGCCCGTCCGCGCTTTTCACGGGCCTCGGCAAGATCCGAAATCGCAGCCGCGGCCGCTCGATCCGCCTCACGCTGGCGGCCTTCCGCTTCGGCAAGAACATCGGCCGCTTCGCGGCGCGAAGCCTCCGCCTTCTGCAGTTCGTTCATCAGCGCGCGGCGCTTGTCCTCGAACTCGTCGGGCGCATCCACCAATTCCTCGACTTCGTCCCGCGCTTCAGCCTCGCGCTCGCGCAGCGTGTCGATATGTTGCTCGGCGCTTGTTGCCCTCGCCCGCCACGTCTCGCGCTCCGCCGTGATTGCCGAAAGCCGGCGCAAGCGCATCTCGTTTTCGCGGGCGAGGCTGTCATGAGCAGCGCGTGCCTCCGCGACCGCGGCGCGATCGGCAGCGACCGCCGCCGTCTGGTTGCGCAGATTGAGCTCGAGTTCGGAGAGATCGGGGGCTGTGGCGAGCGCGTCGTTGGCCGCCTCGATCTGTTCTGCCGCCTCCTCGACCTGTCCCTCCAGCTGAAGCTTCGTTTCGGCAAGCACGGCGCGGCGGCGGGCGAGATCGCCCGAGGCACGCTCGGCAGTCGCCAGCGCTTCCCGCGCCTCGGAAAGTTGACGGCCGATCATGCGTTGGGCATCGCGCGCAAGCCGCAGCCGTTCATCCTCAGCACGGATGCGTGCCCCGGCCGCGGTGAGATCGGCTTCGGCCCGCCGCAGCGCTTCGGTCGCATCCTCGGTCTCGCTCTCGAGTTCGATAAGCCGGTTCTTCTGCGCGAGCCGCAAGGCTGCCGCGCTCGGCGCCTCCGATCCTGTCACGTGACCGTCCCAGCGCCAGACCGCGCCTTCCTTCGTCACCAGGCGCTGGCCAGTTTTCAACAGCGGCAGCAGGCGCTCTGCCTCCGCTTCGCTTTCGACGATCCCGATCTGGCCAAGTGCCCGCTTGAGCGCATCCGGTGCACGCACGTAGCCGTCGAGCGGGACGGCACCCGCCGGCAAAGACGGATCGGCAGAATGGTCGCCGGGCATTCGCCAATGCGCGGGCGCCGCCTGATCCAAAGGCGAATCGAGGTCGTCGCCGAGCGCCGCACCAAGGGCCGTCTCGAACCCGCGTTCGACCTTCATCTCCTCGACGATCGCCGGATAGGCGCCGCCGCCGACCGCCTCCAGCATCCGGCGGATCGTGCGCGCCTCGGCTTCGATGCCATTCAACGCTGCACGCGCCTCATCAACCGGCGGGCGGGCCGCAGCCTCATCGGCACGAGCGTCGGCGAGCGCCTGCTCAATGGAGACAACAGCCGCTTCGGCTTCCTCCAGCGCAGCCTCAGCGACCTCCACCTGTCCCTGCTTTTCGTGCGGATCGGGAAGTGCGGCCATCTGCCGGTCGAGATCATCGAGATCGCGTGTCTGGTCGGAAAGCTGACGGACCAGGCGCGCCTGCCGTTCGGAGAGATCGCGAAGCGTTCTTTCGATCTGATTGCGACCCGCTTGCGCCTCGGCACGCTCGGCCGTCAGCCGTGCGAGTTTGGCTTCGCTGATCGCCAGTGCCTCGTTGGCAGCATTGAGCCTTTCGCGCGCCTCGCCGGCGCGGTCATCAGCCTCCGCCAGCAGGTCCTGGAGTTCCGCTTCCTCCTCGTCGAGGCGTGCAAGAATCCCGGCATTGTCTGCAACCAGCCGCTCCTCGCGCGCAATATCCTCGGCGAGTTGCGCCAGGCGGCGCTGCAATTCATCGCGGCGCCTGAGGATCCGGCCGGCATCCTCTTCCAACTGCGAACGGGCGATCTGCAGGCGCTGCAGCGCCGCCGCGAGCTTCGCCTCGTTCTCGCGCAGCTCCGGCAGTTTGAGGCTGGTGATCGCCTGGGCTTTCGCCGCCTCCATCTGTATCTGCGCCTTTTCGGCAACCAGTGCGGTGATCTGGTTCAGCTGGCTTGTCGCCTCGGCTTCAGCCTCTTTGGCCTGCACCCAGCGGATATGGAACAGGATCGCTTCATGCCGGCGGATATCCGCCGACAGCATCTTGAAGCGGTTGGCCTGGCGGGACTGGCGCTTCAAGCTCTCGATCTGACTTTCGAGCTGAGACGTCACGTCGTCGAGCCGCTCGAGATTGGTCTCGGCCGCCCGCAAGCGCAGTTCCGCTTCATGGCGGCGGGAGTGCAAGCCGGAAATGCCGGCCGCCTCTTCGAGCAGTTGACGGCGGGCCTGGGGCTTGGCGGCGATCAACTCGCCGATCCGGCCCTGCCCGACCATCGAGGGCGAACGCGCCCCGGTCGATGCGTCGGCGAAGAGCAACTGCACGTCCTTGGCGCGCGCTTCCTTGCCGTTGATTCGATAAACCGAGCCCTGCTCACGCTCGATGCGGCGGGTCACCTGGATCTCGTCGCTGTCGTTGAAGGCGGCGGGTGCTGTGCGATCGCCATTGTCGAGATAGAGCCCGACCTCAGCCGTGTTGCGCGCCGGCCGGTTGCCCGAACCGGAAAAGATCACGTCGTCCATGCCGGAGGCGCGCATGTTCTTGTAGGAGTTTTCTCCCATCACCCAGCGCAGCGCCTCGACGAGGTTCGACTTGCCGCAGCCGTTTGGCCCGACGACACCGGTCAGACCGCGCTCGATGACGAATTCGGTCGGTTCGACGAAGGATTTGAAACCGAGCAGGCGAAGCTTGTTGAACTTCATGGGCGGAACGCTGGGGCGGACGGCAGGTACCCCCCTCTGCGCTGTGCGTCGGCCGCAGACGCGCTGCACCCCCCTCTGCCCTGCCGGGCATCTCCCCCACAACGGGGGAGATGCCCGGCAGGGCAGAGGGGGTATCGCCCCGCAAACTCGAAAACGGGCGCACGGCTGCCGCCGTCGCCCGTCGTTTGAATAAGCGAAGGATCAGAGCTTGCTGTCGATGAGGGCCGACATAACGTCAACCGACATGTCCCCCGAATAGTGCTCACCATTGACGAAGAAGGTCGGCGTAGACTTGACGCCGAAATCCTTGGCGCCCCTCTGCATCACTGCATTCACATCATCCAGAAGTTTTTGGTTCGTCAAGCAGGCCTCGAAGCTCTCCTGTGTAAAACCGGCGAGTTTGGACATCTGCAGGAGCGCATCGCGGCCGTTCTGCGCTGCGGCCCACTGCTCCTGCTGCTTGAACAGCATCGAGATCATCGGGAAATACTGCCCATCCGGCGCGCAGCGCGCCAGCATGAAAGCCGCGGCGGCGCGCGGATCAAACGGGAATTCGCGGATGATAAAGCGGACCTTGCCGCTGTCGATATACTTCGCCTTGATGGCGTCGAAGGTCTTGTTGTGGAAGTTTGCGCAGTGCGGGCAGGTCATCGACATGTATTCGACGATCGTTACCGGCGCATTGGCTTCGCCCAGCGCCATTTCCGGCAGCGCGCCCGGTTCGAGCAGCTTCTTCACGTCGACGGTGCCTTCCGGCTGCGGCAGTTCAACCTTGGCCGCCGGGGGCGTGGTTGCCTGAGCGACCTCGGTTTGCGCAGGCTTCGCCTCGCTGGTGGCGGCGGGTGCTGCTGCCGGCGTGGACGCAGTGGTCGTCGCCTCCGCGGTCGCGCTGGCTTCAGTCGGCGCAGTCGAAGCCGTCTCCTTCTTCTCCTCGCTGCAGGCGGCGAGCATCAGGGCGAGCGCGGCGACGGCGGCACCGCCCAAAAGGCGTTTCGAAAGGCTCTTTTCGGAAGCGGACATGAATTTGACCCGTGTTCTGTGAGGGAAAATTGAATTGCGAATTCGATAACTTGCCTTGCTGGAGGCGACAAGGGGCGGCGTCTCAACTGAATTCAAAGAAATGTGACCGCTTGAAGATCACGTTCCCTTCGGGCGCGACGAAAACACGGCGGTGCCGAGACGCCGGAGCGCTGCCTTCAGCGCCTCGCTTTCTACCCCTTCCATCATGGCTTCGAGCTTTCGCGCGGGCTCGCCGACGAGCGGACGTTGACGACGGGACGGCTTGGGTGCAGCGGCAACCGGCTTCTGCACGATCCGGACCTGGCCGATCGCATAGAACCCGAAGAAACCGTTAATGCGCTGGATCAGTTCGCCCTGGGCGTGGGTCAGGAAAAGCGCCCTCGCGCCCTCGCAGGCGATGGTCAGAACGCCAGGCTGATGGCCGCCCTCGCCGCCCATTTCGGAAGCACGCCGCGGCCAGGCGATTTTTTCCGGCCGCGTACAGTCGGCAAACTCCGGACCGGCGATCTCGTCCCAGGAACCCAGCAGCATCGTGTTGATGCCCGCGCGCTTGGCGAGCACCGGATCGATCAGGCCGTTTGCGACCTCGCTGATTTGGACGACGCCCATGCGGGCCTTCTCTTGATTCACCGGCACGACTTTCTGTTTGCAATTCCGATTGCGCCTTGAAGCCTACTGCATGTTTCCTTAAATCGTAGCCGATTTTAAGGATAAAAACATGCAGCAATTCAAAGTGCTACAGCGTCCATTGCGCGTCTGCGCGGCGCCGTAGGCTGACGTCGTCCAACTATAGGCCGGAAAAGGATTCCCCGGCAAATGATGCACGATACCCCAAGGGCGGCGGACGCCACCTTTCTTCTTCTCGACTGGTACGATCGCCACCACCGCGATCTTCCTTGGCGGGTCTCACCGCCGATGGCGCGAAAGGGCGTTATCGCTGATCCTTATCACGTCTGGCTATCGGAGGTCATGCTACAGCAGACCACCGTCCAAGCGGTCAAAGCCTATTTCAACAAGTTCCTGACGCTGTGGCCGACGATCAATGATCTTGCCGCAGCGGACACCGAAGACGTGATGAAAGCCTGGGCCGGGCTCGGCTATTACGCTCGCGCGCGCAACTTGAAAAAATGCGCCGAAGCGGTGGCGGGCGAGCACGGCGGGCGCTTTCCGGACAGTGAGGAAGCGCTGAAAGCGCTCCCCGGCATCGGCGGCTACACGGCGGCGGCGGTCGCGGCGATCGCTTTCAACCGCCGAAGCGCCGTTCTCGACGGCAATGTCGAGCGCGTGATCTCCCGGCTCTACGCCATCGAGGCGCCACTGCCCGCGGCCAAGCCGGAAATGCGGGCGCGAGTCCTTGCCCTGACCCCGGAGGATCGCCCGGGCGATTTCGCGCAGGCGATGATGGATCTCGGCGCGACGATCTGCACCCCCAAACGGCCGGCCTGTTCGCTCTGTCCCTTCCGCGCAAGCTGTCTGGCGCTTGCAACGGCCGACCCCGAAACCTTTCCACGCAAAGCGCAAAAGAAGCAAAAACCGCTGCGCCTTGGCGCCGCGTTCGTGGCGATCGACCGCTCGAACGCGGTCTACCTGCAGAAGCGCGCCGATACCGGCCTTCTCGGCGGCATGACGGAGGTGCCCGGAACGGGATGGACCGCCCGCCGTGACGGCGAAACCTCGGTCGATGCCCAACCCTTCGCCGGCCCTTGGGAGCCCTGCGGAACGATCACGCATGTTTTTACGCATTTCGAGTTGCGCCTCTCGGTCTACCGCGCCAATGTTCAGCGCCCCGAGACGGAAGCGAACGGATGGTGGGAACCGATCGCATCGCTCAGGGCGCAGGCATTGCCAACCGTTATGAAAAAGGCAATCGCCCAGGCTATACCAAACGCCTTCAAGGCCGAGCGAAGCTAGGCTCAGGCGAGAAGCGTTTTCATCAGTTTCCCCGCACAGGATCTCTGGAACTAAGGATTGCCGATGAGCAGCGCAAACATCCGCCACATCGTCTTCGACATCGGCAAGGTGTTGATCCACTACGACCCGCGCCTTCCCTACTGCCGCATCATCCCGGATGAAGCCGAGCGCAACTGGTTCTTGGCCAGTGTCTGCACCCATGACTGGAACGTCGAACAGGATCGAGGACGCTCGTGGGAAGAAGCGGAGGAGATTTTGATTCGGGTACACCCGGATCGCGAGGACCAGATTCGGGCGTTTCGCAAATGCTGGCACGAGATGGTGCCGCATGCCTATGTCGAGACCGTCTCCCTGATGGAGGGACTGATCGCCGAGGGGCGCGATGTCACCATGCTCACCAATTTTGCCTCGGACACATTCCGCGAGGCGCAAAAGCTTTACCCCTTCCTGACGCTGCCGCGCGGCGTGACGGTCTCCGGCGATGTCGGCCTGATCAAGCCGGAAGTCGCAATCTATCTGGCCCATGCGAAGGCCTTTGACCTGGAGCCTGCCGCCACGCTCTTCATCGACGACAGCATGGCCAATGTGGAAGGCGCGCGCACTGCGGGTTGGCATGCGGTTCACTTCACCGACGCCGAGAAACTGAAGGTCGATCTCGCCTGCTACGGCATTCAGCACTAATGCATGTCGCCCAAAAGTGTGCAGCGGTTTTGGGACAACGACATGCATAAAAGCAATGACATAAAGCGCGTCGCATAAGTCCGATTAAACGCGACGCGCTTTAAGACACTTCGTCTTTTTGCGATGCCCGCATCGGCTGTAAAATCATCAAAGCGCCACAATCGGTTCAGCCGTCATTCAGCTCTCGCGGTTCATGATCAGGACCAGAATTTGAAGCCCACCCCGAAAGGTTCTGTTCCATGGCCACGCGTATCTACGGCACGAACTACAGCGACAAGATCGTTCAGAATGGCTATATCTCTGTAGAGATCTATGCCCTTGATGGAAACGACCAGATTCACCTGAACAGGACAGACAGCTACGGCGGATATAACTTCGTCGATGCGGGCTACGGCAACGATGTTGTCGTTAATTACTTCGAGGGCGGCAACGACATCTTCATGGGCGCCGGCGACGATCTCTATATCGCCGACGCCCGGGTCCGTGACGCAAGCTCCTATGACGTGGTTTACGGCGGTAGCGGCAACGACCGTTTCGAGATCGAAACCTATGCCAGCGACTATTATGGCGACAGCGGCAACGACACGTTCCTTTCGGTCGGTTTCAAGAACTACTTCAATGGCGGCACCGGCATCGACACCATCAGCTATCAATTACAGGACAGCTTCGGTTCGGAGCGCGGCAGGGGTGTCACGATCGACCTCGGCTACAAATATGCGACCACCGGCACCGGCCGCCGGGAAGACCTGATCAGCATCGAAAATGCGACGGGCACCAACTACGGTAATGACGACATTACCGGCAGTTCGGTTGCCAATGTGCTGCGCGGGCTCGGGGGCCACGATATTCTCGAAGGCCTCGGCGGCGACGATTTTCTCGATGGCGGCAGCGGTGACGACGATCTCTATGGTGGTTCGGGCGCCGATATCCTGCGCGGAGGCACCGGCTTCGACTACCTCAACGGCGGCACCGGTACCGATAGCTTCGATTTCAACTCGATCAGCGAATCGGCCGTCGGCAGCCGGCGCGACGTGATCGCCGATTTCCATCGGTCGGAATGGGACGTCATCGACCTTTCGACGATCGACGCCGACACCACCTGGAGCGGAAACCAGAGTTTCACTTTCATCGGCAGCCGCGGCTTTTCCGGCGAGGCGGGCGAGCTCAATTTCCGCTACGGGGTCGTCTCCGGAGACATCAATGGCGACGGCTACGCCGATTTCCAGATCAAGGTAAACGGCGTCACCAGCCTGCGGGTCGACGACTTCTTCCTCTGATTGTTCTGGTTTTTGGCATGGAGCCCCGGCTGCGAACCGCAGCCGGGCTTTGGTGATGGCCCCTCATCCGGCCTGCCGGCCACCTTCTCCCCGTAAACGGGGCGAAGGGGACCCGCGGCGCGCTCTTAGGTCCCCTCTCCCCGCAAGCGGGGAGAGGTTTGGGTGAGGGGCAACTTCCTACTCTTCGTGCCTCAATACAAATGCCCGGAATCCTCATCGGATTCCGGGCGTTTAAAGCTCTCCCTCCGGGACTGAAGGTACAAAAACCGGATGGAGCGCTTTTCGAAGACCCGCGCGGAACTGGTTGATCAGTTCAGTTTTGCCAGGTCATTTCGAATGACGGATCGGAGTTCGTCGATGGGCTTCAGGCTATTGCCCTCTTCGAAGTGCCAGAATGTCCATCCGTTGCAGGCATCAAGGCCCTGAACTTTCGCGCCAAGGCGGTGGATCGAACCGGCCTCGCCACCAGAGGCGAGCGTGCCGTCCGCGCGCACAATCGCGCTGTAGCGGCGTTTTGCATCAGTCAGAACCGTGCCGGGCTTGATCAGCCCGCTTTCGATCAGCGTGTTGAAGGCCACGCGCGGCTCCGCCTTCTTGCCGGTCATGACGGAAAGCGTCGCCTTACCGAGCGGCTCGACGGCCGCGATGCGTTCGGCCGCGGCATCGATATAATCCTGCTCGCGCTCGATACCGACGAAATGGCGGCCGAGGCGCTTGGCGACGGCGCCCGTGGTGCCGGAACCGAAGAACGGATCGAGCACCACATCGCCGGGCTTCGTCGAGGCCATCAGGATGCGGGCGAGCAGCGCCTCGGGCTTCTGCGTCGGATGCACCTTCTTCCCATCGTCACCCTTCAGACGCTCGGCGCCGGAGCAGATCGGGAACAACCAGTCGGAGCGCATCTGAACGTCGTCGTTGGCTGCCTTCATGGCTTCGTAATTGAAGGTATAGCCCTTGGCCTTCGCGTTCGGCGTCGCCCAGATCAGCGTTTCATGCGCGTTCTGGAAACGGCGGCCCTTGAAATTCGGCATCGGATTGGTCTTGCGCCAGATGATGTCGTTCAAGATCCAGAAATGCAGGTCCTGCAGAATCGCGCCGACCCGGAAGATGTTGTGGTAGGAACCGATCACCCAGAGCGTGCCGGTCGGCTTCAGGACACGGCGGCAGGCAAGCAGCCACGCCCGCGTAAAGGCGTCGTAGGCCTCGAAAGAGGCGAACTGGTCCCAGTCGTCGTCGACGGCATCGACCAGCGATTGGTCAGGCCGGTGCAGCATTCCGCCGAGCTGGAGATTGTAGGGCGGATCGGCGAAGACGACATCGACGGAATTATCGGGAAGCGCGTTCAGCGCGGCCACACAATCTCCCTTGATGATGCTGTCGAGCCAGTTCAAAGGACGGGCGGCACGGGAGATTTCGGCAAGCGAAACAACTGAAGACATGGACAACTCGCAAATACGCTTACTCGGACTTACTATACGCTTATGGTTACCGAAGATGGTTACCAAAGCCTGAAACCGTTCCGGAAAAATTCGCGTGGTGGCTGGAGTTATCAAGTAGGACCAACTTACCAAGGTGGTTGATACACATTGGAACCTAGAAACCAACGATGGTTAAAGAGCGTGGACGATGGGCTGCAATTCGGAAAGAAAAAAGTGATGTGGCGCCTGTCTGTAACGTCCATGCTGCTCGGTGCGCACGAGACCCCCGTCGCCCCGGGATCAAGGCTGGAAAAATTGGGAGCGTTCCTCGGAGTTCCCGATCGGTGGGATTTTGGTATCGAAGACGAATTCATCTGCCAATTGGGATATGCGGACTTTGAGATTTCCTTGCGAACACGCGGAAATCAGGTCGAAGTAGAGAGGGTGTGGCTTGAGCTTTGGCATGCCCATAATGGCGAGCCGCAACCTAAGAAATCGCCGATACGCCTGGCGGACGGAATTCAGGTCGACCTCGGCGCATTTCAACCAGGCATCTCGTTGTCGACCGCTAAAGCGCTTTTGGATTCTCTGCAGATATTCTATGAAGAGGACGCCAGCGAGGTTACCGGTAGAATCGCTCTCGGAACGAAATCCGAACTGCTTTTTTTTCGAGGCGATGATGAGCCACGGCTCATGGAGATACATTTCTACGCGGACGATGAATAGGTCAGGTTATGGTACCTAGGCCGCGCCGGCGCGTTCATGCCATTGGCGGCTGTCCGGCGGCGCCTGATCGCGCTCGTTGAGGCCGTAGTCCCGGACGACTGTCGCGATCCTCAGCCGGTAATCGGCAAAGACGCCGCGCCGGCCCGCCTCCTGCGCGGCGCGATGTTCGGCACCGTTGCGCCATGCCGTCACCGCCGCCTCGTCTCGCCAGAAGGAAAGCGACAGCAATTTGTTCGGATCGGCAAGGCTTTGAAAGCGCTCGATCGAAATGAAGCCGTCGATCCCGTCGAGCAGAGGACGCAGATCGGCGGCGATACCGAGGTAGGTGTCACGATGGCCGCTGGCGGGCAGAACTTCGAAAATAACTGCGATCATGTTTTCACTCCTTTCCAAGCGGCCGGGAGACGTTCTTCAGGAAGATCCGATTCTCCTTCAGAATGAAGCGTTCCCGCCGGGCGAACTCGTAGTTCTTGCGCCCGAGCGGGTCGACGGCGAGCCGGGCGCGATAAGCCTCGTAGGCGGCAAGACTTTCGATGTTATAGACGCCGTAGCCAATCGTAGCCGACCCCTCGTGCGGACCAAAATAGCCGATGAGATCGGCACCACAGCGGGGAATGGCTTCGCCCCAAGTGCGGGCATAGGTCGTGAAATCGTCTTTCCGGAATGGATCGATCTCGTAACGGATGAAGCAGGTGATCATGGTCGTCTCCTTCCTGGTTGACGACAACTATGCCGACTTGTCCGGCGCGAATGCTTCGATTATGGTCGAAGTATGAAGGAAGGTCCGGACATCGCCTTGATCGGCTCGCTCATCGGCGATCCTGCGCGCGCCAACATGCTGACCGCGCTGATGGGCGGGCGGGCTTTGACGGCCACGGAGCTTGCGACCCATGCCGGGATCACGCTGCAGACCGCAAGCTCGCATCTTGCCAAGCTGGAGGCGGGCGGCCTGCTTACGCAGCGCAAGCAGGGCCGCCACCGCTATTATGCCCTCAGCGAGGATGAGGTCGGGCTGATGCTCGAAAGCATCATGGGCTTTGCGGCGAGCCGCGGGTTGACGCGTCATCGACCGGGACCGAAGGATCCGGCGCTCAGAAAGGCGCGCGTATGCTACAATCACCTCGCCGGCGACTACGGGGTGCGCATGCTGGACAGTCTGGTCGCCGCGCGCCAAATCGAAATGACCGGTGACGACCTTGTGCTGACCGATGCCGGTCAGGCGCGCGTCGAGGCGTTGGGCATCGACTATGCCGCGCTCAAGAAACTCCGGCGCCCAATCTGCCGGACCTGCCTCGACTGGAGCGAGCGCCGCTCGCATCTTGCCGGCTCGCTCGGCGAGGCATTCCTGACCCTCTTCATCGACAAGGGGTGGGCGAGGCGCGAGCAGAACAGCCGCGCCATTCGCTTTACCGATACCGGCGAAAAAGCCTTCTCAGAGCTCTTCCCTCAATACTGAGGCCACAGGCGCTCCTCGAACGACCGCGCCGGCAAAGCCATCGCGCGCGACCCGCGTGCAGAGGGCGGACCATTCGCATTCAGCGCAGGCGGCGCGGACGGTGCCAAGCGCGAAGGCGCCGCGCAGTTCCTGAAGGCGCTGGTCGTCGAGAATGAGAACCGAGCCCGGGCCAAGCGCAAACCCAAGCAGGTCGGCTACCGCAGCCAAGGCCTGACTGTCGCGACAGCCGATATTCTCGTTGCGGCAATGACTCTCGGCCAGACCCAGCATCGGCGCACAGATGTCGTCCGGCCCGTCGGCGATCTCGATCGGCTCGCCGGCGGAAAGCCGACCGGCAACGACATGGCAGTTGCGGGTGAACGAGGGCGTATAGCCCTCGCCCACGAAAGTCAGCAGGCACAGAAGATGATGCCCGCGCAGGCGAACGGTCACGGCAGCTCGGCCGGCTTACGACCGGAACCCTGAATCGCCTTGAGAACCGCCGCGGCGAGCGCCGATTTCAGAACGGCACCAAGCAGGAACGGGGCGGCACCCAACATGACTGCCTTCTCGAGGCCGATCAGCGTCGCAAGCCACGCCGCACCGATAACAAGGCAGAGGAGGTTGGCGGAAAAGTGCGCGAGGAAGCTCAGCACCACGCGATCGCCCGTCCAGCCTCGGGCAGCGAGCCAACCGGCAAGGCCGCCGATCAACGGAAACGAGACGAGGTAGCCGGCGGTCGGACCGGCGAAATGGGCGATGCCGCCTGCGCCGCTTGCAAGCACCGGCATTCCAACGACGGCTTCCGCCAACCATGCGAGGATCGTGACCACGCCGAGACGCCAGCCGTAGATGACGCCGATCATGGTGACTGCGAAGGTCTGCATGGTGATCGGCACCGGCACCATCGGCACGCTGATCTGCGAGGAAAGTGCAAGGGCGCCGGTGCCAGCCAGCACGAACAAAGCCTTGAGCGGCCATGTCTTGCCGCCGAGACGCAGCGGATCGAAGACAGGCGAATGCGCAGAAACGAAATCGGACATGGGTTCTCCCAAGCTAGGATTCGAAATTATAGATAATCTTCCGAACTATCTATGATTTTTCCGATACCCATAAACAGCGATGTAATCAATAGGCAGAAGTTACAAGTTCGCCCGCCATCGACGACAGAAAACTACTGATGCAACGCCTGCAGCGATTTCCTCATGTGGCAATTATAGATAATTTGATGAGATCACGCTGTCCGTCGCGCGTGTTAACCGATGATCGAAAAGGCGTCGCGAACTTCGCCTGCGGCCGTCCTTACCGGAGTCTTGCCGATCCATCCGACATGACGCTCGAGAATGGCCGCCGCCTCCTCTCCCTTTCCTTGGCGGAGAGCCGTCAGGATGGCGCGGTGATCGTGATCCGTGCGAGCCTCCCAGCTCGAACGCCAGGCTGAGAAGAGAAACCGGGCACTTGCCGCATGGAGATCGTCGATCGCCGCGAGCAGGCGCGGCATACCGCACGGCTCGAGAATGATCCGGTGAAAGGCACGGTTCGCTGCCTCCCAGGAGCGTACATCCCTGGAACTGTCAGCCGCAGCAGTTGCCGCCTCAGCCCTGTCGAGGATCGCTGGCGTCAGGTGCGGCACGGCGTGCCGCAGCGCCAAGACCTCCAGGGCGGCCCGCATCTCGGCAACTTCGCGCACCTCCTTGAGGTCGAACGAGGCAACGCGCACGCCGCGGCGCGGCTCGCTCACAGCGAGCCCCTGCGCCTCCAGTCGGCGAAAGGCCTCGCGCACGGGAACGTGACTGGCGCCGAATTCCTCAGCAACGTGATCCTGCCGCAGCCGCTCGCCCGGCGGCAGCACTCCGGAGATGATTCTTTCGGCAAGCACGCGGCTGATGCGGTTGGCAAGAGTGTCGTCACGTTCCTTGTTCATGCGCTACAGATAGAGGTGCATCTCGACGCTGTCGAGAAAGCTCGGATGCCCTTCCGGCAATTTCCAAAGGTTGAGCTTTGGACCGCCATCGTATAAAGCTCCCTCGACTGTCGTTTTTCGCCGCGATCCAGACTCCTCCCCTGCCGCTGGCGTTTTTCTCCCAAGGAACTGACCCCCAAATGACCGGTATCGATCTCATTATCTTCGATTGCGACGGTGTGCTCGTCGACTCGGAAATCATCGCCTCGGAAGTCGAGGCCGGATTGCTGACGGAAGCGGGCTACCCGATCAGCGTCGAGGAAATGGCAGAGCGCTTCGCTGGCATGACCTGGCACAACACGCTGCTGGCGATCGAGAAGGAGGCGAGCATTCCGCTGTCGGCATCGCTGATCGACAAGGTCGATGCCATTCTCGACAAGCGGCTCGCCCGCGACGTCAACATCATCGAAGGCGTCAAGCCGGCGCTGATGCAGCTGACGCTGCCGCATTGCGTCTGCTCCAACTCTACCTCCGAGCGCCTCGCCATCATGCTCGGCAAGGTCGGCATCAAGGACCATTTCGGCGAGCATATCTACTCCGCTCGCGACCTCGGCCCTGACCGCGTCAAGCCGAAGCCGGACATCTTCCTGCACGGCGCCGCCCAATTCGGCATCGATCCGTCGCGCGTCCTCGTCATCGAGGACTCGGTACATGGTATTCATGGTGCACGCGCCGCAGGGATGCGGGTTGTCGGCTTCACCGGCGGCGCCCATACCTATCCTTCGCACGCGGACAAATTGACCGAAGCTGGCGCGGAGACAGTGATTTCCCGCATGGCGGTTTTGCCCGGCGTGATCGCCGCGCTCGCCGAATGGTCGGAGTCCATGACGGCCTGACGACGGTCGTGTGATCTTTTTCGACCCGGCAGCGGCCGGGGCGGAAAATCCCGCGGGTTGCGATGGGGGCGCGTTCATTTTTGGCGCGCGAGGACGCCATGCCGCATTGATTGCGCATGACCTTTCTTCGAAAATCATGGCTTTCGCACTGCGCCCAGGGGCTATATCAAGCAGTCCACAAGCGTTACTTCCAAGGAGGAGACATTATGCGTCTTTCGATATTGACCGGCTTGACGTTGGCGGCCGGTGTCGCTTTTGCACCGCTCGCCCATGCCGATATCACGATTGGCGTGATCACTCCGCTCACGGGCCCGGTCGCCGCCTTCGGCGAGCAGGTCAAGAACGGCGCCGAAGCGGCGGTCGAAGCCATCAACAATGCCGGCGGCATCAATGGCGAAAAGATCATCATCAAGATCGTCGATGACGCCGGTGAACCCAAGCAAGCCGTATCCGTTGCCAACCAGCTTGCCGGCGAAGGCATGCGCTTTGTTGTCGGCCCAGTAACCTCCGGCACCTCGATGCCGGCATCGGACGTGCTGGCGGAAAACGGCATCCTGATGGTCACGCCGACGGCGACGACGCCGGATCTCACCACCCGCGGGCTGTGGAACGTGCTGCGTACCTGCGGGCGGGATGACCAGCAGGCGGTCGTTGCCGCCGACTACGTCGTCAAGAACCTCAAGGACAAGCGCGTCGCAGTGCTGCACGACAAGGCCGCCTATGGCAAGGGGCTTGCCGATGGGTTCAAGGCCGCGATCAACGCGGGCGGCATAACCGAAGTCGTCTATGAGGGCCTGACCCCCGGCGAAAAGGACTTCGGCGCCATCGTCACGCGCCTCAAGGCCGAGAACGTCGACGTCGTCTACTTCGGCGGCTATCATGCCGAGGGCGGCCTGCTCGTTCGCCAGATGCGCGACCAGGGCGTATACGCCCAGCTTCTCGGCGGCGACGGCCTCTCCAACACCGAGTTCTGGGCGATCGGCGGCGAAGCGGCGAGCGGCACGGTTTACACCAATGCGAGCGACGCGACCCGCAACCCGGCAGCCGCCCCCGTGATCGAGGCCCTCAAGGCCAAGAACATCCCGGCCGAAGCCTTCACGCTCAATGCCTATGCCGCCGTGCAGGTCCTCAAGGCCGGCATCGAAAAAGCGGGCTCGGCCGAGGACCCGAACGCAGTGGCGACGGCAATCAAGTCCGGCGACGGGATCGACACCGTCATTGGCAAGCTGACCTACGGCGAAACCGGCGATCTCACCTCGCCGAGCTTCTCGCTCTACAAATGGGAAGCCGGGCAGAGCGTCCCGGCCGAATAAGGCGGCCGCGAACAGATACGAAAACGCCGGGGCATCCCCGGCGTTTTTTGTTGCGCGCTGCGGGATGCCCCGTCCGCCGGCCTCACTGCGTCCGGTACGGCCCCTCGTCGAAGCCAACGAAAACCTTGGCCTCAGCGCCGGCACCGGCGGGAAGCGTGACGTCGGCCTTGGTGAAAACGAACTGGGTCGAGGCGCTGCCCTGCGGAATCTCGACCGGAAATTGCGTGAGTTCGGAATAGAGCGTCTTTTCGCCGTCCGTCGCGGCAACGCGGATCGGCAAGGTCACTTTGCCTGGTCCTCCAGCAGGACCCGCAGCGACACGTCCCTGCACCACCACCGTGACCTTGAGCGCATCTTCACTCTGCACGCATTGGCGCGTCGTGTCGGCAAGTGATGCCTGATAGACCACCTTGGTCGGATCGTCCTTCGCGCCCTTCGCATAGGTGCGGTAGCTGGAGGTCCCGTCCCGAAGAGTAACCTGGGGGCAGGCCGCCTGTATTACCGCCGGCGTCGCGGCGGACGCACTGCCGCCAGATTCGATGGCGCCGCCCGTTTGCGTCTTGTTACAGCCGGCGAGCGCCGCAAGAAGCGATACGGCGAGAACACGGCGAGATACTTTGCCAAACACGTTACACAACCTCTGCTGAACCCGGTTAAACACCAGATCACGATGAGTTTGGACTGGATCAATCCAAAATCATCGTGATCAATTCCAATAGTTTAAGGCCGCGACCGGGGGCGGAAGACCGCCTGAGCCCCTGCCCGGCCAGGCCCTACTGCATGATTCCATCGATTTAAGGACAAAATCATGCAGCACTTCAAAGTGCTACAGCGACCTTAGCGCGTCCGATTGGACGCCCGGCGCTGTAGACCGAAAAGGATCGATCGAAGGCCTTTCACGGCCCACGGGCATCGTCTATAGCAGCGGCGTTTTGAAAAATCGATCCAGTCAGCCATCCCATGCAGAAAATTCCGGGGAAGCGTGGCCAGCCGGAATTGCCATGGTGACAAGATTGACGGGGTGTTTTGCCGGGGATTGACGCAAAAAGGCGGTCGTGTTGAGCGGACCTCTTATTGGGTCGTACGCGTGGACAGGACGAAGGGGTGAGTATGGTGAAGTATATTTCGACACGGGGAGAAGCGGCGCCCCTTGGTTTTTGCGACGCCCTTCTTGCGGGGCTCGCGCGCGACGGCGGGCTTTATCTGCCGGAGGAATGGCCGACGCTCTCGAAGAAGGAAATGCGGGCGCTGCGCGGTAAGTCCTATCAGGAAATCGCTTTTGCCGTGCTCGAGCCCTTCACCAACGGCGAAATCCCGGCCGCCAAGTTTCGCGAGATGATCGACGAAGCCTATGCCACCTTCCGGCATCCGGCTGTCGTGCCGCTGGTGCAGAGCGGAGCAAATTCCTTCGTGCTGGAGCTCTTCCACGGCTCGACGCTCGCCTTCAAGGACGTGGCCATGCAGTTGCTCGCCCGTCTGATGGATTATGTGCTTGCAGAGCGTGGCGAACGGGCGACCATCGTCGGCGCAACGTCCGGCGATACCGGTGGCGCGGCGATTGATGCTTTTGCCGGCAGAGAACGCACCGACATCTTCATTCTCTTCCCGCACGGCAAGGTGTCGCCCGTCCAGCAAAGGCAGATGACGACATCCACGGCCGCGAACGTGCATGCGATTGCGATCAAGGGCAATTTCGACGATTGCCAGAACCTCGTCAAAGCGATGTTCAACGATCAGAGCTTCCGCGACGGCGTCAAGCTCTCGGGTGTCAACTCGATCAACTGGGCCCGCATCATGGCCCAGATCGTCTACTATTTTACCGCCGCGATCACGCTTGGTGGCCCCGACCGGAAGATTTCCTTCACCGTTCCGACCGGCAATTTCGGCGATATCTTCGCAGGCTACGTCGCCAAGCGCATGGGGTTGCCGATCGACAAGCTGATCATCGCGACCAACGAGAACGACATTCTCGCACGCACCCTGAAAACCGGCCGATACGAAATGCGCGAAGTCAAAGCAACGACATCGCCTTCGATGGACATCCAGATCTCCTCCAACTTCGAAAGACTGTTGTTCGAGGCTTACGATCGCGACCCGGCCAAGGTGCGTGCCGCCATGGCAAGCCTTAAGCAATCAGGCTCGTTCGCGATCGACGACGGCGCCCTGAAAAAAATCCGCAAGGAGTTCCGCGCGGCACGCGCCTCGGAAAAAGAGGTGGCGAAGACGATCCGCAAGACCTTCGAGAACAGCGGCTATCTCCTTGATCCGCATACAGCAATCGGCGTTTTCGTGGCGGCCAAACACGAGAAATCCTCTGCGCCGATGGTGACGCTTGCGACGGCCCATCCGGCCAAATTCCCCGACGCAGTAAAATCGGCAAGTGGTATTGACCCCGCGCTTCCAACGTGGCTTGCTGATCTCATGAATAGGGCGGAGCGTTTCGATATCCTGGATCCGGAGCTTAAGAACGTCGAAACCTTCATCGGCGAGCGTACCCGCGTTCGGGAGTAGAACGAGAAGAAACGTATGATGAAAGTTAAGTGCACCCAGCTCCCTTCCGGGCTGACGGTGGTGACCGAGCGAATGCCGCATCTCGAAAGCGTGGCGCTCGGCGTCTGGATCAAGTCCGGCTCGCGCAACGAAACCGTGGATGAACACGGCATAGCGCACCTGCTGGAGCACATGGCTTTCAAGGGGACCCGGCGGCGCAGCGCCCGCCAGATCGCCGAGGAGATCGAGAATGTCGGCGGTGAGCTCAACGCCGCCACGTCCACCGAAACGACCTCCTACTATGCCCGCGTTCTCAAAGACCATGTGCCGCTGGCCGTTGACATCCTTGCCGACATCCTGACGGATTCGACCTTCGACAACGAGGAACTCAGGCGCGAGAAACACGTCATCCTGCAGGAAATCGGTGCCGCGGACGACACACCGGACGACGTCGTCTTCGACCGCTTCGCCGAGGCGGCCTACCGCGACCAGACGGTTGGCCGCCCGATCCTCGGCACGCCGGACACCGTCATGTCGTTCACGGCCGACCAGATTCGCCATTACCTCGGCCGCAACTACACGACCGACCGGATCTTCATCGTGGCAGCCGGCGCGGTCGAGCACGAGGCCTTCGTACGCGAGGTCGAAACACGCTTTTCCGCCCTGCCGCGTCTGCCGCATTCCTCTCCCGTTCTCGATACGGCGCATTACACCGGCGGCGACAGCCGCGAGAGCCGCGACCTCATGGACGCGCAGGTCCTGCTCGGCTTCGAGGGGAAGGCCTATCACGCACGCGACTTCTACTGT
The DNA here is from genome assembly GCF_004827385.1 of Ensifer sp. MPMI2T. Classification (GTDB taxonomy): domain Bacteria; phylum Pseudomonadota; class Alphaproteobacteria; order Rhizobiales; family Rhizobiaceae; genus Sinorhizobium. The sequence continues at coordinate 24,899 of NZ_SRXN01000013.1, forward strand.
TCGCAGATCCTCGCCAACATTCTCGGCGGAGGCATGTCTTCGCGCCTGTTCCAGGAAGTGCGCGAGCATCGGGGCCTCTGTTATTCCGTCTATGCCTTTCACTGGGGCTTTTCCGATACTGGCATCTTCGGCGTCCATGCCGCCACTGGCGGGGAGAACCTGCCGGAACTGATGCCGGTGATCGTCGACGAACTGCGCAAATCATCGATGAGCATCGACCAGCAGGAAATCGAGCGCGCCCGCGCGCAGATCCGCGCGCAGTTGCTCATGGGACAGGAAAGCCCTGCGGCGCGCGCCGGACAGATCGCCCGCCAGATGATGCTCTACGGCCGTCCCATTCCTAATGAGGAATTGATGGAACGGTTGTCCGGCATCACGAGGGAGCGCCTCACCGACCTCGCCGGCCGCTTGTTCTTCGATACGGTTCCGACGCTGTCGGCAATCGGCCCGCTCGAACAGCTAGCTCCCATGAACGACATCCTGTCGTCGCTCAGCCTCAAGGCTGCCGAGACGCACGCCGTGGCGATCTGACCGGATCTGTCGCCGAGCAACAGCTTAACCCGGCGAAACCGAAGTGTTTTTTCTTGTACAATTCCTAAAAATCGGATTCGATTCGAGCGCGAAGTTGTGCCACGTTTCAGAAGTGTGGCGGCGCTACTGGAAGGCTTGATCGGCGGCGCCGTTGACGGGAGGGGCACGTCCCGTCGCGCGTAATTGGCTAGGACGGACGAGGAAGATCCAGACGGCTTTCAGCCCCGCCCCGCCGCGATCCTGGCCTGGAGGGATATATGGCACGATCGGTCTTTCGGTTTCTGTCGCGGCAGCCCGAGTCGATCGAGATCGCCAACCGGAACTATGTACTTCGCCTCCCCCGCTACGCCGACTATCGCCAATGGTATCAGTTGCGCAGCGAGAGCCGCGCCTTTCTGGAGCCGTGGGAACCCAGCTGGCGTGCCGACGAAATGACCGAGAGCGCATTTCGCAGCCGCGTCATCCGCAACGAGCAGGAATATGCCTCCGGCCAGGCTGTCCCGCTGTTCCTTTTCCACAAGCCGGACGAAATACTCCTCGGCGGCCTTACCATCGGACATATCCGCCGTGGCGCTGCCCAGAACTGCATGATCGGCTATTGGATGGGGCAGAAATACGCGGGCCAGGGCCACATGTACGAGGCCCTCAAGCTGACGATCCCCTACATCTTTTCGGTCCTTGAGTTGCACCGTATTGAAGCAGCCTGTATTCCAGAGAATGCGCGGAGCATCCGGCTCCTTGAAAAGGCCGGCTTTGAGCGTGAAGGCTATTTGAGACAGTACTTGAAGATAAACGGGCAGTGGCGGGACCATCTCATGTTTTCCCTCCTGTCCGCAGACGCCGTACCGAACAGGAATATGCCCCTTTGATGCCCCTAACCTCTAAGCCGTTCGCGCGCCCAGCCGCAAAGCTGGCGGCGTTTCTGGTCGCATTCGTCGTCTTCGCCATTGGCCTTGCCGGCGGCGTCGCGCATGCGCTCGAACCGGTGAAGATCTCGCGCGAGGACACGGCACTCGATCTGACGGCCACGACCGAGATCTACAGTGGAAGGGGCGAGGCGTTCCAGGTGTCGACGGCGCCCGGCACCGACGGCATCGTACGGCGCATCGAAGTGCGCTCGAGTACCGAAAACCACCAGGGCGATTGGGCGGTCTTCGCGCTCGCCAATGTCTCCGAGGAGCAGCTCGAGCGCGTTATCGTCGCGCCGCATTTCCGACTCGTGAATTCAAAGCTGTTCTGGCCGGATCTCGGTTCGCAGCGCATTCTGTCGATCACGCCGAGCGAAGGCTTTGCCCTCGACCGGCAGCCGAGCGATGAGGCCGACGTCTTCCGCATCACCCTCAATCCGGGAGCCGTCATCACCTTCGTTGCCGAGCTTGCCACGCCGGATCTGCCGCAGATCTACCTTTGGCAGCCCGATGCCTACAAGGACACGGTCAACGCGTTCACGCTCTACCGCGGCATCGTGCTCGGGATTGCCGGTCTTCTGGCGGTGTTCCTGACCATCCTCTTCGTCGTCAAGGGAACCTCGATGCTGCCGGCGACGGCCGCGCTTGCCTGGGCAGTGCTCGCCTACATCTGCGTCGATTTCGGCTTCCTGTCGAAGCTGATCAGCGTTACGGCAGGCGACGAGCGAATATGGCGAGCGGGCACCGAAGTCTTCCTGGCGGCCGGACTGGTCGTTTTCCTCTTTACCTATCTCAACCTCAATCGCTGGCATCAGCATCTCGGCTATGCAACGCTCGCCTGGATCCTCGGTCTGGCGCTGCTCTTCGGCGTCGCGGTCTATGACCCGGCGATTGCCTCGGGCATCGCCCGCCTCTCCTTTGCGCTGACGGCAAGCATCGGCATCGTGCTGATCGCCTATCTCGGCTTCAACCGCTACGACCGCGCGATCCTTCTCGTTCCAGCCTGGCTTCTGATTCTTGTCTGGCTTTTCGGCGCATGGCTTGCGGTTACCGGCCAGCTTGCCAACGATATCGTTCAGCCGGCGCTCGGCGGAGGTCTCGTGCTGATCGTGCTGCTGATCGGCTTCACCGTGATGCAGCATGCCTTTGCGGGCGGAGCCTATCAGCAGGGTCTTTTCTCCGATCTGGAGCGGCAGTCGCTGGCGTTGACCGGTTCGGGCGACACCGTCTGGGATTGGGACGTGGCGCGCGACCGCGTCGTGACCATCCCGGATATCTCGCACCAGCTCGGCCTGTCGCTCGGAACGATGAACGGCCCCGTCCGGAACTGGGTGCCGCGCCTGCACCCGGACGACCGTGACCGCTTCCGCGCAACACTTGACGTGCTGCTGGAGCATAGGCGCGGCCGGCTGAACCACGAATTTCGCGTACGCGCCGAAGATGGCCATTATCATTGGCTGTCGATCCGCGCGCGCCCGGTGCTCGGCGCAAACGGAGAGATCATCCGTTGCGTCGGGACCATCGTCGACATCACCGAACAGCGCAATTCGATCGAGCGGCTGTTGCACAATGCGCTCCACGACAACCTGACCGGCCTTCCGAACAGGCAAGTGTTTCTCGACCGCTTGCAGGCAATCCTGCTGATGGCCGACGGCTCCAGTTCGGTGCGGCCGACCGTTCTTGCGATTGACATCGATCGCTATAAGCAGGTCAACGACTTGCTCGGCATCGCGGCCGGCGACAACATTCTCATCGCTTTGACGCGTCGTCTGCGCCGACTGCTGCGCCCGCAGGACACTCTGGCACGCCTCGGCGGTGATCAATTCGGCCTGATCCTGCTCTCCGAGCGCGATCCGGCGAAAATCGCCGACTTTGCCGATGCGGTCAGCAAGGCGATCATGGTCCCGCTCAACTACGGCAATCGCGAGATCAATCTCACTGCCTCGATCGGCCTCGTTTCATGGCTCGACCAGGAGCAGAGCGCAGCCGGCCTTCTCGACGACGCGGAGCTTGCGATGTTCCGCGCCAAAAAGGCAGGCGGCAACCGCGTCGAACCGTTCCGTCCAGCCTTCCGAACCTCCGGGTCGGACCGCCTGCAGCTTGAGGCGGACCTGAAGCGAGCGATCGAGCGCAAGGAACTTTCGCTGGTCTACCAGCCGATCGTCCGGCTCAACGACGCCGAAATCGCCGGCTTCGAGGCGCTGATGCGCTGGGACCATCCGAAGCGCGGCAACGTCTCGCCGACGGAGTTCATCCCGATCGCCGAGAATTCCGATCTCATCAATCAACTTGGCATGTTCGCCTTCGACAAGGCGACCAGCGATCTCACCGATTGGCAGATACAGACGGGCGACCTGCCGATCTTCGTGGCGATCAATCTTTCGAGCGCGCAGCTTCTCAACAACGAGCTCTATGACGACATCCGGGCGGTTCTCAACAAGAACCGCTGCGATCCGGCAAAGGTCAAGATGGAGCTGACGGAATCGCTGGTGATGGAAAATCCGGAACAGGCGCGGCTCGTTCTCGAAAAGCTCAAGGAGGCGGGCCTACGGCTGGCGCTCGACGATTTCGGCACCGGCCACTCGTCGCTCTCCTACCTGACGCGTTTCCCCTTCGACACGATCAAGATCGACAAGGCGCTTGTGCGCGACCCGAGCAGCAAGCGCGGCATCCTCTTGCGTTCCGTGATCACGATGGCCCGCGAACTCGATATGCAGGTGGTCGCCGAAGGCATCGAATCCGAAGAGGATGCGATCCAACTCGCGCAGATGGGTTGCGACTACGGCCAGAGTTTCCTCTTCGGCCCGCCGGTCGGATCGGAATCGATCCTGCGCCTGCTGAAGGAACGGTTTCCACTGATGAAGAGGGCGTAGCCGCGCGACGAAGCGGATCTTTGTCCGAAGACAGTCAGGCGTGGCCGGCGTCCGTGGAAAGCATGGCGGAGCTGACGCCCATCAGCTCAAGGGCCCGGTCATATTTCTCGTCCAAGGCGCGGTCGAAGATGAGTTCCTCGCGCGCAGGGCACGTCAGCCAGCCGTTCTGGGCGATCTCGCTCTCGAGCTGGCCAGGCCCCCATCCTGCATAACCGAGCAGCATCGTCGCCTTGAGGGGGCCCTCGCCGCGCGAAATGGCTCGGACGATATCAAGCGTCGCAGTCAGGCAGATGTCATCGCTAACGGGAATGCTGGAGTCGCTCAGATAATCGTCGGAATGCAGCACGAAGCCGCGGCCGGTCTCAACGGGACCGCCTGCCTGGATCTGAAAATCCCGTGTCGTCGCGGGCAGGCGGATCGCCTCCTCCTCGTCAAGGATCTGCAGATGCAACAGGACATCCGGGAAGGTCAGCCGTTGGGGCCGGTTTAGGACGAATCCCATCGCCCCGTCCTCGGAATGGGCGCAGACGAAAATGACTGTGCGGGCAAAATTGGCATCGAACATGCTCGGCATGGCGATCAGGAATTGACCGTCAAGGAAACCACGTTCGCGTGTCTTGTGCAGCACCGTTGTCGCCATAATGGGTATAGCCTATCAATTCGCCACGAAATGAAAAGCGTCTCTACGTGGCGGCTGCGAAAATTTGCACGCACGACGCTCACGCGTGCCGATCAAGCGATTATGATCGCGGCATAGGCAGGGGCGGCTGGCGGCACGGGCCGAAGAACGGTAATGCTTAGCCCATGACCAAGCGCATCACAGGAAAGAAGATGGCCCAACGCGTCGCTGCGGCAAGTCTTCTGCTCTTATTTTTTCTTCCTGCCAAATCGCATGCGGCCACCAGCGAATGGGTGACGTCGGCCGGTGGCGCCATCCGCCTCGTCGCCGCGCAGCCCGAAGCCGACGGCACCATCCCGGCTATTCTCGAAGTCAAGCTGAAGCCCGGCTGGAAGACCTACTGGCGTGACCCGGGGGCAAGCGGAATACCCCCACAGATTAAGATCGATCCCTCCTCCGGTGTCGCCCTCCAGGCCATCAATTTCCCCGCACCGAAGACATTCGGCGAGGGAGCGGGGCGCTATGTCGGCTATGACACGCCCGTCACCTTCCCGTTGACGCTGAAGAGGACACGGGACGACGGCGACCTCGCCATCCGCGCGTCCGTTTTCCTGGGCATCTGCGAGGACATCTGCATCCCGGTCCAAGGCGAACTGAACCTTGTCCTGAAGAAGGGCGAGTTCGACAATCCGCTCGACGGGGCACGCATCGCCGATGCCGTGGCGGCCCTGCCGCAAGCCCCGTCGAGCGATTTCAAGGTCGCCACAGCAAGCTTCGATGCAGAGGACGGAGCAATCAGGCTCCGCCTTCAATTGCCTCCTGAAACAAAAGCAGACGAGCCGGATCTCTTTCTCGCTGGTCCCTCCGGCATGAGCTTCGGCAAGCCGGCCTTCGGAGCTAAAACGGGCGTTCAGCGCACGGCGGACATTCCGGTAAGGTTCTCCGGCAAGGACAAGAGCATCAAGGGAAAGCCGATTGCGCTGACTGTGCGCGCCGGCGGCCGCAGCATGGAAACGACCCTTGCCTTTGATTGACGGCGACCTATAGTCCCTCACGCGTTCGGTCGCTCCCACCGCACCGAACTTCGCTCATATCAGGGAGAGAACCGTGACTATTTCCGTCGGAGACAAGCTGCCCACCGCAACCTTCAAGGAAAAGACCGCCGACGGCCCGGTTGAGGTGACGACGGATGAGCTGTTCAAGGGCAAGCGTGTCGTTCTCTTTGCCGTACCGGGTGCCTTCACGCCGACCTGCTCGCTCAACCACCTTCCCGGCTATCTCGAAAATCGCGACGCGATCCTTGCCCGCGGCGTGGACGACATTGCCGTGGTCGCGGTCAACGACCTGCACGTCATGGGCGCCTGGGCGACCGCATCCGGCGGCGCGGGAAAGATCCACTTCCTGTCGGACTGGAACGCCGCCTTCACGAAGGCGCTCGGCATGGATATCGATCTTTCTGCCGGTACGCTCGGCATCCGCTCCAAGCGCTACTCGATGCTGGTCGAAGACGGGGTGGTAAAGGCGCTAAATGTCGAGGAGAGCCCGGGCCAGGCGACCGTCTCCGGTGCCGCCGCCATGCTGGAACAGCTTTGAAAGCTGGCAATCGAATGAATTGAACGGGCCGAATGGCCCGTTTCTTATAAGGCGATATCAGGGCGGCGCGTTTTCTTGAATGGCTCCATGCCCTTGCGCGCGAGCTCGTCCGCACGTTCGTTCTCCGGGTGCCCGGCATGTCCTTTGACCCAGTGCCAAGTCACCTTGTGGCGCCCCCTCGCCTCATCGAGCGCCTGCCAAAGCTCACCATTCTTCACCGGCTTTTTATCTCCGGTCTTCCAACCGTTGCGCTTCCACCCGTGGATCCATTTTGAGATGCCATCCATGACGTATTTGCTGTCAGTATGAAGATCGACTTCGCACGGCTGTTTCAGCGCGTTCAGCGCCGAGATCGCGGCAAGCAACTCCATGCGGTTGTTGGTGGTCTCGGCCTCTCCGCCAGACATTTCCTTCTCGACGTCGCCATAGCGTAGCACTGCACCCCAGCCGCCCGGGCCGGGATTTCCCGAACAGGCGCCATCGGTAAAGATGTCGACGTGCTTCATGCCGATGCCTCTTGACGCGTGAGGCCGTATTCGGCGCTCGACAGGATGGCGCGATGGAAGCGGATCTTCGTCAGGTATTCGAGCGGATCCTTCTTCACCACGAGCGCGCCGGATGGCGTCATCAGCCAGTCGTAGAGGCGCGTCAGAAAGAAGCGCAGCGCCGACCCCCGTGCAAGCAACGGCAGGGCCGCCACTTCTTCCGCCGTCAGCCTTCGTACGCTCTGGTAGCCGGCCAGCAGCGCCATGCCCTTGGTGATGTTGTAGGAGCCGTTCTTCTCGAAGCACCAGGAATTCAGGCAGACGGCGACGTCATAGGCGAGGAAATCGTTGCAGGCGAAATAGAAATCGATGAGACCCGACAGGCGATCGCCAAGGAAAAAGACGTTGTCCGGGAAGAGATCCGCATGAATGACGCCTTCCGGCAGGTTCTTCGGCCAGCGTGCCTCCAGATAGCTCAGCTCCGCCGCGATCTCATCCTTCAAGCCGGCCTGCACGTCATCGGCACGGGCCTCCGAGTTCTGCCAGAGCGGACGCCAGCCAGCAACTGAGAGCGCGTTGGCACGCTTCAAAGGAAAGTCCTGGCCGGCGACATGCATGGCCGCGAGTGCGCGGCCGACCTCACGGCAATGCTGCGCCTCGGGCTTTCTCAACCACATGCCTTCGAGGAAGGAGATCACGGCGGCCGGACGGCCGGACAGTTCTCCCAGAAGCTCGCCGTCCGCGCGCGGCAGCGGCAGCGGACAGGAAAGCCCCCGTTCGGCCAGATGGTGCATCAGACCAAGGAAGAACGGGAGATCGTCCGCGTTCACACGCTTTTCGTAAAGCGTGAGGATGTAGGAGCCCTTGGTCGTGTGGAGAAGGAAGTTCGAGTTTTCGACCCCTTCCGCAATGCCCTTGTAGGAGGTCAGGGCACCTACGTCATAGGCTGCCAGAAAACGGATCAGATCGTCTTCCGTGATGTCGGTATAAACTGCCAAGGTTCGCCACTTTCAGAAACGCAAGTCGAGTAGTTGGAGCAGGCCGCGGGCGGAAGACCGCGCGTTGATTATTCGCCGTTGACGAAGGCCATGTCGGCAGCGGTCAATTCGACGTGGCGGAGCTCCCGGTTGACGAGGAAGTTCTCATTTTCCTCGACCGTATCGGCAAGCTCTACCGCCGCATCGTAACGCTCGCGGAATGCCTCTATGATTTCGTTGACAATGACTTCCGGCGCAGACGCCCCGGCCGACAGGCCAACCGTAGAGATGTCCCCGATCGCTTCCCAGTCGATTTCCGACGCGCGCTGGACCAGAATCGATTTCTTTGCGCCGGCTCGCAGCGCTACTTCGACGAGGCGCTTGGAGTTGGACGAATTCGGCGCGCCGACGATCAGAAACAGGTCGCAGCCGGGCGCCGCCTGCTTTACCGCTTCCTGGCGGTTGGTGGTCGCGTAGCAGATCGAATCGGCGGCCGGCGCAGTCAGATTCGGGAAACGCTCGTGCAGCCGCTTGATCACGCCGGCGGTGTCGTCCACCGACAGTGTCGTCTGGGTTACGAATCCGAGATTATCGGGGTCCGGCGGCACGTAGACGTCCGCGTCTTCGACGGTCTCGACAAGCGATACGGCGCCCTCGGGCAGTTGCCCCATCGTGCCAATGACCTCGGGGTGCCCGGCGTGACCGATGAGCACGACATGCCGTCCCAGCCGATGATGGCGCATCGCCTGCTTGTGCACCTTCGACACAAGCGGACAGGTGGCGTCGAGATAGAAGAGATTGCGCGCGTCCGCATCCGCCGGCACGGACTTCGGCACGCCATGGGCCGAAAAGACCACCGGCTGCTTGCGATGCTCCGGCGGGATCTCGTCCAGCTCCTCGACGAAAATCGCACCCTTGGCCTCAAGCCCCTCGACGACATAGCGGTTGTGCACGATCTCGTGGCGGACATAGACCGGCGCGCCGAACTCTTTCAACGCCAGAACGACGATCTGGATCGCCCTATCGACGCCGGCGCAGAAGCCGCGCGGGCCGCAGAGGCGAATGGTAACCGGAGATTTTGCTGCCGCAGATGATGCCATGAGTCACGAAACGGTAGAACGAGCAGGGGCGAACATTGCCGGGCTAACCCGGCCATGCGCCATATATAGCGGCAACGGCAACGCACACAAGGAAGAACACCTGAGCAAATGCCGTGCCCCAACTTGGACCGCTTGAAAGGATCGCGGGCGCCTTATGTCCGGGATCAGACGTCGGACGCTGCATTTTCCCGGGTGGGCTGCCGTGTGCGGCGATAGAAGTAAACACCACTCACGGCCACCAGCGCGGCCGCAAGGCCGTACCACGTAAGCGCATATTGCAGATGGTTGTTCGGCAGATCGAATTGCGTGACGCCGCCGATCGGCAGGCCGCCGGGATTTGCGGAGGCATCGGCGTCCACGAAGAAGGGGACCAGCCGGTCGGCCGGAATGCCGGCCGCGCCCGCCATCGCGTCGAGGTCCTTCCAGTAGAAAATATTCTTGGCGACGTCGTTATCGGGAACGAGAGAGGAAGGCTTTTCCGAAAGTCTCGGACGGGCGAGCCCGTTTACCGTTACCGTTCCGGCAACCTGCCCGTCGGGGCGAGTCGATGCGTCCTTCTTCTCGAACGGCACGAAGCCGCGGTTGACGAAAAGGGCTCGGCTATCTTCGAGCATCAGCGGGGTGAAGACGTAGTAGCCCGTGCGACCTTCATGGGTAGCGAAGAAATGGCGCTCCCGGCCGTGATCGTAGGCGCCCGATACCCGAACGGTGCGGTAGTCGATGTCCTCGCCCGCGGCGGCCATAGACTCGATTTCCTTGAGCGAGACCGGGGGCGCTGTGCGTCGCTCCGCGATCGCAGCCAGCAGTCCCTCCTTCCACTGAAGCCGCTGCATCTGCCACGTGCCGAGCGACACAAGCACGCCGAAAGCCGCGACCACCAGGAAAAGGCCGGCAACCTTGCCGAGACGGCCACGCCCCGCCGGCTCGCGCTCCTCAACCACGATCGATCTCACCCGGACGCGCGCTGTTGCGGTATTGCAGATTGATCAGCACGCCCTTCAGCATCCGCGTCAGGGCGAGGCTGAGGATCGTTGCGAGCGGTATCCAGAGCAGGAAATGCAGCCACAGCGGCGGATTGACGTTGACCTCCATCCACAGCGCGGCGCCGACGACGATGAATCCGACGATCAGGATGACGAAGACCACAGGTCCGTCGCCGGAATCAGCGAAGCGATAGTCGAGTTCGCAGTTGCTGCAAGCCGGCCGCAGTTTCAGGAAGCCATCGAAAAGCTGACCCTGTCCGCAGCGCGGGCAGTGTCCCTTGATGCCGGTCAAGATCGGGTCGACTGGCGGATAGAGCGCCTTGTCGTCAGTCATTGCTCAACCTCCAAATGCAAGGGGCGGCCGCGTTTCCGCAGGCCGCCCCGAATTCAGTACACCTTCGCCGGCCTGTTAGCCGTGGGCGACCGGCGCACCCCAGCTGCCCCAGATATAGATGGAGAAGAAGAGGAACAGCCAGACCACGTCAACGAAGTGCCAGTACCAGGCAGCCGCCTCGAGGCCAAAATGCTGCTTCGGGGTGAAGTCGCCACGAATTGCGCGCAACAGGCAGACCAGCAGGAAGATCGTGCCGACCAGAACGTGGAAACCGTGGAAGCCGGTCGCCATGAAGAAGGTTGCGCCGTAGATCGAGTCCCTGAAGGCGAACGGCGCGTGCGCATATTCGTAGGCCTGTACGCTGGAGAACAGGACGCCGAGCAGAACCGTCAGCGTCAGGCCATAAACGAGACCCTTGCGGTCATTGTGCAGCAGTGCGTGGTGTGCCCAGGTAGCGGTGGTGCCGGACAGCAGCAGGATGACAGTATTGTAGAGCGGCAGGTGCCAGGGATCGAGGACCTCGATGCCCTTCGGCGGCCAGACGCCGCCGGTGTAGGTCGTGCGCGCGGCCTGGATCGCTTCGCCTGCAAAGAGGCTGGCATCGAAGAAGGCCCAGAACCAGGCGACGAAGAACATCACCTCCGAGGCGATGAACATGATCATGCCATAGCGCAGGTGCAGCGACACGACGCGGGTGTGATGTCCCTCATGCGCTTCCTTGATCGTGTCTGACCACCAACCGAACATGGTGTAGAGCACGAGCGCGAGGCCGATGAAGAAGACCCAGGGATTGGCAAGCTCCGCACCGAACAGCTTGAACGAGCCACCGGCGACATAGCGCATGAAGCCAACGCCGCCCAAAGCCATGACGAAGGCGCCGATGGAGGCGAGCAACGGCCACGGGCTCGGGTCTATGATGTGGTAGTCGTGATTCTTCTGATGCGCATCGGCCATGTCAGTAATCCCCGATAGGTCTTTCTCTTGTCGCCCGCCCGGCATAGCCGAAACGGGGCTCCTGTCAAAGTTTGTTCTGCGCCTTAGCCTTCACTTCAGCGAGCGGCTTGGACGGCTCGCGGGGGTAGAAGGTGTAGGACAGCGTAAGTGTCTTGATCCCCTTGGTCTCGATCGCCTTGACGATGTCCGGATCGACGAAGAAGACGACCGGCATCTCCAGCTCTTCGCCCGGCTGAAGGGTTGTCTCCGTGAAGCAGAAGCACTGCACCTTGTTGAAATAGGCGCCTGCCGCCATCGGTGTCACGTTGAAGGTCGCCTGGCCGGTCGTCGGCTTCGGTGATAGATTTTTGGCCCGATAGCTGACCTGCACCGTCTCGCCGATCCTGACGTCGATGTCGCGCTGGACAGGCTTGAATTCCCACGGCAGGCCCGATGTGTTGGCGTCGAATGTAACCTTGATCCTCTCGTCGAGGATAACGTCCGAGGCCTGCTCGACCCGCTGCGTCGTGCCATTATAGCCCGTCACCCGGCAGAACATGTCGTAGAGCGGCACTGCGGCATAGGCCATGCCCACCATGCCTGCCACGAAGGCAATGCAGGTGCCGACGATCACGCCGTTTGCGCGCTCTTTCCGGTTCGACTGCGGGCTATTGGTCATGCGCGGCGTTCTCAATGGACCATGCCGCTGCCGAATTTTATCAGCGTGACAACGTAGAAAAGTGCGACGAGGCCGGCGAGTACGAGACCAAGAGCGATGTTACGGCTGCGCCGCGACTTGCGCTGTGCCTCACTGAGTTTGACGGTTTGCATCAGGCGATACCTCCGGCGTTGAGCCAGATCTCCGCGATTACGTGGTCGACCACCAGGGCCGAAAAGATCGCGAAAAGATAGGCAATCGAAAAGGCGAAGAGTTTCTTGGCCGGAACCATTCTCTCGTCTCCCTCCGGCATACGCAGGACCCCGATGGAATACCAAACGAAGCCCAGGCCGATGGCAGTGGCGAACGCCCCATAGCCAACGCTCGCGAAGCCAAGGAAGGTGGGACAGATGCCGATGAGCGCGGTCAGGACGGCGTAGATGACGATCTGCCTCTTCGTCGTCGCCTCGCCGCAGACATTCGGCATCATCGGCACACCGACGGCACCGTAGTCACGCATCTTGAACAAGGCCAGCGCCCAGAAGTGGGCCGGCGTCCAGAGGAAGGTGATGAGAAAGAGCACGATGCTTTCGATCGACACCCCGCCGGTCACACAGGCCCAACCGATCATCGGCGGGAAGGCTCCTGCAGCACCGCCGATAACGATGTTCTGCGGCGTCGAGCGCTTCAGCCACATGGTGTAGATCACAGCGTAGAAGAAAATCGTGAAGGCGAGCAACCCGGCTGCGAGCCAATTGACGGCGAGCCCGAGGATGATCACGGAAAATGCAGACAGCGTCAGGCCGAACGCGAGCGCCTCCTCGGGCAGGATCTTGCCGGCAGGAATCGGACGCTTCGCAGTCCGGCTCATCACTGCATCGATATCGGCGTCGTACCACATGTTCAGCGCACCGGAGGCTCCGGCGCCGACCGCAATGCACAGGATGGCAATGAAGCCGATAAACGGATTAATTTGCCCTGGCGCAAGGACCAGCCCGGCAAAAGCGGTAAAGACGACAAGAGACATGACGCGCGGCTTCAGGAGCTCGAAATAATCGCGCGCAGAGGCCTCGGACAGGCGCGGGGCGCCTTCCATGCCAACTGCTTCGTGATTGTCGATGAGCGTCATGTCTCGTCCTTGAAATTGCTGCGGCCATGGCAGCCGCATTCTGCCGGGAAGCCGGCGGTGTGAAGCCGCCGAAACCGGCGGCTTCTGTTCGTTCCCCGTCACTTGATCCGCGGAAGCTGTTCCCACTGGTGGAACGGCGGCGGCGACGAGAGCTGCCATTCGAGCGTGTTCGCACCCTCGCCCCACGGGTTGTCGCCCGCAACGCGCTTGCGCGCAAAGGCTTCAGCGACACCGAAGAGGAAGATGAGCACGCCGACAGCGGCGATGTAGGAGCCGTAGGACGACACCATGTTCCAGCCGGCATAGGCATCCGGATAGTCGATGTAGCGGCGCGGCATGCCTGCGAGGCCGAGGAAGTGCTGCGGGAAGAAGATCAGGTTCACACCGACGAACATGACCCAGAAATGCAGCTTGCCGACGAATTCCGAGTACATGTAACCGGTCATCTTCGGGAACCAGTAGTACCAGGCAGCGAAGATCGCGAAGACAGCGCCGAGCGACAGAACGTAGTGGAAGTGAGCAACCACGTAGTAGGTGTCATGCAGCGCGCGATCGAGGCCGGCATTGGCGAGCTGAACGCCCGTGACGCCGCCAACCGTGAACAGGAAGATGAAGCCGATCGCCCAGACCATCGGCGTCGTGAAGCGGATCGAGCCGCCCCACATCGTCGCGATCCAGGAGAAGATCTTCACGCCGGTCGGAACCGCAATGACCATCGTCGCGAAGACGAAGTAACGCTGCGTGTCGAGCGACATGCCGACCGTATACATGTGGTGCGCCCACACGATGAAGCCGACGGCGCCGATCGCGACCATGGCGTAGGCCATGCCGAGGTAGCCGAAGATCGGCTTGCGCGCGAAGGTCGACACGATGTGGCTGATGATGCCGAAGCCCGGCAGAATCAGGATGTACACTTCCGGATGACCGAAGAACCAGAACAGGTGCTGGAACAGGATCGGATCACCGCCACCTTCCGGTGCGAAGAAGGCCGTGCCGAAGTTGCGGTCGGTAAGCAGCATGGTGATGCCACCTGCCAGCACCGGCAGCGAGAGCAGCAGCAGGAAGGCGGTGATCAGCACGGACCAGGCAAAGAGCGGCATCTTGTGCAGCGTCATGCCCGGAGCGCGCATGTTGAGAATCGTCGTGATGAAGTTGATCGCACCGAGGATCGACGACGCGCCGGCAATGTGGAGGCCGAGGATCGCGAGATCCATCGCCGGCCCGGGCATGCCGGAGGTTGAGAACGGCGGATAGATCGTCCAGCCGCCGCCGGCGCCGTAGGCACCCGCCGGGCCCTCGACGAACATCGACAGCAGGACGAGCAGGAAGGCCGGCACGATCAGCCAGAACGAGATGTTGTTCATGCGCGGGAAAGCCATGTCCGGTGCGCCGATCATGATCGGCACCATCCAGTTGGCGAAACCGCCGATGAGCGCCGGCATGACCATGAAGAAGATCATGATCAGGGCGTGCGCGGTCGTGAACACGTTGAACATGTGCTTGCCACCGTCGATGGCAGCATCGCCTTCGAAACCGTAGACCATCTGCGCCAGACCATGGAAGATCTGGATGCCCGGCTCCTGCAGCTCGGCACGCATGAATACCGATAACGTGCCGCCGATGAGGCCGGCAACGATCGCGAACAGCAGGTAGAGCGTACCGATGTCCTTGTGGTTGGTCGACAGGAACCAGCGCTGGAAGAAGCTCAACGGCTTGTGCGCATGGTCTGCATGGGCATGATCTGAGTGATCATGCCGGTGATCGTGATGAACGGCTGTTCCAGCCATGGGTCGAGCTCCCCTTCCGATTACTGTGCGGCGTTTGCGGCGACGTCAACGGTCTTGGCCGCGCCGTCGATGGACGCCATGAGCGCCTTGTTCGCTTCGCCGAGGTTGGTTGCAGCGGCAGCGAGCCAGGCGTCGTATTTATCCTGCGCGACTACGCGAATGGCGATCGGCATATAGGCGTGATCCTTGCCGCAGAGCTCGGAACACTGGCCATAATAGAGGCCTTCGCGGTCCGCCTTGAACCAGGTTTCGTTGAGGCGGCCCGGGACAGCGTCGATCTTCACGCCAAAAGCCGGCATGGCAAAGGCATGGATGACGTCCGCTGCGGTCACGAGCAGGCGGACGGTCTTGCCGACGGGCACGACCACTTCGTTGTCGACGGCGAGAAGGCGCGGATACTGGGCCTTGTCTTCCTTGCCGAGGCTTGCGCGATCCTCTTCCTTCATCAGCAGACTGTCGAACGAAAGCGGATTTTCCCCAACCTCGTATTCGTACGACCAATACCACTGGTTGCCGGTCGCCTTGACCGTCAGGTCAGGATTCTGCGGCGGCGTCAGCTGCGCCGTCAGAAGCTGGAAGGACGGAATAGCAAGGAAAAGCAGAATGATAACCGGACCGACGGTCCAGATGACTTCGATCAGGGTGTTGTGGCTGGTCCTGGAAGGAACCGGGTTAGCACCCTCGCGGAATCTGACCACGACGACAATCAGCAGGAGGAGGACCAGGAGTGTGATCGGAATGATGAACCACAGGGTATATTGCTCAAACCACGTGATTTCTTCCATGATGCCCGTCGCCGCCGACTGAAGACGCGTCTGCCATTCGACAGGCTTGTCAGCAAGGGCGCTCGAAGCAAAAAGCAGACAGGCAAGCGCTGCCAGAACTGCATAAGCCTTGTTTTTCACAATGTGTCTCCCCAATGCGCTTGATCAGGATCAAACCGAAACCGCAGAATCCCTGCGATACTGCAGCGCTTCAAACCACAGTTTGACCAGCGCCGCAACATCTGTCCAATCAACGCCGTGCGGCATTTTTGCACAAAGGCCGCTTTTCGCACAGGCGACCCTCGCGCCCGTCCGCGAATTGGGTTAGGCCTATCGCGGCGCGCGCGACTGCCAGTCTGCGATTTGCGTTCCAGAGCTTCCCCGACGAGCCCAATTTCCGCCATATGGCGCTGGAATGTAGCGTGCAGGGCTTTTCATTTATCTTCGTGCGCATCAAGAATAGCCCTGATGATTCGACGTTTTGAGGTTTACATGGGCCTGTCCCTCTTCTCCCGGCTGCCGGTTCTGGCCGCGCTCGGAATTGCCACCCTCGTCTTTCCCACCGCAAGCATGGCCCAGCAATCCGGCGGAACGCCCGGAACGGTGAAGTCAAACCACGGCGCCTGGTCGATCGTCTGCGATCAGCCGGCGGGCGCCTCGGCTGAGCAATGCGCGCTGATGCAGAACGTCATCGCCGAGGACAGGCCGGAAGTCGGGCTTTCGGTCGTGGTCCTGAAAACCGCCGATCGCAAGGCGAAGATCCTTCGCGTTCTGGCGCCGCTCGGCGTGCTTCTGCCGAACGGCCTTGGTCTCAACGTCGATGGCAAGGATATTGGTCGCGCCTATTTCGTGCGCTGCTTCTCTGACGGTTGCTATGCTGAAGTGGTGCTCGAGGACGAGCTCCTGAAGACCTTCCGTGCCGGCGCGACCGCGACATTCATCGTTTTCCAGTCGCCGGAAGAAGGTATCGGCATCCCGGTCGATCTCAAGGGTTTCGGCGAGGGTTACGACGCCCTCCCCTGATTTGGGGGCGGTGCTGACAGACGTTCTGATATCAAAAGAGCCGCGCTCCGAGCGCGGCTTTTTGTTGCTGTGCGCAGAGACTGCTCCTTACAGAATCTCGGTGGCGGCAATCTTGATCCCGAAACCCTCGAGGCCGACATAGTGGCGCTCGCGCGAGGAAATGAGACGGATCGACGTAATACCGAGGTCCTTGAGGATCTGCGCGCCGAGACCGATTTCCAGCCATTCGCTTTCGCGGGCCTGAGCTTCCGAATGGGCCTCACGGTCGTGCTTACCCTTCCGCGCCGTTTGTGAAACGCCGACGCCGACGGAACCCTCGCGCAGATAGACGATGACGCCCCTGCCTTCTCCGGCGATGCGTTTCATGATCGCGTCGATCTGACGGTCGCCGCCGAAGACATCCGAACCGACGTTCTCAAGGTGCAGGCGAACGGGGATGGCTACGCCGTCGCGAATATCGCCGAAGACCACGGCAAGATGCTGCATCGGATCCCAGGGCAGCGAATAGGTGTGACCCTTCGCCTTGCCGTAGGGCGTATCGATCTCGAAGCAATTACCCTGCTCGATCAGCGTTTCCTTGCGCTGGCGATAGGCGATCAGATCGGCGACCGACACCTGTTTCAGGCCATGGCTCTCGGCGAAGCTCTCGACCTGTGGGCCGCGCATCACGGTACCATCGTCGTTGACGAGTTCGCAGATGACGCCGACCGGCGGGAGGCTCGCGAGCTTGCAGAGATCCACGGCCGCCTCGGTATGGCCCGAACGCATCAGCACACCGCCCTCGCGCGCCACCAGCGGGAATATATGGCCCGGGCGGACGAAATCGGCAGGTCCGATGTTCGGATTGGCAAGGTTGCGAACGGTCGACGTCCGGTCGTCGGCCGAGATACCGGTGGTGGTTCCGTGCCTGAAATCGACCGATACGGTGAATGCGGTGGTATGGGCGGAATCGTTCTCCGCCACCATCGCATTCAGATTGAGGCGCTTTGCCTCCTCGCGCGGCATCGGCGCACAGACGATACCGGAGGTGTGGCGCACGATGAAGGCCATCTTTTCGGGTGTGCAATGCACGGCTGCGACGATCAGGTCGCCCTCGTTCTCGCGGCCGCCGTCATCGGTGACGACGACGATCTCGCCGGCCTCGAAGGCGCGAATGGCGTCGACGACGCGCTTCTGGTCATAGGACATCAAGACTCTCCCGAAAACTACTTCAGGCGTCCGGTCTGGCCCCGGTCGCGCAGGTAATGATCAGCGATCGTGCAGGCGAGCATTGCCTCGCCGATCGGCACGGCCCGGATCCCGACGCAAGGGTCGTGGCGGCCCTTGGTGCGCACATCGACCTCGTTGCCGTCGCTGTCGATCGAGCGCCGTTCGGTCAGGATGGACGACGTCGGCTTGATCGCGAAGCGTGCAACGACAGGCTGACCCGTGGCGATGCCGCCCAAGATGCCGCCCGCATTGTTGGAAAGGAAAACCGGCTCACCGCCGGGTCCGATGCGCATCTCGTCGGCGTTCTCCTCGCCACTGATCTCGGCCGTGGCAAAACCATTGCCGATCTCCACGCCCTTGACCGCGTTGATAGACATGAGGTTCGAGGCGATGTCCTGATCGAGCTTGGCATAGATCGGCGCCCCGATGCCCGCAGGTACCCCCTCGGCAATCACCTCGACGACTGCACCGATCGATGAACCGGCCTTGCGGATGCCATCGAGATATTCCTCCCAAACGGGGACGATCGCCGGGTCCGGAGCGAAGAACGGGTTTTTGTTCACTTCGGCCCAGTCCCAGTTGGCGCGATTAATCCTGTGCTTGCCGATCTGGACGAGCGCCCCGCGCACGACAAGGCCGGGCACCACTTTGCGGGCAATGCCGCCGGCTGCAACGCGAGCCGCGGTTTCGCGCGCTGAGGAGCGTCCACCGCCGCGATAATCCCGAATGCCGTATTTGACGTCGTAGGTGTAATCCGCGTGGCCGGGGCGGTAACGCTTGGCGATCTCGGAATAGTCCTTCGAGCGCTGGTCGGTGTTCTCGATCATCATCGAGATCGGCGTACCGGTCGAGATCATCGTCTCGCCGTCATCGTCGAACATTACGCCGGAAAGGATCTTGACCAGATCATCCTCGCGGCGCTGGGTCACAAAGCGGGATTGCCCAGGCTTGCGCTTGTCGAGCCAAGCCTGGATTTCGGCGAGCGTGAAGCGAATGCCGGGCGGGCATCCGTCGACAACGCAGCCGAGCGCCGGCCCATGGCTTTCGCCCCAGGTGGTGACGCGGAAGAGGTGACCGAAGCTATTGTGCGACATGACGACAACCGAACGCTGACAACCGCGCGCAAAAACAGACGCGCGCGCCCTCTCTTAGTGGAAAGCCGTCCAAGGGAAAAGACTTTCTGCAGCACCAGCGGGCTTTGTCGATAAATCGATCAGGAAGCGAGGCGGAATCCGCGACCCGTGGCGAAGGCGATGAAGCTTTCGCTGCTTAACGGCTTGGAAAAGGCATAGCCCTGCAGAAGGTCGCAACCGAGAATGCCGAGCATTTCTGCGTGCGCCATGGTTTCCACGCCTTCGGCGACGGTTTCGATGCCAAGCGAGCGGCCGATGTCGATGATCGAACGCACCAGTGCCTGCTCGGTTCGGGCACCGAGCACCGGCGCCACTAGCTGGCGATCGATCTTCAAGCGCTTCGGCTTGATCTTCAAAAGACTGACGATCGAGGTGTGCCCGGTACCGAAATCGTCGATCTCGATGTCGATGCCGAGCTTCTTGATGCCGTCGATATTAGCGGTGACGACGTCGTCGCTTTCGTCGAGGAAGATTGACTCCACCAGTTCGAACGAAATCTGGCCGGGCATGATGCTCAGCCCCTCGAGCGAGGCGAGCAGATCCTTTTCCTGCAGGCGCTTGGCAGAGACGTTCACGGAAATTTTCGGCACCTGAAGACCGGCCGCGGCCCAGCGCATCCCGTCGGCAAGAGCCTTTTGCAGGATCAGCCGATCGAGCGTCGCCGTCACGTTCAGTTCTTCCGCAATCCTGAGGAACCGGTCCGGGGTCAGGATTCCCTCGCGCGGATGCTGCCAACGGATCAGCGCCTCGACGCCGGAGAGCGCGAGCGTCGAGGCGTCGAACTGCGGCTGGTACCACGGCACGAACTCGTCGCGTTCGATCCCTTCCAGGATTTCATCGGCGATGCGCTTGTTGGTCACCACTTCAGCCTCCAACGCCTGCGTAAAGAACTGGTAGCGGTTGCGTCCACTTTCCTTGGCTCGATAGAGCGCGATGTCGGCGTTGACGAGCAGCTTGCGCGCGTCCGCAGTGGAACGGCGGGCCACCGCAACGCCGATGCTGACGCCGAAGCGGCAAGGAAATCCGTCATAGTCCACCGGTTGACGCATCCGGGCGATGATGTGGTCGCATAGCGCGGCCAACGCTCTGTCGTCCGACGCTCCGGATATCACCACGACGAATTCGTCTCCGCCAATGCGGGCGACGATGTCATCCGCCGAGATGCTTGAGCGCAGAATTTCGGAAGCATGGACAAGCATGGCGTCGCCGGCGGCGTGTCCAAGCGTGTCGTTGATCTGTTTGAAGCGATCGAGGTCGATGTGGAGGATGGCGATGCTCCCGGCCTTTTCGACGCTCGCCGCGAAGAGCCGGTGCAGCGCCTTGTCGAGCATCCGCCGGTTGCCGAGTCCCGTGAGCGGATCATGCAGGGCGTTGTGCTCGATGCGATCCTTCGCGTCGGCGAGCTCGGCATTCTTCATATCTGCGATTGCCTTGGCCGCCCTCAGTTGCTCGGTCATCAGCACGTCGTCGGTGACGTCCCAGCTGATGCCGGTGATTTTATCCCGGCCGTCAGCTCCCTCGTGGGCCGAACCCACATGGCGAACGTGGCGGATGGAGCCGTCCGCCATCACGACGCGATATTGCGAGCGATGTTCAAGTCCCTCGTCCAGGCTGCGGAACAAGGCGATGGAGGCAGCCGCGATATCGTCATGATGCACCGTCGCGCGCCACTCCTCATGAGTGGGATTGGACCCGCTGCGCGCGAGCCCATGCAGATGGAACATCCGGTCATCCCACGACCGCGCTTGCGTGGCAATGTCGATTTCCCAGATTCCGATCTTCGAAGCATCGAGCGCCAGGTTAAGACGATGGGACAAGGCCATCACCTCGCCTTCGCGCGCCTTCAGCTTGGCTATGTTGCGCTGCCGTTCATTGACGAGACCACCGGCAATGAGAATAGGCACCACGACGACCACGACCGCAGCGATGGTCGCAAGCCTGATGTCACCACTGTCCTCCGGTTCCTGT
Source organism: Ensifer sp. MPMI2T (assembly GCF_004827385.1). Lineage (GTDB taxonomy): Bacteria > Pseudomonadota > Alphaproteobacteria > Rhizobiales > Rhizobiaceae > Sinorhizobium. The sequence goes on from NZ_SRXN01000013.1 coordinate 45,906, forward strand.
GCCCAGCCGGCGGCGGGAGCAGCGGCCAACTCCCACACGCCGCCAGGCAGAGGCAGCTCGCGGACGACGGGCGAGTTCAGGAACACCCCGGTTTCGTCGAGAAACGGCTCCAAGATGTTGTCGCTGACCGAAACGTCGCGAATGGCAAGATGAATGGGCACATGCCGATGGTCGCGGCTGGCCGTTTCGCGCATTTCCATGCTTTCCTCGTTGAGGCGCGCCGACCGATAGAGCGCCTCTTCATCGAGGACTGCCTCAATGAAGCCCCAGAACGCGGTTCGTCCCCCGACATTGGAGGAGACCGGCACAAAGATCTCGAAGCCATTGCGGCTGCTTGGCAGACGCACCGGTCCAACGACCACGGGCTTTGCCGTCGAAGCAGCGCGGGCGAGCGCAACCCGCATCGCTCGGAACCGGCCGAAATCTGTGCCCACAAAGGATTGTTGACGCTCCTGCGAGAAACTCATGGTGACGACGCCAGCCGGTGCTGCGGAAACACGAAGGAGTTGAGGGTTTTGCAGGAGCAGCCTCGCCGCCAGCTTGCTGAACTCGCTCGCCGTCGTCTGCTGCTGGACGGCGATGCCGTTGGCTAGCCCGTTAAGCGCGGCGATATTGGTGTTGAATTCCGCGCGGAAGCGATCCGCGATCAGATTCAATTCGTTTTCGACATCGATCTTGAGGTCTTTGCGAAAGTTCTCGCGGTGCTGACGCTCATAGATATTGCCGCCGATGAAGACCACGGCGCCCGCGATCACCGCCGGAATGAGCGACGGCTTCACAAAATTGGCAATCGCACGAATGCGGCGACGCAGAGCGACTATGATATTCAATTGTTTTCCCCAATCCCCCGGCGCACGGTAGCCTTGGAGTCTTAAAATAGGCTTTCGCAAAAATTTCATTGGAAAACGTGGTGACAACGGTGGTGCGCCGGGCAGCCGAACAGCCTCGTTGGCTTGAAATTCCCCGCGACGACGTCCACTCTCCGGTCGCCGGCCGCGCTGTCTCAAACCAGCCGACAGTTGCGCCAAAGCAACGGTATAAGGCAACTTTCGCCACAATCGGGGATCAAATGGTGATGACAAAAATATTAGCGGAATCATTGAGGAGGGCAAAAAAGATGCGATTTGTCATTGCCGCACTCATGGCCACTGCAGGTTTGCTTTCGCCGCTTTCCGCGCATGCCGAAAGCGCCGACGTGGAGGCAGTGATCACCAGCGTGGACACCGAGCGCCTAAGCCTCTCGCTCGATGACGGCAAGAGCTATCAGGCTCCCGAGGAGTTCAACTTTGAAGGCCTCGAGGCGGGCGTCAAGGTTCTCGTTTTCTACACCGAAGTTGATGGCAAACGCGTCATCAACGACCTGGAAATCGTCCAGTAGCCGCGATCAGGTCCGGCCTACCCCCGCCGCGCGTCTTAGCAGACGCGCAGAGGACGTTAGCACCTTCGCAAGAAGCGCTTCGCATTTGCTTCGATATCGAGGCGTATCGCCTAGACCCAGCCGATCGTCCCGTCAGCTATCTTCAGCAGCCGGTCCTGCGGAATGGCGGAAGCCGCCGCCTCGTCGGCGCTCATTTCTCCGAGAAGCTTGAACAGCACGCGAATGACGCCGCCATGCGTGACGCAGACCGTCGGCCGCATCACGCCCCTTAACCAGGCACCGACGCGCCAAGAGAGAATCTCGTAGCTTTCCGCATCTTGGCCGGGCGGGATGAAATCCCACTTGGCGACGCGCCTGTCGGCGATGCGCTGTGGTACCTGGCGCTTCAGTTCGGGGAGGGTATAGCCTTCCCAATCGCCGAAGGAGACTTCCTTCAGCCTGTCGTCGATGCGGTAGGAAAGCGGATCGAGCCCCATGGCGCGCCGCAGGCGTTCCATGGTCTCGCGGGTGCGGCCGAGCGGGCTGGCGACGAAATCGAAGTTGTTCACTTCGCGCCCGAGGATCTCCGCCAGGGCAACGCCGTTCCCGGTCGCCTGACGGCGACCGGTTTCGTTGAGAGGAATGTCCTTTTGTCCCTGAAGACGGCTTTCGGCATTCCAATCCGTTTGTCCATGCCGAACCATGTAGACGAGCACAGCGTTCACTCCGGGCGAGCTGTCACCACCGCCGTCGCATCAAAAAAGGAAATCAGTCCTTCAGTACGGAAATATCCGGTGCATCGACAGCCTTCATGCCGACCGTATGATAACCGGAATCGACATGGTGCACTTCGCCGGTGACGCCACTCGACAGGTCGGAGAGCAGATAGAGCGCCGAATTGCCGACTTCCTCGATCGAGACCGTACGCTTCAACGGCGCATTGTACTCGTTCCATTTGAGGATATAGCGGAAGTCGCCGATGCCGGACGCGGCAAGCGTCTTGATCGGGCCGGCCGAGATCGCGTTGACGCGGATTCCGCGGTTGCCCATATCGACCGCAAGGTAGCGCACGCTCGCCTCGAGCGCCGCCTTGGCAACGCCCATGACATTGTAATGCGGCATCACCTTCTCAGCGCCGTAATAGGTGAGCGTCAGCATCGAACCGCCGTCGTTCATGATGCGCTCGGCACGTGCGGCGACGGCCGTGAAGGAGTAGACGGAAATATCCATCGTACGCGCAAAGTTGTCGCGGCTTGTATCGAGGTAACGGCCCGTCAGTTCATCCTTGTCGGAGAAGGCGATGGCATGCACGACGAAGTCGATCTTGCCCCACTTCTCTTCCAGTGTTGAGAAAACGGCGTCAATCGTTGCAAGGTCGGTCACATCGCAATGGCCCGCCATGAAGGCGCCAAGTTCGTGCGCTAGCGGTTCGACACGCTTCTTTAGTGCATCGCCCTGCCAGGTCAGTGCGATTTCAGCACCCGCTTCCGAGCAAGCCTTTGCGATGCCCCATGCAATCGAGCGGTTGTTTGCGACGCCCATGATGACGCCGCGCTTGCCATTCATCAGACCCGATGCCTGAGCCATGGAATGTCCCCAATACTGTCTGCCTGCACCGGCCGCCGCCGGTGCGAGAGTTCACGAATGTCAACGCCGCCGCACAGCATCTGTGCGGTGCGGCAAATTGTCGAGCATTGCCTATGGCATAGCCGTTAAAACGGTTCAAGCGCGGCGCAGATCAGGAACTGTTAGTCCCCGTAATATTGGTTCAGCTTGTCAGAAAACCGTCACAGATAAAGGCCGTGGCGCAAGGATCTCATTAGGTCCGTTACCTTGTCATCCGGCTTTTCGCGAAGCATCAGTCGCAGTTCGACAAGCAGATCTCCGGCTTCTCCATCCGCGCCGCGCAAACCCGCACCGGCAATTCGGATCACCTTGTCCGATCCGGACCAGGCGGGAACGGTCACCGTAACCAGCCCGTTTGGCGTTTCTACGACAGAATCACAGCCGAGTACCGCGTCTTCAAGATCGAGCGGCAGGGCGGTCACAAGGTCGAGACCTTGCGTTCGGAAAGGCCCTTCCTGGTTGATACGCAACGTCGCCAAGACGTCGCCGCGCGTCATGCCCGTCACCCGATAACCCTGCTCCTTGAGCCGAATGGCCTGGCCGTCGGTTGCGCCGGGCGGGATCGAGAGCTTCACTGTTTCTCCGTCCGGAAGCTCGACGGGTACCCTGGCGCGATTGACGACTTGCTCGATGCTCACATTCACGTCCACCGCTAGATCCGGCACTTTTTCGGCGGTTTTTGCGACGCGACCACGAATTCGCCGCACGATCGCCGCGACCAAATCCGCAGCCGGTGCGGCGGAGCGCCGGACGACCGCCGCTTCGAACTTGGACGCTTCCTCTCGTTTTGAATCCGCGGTTGCGTCCGGCCTGGTATCCGTCGGCGGCTCGCCCTTCTCGACTGGCCGCGCAGACGCCGTTCTCGGCTTCGAGGGAGATGGCGCAGCCTGCGGTTCAACACCGAAGATGCGCGAGATCGCCTCTTCTGCCGTTTCGGCATCGACCGGCTCCTCGGCAGGCTCCGGTCCACGCATTTTCTGCTTCATCGCTTCCATGCGGCGCAGTTCGGCTTCGCGCCGAACGCGATCGTAACGGCTTCTCAGTACCGGATCGCGCAACAGTTCGTAAGCCTTTCCCGCCTCGGCAAAGCGCTGTGTCGCCAAGGGATCGTCTTGGTTGTGGTCCGGATGCACGGCCTTGGCTACGGATCGCCAGGCGGCCTTGATCTCATCTTGCCCGGCATTGCGGCGCACACCGAGAATTGCATAGGGATCACGCATGGTTTGTCACCATTTTCTCCGACCGGCGGCCTTTGCCTGATGCTCGCCTTGTACCTCACCAATTGGAAGGAGGCCGGGCTTGCCGTTTTCTTCTTTCGGCGATGATCTGGAGAAGTTGCTAAATATCGGTTAGCCGGCGGCTGTGGGGCCGGCGCGAACGAACCGGTGGCGATGCTTTTCCGCGGCTTTGAAACAATGTGGTTAATCGAGGATTTTCAGTCCTGCGGGCCGAAACTCGTCAGGTACCACTCGCCGTTGCCAAGCCGGCATGCGCTTCCGTCAAACTTCGCTATGCCCTCATAGGAGTGACGGGTCGTGGTGAAGCGCCGGCAGAGCATGCCGCTTGCACGGTCTTCCTGGATGGCACTGATCACGCCTGCACTGCCGGATGTCGCGTTCGCCCATGGGATCGGGCTGTCGCCACCCTGACTGATATCGGCGGAGGAAACGGCGTTGCGCACGGCGACGGCGTCCGAGAGACCGTCCGAGGTTTTCGCGACCGGTACGGTACCCGTCGACACACGATCGACGCTTGGACCGCCAAAGAGATCAAGGCCCGTGCCCATGCAGCCCGGCAGAGCGAGAACTGCCATGCAAAGCACTCCGCTGCGCAGCAAGGCGAAGGAAAAGCCCTTCTTGCCATCGATCGACTTTGCTATGTCTTGCACGGCAATCCTGTCAGACTCGCAAGAGCTGCACGTTTTCCGAGGAAGTCCACAGGCAGGCTCTGACACTTTTCGATGCGGAAACACCGATCGGGCTCATCCCGAGGCGTTCCCGCGCCAGATATCACGGCATTGGAAGGCACTATGACCGCGAATGAGTTAATAACAGGTGACTTCACCGAAGCAAACGAACCCTTTTCCCTTTTTGGCACATGGTTGGAGGACGCCGAAGAGAACGAGATCAACGATCCGAACGCCGTGGCGCTTGCGACCGTCGATCCCGATGGGCTGCCCAATGTCCGCATGGTGCTGCTCAAGGGATTCGATGAACGCGGTTTCGTCTTCTACACGAATTTCGAGAGCCAGAAAGGCCGTGAAATTCTTTCCGCCCGCAAAGCCGCCATGTGCTTCCACTGGAAATCGCTGCGCCGGCAGGTGAGAATTCGCGGTCCGGTCGAAATCGTCTCCGACGAAGAAGCCGACGAGTATTTCAGAAGCCGGCCGCGAGGCAGCCGCATCGGCGCCTGGGCCTCGAAGCAATCGCGTCCGCTCGAAAGCCGTTTCGCTCTGGAAAAGGCGGTTGCCGAATACACGGCACGCCACGCCATCGGCGAGATTCCGCGCCCGGAATACTGGTCCGGCTTCCGCATCCTTCCTACCTCGATCGAATTCTGGCACGACCGGCCCTTCCGGCTGCACGACCGCGTGGAGTTCCGTCGCCAAACGCCGGAGGGCGGCTGGGCAAAGGTTCGGATGTATCCGTGACAGGACCGACGGATTATCCCGCCATCAGCCGAAAGGGAATTCCGGAAGCAAGTGCCGAGACGTGGCGGCGGCTCTGGAAATGGCCGTTGAGAGAAATTCGCGGCAGCGCGTGGAGATTTGAAACGGTGTCGGCTGAAAGCGTGGCGGGTTGTGTCGTCACCGCCACTGTGAAGCCGAGCCGTTCGGCCAGACGATGGTCGCGTTCCGAAACGGCATGCCTGTCCCCATAGGGATAGGCAAATGTCGTCGGCCAGCGGCCGGTGATGGCCTCGACGCGCGCGGCAGATTCCGACATCTCCTGTTGCGCCCCCGCGTCACTCAGCCGCGCCAGTGCGCGATGGCTGATCGTATGGGCGCCGAGGCTTGCCAGCGGGCTTTGCAGCAAGGAACGCAACCCCGCGGCATCGAGCGTCAAACGCGAGGTGATCGCAAGGGGATCGATGCCCTGGGCACGCGCCAGCTCATTCAGCTTGCCGACGGCGCCTGCTTCGTCGTGACGCCACACATAGGCGGAGATGCGGTCGAATACAGCCTGCTTTTCGGCAGTGCTTGCGGCTCTCATGGTCTCCATTCCGGAGCCGAAGTCGAAACGGAAGTCGCTTACGATCGACAGCATGTCGGCAAGCGTTTCCCACCAGAGCGTGTGGGTGCGATCGACATAGCCGCCGGTGACGAAGACGGTGAACGGCACGCCGTGTTGCTCGAAAACCGGTAGTGCATAATCGAGGTTATTGCGGTAGCCGTCATCAAGCGTGAAGCAGGCGACGGGCCGCGCATCCGCAGGTAACAGGCTTTCCGGCAGATCCTGCAACGCGACGAAGCGGTAACCGTCATGCTTCAGTGCCAGGATCGCTTCCTCGAGAAACGTCGGCGTAATTTCCAGGTGGGCGTTCGGGTCAAAGGCCCGCGGAACCCTGGGGCGAACATGATGCAGCGTGAAGATCGCACCGCATCCACGCGCCCCTGCCATCAATCCGGAGCGCGCCAGCAGTTGCGCGATTTCGAGCCCGCCGCCAATAGCGACGCGCTTCACTCGGTTTCTGACCCGCGCGATGCCCTGCCTCATCCGGATACCCTGCCTGCGAGGGGGAAACTAAGGCCGGTCCGGTTAAGCCTTGCTGAATCTGGCTGACTTTACGGCATTTACCGCCAAAGTTCTGCATTTTTAGGAAGCGGTTATGGGCCTCGATATTGCAAGAAGGCGGCTACCCTGTCACAAAGCGAAACACCGTTCCTAGCGAGCGTGCTCTTGGAGAGGGGAAATCCGATGAAGAGCTTCCGATTCGCCCTGGTGGCGATCGCCGCTTTCGTGTTCGGCGCCGCGCATGCGGTAGCGGGTAGCGCGTCCCTCGTTCTTGATGCGCGGACAGGCAGGATTCTTGCCGCCGAGAATGCCGACACGCTCAACCACCCGGCGTCGCTAACGAAGATGATGACGCTCTACTTGACCTTCGAGGCGCTGCATCGGGGTAAGATCGGCTGGAGCACACCGCTGGTGATGTCGCCGACAGCCGCGCGCAAACCGCCGACCAAACTCGGCGTCAAGCCCGGCGATACGATCACAGTTCAGGAGGCCGTCTACGGCATGATCGTTCGCTCCGCCAATGATGCGGCGGCGGCGGTCGCCGAAGCGCTCGGGGGGTCGGAAGCCGGTTTTGCGCAGATGATGAACGCAAAAGCGCGTCGCCTGGGCATGACCCGCACGTATTTCGTCAACGCTTCCGGCTTGCCGGCACGTGAGCAAGTGACGACGGCGCGCGACATGGCCCGGCTTGCCATCGCGTTGATGAGAGATTTCCCGGGAGAATATCGCCTGTTCGCGGCCCAGGGCTTCACCTTTCGCGGCCGCACGATCCGCGGCCACAACAACCTGATGTATCGATATGCGGGCATGGACGGCATCAAGACCGGCTACACCAATGCATCGGGCTACAACATTGTGAGCGCCGTCCGTGACGGCAATCGCCGTATCATCGGCGTTGTGCTCGGCGGTCGGTCGGCGAAGGGCCGGGACGACAAGATGGCTTCCCTGCTCGACCAGCATCTGGGCAGGGCGGCAGCGCCCGCCGGCCGCCGGCTGGTCGCCGCGGCGAGTTCGCAAGGCGCCGTTGAAGTGGCTGGACTGCCGGGCGTCCGGCTATCCTATACCGATACCGCTCGGACGAGCGAAAGTAGCCTCGCGCCGGCCATTGCGGCATCCACCGCACCAGTGATGCCGTCGGACCGACCTACCACCGTCGACGACAGCGCAAGCGTAACAGCAACCACCAACGGCCAATGGCAGATTCAGATTTCCACCGCCACAACGGCGGAGGGCGCCAAAAAGATTCTGGTCGAAGCGCAATCAGCCGGTGGCGCGGTCCTGCTCGGCGCCTCCCCTCACACGGAAGTGTCCGGAACCGGCAGCGCGAAGCAATATCAAGCGCGCTTCATCGGCTTCGCCAGCCGGGAAGCGGCCGATTCCGCCTGCGCCGTCCTGAGGAAGCGATCCTACGATTGCACGCTGCTGCCTGACCGCGGTTAGCTGCCGAAAGAGAATCTTGCGCGCCGCAAACTATGCGGCGGGCGCGAGTCGGCGAACGTAGAATTTCGTATCCACGCTCATGACGGGAAAGCCAGCCGGCAGATCATCCTTCGCGATCTCGGCAAACCCGTTCTTTTCATAGAAACGATTCGCGGCGAGGAACTTGTCCGTCGTGCCGAGAAAGAGGGCTGCGATCTTCCGGTGCTCTGCGTGGGCAAGCAGGCTTTCGATCAGGCGTGCTGCCACGCCATGGTTGCGGCCACGAAAATGGGGAGCGACGAACATCTTGCGTATTGCCGCTTGAGAGCCGCCGATATCCTTGAGTCCAACGGTACCGACGATCCGATCGCCCACGGCGGCAACCCAGAAATCTCCGGTCCCGCTCTGATAGAAGTCGGCGATCGAGCGCAGATCCGGTTGATCGTCGATAGTAATTGCAATGCCGAATTCTTCACGCTGGATCGGCAGAATGACATCGATGACGCCCTGTTCGTCCACCGCGGCAAAGCGGCGGATTTCCACCTCTCCACCTGCTTCCTCGGTCATGGCGTCATCCCTCATCCCTCCACCGGCGCTTCGCTCACGCCTGCGTGCCGCCGACGGTGATCTGATCCATCCTGAGATGCGGCTGGCCGACGCCGACCGGCACCCATTGGCCGGCCTTGCCGCAATTGCCGATGCCGGTATCGAGCTTCGTGTCGTTGCCGACCATCGTCACCCGTTTCATCGCATCCGGTCCATTGCCGATCAGCATCGCCCCTTTGACGGGCGCGCCGACCTTGCCGTTCTCGATCAAATAGGCCTCGGTGCAGCCGAACACGAACTTGCCGGAGGTGATGTCCACCTGACCGCCGCCAAAGGAGACGGCGTAGATGCCCTTCTTGACAGAAGCGATGATTTCCTCGGGCGTGCGATCTCCGGAAAGCATGTAAGTGTTGGTCATGCGGGGCATCGGCACATGCGCATAGCCCTGCCGGCGGCCATTGCCGGTAGCCTTCATGCCCATCAGCCGCGCATTCTGCCGGTCCTGCATGTACCCGACCAATTTTCCGTCCTCGATCAGGACGTTGTAGTCTGACGGGGTACCTTCATCATCGACCGAGATCGAGCCGCGCCGCGCTTCGATCGTGCCGTCGTCGACGACAGTGACGCCCTTGGCCGCGACCTGCTCGCCAAGGAGGCCGGCAAAGGCCGACGTTTTCTTGCGATTGAAGTCGCCCTCGAGCCCGTGGCCGACCGCTTCATGCAGCATGACGCCGGGCCAGCCGGAGGCGAGCACCACGTCCATCGTACCGGCAGGGGCATCGATGGCTTCGAGGTTGACGAGCGCCTGGCGCAACGCTTCGTCGGCACCGCGCTTCCAGTTCTCTTCCGTGACGAGGTCACCGAAACCGCGGCGCCCGCCAGTGCCGAACGACCCCGTTTCCTGCCGATCGCCATCGCCAACGACGACGGAGAAGTTAATACGGGTCATCGGCCTCACGTCGTGGACGCGGTGACCGTCAGCCCGCAGAATATCGACCACCTGCCAACTTGCGGAGATCGAAGCGGTCACCTGCCTGACCTTCGGATTCTTGGCGCGCAGATAGGCGTCAACCTCCTGAAGCAAGGCGACCTTTGCCTCGAAGCTTGGCTCGCCGATCGGATTTTCGTCGCCGTACAGTTTCTTGTTGGTGCGCTGGGGGGCCGCGGCATAGGAACCCGTATAGCCGCGCGTGACCTGGCCAACCGCGTCTGCCGCCCGGCGTAGCGCGGCGAGCGACAATTCGCCGGCATGCGCGTAACCGACCGACTCACCGGCGACAGCGCGCAGGCCGAAACCCTGGTCGGTGTTGAAGCTGCCGCCCTTGAGGCGCCCATTGTCGAAGGAGAGGACCTCGGCTTGCGCGTGCTCCAGGAAGAGCTCGCCATCATCTGCGCCGGAAAGCGTCTCGGACAGAACCTTGCGGACCGTAGCCTCGTCCGCATCGAAGAGGCCTATCAGATCGGTGTTCATGTTCGTCCGCTCCCGCTGGTTCGAGGTCCCACTGCATGTTTCCTTAAATCGTAGCCGATTTAAGGATGAAAACATGCAGCAATTCAAAGTGCTACAGCGTCCCTTGCGCGTCCGATAAGACGCGCGGCGCTGTATGCCCTCCATTTAGGAAGCAGGGGGCCACAAGCCAAGGAAAATCTCACGAAAAGGATGCGTTCCAACCGTCGAGAAAGTTAACCTCTTCGACGCCGGTGAAACGGGCGATGCGGTCGAGCTCGGAGCCAAGCTTTTCCATGCGGCCGGATGAGGCCCTGACACCCGGCTCTAGCCAGAGGCGGCGGACATCGAGGCGTCCGAGCTTTCGGTCTGCTTTCATGTCGATGCGGCCGATCAAACGGTCGCCTTCGATCAATGGAAAGACGTAATAGCCGTATTCCCGTTTCGCCTCCGGCACAAAAACCTCGATACGATAGAAGAAGCCGAAAAGGCGCTCCGTTCGATTGCGATCGCGGAGCAAAGGATCGAACGGGCTGAGCACGCGGATGCGTCCCGGCGGCTCAGCAATGTCGCCGAGATTTTCGGGGAACCTGGAAAAGGCATAGGACGGACGCGGCTTGCCGCCATTGGCTGATTCGATCAGCACGTCTGAAAGCTCGTCGCGATGCGCGGCGACCCAGGCTTTCGCCTCGTCCGGCGACACCAGATCCCAGAAGGCGGCGATCTCCCCGTGGGTCGCGAAGCCCAGCCGGTCGAGTGCACTGCGGCAGGCCCAGTCGATGAACTCCGTGTGGCTCACCTCCCCTTCATAGTGGTGCGGAGGAATGATGCGCTCCGTAAGATCGTAGACCTTCTGGAAGTTCTCCCGTCGCGCGATCGCCAGCCTGCCCTGGCGCCATAACACTTCGAGCGCGGTCTTCGATGGATGCCAGTTCCACCAGCCGCCGGATACGTGGCCGTCCACCTTGAGATCGCGCGCCATCACCGCACCGTCGCTGACGATGCGTTCGTAGGTTTCCTCGCAACCGTCGTCGAACCCCTCGCCCCGCCATTTGATCCAACGCTCGCGCAACGTCTCACTTTCCCATTTGAAGCGATGTTTCCAGTAGATGAAGAAGGCGCTCGGAATGATCGAGGCGTCGTGAGTCCAGTGTTCGAAGAGCTCGCCGTCCTTTTCCAGCAATTCAGTCAGGTGTTCGCGACGATAGGTCTGGTTGCGGGAAAAGAGGATCTGGTGATGGGCCCGCTCGACCGTCTGGATGCTGTCGACCTGGATGAAACCGAGGTCGCGAATGAGCTTCAAGAGCCCGTCCTTGCCGAGCGCGCGCTGCGGCGCGGCGGTGAGGCCCTGTTTTGCCAGAAAGATGCGCCGGGCATCGCGATTGGAGAGGCGAATCGTCATGGTTTGAAAGAGTAGGCTTTTATTCCCATTTTTGAAATGCGTGGTGCAAAGACCGGCCGCATTGCCCTTCCCGATCGACTTGCCTATAGAGCCACCACGCAAACTGCGAGGGACAAGGCTTGGATATTCGCTTTACCGATTGCTCGGTCAGCTTCGGCGAACGAGTCGCGCTCCATCCCCTGACACTCGCCCTTGACGAGCGCCGCATCGGCATCATTGGCCTCAACGGCTCCGGCAAGACGACCTTCGCGCGGCTGATCAACGGGCTCGTCAAGCCGACCACGGGCCGCGTGATGGTCAACGGGCTCGATACCATCAAGGACGACAAGGCCGTCCTCTCCGAAGCCGGCTTCATCTTCCAAAACCCGCAGCACCAGTTGATCATGCCGATCGTCTCCGACGATATCGCATTCGGACTGAAGAATCGCGGCTTACCTCAGCACGAAATCGCCGCACGCACCGAGGCGGCGCTGACGCGTTTCGGCGTGACCCATCTTGCCCGGCGTCGCGTGCACGAGCTTTCGGGCGGAGAGACGCAGCTCGTCGCCATGGCGAGCGTCGTCGTGACCGGGCCGAAGATCCTGATCCTCGACGAGCCGACCAATCAGCTCGACCTCCGCAACCGCCGCATGGTCGCCAACACGATCGATACGCTCGACGAAGATACCATCGTCATCACCCACGATCTTGCGCTCGTCGAAGGCGTCGAAAGGCTGTTGCTTTTCCACGAGGGCCGGCTGCTCGCCGATGGCAAACCCGCCGAAACGATCCGGCGCTACCACGAGGTCGCCGGATGCTGACAAGCCTCTACGTGGAGGGCAATAGCTGGTTTCACCGCCTGCCGGTCCGGGCGAAACTCATTGCCCTCCTGCTTCTCAGCCTCTCGCTCTTCGCGACGCAATCGCTCTATCTGCTTGCGCCCGCCTTCCTGCTCTGCGGATGGCTCTACTTCTCCCTCGGCCTGACGCTGCGCCAGGCGGTAGCGCGCGTCGGTTTCGTTTTTTTCACCATCCTCGTCCTCGCTGCCGTCAACCTTTTCCTTCTTCCCCTCCCCGAGGTCGCCGCGCTGGTGCTGCGGCTGATGGCGCTGGTGTTCTTTGCCGCCGCGGTTACGGCGACGACGACGATCAGCGCCTTCATGGACGAGATCACGATCCTCCTGAAGCCGCTCGAGCGCATGGGTCTGCTCAATGCCGCCGACGTCAGCCTGGCGCTCGGCCTCGTGCTGCGTTTCGTTCCCGACATTTTCGCCCGCTATGAGGCGATCCGCGAGGCGCATCGCGCGCGGGGTCTGCCGATACGACCGCTGACGATCATCGGGCCACTTATCATCCTCACGCTTAAAGATGCGGATACGATTGCCGCAGCCATTGACGCTCGCGGATTTCGGCGGCAATAAATTCGCGCTTTCTAATAAAAGGGTAGGACCACATGAACACCAGAGATCTCGTCCTCATCGCGCTTTTCGCCGCGATCGTCGTCGTACTTGGCCTTATCCCGCCGATCACGCTCGGTTTCATCCCTGTTCCGATCACGGCGCAGTCGATGGGCGTTATGCTTGCCGGCTGCATCATCGGCGCAAAACGCGGCGCGCTTGCCTTCCTGCTGTTCGTCCTCCTGGTCGCCATCGGTCTGCCCGTGCTTTCCGGCGGACGCGGCGGGCTCGCTGTTCTGGCTGGCCCGTCGGGCGGCTTCATCCTCGGCTGGGCGGTCGCAGCCTACGTCACGGGCCTTATCGCCGAACGCTTCATTCATGAGGGCCAGCCGGAGAGCCGACAGTTCGGCGGGTTCTTCCTTGCCTCGGTCGTCGGCGGCATCGTCGTGCTCTACGCGATCGGCGTGCCGTGGCTGTCCGCCGTCACCGGCACGCCGCTGCTCGCAGCCGCGACAGGTTCGCTCGCCTTCATCCCCGGCGATCTTCTGAAGGCGGCGATCGCGACCCTTGCCGCCCGCGCCGTCTACGCCGGCTATCCGCTGCTGCCGGTCCGCGCCTGAACCAATGCCGCTCGCCGAAGCAATGATGATCCATGCGGGTAACCGCCCGCATGGTCCGGCCTTCCGCATCGAGGACCGGGTATTCTCTTTCGGAGAACTAGCCGCCGACGCAAGTCGCATCCTGCGCAAGATCGAACAAGCTGTGCCAGCTAAGACCGGTGGCAGTGTTCTTTCGGGCCGCGCGCGGCTGATCGCGCTCCAAACCGGCAATCACCCGCTCTTTGCTGCGGCCCTCATTGCCGCGACCGCCGGCGGCAATTGCGCCGCGCTCATCGATCCGCATCTGCCGGAGCCGACGTGCCGGCGAATGATCGCGCAATTGCAGCCCGACATCGTCGTCCATCCGGAGGGCGATGCGCTGCGGCTCGAACGGCCGGCGAAGGGTGAAAACACTCTCATCGACACCGTCGTCGACGGCATCGGTACCATCCCTGTCGGCGAGGGCGGCGAACCTTTCCTCATCGTCTTCACGTCCGGCACGACAGGAGAACCGAAAGCGATCATTCGCGACCGCCGCTCCTGGCGTCTCAGCCTCGAAACCGGCAAGAGCTTTTTCGGGCTCCGGGCCGAAACGACGACCTATGCGCCGGGGCCGCTTGCCCACGGACTGACGCTCTACGCGCTCGCCGAAAGCTTGAAGGCAGGCGCGGAATTCATTGGTGCCCGGCATTTCGACCCTCGGCAAGCCGTGGCGACGATCGCGGCCAGGAAGGTCAAGCGGCTCGTCCTGGTGCCGACAATGCTGCGGCGGCTCTGCGAACAGGTGCAGGGCTCCAGCATCCTGCCCTCGGTCGAAACGATCACCGTCGCCGGCGCCAAACTCACGCCCGCGGACCGGAAGGCCGCGCGCCTTGCCTTTCCCGAAGCGCACGTCATCGAGTATTACGGCGCGTCCGAGCTCGGCTTCATTACCGTCGCCGGGATATCGGACAATCACGCGCCGACGGCCGTCGGCAAGGCCTTCCCCGGCGTCCGCCTCCAGATACTTGACGAGGCAGGAAACCGCCTCCCGGCGGGCGAAACCGGCACGATCTTCGTCGAAAGCACGCTCATATCCGACGGGTATGTTACAGGCGGCGATGGCGCAGGGTTTCGTCGGCACGGCGATCTCGCGACGGTCGGCGATCTTGGCTTCCTCGATCCTGACGGCACACTGCATCTGATCGGCCGTGCCGGAGGGATGGTGCTCTCCGGCGGCAACAACATTTATCCGTCAGAGGTCGAATCCGTTATCATGGCCGCCGACAATGTGAGCGCCGTCCAGGTTCTGGGTCTCGACCACCCCGACCTCGGCAGTGAGCTCGTTGCCATCATACAGCCGAGTGGCGAGGCTTTCGACCATCTTGCACTCGAACGTCATCTTGCTGCCGCCCTGCCGCGCTACAAGCATCCGCGCAAGATTTGGCTCTGCCGTCAAATGCCGATGACGGCCTCCGGCAAGATTGCCACCAAGGAGCTCCGGCAATGGATCGCGGAGGGAAACGGTGCCCTTGAACGCCTCGTCTGACCCGTCCCGCACACCCGTCATCATCGCCGCATTGCGCACCCCGATCGGTCGCGTAAACGGCAGCCTGGCCAGGGTCGAACCGGCGACGCTTGCCGCTCCGTTGATTGCCCGGATCATAGCGGACATCGGCATCGACCGTGATGAAATCGACGATGCGCTGCTCGGCAATGCCGCCAACAGCGCCGGAAACCTTGCACGGCTTGCGGCGCTCGAAGCCGGCCTCTCCGTTGCAATCCCCGGCGTCACCATCGACCGGCAATGCGGCTCGGGTCTCGAAGCCATCATACTTGCGGCGCGGCAGATCCAGGCGGGCGCTGGACGGTTCTATTTTGCCGGCGGCAGCGAAAGCGCCAGCCGCGCCCACATCCGGCTTCGCCCCCCACTTGAGCGCAACGAGGAACTTCAGCCGGTCAGGCGGGCACGAATGGCGCCTGATTCGATCGGCGACCCGGATATGGGCGTTGCCGCCGAGAACGTCGCCGTTGCCTGCGGCATTTCCCGCGAACGGCAGGACCAGTTTGCGCTGGAAAGCCATCGCCGCGCCGTTGCGGCCGCGGCGGCCGGCAGGTTCCAGCGCGAGATCGTGCCGGTTTCGACGCCGACGGGTCTTGTGGCCAGCGATGAATGCCCTCGGGCAAACGCGGCACCCGAGACGCTTGCCCGGCTGAAGCCGGTTTTCGTCAAGGATGGCACGGTGACGGCCGGCAATGCCTGTCCTATCAATGATGGAGCCGCCATGGTGCTGGTGACGAACCTCGCCGAGGCACGCCGGCTTGGCGTTCCTTTCGCCCTGGAGTTCGTCGACGCGGCGACGGCGGGCGTGGATCCGAACCTGCTCGGGCTCGGTCCGGTTCCGGCGATGGCGAGGCTTCGCGCACGCAATCCGGCGCTCGATGTCGCCGCAGTTGATTTCATCGAATTCAACGAGGCTTTCGCTTCACAGGTTCTCGGCAGCCTCGACCAGCTCGACATCGCGCCGGCCCGCGTCAATCTCGACGGCGGGGCGATTGCGCTCGGCCATCCCTATGGCGCGTCGGGGACAATTCTCGTCGTCAGGCTATTTTCACAGATGCTTGCAGCTCCGTCCGACACAGAGGGCTTGGCGATGATGGGGATCGGCGGCGGCATGGGCGCGGTCGCTCACTTCCGCAGCCTTCGGCCCAATCACGCAAGATAGGTGGTCAGCCACTCGCGTGTGGCGACAGGCAGCGGTACCGGGGCATGGCGACCGGGATCGACCGCCACCCAGACAATCTCGACCTCGGCGACAAGCTGGCCGCCAGCCTCCACGCGCACCGCAAAGCTCACCGAACTACCGCCGATCTTCGCGACGTTGACGATGAAACGGGCCGGCTCGTCGTAGCGCAGACCGCGATGGAAGACGCAGGCCGATCGGCGCACGAGATAGGCCGGCTCGTTCCTGACCGTCGGCCGATGGCGCCAGAGGCCAGACAAGGCAGCCTCGGCATGGGCGTAGTAGGCCGCATTGTGCATGTGGCCGTGCATGTCTATATCGCGAAACGGAATCCGGATTTCCGTGACGTTTTCCCGTTGCGTGCCGTCCATGCGAGGCCCTCACGATGCGCTCTTCTCTGGTTAGACAGTTTGGCGACCCCGGACAAGTGATCGATCTCGTCGATATCGATCGCGCCACGCCGGGGGCAGGAGAAGTCGAGATCGCCATCTCGCTTTCGGCCATCAATCCATCGGACCTGATCCCCGTCACGGGCGCCTACAGCGTGCGTACGGCGCTGCCCTTCGTTCCTGGGTTCGAGGGCGTCGGCGTGGTCACCCGGATCGGGCCGGGCGTCAGGGATCTGAAGCCCGGAGATCGCGTCGTTCCGATCGGCGCGAGCGGGCTGTGGCAGCAGTTTCTCGTCCGCCCGGCCGAATGGTGTTTTTCCGTTCCGGACGACATCGACGACACACCGGCCGCCACGAGTTACGTCAACCCGCTGACGGCTCTAAGGCTCGTCGAGCAGTTGCGAGAGCATTTCGGGTCGCTCAAAGGCCGCAGCGTCGGCGTGACCGCGGCCGGCTCCGCTATCGGCGGCATGCTCCTGCGTCTGCTTGATCTGGAGGATGTGGAAACGACCGCCATCGTTCGAAGCGAAAAGACCGTGAGCCGCCTTGCCGATGCGGACCGGATCATTGTCGCTGACGGTGCTGACCTCCCGCCACGGCTCGCTTTCGACGCCGTGCTCGATGCCGTCGGCGGGACCTTGGCGGGCGGGTTGATTACGCGCTCCGTTCAATCCGGCGGGATCTTCATCCAGTACGGCGCCTTGAGCGGCGTGCCGGTGCCGCAGGCGGCAATCAGCGGCTGGCCAGACGTGCGTTTCGCCTTCCTTTGGCTTAGGAACTGGGTGCATTCGGCCGGCCGCGATGCGCTGGAAGCCGCCTTCGAGCGAAGCTTTGCAGGTCTGCGCGACGGATTGTTTACAAGTCCGATCGCAGCCACCTATCCGTTGAGCCGTCTCGCCGAAGCCCTTGCGCATCAAGCGGACCCGCGCCGCGACGGCAAGATCCTGCTCGATCCGCGCTGTTGAAAATCGCCACTTTCACCGCCTGCACCATGGACCTCTGGCAGTCCGCGCACTAGTTTTCCGCCATGGCTACGTTCCTCTACGAAAATCCGGTCTTCCTGGAGCATAAGGTTCCCGAGGGGCATCCCGAGCGGCCAGACCGGCTGAGGGCGCTGAACCTGGCGCTGGAACATCCGAATTTTGCCGAGCTCAAACGGATCAGGGCGCCAAGGGGAAGCGAGGATCTGGTTCTGCTCGCCCATCCGGAAGAACACCTGAGGTCGATCGTCCGGGAGATTCCGGACGAAGACATAAACCAGTTCGAGGCGGATACCTGTGCCAGCCCGCAGAGCCTTGTTGCGGCGCTGACGGCTATCGGCGGCGCCGTCGCGGCGGTGGACGCCGTCTTCGCCGGAAAAGCAAACAACGCCTTCGTCGCCGCACGCCCACCGGGACACCACGCCGAAAAGATGAAGGCGATGGGTTTCTGTTTCTTCAATACGATTGCGATCGCCGCGCGCCATGCACAAAAAGCGCACGGGGCCGAGCGCGTCGCGATCGTCGACTGGGACGTCCACCACGGCAATGGCACGCAGGACATTTTCTGGGACGACCCGTCAGTGCTCTTCTGCTCAACCCATCAGATGCCGCTCTATCCCGGCACCGGCGCCAAGGACGAGACGGGTGTCGATGGTAACATCGTCAATGCCCCACTCTCGCCGAACAGCGGCAGCGAGCATTTCCGCGACGCTTTCCGCACGCGGGTGCTCAGCGCACTCGATGATTTCCGTCCCGACTTCGTCCTGATCTCCGCCGGCTTCGATGCCCATCACCGCGATCCGCTGGCGCAGATCAACCTCGTGGCAGAGGATTTCGACTGGGCAACGGGCCGCCTCATGGAAGTTGCCGGCAGGACTGCGGCCAACCGTATCGTCAGCCTGCTCGAGGGCGGTTATGACTTGCAGGGACTCGCCGAATCGGCCGGCATGCATATTCTGAGATTGATGAGAGGGTAATTGATGACCACCACCACGCAACAGGACGTTTCCGCCCTCTCCTTCGAGCAGGCCGTCGAAGAATTGGAGCGCATCGTCTCGGCGCTTGAACGCGGCGACGTCGCGCTCGACAAGTCGATCGAGATCTACGAGCGCGGCGAGGCGCTGAAGAAGCATTGCGAGATGCTTCTGAAGGCCGCCGAGGACCGCATCGAAAAGATCCGGCTCGACCGCGCCGGCAAGCCGCAGGGCGTGGAACCGCTCGACGCAGATCAGTGAGTTAGCGCTGGGTGTGCCGAGTTTCGCCCCTCATCCGGCGTGCCGGCCACCTTCTCCCCGCAGGCGGGGCGAAGGGGACGAGCTGCGCCCGCTCATTCCTTCCGATAGGTAAGCTAGCGGGATCCGCGAAGGGCTGGCGGAACACTCCCAGTCCCCTCGCCCCGCTTGCGTGGAGAGGGCTAGGGTGAGGGGCCAAACTCGCGTTCGGTGTTTTTCCGTCTATGCGAATGACCGCGATCGTTTGACGCGGAACGAGAAACGCAGCGTCTTCCGACGCCCGCTACCGGACCGAGGCGAATGGCGCTACTCTCCTCGCGAGGAAGCACACCACGGAGTGATTGCCATGTCGTTTTTTCCTGGTCCCGATCCGCTCGCCGGCGACAAGCCGGCCTGCGACGCCATCGAACATCTCATCATTCCGCGCACCAGTGACATAGGCGGCCTCGAGGTTCGCCGGGCGCTGCCGACCGCAAGGCGCCGCCTCGTCGGTCCCTTCATTTTCTTCGATCGGATGGGGCCGGCGCTGCTTCGGGCCGGCCAGGCGATCGACGTTCGCCCGCATCCGCATATCGGCCTTTCGACAGTCACCTATCTCTTCGACGGAGAGATCAAGCACCGGGACAGCCTGGGCACCGAAATGGTGATCCGCCCCGGGGACGTGAACCTGATGACCGCCGGACGCGGCATCGTGCATTCCGAACGCTCGCCGGAAAACCAGCGCAACCACGAACGTTCACTGTCGGGCCTGCAAACCTGGCTGGCACTCCCTGACCACAAGGAAGAAATCGACCCGCTCTTCGATCACACGGAAAAGCATATGCTGCCGGTTCTTTCCGATGGCGGCGTTCAGGCGCGCGTTGTCATCGGCGGCTTCGAGGGCGCAACCTCGCCGGTCTCCGCCTTTAGCGATACGATTTACGTCGACCTGATGATCGAACCGGGCAAGAGCGCGCCCTTTGCCGCCAATTGGGAAGAGCGGGCGCTCTACATCCTTTCCGGTGAAGCGATCATCGCCGGCGATCATTTTGCCGACAACCAGCTGCTCGTCTTCCGCCCCGGTGACGAAATCACCGTGACTGCCGGCCCCGCTGGCTGTCACATCATGCTGTTCGGCGGCGCCCCTCTCGGTTCGCCGCGCCACATCTGGTGGAACTTCGTTTCCTCGTCCAAGGAACGGATCGACAAAGCCAAGGAAGAATGGCGGACCGGGCGCTTCGATATCGTACCGGGGGACGAGGAAGAGTTCATACCTTTGCCCGAAAGCTAAATTTCGTTAAGCTCTTGGTTGAAGTCGCAGGAAAGCCTAATTTTGCATTCAACGGCGATAGCGTCTAAAGAGCCGTTCCGACGAACACCATCAACAGTTCGCGCGCCTTCCTCGGCGCGCATGAGGCATGCAGCGTGACACAACTGCCAACCAATCCTATGCCGGCGACGCCCTTGCTTGATCAGGTTAAGTTCCCCGACGATCTCAAGAAGATCGACGACAGGGATCTGCCCCAGCTCGCAAGCGAGTTGCGCGCGGAAATGATCGATGCAGTGTCGCGCACCGGCGGCCATCTCGGCGCTGGCCTCGGCGTCGTCGAACTGACGATCGCGATTCACAAGATTTTCGACACGCCGCATGACCGGTTGATCTTCGACGTCGGCCACCAGTGCTATCCGCACAAGATCCTGACGGGGCGGCGTGACCGCATCCGCACCCTGCGCCAGGAAGGCGGCCTTTCCGGCTTCACACGGCGCGCCGAAAGCGAATACGACCCCTTCGGCGCAGCGCATTCCTCGACTTCGATCTCCGCCGGCCTCGGAATGGCGGTTGCCGCCGATCTCGACGGCAAGACCCGCAACGTGATCGCCGTAATCGGTGATGGCGCGCTCTCGGCCGGCATGGCCTATGAAGCACTGAACAACGCCGGGGCGCTCGATGCACGCCTCATCGTCATCCTCAACGACAATGACATGTCGATCGCGCCACCTACGGGCGCGATGAGCGCCTATCTCGCGCGGCTTGCTTCGGGCCGCACCTATATGGGCATCCGCGAGGTCGGGAAGAAGCTGACGGCCTATCTCGGCAAATCTGTCGACCGAGCGATCACCCGCGCTGTCGAGCATGCGCGCGGCTACGTTACCGGCGGCACACTCTTCGAGGAAATGGGCTTCTACCATATCGGCCCGATCGACGGCCATTCGTTCGACCATCTGCTGCCGGTCCTGCGCAATGTCCGCGATAACGCCAAGGGGCCGGTGCTAATCCACGTGGTGACGCAGAAGGGCAAGGGCTATCCGCCAGCGGAAGCGGCCGCCGACAAGTACCACGGCGTCAACAAGTTCGACGTGATCACGGGTACCCAGGCAAAGGCGAAGCCGAATGCGCCGGCCTATACCTCGGTGTTCGCGGAAGCGCTCGTTCAGGAAGCGAGCCTTGACGACAAGATCGTCGCCATCACCGCCGCAATGCCGTCCGGCACTGGACTCGACAGGTTTGCGTCCGTCCACCCGTCGCGCTGCTTCGATGTCGGCATCGCTGAGCAGCACGCAGTGACCTTCGCGGCGGGGCTTGCGGCCGAAGGCTACAAGCCCTTCGCAGCGCTCTATTCCACTTTCCTGCAGCGCGCCTACGACCAGGTCGTCCATGACGTGGCGATCCAGGGCCTGCCTGTCCGCTTCCCGATCGATCGCGCCGGCTTCGTCGGCGCCGACGGGCCGACGCATGCCGGGTCCTTCGATACGACCTATCTCGCCACGCTGCCCGGCTTCGTTGTGATGGCGGCTGCCGACGAGGCGGAACTGAAACATATGGTGCGCACCGCGGCCGCTTACGACGACGGGCCGATTTCCTTCCGCTATCCGCGCGGCGAAGGCGTCGGCGTCGAACTGCCGGAGCGCGGCGAGATTCTTCCGATCGGCAAGGGCCGTGTCATCAAGGAGGGCTCCAAGGTCGCGCTGCTTTCATTCGGCACACGACTTGCGGACTGTCTGATGGCGGCGGAGGATCTGGATGCTGCCGGCCTCTCGACGACGGTTGCCGACGCACGCTTTGCGAAGCCTCTCGACCTCAATCTCATCCGCCAGCTTGCACGCCACCATGAAGTGTTGATCACCGTCGAAGAAGGCGCCGTCGGCGGCTTTGGAAGCCACGTGCTGCAGTTCCTTGCGATGGACGGCCTGCTCGATGGCGGGCTCAAGGTGCGGCCGATGGTGATGCCGGATATCTGGATGGAGCAGGCCAAACCCGAGGCCATGTATGCCGCGGCCGGGCTCGACCGGGCCGGTATCGTCTCGACTGTCTTTAAGGCGCTCAGCCAGAAGCACGCGGTCGGCCTCGGGGCGGCCGGCTGAGGCATTTGCGCTGTTAAGTAGAAGCCCGGTCGATGCGGCCGGGCTTTTTTGTTTCTACAAGGTAACGCACCAATCAGAATTCGGTCCAATCCTGGCTCTGCGCCACGGCCGCAGAGCCGAAGGATCGTGCCAATTTCTGACCAAGTTGCCGAGCGGGGGACGCAACGGGCTTCGCTGCCGGCGAAGCAACCGCCACGGCCACCTGGCGGCGATCGCCGAGCTTGAACTGCGCGATGAGGCCGTCCAGAGCCGTCGCCTCACGCGCGAGGTTGTGGCTGGCGGCGGTCGATTGCTCGACCATCGCCGCATTCTGCTGCGTGCCCTGATCCATGGCGTTGACCGCCGTGTTGATCTCCTGCAGTCCGGTCGATTGTTCGCGTGCGGCGGTGACGATTGCGCTCACGTGCTGGTTGATCTCACGCACCTCTTGGACGATCGCTTCAAGGGCCTCCCCCGTCTCGCCGACGAGTGCGACACCGGCGCGTACCTGTTCGCCGGAGGTCATGATGAGCGCCTTGATTTCCTTGGCAGCATTCGCCGAGCGCTGCGCAAGCTCGCGAACCTCCTGCGCGACGACGGCAAAACCCTTGCCCGCCTCGCCGGCGCGGGCGGCCTCGACGCCTGCATTGAGCGCAAGCAGGTTGGTCTGGAACGCAATGTCGTCGATGACGCCGATGATGTTCGAGATTTCGCCCGACGACTTTTCGATCTCATGCATGGCGCTGACGGCACGGCGAACGACCTCGCCGGACTTTTCGGCTCCTTGCCGCGTACGCTCGACGAGGATCCCGGCATCTTCGGCGCGTTTGGTCGAATCGCTCACCGTCGTCGTGATTTCTTCGAGCGCCGCCGCCGTTTCCTCGACGGAAGCGGCCTGCTGTTCGGTGCGTCTTGCGAGATCGCTTGCGGCTTCGCGGATTTCAGCGGCGCCGGCGTTGATGGCGCTTGCATTCTCGCCGACGGCGCGGAGCGTCGCCTGAAGCTTTTCCAGCGATTGGTTGAAATCCATGCGCAGGGGGTCGAGGCGTTCGGCGAAAGGCACCTCGATACGGTGGGCGATATTGCCTTCCGCAAGGGCGGCGAGCCCGCTGCCGAGCGCTTCCATCGCGGAGCGGATCTCGGCCGCCTCACGCGCCCTGTCTGCATCCGTCCGGCCCCGTTCGGCTTCCGCCTCGTTCCTTATCCTTTCGGCTTCACCGGAAAGCCTGAGCTTTTCGACCGCCGCTTCGCGGAAGACCAGCACCGCACGTGCCATCTGTCCGACCTCGTCCTTTCGGTCGAGGGCCGGCACCTCGATGTCTTGACTGCCGGCGGCGAGGCGGCCCATCGCCCCTGTCATGCCGACGATCGGGCGCACGATCACGCGCGAAAGCACCCAAGCCATCAGGACCGCCGCCACGGTCGCGGCGACGGCACCCAAACCGAGTGCCGAAAGCAGGACCGCAGTGGCATTCGCCTGCAGAGCTTCCTGCTCGGCCGACCAATCGCGCGCCTGCTCTTTGATCTTGGCGGCCGCCTCACGGAACGCGTCGAGTTGGCCCTTGGTGGCGTTGCGGCCGATCTCGACGACTTCGAGGATCGGCATTTCCGTCGTCCGGCGTGCCTCAAGCTGCGGCTTGGCGAGTTCGTTGTAATAGACGTCTGCGGCCTTCTGCATATTGTCGATAAGGGTCAAAAGCTGCGCCTCGTCCGAGGCCGCCTCGCGAGCAGCGGCGATGCTTTTCTCCATCCGCTCGCGATTTGCGAAGACATCATTGTAAGTACTGTCGCTGCGAAAGAGCAGGAAGCCGCGGAGATTGACCGCCTGCTCCAGCATCGCCTGGGAAGCCTCGTCGATGAAGGTGACGAGCCGTGCAGACTGGCTCTGTCGGATCGATGCCTGCCTGGTGAGTTCGGCTTTCGAGTAGACGACCGCAGACACGGCCAGGAAGAGCGCAATCAGCCCCGCAAAGGTCAGGCCGAGTTTGCGGCTGAGGGAAATGTTCTTCAGAGACATGGGAGATAGGATCCTGCTTCAGGAATACACGCGGACGCGCAACCGGTTTCGGTACCGTGGGAGGTCGGCCGGCTCGGATGGCGCCAAGAAACATGGGATATGGCAGAGAAACGGAACCGATCATGGTTCGTCGGGAGGGCTTTGCCAGCCCGGACGATCGCACCCTTTGATTTAATTTCGCTTAATTCATAGCCTGTCGTCCGCATCTCTTGCATTGCGCCGCGCTACGCGCGATGACGGGCCCATGTCCACCGAAACACACATGACGATCCGCCTCGACCAGTTGCTCCTGAACAAGGGGCTGGTCGCCAGCCGCGCCCGCGCGCGCGATGCGATCCAGCGCGGCACCGTGAAAGTTGATGGCCGCACGGTCACCAAGCCTGCCGCCACATTCGCCGGAGATGTCTCGATCACGATCGATGATCCGGCGCAGGCCTATGTTTCCCGTGCGGCGCTGAAGCTCGTTGCCGCCCTCGACCATTTCGGCTTCGACCCATCCGGGCAGACCTGCATCGATGTCGGCGCCTCGACCGGCGGCTTCACCGAGGTACTGCTCACGCGCGGCGCTCACCATGTCGTGGCCCTCGACGTTGGCCATGGGCAGATGCATCCGCGCATTGCTAAAGATCCGCGCGTCACCAATATCGAAGGGCTGAACGCCCGGGCGATGACGATCGCGGACGTCGGCGATCATGCAATCACCTTCGTCGTCTCCGACGTCTCCTTCATTTCTCTGAAATTGGCGCTCCCGCCCGCGCTCGGCATGGCCGAACCCGGTGCGCACTGCGTTCTGCTCGTCAAGCCGCAATTCGAGGCGGGGCGCGAGGCGATCAGCAAGGCCGGGCTGCTCAAGGATCCGGAGAGCGCCCCTGCCGTTGCCGGCGAACTCGAGCGCTGGCTAGTGCAGGACATGGGCTGGCGAAGCCTCGGTCTCATTCCGTCCCCCATCGCCGGTGGCGATGGCAACGCAGAATTCCTCCTTGCCGGTGTGAAGCCATGAGCACGCAAACCGTCACGATCGCCCGCCTTGGCGCACAGGGCGACGGTATCGCGCAGACCGAAGCGGGGCCGGTCTATGCGCCGTTCACGCTGCCCGGCGAAACCGTCGCGCTGGCCGTCAACAAGGCACATGGCACGCTCATCTCGGTGAAGGAGGCCTCCCCCGACCGCGTCGAGCCGAAATGTCGGCACTTCGGCCCGGACGGCGTCAACGGCACCTGCGGCGGCTGCACGCTGCAACACGCATCCGACGATCTTTATCACGGCTTCAAGCGCAGTCTCGTGATCGATGCCTTGAAGTCGAAGGGCCTGACGCCGGACGTAGCGCCGCTGGTGATCGCCCATCCAGGCGAGCGGCGGCGCGCCGTGTTCACCGCGCGGCGCACCGAGAAGGAAATGCTGCTCGGCTACAACCAGGCAGAAAGCCATCACATCGTCGCGATCAGCGAATGTCCCATCACGAGCCCGGGCATCGTTTCCCGGCTCGCAACCATACGCAAGATCGCGGCCGCAATGGCGACGAATGCCGAGCCGTTCCGCATTACGGTGCTCGAAACCAGTTCCGGCCTCGATCTCGCCTTTGAGGGCATCAAGCTCGCCGACCGGCAACGGCGCCTGACGGTCGAGGCAGTGCTCGGAGAGCGCGGCATTGCCCGCGTCAGCCTCAACGGCGAGATCATCGTCGAACCCGTAAAACCGGCGATCGATTTTGGCGGCGTAACCGTCTCACCGCCGCCGGGAAGTTTCGCGCAAGCGACGAGGCCGGCCGAAGAGGCGATGGCAAAGCTCGTGCTTGAGCATCTCGGCAAGGCCAAACACGTCGCCGATCTCTTCTCCGGCATCGGCACCTTCGCTCTCAGGATCGCGCAAAGAGCGCGCGTGCACGCCGTCGAAGGTGACGACAAAGCGTTGAAAGCGCTGGACTTTGCCGCGCGCAACACGCAAGGCCTGAAGCCGGTCACGGTCGAGAAGCGCGATCTTTTCCGCCGGCCACTGATGGCGCAGGAGTTGAAGGGCTACGACGCCGTCGTGTTCGATCCGCCGCGTGCCGGTGCCGAGGCTCAATGCCACGAGCTCGCCCGCTCGGGCGTGAAGAAGATTGCTGCCGTTTCATGCAATCCAGTGACGCTTGCGCGCGATCTCGCAATCCTCACCGCTGCGGGATACAGGATCACGTCGGTGACGCCGATCGACCAGTTTCTCTGGTCAGCGCATGTCGAGGCAGTGGCGACGCTGGAAAAACACCAGAAATGAGGAAGGCCCGGCAAGATGCCGGGCCCAAAAAGTTTCTAGTCGCCTCTGATCAGGCCGCGCGGCGGCGGTAGCTTGTGGCGCTGGTGTGGGCAGCCGCCTGCGCGTCTCCCAGATTGAACTGAGCGAGCAGCGCGTTGAGTGCTGCCGCCTCCTGGGCAAGGCCGTGGCTTGCCGCCGTCTGTTCCTCGACCATCGCCGCGTTCTGCTGCGTGCCCTGATCCATGGTGTTGACGGCGGTGTTGATCTCCTGCAGACCCGTGGACTGCTCGCGCGTTGCAATAACGATCGCGCTCACATGCTTGTTGATCTCCTGGACCTCCGCGACGATCGCTTCCAGCGCCCGGCCGGTGTCGCCGACCAGCGTCACGCCGGAGCGCACTTGGTCGCCGGAGGTCGTGATCAGCGCCTTGATCTCCTTCGCGGCATTGGCCGAGCGCTGGGCGAGCTCGCGCACTTCCTGGGCGACGACGGCAAAGCCCTTGCCGGCCTCGCCCGCACGAGCCGCCTCGACGCCGGCATTCAGCGCCAGGAGGTTGGTCTGGAAGGCAATATCATCTATGACACCGATGATGTTGGAGATCTCGCCGGACGACTTCTCAATCGCATGCATCGCCTGGACAGCGTTCTGGACGACTTCACCGGATTTCTCGGCGCCGGCGCGGGTGCGGGCGACGAGTGCTCCGACCTCTTCCGCCCGGTGCGCGGAGTCCTTCACCGTCGTGGTGATCTCCTCGAGCGCTGCCGCGGTCTCTTCGACCGAAGCCGCCTGCTGCTCCGTGCGGCGGGCAAGATCGTCGGCGGCCGAACGGATCTCGCTGGCGCCGGCATCGATCGCACGGGCGTTGACGCCGACCGCGCGGAGCGTGTCGTGCAGCTTGGCGACCGAATTGTTGAAATCGGCCCTCAGACGGTCGAGGCGATCGGCAAAGGGGCTGTCGATGCGGAAGGCGAGATCGCCGTTGGCAAGCCGGCCAAGGCCGGTCGCAAGCGCATCGACCGCGTGCTGCACTTCCGCCGCATCGCGCGCCTTCTGGGCCTCGCGGTCCAGACGCTCGCGTTCGGAGAGCGACCGGTTGGCATCCGCTTCGTCCTCGAGCCGCACACGCTCGGCGGCATTGGCGCGGAAGACGGCAACGGCTGCTGCCATCGACCCGATCTGATCACGACGACCCTCGCAGGGAATTTCGACCTCAATGTTGCCGGCGGCGAGCTTTTCCATCGTGCCGGTCATTTCGGTGATCGGCCGGATGACCAGGCGGCTGAGCAGCGTTGCGAGGAAAGCGATCATGACACCGACGGCCAGGATCGTCGCAACGGTAGCGGCGATGCGGAACTCACTGATCGTCGAATAGGCGACGTCCGCATCCACGACGAAGCCGACATACCATTCGACCGAGGGGAGCCCCTTGACCGGCACAAAGCTGACCAGCATCGGCTTGCCGTCCAGCTCGGTGTTGACGATGCCGCTGCCGATCTTCGGCGTGCCGACCGGAAAGGCGTCGGCGAGCGTCTTCGTCACCAGCTTGGCGTCCGGGTGAACGAGAATCTGACCATCCCTGCTGGCAAGGAACGCGAAACCTTCGCCGCCGACGTCGATCGAGTTGACCATGGAGACGAGCGTCTTCAGCGAGAAATCGCTGCCGGCCACGCCATAAAGCTTGCCATCATGCTTGACGGGCACTGCGGCGCTGATGATGAGATCGCCGCTGGAGGCGTCGATGTAGGGTTCGGTCAGCACGCGAGCATCGGCCTTGACGGCCTGTTGATACCACGGGCGCTGGCGCGGATCGTAATCCTCCGGCATCGGCATTTCGGGCCAGGTGATGAACTTGCCGCTTTCGTTACCGACATAGGTGGAGATGAATTCGGCGGTGAGAACATCGTTCTTCAAGACACCCTGAATGGCGGCTTCGTCGCCGACGCGGCCGGCAGCATCCGCCGCCATGGCCGTCAGCGTCACGCGGCCGTTCAGCCAGTTGGCGACGCTTGTCGCCGCCTGATTGCCGGACGAGGCGATATTCTCCTCGACGGCCTTTGTCGCCGCGCTGTTCTGTAGCGTATCGATATAGACGGAAAAGCCTGCAAAGGCGCCGACGACAACGCAGGACGCGGCAACAAGAATGCGCGTCATGAGATTCGATCGTTTGGACAAGGAAGGGCTCCTCTGGAGTGGCCGGCGTCCTTCGCCGGACATGAGCTCGTGAGATTTCCCGCGCATAGCGGATCGGTCGCGGCAAGCGACAAACGGAATTGCGGGAAAGTGATGGACATGCCGCGAAGGCAAGACCGGCCATGCCTCATGCGGCCGGGGGCCGCCCGCGCGACAGGCGCCCGCCACTTCTGAGGGACGCCCGGCGCTCTTCTTCGGAACATCTTGTCCGCCTCTTTCGTGTTTCCACTTTGAGGGGGATGGTCCAGGGAAGGCCTACTGAGGCTGCACGCTAGCGGCTGCTATTTAAGAACAAATTAAAATTGATATATGCAAATTCAGGATGTCGGTGGCAATCGGAAGCGGCTCGAAATCGCAGCGGAACTAATGCATGTCGCCCAAAAGTGTGCAGTGGTTTTGGGACAACGACATGCATAAAAGCAATGACCTAAAGCGCGTCGCATAAGTCCGATTAAACGCGACGCGCTTTAGCGACGCACGAAGGCTTGGAAAGCCGCCCGCGCTTCCGCACTCTTCAACTGCGCCGCAAAATGCTGAGCCTCGTCGTCGATGCGGGAGAGAACGTCACTTCGATCCCCACGAATGAGATCACGGGCAATGCGCAGCGCTTCCGGCGGCTTCCTGGCGAGGCGCGCGGCGAGCGAGAGTGTCTCTTCCTCGACCGCATCCTGTGCAACGATCTTCCAGATCAGCCCGGCCTGCAAGGCATCGGTGGCTTCCAGCGGTTCTCCAGCGGCGAGAAGCGCGAAGGCGCGCTGGTGCCCCATGATGCGCGGCGCGATCAAACTGGATGCCGCTTCAGGCACGAGCGCGAGGTCAACGAACGGTGTCTTGAAGACCGATCGGGCCGAAGCAACAGTGAGGTCGCAATGGACATGGATGGTGGTACCGATGCCGATCGCTAGGCCGTCGACGCCGGATACGACCGGCTTTCTCGCACCCGCGAGTGCCCGCAGGAAATCGAGCACCTCGGTCCCCATTGTCCCGCCCACGGCAAAGGCGAGAAAATCGGCCATGTCGTTCCCGGCGGAGAAGCATCCTTCCGTACCGAGGAAGGCAGTGACTAGGACAGCCGGATCCGTTCCGGCCACCGTCAGCGCCTTGGTCATCTTCGCGTACATCTCGCGCGTGATGGCGTTCTTCTTTTCCGGCCGGTTGAAGCGGATGATCTGGACGCCGGGGAAGGCCTCCGGGCGTTCTACAAGCACATGATCGGTCATGAGTTCCCCTTCCTCAATCGAGAGCGACGCGCGCGGCCGCAAGGCTTTCCGCACCGCTGACGACGCGATCCTTCAGAGCGCCTGTTTCTGCGAGCAGGTTCTCCGCAGTGAACCGGCAAAGCGCGATGCGCGCATCTTGCTTTCCGTCGCCGGCGTCTGCCATCCCACTCTTGACGAGATAGGCGCCTGTCAGCACCAGGCCGAAGAGCCGCTGATAGGCGGTGGCACCGGACAGCGCATCGGTAAGCTTTCCACCGCCCAGCGCAGCCAGCAGCCATTCGGTCGCGTCGGAGAGATCGGCGATCGCAGCATCGAGCCGCACCGCCGTCTCGCCGAACCCCTTCCGGTTCGTGGTCCTGACAGCGGCGGCGATCTCGCTCAGCTCGGCAATGAAGCCGCGCACATGGGCGCCATCGGACAAAGGCACTTTGCGGGTTACGAGATCGATCGCCTGGATGCCGTTGGTGCCTTCATAGATCGGCGCGATGCGTGCGTCGCGGAGGTACCGGGCGGCCCCGGTTTCCTCGATGAAGCCCATGCCGCCATGCACCTGGACGCCCAGGGACGCCACATCGACGCCGGCATCGGTGGCGAAGGACTTTGCGATCGGCGTCAGCAGGCTCGACCGCTCCTGCCAATGGCGGGCTTGGTCGCCCTTGCAAGCATGTGCCATGTCGACTGCGTGGGCGCAGGCATAGGCGATCGCCCGCGATCCTTGTGTCAGCGCCTTCATGGTCAGCAGCATGCGGGCGACATCCGGATGCTCGATGATCGGGCTCATGCCCTCGCCGCTCCATCCGGGAGCTCTCCCCTGCGTGCGTTCCTTCGCATAGTCGATCGCCTTCTGGGTTGCGGCTTCAGCGATTGCGACGCCCTGCATGCCGACGGCCAGGCGCGCGTTGTTCATCATCGTGAACATGCAAGCGAGCCCACGGTTTTCCTCGCCGACCAGATAACCGACCGCACCTTTTTCATCGCCGAACTTGCCGTCGCCGTAGATCATCGTGCAGGTGGGCGAGCCGTGGATACCGAGCTTGTGCTCGAGAGAATGACAGAAAAGATCGTTGCGGGCCCCGAGCGAGCCGTCGGCGTTGACAAGAAACTTCGGCACGAGAAACAGCGAAATGCCTTTCGTGCCGGGGCGCGCGTCCGGCAGGCGCGCGAGCACGAGATGGACGATGTTGTCGGTGAAGTCGTGCTCGCCCCAGGTAATGAAAATCTTTTGGCCGAAGATGCGATAAGTGCCGTCGTCGCGACGTTCGGCCCGGGTCTTGAGCACACCGAGATCGGAGCCGGCATGCGGCTCCGTCAGGTTCATCGTGGCGGTCCACTCGCCCGAAACCATTTTCGCGAGATATGTCGCCTTCAGCGCTTCGGAGCCGTGCTTCTCCAGGGCATCGACGGCGCCCATCGTCAGCGTCGGGCCAAGCGCGAAAGCCATCGAACCGGCATTCCACATCTCCATCGCGGCGACATGCAGCATGTGCGGCAGATTTTGCCCCCCGAAGGCTTCCGGCGCCGTCAGTCCGTTCCAGCCGCCGCCGATCCAGTTGTGATAGAGATCGCGCCACCCTTCCGGCGTCTTGACCACGCCGTCGACGAGCCGCGCGCCCTGCCGGTCACCGACATCACCAAGAGGGGCCACCTCTTCCGTCGCAAAACGCCCGGCTTCCGCAAGAATCGCATCGACCAGATCCTCACCGAGTTCACCGAAAACACCGGCGTCCAGGGCCTCGGCCATGCCGGCCACGTGCTTCAGCGTGAATGCGATCTCGTCGACGGGTGCTTTGTACATGATGATCCTCCCCGTGCAGCCATTGGCATTGTCGACCCCGCTGCGCTCCTTCTTCGAACCGAACACTATTGATTTTTACGTAAACGTCAACGTCAATTGCAGTCCGTTCGAGCTCCCTAGGATTGTAACAAAACTGTCATCGCGGGCGATTAGAAGCCGAGTCCGGATTGCCCTAGACCCACGATCATTTGGGCCGAATCGACCCAATCGTAAAAGCGCTCGATTCTAATAAGTTAGAGCGGGATGCGGGCGGGAAACCGCTCACACTTTCCTCACCCGCTCTAGCCAAGGCGCTGCGATGAACCTGATTTCTCCCGAGATACCGGGCCTTGTCTGGGCCTACCGCTTCATACCGGGAGAAAGCCGATGCCAGCGCATCGCCGCCGACGCCTCGGTGGAGAGCCTCTCGGCAGGCGACGGCTGGGTCTGGCTGCACCTGGCGCTTAGCGATGCGCGCACGCCCGCCCTGATCGAGCGCATCAGCAACCTGCCGCAGGCCGCGATTGCCACGCTGACCAGTCACGATACACAGGCGGCAATCACCGTTTCCGAGGATGTCGTCCATGGAACGCTGGTGGATTTCGAGCGCACGTTCGACGAGGTCACGAAAACGATCGGCTGGCTGCATTTCGCGGTCAGCGACAAGATCATCATCACGACGCGGCTGCATCCGCTGCGCAGCCTCGATCGCGTGAAGGCGGCCGTCGAGAAAAGCGCCAAATGTAACCGGCCGATCGACCTCTTCGAAATGCTGGTCGTCGAGTTCCAGAGAACGTTGATCACGCTCGTCCTGGAACTGACCGAAGAGTTGAATGTCATCGAGGATCATGTCTACGGCGAAGCGGGCCATAGGCAGCAGCCGGGGCTGGCACCGCTGCGCAGGACCGTGGTGCGACTGCATCGGCATTTGCGGACCATTCTCGCCCTTTTGCGGCGCGCCGGGGCATCGGAGGAGGACGAAGTGCCGCCGGGTTTCATCGATGCGGCCGAACGGCTCTCCGACCGGCTGGAGGCGGTAGACCGGGATGTCTTCGCGCTCCAGGAACGCGCGAGGCTTCTCCACGAGGAAATCGACAGCAAGATTTCGTCGGAGACCAATCGGCATCTCTATATCCTGTCGCTGATGACAGCGTTCCTTCTGCCGCCGACGCTGGTGACGGGCTTCTTCGGCATGAATACGGGAGCCCTGCCCTTCGCCGATGGTGGCGGCACGCTCTACGCGGCGTTGATCATCGCCTTCTCCATGGGCCTTGCTTGGCTCATTCTTCGCCGCATCGGCATTCTGTAGCACGTTGTTGCGGAGCGGACCGGTCTTCCACCTGCGTCGATCCAGCGTAAAAGGCCGGCTTACTTCCGGCCCCTGCCTTTCTTAGGCCTGCAGCCGATTTTAGCTGTAGGGCGAATAGCACTGCTGTCGCGGGCCGCCATAGGGCTGATAGGTGTTGTCATAGGCCCTGTAGGAGCGATAACGGGCATAGCACCATTCGACGTGCCTATTGCCGTAGCGAACAACCGGCGGACGGGCGATCGGTGGAGGGGCGATCGGCCCGCCGATAATCACACCAGTGCCGAAGGCTCCCCTTGGGTACCACCAGCCATCGTAGTAGCGATAACCGGGGCGATAATAACGATAGCCGCGATAGCCGTTGTAGTAATAGCGGTCCCCGTAGCGATAATATCCGCGCGGCCGATATTGCACGTCGGTGACATCGCTCTCAGTTTCGATCCTTGGAGGCGAGGGTGTGAAAGCCTGCGACGGTGCGGCGGACGTTGCCAGCAACAAGGCGGCGAACGCCGCCGATGGCCACTTGCCAGTCATTGTCTTCATGGTTTCCTCCATCATCGAAAGCCCGAAATCAACGGCGGGTTGATCGCATAAGTACCGGGTTTTGTTCCCTCTTTTTGGGACATGCAGCCGGCGATTGCGCCTTCGCCATCGTGAAACTTAGTGCACGGATGGGGGATGAAAACCGTGTCGGCAAGGATTTTCCCGATCAGAACGGCGCCGGTAGCGCCACAATCCAGAGCCGAACTTGCGCGTGACGCTTCTGCTAGAGGTCTGTGTACAGGAGCGATCGTCTCGCGCAGGATCGACACGGGGCTGAGATTTACGACCTTTTAACGCTAATGTCGGCAATCTCAGTGAATGGAAAAGCGGGGACTCTCGATTTCGGGGACGATCTTGCGCCTGGTGGCCCTTCTGGGTCTGACCTTCGCGGCGGTGAATGTTCACGCGCGTGATCTCGAACCCTG
The DNA here is from genome assembly GCF_004827385.1 of Ensifer sp. MPMI2T. Taxonomy (GTDB): domain Bacteria; phylum Pseudomonadota; class Alphaproteobacteria; order Rhizobiales; family Rhizobiaceae; genus Sinorhizobium. Next base: position 79,764 of record NZ_SRXN01000013.1, read on the forward strand.
GAAACAGCGGCAGAACGCCCTCATCGTCGATGCCTATGAGATGAACAGCATCGACTGGGAAGCGCTGCTGAAGGACAAGCGCATCGCCGGCTTCATCGCGAAAGCCTCCGACGGTCTGCCTGAAAGTTTTTCCTGCACCGGAGACCATGGCGGCGACACGGTCGCCCATTGCAAGACGATGTGGCGCAAATACGCCGTCAGCCGCGAGCTCTACCAGACACGCCGAATGATCGCCCGCTCGTATGGCCTGCTCTGGGGTGCCTATCATTTGGCCCGCCCCGCCAACCCTGTCGATCAGGCCAATCATTTCCTAGACTACGCCAATCCCCGCGACGACGAGGTGATGGTCCTCGACATCGAGGGAATCGATCCGGAAAAATACATGTCGCTGGAAGACGCTGCCATCTTCGCCGGGCATATCAAGGCCCGCACCGGCCGCTATCCCATCCTTTACACCAATCACATCACCGCGAAATACATCGCCGCCAACCGCCACAAGCACCGGCTGTTGTCGCGTCTTCCGCTCTGGTACGCCCGCTACAAGCCGGACATCCGCAAGGTCTTCCCGATGGGGAACTGGGACAGCTATGCCCTCTGGCAATTCTCCTCGTCGCACAATTGCGGCAAGCGGCGCTGCCCTTACCGGGTGCCCGGCACGCTCGACGATATCGACGTGAATGTCGCGGCGGTGTCGGCGTCCGCGCTGAAGGCTGTCTGGGCGCAGGGCGCCCTGCTGCCCGAGAAACCGCCGGTGTTGACCGTTGTCGCCGCGGCGACGCGTGGGACAGCGCCGACGGCCAGCGCCAAGGCGGCTGTCTCCCTCGAGCGGCCTGCCTTGCTCGTCAGCCGCGCGACGGCCGCGAGCAAGTCGGGTAGCGGCGTTGACATGACCGTTACCGGCTCGATCGCCGTCAGAGCTGCCGAAGCGCACCTGCCCCATCAGGCCGAGCGGCGCTGACGGGCCCTCCCGTCAAGCCTCGATCTGCACGTCGCCGAGCGGGCGCGAGCAGCAGGCAAGGATGTAGCCTTCCTCGATCTCGTCATCGAGTATGCCGCCATTGTGGTTCATCTCGACGTCGCCGGCGACCTTCATCACGCGACACGTGCCACAAATGCCGCCCTCGCAGGCGGCACCGATCCTGACGCCGTTGGCGCGGGCGGCCTGCAGGATCGTTTGGCCCGGCACCACAGTCACGTCCTTGCCGCTCATGGTGAAGGTTACTCGAGCCGCCTCCGTCGAAGCTCCGGCACCGGCACGTACGGCAAGCTCCTCGGCCGCCGGTGCAGCGGCGGGCTGGAAGCTCTCCTCGTGATAGCGCGCCATATCGAAGCCGGCACCCTTCAGCATCTCCCTGACGCCACGCATGAAGGGTTCAGGCCCGCAGCAAAAGACCGTCCTTTCCAGGAAGTCAGGCGCGAGCAGAGGCAATTTCGTCGCATCGATGCGACCGCGCAGCCCATGCCAGCCATGGCGCGCCTCATGGCCTTCGACGAGAAAACCGAGATTGAATCGCCGCATCTGGCGGGCGAGAACCTCCAGCTCGGAGCGGAACAGGAGGTCCTCCGGCCGACGCGCGCAGGAAATGAAGGTGACGTCGGTGTCGGGCGCGCAGTCCGCCATCCACCGCGTCATCGACATCATCGGTGTGACACCGGAGCCGGCCGAGATAAATAGGTATTTCTCACCCGGATGGCGAACGAAGCTGAAATCCCCGAGCGGCCCGAGCGCCTTCAGCCTCATGCCCGGCTTCAGATTGTCGAACATCCAGCGCGTGCCGATGCTTTCCGGCTGCGCCTTGACGGTGACGGCAACCGAGAGCGGGCGTGATGGCGAGGATGACAGCGTGTAGGTGCGCATCACCGACTCCTCGCCGACGGGCAGTTCGAGCGTGACGAACTGCCCTGGCAGATAGCGGAACCAAGCCGGCTTGTCCGACCGGAAGGTGAAGGTCATCACGTCTGCGGTCTCGACGACGGCCGATATGCATTCAAGCAGATGCTGCCGATCGATCCATGGGTGCAACTCATCGAAATGGCGGAAGGAGGAACCCATTTCCATGGTCATGCCACCCGCGAGAGAGGAGCGGCATCGCCCTGGAGCCGGCCCTGCATGAAATTGCAGTACCATTCGACAAACTGCATCACGCCGCCCTCGTGCTCGGCCGAATAGGGGCCCGGCTCATAGGCTGGTGAGCGGATACCAAAGGCGTTTTCCTCGACGATCTGGCGATCCTGGTCGTTGGTCTCGGTCCAGACGTGGGTAAGATCCTCAATGGTGTAATCGACGCCTTCGACGGCATCCCTGCTGACCAGCCATTTGGTGGTGACCTGCGTCAGTTCTGGCCCGAGCGGCAGCACGCGGAAGGTGATTGCGTGATCGCCGAGCACATGGTTCCAGGTGGTCGGGTAGTGGAAGAGCAAGAGCGTGCCGATCCCGCGCTCGTTGACGCCCGCCGACAGCTGTTTGCGGACGGCCGGCTGCCCGGACATGGTATAGCTCTCAGCGCCGTTGATCAGCGGCATCCTCGTCATCCGAAACTGGCCGGTCGACGCAATCCTGAAGGTGCTCGGAAGGCCCGCTGCCTCGCACCTTTCCCAATGGGTGCCGATCTCCGGATCGTTCATCGCACCCTGGACACCCGTCACGGTCGGGGCTTCCGGGTAGGTGCGGCAAAGCTCCGGATGGTTGGCGGCGCAATGATAGCACTCGCGGTTGTTCTCCCAGACAAGCTTCCAATTGCCCTTCTCGACGATCGTGCTCTCATAGGCGACCTTGGTTTCGCCAAGGCGATGCGGCGCGAGGTACGCTGCGGCCGTTTCACGGAACGGCTGGAAGTCCGTCGGCTTGTCGGCGAGGCTGATAAAAATGTAGCCGCCAATCGTTTCGCAATGGACCGGCTTCAGGCTGTGCTGAGCCGGGTCGAAGCCTTCGGGCATCTGCCGCGCGAAAAGCAGCTTGCCGTCCAGTTCGTAGGTCCACTGGTGATAGGGACAGACGAGCTTGGCCGATGATCCCTTGTGCTGCGTGCAGACGCGCGAACCGCGGTGTCGGCAGGAATTGTGGAGCGCCCGGATCGTTCCCTGCCGGTCGCGGACGACGACGATCGGATAGTCGCCGACCTGGACGGTAAAGTAGTTCCCGGCTTTCGGAATTTCGCAGTCGTGGCCGATAAAGAGCCAATCCTTGTACCAGATGTGCTCGAGGTCTTGCCGGTAATAGTCCGGGTCGGTGTAGAAGGCCCGATCGAGGCTATAGCCCTCGCGGCGGTTTGTCAGCCGGCGCAGCATGTCGTTCTGAATGTCCATGTCCTGTCCTCGTTCATCAGTTCGGAGAGGCAGGACAGGAACCAACGCCGACAATGATGCCGGCGCGTCAAAGGCTCCGATCCGGCTGCCCGCCGCAACCAGTTACGGTCGATTTTTCGTCCCAAGGCTGGTTTCCGGGCTCTGGAGCGGCCCCTAGAGGGACCCGCCCGGCGCCTTCCCGGGACACACTGTCCAGTGGCCTTTTGCCGTGGCTTTCGCTCCACCACCGTTGCGGGGGCAGCGCCGGGATTTGACCGGCTTCCCAATTCTCCGCCCTCCCTGGAGCGGCACCTTGAGTGTCCATATCTAAGCGCGCGCAGTGTCGTTTCATTTGCCGATTGACGACATCCGCTTCCGGAAAGACGACACGATATTCGCTCATCAAATCTCGATGTGGCGATTGATATTGTCCATTGTAAACAATGTGATAGCGGAAAATATAAGCAACTGGCGATTTTTTCGGCAGCATCATCCCGGGCACGAAACGGGCTGGCCATTTTGCGACACCACCTCTCGAGCGTTCGGTATCGGCCAAATGTATTGAAAAATCATCTGTTAACCCTGAAGGGCTAACATTCCGGGACGGATCAACTCGTTTCGCTGACAAGGATGGGCCGGCGCGGATGGCAAGACTGAGATACTACGATACCGGCACAAGAGCGTTGATCCCCGCATCAAAGGCCACACCCCACGCGGAATTCCTCCGGACCGGACGGATCGACCGCCGACGGCACTGGATTGCCGAGCAGCGGCGCTACCTGACGCATGAGGAGGTGGCGGAGCAAACAGGGCGGAAGCTATCGGCGGCCGGAGAGACGACTCACAAGCGGATCAACGCGTTCCATTCTTCGATCCAATTCCCGAAGATGATCTTTCACCGCACCCTGCCGAACAGTCCGCATCTCGGCTACTGCCATGTGACCGCCGCGAAAATGCATCTCGAGCGTTCGCACGACATCACCTGGGCCTTCTATTTCGCGAACTTCTTCTCCGATCTCGGTGACGAGACGCATTTCTTCGATCGGATACAGCGGGATTATTCGCGAATGTATTTCGCCGTCGCCATCGAGCCCGGCGGCGACGATGGGCAGATGGTCATAAACCGCAATGTGCGGGGTAACGGCCTGATCTTCCGGACGCAGGACCCGAAGATAGCGCTGAAGAACGTCCTGATGCTGGGCGCACGGGACGACGCACTACGCAAAATCATTCGCAGCCTTTGACCCAAAGCGGTCGGCATTGCTGTCGTTATCCCAAAACCGCTGCGCACTTTTGGGCAGCATGCGGTCCTTGTTTTTATGCATGTCCGCCCAAAACCGCTGCGCACTTTTGGGCGGACATGCATGGGCGAAGAAAATCGTTCTGTTTTTCCGGTACGTCCTTTAAGGAAGCGACGGAAAAGGCAAACGGAACCGCCATGGCCGAAATCATCGATACACGCACAGAGCCGGACCGGGCGATCAAGCAAGCCTGCGCCGTTCTTTCCGAGGGCGAACCGGTCGCGATCCCGACGGAGACCGTCTACGGCCTTGCGGCGGATGCCACGAACGCCGACGCGATCAGCCGTATTTACGAGATGAAGGGCCGGCCCCGTTTTAATCCGCTGATCTGCCATGTCTCGGATATGGCGATGGCCGAGGCGCACGTGACGTTCGACCCGATTTCGCGCCGGCTTGCGGAGGCCTTCTGGCCAGGCCCTCTAACCCTTATCCTGCCGCAAAGGCCGCAGAGCACGGTCCATGCGCTCGCTTCCGCCGGGCTCGATACGCTCGGTATCCGCATGCCGGATGGCTTTTCACGGCAGGTGATCGCTCACTTCGGACGCCCGCTTGCAGCGCCGAGTGCCAACACGTCCGGCAAGATCAGTCCGACCAGCGCAGCCCATGTCGAAGCCGACCTCGGCTCCAAGCTGAAACTCGTCCTCGATGCCGGCCCGGCTGAAATCGGTCTGGAGTCGACGATCATCAAGGTTGAAGGCGGCACCCTGCGCCTGCTGAGACCCGGCGGGTTGGACGCCGGTCGTATCGAAGAACTCACCGGGCGGGAGGTCGTGCGGTCCGAAAGCGCCGGCGCGACGATCGAGGCGCCCGGCATGCTCGCGTCACACTACGCTCCGGGCGCAGCCGTACGATTGAACGCCGAGGATGTGCGGACGGGAGAGGCGTTGATCCGCTTCGGCGGCAGGCCGCTTCCGGGCGAAGGCGAAGCGACGATCGTGCTGGACTTGAGCCCCCGCGGCAACCTTCGCGAAGCGGCCGCCAACCTCTTCGACTACATGAAGCAAGCGGATGCGAGCGGCGCTCGGACGATAGCCTTCGGCCGCGTTCCTGATGAAGGCCTCGGGGAGGCAATCATCGACCGCCTGCAGCGCGCAGCGGCGCCCAGAGGCTGAACAGTTCGCAGGAAAACGAGGAACGATCGTGACGACCATACTTTCTCCCGAACTGATCGCCTCTTTCATCGACATCGTCGGCAGCGGCAACGCGCTTAGCAGCCTGGCGGAGACCGCGCCGTATCTCGTCGAGTCTCGCGGGCTTTATCATGGCACCACTCCGCTCGTACTCAGGCCCGGCTCTGTCGAGGAAGTCTCGCGCATCATGCGCCTGGCAAGCCAGACCCGCACCGCGATCGTCCCGCAGGGCGGCAATACCGGGCATGTGGCCGGCCAGATTCCGCGCGAGGGAAAAGCCGACATGGTCCTTTCGCTCGAGCGGCTGAACCGCATCCGCGACGTCGATCCAGTCGGCAATGTCATCGTGGCCGATGCCGGCTGCATCCTTACGGATATCCAAAAGGCGGCGGACGATGCCGGGCGGCTCTTCCCGCTGTCGCTGGGCTCCGAAGGCTCCGCGCAGATCGGCGGCAATCTCTCGACCAATGCCGGCGGCACTGCCGTGCTCGCCTACGGCAGTATGCGCCAGCTCAGCCTCGGGCTGGAGGTCGTGCTGCCGACCGGCGAAATCTGGGACGGATTGCGCCGGTTGAAGAAGGACAACACCGGCTATGATCTCCGAGACCTTTTCATCGGTGCAGAAGGAACGCTCGGCGTTATCACCGGCGCCGTCTTGAAGCTCTTCCCGAAGCCGCTTGGCCATCAGGTCGCATTCGCGGGTCTCAGGAGCGTCGAGGATGCACTTCGTCTTTTCGATCGGGCTTCGAGCCTCTGCGGAACGGCGCTGACGGGTTTCGAACTGATGCCGAGGATCGGCATAGAGTTTACCACCCGGCATATTCCGGGTGTGCGCGACCCGATGCCGACGGTCCATCCCTGGTACGCACTGATCGATGTCTCGACCTCGGATTCCGCGGAAAGCGCGGAACGCATGATCCAAGGCGTGCTCGAAACGGGCGTCAGCGATGGTCTTGTCGAAAATGCGGTCATCGCGACGAACGAGACGCGGCGCAAGGCGCTGTGGCACATGCGCGAAAGCATGTCGCCGGCACAGAAGCCGGAAGGCGGATCGATCAAGCACGATGTATCAGTGCCCGTATCGAGCATCCCCGCCTTCATGGCCGAGGCCGATGCCGCCGTCATGAGAGCCATACCCGGCGCCCGTATATGTGCCTTCGGGCACATGGGTGACGGCAACATCCATTACAACATTTCCCAGCCAGTCGGCGCCGACAAACAGGCGTTCCTCGACCGTTGGCGCGAGATAAACGGCATCGTCCACGGAATCGTGCTGAAATATCGCGGATCGATCTCAGCCGAGCACGGCATCGGTCAGTTGAAGCGCGATGAGCTTGCGGAAAGCCGCCCGGCAATCGAGATCGAACTGATGCAGCGGATCAAACATGCCTTCGACCCCGCAGGCATCATGAATCCCGACAAGGTGCTGCGCTCAAGGTCTATGTGATCTAGCCGCCCATCCTGAGCTGCGTCAGCTGCATCAGCGTATCGGCGCTGATGCCGAAACCGCCGCTGCCTGACAGGATGGTGGCGGCGGGAGAGACATCGGTGTTGTTCTCGACGTCATAAAGAGCGGTGAAACGCTGCAGGAGTTTCTCGAGCTTCTCGGGATCGTGGAGATCCTCGATATTCATCACACGCTTGATGTATTCGGCTTGAATATCGATGTCGCTGCTCGCCATCTCCTGCGGGATGCTGAAGGCGGTTCTGACGACCTGCATCAAGGCGCTGTCGGCAAGAAGGTCGTAGGCCGTGTTGACGTCCGAGGCCATGCGTTTGAAGTAGAGCGCCAGGCGGACACCGGCATTGTCCTCGCCAGCGTTTTCTTCCAGGGTCTGGTTGAGGTAAAGATCCATCGTCGCGATGATGCCGCGCCGGGTTTGGATTTGGCCGGCGGCTCCGCGTGCAAGCTTTCCTTCGACGTCGAAATTGAAAGAAGCAACGATCTCGCGATAGCGGGTATCGCTCACCGTGTTGATAAGGCTTTCCGGATCATCGAGATCGGACGCAAACATCTCCTTAAGGTAGCTGGTCTCGACGGTTTCAGGATCGATGCCCGCGGCGACAAGCACGAAATCGACTAGGCGCCGGTTAGCGAGCAGGTCGTCGAGCGTTTCGATCTTCTGCAGCTCGGCACTGTAGTATTTCGCCTCTTCCTGCGCCTTGGTCTTGTCTTCGTCCGTGCCGAAGCGGCTCTTTTCGATAACATAGGCCTTGGATGTATTGAGGATTTCGGCCTCGGATTGTGCAAGCTTGGGCGCGCCGAGCGAGCCGTCGGGCTCGAAGTTGAACGCCTTGGCGAGCTTCACGTAACGCTCGTCCTTGAGAGAATTGGCATAGCTGTCGGCGTCGTTGAGATCGCTGGTCAGCACCCGCCGGAGCTTCCGCAAGCTGTCCCCCTCCTCCTCGAGGCCGAAGGCTCGCAGCGTAAGCGTCATCATGCTGGAATCGTTGAGCAGATTGTCGACGCTTGTCAGTGTGTTGATCAGCATCTTGAAACGAGAGATCAAAGCCTCGTCTGCAGCATCGTCCTTGTCGTTGTAGTGGATCATGTAGCCATCGGATGTGGTGGCAATCTGCGCCGCCGTCTGCGCCTCGTCGCCGCTGGCGAGCGTGCCGTCGGTTTGGAAATTGAAGGCGGCCGCCATGGCCTTGTAGGCCTTATTGTATTCGCCACCCATCGTGTTGGCGTAGCTATTGGGGTCGTCGAGGTCACTGGTCAGGATATTCTCGACAGTCGTCGTCAAAGTGCTCGGCGGCAATCCGAAAGCGGTCACCACGTAGTTCAGCAAACGGGTGTCGGCCTTCAACGCGGCGACCGTCGTGATGCTACCGATATTCGCCTCGTAGTAGCTCTTGTTGAGCAGCGCCTCGGCCGACGTAACGCGGTCGCTGGCGTTTAGGATGTAGCTTTCGTTGATGGCACTCTTTTGCGCCGCGCTCTGCGGCAGCGTGTTGGCGGGCAAGTTACCGTCGGTCTGGAAATTGAACGCCTTTGCGAAATTCAGCGCCGAGTTACTGCCGAGCTTATTAACGTAGCTGTTCGGATCGTTGACGTCGCTGGTCAGGATCTGTCTCAAATGGGAATAGGACGTGTATTTCGGATCGAACTCGAAGGCCCTCATCGCATAGGTCCTAAGGCGTTCATTGCCCAGGAACTGGTCGACATCCGTCACGGTATCGATCACCGCGTTGTAGTAATTCGTCTCGGCATTGAGCACATTCGACTGGTTCGCGATCGTCTCACTGTAAAGCCCGATCAGCGCATCAGTCTGGGCGTCGGTCTGCGCTACGGCGGTCGAAGAACCGAAACTGAACGCTTCGGCGAAGGTGCGATACCGCTCGTCCGTCAGGCGATTGGCAAAGCTGTTGTCGTCCGCAAGATCGCTCTCGAGAACCTTTCGCATGAAAGCGACCGCATAGGTCATGTCCTCAAGGCCGTGGGCCTTCATCGCATAGGAATAGAGACGGTAATCGTCGAGAAATTCATCGACCGACGTCACCTTGCCGATATTCGTCTTGTAGTATTCGGCCTCGCGCGCAACCAGCGGCTGGATCGACACGCGATTGAGACTGGCCCTCATGTCGCGGGTGATGAGATTGTAGTCGATATAGGTCGAAACCATGCCGCCGCCTTGTCGATTGCTGGCGGACTCAAGCCCGCCAAAACAGAATTCTGACGCCACATCCTGTTGCGGGAGGCTTGTGTGTGGCTTTTCCGGAGTTCGCTCGCGGTTAAAAAAATCCCGGCAATTTCGTTGACGAAGAAGAAACCTTGACGGGTCGGCTTTTGCTAACCATCGGGCCACGCAAAGTTTTTTTAACCGCGATTTTTAAGCGGTCCGGAAGAGCGGCTGCCTATTCTCCCGCCCATAGAGGACGAAAAGTCCCGACGAGAAAACCGGAAACGGCTCTCAAGGAAAAACAAGGGCGATTGAAATGCGCAACACACTTTCTCAACCGGCTTGGGTTGAAAACAAACTGAGGCTCGATCCGAAGCGTTTTCCACAGCAGGCGACCTACGCCTTGCGCGGCCATGCCGGCAATGTCACCATCAGCCTCGACGAACGTGGCGCTGTTTTGCGCAAGGTGCTACCATCGAGCGGCCTGCCGCTTTCGATCGCGTTGCCTGCGCGAGCGTTCAAGGGTGTTGCAGCGCGGGCGATCGACCATGGCGACGGGGAGGTTACAGTGACGCTCGAACTCCATCACGACGATCCGGATCTCTGCATCCCGCTGCTCGTCGCCCACGACCTTTCCGACATTGCCGCCGACTGGCGGGCCTGGGCCGAAGCCTATCGCATCCCGATGCTGATGGTCGAAGCCGACGGCGTCGCACGTCCGCTGGAAGAGCACCTAGGCGATGTCCGCACGGCTCCGGCGAAACCGCGTCGCCGCCATTCCTTTTTCGCCGAGCGCCGCCCGCGCTTTCTCGTGCGCCGCTCGACCGGTGCACTCGGCGTTCACATGAAAATCGACGGGCGCGAGATTATCGCCCGAACCTGATCTCCTCTTCCACCGACTTTCAGTGCGAGGACCGGCCGAACCCTGCGGCCGGTCTTCGTCTTTTGACCCTTTCGATGCCGCGCACGTGGTTAAAATCGGCCGCGGAGGTTTTCCACATGTTGCCGCGAATGTTACCGCAGAAACAGTAGCTTCGCCTTCATCATGCCATATGCGCTCCATAGCCAAGGGCACGAATGAAGGAGATATCGCATGCGCAAGCATCTGCTCGCCGTCCTCATCGCCATCCGGGCTGCTTTCCGTGCACGTGCGGCCGTCAAGCCGCGCAAATCCGATGGCGGGCCGAGCTGGGCGTAAGAGGCGCCCTGTTGACATGACCGAAATGCCCGGTCGAACTGAAGCGCACACGTCCTCCGGATCCAGCCGGAGGATTTTTCATATGAGACGGACGAGAAGCGTCAGGACAAGCCCGCCGAAAACAATGAGGCCGACGACGCTGTTGAACTTGAACAATGCAAGGCATTGCAGCGGATCATGGATATTCAACACCAGGATCTGATAGCCAAGCATCACGGCGGCGACCAGAAGAGCCGCATAGGCGAAGAAGCCCGCTCCCGCCGCGACAAAGGCCAGCATCATCAGAAAGACGGCCAATCCGTAGAGCCCGATCAGCCACGGCCCGGGATTGTCGCCAAACCGGCGCGCGGTCGAACGGACACCGATCAGTTCGTCATCCTCCCTGTCCTGGTAGGCGTAGATGGTGTCGTAGCCAATGGTCCAAGCGATCGCTGCTGCGTAAAGCAAAATGGAGGCAAGGGAGAGCTCGCCGAACTCTGCCGACCAGCCCATTATGGCGCCCCAGGAGAAAGCAAGGCCGAGGAAGAACTGCGGCCAGTCCGTGAAACGCTTGGCAAAGGGATAGATCGCCACCAGCGCCAGCGACAGAATGCCGAGAAAAACAGTAAAGCCGTTGAACTGCAGCAGGATGAGAAGACCCATGAGGGCCTGCAGCACCATGAAGGCCTTCGCCTGGAAGCGCGTAACGCGCCCGGAAGGCAGGGGACGCGACCGCGTGCGCGCCACTTCCATATCGATATCGTGGTCGACGATGTCGTTGTAGGTGCAGCCGGCGCCGCGCATCGCGATCGCGCCGACCGTGAACAGAACAACGTGGAACAGGAAACGGCCGGCCGAGAAGCTGCCAAGGCTTGCCGCCGTCGCCGACGCGAGCGCGGCGGACCAGAGGCAGGGCCATAACAAAAGCTGCCAGCCGATCGGCCTGTCCCAGCGGGCGAGCTGCGCATAGGGCCAGAGTACGCGCGGCAAGACGCGGTAGACCCAGTTATTGGACGGTGCGTCGTGGACGCGGCCGGAATCTAGAGAGGAAGTGTTCATCACTCCTGTTTGGCGCTCCGGGGCCGGACGGTCAAGCGGCCGCGCTCCGTTCCACTGTTGGTGGAGGATGTATCCTTAAATCCTAGCCGATTTAAGAATAAGAACATGCGGGTGATTCAAGGTGCCACAGCGTCCGTGTCCGGTTAGACGCGGGGCGCTATAGGCCGTCAAGGGAGCGTAAAGTCGAAGCGATAGGTCGCGGAAACTCCGACCAGAACCTGGTTGCGGCTGCCGCGTTCGCGCACCAGGCTCGAATCGGCGGCAGGGCCCATCAATCGCCGGTATTCTGCATAGGCGCTGGTCTCCAGCTTCTCGGTCGCCTGCCAGGTGATCGCAGCTCCGAGGCCGGCGGATTGGATGCCGCCGCCCGGATCATAGGCGCTCAGGCCAGACGCGGCGGATTCCCTGTTGTTCACACCGTAATAGGTATCGAAATAATCGCTCGTCGCAGCCGTCAGCCGCGGACCGCCGGAAACCCGTACTGTGTCGCTGACATCGACGAAAGCGTCCGCCGCGACGTCCGCGACGACACCGTGATGGGTGCGGATACCTTGGCGGACCTCGGCACGCAGACGCATCCAATCGGTCGGATAGACTTCGGCGAAGCCGCCGACTTCGCCGCCGAACTTGACCGGATCGAGACCCTTCAGGTCGCTCGACCTATCCTCGTCGCGCTCGAACAGCAGCTTGCCCACGACGCCTGCCCGGTACCCGCCCTGATCGAGGAGCGCGTAGGACATATTGTCGTTGCGCGACGAGAAACGCACTGTGCTGCCGGCTTTGCCGAGCGAGACCAGCGGCGCCGCTTGGAACATCCGATCCGAAGCGCCTTCATATTTCGGGCCGATGAAACCGGTGGCGCCGACCTTCAGATACCAATCGCCCGACCAAATAAAGCGGCCGTCTTCGGCAGAGGCCGCGCCGGCCAGCAGGAAAAATGTTCCAGAAAGAAAAGCAATACGGGTACGCAATGAACAACTCCGGGTGAATCATTCGCCAGGCAGTGGATCGTGCCGGGCACGAGCGCGGGAGAAGGCTCGGATGTGTGTGATACAACCGCCGCTTTATCTTTGGTGTGTTCCTACGATTCCGTTAACCAGGTCAATTCAGCTTTCGTTTCCCATGGCATTTTATCGGTCAGCTTGACTACTGCATGTTTCCTTAAATCGCAGCCGATTTAGGGATAAAAACATGCAGCAATTCAAAGTGCTACAGCGTCCTTTGCGCGTCTGATAAGACGCGCGGCGCTGTAGTCGCGCAAATAGAGGCTTGGCGGCGCGCCAAGCATGCGCCGGAACATGGTCGTGAACGCCGCGACATTCTCGTAGCCCGCATCGAGCGCCACGGTGGTGATCAGTTCACCGTCGGCGAGGCGCGGCAGCGAGCCGAAGATGCAAGCCTGCTGCCGCCAGGTGACGAAGCTGACGCCGGTTTCGTGCCGAAAAAGGCGCGTAAAGGAACGGCGGCTGATGCCCATGCGATCGGCCCATTGATCTATGGTCGCGGTCGCGGAGGGTGCCTTCAGGAACTGCCGGCACAGCGAGGCAAGCCTCTGGTTCTCCGGGAAAGGCAAGCCCAACGGTCGCTCCGCAAGCCGCGGGATCTCCGCCAGCAACAGATCCATGATCAGTTGCTCCCGTCGCTCCGACGACGCTTCGTCCTGAGCACCGACCAACGCATCAATAAGGCTGCCGACGAGCGCGGTGATCTCCAGCACGAGCGGCCGATCCGCGCGACTGGCGGCAGCGGAAATGTAGATCGAATGCATCCGGACATCGCTCACCATCTCCGCCGAGTGTTCCGTGCCGGCGGGTATGAGCAAGGCGTGGCCCGGAGGGATCATCCAGCGCCCGCCCGGCGTATGCACCATGACGACTCCGCAACGCGCCCACCACAACTGCGTGCGGCTATGGCTGTGTGGTGGGATCCTCAAGCCGGAGGCGTAGTCCTTGCCAATCGCCAGGACGGAAACGTTCGCTTTCTCAATCCACTCCAGGCTTCTGAAATGATCCGCATCCGGCAGTTGCGGCAGGTAATTTCTTCTCGACCTCGACATTTGGCCCACTCACGAAAGAAATGGACCAAATCACAAAAGCAGGCCAGCAACAAGCCGTCTAGAGATGACCGGCAGCTCAACAGGTGAGCCGTCGCGGGGAAACATCTCATGGCCTCAGTAACGTCGACAGCAAGCATCAGTCCGGAGAAGACCGCCTTCTCCGTCATTCTCGCGGTCAGCTTCTGCCATATGCTGAATGATGTCATGCAGTCGCTGCTAACTTCACTCTACCCGTTGCTGAAGGCGAATTACGCACTCGACTTCGTCCAGATCGGACTCCTGACCTTCACGTTTCAATTGACCGCATCGATGCTGCAGCCGGCGGTCGGCATCGTCACCGATCGATGGGGCCTGCCCTATTCCCTGCCGGTGGCCATGCTTTCGACCTGCTCGGGCCTCATTCTCCTCGCAAACGCCGATCACTTCTGGATCCTTCTCGTGGCGGCGAGCCTGATCGGTGTCGGTTCCGCGATCTTTCATCCCGAGTCGTCCCGTGTGGCACGGCTGGCGTCGGGCGGCCGCCACGGACTGGCGCAATCGCTCTTCCAAGTCGGTGGCAATGCCGGCAGCGCGCTGGGACCGCTGCTTGCGGCCTTCATCGTCATTCCGTTCGGCCAGGGCAGTCTCGCCTGGTTCTCGATCGTGGCGATCACCGGCTTTTTCATCCTTTCGTGGGTCAGCACGTGGTACGTGCGCCATCGCCGCATGACCATGAACCGGCCCGCTCCGAACCGCACGCTTCCCTTGCCGAAGGCGCGCATTCTGTGGGCGATCGCGATCCTCGTTCTCCTGACCGCGACGAAGAACGTCTATCTCGCCAGCATCTCCAGCTACTTTACATTCTTCGTCATCGAGAAGTTCGGCACGAGCGTACAGCAGGCCCAGCTGATGCTGTTCCTGTTTCTCGGCTCGGCGGCCGCCGGAACCTTCCTCGGTGGCCCGATCGGCGACCGGTATGGCGCGCGCTTCGTCATCTGGTTCTCGATCCTCGGCGTCATCCCGTTCGCACTCGTGCTGCCCTATGCAAACCTGTTCTGGACGGGCGTGCTGAGCGTGGTCATCGGCCTCATCTTTTCGTCCGCCTTCTCCGCCATCGTCGTCTTCGCGCAGGAGCTCGTTCCCGGCCGTGTCGGGCTGATTGCCGGTGTCTTTTTCGGCTTTGCCTTCGGCTTCGGCGGCATGGGCGCCGCAGTGCTCGGCATCTTCGCCGACCGGCAGGGCATCGCGTTCGTCTACGAGCTCTGCTCCTACCTGCCGTTGCTGGGCATCCTGACGGTGCTGCTGCCCAAGCTTCCAACGAGATAGGACGCGTCCATACAGCCCCGGGGATCGCCCGGCCGGAGGCTCCGGCCCGGCCACTGGCGGCGTCGAAATACGCACCTGCCGGCGCGAACCTCTGTAATCATTCATAAATTATTGCGCGTTACCGTTTTCCGATGGGGGCTTGGGCAGGGGCATGAAATGAGAGAGCGCGCGGTCTTTTCCGTCTTCCTGGCGACGCTGGCATACGCGTCCGCTGCCCGCGCCGAAACGCTCAACCTGCTCATCTGGGAATCCTACATCAACCAGGAAATCGTCGATCGCTGGACAGCGAAGACGGGCGTCAAGATCCATCAGGTCAACTATGACAGCGGCGATGCTCGCGACGAGATCCTGGCGGATCCGGGCAGCAACATCGATGTCGTCGTCGTCGGAGAGAACGGTGCGGCGCTTTTCGGCAGGAAGGGCGTTCTCGAACCGCTCACCGAGGCCAATGTCCCCTCTCTCAAAGACTATGCACCCGAATGGCGCAAGCGCTGCGCCGGACACGGTCTGCCCTATCTTTGGGGCACCATGGGCATTCTCTACCGTTCCGATGTCGTGAAGGAGCGCCCGACCTCTTGGCAGGATCTAATGCGCCCGAGACCAGAGCTGAAGAAGCACATCGCGATGTTCGACGACCACAACGAGGCCTTCGTGGCCCCATTGATGCTACTCGGTGCGTCCATCAACGCCAACGACAACGAGACGCTGAAGGCGGCCTTCGACCTCATGAGGGAACAGGCATCGTCCGTACTGACCTACGATTATGTGATCACCTCCATCCAGAACCCGGCGATTGGAGGAAACATTCACATGGCGCTCGGCTACAGCGGTGACCAACATGTGCTCAATGACAAAATTGGCATCCCCGGTCGCTGGCACTATTCGGTTCCCAAGGAGGGGACGCTCTCCTGGCTCGACTGCATCGCCGCAACGGCGGGCTCGCAGAACAAGCAACGGGCGCTGGAATTTCTCGATTTCGTCGGTTCCGCGGAAAGTGCTGCCGCAAACGCGATGGCGTTGACCATGCCGACAGCAAGCAGCGCGGCGCTCAAGTTCCTGCCCGCAATGATGCGCTCCGACCCGGCGATCTATCCTCCTCCGGAAATACTGGCGAAGAGCCAGTTTCAGCAGGAACTCTCTATCGAGTCGGTTCAAGCACGCCGACGCATCATCAGTACGTTGGCGAATTTCCAGTGACACTCGACAAGCGCGCACTCCTCCTCATCTTCCCTGTGGTGCTTGCCGGCTACCTCCTCGCTGCCTTTTCGGTTCACATCACCCAGAGCCGCTCGATCCGGGCGCTTGAACACGCCAGACTGTCGCAAAGGCTCGAGCACGCGGCCGCGGTTTTTCAGACTGAAGTCCGACGGAGCAAAAGTTTCCTCAACGCTCTGCTAAACAGCAATGCGCTGCGCCAGTTCGTATCCGAAAAGGATAAGACCTATCGCGCCACAGCGCTCGGCGTGCGTCTGCAGGAGAGTGTAAAGTCGCTCTCGGACGACCCAATGGGTTTCGTGTCGCTGGTCATCCTGACCTCGAAGCTGGAAACGGAATATTACTTCGAAAACAGTTGGGATCCATTTGCAGAGGTCGACGGCGCACAGGTTGAACTGGCCAGGAAACTCGTCAAAGGCACCAAGCTTACGGACTGGACCTATCTTCGCAACGTCGGCGGGCGACCCAGAATCCTCTACTCCCAGTTCATCGATCCAATCACCCTTGGCCGCCCTCTGCCCAGCAACAAGGCGAACGCGCTTCTGATGCAGGTGGCGGTGCAGCCCGATCGCTTCCTTCAGATGCAGGCCGCGCTGAAGAAGGAATATCAGGCCGATATCGTTCTCCAACCCTGGCCGCTCGCCGTTACCGATGACCTGTCGGCAAGCGCACCACTCGGACCGTCGCTCTATGCGACGCTAACCATTTCGGACGCGCATTTCGACAGGCAGATGCTGCGCCAGAAAACGTTGCTTGCCCTTGGTGCAGTAGCGATGAGCCTTTTTTCGATCTGGCTGATCGTCTTCCTGATCCGGCGCTTCATTACAGGGCCGATCGCTACGCTCGACGCCAATGTCATGGGGGTCATGGTCGGAGCACGCGATGAAATCCTGAATCGCGACGAGGCGGGCGAAATTGGTCGCCTGACCCGGAACGTCCGCGAATTATACCACCAGTCGGTCCATTCGCTTGAGCTCGTGCAGAAAAGCTCCTGGACGGACGCGCTCACCGGCATCAGCAATCGCGCACACTTCAACACGCTTGCTACCGGCGTCGTTGAGGAAGTGATCTCGTCCGGCGAAAAATGCAGCTTGCTGTTCATCGACATCGACAATTTCAAATTTGTCAATGACAAGCATGGCCACGAAGTCGGCGACGAACTCCTGAAGACGCTTGCCACCCGACTTGCAGACCATGTCGACGCCATCACCCGAAGGCGGGGCCAGAAAACAGCGATCTTCGCCCGCCTGTCCGGCGACGAATTTGCTGTGCTGGTGCGCTCACGACCGGGCGACGGCACCGTCCGGGAAATCGCGGCCACAATTCTCGCGTTGTTCGACGACGGCTTCGAGGTGTCCGGCAAGCGCTATCCGGTGACAGCGAGCATTGGCGCGGCGATCTGCCCGGACGACGCGAGCAATGTCGCCGAACTGATCTCCAATGCCGACGCCGCCATGTATCAGGCCAAGAGCGCTGGCAAGAACCGGTCCACCCGTTTCTCCCGCGCGCTCCATGACAAACGCACGCGCTTGCGCCAGATACAGGAAGAACTGCGCTCTCTCGACCCGGACGAGCAGTTTCACCTGGTCTACATGCCGATCGTCGACACGAAAGGCCGCGTCACCGGCTGCGAGGCCCTGCTGCGCTGGCACTCCCGCATGCTCGGCAACGTCACTCCGGACGAATTCGTGCCGATCGCGGAAAGCTCCGGCTTGTTTTCCAAGATCGACTGGTGGGTCATCAACAAGGCGATGTCCGATTGCCGCCATTTGAAGGCACTCTTCGGACCTGACACCGTGCTGGCGATCAACATTTCCTCCGCCGAGTTGCACTCGCGCTCGATCAGTGACTATTTTTCCGATTGTGTCGAACGTCATGGACTTCAGCCGGAGTCGATCGATATCGAACTGACGGAAACCTTCGCCGTTAAAGTGAGCGATCAGTTACGCCGGAACATCGAGGACCTGCGCCAAAAGGGCTTCCGGCTCTCGATCGACGATTTTGGCGCAGGCTACACTTCCGTTCAGCAAATCATCGACTATGCCGCGGACACGATCAAACTCGATAGAGCGCTCGTCTCCAACCTGACCGCGTCACAGTCCCTGCCGGTCCTCAGGGCCGTCGTCGCCCTCTGCCACGCGAAGGATATGGCCGTGGTCGGCGAAGGCGTGGACACGCCGGAAAAGCTTGCGATGCTGACCGCAGCCGGCTGCGACCGGTTCCAGGGCTATCTGATCAGCAAGCCGCTTTCGCTCGACGATCTCGGAATCTGGGCGCTGACCCGAACGGCGCGATCCACGGCCGAAGCGATTGCAGAAAATGCCGAGGAATGGCGGACGGCCGGTCGCTCGACCCCGGTGTCCGTTTGAATCCACTGCGGACACCGCTTTTCCCTTGACCTTACCCCGCTTGCCGTCCTAACCGCAGCGCAGCAATTACCTGACGGCGAGGATGGCAATGAAAGTTCTTCTGATCGGATCGGGCGGACGCGAACATGCGCTTGCGTGGAAAATCGCACAATCGCCGAAGCTGACAGCGCTTTATGCCGCACCGGGAAATCCCGGTATCGCCGAAGAAGCGACGATCGTGGCCATTGATGTCGACAACCAGCAGGCTGTGGTCGATTTCTGCCGGCGGACGGCGATCGATTTCGTCATCGTCGGCCCCGAGGCGCCACTCGTCGCGGGACTCGCGGACACGCTCCGCGCCGCTGGCATTGCGGTCTTCGGTCCGTCGGCCGCCGCTGCCCAACTCGAAGGCTCCAAGGGCTTCACCAAGGATCTCTGCGCGAAATACGGCATTCCGACCGGCGCCTACAAACGCTTCACCGAGGCGGAAGCGGCCAAGGCCTATGTCCGGGAGCAAGGTGCTCCGATCGTGATCAAGGCAGACGGGCTCGCCGCCGGTAAGGGCGTGACCGTCGCGATGACACTTGACGAGGCCCTCGCCGCCGTCGACGAGTGCTTCGCCGGCGCCTTCGGGCCCGCCGGCGCGGAAGTTGTCGTCGAGGCCTATCTCGACGGCGAGGAAGCGAGCTTCTTCTGTCTCTGCGACGGCAAGAACGCTTTGCCGCTCGCCTCGGCACAGGATCACAAGCGCGTCGGCGACGGCGACACGGGGCCCAACACCGGCGGCATGGGCGCCTATTCGCCGGCACCGGTAATGACGGCGGAAATGGTCGAACGCACGATGAAGGAGATCATCGAGCCGACAATGCGCGGCATGGCCGAAAGCGGCTATCCCTTCACCGGCGTCTATTTCGCCGGGCTGATGATTACCCAAAACGGCCCGGAACTCATCGAATACAACGTCCGCTTCGGCGACCCCGAGTGCCAGGTGCTGATGATGCGCATGAAGAGCGATCTGCTGCCGCTGCTCTACGCCGCTGCGACTGGAACGCTCGGCGAGATGAGCGTTGATTGGCGGGACGAGGCGGCGCTGACAGTCGTCATAGCTTCGCGGGGATATCCGGGCGCCTACGAGAAGAACACGCCAATCACTGCCCTGCCCGGCGAATCCGCAACTACCAAGGTGTTTCATGCCGGCACGGCGATGAAGGATGATCAGCTGGTCGCGACCGGCGGCCGCGTGCTCAACGTCACGGGGATGGGCAAAAGCGTCAGCGAGGCCAAGGACGCGGCTTACGCGGCCCTGCGCGGCGTGTCATGGGAAAACGGGTTCTATCGTCACGACATCGGCTGGCGCGCCGTCGCGCGGGAAACCGCCTAAAGCGCGTCGTGTTCAATCGGACTCATGCGACGCGCTTTGCGTCTTTACTTTTATGCATATCGTTGTCCCAAAACAGCTGCACACTTTTGGGCGACATGCATTAAGCGAAAAAGGCGGCATCATTCAATTTTTACCAATCCTTCTGACGGGAAGGTAAGGGAAAACGCATATCGTCACCCTCGATAGTTTCGAGGAGAATCCAATGCGTTCCCTGCTTATCTCCGCCGCTTTCGCGCTTCTCGCCGGTACGGCCGCCGCATCGTCGATCGAGGACGTCGTCTCCGGCAAGGCGGTCAACTCCAGTGTCGCTACGATTTCCTGCGCGGACTGCCCGCCGCTGCAGCCGAAGAAGAAGTCCTCCTATGTCGTCCCCGAGATCGCTCCCGGCACCGACAAGGTCGAGCTCAAGGAAGTGGGCGGCGAGGTAAAGCTGGTACGCACCGAGGCCTGGCTCGGCGGATCACCGGTCGTTTTCGTCAGCAAGGCACCCGAGGAAGTCGTGAGTGCCGCCGCGATGAAGATCGAACCGGCAACGGCGAGTGCCTCCGCAAGCGCCGATCTCAGCCGGCCCGGCACGCATGAAGTGGTTTCCGCGGAGATCGATGAGACGGCGAAAACCGCCGCCGTTCATCCGATCTCGCGCGCAAAACCGGTTGCAGCCTCGATCGCGGGCAACTCACAGGAATTTGATCCGGCCCGATTCGAACTTCGGCTAGACTAAAACCATATAAATACAGTTCCCTGCCCCGTCCAGCCGATCCCTGATTCACGGCTGACGGGCCTTCGCTGCAATGGCGAGAGATTGCGCCCCTGAGAGAAGCAGGGGCGTAATCTTTTGGGGGAACACCTCGTCCTCTCGCTCTTCATCCTGCCTTGCAGCGCCGCGCGTCTTATAAGACGCGCAAAGGACGCTGTGGCACGTTGAATTGCTGCATGTTTTGTCCTTAATTCGGCTAGGATTTCAGGAACCTGCAGCAGCGACCAGACGATCTATTTCGCTATCGGAATAGACCTCGATGCCGTTCTGCCGCAGCAATGCGGCGGTCACGCCCATGCCCGAATGCCGCGCGCCGGTGAAGCTGCCGTCGTAGATGAAGCCTGAACCGCAGGACGGACTACCGTCGATCAGCAGTGCGAAGCGACAGCCGGTGTCGAGCGCAAGCGCCAGGGCATTTTCGGCGGCTCGAACAAATTCGTCCGTCACGTCGCGGCCAGTCTTTTCGACCACCCGGGCCTTGCCTAAGAGCACGTCGGATCCCGCCTGCCCGCCCGCGATTTCCGCCGGCGGGCGTGGAACCGGCATGCCAGCCGACATCTCGGGACAGATCGTCACGAGCCGACCCTCGTCGCGCCAGCGATCGATCGCCGGGTGAGAAAGCGGCTTCGATGCACCGTCATAGCGCACCGCATGGCCCATAAGACAGGCACTGACGAGGATTTTGGCGGTCATGCCGCTTCATAGACGGTCGCCACGCGTCCTTTCAAGAGCGAAAGCTAACGAAGCAAGGGTAAGGCGACAGAGGCCAGCAAAAGGAAAGCGAAGATCAGGTTGGCAATGCGCGCCTTACGCGGGTCATAGAGGATCGCTGCGATAGCGGCGCCGAACCAGAGCCAGGTCGTATTGACGGCGATTGCGAGGACGCTGAGAGCGATAACCTTCCAAATGGCGCCCTCGTCCGCGTCGGTGGTGTTACCCGCGTAGACCGCGCCGATCGCGGCGTAGGCTTTGGGATTGGCGATCGCGAGCACCAAACCGCTGAGGAAGGAAGGAGCGCCTGCGCCCTGTTCTTGAGCGGCAACAGGCGGCGCGGTGGCGATATGCCACGCGAGATAGATCATATACGCGCCGGCGAGAACCATGAGCGCTGGCTTCATACCCGGCAGTTCGAGAACGATCGCGGTTATGCCCGCCGCGATCGCGAGCACGACGGCAATGGTACCGATATTGACACCGGCGGCGTAGTGCGCGCTCAGCCGCATGCCGTGGGCCGCGCCCATGCCGGCGAGGCTGAGCGTCGCCGGACCCGGACTGCCCATCAGCGGCAGCGCCGCAAGAACAAGGAGAGCGAGATCGCCGGCCATGGCCGCATCCCCGATCTCAGATCCAGACATCGTTTTCAGCGGTGCGCTCGCCGCCCTCGTGGCCGGTGTTTAGGATGCCGCGCGGTTCAATGAGCAGCATCTTCACCTCACCTTGAGCAAAGGGCTTGTGCTCGACGCCCTTCGGCACGACGTACATCTCGCCCGGTCCGACGGTGACCGAACCGCCGCGGAAATCGATCCGAAGCGTGCCGTCCAGCACGATGAAGGCCTCGTCCGTTTCCGGATGATCATGCCAGACGAAATCGCCCTCGATGCGAACGATCTTGACCTGATAATCGTTGATTTCCGCGATCACGCGCGGCTGCCACTGGTCGGAAAATCGCGCGAGCTTGTCCTGAAAATTCACCGGCGCATAGGTTCGCTTCGACGCATCCATTGTCTCTTCCTCCTGCCATGTCGTGCAAAGTTAACGCCGTCATGGCAGGCGGTATTGAACAATTGTGCGAGGCGGGATGTTCAGCGCCGGGCTGGTTCGCCCGCCATCCGCAGCCAGCGTCCGGGTGAAAGACCGAAGGCCTTCTTGAAATGGCGGTTCATATGCGCCTGGTCGGCAAAACCGGCATCCAGCGCGGCCTCCGCGGGCGATATACCTCGTCGCAGGTCGGCTTTCACCGCCTCCAGACGGCGTTGAACGAGATAGCGATAGGGACTTGTGCCGAACAACCGCCGGAAGTCGCGGCTAAGCCCCCAACGGTCCCGGCCGCTGATTGCTTCAAGCGTCTCGAGCGTTACCGTACCTTCCGGTAAATCGTGCAGGTAAAGCCGCGCGCGTTCCGCCGCACGGTAGTCCAGCGCCCGACGGCCGGGCGAAGAACCACCGGCAGCGGCCTCGAGCGCATGGGCAAGCTCGAAAAGGCCGTCGTCGAACTCCAGCGCTTCGATCCGGGCGTCGGTCGAGGGTAGCAACGCGCGAACCGCTGCAAAGAGCCGCGGATCGGATGAAATGCCGCCGCTGATGAAGGGCAGCGGGCGCCCACCCAGGACGCTTTGAATGGCGGCCGGTTCGATATAGATCATGCGATAGCGGAAACCGTCATCGCTGCCCGCATGGCCGTCATGCAGCTCGTCGGGATGGAGCACCATCGTCCTGCCGGGCAGACTGAAGCGATCGGCGCCGCGATAGCGGAAGCTCTGGACACCGGAAAGCGTCTGCCCGATGGCGTAGGTATCGTGCCGGTGCGGCTCGTAGGCTGGACCGGCGAAGAAGGCCTCGATGCGTTCGAACTGCACAGCGTCGTCGGCAACCGCTATCCAGTCGCCTAGACGCTCGCGGGCCAGCGGTTCGATAATGCCCTCACCTGCACTCGGGTGGTCGCTCGTCATGTCCTACGAGATAGGACAATTGCTCTCGGTTGTCGATGCGATGCGGCTCCACGCGGCCTGTCCGGGCACATGCCGGCGACCGCACCAGAACGGCGGTCGCTATCCGGCAATCTTCGAGAAATCCGCAACCGCCCCCGTGGCGGAGCGGATGAGACCCAGCAATGCCAGGCGATTGGCACGGATCGCTGTGTCGTCGTCATTTACCAGGACATCATCGAAGAACTGATCGACGGGCTCACGAAGTTTCGACAACGCCGCCATGGCCGAGCGGAAGTCCTCCTTGACGATCGCGTCACGGGCATCGCCGGTCGCGATCTTGATGGATGCATGGAGGGTCCTTTCGGCGTCGAGCTTGAAGAGCCGCTCGTCGACGGAAGCGGCGACCTCGGTGCCCTTTTTCTCCTCTGCCGCCAGTATTTGCGTGGCGCGCTTGGTGCCCGCCAGCAGGTTCTTGCCCTCCTCGGCGGTGATGAACGCCGTCAGCGCCTCGACACGGCGCGCAATCAGCAGCAGATCGTCGGCGTCCGGCGCCAGCACTGCGTCGATCAGATCGTAGCGTGCGCCAAGATCACGCAGATAAACCTTCAGCCGGTCGTGGAAAAAGGCGAGAAGATCGGCGGCAATATCGCCGGCGACCTCGGGCCTCTGTTCCTTCAGCCCCGCGAGCGCGATTTCGAAGAGCGGCCGAAGCGGCAGGCGCGCCTCGCCTTCCAGGATGAGCCGGATCACGCCGAGCGCGGCACGGCGCAGCGCATAGGGATCCTTCGAGCCCGTCGGCTTTTCATCGATCGCCCAGAAGCCAACGAGGGTGTCGAGCTTGTCGGCAAGTGCGACAGTGACGGCAACGGGATCGGCCGGCACGCGGTCGGAAGGCCCCTGGGGCTTGTAGTGATCCTCAATTGCATTGGCAACGGCGGATGTTTCGCCCTGCAGCACCGCATATTTGTGACCCATGATGCCCTGAAGCTCCGGGAACTCCCCGACAGCCTCGGTCCGCAAATCCGCCTTGGCCAGCACGGCGGCGCGGTCGACCTGAGCAACATCCGCGCGGGTGACCTTGGCGAGTTCGGCCGCCAGCGAGCGGATGCGGGCGACGCGTTCGCCCTGCGTCCCCAGTTTGGCGTGGAACGTCACGTTCAACGCATCGAGCTTGGCCATGCGCTGGTCGAGCGGCCTCTTGAGATCGAGCCCGAATTTCTTCGCGGACAGCTCGAGCGTTTCGAGATCCGGCAGGTTCCCCTGGTCCCGCTTCCAGAAATGCGCCGCGTCCGAGAGGCGCGCGCGCACAACCTTGCCGTTGCCGTGGACGATTTCCTTGCCGCCGTCCCTCGCCTCGATGTTCGACACGAGGATGAATTTGTTCGACAGCGTCTCGGCGCCCGGCTCGCGCGTGACGAAGCACTTCTGGTTGGTCTTGATCGTCAGGCGAATGATTTCCGACGGGATTTCGAGATAGCTCCCCTCAAAACTTCCCATCAGCACCTGCGGCCACTCGACGAGCCCCGATACTTCCTCGAGCAGTGCCTCGTCCTCGACGAGTTCGAGGCCGCTCGCGAAGGCGACGTTATGGGCGTCTGCGGAGATGATCTGCTTGCGGCGCTCGGCATCGATCACGACCTTCGCTCTCTCGAGCTTCTCGGCATAATCGGCAAACCGGCGAACGGTGATCGCCTCGGGCGCATGGAAACGGTGGCCGTAGGTCATGTTGGAGGCGACGATGCCGTCGACCTCGAACGGAATGACCATGGTCTCCTCCGTCTCCGAACCGAACGTGCAGACGATCGATTGGAGCGGGCGCACCCAGCGCAGGCTTCCGGGCCTCGCGGAGGCGGCTCCTGAGCGCATGGATTTGGGCCAGGGGAAATTGCGGATGATCCCCGGCATTACCTCGGCGATGATCTCCTCGGCGGCGCGGCCGGGCTTGAGGATGTGGGCGACGTAAAAGTCGCCCTTCTTCGGATCGTTGTGGACATGGGCCTCGCTGATCGAGGAGAGGCCTGCGCCGCGCAGGAAGCCTTCGATCGCCTTCTCGTTCGCGTCGGTGCGCGGTCCCTTGCGCTCCTCACGAATATCGGCAGAGCGCGCATTCAGGCCGCGGATATCGAGCGTCAGCCGGCGCGGCGTCCAATATTCACGCGCGCCCTCATAGGTAAGACCTGCCTCGACAAGCGCATCCGTCACGAGCTTCTTCAGGTCGCCCGCCGCCTTGCGCTGCATGCGGGCGGGGATTTCTTCGGAGCGCAGTTCGATAAGAAGATCAGGCATGGGACTCTGGACTTTGTTCTGTTCCGGACGGTTGCGGCGGACTTAGCAAGCTCCGATGAAAAAGTCACCAAGCCCGGCAAGGAAATTGGCCTGTTGCGGCGGCACTACCAGCCGCCACCGCCACCACCGCCGCCGCCACCTCCGGAAAAGCCGCCACCCGTGGAAAAGCCCGAGGACGAGCTTTTGGGCGGCGGCGGCAATGACGATGTCATGGTGTCCGCCATCGAACCGGCGAACCCGCCGATCCTGTCGCCAAATGAGCCCGGGCCAAAGGAATCGCCGTGATACCAGCTCGGCTGATATGCAGCGGCAGCAGCGGCGCCTGCAGACGCGGCAAGCAGCCAGCGGTCGAACGTCTCGGTCCACGGCTTTTCGACGCCGAGCGCCACGGCATAGGGTAGCAGCGTCTCGAAATGCCGGGGCGACATTTCCGGCACGCCCTGGAGGTTCATCCGGTCCTGCTCGGCGAGCGTCATGTATTGCCGCAGCCCGGCGATCCCGTCCATCATCCGTGTGCCGAGTGGCGTCGGGGCCCCCATCAGGAAGAAGAAAAGCATATTGACGAGCACGATGCCGCCAACCGCGAAGAGCAGCGGCAGGTCATCCGCCCCTGTCGCCGAGAAGACGATGGCAGTCAGGACTCCAGAAAAAATCGTGAGGAACACGAATGCGAAGAAGGCCAGGACCACGATCGACATGATGCGGCGCGCCAGGCTCGATCCGCGCCGGAACGACTTGCCGAACGAGACGGCGAAAATCGAGACGAAAAAGGCGATGAAAACGGGCACAATGACCAGCGGAATGCTTTCCTCGCTGAGATCGCCGAAGATAAAGAGCGCAGCCAAGGCAAGCAGTGAAAGAAAGACACCGCCGACGATATAGGCGGTGTTGGCGCGGTAGTATTTGCCGCGATGTTCCCGCTCCATCGAACTGCGGAAGGCAGACCCCGCCGCCTCGACCTTCTTGCCGTTCGCCCGATCGATCGTGAGTTTGCCGCCGGCCGTTCCGATCGCCTTCATCAGCGTCGCCTCGCCGGTCGGCAGCTCTTCTGCTCCCCCCTTGCCCGTCGCGGTGATGACGATCGCCTTCTTCAGGTCGTCGAGAACAACATGGCCCTTGACCGCCAGATTGAGCGCGGCGGCCGACAGTGCGGTCCATCCCTCGCCGGAGAACCCCTTGTTGTCGATATAGTTGACGAGCGCCGGCGAAATGCCATCCGGCGCATCCCAGCGCGGTACCATCACACCGCGCGACGGATCACGACCGACGCGCGCCCAGGCGCGCCCATAGTAGAGCGCGACAAGGACAAGGCCTACACCGGCAATGACCAGGGCTACATGGTCACGCAGCCACCAGATATTTTCCTGGGATGTGCTTGGCCGGTCGATGCTGCCCTTCGGCAGCTTGACCGCGATCGTCAGGCCCTCCTGCGGGCGCAGCCGGCGCGTGGTAGCGAAGAAGATCTCGTCCCCCTCCTCCACTGCCCGTGCATCCTTGCCGGTGGCACCATAACCGCCGGTAAACACGTCGAGCGCTTCGGATTTCACGCCTTGCGGCAAAGTCACGGTGGCGGTTGCCTCCTCGATCGGGAAGGCCCACTCGGTTCCGGTCACGTTCCAAAAGAGCTCGTCATGATCGTCGAAGAAACGTATCTGCCGGCTTGTCTCATAGGTGATCTGGAACGTGTGCTCCCCGCGCGGCAGAAACACTTCGGACTCGCCGGTATAGATGCGGATACCACCGTTGATCGGCTCGGTGCGGTAGCTTTCCCCCTCGCCGTCGCGTTCCACGGAGATGAGATTGAAGTCCACCTTGCTCCGCCGGCCATGCGCGTCGGCGAAAGTCAGTGGGAAATCGCGATAGATGCCGCGCCGAATCTGGTTGCCCTCGACATTGGCGGTGATCGTCTCGGTCACGCTGAGCGTGCCGTCCTTTGCCACGTCGATGACCGAATGGAAGGACGAGATGATCTCTTGCGCGGCTGCGGTGAGTGGCCAAACAAGGACGAGAAGAACAAGCGCAAGTGCTGCGGAAAGCCGCTTCATCGCAATTCCCTTCTCCGCATCGTTAGAACCTGACCGATGGCACCGCCCGGTCCGCTTCGTTGGCAATCTCGAAATAGCCGGCCTTGGCAAAGCGGAAGGCGTTGGCGATCAGATTGGACGGGAAGCTTTCGACCTTCACGTTAAGGTCACGGGCAGCACCGTTGTAATAGCGCCGGGACATCTGGATCTCGCCTTCGATCGTCTCCAGCGTGCGCTGGAGCTCCGCGAAATTCTCATTGGCCTTGAGGTCCGGATAGGCTTCGGCGAGCGCAAAAAGCTTGCCGAGCGCCTGTGAAAGCGCTCCTTCAATGGCTGCTCTGGCGGCGACGTCGCCCTGCGGCACGGCTTGCGCTCGGTTGCGCAATGCGACGACTTCTTCAAGAGTCGACTTTTCATGCGCGGCATAGCCCTTCACCGTCTCGATCAGGTTGGGGATCAGATCAGCGCGCCGCTTCAATTGCACATCGATGCCGGACCAGGCCTCTTCGGCGACCTGCCGCGCCTTGACGAGGCCGTTGTAGACGAAAACCAGATAAAGGATCACCGCGACGCCGATTGCCAATCCGATCATGAAAGCCCCTCCTTGAGAATCCGCCAGAGATTAGCACCGGCTTTTGAGCTTGAAAGGCATTTTTTGCAATCAAAGCAATGTTCGCGAGCGGCTTGCCTGGCTCGTGCAAGCCCAATTCCTTCCACCAGGATCGACGACTGACTGCAACTACAAGGCTGTTCCGCCGGGAACGGCGCTGAAACTCAGGATCGGCGAAATTCGTCTCATTGAACAACTCAAAACGCAAAAGCCCAGGATCATGAAAACGCTCGCAACTCATATCAACGTAATCGCCTTCCTGGCCCTCTTCGTTGCCTATGCGAGCGGAGCCCAGGGCGATAGGCCGAACGGCGTGCGCCGCGCCTTGCAGACCTATGGAGGCCAGTTATCGGCGGAGGTATATCCGATCGCCGGTCTTCTGCTGACGGATACCCGCCGTTGTGCGCGGGGGCCCTGCCGCTGACGATCATTCGATCGAATGGAGGGGGCGGGGCGGCCCCCGCCGACTATGCTGCTTCCCTGTTCGAGTTCGCGCCGCCTGCGTCTGTCATCAGGAACGCCTCCCCGCAGGCCTTCGCCAGCGTACGGACGCGCAGGATATAGCTCTGACGCTCCGTCACGGAAATCACGCCGCGCGCATCCAGCAGATTGAAGACGTGACTCGCCTTGATGCACTGGTCGTAGGCGGGGAACACGCATTTATGCAGGCGATTGTTGCTGCTATCGCCGGGCGCGCCGGCTGCGAGCAGTGCCAGGCACTCCTTTTCAGCATCGATGAAATGCTGGTGAAGCATCGCCGTGTTGGCATATTCGAAGTTGTATCGGGAATATTCCTGCTCGGCCTGCAGGAAAACGTCGCCATAGCTGATCTTCTCGGCGCCCTCGCGGCCGTTGAAGTTCAGGTCGTAAACATTGTCGACGCCCTGAACATACATGGCGAGCCGCTCGAGACCATAGGTCAGTTCGCCGGAAACGGGCGAGCACTCGATGCCGCAAACCTGCTGGAAATAGGTGAACTGCGACACTTCCATACCGTCGCACCAGCACTCCCAGCCGAGACCCCAGGCGCCGAGCGTCGGGCTCTCCCAGTCGTCCTCGACGAAGCGGATGTCGTGCAGCAATGGATCGAGGCCGATCGCGCTCAGCGAGCCGAGATAGAGCTCCTGCAGGTTCGACGGGTTCGGCTTCAGGAGCACCTGGTATTGGTAGTAGTGCTGAAGCCGGTTCGGGTTCTCACCATACCGCCCATCGGTCGGGCGGCGTGACGGCTGGACGTAAGCGGCACGCCACGGCTTCGGTCCAAGCGCGCGTAGCGTCGTCGCCGGATGAAACGTACCGGCCCCAACCTCCATGTCATAGGGCTGGAGCACGGCGCAGCCCTTATCGGCCCAATAGTTGTGCAGCGTCAGGATCAGGGCCTGAAAGGAGCGCTTCGGGTTCATATGGTCCGGGAGGGAGGCGGTGGTCATGGGGATCACGTCCGAATTCTTCGAAATTTGCCGGACAGGTGCCACGCCGCACGGCAAGGGTCAAGCGTCTTGCTGATCCGTCCGGATGGGGCGGGCCTTCACTCGTCGTCGCGCTTCAGGCGGTATTCTCCGGTCTTCGGATCCTTGACGAGAGTTCCGTTGGCGCCGGTCTGTTGCTCGCGGCGCAGACGCTCACGCTGCCGCGCCAGCTTTTCGGCGTCGGCAATGAACTTCCGATAGCCGATCCAAGCGATAACAACGATGATCAGGAGCAGGATAAGCTGTGGCATTGTTCCTCCTCTGCACGCTTCCTCCAATCGACCCCGATTCCGGCGAAGCGATGCAGCCTTTCAAAGTGTAACAGCCACCTTACGCGCATGGCCAGACGCGAGGGTGGGGCAGCTAGAGCCCGTACCGCGCCCACAGCGCCCTTTCCTCGATCACCTCGGCAAGCCCCGCGGCCGCCGACGCAGCCAGAGGTGCTGCAATCGCAGCGGCAACGGCCGCGCCCGGTTGGCGGCGGCCGAAGAGGCTGCGTGCCGGCTGGATCAATTCGAGCCGCGTTTTCGCGCCATAGCGTCTCTTCACCTCTCCGCGCATATCGCCGAGAGCGTCGACAAGGCCGAGTTCCTGCCCGCGCCGCCCGGTCCAGAAAAGACCGGAGAAGATATCGGGATGGTCGGCCAGAAGGGTTCCCCGGCGGGTCTTGACCATCTGGATGAACGTGTCGTGGATCTCGAGTTGCAAGCTCTTGAGGAACTC
This sequence comes from Ensifer sp. MPMI2T, assembly GCF_004827385.1. GTDB lineage: Bacteria > Pseudomonadota > Alphaproteobacteria > Rhizobiales > Rhizobiaceae > Sinorhizobium. The sequence goes on from NZ_SRXN01000013.1 coordinate 110,161, forward strand.
GACGTCGCGTTCCTTTTCCGGCTGGAACGGATCGAGCACCACCTTGTTTTCGCCGGCGGTGTAGACCCGCCGCTCGACACCGATCTTCTTCAGGAGTTCCGGGAAGCCGAAGCCACCGGAAACGACACCGATCGAGCCGACGATCGAGGTCGGATCGGCGATGATCTCGTCGCCGGCAAGCGCGATCATATAGCCGCCGGACGCAGCGACGTCCTCGACGAAGATGAGGACGCGCTTCTTCTTTTCTTCCGCGAGGTCGCGGATGCGCTGGTAAATCAGGCGCGACTGCACCGGCGAGCCGCCCGGCGAATTGATGGAGATGGCAACCGCCGGAGCATCCCTGACCGAGAAAGCCTTGTCCAGAAGCGGGGCCACGGTCGCAAGGTTAAGAACCGGGCGGAACTGGCCGCCGCCGGCCATGATCGCGCCGTGAAGCCGGATCGCCGGGATCGTCAACCCTTCCCCGCGGAACCGTTTCGGCATCAGCCTTTTCAAGAATCCGGCCATTTCAACTCCTGCCCGTCACAAACCCTGCTTTGATGTATGCACTGCCGTCGCAAACGCAATGCCCCGTTTCTGCGCTCACGCTTATCACCGACGGCGGTATGCGGCCCGCCCATTATTGAGCTCATCCACATCCGGAGAAAACCGGTGCGTTCCCTCGTCATGCATGATGAGCGGCGCGCGCAGAGCCAATCGCTTCCGGCTCTGCTTGATCGCCGTCACGAGGATACGCACGGCATTCTCGCCCGCGCGTGGAAGAAGCGGCGTGATCTCGATACCGCCGAAACGCCGACCGCATGCCGCGATGATCTCGGCGATCGATTCCGGCCGAGCAATGAGAGACAGCTGCCCGCCTGGCTTCACGATCGCCCCCGCGGTCTTGATCCAGGTCTCGAAAAGATCGTCGGTCATCGCGTGAGCCTCGGCCTTGAGGCTGTCCGGCGTCTTCCGGTCCGCTGCATCGTTGAATGGCGGATTCATGATCACGTGATCGAAGGCATCATCCGGCAGGCCCGCGGCGGCACGTGCCTTGCCATTCAGCGAGACGTCCGCCTCGAGCACCGAGACCCGCGAAGCGAAATATGCATTCTGCGGCAGGGCGAGGCTGCGGCGAGCGAAGCCGGCCATGATGGCCGATCGCTCCACCAGGAGCACGTCAGCCTCCTCGAGCCTGGAGGCGACCGCCATACCGGCGGCACCCGCACCGGCGCCGAGATCGGCCACGCGGCAGCGATCGCGGCAGGAGACGAGCGAGGCGAGGAGCATGGCATCCATGCCGGAGCGATGCCCTTGGCCCAGCGGTTGAATCAAGTGAAACCTGCCCCGGTGGAAGGCGTCCACGGTTTCCGGCATAGTCGTCATCGCGTCGCCCCTCCGAAAGGAAGGCCGCAAGTGGTTCGCGGAAAAGCCGAATTCACTGCCGCAATTCCCTTTCCAGACCCGCATCGATCAGGATCCGCCGTGCCCTCTCGGCATCATCCTCCGCGACCAGGAAACGGCGCGGCAAAAGCCCAAGCGAGCCCTCCAGTATGCTCATGCCCTGATCGGCGATAAAGCAGCCGATGCCGGCGTCCTTCATAAGGCTTTCGGCGAAGGAGAGGAGTACGGCGTCGTTGGTGCGGATCAGTTCCTTCATTCGGCTCTGTTTTCCTGTCTTATTTCAAGCAAGCGAGGCAATTCGCCTCTTGCCGCCTGAAAGCCCTCTTTCTATTGTCGAAACCGACGATGAAACAGGAGTCCGGGCGTTGGGCGTAGTGATACCGCTGGAAGACAATAAAAACAAACAGGCGTCTGTGAAGCCGCTCGTCGACCTGACCGTGTCCGACATGGAACGGGTTAACCAGCTCATCCTGTCCAAGGCCGGCTCCGATGTCCAGATGATCCCGGAGGTCGCCAGCCACCTGATTTCATCCGGCGGCAAACGCCTGCGCCCCATGCTGACGCTTGCCGCCGCCTCGATGTTCGGCTACCAGGGCGACGCCCACGTCAAGCTCGCGACCAGCGTCGAATTCATGCACACGGCGACCCTGTTGCACGACGACGTCGTAGACGAAAGCGATCTCAGGCGCGGAAAATCGACGGCGCGCACGATCTGGGGCAACCAGGCAAGCGTGCTCGTTGGCGACTTCCTGCTCGGTCAAGCGTTCCGCATGATGGTCGATGTCGGCTCGCTCGAGGCTCTCGACGTGCTTTCGACGGCAGCCTCGGTCATTGCCGAAGGCGAAGTCCTGCAGCTTTCGGTCGCCAAGAATATGGAGACGACCGAAGACGACTACCTGCAGGTCATCCGCGCCAAGACGGCCGCACTCTTCGCCGCAGCGGCGGAAGTCGGACCGATCGTTGCAGCAACCAGCAAGGCGAACCGCAACGCGCTGAAGTCCTACGGTATGAACCTTGGACTGGCGTTTCAATTGGTCGACGACGTCCTCGATTACGGCGGCTCTTCGAGCGATCTCGGCAAGAACGTCGGCGATGATTTCCGCGAAGGGAAGATCACGCTGCCGGTCATCCTCTCCTATCGCCGCGGCACGCCGGAAGACCGCACCTTCTGGCGCGAGGCCATCGAAGGCGGAAACAATGACGGTGCCAATCTCGAAAAGGCGCTTGGCCTCATCCGGCGCTATGGCGGGCTTACCGACACGATTGCGCGTGCGCAGCATTATGGCACGATCGCGCGTGACGCCTTGGCGCCCTTGCCGGCCTCTCCGTGGAAATCAGCGCTGATAGAAGTGATCGATTTCTGCATCGATCGAGTAAGCTAGACCGGCAGACAATTCAATATTAGGAATTTCTTGCCGCGTTGCGCCAAAAAAGCCATTCTGTTCCTCAAGACTTGCTTCCGGCAATCTCCGATCGATCCGGAACAACTAGCGACGGCGCTGTAAACGCACCGTCGGCAATGAAAGGTTTGATATGCGGCAAAATACACTCCTTCGCCTTCTTAGCGGCGCAGCACTGCTTGCTCTCGCATCGGTGGCCGGCAGCTATCAGGCTTATGCGGAGGAAAAGGCGGCGGTCGAAGAGACGAAACCTTTCGACATCAGCTCCGTCGACACCTTTTCCGGCGCGTTTCTGGCTGCCCGCACGGCCGACGTGGATCGCGACTTCGAGTCAGCAACCGAACTCTACAAGATTGCCCTGCGGTTCGAACCGGACAACAACGATGTCAAGCAACGGCTGATGATCACGCTGCTCATGGCAGGCAAGCTTGACGAAGGCGTCAAGATCGCAGAGGAGCTGAAGTCCGATCCCGCCGTCGAGCGCATCACGACTGTCGTCCGAGCGATCGAGGCGATCCGCAAGCGCGAATACCGCAGCGCCCAGAAGCTCCTCGCCTACGACGGACCGAACGATCTCGACCGGCTGATGAACACGCTTCTGTCCTCTTGGGCGAAGTTCGGCCAGGGCCGGCCGAAGGAAGCACTGGCGCAGATCAAGGCGCTTCAGGGCCCGGAATGGTTCCGGGTCTTCAAGAACTATCACGCCGGCGCGATCGCGCTTGCAGCCGGCGACAAGGCAACGGCACGCGCACGGCTCAACGACGCCATTCTCGACCGCGAGGGCGGCAGCGCCGCTCCGGATACATTCATGCGTTCGGTCGAGGCGCTTGCGCGCTTCGAGGCCCGCGAGGGCAACAAGCAGAAGGCGCTCGACACGATTGCCGTCGGCGAAGGCATGGTCAACAACTACACGCCGCTCGAGGCGCTGAGAAAGAACATCGAGGAAGGCAAGCCCCAGGAGCAGCAGGTTCGCAACGCCGTGCAGGGGGCCGCCGCGGTGCTCTTTTCCATCGGAGGCGCGCTCAATCGCGAAGGTGCCGAAGACGTCGTTTCGCTCTATTTGCAGACGGCGCGCCGGCTCGATCCGGAAAGTGCGGACATCCTCGTCATGCTCGGCGGGATTGCCGAAAACCTGAAGAAACAGGAGGAGGCGATTGCGCTTTACAAGAGCGTGCCGGAAGGATCGCCGATGCGCCGCCTCTCCGAGCTTCAGCTCGGCCTCACCCTTGCAAGCATCGGCAAGGTCGAAGAGGCCAAGAAGCACCTGAGAGCGCTGATCGACGTCGATCCGAAGAACATCCGTAACTATCTCGCCTATGGCAGCGTTCTGTCGGACGCCAAGGACTACAAGGAAATGGGCGAGCTCTACGACCGAGCTGTCGCGGCTATAGGTCCCGTCCCGAAGCGATCCGACTGGACGGTGTTCTTCCAGCGCGGCATCGCCTACGAGCGGCAGAAAATCTGGGAGAAGGCCGAACCGAATTTCCGGAAGGCGCTGGAGCTCAATCCGGATCAGCCGCAGGTGCTCAACTATCTCGGCTACTCCTGGGTCGATATGAATATAAACCTCGACGAGGGCCTCGACATGATCCGCAAGGCGGTCGAGCTCAAGCCCGACGACGGCTACATCGTCGATTCGCTCGGATGGGCCTATTTCCGCATGAACCGGTTCGATGATGCGGTAAAAGAGCTCGAGCGTGCCGCCGAACTGATGGCGGGCGACGCCACCATCAACGACCACCTCGGCGATGCTTACTGGCGGGTCGGACGCAAGCTCGAAGCGGTATTCCAGTGGAATCAGGCACTGGAGTTGAAGCCCGAGGAAGCGGAAATTCCGAAGATCAAGGCGAAGATCGAAAACGGTTTGCCGCCGCTGAAGCCGAAGGTTCCGGCAGCGGCCGATGCCAAGGAGTTGCCGAAGAAGACGGGCCCCGCGACCCCGGATAAGAAATCCTGAGAGCATGCATCTGGACGGCATTCCGGGCTTCGCGCTGACATGCGCGGCGCCCGCCAAGATCAATCTGGCGCTGCATGTCGTCGGCCAGCGCGCCGACGGCCATCATCTTCTGGAAAGCCTCGTTACTTTCGCGGATTGCGGCGACCGGATTGGGCTTGCGTCGACTGACGCTGACCGCTTCACCCTATCGGGGCGCTTCGCGGACGGCTTGCCGCTTTCGGCGGAGAACAAAAGCGGCAATCTGGTGTTGCGCGCGCGCGACCTGCTGCGAAGCGAACTGACGTCACGAGGCATGGCCGCCGGTCCGGTCCATCTCCATCTCGAAAAGAACTTGCCCGTGGCCTCCGGCATTGGCGGAGGCTCGGCGGACGCGGCGGCAACGCTTCGTGGTCTTCTTATGCTATGGGGCGCGTCCGTCGAGCCGGCGAAGCTCGATGCCATTGCGCTCGAACTCGGGGCGGATGTGCCGATGTGCCTCGATGGCGGGCCGCTTCTCGCCAAGGGAATCGGCGAGGCGATCACCGCCCTTCCCGATCTCCCGTCCTTTCCGATCGTCCTCGTCAATCCGCTTGTCGCCGTTTCGACGCCGGTGATCTTCCGCATGCTGATCAACAAGGCGAATCCACCGCTTGTTCTGCCGCAAGGCCAAAACACGGCAGAGGGTTGGTTATCGGCTATGGCCGATATGCGCAACGATCTGGAGCCGCCCGCGCGGGAGCTCGCTCCCGTAATCGAGGATGTGTCGGATATCCTGAGGGCGGCGGGCGCCGCGCTTGTGCGCATGTCCGGCTCTGGCGCCACGTGCTTCGGGCTGTTCGACAGCGACGAAAGAGCGCATCAGGCCGCCGAGCGTATTTCCGCCAGCCATCCGGAATGGTACGTTTGCGCCGCGCGAACCACAGCGCCGCGCGTCCAATCGGAGGCGCAAAGGTCGCTGTAGCACTTTGGATTGCTGCATGTTTTTGTCCTTATTTCGATTCCGATTTAAGGAATCACGCAGCCGGGGGAAAGGATAGCACTGAATGCCTGGGATCGACGAAAGCCGCCCCTTCATTCCCGTCGGCATTGCCGTGCTTACGGTATCCGACACCCGCACGCGCGCCGACGACAAGTCAGGCGACGCGCTTGAGGCGCGCATACGCGAGGCCGGCCATCGGCTTGAGGCACGGGAGATCGTCACCGACGACCGGCAGAAGATCTACGATCAGGTGAAGGCTTGGACGCTGGACGAGGCGATCGACGTGGTCATTACCACTGGCGGCACCGGCTTCACCGGCCGCGACGTGACGCCGGAGGCGCTTGAGCCACTCTTTGAAAAACGCATGGACGGCTTTTCCGAAGTGTTCCACCGGATCTCTTACGAGAAGATCGGCACCTCGACGATCCAGTCGCGTGCCACCGGCGGTGTCGCCAATGCGACGTTCATCTTCATCCTGCCCGGATCGCCGGGCGCCTGCAAGGACGCCTGGGACGGCATCCTGAAGCAGCAGCTCGACTATCGGCACATGCCCTGCAATTTCGTTGAAATCATGCCGCGGCTGGACGAGCACCTCAAACGCGGCTGAATACGTTCCGCAGCCCCGTATCACGTTTTTTGCTCATCCATCTGCGGTTGTTCCCAACGAAACAGCGGGCCTCGATCAACCGCGGTAGATTTCTTCCTGTCAGCCGGCGTTGGGGGTGGGCCGAAGGCGAGACCGATCATCCATCTCAAGCGCAGCGAAGACAAATCTTCCGACGACATGGGCGGGGGAAGAGCAGGATGTATACGACGTGCCGTCCTCTGGATTGCATGGCAAGCCATTTTCGCGAGCAAGGTCATTTGATAGCCGCTTCGGGGGGTGCCGCGGACAAGACGGGCACCCCATTCTTGCCATCGCTACTTAAACCAGCCACGATTTGAGGCAACATGCAGTCGCCAGCGGCTATTCCGCAGCAGGTCGATTGCCGGTCGCCACCCAAGCAGGAACCAGTTCGGTTGCCAGTTTGCGAACGGCACGAACGTTGACCATGTCGCTCAGCCGCATGTTTGCGCGGGCGACGGCGATCGCATCACGCTTCTGCATCAGGAAGCCTGTCTCAAGGGGGTGCACCCTGCGCGAGAGGCGGCTTAGCAGCGGGCGCCGATGCATTCGTGAGGGAGAAAACCGCGCCGGACTTCTGTTGAGCGACACATATTCGAGAAGCTCATCCACCCATCTTCCGGTGGGGCGCGCGCCCGGCTCCAGGAGCATAAGCCACTCACCCCTGGCCGAGCGGACAATGTCGCCCAAATCCCAATCAACGCAGAAACGGCAGCCGGCGGCATCCGCAACACGCAGCGAACCGTCTTTCGACCCGTGATCGAGAATGATGACGTCGCTGACGAGGCCCTCGATGGCGCCGGCAACAAGCACCGACAGCGTCTGTGCAAGTTCGGCTTCGTTGTCGTGTGTTTCCATGATGATAGTCAGCATAATCGTTCCTACCGCATCGCATTCACAAATGCTACAGCCATCGGAGGCCGCCTGCTTCGGCGCTCCGCTGCGATCTCTCTTCGCTCTATCCTCAAGATTTGTTCTTGCTTTGTTCCGTTTTCTGCGATAGGAAAATAATCAGGACGAAACGGAGCCCCGTCTGTTTCCGAGGAGATTTCGATGACCGATCTGTCTCAATTGAGGCAGGGCGCTTTTGCGCCCGCCAACACCGCAGAGATGGCCGAAGGAATGATCAAAGGAACGGGCCTGAGGATCGACATCGATCGTCGGCGTGGCCGTGGCGCCGGCCTCAACATGTCCGGCCGCTTCGAACCACAATCGCGCGAGGTCTTCGACGACGGTTGGGAGAGCATCGAGGAACTGCCGCCTTTCAAGACGGAGGTCCAGGTCGAGAAGCCGCGGGCGGTTATCACGCGCAACGAGTCTCCGGACATTGGTTTCGACCGCTCGATCAATCCTTACCGCGGTTGCGAGCACGGCTGCATCTACTGTTTCGCGCGCCCAACCCATGCCTACATGGGCCTCTCGGCGGGTCTCGATTTCGAGTCCAAACTTTTCGCCAAGCCTGACGCCCCGCGTTTGCTCGAGCGGGAATTGGCAAGGCCCGATTACAAGGTTCGCCCGATCGCGATCGGCACCAATACCGACCCCTATCAGCCGATCGAGAAGGAATGGCGGATCATGCGCCAGATTCTCGAAGTGTTGAAGGCGGCAAACCACCCGGTGATGATCGTCACCAAGTCGGCAATGGTGACACGCGACATTGATCTGCTTGCTCCGATGGCCGAAATGGGTCTCGCGCGGGTCGGCATTTCGGTAACTACGCTCGATCGAAAACTGGCGCGCACGATGGAGCCGCGGGCATCAACGCCGACAAAGCGGCTCGAGGCGATCCGCGCCGTCTCGGATGCGGGTATCCCTACCGGTGTTCTGGTTTCACCGATCATTCCGGCGCTGAACGATCACGAGATCGAACGCGTGCTCGATTCGGCGAAGGCAGCGGGCGCGTCGGAAGCGAGCTACGTGCTGTTGCGGCTGCCGCTCGAGGTGAGCCCGCTCTTTCGCGATTGGCTGCTGCGGAATTATCCGGACCGCTACCGCCACGTCATGTCGCTGATCCGCTCCATGCGCGGCGGCAAGGATTATGACGCCGAGTTCGGCAAGCGCATGAAAGGGGCCGGTCCTTATGCCTGGCAGATCGGCCGGCGCTTCGAACTTGCTTCCAAGCGCCTGGGGCTCAACCTGACGCGGCGGCAATTGCGGAATGATGTCTTCGTGCCGCCACTCGGAATGGGAGTCCAACTGTCACTGCTTTAGGTCAGCGGACATTCCCGCGACTTCCCGCCAAATACAAGCCGATCTCCTCTCCGACGAGAGTTCGATAGCATTGTCCATGCAAAATTTCGGTTCCGGCGCCCTGCTCTGCCTTGTGATGGCGCTGGTTTTCCTCCCGGTCACCGCCGCACTCGCACCGGGGGGCTTGAAGGGAATCGGGCGAATATGCGAGGGTCCCCCGCATGTCACGTCGCAAATCGCCCGATTCCCCACTTTTTCCCATCGAACTGCCCGTCCCCGATTTCGGCTTCGAGCTTGCCGCCCGCCGAGATGGCTTCTGGCCTGTCGCCGGCGCGGACGAGGCGGGACGCGGTCCGTTGGCCGGTCCGGTCGTTGCTGCCGCGGTCATCCTCGATCCGGACGCCATTCCGGATGGTCTCAATGACAGCAAGCTCTTGAGCCCGGAGCAGCGCGAAGCACTGTTTGAGCAAATTCTCGCGACCGCGACGGTGTCGATCGCCTCGTCTTCAGCGACACGGATCGACGCCACCGATATCCTCAAGGCGAGCCTCGACGCGATGCGACGGGCCGTCTATGGTCTTTCCACGACCGCGCGTTTCGTGCTCGTCGACGGCCGTGATGTTCCGCCGGGGCTCTCCTGCCACGCCAAAGCGATCATCAAAGGCGATTCCCGATCGATGTCGATCGCCGCTGCATCGATCGTCGCCAAAGTGACTCGCGATCGCATGATGGCGCGCGCCGACGTCACGTTCCCGGCCTATGGCTTTGCCCTTCATGCCGGCTATGCCACCGAAATGCATCGAAACGCCATCGACAGCCACGGCCCCTGCTCGCTGCATCGAATGAGTTTCCGTCCCTTTCGCCAGGTTTGATGCCGAGCATTCGGCCTGCTACAGCGCCGCGCGTCTCATCGGACGCGCAAAGGACGCTGTAGCGCTTGGAATTGCTGCATGTTTTGATCCTTAAATCGGCTACGAATTAAGGAAACATGCAGTAGCGGCAGGGGGTGCCAGATTGGTAGCGCGTAGACGCCCGATAACGCGCAGCCGCTATGCCACGCTGGTGCAGCGCCTCGTCGAAGCGGACCCGCAAAGTTCGCTGTGGCACTTCTGAATTGCTGCATGATTTTGTCCTTAAGTCGATTCCGATTTAAGGGAACCATGCAGTAGCCGACAAAAGCTGAAACACTGGTACAGCCAACAAAAAAAGCCCCGCCGTAGCGGGGCTTCCTTCGAATTCTCAGACTTTGCCGTCTCAGTTGAGCCGAGACTTGACCTCGCCAAGCGCCTTCTTGAACAGCGTATCCTGCGCACCGGCATCGGTCTTGGCCGACAAGACCTTCTCTGCGGCGCTGATCGCCAGATCGACGGCTGCCGAGCGGACCGCGTTGATCGCGTCGCTTTCAGCCTGCTTGATCTTCTGTTCGGAAAGTGCCGTGCGGCGCGCGACATAATCCTCGGTCTTCTGCTTGGCTTCCGCCGTCAGCATTTCCGCTTCCCGCTGCGCCGCGGCAACGATGCTAGCGGCCTCGGCCTCGGCATCCTTGCGCTTGCGCTGATACTCGGCGACCAGGCTCTGGGCCTCTTCGCGCAGGCGTTTGGCTTCTGCCAGTTCGTTGCCGATCTTGTCGGCGCGTGCATCGAGCGCCTTGGCGATCATACCCGGAACCTTGAGATAGGCAATGAGGGCAAGGAAGAGGATCAGGCCGATAAGGGCGTAGAAAGTCGCATCAAGAGCCATCGTTCATTGCTCCTCAGTTGCCTGCCGATGCCTTGACGGCGGCAGCGATCTCGGCCTTGGTGACGGTTCCACCAATCAGCTGCGTGACGACGGCGGTTGCCGTTTCCTCGGCGATAGCGCCGACATCGGCGAGCGCTTTGGACTTGATATCGGCAATGCGCGTTTCAGCGGCGGTGATCTTCTTCGCCAGATCTGCCTCGACCGCGGTCCGGTCGGCGGTAGCCTTCGCCTTGGCAGCTTCGCGCGCGGTGTCGGCGATTGAATGCCCCTTGGCCTTGGCGGTTGCCAGTTCCTGCTCGTAGGACGCGATGGCAGCGTCGGCTTCGCCTTTGAGGCGGGACGCTTCATCCAGATCCTGAGCGATCCGGTCGTGGCGGGTCTCGAGAATGCCGCCGATACGCGGAATGATGACCTTCGACATCAACAGATAGAAGAGGCCGAACGTGATCGCGAGCCAGAGCAACTGCGATGCGAAATGGGTCGAATCAAAAGGCGGGAACACGCCCGTGCCGTGTTCGCCTTCGGGGGCCACACCCGTTTCGGTGTGCACCTCGCCGGCCGCAGCGGGTTCGTGTGCTTCGCCTTCAGTGGTGGTTGACTGGGCATACGCCGCGGTCACAAACATGCTCACCTCCAGGTGCACTCAAGAATATGCGCGGCCGCGGCCCCTGAGCGAGGCCGCGGCCAAAACTTCCGTCCGTATTAGACGGCGAAGAGGAGGAGCAGGGCTACGAGCAGCGAGAAGATGCCCAGAGCTTCCGTAACGGCGAAGCCGAATACGAGGCGGCCGAACTGGCCGTCAGCAGCCGACGGGTTGCGCAGCGCGCCGGACAGGTAGCTGCCGAAGATGTTGCCGAGGCCGAGAGCCGTGCCGGCCATACCAAGGCATGCAAGACCTGCACCGATGAACTTTGCTGCTTCCGCTTCCATGATTGAACTCCTTCGAAATGGTGTTGCGGCTAGGATTTGTGCCTCCGCCGGAGGACCCGGGCGGAAGCCAGCGACTGTTATTCCTTAGTGGCTTCCCGGATGGACGGCGTCGTTGAGGTACATGCAGGTCAGCACCGCAAAGACATAGGCCTGAAGGAAGCAAACGAGGAACTCAAGACCGGTAATGGCGACGGTCATGATGAGAGGCAGGATCGCGCCACCGATGCCGAGCGCGCCAAGGGCGCTCAACGAGGTGACGAAGCCCGCGAAGACCTTCAGCGTGATGTGACCGGCCAGCATGTTGGCGAACAGACGGACCGAAAGGCTGATGGGACGGGAAAGGAACGAAATGATTTCGATCGCAACGACCAGCGGCAGCAAAACCCCCGGCACGCCGTGCGGCACGAATAGTTTCAAAAAGCCCAGACCGTGCTTGTAGAAACCATAGAGAATGACGGTACCGATGACGAACACCGCCAGCGCGAAGGTGACGATGATCTGGCTGGTCACCGTAAAGAAGTACGGAAACATGCCGAGCAGGTTTGCCGTCAGGATGAACATGAACAGCGAGAACACCATCGGGAAGAATTTCATCCCGTGGCTGCCCGCGCCTTCACGAAGCATCGACGCAATGAACTCGTAGGACATTTCCGAAACCGACTGCATGCGCGTCGGGATCAGCCCGCGCTGCGACGTGGTCAGATAAAGAAAGCCGGCGGCCACGCCGACGGTCGCGACCATGAACAGCGACGCATTGGTGAAGGAAAAGTCAATTCCGCCAATCTCGATCGGGACAATCTTGTTGACCAGGAACTGGTGGGTCGGATCGTTTGACACCGCGCTTCTCTTTCATTTTGCCCGCCCGCAAGCGGAAACCGTGTTCTTTCGGGCAACGCCTCAGGCGCCATCCCCGTCCTTCTTGTCATTTCCAGGGCTGCGTCTTCCCTGATCCGGCGTCGCCACCAGTCCGGCCGACCGCAGCACATTCAAGACGCCGGCACAGAACCCGAGAAGCAGCAAGACGATCATGCCCCACGGCCCTGTACCCGCAAAGTGGTCCAAAAGATAGCCCAGAAACGCCCCGACAACGATCCCGGCGATGAACTCGCTCGAGAGCTTCATCGCCGCCGCGTAACCTTGCCGGCTTTCCGCAGCGCGCGTCTCGACGTCGTCCGACTTGTCCGTCCGCTTGGACGCGATGTCGTCGCCAAGGCGCTTCAGCCGCGCTTCCAGACTTTCTTCCGGTTTCTCCGTCACATGGCTCCCCTTTGCAGTCCCCACGCGGTCTTAAACGCGATCTCGGTCATACAAACGGCCGGTGTTCAAGCCACGCTTCGGCCCCCATTTGAAGTCGCGCGCAACATAGTTTTAGGCACCCGCATAGTCAAGGCATGCAGGCCCCTTCGACGTGGACAATATTTCCTCGTCATTTCAAATGCTTAGCGATAAATTTGGCCAGCTGCGACAAAGCTGCAACGGGAATCGGCGGCAACCGAACGGTCTAAGCTGCTCGTTCGGCGCCAAGTCATCCGGCGGAATCGAGGCGGTCGATCAGCTCCAGCCGCCGCCATAGGTGCGATAGAAGATATGCAATCCGATCTTGCCGACCCGCTTCATGGTTTTCGCCCAGGCCGGCTTCACATAGGTTGCGTGATAATGCGTTGCCGACCCCACTTCCGGCAGCCAGATCTTGCCGGCGGTGACCGCCATCGCGACTTCCTTGGCGGTCTTCCAGTGCGAGCGCGAATAGATCAGGTCGCGGATCATGTCGCAGGCGAAGGAAAACTGACAGCGGTTGCGCCAGGCCTTGTTCTGGTAGACGACTCCGCAAATCGTCTTCGGGTAGGTGGGGTTGCGGACACGGTTGAGGATTACCTGCGCCACAGCAGCCTGGCCCTTCACGGGCTCGCTGCGGGCCTCAAAGTAGATCCCTTCGGCAAGGCAGGTTTGCTCTTCCTTGCTGAAGACCGTGGCGGGCAAGGCGGTTGCCGCCCAGGCATGGTCGTCGGGCGCGATTTCCGGAATGAAGCGGCCCGCGTTCTTGTCTTCCCTGAGGATCGAATCGAAGGGCGACTCACGCGCATAGTCCGGCTCGGGCCGGACATAGGCGGTCGCAAGAATATCGACCTTGTCGTTGGTAATCAGCTTGGCAAGCATCGGCGAGACGCCGGGATCGGCCTTCGGCGGCTTCTTTCGGTAGAATGCCGTGGCGATCTCGATCTCCTTTCCCTTGATGCGCGGTTTGGCGAAAATCATCTTCTCGGGCCCGTCGAAGTTCGGTTCCATCAGTGAACTCGTGCGCTGGAGGATCGAACCGGCGGTAAAGTCCTTCGGCGGCGTCACTGGGCTGACGGCAACGATCCGCCCCTTCTTCAGCTTGCGGGTGACGCGGTCTTCGTCGGGCGTCGCGCCCTTGTGCTTGGTTTCCGCTGTCAGCGCCACGTGGCTGCCGTCGGGCATGGCGACGCCCGCACCGCCGTCCAAGGCACCGGTGGTGATCGGATCGGCGAACACCATCTCGACCTCATGCAGCGAACCCGCAGGCGATTGTGTCAGATACATCCGCCAGCGCTCGCCGCCGCGGTTGATGCCCGAAAGAAAGGTCGCCAGGTCGGAATAGGCGACCGCTGAAGGGAAGCTCAGGAAAATGGCAATGCCGATCATCGCGGGCGCAGCCCAGGCCGGCAAAGACATACGAGACTTGCAACGCAACTTCTGGCTCTTACGCACCCAACCGGCTCCACGCAATACTTACTTGCGCACGCGTTCTCACAAGCCGGCGAAGGGCCAGCCCCAAGATTCCGTGCAGGAAGCTAAGATTTGGAAGCGGTCGGACAGCCCGCCGGAACCGCTTCGTTCGAGCCTAGAAAATGAAGCATTAACCTTGATGTTTGGTTAATGCCGCGCCACTCGAACCAGCGACGCTGGCATTGGAGGACAGCAGTCTTCGCGGGCTGTTCAGATGATCACGTGAGAGCCGAGTTCGACCACGCGGTTGGTCGGCAGGCGGAAATAGTCGGAGGGATCGATCGCCGCGCTGGCGAGCGCAATGAACAGGCGATCCTGCCAGTACGGCATGCCGGACTGGGCGTCGGGCACAAGCTTGCGGCGGCCGAGGTAGAACGACGTCGACATGATGTCGAACTTCAGCCCCGACTTGCGGAAAAGTCCCAGCGCCTGCGAGACGTTCTGGGTCTCCATGAAGCCGAACTTCATCTCGAGCAGCGTGAAGCGCTCGGAGAGAGGTTTCACGCTGACCCGGTCCTCCTTCGGCACCTTCGGTGTATTGGCCGTGCGGATCGTCAGGATGAAGTTCTGCATATGCAGCACGTGATTGTGCTTGATGTTGTGAAGGAGGGCGGCAGGTGTCGACTCCGGATCGCTCGTCAGGAAAATCGCCGTGCCGGGCACGGCCACCGGCGCATGCTCACTCTTGCGTTCGATTGACTTGATGAAGCTCGCCAGCGGAATGTCGATATGCCGCGTCTTGACATGCAGCAGTTCCGTGCCGCGCTTCCAGGTCCACATGACTATGATGAAGGTCGCCGCGATCAATATCGGCACGTAGCCGCCATCATGGATTTTCAGCATGTTGGCGCCGAGGAAGACAAATTCCAGCGCGAACAGCGGCAAGAGGGCCCCGGCCGCCCACCAGGCCGACCAGTTCCAGCGGGCACGCAGGAACTCGAAAGACAGAATCGTCGTCACGACCATGGCGCCGGTGACGGAGATACCATAAGCGGTCGCCAGGGCCTCGGAGGAGCCGAACATGAAGACCAGAGTCATGACGCCGAACATGAGCAGCGTGTTGACGTTCGGCAGATAGATCTGGCCGGTATGAGTCTCGGATGTATGGAAGATCGCCATGCGCGGCAGGAAGCCGAGATGGATTGCCTGACGCGTCAGCGAAAAGGCGCCGGTGATAACGGCCTGGCTGGCGATGATCGTCGCCGCGGTCGCCAGGATGACGGCAGGAAGCAGCGCCCATTTCGGAAACATCAGGAAGAACGGATCGGACATCGCGTCCGGGTTCTTGAGCACAAAGGCGCCCTGACCGAGATAATTCAGGGTAAGCGCCGGGAAGACAATGGTGAACCATGCCCACTGGATCGGCCGCCGGCCGAAGTGACCGAGATCGGCATAGAGCGCCTCCGCTCCCGTAACGGTCAAAAAGACCGCCCCGAGCACGATGACGCCGACATAGCCTTCGTTGAACATGAACGACGCAGCGTAGAGCGGATTGAACGCCGCGAAGATCGACAGATCGTCGGCGATATGCATCAGACCAGCCGCGCCCATCACCAAAAACCAGACAAGGGTGATCGGCCCGAAGAAGTTCGAAACCGCAGCCGTGCCTTTCGACTGCACTGCGAACAGAAGCAGCAAGATAATTACGGCGATCGGAACAACATAATCCGTCAGGTCCGGCGTCACTAGCTTCAGCCCCTCGACTGCCGAGAGAACCGACAGTGCCGGGGTTATCATCGCGTCGCCGATGAACAAGGCTGCTCCGGCGATCCCCATGAAGAAGAGAATCGCCGTGTGGCCGTTCGCGGTCTTCATCAACAAGGCCAGCAAGGACAGCGTGCCGCCCTCACCCTGGTTGTCGGCCCGCAGCAGAAAGAGCACGTACTTGATCGTAACGATGATCGTCAGCGCCCAGATCATTAACGAGATCAGTCCGATGATCTCGACGTCCGTTACGCCGTCATGCGAAACGGGCCGCAGAGCCTCGCGAAATGCGTAGAGCGGGCTAGTGCCGATATCGCCATAGACAACGCCGATTGATCCGAGCCCGAGGACAAGCAGGCGGCGCATATTTTCGGACCCGTGTACGGCAGGGGCAGACAATTGAGACATGCGTGTCCAACAGGCTCTTAAAGCCAGCCTTTCCAACGGAAGAAGAAGAAGGGTATCACGGCCGAAATCACCATGGCCGCCAGCGCCCAAGGATAGCCGAGCTGCCACTCAAGCTCCGGCATCACGCGGAAATTCATGCCATAAATGGAGGCAACGAGGGTCGGCGGCAAGAGAACTACGGACGCGATCGAGAAGATCTTGATGATCGCATTCTGCTCGACATTGATAAGGCCAAGCGAGGCATCCAGCAGAAAGGTGATGTTTCCCGAGATGAACGCCGCGTGCTCGGAGAGCGATTGGATGTCCCGCGATATCGAGCGGCAGAGTTCGCGGCTGTCCTTGTCTTCCTGCACGACGGGAACAGTGTAGACGAAGGTCAAGAGCCTTGAAAGCGAGGCGAGGCTATCACGCGTTTTTGCGACCAGCCTGTGGTGACCCGCGACATCGCGCAGCCGTGCCTCGAGCAAATGCGGCGGCCGGCGTCTGGCTGCCGCCTTGTCGCCGAAAACCTCGATCGACAGGCCGTCTATTTTGTCCACGGCCTGCTCGAGGATTTCCGCCGTCCGGTCGGCGATCGTCTCGAGCAGCCGGGTGAGAAGTACGGCGCCGTTGCGGCAGCCTCCGGGAAACCGATGCATGCCGGCTTTGAACAACCCGAACGCCCTGGGTTCCGCGTAACGGATCGTCACCAGCCGGCCGCCCGAGAGAATGAAGCCAACATCGGTAAGGCCGGGAATTTCCGTGTCGCTGCGATAGACCAGCGACGCCGTCATGAACACGGCGTCGTTCTCGGTATAGAGGCGGCTTGACGGCTCAATATCCTTCAGGTCATCCCGCGTCGGGATGGAGATCCGCAGCAATTCCTCCATCATCAGATCTTCCGCCTTGGTCGGCTCGACCAGATCGATCCAGACGATATCGGGCCGCAGGGACTCCGGCGGTTCCGCCGCCGACAAGGCAACGGCGTCACCGTTCTTACAGTACCCCATGATCATGCCGCTGCCCTTTTCATGCAGCCAACAAGGACAATCCACGAAGCTCTGAAGCGATCAACCGCCACACGATTTCCATAATGCAGATTCATCAGATGAAGCGTCCGCCCTGCACGACAAATCCTTAATCGTTTGTCGCGGGAGGCCACAGTCTCCGGCGAGAGGCATTAAGCCGATCACCTTGCACAGGCGCGGCAAGGCATATGGCGCAACACGCGCGCAAAATCAATGGCCCTTTGCGCATGCCTGTCCCCACAGGTTTTCATGTCCGCGCAACCTAGAGCCTTTCATGTCTAAATGGAAGCGATTCTGCCGGAGCAGGTTTTCGTCAGGATCAGGGGGGATTGCCTAGTGTCGTACTTGGCCGTACGGCCGAGGCGATCGCCTCTGATCCTGGCGGAAAGATGCCCGGCCCTTCGGGTTGGCTGAAGCCGGCGGCCTGTTTGCTCGGCCGGCTTGGCCGTATGCCCGGGCTACGGCGCGCGCCAGCCGAGCAAACATTCCACTCCGCTTGAGCCAACAGAATCGTTTCCATTTAGACATGAAAGGCTCTGGCCTGCTCGGACGAGCGACGCAAATCTATTCGAAGACGATATCGGGCATCGTTCTGCTCTTGCTCTGACGAGCCGCCGAAACCTGCTCCCAGACCTTTGCCGCGATATTCCGGTAGATGCGAGCAACCTCGCCGTCGGGTTCGGAAACCACCACCGGCGTTCCCGCGTCGGAGGTTTCGCGAATGCCCATGGTCAAAGGCACCTCGCCGAGGAACGGCACACCGATGCGCTCGGCTTCCTTGCGCGCGCCACCATGACCAAAGATGTCGTAACGCTTGCCCGTGTCGGGCGCCACGAAGTAGCTCATGTTCTCGACGATGCCGAGAACCGGGACTTCCACCTTTCGGAACATGGTGAGGCCCTTGCGCGCATCGACGAGTGCGAGGTCCTGCGGCGTCGAGACGATGACGGCGCCGGCCAACGGCACCTGCTGGGCCATGGTCAGTTGAGCGTCCCCCGTGCCGGGCGGCATGTCCACGACGAGAATGTCGAGTTCACCCCAGGCCACCTCGCGCAGCATCTGCAGCAGAGCCGACTGGATCATCGGACCACGCCATATCATGGCAACTTCCTCGTCGACGAGGAACCCCATCGACATGACCGTCAGCCCATAGTTCTCCATCGGGCGAATGAGCCGCCCTTCGATCTGTTGCGGCCGGCCGCTGATTTTCAAAAGACGCGGCATGGAGGGGCCGTAGATATCGGCGTCGAGCAGACCGACCTTCAAGCCGTTTGCCTGCAGTGCGAGCGCCAGGTTCACCGATGTCGTCGATTTGCCGACACCGCCCTTGCCGGAAGCAACGGCGATAATGGCGCCGACGCCGGGGATGCCCGCCTTTGCCGGAGCGCCACCGGCGGGACGCTGACCGTGCCCGTGGGCCGCGGGCGGAACCTGACGCGATGTCTGAACCGGCGCAGCCTGCGGTGCCGCCTTACGATCCGCCGTCAGCGCGACCATTGCCGCCTTGACGCCGGGTATTTCGCGCACCACCCTCTCCGCCGCGGCGCGCATCGGTTCAAGCTCCTTCGCCCGATCGGCCGGCACGGTGATCGAAAAATAGGCCTTGCCGTCGGAAATGAAGACATCGGAGACAAGGCCGAGGTCGACGATATTGCCCTCCATGTCCGGGCCGCGCACGCTCCGCAGCTTTTCAAGAACCGTTTCCCTGGTTACGTCCGGCATGCCGCCCTCTTCATCTGTGTTCGTTACGGCGCCTCGAGTCGTTCAGGCGGTAACACTTTGAACCACTACAGCGCCGCGCGTCTCCTCAGACGCGCAAAGGACGCTGTAGCACTTTGAATTGCTGCATGTTCTTATCCTTAAATCGCCTACAATTTAAGGAAACATGCGGCGGATAATTTATCCCCAAATCTGACCCGATTTAAGGAATTATGCAGTAGATAATTGAGGCGGAGCGGTTCGCCAATGCGACAGATTAGGAAAAAACAGGGCCGCCGGCCGATCGTCGTGTCCGTACATCCGGGATCACAAACGATGGGCGGCGGCCCTGCTTCCTCGCAACCTTCGTGGGCGCTGTTTTATTATAGTCCCCTCTGGACACGACAAGATACATGCATGATGCGTGCCAGATCCGCGCCATTTGTAAAAACCCAGTTATTTCAAGTGGATGAGACTTATGCACATCAGAAATGCTGGTAGCGGCGATTGCACTATTTCTGAGCAAGCAAACTATTTTCGCACAAAGGCGAGGCGCGCAGACAACAAACTCTGTGCGCTCGCGGGAGGCACGCTGCTGAGCCGGAACGCGCCTGAGAGGCGACTGCATGTGTCCTTAAATCGTGCCCGATAAAAACATGCAGCAATTCGAAGTGCTACAGGGTCTTTTTGCGCGTCTGGAAAGACGCGCTGCGCCGTAGCGCTGGCGATCAGCTGATGTAGCCCTTCTTCATCGCCTTCACGACCGCCTGCGTGCGGTTTACCGCGTCGAGCTTCTTGGTAACGTGATTGAGATAGTGATTGACCGTGTGCTCGGAGAGGCCAAGGATACCGGCAATTTCGGCGCTGGTCTTGCCGGCTGCCGTCCAGCTCAGGCACTGGATTTCGCGCTCGGACAGGATGGTATTGTTGTTCTTCCAGACAGCGCCGATCTCCGCCAATCGGTTGTAGACGTGGATCGCGATCATCTGCAATTCCATCGCCGCCGTCATCGGCAGATCCGCTTCCGGCCCCATGAGAATCACTGCGCCACGACCGCCTTCGGCGTCGTGGACCGGGAAGTAGTTTGCCTGGAGCAGACCGTTCTCGCGCAACATGGCGATGTAATCTGCAGCCGATGCCGGCTTGCCACCCTCATTTTCCCAGCCTTCGAGCGTGATCTGGAACGGCGTCGTGGTCTCCCTCAAGCGACGCACGCCCGTGCTGAAGCGCAGCATCGACAGGCTGTCGTACTTGTTGAGGAGCTCGGCCGGCATGTTGGATATGACGGTTGTTGCCGCCAGCCTCTCCACTTCGATCGCGGGAATCGAACAGATGAGAAAGACCTTGAAACCGAAGAGCTGCGTGACCCGCCGCATGTAGCGGATGATATCGAACTGGGTCTCAAGCCTTGCGATTTCAGACGCGAAATCACCGCCCCGGGGCAGATCGGTGTCAGTCATCCCGGCCGTCATCGTATCTTGCATTCGCGCGTTCCATGGCATTCATCAATTATCAAATAGCCCGAGCCGTCGACCAATGCCAACAGATGATCGACGTTCGGCGCTATTCATGCGCAAAAGGCTGTGTATTTCCCCCGCTTTGCGAGCCGCATATTCCGTCCAGCCTCTCCGAAAAACAAAAATTCAGTTGATCAGCCCTGCACGCATGGCCTTGGCAACGGTCTGAACACGATTGACGGAATCCAATTTGCGCGTCGCGCGATTGAGGTAATGGTTCACCGTGTATTCGGAAAGCGCCATGATTCTCGCCATCTCCACGGTCGTCTTGCCCGCGGCAGCCCAGCGCAGGCACTCGATCTCACGACGGGAAAGGCTGCCGGGTCCCCGCCTGTCACGTCCTCGCACCTCGCTCAGCCGACTATAGAGAAGGCCCGCCCAAAGGTTGAGCGCCTGCATCTCGTCGCTGGACACCAGCTCTCTGCTGCCACCAAAGGCGACGGCGGCGCGGCGTCCCGATGCGTCATGAACCGGCAAATAGAGACCACGCGGCAGACCGGCCGCTTCGAAGACGCAAACCGCGGCATCACCCTTGCCGTCAAGCCGCCTGCGCGCCAGCTGATGGGCATCGTAGGTGAACGGAATCGTGCTTCGCCGCAGTCGCTGGATGACTGGGCTACCTTCGATCAGACGAGCGCTGTCGTAGCTCCTGAGGAACTCCGATGGCCAGGTCGTCATCAGCGCCTGCGCGGCCAGGCTGTGGCATCCGGCATCCGGGATCGACAAAACCAGGAATCCGCGAAAGCCGTAGGCGTCCGATATCTGACCAAGAACCCGCTTGACCTCGTCTTCATTGCCCAGCGCTCCCGCGACTGAGCGCCCGCCCGGGAGAATCAATGAGGATATTTCTGCGCTGAAATCTACCACCCGCTCGTCTCCAACATCCCGCGCCCGATCGAGCGACGCCGCTTTCACCGTGATAAAACTACGTCAAAACTTCCGCCAAAAACCAGATTTCACTTCAGATACTTGCAACCGGCCGTAGCGACGTGCCTGATATATCGCAAGCTAGTGATCTCGAAACACCTCGTCCAGTCGAAGTCCCTAATTTACCGTAAAGCGGAGTTAACGTCCATTGCGCCCGGGGCCGAGACGCATTCGGACCTCCTCCTCGATCTTTCCTGCTGTCCCCCGTACGACCTCCGCCCAAGCCGCCAACTGCGCCATGTTGACACGATAGGCGGGCCCGGTGACGGACACGCCAGCAACCAGATCGTGTTCCGGAACGAAGATCGGCGCTGCGACGCAGCAGATTTCCTTCTCGTGCTCCTCCCGGTCAAATGCGTGTCCATCACGGCGAATTTCATCGATTTCGGCAAGCAGTCCGGCCGCAGAGCGATGCGTATGCGCCGTGAACGGGTGGAATTTCATTTTTGCGGCGATGCGCATCAATTCCGGCTGCGGCAGTGACGACAGCGCGGCCTTGCCGATGCCCGTGCAATAGGCCGGCGATGCTTTGCCGATCTGTGAGCTCATCCGCACCGCCTGGCGGCTCTCGACCTTGTCGACATAGATGATCTCCGTCTCCTGCAGGACACCGAGGTGAACCGTCTCGCCGGTCAGTTCGTGCAAACGCAACAGGTGCGGTTCAGCGATGTCACGGAAGCGGTTGCCGGACCAGGAACGATGGGCGAGCTTCAACAGCCGCAGACCCGGCTCGTAAGACAGGTCACGGCCCTGAATGAGCAGGCCTTCCTCGACCAGGTGACTGAGCAGCCGATGCACGGTGCCGCGCGGCTGCCCGACGGCTTGAACGATATCCGTGAACCGTTGCGGGCTACCGGCCATCACCACCGCCTCGAGAACCGCCATGGCCTTGCCGAGCGTGCCGGTTCCGGCGATCTCAATCTCTGCGTCCGTCGTCTTGGTTTCGTTCATATCGTCAGGCTTCGATCAGCGGCGTCGTCTTGACAGGATAAAAGCAATGGCGCGATAATTCCAGATAATAAAACACAGTTCCACATAATGGAACCACTTCATCGCAGTATCAGCATAGAGGAAGCCATGCCATTGCCGAGCGGTCAGTTTCCCGACCTGCAAAACAAGGGTGTGCTCATAACCGGCGGCGGGTCGGGCATAGGCGCTGCCCTGGTGGAAGCCTTCTTGCGGCAAGGTGCGCGCGTGGCCTTCATCGACATCGCAGAGGAAGAGAGCCTTGCGCTTTGCGAGAAGCTGACGGCGGAGACGGGAAGAAAGCCGCAATTCATTCCTGCTGATCTCAGGCAGATCCCGAGCTTGAAAGCGGCTGTCGATACTGCTGCCGACACACTCGGCTCGATCCACGTGCTCGTCAACAATGCCGCCCGTGACGACAGGCAGCAACTGGAAGCGGTCACGGAAGAGAGCTGGGACGAAAGCCTGTCCGTCAATCTCAGGCACCTCTTCTTCATGTGCCAGGCGTTAGCGCCCCACATGCGACGCGCCGGCGGCGGGTCGATCATCAACTTCTCGTCCATCGCCTTCATGCTCAATATGCCGGATGTGCCCGCCTATGCGACGGCGAAAGCCGGCATCGTCGGGCTCACCAAGTCGCTCGCCGGCAAACTCGGGCCGGACAATATTCGCGTCAACGCGATCCTGCCCGGCATGATCGTCACCGAACGGCAGAAGCGGTTATGGCTGGACGATGACGCGATTGCGCGAATGCAAGAGAGACAGTGCCTGAAACGCGTGTTGATCGCCGAAGACCTCGTGGGGCCTTGCTTCTACCTCGCTTCGGACTGCTCGGCAGCAATGACGGCCCAGACCATGATCATCGATGGAGGGGTATTTTGATGACGGCAGGCTATTATGCCGCGGTCGACTGGGGAACCACGAGTTTCCGGCTGTGGCTCGTCGGGGAAGATGGAGCCGTGCTTGCGGAACGCCGCAGTGCTGAAGGCATGACAACGGCGGCGAAGGTCGGTTTCCACGCGGTTCTCGACGCCCATCTCGCCGCGACGGATGCTCCCGGCCATCTCCCGATCATCATTTGCGGCATGGCCGGTGCCCGCCAGGGTTGGAGGGAGGCCGGCTATCTCGATACACCGGCCTCCCTCACCGCGATTGCCGGCAACGCTATCTCCGTCCCGGACGTCGACCGCGATATCCGGATACTGCCCGGCCTCGCCCAGCGCGACATGCGCCATCCGGATGTGATGCGCGGCGAGGAAACCCAGCTTCTCGGCGCCGCCGGTACGCTCGGCACCGGGCGGCACCTCGTATGCATGCCGGGCACGCATAGCAAATGGGTGCGCCTCAACGGCGAGACGGTCGAAGGCTTTTCCACCTTCATGACCGGCGAACTGTTCGATGTCATCTCGCGTCACTCAATTCTCAGCCATGCGGTGTCCGATGGGGGCGCCTTCGCCGGCGATGATCCGGCCTTTGTCGAGGCCGTGTCAGAGGCAGCCCGGAATCCGGCTCTTGCCACGAACCTGCTTTTTTCAGTCCGGGCGGGACAGCTTCTCCACGGCTTGAGCGCCACCGACGCCAAGGCACGGCTCTCCGGCACCCTGATCGGAATCGAGATCGCCGGCGCCCTCGCAACAGCCGGATCTATCGACGGAATTTGCCTCGTCGCATCGGGCCCGCTCGGGGCACTCTATCGTGCGGCCCTGGATAGCCAGAGCCTCAAAGTCCAGCATGTCGACGCCGACGACGCAGTGCGGGCCGGCCTCTCTGCCGCCGCCTGCGCGATTTGGCCCCTTTGACGGAAAGAAAGAAGATGAACCGCATCCCCCTCCCGCCGATGAAATATCCGCTGATCGCCATTCTACGCGGGCTCAAACCCGCCGAAACGGAAGGCGTCGTCGGCGCGCTGATCGAGGCGGGCTTCACTGCAATCGAAATCCCGCTGAACTCGCCCGACCCGTTCCGATCCATCGAAATCGCCGTGAAGATGGCGCCGACCGGATGCCTGATCGGCGCAGGAACCGTGCTGGCGACTACGCAGGTGGAACAACTCGCCGACGTCGGCGGACGGCTGATGGTGAGCCCCAATGTCGAACCAACCGTGATCAAGCTTGCCGCGGCCAAAGGCATGGTCACGATGCCGGGCGTGTTGACGCCGACCGAGGCTCTGGCCGCCGCCGACGCGGGCGCGACCGGTCTCAAGTTCTTCCCTGCGAGCGTACTCGGCCCCTCGGGCATTGCGGCGATCCGCGCCGTTCTTCCAACCGACATCGAGATCGCAGCCGTCGGCGGTGTGTCGGAGAGCAACTTCGCCGACTATGCCAAGATCGGCATTCGCAGCTTTGGCCTCGGTTCGAGCCTCTACAAGCCCGGCATGAGCGCCGCGGAGGTTGAACAACGGGCGAAAGCGACGCTCGAGGCCTATGACACTGTTTATGGAGGCCAGTGATGACTGATCCCGTTCCCTTCTCCGGCCGCATTCTGTGCGATCTCTGCTCCGAGCTCGGCGAAGGTCCAACCTTCGATCCCGGCAGCGGCACCGCATGGTGGTTCAATATCACCGGCCAGGAACTGCACGAACTGCATGTCGAAAGCGGACGAAAGACGATTCACAGCCTGCCCTTTCTCGGCAGCGTACTCGCCGTCATCGATCCCGCCCGGCAGTTGATCGCGTCGGACCAGGGGCTTTTCCTTCGCGATACGGGAAGCGGCAAGCTCTCCCTTTTCGCCACGCTTGAGGACAAACCGGTCAACCGCTCCAACGACGGTCGCGTCCATCCATGCGGCGCGCTCTGGATCGGCACGATGGGACGGAAAGCCGAAAGACATTCGGGTTCGATCTACCATGTCGCCGGCGACCGCGTGACCAAGCTCTACAGCAACATCAGCATTCCGAACGCAATTTGTTTCTCACCCGATGGCGCTACAGCCTATTTCGCCGATACGGTCGTTAATCGCCTGATGCGCGTCGACATTGATCCCGCCACCGCTCTTCCGACCGGCGACGCCGTTGTTCTTTCCGACGAGAGCGCTTCGCCCGGCGGCCTCGACGGCTCGGTCTGCGATGCCGACGGTCTGATCTGGAACGCTCGCTGGGGCGCGAGCTCCATCGACGTCTACAAGCCGGATGGCCAAAAAATTGCCCGCTACGCCGTGCCCGCGACGCAACCAAGCTGCCCCGCTTTCATCGGAGCGAAGGCTAACCGGCTGCTCGTAACTTCGGCCTGGCAGGGGATGGACGAGACCGCGCGGGCGGCCGATCCCGATGCCGGAAAGACTTTCGACCTCGGTATCGAGGTCAAGGGCCGTTTCGAGCCGGCGTTTCTGCTCTGACCCCATAACAAGTGCTGGTATCGGGCCGCCAAAAAGTCATACAATTTAGCCATGCGATGAATCGCCATGGAAAGGGAGGGCTCGAATGAGCGAAAAGAAAAAGGAACTGAGGAGCCGCCACTGGTATGGCGGAACGCACAAGGACGGCTTCATTCACCGGTCCTGGATGAAAAACCAGGGCTTCCCGGATCATGTTTTTGACGGGCGACCGATCATCGGCATCTGCAACACCTGGTCCGAACTCACCCCCTGCAACAGCCACCTGCGCATTCTGGCTGAGGGCGTCAAACGCGGTGTCTGGGAGGCCGGCGGTTTTCCGGTCGAATTCCCGGTTTCCTCGCTCGGCGAGACGCAGATGCGCCCGACCGCCATGCTATTCCGCAACCTTCTCGCGATGGACGTCGAAGAGGCGATCCGCGCCCACGGGATCGACGGTGTGGTTCTGCTCGGCGGCTGTGACAAGACGACCCCGGGCCAGTTGATGGGCGCCGCCTCCGTCGACCTGCCGACGATCGTCGTTTCCTCGGGGCCGATGCTGAACGGCAAATGGAAGGGCAAGGACATCGGCTCGGGCACGGATGTCTGGAAATTCTCGGAAGCCGTGCGGGCCGGCGAAATGAGCCTGCAGGAATTCATGGCTGCCGAAAGCGGCATGTCGCGTTCGCCAGGAGTCTGCATGACGATGGGCACCGCAACCACGATGGCCTCGGTGGTCGAAGCGATGGGCCTTTCGCTCCCAACCAACGCAGCCCTTCCTGCCGTCGACGCGCGCCGCATGGCGCTCGCACACATGACGGGCAAGCGGATCGTCGAGATGGTGCACGAGGACCTTCGCCTATCGAAGATCCTGACGAAGAAGAACTTCGAAAACGGCATCATCGCAAACGCCGCCGTCGGCGGATCGACCAATGCTGTCGTGCACATGCTCGCGATTGCCGGACGCGCCGGGGTCGACCTCTGTCTTGAAGACTTCGATCGCGTCGGCGGCCAGGTCCCCTGCATCGTCAATTGCATGCCGTCGGGCAAATATCTGATCGAGGATCTCGCCTATGCAGGTGGCCTGCCGGCGGTCATGAACCGCATCCAGCATCTGCTTCATGCCGACGCGCCGACGGTTTTCGGCGTGCCGATCAGCAAATATTGGGAAGGTGCCGAAGTCTACAATGACGACGTCATCCGCCCGCTCGACAACCCGCTGCGCGCCGCCGCCGGTATTCGCGTGCTGAAGGGCAATCTCGCTCCGAACGGCGCGGTCATAAAGCCATCGGCTGCGAGCGAGCATCTGCTCGCTCACGAGGGCCCGGCTTACGTCTTCGAGACAATCGAGGACCTCAAGGCCAAGATCGACGACCCGGACCTGCCGGTAACCGAGGATACGATCCTCGTCCTCAAGGGCTGCGGGCCGAAGGGCTATCCCGGCATGGCGGAAGTCGGCAACATGCCGATCCCGCGCCGGCTCGTCGAAAAGGGCGTTCGCGACATGGTGCGCGTTTCCGATGCGCGCATGTCTGGCACCGCCTTCGGCACGGTGGTCCTGCATGTCAGCCCGGAAGCCAATGCTGGCGGTCCGCTTGCGATCGTCAAGACCGGCGACCGTATTCGCCTCGACGCCATGAAAGGCGAGTTGAACCTCCTGATCAGCGAGGAGGAGTTCGCCGCCCGGATGGCCGCCTGGCAGCCGCCGGAACAGAAATGGCAACGCGGTTATTACAAGCTGTATCACGAGACCGTACTACAGGCCGACAAAGGCGCAGACCTCGACTTCCTCGTCGGCAAGAGCGGTAGCGACGTGCAGCGCGAAAGCCACTAGGACGTCGTCAGCGCCGAGATTTGGACCGATCTGTCATGGAACACGAAGATCCCGGATGGATATCCATTCGGGATCTCTAATGCGAATTCGTCGCTCTCTCAAAGTATTCCTCGCAGGCGACCCGAGAAGACCTGGCCGCCTGTCTAGATTTAGCTGCACCTAAACGAAGAAACAACTTCGCCGGCCGACTTTGCGAGCCACGGCTACCAACCGACTGGTCCTGCCAGGACAAAGCATCCAAAGGTAGAATCTTCGCCATTGCATCGGGCGAACACGTGCATTTTTTACGGAACAGATTTCGCTGCCGGACGTTGCTTGAATATCACCAGCGCGGTGGGGGCAGGCCGCTCGCCAACGCCGCGGGGTGATCGACAACGTCAACGAAAGGCAGTCTGATATGACAAAGAAACTTGTATCTTCCGTTGCGGCTGGCGCGCTTCTCGTGGGCGTTACCTTCGCCCCGACAAGTTTCGCGCAGCAGACAACAACCCCGCCTCCGGCCGATCCGGCAGCACCCACGCAGATGCAGCCGGGCGGTACGACACCGCCTGCCACAGAGCCTCCGGCTGACCAGGCCCAGACTCCTCCTCCGGCTGGCACTGAGGCACCTGCGGATACTGCCGCTAAATCGGACTATCTGACCGAGCAGGCAGACGACCAGATCGCAACCAGCACTTATGTAGGCCAATCGGTTTACAATGCTGCCGATGAAAGCATCGGTGAAATCAACGATCTGATCATCAAGAAGGACGGCGGCGTCGAAGCGGCCGTGATTGGTGTTGGCGGCTTCCTGGGCATCGGTGAGAAGAACGTGGCGGTCCCGTTCGACCGGGTCGAGATCTCCGAGCAGGCCGACACGGCAGCGTTGAAACTGACGACGACCGAAACAGCCGACACGCTGAAGGCAGCGCCGGAGTTCAAGACGAAGGCGCAGATGATGGCCGAACGTCAGGCCGCACAGCCGGTTGACCAATCGACGACCTCGTCGACGGGTACGACGCCGGCAACGCCGACCCAGCCGGCACCTCAGCAGTAAGCTGGCACAGACCGGGACATTCCGCTCCCAGGCCTGAGAAGCGGCGCGATGCGCCGCTTTTCCACTGCATGATTTTGTCCTTAAATCGGAATCGATTTAAGGACAAAATCATGCAGCAATTCAAAATGTTACAGCGATCTTTGCGCGTCCAATTGCGTCCAATTGGACGCGTGGCGCTGTAATGGCCTCAAACAGAATGCTCTCAGAACAGAACGCCGTATCGCAGTGCATCATAGATGCCCGCATGGATATTGCGGCTCGCCACCGCATCGCCGATCCGAAACAGGTCGAACGTCCCTTCGGGATTGCGCACGGCAATCGGGTTTTCGCGACGGATGAGGGCCTTGTAGTTTATTGCGCCAAGGTTGCGGGACAGTGGCTTGAGCTCGAGATAGAGTTCGGCCATCGGCACCGTGCCATGCTCGACGACCACCTGCGCCACCCGACGCTCGGTCGAAACGGTCTCCGAAAAATCCGAACACAAGGTCGCAACCAGCGAGTTGCCGTCGCTCCTTACCGATTTCAGCCGCGTGTTGATCGTAACCCGCACATTCTTCTCGGCGAAGATCTTTGCATAGGGAACGTGGTTCATGCCGCCGATCTCGGGCGCGAACATGCGCTCGGGCGAAACGATTTCAAGTTCGACGCCGGCTCTAGCTATCAGTTCGGCAGCGGTCATGCCGCTGTGTGCGCCGTTGTCGTCGAATAGAAGGACCGGCCCTTCGGGTTTTACCGCGCCGGCGATGATATCCCAGCTCGAAACCACGAGGTCGCCGCCTGCTTCGAGCGTGGGGTTATGGGCAATGCCGCCGGTCGCGACGACGACGAGATCCGGCTCCCGCGCCAGCACGTCTTCCACACCAGCAAAGACATTGTAATGGATCGGGACCCTGAGCCGCTCGAGTTCGGAAAGCCGCCAGTCGACAATGCCGATCATTTCCTTGCGACGCGGGTTTCGTGCCGCAAGCAGGATCTGCCCACCGGCTTCGCTGGTTGCCTCCAGAAGCTCGACCGCGTGACCACGCTCGGCGAGCACGCGCGCCGCCTCGAGGCCGGCAGGTCCCGCCCCGACCACAACCGCGCGCCGGCGGGGACCATCGCTTTTCAAGATGACGTGCGGCACGATCGCCTCGCGTCCGGTCGCCGCATTGTGGATGCAGAGCGCACCTCCGCCTTCATAGATGCGATCGAGACAGTAGGTCGCGCCAACGCAGGGACGGATCTCGGCCTCACGCCCCTCTTCGATCTTCCTGACGATATAGGGGTCGGCGATGTGGGCACGCGTCATGCCGACCATATCGAGCTTGCCCTCGGCGATCGCATGCCGCGCCGTCGCCACGTCGGCGATGCGGGCGGCGTGGAAGACCGGAAATTTCGTCGCTGCCCGGACTTCTCCGGCGAAGTCGAGGTGCGGCGAGGCGGCCATGCCCTGGATCGGGATCACCTTGGTTAGCGGCGCGTCGTGCTCGAGATGGCCGCGGATGATGTTCAGGAAGTCGATCTTGCCGGAGCCCGCGAGTCGCCTTGCGATTTCCATACCTTCTTCCTTGGACAGGCCCTTGTCCCAGTCCTCGTCTGCGACCATGCGCGTGCCAACGATGAAATCCGGGCCAACTGCCTTTCGCACGGCGTCAACCACCAGATTCATGAAGCGCAGGCGATTGTCGAGCGGGCCGCCATATTCGTCGTCACGATGATTGGTGGCCGGCGACCAGAAGCTGTCGATCAGATGGCCGTAGGCCTCGATTTCGATACCATCGAGACCGGCGGCCTGCATGCGGCTGGCGGCGGCCGCATAATCGCTCACGATCCGCTCGATGTCCCACTCCTCGATTTCCTTCGGAAAGGACCGGTGCGCCGGCTCGCGGATGGGAGAGGCGCTGAGCACCGGCAGCCAGTCACCCTTGTTCCAGCTCGTGCGGCGGCCGAGGTGAGTCAACTGGATCATCACGGCCGTGCCGTATTCATGACAGTCGTCGGCGATTCTCTTGAGCCATGGCACGATTTCATCGGCATAGGCATGGAGATTGCCGAAAGCCGGCGGAGAGTCCTCCGAGACGATCGCCGAGCCGGCCGTCATCGTCAGCGCTATACCGCCCTTGGCTTTCTCCAAATGGTAGAGCCGATAGCGATCCTTCGGCATGCCGTCTTCCGAATAGGCCGGCTCATGGGCCGTCGACATGATCCGGTTCTTGAGAGTCAAATGCTTTAGACGGTATGGCTGGAGCAGAGGATCCTTGGTGAGAGCCATTCAACAGTCCTTGGGGCTTCCATGCCCGTCAGTACCAGGCGTCGGGCATACTGTTTTTTCGTCTGGCGACATAGTCCACCAGAGCCTCGTCTATTGCTACATCCAGAGGCGGCGCTTCATATTCGTCAAGCGTCTTTTTCCAGCTCCGGTTGGCGCGTAGCGCCATGTCCGTCTCGCCCTGCTCGACCCACTTCTCGAACGGTTCGTTGTCGGAAAGCGCGCTATCCCAAAAAGCGGTCTGATAGTTGCGCATCGTGTGGTCGCAACCGAGAAAATGGCTGCCCGGTCCGACCTCCAGGAAGGCGTCCATGGCGAGCGCATTGTCATCGACAACGACGCCCGCGAGGTAGGAATGGAGCGCCCCGCAGAAATCGGTATCCATCACGAACTTCTCGTAGGACATGGCAAGCAAGCCATCCACGAAACCGGCCGAATGCAGGATGAAATTGGCTCCGCAGTGGACCGCGGACAGCATCGACATGACGCCCTCCTGCATCGCCTGGGCATCCGGCCGCTTCGAATTGGAAAAGTTGCCGGCACAGCGCAGCGGCAAGCCCAGCCGGCGGGCGAGCTGACCGACGACCATGCTGCCGATCGCCGGCTCCGGCGTGCCGAAAGTGGGCGAGCCGGAGCGAAGCGACATCGACGAAAGGAAGTTGCCGAAGATCACCGGAGCGCCCTTTCGTTCGAGTTGCGTCAGCGCACAGCCGGCGAGCGTTTCGGCATAGGATTGCGCGATGGCGCCCGCATTGGTGACGGGCCCCATGGCCCCGCCCAGGATGAACGGCACGATGACCGCCGCCTGATTGGCGCGCGCATAGGCGCGCAAGGATTTCGTCATCGTCCCGTCCCAGACGAGCGGCGAATTGACGTTGACGTTGCCGAGGATGACGCAGTTCTCGTCTACGAAATCGTCGCCGAAGACAATGCGCGCTAGTTCGATCGAATCCTCGGCGCGCTCCTCGGCCGTGATCGAGCCCATGAAGGCGCGGTCGGAATATTTGATGTGGCTGTAGACCATATCGAGGTGGCGCTTGTTGACGGGCACGTCGACCGGCTCGCAGATCGTTCCGCCGGAATGGTGCAGCCACGGACTCGACTGAGCGAGCTTCACCAGATTGCGGAAGTCCTCGATCGTGCCGTAGCGCCTGCCCTTGTCAAGATCCATGACGAAGGGAGAACCATAGGCCGGGGAAAAGACGACGTTGCGGCCGCCGATCTCGACGCTGCGGGCGGGATTGCGGGCATGCTGAGTGAACTGCGACGGTGCGGAACGGACGATTTCCTTCAGCATCCCGGGTTCGAAAGTGACGCGAACTCCGTCGATCTTGGCGCCGGCGCGCTTCCAATGGTCGAGCACCGCCGCATCGTCGCGGAACTCGATGCCGACCTCGGCAAGGATGCGGTCCGCGGTCCGCTCGATACGCTGCAGGCTTTCCTCGCCTAAAATGTCGTAGGTCGGTATGTTGCGGACGATATAGGGAACGCCGAGATTGCCGCCCCCTTCCCGTCGCTGTGCTCTCGCTCCGCGTGTTCTGCGCGGCGCCCCAACCGTTGCTGCCGACGTCGATTCCATTGCAACCTCCCATCATTTTTGATGATGCTAGTGACGATAAAGAACATTGTAACGGTAGAAAAATTCGACGCATGCTATAAGCTGTGCTTATGGAAAATCTGCGCCGCCTCCTTCCTTCTGCCGCCAGCCTCATCGTTTTCGAGGCAGCCGGCCGCCATCAGAATTTCACCCGTGCCGCCAACGAGCTCGGGATGACGCAAGCAGCCGTATCCTACGCCATCCGAGGCCTCGAGGACCAACTTGGCGTGCCGCTGTTTCACCGTGTGCACCGCGCAGTCGAATTGACGGAGGCCGGCGAGAAATTCCATGCGGACGTCTCGGTCGGTCTGTCGCGGATCCAGAAATCAGCCGAAGATATTCGCTCGAAGGGCCGCGAGACGAACGTCACCCTCGCGGCTTCGACCGCTTTCGCCTCGATGTGGATGCTTCCGCGGCTGAACCGGCTGCGCGAGGACTTGCCGGAAATCGATCTTCGCATCCAGACCAGCGTGCGCGATCTCGATCTCGACGAAGAGCCGATCCCCCTCGGCATCCGTGGCGGTGATCCCAGTCACTGGCCACGCTATCATGCCGCACTTCTGGCCGAGGAGGTGGTCAATGCCGTCGCGACGCCTGCCTATATCGACGCGCACGGCCTGCCGGAGACGCCGGCCGAGCTGTTACGACACAATCTCATCCATCTCGAGGAACCCGTTCGGCGGGCCTGCGACTGGACGGAGTGGTTCGCGAGTGCGGGCCTTTCCTATCCGGCCCAGGGACGGCGGCTTGCGATCAACGACTACGTGCTCGTCATCCAGGCGGTGCTTGCCGGCGAAGGGATCGCACTTGGCTGGGAGCATCTGATCGAGCGGCAGGTCCGCTCCGGTGCGCTTGTTCCGGTGGGCGGGCACGTCTTGAAGACCGGGCACGCGTTCTACGTCGTCTGGCCGCGATCGCGCGAGCTCAACAGCCAACCTCGGCGCATCAGGGATTGGCTTTTGGACGAGGGATCGCGTGATCGTTCCGACGCCGCCGGAACGGATGAAGGCAACCGTCAGCGGGATACCGCGACGTCGCGATAGCGATCCGAAAGATAACGCATCGTGGCAACCGCGTCCGCCGGCTTGCCGTAGAAATAGCCCTGCCCCATGCCGCAGCCGAGCGCCTTCAACTTCAACGCCTCGGCGAAATCCTCGATGCCTTCGGCTACGACCTCGAGCTCCAAACCCTCGCACATCGAAACGATTGCCTTGATGATGTGCTCCGACGCCCGGTCGGCGGAGATGCGGGAAACAAAGGCGCGATCGATCTTCACCTTGTCGAAGGAGAAATCGCGCAGACGGCCAAGGCTCGATTGCCCGGTGCCGAAATCGTCGAGCGACACGCGCACGCCAGCCGCCCGCAGTTCGGTGACGATCCTCTGCGCCACATCCGCATCCGCCATGACCGCTGTCTCGGTAATCTCGAGTTCCAGGCGGCGGGGGTCGAGTCCGACCTGGTTGATGATCGACAGCAGGCGCGAGCTGGTCGCAGGGTCCATCAATTGTGCGGAAGACAGGTTGAAGGAAAGAAAGAGCTCCTTCGGCCAGGAGAGAGCAGCGTGTGCCGCCTTGCGCAACAACGTTTCCGCCAGCGACTCGATGAAACCGCGCTCTTCGGCAAGCGGCACGAAGATCGAGGGCGAGACGTAGCCGAGATCCGCGTCGCACCATCTTGCCAATGCTTCGAATCCGACAACCGTGTCGCTGCGAAGATCGACGATCGGCTGGAAATGCACATCGACCTGGTCGGCGATGATCGCGTTGCGCAACGCCTGTTCGATCTGCGTGGCGCGCTTCATTTCCTGGGCGATTTCCTGCGAATAGACGGTAATCTGGCCACGCCCGCGCCGCTTCGACCGATAAAGCGCGGTGTCGGCGCTCTTCAACAGGTCTTCAAAGCTGTCGCCCGCGAAAGGGTAAACCGCGAAGCCGAAGGAGGCAGAGAGCCGCACGTTGCGGTCGCCAAGATCGAAGGGAGCCGACAACACTTCCTTCAGCACCCGACCTAATTTTTCCGCGCCCTTGCGCTCGAAAATCAGCGGTAGCACGAAGGCGAACTCGTCGTCCGTGGTGCGCGTCACGGTCGCACCTTCCGGAACGCAGGCTTTTAGACGGTGCGCGACCTGACGGAGGATCTGATCCCCGGCCTCCGGCCCGAACAAGTCGTTGATCGGCTTGAATCCATCGAGATTGGCAAGGCCGATGGTGAACGGCGCCGGGTCGCTCGCGCGTTCTGCGGCGAGTTCACAGACCGTTCGGCGCAAATGCCGGCCGTTGCCGAGGCCGGTCAGTTCATCAAGAAGCGTCATCGCGTGCGGCAGGTCAATGACTTCATGACCTGCGACCTGCCTCCACATCATGGCCGCAAGCTCCCGCCGTCGGCCAGCGCAAGCATTGCGAAACAGCCGCACCGCCTCGGCTCTCGCCGGTGGAGACGGTTCTCTCGCATCGAGGGAGGTAGCGGCTGGGCGACTGGATGAAGCGCATACATGGCTGCGAGACTCTACACTTTCTGGCAGTTCAACGCAGACGATGACAATCGGGAGTTAACAATCCCATAGCGGCTCGCTATCAAATCTACCTCCGGCCTCCCCAATTCTAGTGAATTGACAAAATTCAAGCTTTAACCGGCGGCACGCATGTTCTCCGCCGGCATGTATTTTCTGAGCACTGCCTCGATCATATCCGGGCTGACCGGCTTCATGATGTGGTCATCCATCCCAGACGCTTCGCATTGCCTGAAGTCGATGTCGAGCGCCTGAGCTGTCACGGCGATGATCGGTGTCCGCCGCCCCGTCCCCTTTTCGAAGTCGCGGATGGCGACCGCGGCGTCGAAGCCGTTCATGATCGGCATCGATATGTCCATAAGGACCAAGGCCGGCTGAAGTTCGTGCCAGAGCTCCACTGCCTCCCTGCCATTCGCGGCGATCCTGTGCGAAACTCCGAGCCCCTCCAATATCTGGGCGAAGACGAACTGATTGATCTGATTGTCCTCGGCGACCAGCACCTCGATATCCGGCGCATGCGTCCCGGGCGCAACGTCGCCTTCGAAGGAGATACCCCAGTCCGCTTGCGAAAGCGACGACCGCGGTTGTGGACGCTCGGCGCACACGCGAAAAATCTCCACAAGCAGGTTGCCGGCATCGATATCGGCGGAGATCTTGAGGGTGGGGCTCGCGTGCCAGCTGGCAAGGACTCGCTCGATGTCCGGGAATGCGCCGTCGAGCACCAGGATATCGAGCTTCACCGCCGAGCTTTCGGCAGCGGATGCGAAAGCCTCGAGCTCGTTGATGTTGCGCACCGCACAGGCGTCGAGACCGGAACCGCGCAGACGCGCCACAAGCCGCTCCTCGGCGTCGCGATCGCCTGTCCCAAGCAGCACACGTAGTCCGCGCGCTGGCAGGGTCTCGATCATCGATCCCGCCTCGACCAGTTGCTGAACATTCAACGCACGGAAGGGATCGTAGAAATTCTGGGCCGGCGTAAAGATGCTGTAGTCGAGGATCTGAAGGCCGCTGCTGCCCGTGCTATCGCCCGTGCCGTGATACCAGGCCGCGATATCGGTGACGTCGTTCATGGAGGTCACCACGAAGTGACGGCCAGGCATGCCGATGCGATATTTGCGGGTGACCACCCAGAGATCACTGCCGTCGGCGCGAACGATGTGTTCCGCCTCCGAATGTGGCTTGCCGGTTTCGAGCACCGATCGATCCGACTGTTCGAACCGCTCCGCCAGTTCGGCGTCGACAAGGTCCCATGCGGAGCGGCCGAGAATCGCCTCCTGAGAGAGCTCATGGATCGTGCAGAACGCCTTGTTGACGGCGATGTAGTTGAGGTTTCGATCTTTGACGCAGATCGGGTTGGGCTGCGCGTCGAGGATTTCTTCCGTCAGCTCCACGCGTTCGAGGTCGGTCTGAAGCTGTTCATCGCGCTTTTTCTGTTCGGAAACATCGGTGACCGACAATATGCCGATGCCGCTCGACAGCCGGCGCTTGCGCAATGAGACCCAGCGTGTGCGGCCGGCCCGCTCGACGCTCTCGTAGCGCTCGCGCCAATGAAGCGCCATGTGTTCGGCGATCCAGTCTTCCCTGTTCGCTCGGCGGCGGCTGTTCTCCGGCAATGTCCCGGGACGCACACCGGTGTCGTAGACGGCGCCCAGGAAGTCGCGGAGGCGAGTGCCGGGCGTCAACAGGCGAGCTGGAACCGGAAAGAACTGCAGGATCGAGGGGCTGGCGAACAGGATCGTATCGTCTCGACCGCAGACGAGCAGAGCGAGCCCAAGCGCGTCGCAGCTCGACTCGAGAATGATCCTGTTGATGTCTGCGCCGCCCGACGCCACATCGCTCATCACGCTGTCCTCATTTCGCCGTCTGCAGGTCCTTAAACCGGGGTGCAGCAATCTAAACTATTCACAGCGGCCCTTGCGGGTCTCAAAAGACCCGCGGCGCCGGCGCGGCGGTTTCATTCCGGGACATGCTGGCCGGCCTCAGAAGGCGTCTCTTCGGGCGGAATGCGTGACGGCGTCCAGCAACGCCGCAGAGCTCCAAAGACAAAACCCATGCTCATTCAGGTTGTTTTGGAAAATCGCAGCAGAACGTTAAAGGGGAATTAAATCATGGTCTCATTTTTCCGGAGACCATCGCCCCCACGACCGCTCTTTTCGCGGCGGATCAACCGCGGACACCCCCTTTCCCTCGCGGGGCGAATCCGGGAAAATGAATCATGATCATCAAGCAACTCTCAGAAACGCTCATCAACCAGATTGCCGCCGGCGAGGTCATCGAGCGGCCCGCCAGTGCCGCCAAGGAATTGATCGAGAATGCGCTCGACGCGGGCGCGACAAGGATCGAGATTGCAACCGCCGGCGGCGGCAAAACGCTGCTCAGGGTGACCGACAACGGCAGCGGCATGTCGCCTGCCGACCTCGCCCTGGCCGTTCAGCGCCATTGCACTTCCAAAATCAGCGACAGCCTCACCGATATACGCACCCTTGGCTTTCGCGGCGAGGCCCTGCCCTCGATCGGATCGGTCGCGCGCCTGTCGATCACGACGCGAACGTCCGGCGCCAATGAGGGCGCGGCGATCACAATCGCAGGCGGGAAGACCGAAGCCGTGCGTCCGTCACCGGCCAATGTCGGCACCGTCGTCGAGGTGCGCGATCTCTTCTTCGCGACCCCCGCGCGGCTCAAATTCATGAAATCGGAAAAGGCGGAAGCCGCCGCGATTTCCGAGGTCGTCCGCCGCATGGCGATCGCCTTTCCTAAGGTGCGCTTCGTGCTTTCTGGCTCTGACCGCACGACCCTGGAGTTCCCGGCCACCGGTGAAGACCGGCTGGCGCGGATGGCACAGGTGCTCGGCAAGGATTTCCGCGACAATGCCATCGAGATTGACGCAGAACGCGAAGACGCCTGGCTTACGGGCTTTGCCGGCGTGCCGACATTCAATCGCGGCAACTCGCTTCAACAATATGTCTTCGTCAACGGCCGACCGGTGCAGGACAAGCTCATCCTGTCTGCCATCCGCGCCGCCTATGCCGAAACCATCCCGCACGGGCGCTACCCGGTCGCCGTCCTGTCGATCGAGCTCGACCCGGCGCTCGTCGATGTCAATGTCCATCCGGCGAAGTCGGACGTCCGGTTTCGCGATCCAGGCCTGATCCGGGGACTGCTCATCGGCGCGATCCGCGAGGCGCTCGCGCGCGACGGGGACCGAGCGGCGACAACCGGCGCAAGCGGAATGATGCGCGCCTTTAGGCCGGAGATGCAGAGGCCATCGCAACCCTGGACGCCTGCGGCTTCGCCCTATCGGCCGATGCATTTCGACCAGACTGCCAGCGGTTTCGCAGAGACGACGCAGCGTGCCTTTGCGGAACTCTCACAGCCTTCGGCACGCTCAGCGGTTCCAACTGAAGAAACACGCGTGTCTGACGCAACTGCTCCATCGTTTCCGCTTGGTGCTGCGCGTGCCCAACTCCACGAGAACTACATCGTCGCGCAGACGGATGATGGCCTCGTCATTGTTGACCAGCACGCCGCACACGAACGCCTCGTCTTCGAGACGATGCGGACGGCGCTCCATTCCCGCCCGGTCCCCGCGCAGACCCTGCTCATCCCGGAGATTGTCGATCTTCCCGAAGACGACTGTGACCGGCTGATGGCGCATGCGGAGGAATTCAACCGTCTCGGCCTCGCAATCGAACGCTTCGGGCCGGGGGCGATCGCGGTCCGCGAGACGCCGGCGATGCTGGGCGAAATGGATGCCGTCGGGCTGGTGCGGCAACTCGCCGACGAGCTTGCGGAATGGGATACCGCGAACGGCCTTGCGGGGCGGCTCGAATATCTCGCCGCGACAATGGCCTGCCACGGCTCGGTCCGCTCTGGCCGCCGGATGCGGACGGAGGAGATGAACGCGCTGCTTCGCCAGATGGAAGCGACACCCGGCTCGGGCCAGTGCAATCATGGCCGGCCAACCTATATCGAGCTGAAGCTCTCGGATATCGAACGCCTCTTCGGTCGCAGCTGACGAGCGATCGACTGTCCGCCAGCACTGGAGTTTTGCCGGGCACTGGGATAGACCAAGAAGGCAATCGAATTCAGAAGGCAGACACAGGCAATGATGAACCGCTTTGAAGGAAGTTCCTCGCGCGAGGCGAAGATCCGCTATCTCGATGGCGACTTCCAGATCGTGCTTGCCGGATCACATGTCGTCTGTGCCATGACGGGCAAAGCGATCCCCGTAGACGAATTGCGCTATTGGAGCGTCGCACGGCAGGAGCCCTATGTCGACGCGGCCGCCTCCCTCGAAGCGGAAAAGCGCGCCGGTGCGCTTCCCAACCAGCGACGCTGAATTCGTTAGCTCCCCCCCGTCAGAGAGTGATTGCTTTGGCCTCGCGCAGCTTGCGCGCCCGCGCGGCGGCAAGCGTTCGGTCGATGATTTTGCCGGGCACCGAGGGGTCGTCGAAGCGGACGTCGATTTCGATCACCTTGCTCTTGGCCGCCAGTTCTCCTGCCCGGCCATGTCCGGGTTCGAGACGGACCATGTCCTTCGACGTGGTTACCAGCGTATAGGCCTGGCTCGCGGCGTGATCGAGCAGGTCGGCAATTTCATCGTCGGAGAAGTGGTGATGATCGGGAAAGCTCCGCGTCTCCTCGATGACCGCACCCGTCTCGCGCACGGTCCGGAAAAACTTCTCCGGATCGGCGATGCCGGCCCAGGCAAGAACCTTGACGCCTTCAAGCTGACCGTCTTCGATCCGGACGGTTTCTGCCGCATAAACGGGCTTACCCGCCCGTGCAGCCCGGCGGACCAGAGGGTCGGCCGCTGATCCGCTCCCGATCTTGAGGAGCGCTGTTGCGTGGCGAAGCTGGTCGCCGATTGGGGCGCGAACCGGTCCCGAGGGTACAAGATGTCCATTGCCGATGCCCCGCCCGGAATCGACCACGAGCAAGGCGAAGTCGAACGTAAGCCGCGCGCTCTGGAAGCCATCGTCCATGATGATGATGTCGGCGCCTTCGGCAGCGAGCTTGCGCGCGCCCTCGACGCGGCGCCGGCAGACGACGGTCAGCGCTTCGCGGGCGAGCAACAGCGGCTCGTCGCCGACGTCGCGGGCACGGTGGTGATGCGGATCGACGATCGTTGTGACGTCCAACGAACCGCCGTAGCCGCGGCTCAAGAAGCCCGGCTTCAGCCCCTTCGCCTTGGCGGCGCGTGCAAGCGCGATGGCGGTTGGCGTCTTTCCAGCTCCACCGACCGTGAAATTGCCGACGCAGATCAGCGGTACCGGCGCCAAGGAGCGGCGGGCTCGATCCATGCGCATTCCGGCGATGCGGCCATAAACCCACGAAAACGGCCAAAGCGCATAGGCGCGCCAATCGGCCTTGGTCCACCAGAACGGTGGCGCTTCTGAAACCATTCTGCCTAATCTGCCTCCACGACCTGCCCTGCCCCAAACTGGCCAGGAACGCCACCACTACGGCGCAACCGCGCTGGACTGAACGACGCGAGGGACAAAAAACGTCAGAACGGAAAAAAAGGCAAGCCGGTCGGTGCCTACTGCATGTTTTCCTAAATCGTAGCCGATTTAAGAAAACATGCAGCATTCAAAGTGCTACAGCGTCCTTTGCGCGTCTAACTAGACGCGGGCGCTTTAGACCTACAGCACCGCCTCCAACTCCGTGATGTCGGCCAGGCAATGGTCCGAGGCCGCGGCGAGAGATTGGCGCGAGCCGGTGCCGGTCAATACGGCGACCGTCAGACCGACGCCGGCACTCCGCCCCATGTGCATGTCGTGATTGTTGTCGCCGACGACCGCCACCTGATGCGGCTCAAGCCCCGTCGCCGCGCAGAAGCCCAGCACCATGCCCGGCTCCGGCTTGACGCCATGGCCGCTATCATAGCCGGCAACGTAGTGCAGGTAACTATCGAAGCCGAAGCGCCTGGCGGTTTCCCGGATCGACCGTTCGTTGTCGCTGGAAGCTACGCCGAGGCGATAGCCTTTCGCGTGAAGCCCGGCAAAGAAGGCGCCGAGATCGGTCACTGGCACAGCATAGTCCGCGGACTGCGCAAAGAGACTGTCGAAAAGCGTCGTCAGTTCCTCGACCGTAAAGGGCGCGCCGGCGCCAACCATGCCGGTGGCGATTTCCACCGTATTGCCGGCGGCAAGCAGGCTGTCGGGCGCAACATAGCCGCTGTCCGGATCCATTCCGCCTGCCTGAAGCAGCACCCTCGCAAGCGCCTCGTCGCCCTTCGCGGCGATGCGCGCCAATTCGTAGTTCACCGGCACCCAGCTCTTCACGTAGTCGAGAAGCGTCCCGTCCTTGTCGAACAAGATGCCGACGATGGTTTTCGGTGCGACCATGATCCGATCCGCAAAATTGGCGCTTCAGCCTTCGACACGCGGCTCCAGCCGCGCCTTTACGACCAACGGGTTGATATAGGGCTCGAGCCCCTTGATCGTCGCCGTCAGCGCGCCACGCATCTGTTGCACGCTTTCGAGACCGGCGTCGATCATCGAGCGACGCATGTCGTCGTTGCCGAGCAGATAGTTGACGCCCTTGGCCAGCATCTCGACATCGCGCACGATCTTGGCGCTGCCGTTCTTGGCGAGCATCTGATAGCTTTCGCGGAAATTCTGGACATTGCCACCGGAAAGCACCGCGCAGCCGAGCATGGCCGGCTCCAGCGGGTTCTGGCCGCCTTCGGCGAACAACGACCGACCGACGAAGGCGACCTCGGTCAGGCGCAGATAGAGACCCATTTCGCCGATCGTGTCGCCGAGGAAAATGTCGACATCAGGCGTCAACGGGTCATTGCGCGTCCGGCGCGCGACCTTCAATCCCTTGGCGACCAAAGCTGCCTCGATTGCATCGCATCGCTCAGGATGGCGCGGGACCACGATCGTCAGAAGACCGCTCCTATCCTTCAATGCGCGGTGAACCGTCGCCGCGGCATTCTCCTCGCCCTCGAAGGTGGAGATCGCCGCCCAGGTCTTACGAGCGCCGATCTGCTGGCGATACTCCTTGAGCGCCTTCGGATCATGCGGTGGGGCGTCGGTATCAACCTTGAGATTGCCGGAGACCATGACCGGCAACGCTCCGAGCGTGCGAAAGCGTTCCGCGTCCACGTCGGATTGCGCGATGACGAGCGCCAGGTTCTCGAAGAGCGCCTCGGCGAGCGAGGGCCGTTTTTTCCATCGCGCGAAGGTGCGGTCCGAAAGACGGCCGTTTACCAGGACCTGCGGAATGTGCCGGCTGCCGAGTTCGACGATGGTCATCGGCCAGATTTCCGACTCAGCAATGATCGCCAGATCCGGCTCCCAATAATCGAGAAAGCGGCTGACAGCCGGCTTGAAATCGAGCGGCACGTATTGGTGCACGACGGCAGCACCCAGC
This sequence comes from Ensifer sp. MPMI2T, assembly GCF_004827385.1. Lineage (GTDB taxonomy): Bacteria > Pseudomonadota > Alphaproteobacteria > Rhizobiales > Rhizobiaceae > Sinorhizobium. The sequence goes on from NZ_SRXN01000013.1 coordinate 152,235, forward strand.
CGCTCAGCGGCCACTCGCGCCGACGTCGTCGTACCGGTGGTCAGCACCACGGCTATGCCGCGGCGGCGGATTTCCTTGATCAGGGGTGTGACGGCGGCCGTTTCGCCGACGCTCGCGGCATGAAACCAAACAAGCGGTCCTTGCGGGCGCGGCGCACTCGCATAGCCGTAGCGCTCGCGGCGGCGTGTTGGATCCTCCTTGCCTTTCGCCGCGCGTATGGCGAGGTAGGACCAGACCAAGGGATAGATTGCCGTCCCGATCCAGCGATAGCTGGAAAGCGCAACGCGTGCGCGAAGGCTGCTCATGAAAACGCGCCCTCGCCCATGTGCAACCTGACACAGATGTCATGCACAGCCTGGGCGCAGGCGCGCCGTGCGCGTCCGAACGACATCGACATCAATCATTTTCCGGATCGAGCAGCCGATGCATATGGACGATGAAATAACGCATATGGGCGTTGTCGACCGTCATCTGCGCCTTGGCCTTCCAGGCGGCATGAGCGCTGTCGTAGTCGGGAAAGATGCCGACGATATCGAGTTTGTCCAAATCGCGGAAGTGGACGTCGGTAAGCGTCGTCAACTCGCCACCGAAGACGAGATGCAAACGTTGCTTTTTCGCGGATTCTTCAGCCATCGTAATTCCATTTATTCTTGAAGCGTGTTGATTTGCGGCATTCGCCTCCAAAGGTCAATGGGGCTCCAACGGCCTGGAGGCGGCAAGCAAGGCCGGGAGCGCCGACCTCGAGGCCGCGCCAAGAATGCCGTGCGTGACAATGGGGCGATTATAGGACAAAGGCAGGCCGTCGAGCCCGCACAGCGCACCGCCCGCCCGCGCAAGGATGAGGTCGGCAGCGGCGAGGTCCCAGTCGTGCGAGTTCCTTTTGACGATCGTTCCGTCGATCCGTCCATCCGCGATCATCGCCAGCCGATAGGCAAGCGACGGTACATGCGGAACCCGTGCGATTTCTTCGCGATAGGGGGAAGCCAACTTGCCGACCAAGTCCTCGGCCATCGCGACCTTCAGCGTCTCCTGTCGCTCGGGCACGCGCACAGCGATCGCGGTGCCATTCTTTAGCGCCTCGCCGTCGCGAATTGCCTGAAAAACCTCGCCAAGTGCCGGCGCATAGAGCACGGCTGCGACGGACTGACCCTTATGGACGACGGCGACGCTCACACACCAAAGATCGCGGCCGGCGATGAAGGCACGCGTCCCATCGATGGGATCGACCACGAACACGCTCTCCCGGGAGAGGCGGCTCTCGTCATCATCGGTCTCCTCGGAAAGCCAGCCATAATCGGGTCGCGCGCCGAGCAACCTTCCCTTGAGGATGTCGTTGGCGGCAAGGTCCGCCTCACTCACCGGAGAACGGCCCTCGTTCTTCCAGCGCACGTCAAAGGTCTTGCGGAAATATCCGAGCGCGGTGTCGCCTGCGGCGATCGCCGCAGCGAGGATCAGCTCAAGGTCCTCGCTCCAGGCAGGCGCGAGCGGTCGGGCTGTTTCTGACATTCAACTCCATACGCGCGAGAACGGCCCGCGCGCCTCAATGTTGAACACGCCGCCACAGCGCCGCGCGTCTTATCAGGCGCGCAAAAGTCGCTGTAGCACTTTGAATTTCTGCATGTCTTTGTCCTTAAATCGAGGTCGATTTAAGGAGACATACAGGAGCGATCAGGTTCCGGCGAGCGTCATGCCTTCGATGGCAAGGGTCGGCGCGGCGATGCCGAATTTCCTGTCGATATCATCGGCAGGCGTCAGGGCCATGAACATCTGCTTGAGATTGGAAGCAATCGTTACCTCGGACACAGGGAAGGTGATTTCGCCGTTCTCGATCCAGAAACCGGAAGCGCCGCGGCTATATTCCCCCGTCACCATGTTCACGCCCTGGCCGATGAGCTCGGTGACGTAGAAACCCGTTCCGACGCTCTTTATCAGATCGTCGCGCGAGATCGTTCCGGGCTCGAGGGCGAGATTGGTCGAGGCGGGATTGACCGTGGGGCCGCCGCGAAGGCCGCGCCCATTGGTTTCGAGACCCAGTTCCTTGGCGGCGGAGGTCGACAGGAACCAGTGCTGCAGCACACCGTCTTCGACCATCGACAATTTCGAACCGCTCACCCCCTCGCCATCGAAGGGGCGCGACGAGGCTCCGCGGACGATCAGCGGATCGTCGGTCACTTCAATGCCGGCCTTCATGATCTGCTTCCCCATCATGTCGCGCAGGAAGCTTGTCTTGCGGGCCACCGATGCGCCGTTGATCGCACCGGCCAGATGACCGACGAACCCGCGCGCAATGCGCGGGTCGAAGACGACAGTGACGTCCTTTGCGGTCGGAACCTGGCGCGGGTTAAGACGCGCGACCGCCCGTTCACCAGCGACGCGGCCAATGTCCTCGGCCGTTCGCAAATCATCGAAATAGAGGCGACTGTCGAAATCATAGTCGCGCTCCATCTTCGTGCCCTCGCCGGCGATGGCGCTGACGGAGCGGCCGAAGCGGGTTGCCACGTAGGAGCCCGAGAAGCCATGCGAGGTGGCAAGAACGAGCCCTCCCATGCCGGCCGAGGCACTGGCACCGCTCGAGTTGGTGACGCCGGACACGGCGAGGGCCGCCTCCTCGGCGGCAAGCGCAGCCTCGGTCAAGGCTTCGGTCGACACTTCGCTGCCATCGAAGAGATCAAGGTCCGGGTAGGATGTCGCAAGCCGGTCGGAGTCTGCGAGGGATGCGTATGGGTCTTCGGGCGAGGCCTTGGCCATAGCGACCGCACGCTCCGCAAGCACCTTCAGATCGAAACCGGGATTGGCCGAGACGCTTGCAACCCGGCGCCCGACGAAGACCCTCAGCGAAAAGTCGTCGCTTTCGGAGGCTTCCGTCGCTTCGACCTTGCCAAGGCGGACAGACACGGATCGGGAGCGGCCGCGTACGACCACCGCATCCGCCGCGTCCGCGCCGGCCCGGCGCGCGAGTTCGACGAGCTCAGCGGCTTGCTTCTCCAGAGCAGCGGAATCGATCATCTCAGACATGATTTGGCCTTTCATTCCTGCCCCATTTATTGTGCACTGAACCATGCATCAAGGGTATCTTCGTGATTCCCGTCCCAGCATACAAATGATATGCGGCAGAAGGCCCTGCGTGCGGGGCCTGCGGCAGCCGTGACAGTGAGAGCATCGAGCATGCAATCGACATCGTTTCTCTATACCCAGGCGCTAATGCTGCTCGGCGGCGCCGTGCTTGCGGCACCGATCTTCAAGCGCCTGGGGCTCGGCACGATTCTCGGCTACCTCGCAGCCGGCATCCTTATCGGCCCGGTCGCGCAACGGATTACCGAGGGCGAGGAGATCCTGCACGTTTCGGAACTCGGAGTCGTGTTCCTGCTCTTCGTCATCGGTCTTGAATTGAAGCCATCGCGCCTGTGGCAGATGCGGCGCGATATCTTCGGGCTGGGTGCGGCGCAGGTTGTCCTGACCGGTCTCGCTCTGTCCTTCCTGATCGCGTTCGCCGGCCTTCTCGAATGGAGGGGAAGCATCATTGCCGGTTTCGGCCTTGCGCTGTCGTCGACGGCCTTTGCAATGCAGATCCTCGACGAGAGCAACGATACCAATACGCGCTACGGCCAGCGCGCCTTCTCCATCCTGCTGCTGCAGGACCTGGCGATCGTTCCGCTGCTCGCTCTGATCCCCTTGCTGGCAGCGCAAACACCGGAAGACGTGACGACGCCGTTTCAGGACTTCGCGATTGCGGTCAGCGCCATCGCCGTCCTCTTTTTCGCGGGTCGTTATCTGCTCAATCCGCTCTTCCAGGTGATCGCCCGCACCGGAGCGCGCGATGTCATGATCGCGGCAGCCCTTCTCGTTGTCATGGGCGCGGCGACATTGATGCAGCTTGCCGGTCTCTCGATGGCGATGGGCGCCTTTCTCGCGGGCGTGCTCTTAGCGGAATCGTCCTATCGTCATGAACTCGAAGCCGACATCGAACCCTTTCGCGGCATTCTCCAGGCGTTGTTCTTCATGGCCGTCGGCCTGTCGCTGGAGCTCGACGTCATCGTCGAAAACTATCTCCTGATCCTCGTCGCGGTGCCGTTGCTGATGATGGTCAAGAGCCTCGTGCTCTACTGGCTTTGCCGGATGACCGGCTCGCGCCACAACGATGCGCTGCGCATCGGCCTTCTTCTCCCCCAGGGTGGCGAATTCGGCTTCGTGCTTTTCACCGCGGCCGCCGCCGCGGGTGTCTTTTCACAAGGAACGTCTTCGCTGCTCGTCGCCATCGTGACGCTCTCGATGGCGCTGACACCAGTCGCAGCCATGCTCTCGAAGCGCTTGATGCACGAACAGGACGAGATGGCCGACGAGATCGAGGAGGACTTCGAAGGCGCCGGCGCCGACGTGCTGATGATCGGCTTCTCCCGTTTCGCTCAGATCGCCTCACAGATCCTGCTCGCCGGCGGCCGCGACGTGACCATCATCGATCACTCCGCCGCGCGCGTGCGCCAGGCGGCAACCTTCGGCTTCCGCATCTATTTCGGCGACGGCACCCGGCTGGATGTGCTTAGAGCCGCCGGCATCGAGCGCGCGAAGCTCGTTGCGGTCTGCACGCAGAAGAAGGAAACGACGGACAGGATTATCAGTCTCGTCCGGGCCGAGTACCCGAACGCCCGGATCTTCGCCCGTTCCTACGACCGCCTGCACACGCTGGAACTGCGCGCAAGGGGCGTCGACTACGAACTGCGCGAAACCTTCGAATCCGGCCTGCTCTTTGGTCGCAAGACGTTGGAAGCGCTGGGCGTAGGCGACGACGAAGCAATCGCCATCATGGACGATATCCGCCGTCGCGACGAAGCGAGGCTCGTTCTGCAGGAAGCCGAGGGCATCTCCGCGGGCCGCGACATGCTGCACTCGCGGCCGGTCAGGCCCGAGCCGTTGGTCAAGCCGAAGCGTGAAGTCAATCACTCTGCCGACACCGAGGAGCGGATATTGCCGAGCCTTCCGGCCGAGGACCGGCAGCCGAAGGATGAGACTTTGGCGCAGACTGACTGACAGAGGCCTCGTCCTCAGCCGATATCCTTCCAGCTCTCGATCCGCTCGGAAAGCGCATGCTTGAACTGCTCCTTGGTGCCCGCCGTCGCGGCCAGGACCTCGTGGGCACGCAGGAAATCGAGGACCCGGAAGCGCCCGACATCGGGGCGCATCAGTATGTCGGGCGCGCCGTCTTTCATTTTCATCGCGATGATGGATTGCATCATCAATTGGCTCGTGCCGAACAGGCTGTCGATCCGGCTCGGTATCGTTCGCCCGTCGCCGTCCGGACCACCGACGACATCAATAGCGACGAGGATATCCGCCAGGCCGCGTAAGTGATCGAATGGGATCGGATTGTAGATGCCGCCGTCGATCATGACGCGGCCATCGATCTTCACCGGCATGAACACGGCCGGTAGGGCAGCGGAGGCGGCAAGCGCCTTACGCAGGTCACCGCTTTCACAAACGCGTTCCGTCTGACCGTAGTAGTCCGTCACCGTGACCTTCAGCGGGATCAACAGATCGGAAAAGCGGCTGGGAACCGCCTCCGGCAGAAAGGCCCCCAGGACGCGCTCGATGTTGAACCGGCCGAAATGGAGCCCGTTCGACACCGCCTCGGAAAGAGTCGTCGGCCTCAGCCGCCACAGCCGGTTGAGCACTTCGCCGCGATGGCCGACGGTCGACAGGACATGGTGCCGGATTTCCTCCCCGCGCATCCCGGCCGCCATGCCGGCGCCCATGAGCGCGCCGATCGACGAACCGGCGATCGCCACGGGCCGAATGCCCATCTCGTCGAGGGCCTCGATGATGTGGATATGCGCAAGTCCCCGCGCGCCCCCGCCTCCGAGCGCCAGCGCGACCGAGGGGCTCCGCCCCGCGATCGGTTTCACGACTTCAGACAAGGTATCCTTCCTCATCACGCTCGTCTCCGCTCATCCAACGGGCACTCGACCAGTCGCTGTAGCACTTTGAACTGCCGCATGATTTTGTCCTCAAATCGATCCCGATTGAAGGAATGATGCAGTAGTCACTCGCCGCGGAATCGGTAGAAATGCATCCGCGTATCGCCAAAGACGCGCACATCGAGCGGCTCGAATTCGACCGGCGGCCGCGGCTCAATGTCGGCCCGTTCCTCCAGAATTGCCAGAGCGCCGGGGACGAGCCACTTGCCCGCCGCGGCCGCGGCAAGTGCGCGCTCGCCAAGCCCTTTGGCGTAGGGCGGATCAGCAAAAACCAGATGAAACGGCTCCATCGTCCCGACCGGCCCGAGATCGGTGGCGTCGCGACGAAAAATCTTGGCGCGTCCCTGAAGTCCGAGCGTCTCGATATTGACCCGGAGCAGCCCCCTGCCCTCCACGCCTTGCTCGACGAAGAGCGCCTGCCGGCAGCCGCGCGACAGGGCTTCGAGCCCGACTGCTCCAGTACCGGCAAAGAGATCGAGCACGCGGGTGCCGTCGAGCGCTTCCGGATAAGCGTGGCTCAAGATATTGAACAGGCTTTCGCGCGTCCGATCGGTGGTCGGACGGATATCGTTGGACTTGGGAGTGGCCAGAACACGGCCGCGAAACTCTCCCCCGACGATCCGCACGGCCGATTACTTCCCCTTTCCGCGGGGCTTGCCACCGCCAGGGCGGCCGCCTGGTTTACCGCCGCCCGGCTTGCCGCCGTGGGGGCCGGAGCGCTGGCTTGGGGATTTCCCTACACTCGGCTTGCCGGCCGGCTTTCCGCGGGGCCGGTCGCCGGAGGGGCGGTTGCCGCCCTCGCGACCTTGAGTCCGATCGCCCTCGTTGCGGCTTGTCCGCGGCTTTCCGGAGAATGCGCGATTTTCGCCCCCAGCGCGTGCCGGGCGCTCTGCGCGCGTGCGTTCACTGCTTTCGCGCCGCGGTGGCCGATCGCCGTGATCGCGCGATTTCCGCTCTGCTGCGTCAGGCCGGCGTCGGTCGAAACCACCTTCGCGCCTGTCATCCTTGCGGCGCACCGGTTCGCTTGCTCCGATCCACTCCCCATCCTCGCCATCACGCTTTACGGGCGGCCGGCGCGTGCGTTCCGGCTGAGCAGAGCCCCTTGCCGCGCTCGCCTTGCGGTCGGGATCGAATTTGCCGGATGTTTTCGTCGCCAGGCCATCCTTGGTGCGGCCATAGCGTTTTGTCTTCGGTGCACCTTCCGGACGTTCGCGGCGGACGGGCGTCGCCGAAGGGTCATCCGCCGATTTCGGCTTCTTTTCGGCTATCGGGCGGGCGCCCGGCGCCATCCAGACATTGGCGGTGCGGCTGCGCTTTGCCGGAACCCGGGTAGGACGATCGGTAGATCTGCCTGCGGAACGCTCACCACGATCGCGGGAGCGGCCTTCATCGCGGCGCGTGTCGAGGCGCGCAAGCGCACGCTCGCGCTTGTCCTCCGGCCTTTCTCGCCGCCCGGCGCGTTCCGCCTTGCCGGCATCCTCGGCCACCTCGTCGCGATCACCCCTCTCGGCCGCCGGCTGGTCATTGTAGAGAGGCGCGTCGAAATTCGCCTTCGCGTCCTCGATCAGGCGCGGGCCGAGCTGGTCCCTCAGCGTGCGACCACGAATTTCCTGAACATGGCCCTCCGGCAGGTCGCCCAACTGGAAGGGGCCATAGGAAATGCGGATCAGTCGGTTCACATCAAGACCAAGCGCGCCGAGCACGTTCTTGATCTCGCGGTTCTTGCCTTCGCGCAGGCCCATGGTGATCCAGACGTTTGATCCCTGAACGCGGTCGAGCGTTGCCTCGATTGCTCCGTAGAGCACGCCGTCGACGGCGATGCCGTCCTTCAGCCGATCGAGCGCTTCCTGATCGATCTCGCCGTGTGCGCGAACGCGATATCGGCGCAGCCAGCCGGTGGACGGCAGTTCGAGCACGCGAGCCAGCCCCCCGTCATTGGTCAAGAGCAGCAGGCCTTCGGTGTTGATGTCGAGGCGGCCGACCGAAAGCACGCGCGGAAGCCCCTCCGGGAGGTTCTCGAAAACCGTCGGCCGGCCTTCCGGATCGGCATTGGTCGTCACCAGCCCGGCGGGCTTGTGATAAAGCCAGAGACGCGTGCGTTCGATGCCGCGGATCGGATGACCGTCGACCTCGATGCTGTCGGCCAGCGTTGCGTTGACGACAGGCGTGTCGAGCACGACGCCGTTGAGCTTGACGCGCCCTTCCATGATCATCCGCTCGACGTCGCGGCGGGAGGCAACGCCGGCGCGCGAGAGGATCTTCGAGATGCGCTGCGGCTCATCCGCACCGGGCGCGCTTGCAGCCGGCCGTGCCTTGGCAGACGGACTGGCGCCCGCCTTCTTGTCACCAGAACGAGGTTTCTTTTCCCGGCCGTTGGCCTTGCCGCCGGGCCGCATGGACTTGTCTTTGGATGTCATTTGTGTTGCCTGCCTTTTGCGGCTGTCCTATCAGGTCAAACGCCGTGGGTTAAGAGAAATTATTGATCGAGCGATGACCGAGACGACGCGCTTCATGGATGCGGCCCTCGAAGAGGCCCGAAAAGCAGCAGCCCGCGGCGAAGTGCCGATCGGCGCTGTCGTCGTGCTCGACGGAAAGATCGTCGCAGCCGCGGGAAACCGCACGCGCGAGCTGAACGACGTCACCGCCCATGCTGAGATCGAGGTGATCCGCAAGGCCGCTGCCAGCGTTGGCGGCGAACGGCTGACGGGTGCGGACCTCTACGTCACGCTGGAACCCTGCACCATGTGCGCGGCTGCGATCTCCTTCGCCCGAATACGCCGCCTCTATTATGGTGCGGAAGACCCGAAGGGCGGCGCGGTGGACAGTGGCGTCCGCTTCTATGCGTCGCCTACGTGTCATCACGTCCCGGATGTCTATTCTGGCCTTGCCGAGCGGGAAGCCGCGGATATCCTTCGCGAGTTCTTTGCCGGCAAGCGCTGACCGGCGCAGCGGTCAGCTGTCGGCAAGTGCCTTCAGCGCGGCCCCCGCAAGCCGGTAGCGCTTCCATTCCGACATGGGCTCAGCGCCGACTGCCTCGTAAACGCGGATGGCCGGCTCGTTCCAATCGAGTACGCTCCATTCGAAGCGGCCGCATCCTTCCGCAATGGCGATACGCGCGAGATGTTTCAGAAGCAGTTTGCCGGCGCCCGAACCGCGGTATTCGGGCGTGACATAGAGGTCTTCGAGATAAAGACCCTTGCGCGCTTGCCAAGTGGAAAAGCTGTAGAACCAGATGGCGAAGCCGGCAGGCGCGCCGTCAACCTCGCAGATAACCGCACGGGCGACTGCATCCGGCCCGAAAAGCGAAGCTTGCAAGAGCTCGACGGTCGCTTCGACCTCATGCCCCGCCTTTTCGTAGGTCGCGAGCTCCGTGATGAAGCGCAGAATCGTCTCCGCGTCTTCCGGCACGGCGTTGCGAATGCTGGTCTTCATGGCTTAGAACGGCCACCACCACTTGGTGCCGGAGTTGGCGATCTGCGCCTCCTTCTTGCGGCGGCGTTCCTTCACCTTTTCCGGCTCGCCGAGATCCGTTTCCGCGCCCTCCGGAAGGCGACGATAGTCGAGCGGCGGATCGCTCAAGAAACGACGCTTGTCCGAATACGCGCCCTGCTCGATCTTGCGGGCCTCCCGATAGGCTTCCTGCTGCTCCTTGGTCGAGAGACGGCGGCCATTGGCGCTCGCCTTCGCCAGTGGCGAGACATAATTGGGGTCGTTCTTGTTGGCTTCCGCCTCTTCACGCAGGCGCTGGCGGACTTCCTCCGGCGACTCGACCCATTCCGGATTGGTCTCGCGGTTCGCCAGTGATTGCTGCGGTTCGATCAGAGCCGTCTGCTGTCCCTGCGGCGGCAGCACGAGCGCCGGGCGGGGTTGGTATTTGACCGGATCGCGCTTCGGCGGGGCGAGGCTCACAGCACTGCCGAGGTCGTCGAGCAGTTGTTCGCCTGCGGACTTGTCCGTACCGTAGGTTGGACCGCCGATGCAGCCCGAAAGCACCAAGCCGCCCGCCACGATCGCGGCAATGCTGGCGACAACTCGCAACTCTCGCGTCATTTCCATGAAATTCCTTCTAGCCAGCCGCACCCCACATGCCGCGGCCACTCAGCGCCCCCTTGGCCGAAAAATCCGCCAAATTTCGGGCAGGTTGTACCGGATGAACGCGACAAGCGCAATTCACCCGGCAAAACGATGCGTCAAGGCTTGAACCCAAGCTCTCTGAGGGCGGCAGCATCGCGGGCGGAAACATCAGGATAGAGCGGATCGGACCCGACATCCGTGGTGATTCGCCAGGAGCGAGCGCATTTTTGCCCCTCGGCCAGCCTTGGCACGACGCTGACCTTGGCGACGTCCGGCAACGCGAAGGCATCGGCGGGCCCCTCGGAGCCGACGACCTCGATCGCAGAGGTGATGCAGATCTCGGCAAAGTCCTGACCTTCGAGCGCCTGGCGCAAATCCGCATCCGCAACATGGACGACAGGTGCTGCTTCCAGCGACGAGCCGATGCGCTTGTCCTTGCGCTCGATTTCGAGTGCACCGGTCACGACCTTGCGGACTTCGCGGATCTTGCGCCACTTCTCGGCGAGCGCGTCGTTGCGCCACTCCGCCGGCACGGCCGGGAACTGCTCCAGATGCACCGAGACGGCTTCCGGGTTGCGGGAGAGCCAGGCTTCCTCGGCGGTAAAGGGCAGCATCGGAGCGAGCCAGGTCACCAGGCAATCGAACAGCGTGCGGATGACGTGCAGTGCGGCGCGGCGGCGGACCGAGGACGGTGCATCGCAGTAGAGCGCATCCTTGCGGATGTCGAAGTAGAAGGCCGACAGTTCGACATTCGAGAAATCGATCAGCGCACGGGCGATCCGCTTGAAGTCGAAGGCGTCGTAGCCGTCGCGTACCAGCCGGTCCAATTCGGCCAAACGGTGCAACATCAACTGTTCGAGTTCCGGCATGTCGGAAAGCGCGATCACCTCGCCCTTGTCATGGGCGAGCGTGCCGAGCATCCAGCGGATGGTGTTCCGGAGCTTGCGGTAGGCGTCGATGTTGGTCTGGATGATCGTCTTGCCGAGACGCTGATCCTCCCAATAGTCCGTCGTCATCACCCAAAGCCGCAGGATGTCGGCACCGGCATCCTTCATCACCTCCTGCGGGGTGACAGTGTTGCCCTTCGACTTCGACATCTTCTCGCCCTTCTCATCCATGGTGAAGCCATGGGTGACGACGGCGTTATAGGGCGCGCGGCCGCGCGTCGCGCAGCTTTCGAGCAGCGACGAGTGGAACCAGCCGCGGTGCTGGTCGGAGCCCTCGAGATAGACGTCAGCCGGCCATTTCAGGTCAGTACGATCCTCCAGCGTGAAGGTATGGGTCGAACCGGAATCGAACCAGACGTCGAGAATGTCCATGACCTGATGCCACTTGGCATGGTCATGATCGTTGCCGAGGAAACGCTCCTTGGCGCCTTCAGCGAACCAGGCGTCGGCGCCCTCCTTTTCGAAGGCTTCGAGGATGCGCGCGTTAACGGCGTCATCGATGAGGATTTCGCCCTGGTCGTCGACGAAGATCGCGATCGGCACGCCCCAGGCGCGCTGGCGAGAAAGCACCCAGTCCGGCCGCTGCTCGATCATCGCACGCAGGCGGTTCTGGCCGGCACCGGGCACGAAGCGGGTGCCGTCGATCGCCTTCAAGGCGCGCGAACGCAGCGTTGTGCCGTCGCCGAAATCCTTGTCCATGTAGACAAACCATTGCGGCGTATTGCGGAAGATGACCGGCTTCTTCGATCGCCAGGAATGGGGATAGGAGTGCTTCAAGCGGCCACGAGCAAAGAGCGTGTGGCGGGCGATCAGCGCCTTGATCACGCGATCATTAGCGTCGCCCTTCTTGCCCTTGTCGTCGATGACGCGACCGGCGCCACCTTCCGCATCCGGGCCGAAGCCGGGCGCATCGGCGGTGAAATAGCCAGCATCGTCGACCGTGAACGGGATCGCCGAGGAGATACCGCGCGCTTCGAGCGCCCGTGCACTATCCATCCAGGCGTCAAAGTCTTCGCGGCCGTGGCCGGGAGCCGTGTGAACGAAGCCCGTGCCGGCGTCGTCCGTCACGTGATCGCCGTCAAGCAGCGGCACGTGGAAGGCATAGCCGCCACCGAGGCCGTGGAGCGGATGGGCGCAAGTGATCGCCGCAAGCTCGTCCGCTTCGACGTCGCGGACGAAGTTGAACGTCACCTTCGCCTTGGCGGCGGACTCGTCGGCAAGGCGCTTGGCGAAGATCAGCTTTTCGCCCGGTTGCGGGCCGTAATCATTTTCCGCCGTCGCGACCTCATAGAGGCCGTAGGAATAACGCGAGGAATAGGCGATCGCGCGGTTGCCGGGGATCGTCCAAGGGGTCGTGGTCCAGATCACGACGAAAGCGCCAGCAAGTGCGGCCGGACCGTCGGTGATCGGGAATTTTACCCAGATCATGTCGCTTTCGACATCGGCATACTCGACCTCGGCCTCGGCAAGCGCCGTGCGCTCGACGACCGACCACATGACCGGCTTCGAACCACGATAGAGCTGGCCGGCCTTGGCGATCTTCATCAATTCGCCGGCGATGCGGGCTTCCGCATGGAAGTTCATCGTCGTGTAGGGCCGCTCGAAATCACCTTCGATGCCAAGGCGCTTGAACTCCTCGGTCTGGACCTCGATCCAGCCGCTGGCGAAGTCACGGCACTCCTTGCGGAACTCGTTGACGGGAACCTCGTCCTTGTTCTTGCCCTTCTCGCGGTACTTTTCCTCGATCTTCCACTCGATCGGCAGGCCGTGGCAGTCCCAGCCGGGGACGTAGTTGGCGTCGAAGCCACGCATCTGGAACGAGCGGTTGATTACGTCCTTGAGGATCTTGTTGAGCGCATGGCCGATATGGATGTTGCCGTTCGCGTAGGGCGGGCCATCGTGCAGCACGAACTTCTCGCGGCCGACGGCCGACGCCCGGAGCTTCTTGTAGAGGCCCATCTTCTGCCAGCGGGCAACCGTCTCCGGCTCCTTCTGCGGCAGACCGGCGCGCATCGGAAACTCCGTCTGCGGCAGATAGAGTGTGGAAGAATAATCGATCTTTTCAGCGGTTTCTGTCATGGTCTTTGCGTTCATCTTTTCCGCGTGGGTATCGTCACGCATGCGGAAGGGTTCTCTGTCTCGAAGATGACTTGGGGGGCGTGGAAACGCCAAAATCCCGGACCCGCCGGCGGTCTAGCGCGCGCGGAGGGCCGGGCCAATAATTCGCTGATCGATTATCAATCGACGGTGCCGGGTCATAGTGGCCGGTTCTTTAAGGCGTTTTCAAGCTTTTGAAAAGGTCCGCCAGCGTCGCACGGCCGAATTCTTTGGCAACGGAAAGGACGAGCGTTCTCTCAGCAGGCGCTCAGGCGAAATTGAGTCTCCGGTCGATCTCGCTCAGGGGCTGGACGCCGGAAAGGAGCAGGCGCGCCTCCTCCTCGTCGCGCTTGATCTGCGCCATCAGCGGCTCCAGTCCATCGAACTTGAGCTCATCGCGGAGATGACCGAAGAAGGAGACGCTGCAGACTTCGCCGTAAAGCTCACCGGAGTAGTCGAAGACGAAAGTCTCCAGCAAAGGTTCACCATCGCTGTCGACGGTCGGCCGGCGGCCGTAGCTTGCGACGCCGTCGTAAAGAGAGCCATCCGAACGGCGGAACCGCACGGCGTAGATAGCATTCTTGAGCTCTGCTTCCGGCGGCAGTCTCATATTGGCGGTCGGAAAGCCGAGCGCGCGTCCGAGCTTCTTGCCGCCGATCACTTCCGCCTCGACGATGTAGCGGTAACCGAGCAGTCCTGCCGCGTGGGCAACATCGCCTTCGGCGAGCAGGGAACGAATGAAGCTCGACGAGATCACCGAGGCGTTTTCATCGCGGAAGGCATCGACGAGAGTGACGCCAAAACCCTCCCGCTCGCCGGCCGCCATCAGGAACGCCGGGCCGCCCTCGCGCCCTTTGCCGAAATGGAAGTCGAAGCCGGTGACAACATGGGATGCATGCAGCCATTCGCGCAGGATGCGATGGATGAAATCGGACGCCGAAAGCTGGGAGAAGGTCCGGTCGAAGGGATATTCGATGACGGCGCCAAAGCCCATGCCTTCGAGGATACGCGCCTTGAGCGGGGCGGGTGTCAGGCGAAAGACCGGCGTGTCCGGCCTGAAGACGGTGCGTGGGTGCGGCTCGAAAGTCAGGACGAGCGCGGGAACGCCGCGTTTTGCCGCCTCCTCCAGCGCGCGGTTCAACACCGACTGATGGCCGCGGTGAACGCCATCGAAATTGCCGATCGCGATGACGCCGCCGCGCAGGCGCTCCGGAAGCGGATCACGGGTTTCGTTGCGATGAAAAACCGTCATGTCCGTCTTCCCGTCAGCCAAGCCGCGGCATCCACCACTTCGGCGCCGCCCCTTCCCTTTTCAGGAAGTGAGCAAGTTTTGCCTCGTCGGTGCGGCTTTCATGCATGTATTCCTGCGCATGAATGCCGGCGCTGATATAGAGAAGGTCGAAGCCCGCGTCCTGCGCGCCCTTGACATCGGTCGGCATGCCGTCGCCGATCGCGATGACCCGGGACAGGTCTAATGCACCGCGCACCGCCTTCGCCTCAGCCAAGGCGGCGCGGTAGATCGCGATGTAAGGCTTGCCGGCAATGCGTGCCTCGCCGCCGAGTTCTTCATAGAGCTTGGCGATCGCACCGGCACAGGGGATCAGCCGGTGCCCACGCTCCACGACGAGGTCGGGGTTGGCGCAGATGAACGGGATCTTCCGCTTGGCGAGGCCCGTCAATGTCGCGCGGTAATGTTCGGGCGTTTCCGTTTCATCGTCATAAAAACCGGCGCAGACAATCGTTTCGGCATCCTCCGCAGAAACGATCTCGGTGCCGAGACCTTCGAGCAGAGGCAGATCGCGGTCGGCGCCGATAAAGAAGATGCGTTTCGCAGCTTGCGAAATCAAAGCCCGCGTGACGTCGCCTGACGTAACGATACGGTCATACGCTTCGTCGGGAACGCCGAGCCCGCGGATCTGCACCATGACGCTGGGATGCGGACGCGGCGAATTGGTAATGAGGACGACAGTCAGGCCGCTTGCCCGCGCCTCTGCGAGGGCCTCGCAAGCTGAAGCGAAAGCCTGGACGCCATTGTGAAGAACGCCCCAGACATCGCAGAGCACCACGTCGTATCGGCTCGTGATTTCCCGAAAACTGTTGATCCTTACGGCCATATCGGCTTCCCGCAAACTTGGCTTCTCGGCTCACATCGCAAGGAAGGGCGAAGAATACAAGTCTCGCGTTTAGAAAAACGCAGCGCTTCCCAAGAATTCAGCCGCGCAATGCAGCCGGCTATTTCAGAATGACCTGAGATGGGGATCGGCGGCGAAGTCGTCGTCATCGCGTAGATTGATGATCACCGGGGCCTTCGCGATTCCGAGGGTCTAACAAGTTTGTCTGAGGAAATGGAATTGAACGAGGCCATCGTTTACGTCCTTTAGATTATTGCTATTGGACGCGAAAATTCCGGCATGACGCCTCGTGGGGCGTTCGCTCGCCATGCAATTGTTGAACAACAAAGCTCGCGGCCTGCCAACGATCACAGCCGGCAAAAAATCTCTCGACCGATCCTTGACTCGTTCAGCGCACGGTCCTATTTCGGCCACGCTAGCACTCGCAAGATATGAGTGCTAACACTCGTCCACCGGGTCGATGAACGATCCGCAATGTCATTTGATCGAGGGATTAGACAATGGCAAGCACCAACTTCCGTCCGCTGCACGACCGCGTTGTCGTCCGCCGCGTCGAGTCTGAGGAAAAGACCAAGGGCGGCATCATCATTCCGGACACCGCAAAGGAAAAGCCGCAAGAAGGCGAAATCGTGGCTGTCGGCTCGGGCGCCCGTGACGAAAGCGGCAAGGTTGTTCCGCTCGATGTCAAGGCTGGCGACCGCGTCCTGTTCGGCAAGTGGTCCGGCACTGAAGTCAAGATCAACGGCGAAGACCTTCTGATCATGAAGGAAGCCGACATCATGGGCATCATCGGCTGAAAGGCCGGCACCCTCCAACTTCCGTAATTTGAAACCGGGTCCACCCCGGAACTTCGAAACCAGGAGCTTTCAAAAATGGCAGCTAAAGAAGTCAAGTTCGGCCGTACCGCGCGCGAAAAGATGCTGCGCGGCGTCGATATTCTCGCCGACGCGGTCAAGGTCACGCTCGGCCCGAAGGGTCGTAACGTCGTTATCGACAAGTCCTTCGGCGCTCCGCGCATCACCAAGGACGGCGTTTCGGTCGCCAAGGAAATCGAACTCGAAGACAAGTTCGAGAACATGGGCGCCCAGATGGTCCGCGAAGTCGCTTCGAAGACCAACGACATCGCCGGCGACGGCACGACGACTGCGACCGTTCTCGCTCAGGCGATCGTTCGCGAAGGCGCCAAGGCAGTTGCTGCCGGCATGAACCCGATGGACCTGAAGCGCGGCATCGACCTCGCCGTCGTTGAAGTCGTCAAGGATCTCCTCGCCAAGGCGAAGAAGATCAACACCTCGGACGAAGTTGCCCAGGTCGGCACGATCTCCGCAAACGGTGAAAAGCAGATCGGCCTCGACATCGCTGAAGCGATGCAGAAGGTCGGCAACGAAGGCGTCATCACGGTTGAAGAAGCCAAGACCGCCGAAACCGAACTCGAAGTCGTCGAAGGCATGCAGTTCGACCGCGGCTACCTGTCGCCCTACTTCGTCACCAACCCGGAAAAGATGGTCGCAGACCTCGAAGATGCTTTCGTTCTCCTCCACGAGAAGAAGCTCTCGAACCTCCAGGCAATGCTCCCGGTTCTCGAAGCCGTCGTCCAGACCGGCAAGCCGCTGCTCATCATCGCTGAAGACGTCGAAGGCGAAGCGCTCGCAACGCTCGTCGTCAACAAGCTGCGCGGTGGCCTGAAGATTGCTGCCGTCAAGGCTCCGGGCTTCGGCGACCGCCGCAAGGCCATGCTCGAGGACATCGCCATCCTGACGGGCGGCACGGTGATCTCCGAAGACCTCGGCATCAAGCTCGAAAACGTCACGCTCGACATGCTCGGCCGTGCGAAGAAGGTCTCGATCTCCAAGGAAAACACGACGATCGTTGACGGCGCCGGCCAGAAGGCCGACATCGAAGGCCGCGTCGCCCAGATCAAGGCCCAGATCGAAGAAACCACCTCCGACTACGACCGCGAGAAGCTGCAGGAACGCCTTGCCAAGCTCGCTGGCGGCGTTGCCGTCATCCGCGTCGGCGGTGCGACGGAAGTCGAAGTGAAGGAAAAGAAAGACCGCATCGACGACGCCCTCAACGCGACGCGCGCTGCCGTTCAGGAAGGCATCGTAGCGGGCGGCGGCGTTGCCCTGCTGCGTTCGGCTTCGAAGCTCACCGTCAAGGGTGAAAACGACGACCAGGAAGCCGGCGTCAACATCGTTCGCCGCGCCCTGCAGGCTCCGGCCCGCCAGATCGCCGAGAACGCTGGTGACGAAGCCTCGATCGTCGTCGGCAAGATCCTCGAGAAGAACACCGACAACTTCGGCTACAACGCCCAGACCGGCGAATATGGCGACATGATCACCATGGGCATCATCGACCCGGTCAAGGTCGTTCGCACCGCTCTCCAGGACGCAGCCTCGGTTGCTTCGCTGCTGATCACCACCGAAGCCATGATCGCCGAACTGCCGAAGAAGGACGCTCCGGCAATGCCGGGCGGCATGGGCGGAATGGGCGGAATGGACATGATGTGATAAGGCGAAAGCCTTAGCACAGCAGGTACCGGAACTGAAAGGGCGGCTTTCGAGCCGCCCTTTTTGCTTTTTGTCAAACCAGGCGACCGACACGCGAACGCGGCGCACGCAAAGGTAAGCGCCTGCTCAAAATACTGCAAAAAACCGTTGAAGTTGGAAAAAAACGAACTATAACAACGCCCCAAGTGAACGCTAGATTCACGCGAGGCCGGAAAGCAGACACAAACTGGACGAGCATTTGCTCGATTTTCGATGCTGGCTTGTGTACCTGGTCCTCGCAGAGAATATCATCCACAAGAGCGTTTAGATATTTGATCGCCAATATAGCCGACCTTCTTGCGAAATGACTTCGCTTGGCGGGCTGTCATTTCTGCGTCGGAACTATCGACAAAGAGATCCGCATGCCCACGAGTGGCTTGGCCCCTCGGATAAGCAGTAGTGAGCGGTCTTTTTTGGAACGCGGCTGTCCGGATTTAGATCCGGACGGTTCGCTACTGGGGCAAGCCGTGTTTAAGATCTCAAGAACAAATCCCCTATTCTCCGGCGTTCACGG
Organism: Ensifer sp. MPMI2T; assembly: GCF_004827385.1. Classification (GTDB taxonomy): domain Bacteria; phylum Pseudomonadota; class Alphaproteobacteria; order Rhizobiales; family Rhizobiaceae; genus Sinorhizobium. Next base: position 170,517 of record NZ_SRXN01000013.1, read on the forward strand.
CCTGCCGCATCAGGAAATACCTGCGCAATTCTGCGTTTCCGAGGGTTGGTCCGGAGATCTCACCACAGGTCTCTTCGTCCTCGGCGACAGGACCGCAGCCATTCACGGTCTGCGTGAGAACGAATGCGGATTGCTCAATTTCGTCCGCTGTTACGATCCGGCCGATCGCAATCACGTGCTCGAGTTGTTCGAGCAGGCGGCAACGTCCTCCTCGACCTTTTGCTTTTCCACGACGATCATCCTCGAAACCGGCCAGAGGCAGCCCGTCTTCTGCATCGGCGAGTCGTCCGGCCTGGAAGAGCGCTATTCAGGCTCGATGCTCGGGGTCTTCTTCTTCCCGCGCTTTCTGATCGAGGGTGCGCAGGCGGTATTGAGGCAATAGGTCATGAAACCGCGCAAGTCCTGACGTTGCGCACTTCCCCCAGCCTCCGGCCGACCGCCGCAGGCGCGTCACGCGACCGCAGCTTGTACCCGAGTGCCAGCAACTGCGCTGATGGGGGCAGGCCGCCCAAGCAGGTAGCCCTGCGCCTCGTCACAACCCTCCGCTTGAAGGATATCGAGCTGTTTCTGTGTTTCGACGCCCTCTGCAAGGACCGGCACGGAAAGGCTTTGTCCAAGGGCGAGGATGGCTCGGACAATCGCCTTGGCTTGGGGGCTGCCTTCGACCTCCCACATGAAGCTCTTGTCGAGCTTGATCTTGTCGAAGGGAAACGATCGCAATGTTTCGAGCGACGAGTAGCCCGTGCCGAAGTCATCGATGGCGATGGTGGCGCCAAGTTTCTTGATCTGGCGGAGCGTCAGTAGCGCGCGCTCCTTGTCGTCGATAATGGTGGACTCTGTGATTTCCAGTTCGAGCCGCTTCGGGCTGAGTCCGGTCTCCACCAGCACCTGCTGGACGAGGCTGACGATGTCGCCATTGGCCAACTGCACCGGCGAAATATTGACCGCAATCTTATGTTGGCTATTCCATCCGGCCGCCTCGCGGCAGGCCTCGCGCAAGACCCATTCACCGATCGGCAGGATCGCGCCGCATTCTTCGGCCAGCGGGATAAATTCGTTCGGCGGGACCATGCCACGTTCGGGATGGTACCAGCGCAGCAGCACCTCGTAGCCGGTGACGCCGCCGGTCAACACCGATTTCTGCACCTGATAGTGAAGCGCCAATTGCCTCTTATCGATCGCATCCCAGAGGTCGTTGGCGAGAGCCCGGCGCTTGCGAGCCGCCTCGTCCATCGAGACCTCGTAGAAGCAGACCGCCTGGTTCAATGCCGCCTTGGCGCGATACATGGCGAGATCGGCATTGTTGATCAGCGCGTCGGCGGTTTCGGCGTCCTGCGGATAGATCGCGACGCCCATGCTGCCGCCGGATTTCAGCTCGAAATCGCCGAAGCGCATTTCCTCATGCAGGCAATTTTCAATGCGCCGCAGGAAATCGTGGAGTTCGGCGAGTTCCTCGAAGCGCTTCACCGCCGCAAATTCGTCGCCACCGAAACGGGCAACGAACTCGCCCTCCTGAAGAAGTGCCTTCATGCGCTGCGCGATCGTGACCAGCACGAAGTCGCCCGCCGCATGACCGTGTAAATCGTTGACTTCCTTGAACTTGTTCAAGTCGAGGCCGATGACGGCCACCTTGCGCGAGAACCAGGCAGCGGCATCGAGCTCCTCCTCGAGGTAGCTGTTGAACTGCAGCCGATTGGGTAGCCCCGTCAGGCTGTCGTGTCGGGCGAGGAACGAAATCTGTTCCTCGGAGTCCAGCCGCTCGGTGATGTCCTCATAGGTGGACACCCAGCCGCCGTCCGGCAGCATGCGGTGCTTCGTCAGGATCGAACGCCCGTTCGGCAGCTTCTCGACAAGGTCGGCTCCGCCCGTGCCGACAATGTCGATGCGGTGTTTCTGATAGGCCGCATCAGCTTTGGCCTTGGCGACAGCCGGATCAGGATAGGCGCTGCCACATGCCCGCTCGAGAATTTCCCGGAATGTCAGTCCCTTGCCGGCCATCGATTCCGAGAGATTGAAGATCTCGAGGCAACGCCTGTTCGAAATCAGCAGGCGGTCGGCCTTGTCGAACAGACATATGCCCTGCGTCATATTTTCCAGCGCGATGTCGAGATTCTTACTGACTTCGGCGATACGATCGGCGTTCGCCTTTTCCTTGGAGATGTCCTTGGCAATCTTGATGAAGCCGGCGTGCCGTCCGGTTTCATCGATGATCGGTTCGATCACCACATGCGCCCAGAAGCGCGTACCGTCTTTGCGATAGCGCCAGCCTTCCGCCTCGTATTTTCCGTCGAGGAGGGCGAGACGCAGCGCCTGTTGCGGCAGGTTGGCCTGTCTTTCATCGGGTGTGTAGAAGCAGGCGAAATTCTTGCCGATGATCTCGTCGGCACTGTACCCCTTGTTCGCCTCGGCACCGGCGTTCCAACTGGTCACGTGACCATCAATGTCGAGCATGCAGATTGCGTAATCCTTGACGCTCCGGACGAAGCGGGAAAACTCCTTCTCCGAGGCGGCCGCCAGGACTTCTGCCTGACGGGCGAAACCGGCAGCAATCAGAACGATCGACAGCAGGAAGAATGCCGTTCCGGCAATGACGAAGGCCAAGAGATGCGGCTGCATTATGCCAACGCCCGCTTCGGCGACCGGGCCGGCTTCGATCGTCACCGCGCCCATCGCCGTAAAATGCAACGCCACGATGCCAAGCGTCATTGCGGACGTCGCAAGCAACTTGGCCCTCAGCGGCCCGTCGCTACGGGCAACCGCAAAGAGCGCGGCCACATCGAACAGCGATCCGGCAAGGATCGAAAGGACGACGAGCATCCCGTCCCATTGGACGGACCCGGCGACGTCAAGCGCCGCCATGCCGAGGAAATGCATGGAGGCGACGCCGGCCCCAAGCACCAGCCCGCCAAACAACCAGCCGCCACGCCCCTTCACATAGGTCGCGATGCCGAGGGCCGATGTCGTCAGGACAATCGCGACCGCCAGCGACAGTGTCGTGAGGTTCATCTGATAGCCGACGACCACACCCGGATCATAGGCAAGCATGGCAATGAAGTGGGTAGCCCATATCCCGAAGCCGCTGGCGATGCCGGCGGCAACGATCCAGATCGCCCGTGGCCCGCCGACCGCGGCGCGCGCACGCTGAAGCAAGATAACCGCGCCGAAACTCGACAGGAAGCAAATCAACGCCGCCAGTAAGACCATTCGCGGATCGTGTTCCACCACGAGGCATGTCAGGATCTTGAACATCACAGATCGCCCAAATAAGCACTGCACGGACGCAGGTCACCTGCTCCGGCTCGCCACCTGTTGACGTTTCGCCGTTTAAGGAAGCGTGAAAATCCGCCGAAGAGCGCCATTCCGAAACGGAACGGTGCTTTCTTTGTTAACAGATTGAGAATTCCGAGCGATGTCGCCGGCTAAAGCGCGGCGCGTTGCATGTCGTTTTCCCAAAACCGCTGCACACTTTTGGGCGACATGCACTAGGCGAGCAGCGACTTGAGGTCGGTCTCGGGATCGGCGAGTTTCGCGCGATCCGGCGTTGTCCCGGTTTCGAGTAGCTTCTTTCCCGTCACGTAGGCTTTGGCGTCGTTGATGGCATCGACGGCGATGAACTTGCCCTGGCGGAAATACCAGACCGATACGCTGCCTTCACGCTGGCCCGGGCGGACAAGTGTTTCGTCGTGGCCGAGACCGAAGCCCGCGATCTGGAGCTTCACGTCGTACTGGTCCGACCAGAACCAGGGCTTCGGATCGTAGGGCTCGGAGCTGCCGGCGAGGATGGCAGCGATCGCCTCCGCCTGGTCAACGGCGTTCTGAACCGATTCCAGGCGGATCCGCATGCCTTGCCACGGCAGGACCGCACAGTCGCCCATGGCAAAGATCGCAGGATCGGAGGTTCGGCCGTAGCTGTCTACGATGATGCCGTTGGAGGTCTCCAGGCCTGCGTCATGCGCCAGAGCATCGTTGGCGCTGACGCCGATGCCGACGATCACCACGTCGACCGGGATCGTGGAGCCGTCCGCAAGCTCAGCGGCTGTAACGCGCCCGTTGTCGCCAACCAGGCGGTGGAGGCCCATGCCTTCGCGGATATCGACACCGCGTGAGCGATGGATCTCGCGTACGATCGCAGAGGTCGCCGCCGAGGCCACGCGCTGCAGGATACGGTCCGCCATTTCGATGACCGTTACTTCCATACCGCAGGTCCGGGCGACCGCGGCGGCCTCGAGACCGATATAGCCCCCGCCCACCACCAATGCGCGGCGCCCGGGCTGCATCTCCTCCGCCAGCAGGTCGGCATCCTTGAAATCGCGCACGACATAGACGCCGGCGAGATCGCCACCGATGGAGGCAGGCAATCGGCGCGGCGTCGCCCCGGTCGCGAAGGCAAGTGTCTCGTAGCCGAGCATCGATCCGTCGCTCAAAGTTACCTGCTTTTGCCTGCGGTCGATGCGTGTGACGGTCGTCGAAAGGCGAATGTCGATGTCGTGCTCCGAATACCAGGCCTCTGGCCGATAGAGCAGCCGATCGAGAGTCATTTCGCGGAGCAGATATTTTTTGGAAAGGGGCGGCCGCTGGTAGGGAAGGCTTGCTTCCGAGGCGATGATCGTCACCGGTCGCTCGTCCTTCAAAGCGCGAAGTTTGGCAACCAAGGCGAACGCGGCCTGACCACCGCCGACAACAATAAGTCTTCCCGACACCTGCTTCACCCGTTTCTTGATGCGTGTGTTTCGCCAGCCGTACCCTCTCCGCCCGAGCCTCGTCAACTCGGGCGGAACAGTAAGCCCTTCACGGGATCAGGGCTTGCGCGGGATTTCCATCCCCTTCTGGGCGGCCGGCCGCGCAAGGCCGCGATCGACCCAGGCCATGACGTTCGGGAAGCTCTCGTATTCGAGCACTTCCGCACCGCCATAGAATCTGCGCGCGCCCTCGACCCACGGGTAGGTGGCTATGTCGGCGATCGTGTATTCGTCGCCCATCAGCCATTGCCGGCCTTTCAGCCGCGTCTCGAGAACGCCGAGCAGGCGCTTCGATTCATCGCGGTACCGCTCCACCGGATATGAGTTGTTGGCAACCCTCTCGGCGGCGAACTTGAAGAAATGCCCGAACTGACCGAGCATCGGGCCAACGCCGCCCATCTGGAACATCACCCAGCAAAGCGTCTCGTAGCGGCCGGCGGCATCCGCCGGGATAAGCTTTCCCGTCTTTTCTGCCAGATAAACCAGGATTGCACCGGATTCGAAAAGACCGATCGGCTTTCCGCCGGGCCCGTTCGGGTCGATGATGGCCGGGATGCGGCCGTTCGGGTTGAGCGACAGGAATTCGGGCGACTTCTGTTCGTTGGCATCGAACGCAATGCGATGCGGCTCATAGGGCAGGCCCAGTTCTTCCAGGGCAATCGAGATCTTCACGCCGTTCGGCGTCGGCAGCGAATAGAGCTGGATGATATCCGGGTTGGTCGCGGGCCAGCGGGTCGTGATCGGGAAAGAGGAAAGATCAGCCATAAGGATGCCTCGAGGTGGGTGGGCCAAGGTGGGATGTGCCGCCCCTAGATAGGTCGTCACAATTCCATTTGTCAGCACCCGTGGCGAAATTTCCTGCGTGACACCTCAGGCTTGCCGCGGGCTCTCAGAGCGCAGCGCGCACGGCCGCCACGATCCGGTCGACAACAGGATCGCCCGCGTGGGCAGCCTTCCGCGCCCTGACGAGGCAGGCTTCCGACCGCAGGATCACACCGTCCGAAAGAATCTTGAGGTGGTTCGCCTTCAGCGTTGAGCCAGTCGAGGTGATGTCGACGATGATGTCGGCGGAACCGGAAGCCGGCGCGCCCTCGGTCGCACCCAGGCTCTCGACAATGCGATAGAGCTGGATGCCATGGCTTCCGGAGAAAAACTGCTGGGTCAGGCGCCAGTATTTGGTGGCGATCGCCAGTCTGCGGCCATGACGGGCACGGAAATCGGCAGCAACGTCGCCGAGGTCCGCCATGGTGTCGACGTCATACCAGATTTCCGGTACGGCCACGACGACATCGGCATGGCCGAAGCCAAGCCGCGCGCAGAATTCTACGCGCGCATCCGCGTCAGCGAGGCCCTCCCGAACGAGATCTTCGCCGGTGACGCCGAAATCGACAGAGCCGCTGCCGATCTCGCGGGAGATTTCCGAGGCCGAGAGGAAGGCGATCTCGACCTCGTCCCAGCCCTCGACGCGGCCGCGGTAGGAGCGGTCGTTGCCGACGGCGACAATCTTCATTCCGGCTCGTTCGAAGATCGCCGAAGCATCGTCCTTCATCCGCCCTTTCGAAGGCAGTGCAATCGTCACCGTCATTTCGCGCCCCCTGCGGCAGAAACCGCCTGCTCGATCCGGTCAAGCCAGAGGGAGAAGCCGACTGCCGGAATATGTTCGCGGGCGCCCAGAAGCGTCAGCAGGCGGTCGAAGCGTCCACCACCGGCGAGAACAGCCGCCATTCCTTCGACCTCTATCTCGAAGACGAGGCCGGTATAATAGTCGAGCGGACGACCGAAGGCGGCACGATAGCGGATGAGATCGATGTCGGCGCCCGCGCGCGAGAGGGCAGCGACGCGCCCATCGAAGAGCGACAATGCGGCTTCGATCTTCAACCCGGACTTCGCCGCGAAGCGGAAAAGTGCGGCTGGCGCGTCGGCAAGCGGCAAGTCCAGCGTCAGGAATTCGCGCATGACGGCGAGCGTGGCCTTGTCAAGCCGCGTATTCGCCAGCTCCATTTTTTCCTTGAGGCGGCGAGCGATATCGCGCGGCGACCGGCTAGCATTGGTGGAATAGCCAGTCGCCTCCATGATCTGGCCGATATGGGCAACGAGCCGGTCCTCGTCCTCCAGCATGCCCGTGATGGCGAGCCGCTCGACCTCATGGCCGAAGACGCCCGCCGATTTCGGATCGGCGAGCTCCGCCAGAAGTTTCTGCAACTGCTTCGGATCGCCGAAGGCATGGATCAGCCGCTTCTGCCAGCCGGCAGGCAGCCCGCAGGCGGCAATCACCGCTTCGAACACCGATTGGTCGCCGAGCGTCACCTTCAGCCGCCCTCCGGGTAATCTGTTCGCAAGAACCTGCATCGCGTCTCCGACGGCCCTCGCGTCCGCCCGCGCGGTATCCGGCTCGCCGAGATCCTCGATGCCGGCCTGATAGAACTCGCTCGAACCCTCGCGCCGCTGGCGGAACACTTCGCCAAGGTAGGCATAGCGCTGCGGCGTGCCGGTCGCCGTCTCGATATGGCGAAGGCAGACCGGAATCGTGAATTCAGGACGAAGGCAAAGGCTCTCGCCCGTCTCGCTCTGCGTCAGGAAAATGCGCCGCCGCAGATCTTCGCCTGCCATGTCGAGAAATGGCTCGGCCGGTTGGATCACCGGCGTATCGACACGCAGGGTCTCCATTCGCTCGAAATCGGCAAGCAGGTCGCCAGCAAAGGCGGGGAGGTTGATCAGAGGCATCGCCGTCAGTTCGCCTTCGTTCGGTCCTCAGCCTGTGCCGCCAGCATCTCCCGCACCTTCTCGACCAGATCGCTTTCCGACACGGAAATCTGGGCAACGCGTGCCTCGCGCCAGGCAACATTGTCCTGGATTTCGCCCGACAGACGCTTGCCCTCGATCAGGTCCTTGATCTGCACGACCTCCGAAGCGCGTTCATCGCCGCCCTGGATGATCGCCAGGGGAGAGCCGCGGCGGTCGGCATATTTGAGCTGATCGCCGAAATTCTTCTTGTTGCCCTGGTACATCTCTGCCCGGATGCCGGAGTGGCGCAGTTCCTGGACGAAGCGCTGATAACGGCCCATGCTTTCGATGTCACGGTCCATGACGCAGACGACCACCGGTGCAACAACGTCTTCGGTCCCAAGCTTGCCAAGGTTTTTCAACGCCGTCATCAGCCGCGACACACCAATCGAGAAGCCGGTGGCCGGTACCGGCTGCCCCATGAAGCGCGAGACGAGGCCATCGTAGCGGCCGCCGCCGCCGACGGAGCCGAAAACGACCTTCTCGCCTTTCTCGTTCGTCACCGCAAACTGCAGTTCGGCCTCGAAGACCGGACCGGTATAGTATTCGAGGCCGCGCACGACCGAGGGGTCGATCTTGATGCGGTCCGTTTCATAGCCCGCGCTGAGCACGAGGCTGCGGATCGTATTGAGTTCCTCGACGCCCTCCCCGCCTTTGGCGGTTCCGGCAACCAGCTCGGCGAGCTCGGCGGCGCTCTTTGCATAGTCGGTGATGCCGACGAAAAACAGGATCTTGCGGATCTGGTCGTCGTCCAGACCAGCGCCCTTGGTGAAGTCGCCGCTTTCATCCTTGCGGCCTTCGCCCAGCAGCAGTCGCACACCTTCCGGGCCGAACTTGTCGAGCTTGTCGATTGCACGCAAAACCGTCAGACGCGCGTTCGCGTGCTCGTCGCCACCGAGGCCGATCGCCTCGAGCACACCGTCGAGAACCTTGCGATTGTTGACACGGATCACATAGTCGCTGCGCGCGATGCCGAGCGCTTCCATGGTGTCGGCCATCATCATGCACATCTCGGCATCGGCCTGGACGCCGGCCGCGCCGACCGTATCCGCATCGAACTGCATGAACTGGCGAAAACGGCCCGGGCCCGGCTTCTCGTTGCGGAAGACGTAGCCCGCCCGATAGGTCCGGTAGGGAAGCTGGATCTCGTTGAAGTTCTCCGCCACGTGCCGCGCAAGCGGTGCCGTCAGGTCGTAGCGCAGGCTCATCCACTGATCGTCGTCGTCCGTCAGCGAGAAGACGCCCTCGTTCGGCCGATCGCTATCGGGAAGGAACTTTCCCAACGCGTCGGTATATTCGAACAACGGCGTTTCCACCGGATCGAAACCGTAGCGCTCGTAGACCTCCTGGATCTTGGCGAGCATTTCGTCGACGGCGCGGATATCCGCCGCCGAACGATCGACAAAGCCGCGCGGCAGGCGCGCCTTGAGCTTCTGCGGTTTCTTCTGTTTCTCGTTCATGAAGAGCATTCCCGACTGTCAAATTCGGTCGGTGCTTTCCCTACCGGATCACGTCAAGGGCGGCAAGGGCAGCGGGCATAAAGGACGCACATACCGGGAACGAGAGATCCTCTCGATGCCTGCCCCCTCCCTGCGGCGCTCTGCCGTAC
>NZ_SRXN01000140.1 GCF_004827385.1 Ensifer sp. MPMI2T
CAACCGGTCCTCAGCAGACCCCATAGCGCAGCGGCAAAGCTCCGACTGCGGACAGAAGCAAGCACTCGGCGAGGGATTACGCTCCCAAGGAATTGACGCAAAGCCCGTTACAGAAGATCGCATAATGCATCAACGGGAACCTGCTGCCATGCCGCGATTCGGCATCGCGGCGTCGGTCTCGTGGTTCAAGAGAAGCGAGCGGTCTTGCCAATTTTTGCCAAGGCCGGTATGGTCACTTGCATGGGCACAATGAACATTTCCCTGCCGGACCATCTTAAGAGCTTCGTCGATGAGCAAGTCGCCGGACGGGGTTATGGGACAAGCAGTGAGTATATTCGGGAGTTGATACGTCGAGATCAGGATCGCCTCGCGTTACGCAGGTTGTTGCTTGACGGAGCCTCGTCCGCACGAACTGAGCCGGTCGACGCGGAATATTTCACCAGTCTGCGCGATCGAGTTCGTGGTCAGCACACCAAGTGAATAATAAGACTATTATCCTGCGGCAGTTGGCGCGCAGCGACGTCGAGGCGGCCATTGACTATTATGCACGCGAAGCAGGAACCGAGGCCGCCCTCGGATTCATCGACGCACTTCAAGCGGCGTACGCTTTGATCGCAAGTCATCCTGAGGCCGGATCGTTGCGGTATGCATACGAATTGGGATTGCCTGACCTGCGGAGTGTCTCTCTGAAGCGATATCCCTACCTCATTTTCTATCGCGACCAGCCAGATCATGTGGATGTGTGGCGCGTGCTACATGCCAAGCAAGACATTCCGCAATGGATGCAGGAGCCGAACAATCACTGACCGCTCGGACATTCCCGCCGAAACTATTGGTGGGCCCGTGGTTCGTATCCACTCAAGGCGAGGGATTCACGTCGGATTCCCCAACACCGCATTGGCCAGCGCCGATCGTCTCGAATGGGTGGAACCATGCCATCGAACCAAGCACCTCGGAACGTCGGGATTGTATGCAGGACCGCCCACTTGGCTCGAATGCTATTCGCATTCGGGCAGGCTGAGCGGCGTCGCGATCTCGTTCAGGCCTCCGGCTTGTCGCAGAGCGGAAACCGGCCTTGCGCATAGTTTCGATCAGGCGCTTTCC
>NZ_SRXN01000141.1 GCF_004827385.1 Ensifer sp. MPMI2T
CACTCGGGAAAAGTCCGACCGGGCAGTGAAGGTAATTTCCTCGTCGTCCGGCAACCTCTCCGGCAGATCCGTGCGATCGGCGACGACAATCCTTTGGTCGGTCACAAGGCTGGCAACGCGATTGTCGTGGCCGAGAACCGTTCCTGTGATCTCCTCGCCGGCGCGGGCGGTGCGGACATGATGGTGCAGGGGCTCTTCGCCGACCTCCCGCAAGTCTTCGAATGCGGATCGAAGAGCCTCCCGGCACCCCGGGTTCATCGCGTCCTCAATCGCATGCTTCATCGCGGGACTGGACGGGTCGTTTGTGGTCTCGATCGACGCCTCGATCATGCGCGGCTTGGTGATTACAGAGAAGTCGATTTCGCGACCGTAGTGGCGGCCCAGCTCGGAAATAAACGCTTCCTGGGCACGTCCGTTTCCCTCTCTGAATGGATGCACATAGTTCAACTCTGAGAGGACTATCCCGGCGCGCTCAGCGAACTCCTCCGGCGTTGCATTGCGAAGGGCCTGCGGATCTCGGATCGGCTTCAGCGCCTCGTCCAGACCCATTTCTATGCGCGAGCCGGGCAGGAAGGACGTGCCGCCCTTAGAGAGGCCGCCGATCGGCTCTACGTCGCTGACCCTCAACGATCGGACTCTCGTTGCGCGTATGACCGGCCCATTCGTACACATCCTGAAAAATGTAGCCGTGAATCGCCTTCAGGTGAGCTTTGTCGAAATTACCGCTCGGCCCACGTCCCCCGGTTATCTCGATCAGCCGGATGTTGGTCAGCGCGTATTCGGCCAGCCGCAATTCCGAATGTGTCGTCAGGCTGAGTTTGTTGCGCAAGACGCCCGTGCGATCTGGATCACCGGGAACGTCGGGGTAGGTGTAAGAGCCCTTTGGCTGCTCGTTTACCAATCGATTCCTCATGAAAAAAGCCGCCCGGGAATGCAGGCGGCTTGTTCAAATCACTGATCGAAGATCAGGCGCGCTTGAAGCGCGCCAGCATCTCTTCGCGAAATTCTTCCGTGGTAATGTCGCCGGCGACATACCGCGCGGTCGCCTCCTCGAGGACAGGATCGTGAACATA
>NZ_SRXN01000142.1 GCF_004827385.1 Ensifer sp. MPMI2T
AAGGCGATCAACCCGTCGCCCTATTCCTTCTTCATCAATCTCGGAAACCAGGAATACCTCGTCGGCGCTTCGCCCGAGATGTTCGTCCGGGTCTCCGGTCGCCGCATCGAAACCTGCCCGATTTCCGGCACGATCAAGCGCGGCGACGATCCGATCGCCGATAGCGAGCAGATCCTGAAGCTCTTGAATTCGAAGAAGGACGAATCCGAGCTCACCATGTGCTCGGACGTCGACCGGAACGATAAGAGCCGCGTCTGCGTTCCCGGCTCGGTGAAGGTTATCGGCCGCCGCCAGATCGAGATGTATTCGCGGCTGATCCACACGGTCGATCACATTGAGGGGCGGCTGCGCGATGACATGGACGCCTTCGATGGCTTCCTCAGCCACGCCTGGGCGGTGACCGTCACCGGCGCGCCGAAGCTCTGGGCCATGCGCTTCATCGAGAACCACGAGAAGAGCCCGCGCGCCTGGTATGGCGGCGCAATCGGCATGTTCGGCTTCAATGGCGACATGAATACCGGCCTGACCTTGCGCACCATCCGCATCAAGGACGGGATCGCCGAGGTGCGGGCAGGCGCGACGCTGCTCTATGATTCCAATCCGGAAGAAGAAGAAGCCGAAACCGAACTGAAGGCATCCGCCATGATTGCAGCCATCCGCGACGCCAAATCCGCCAACAGCGCCAGGGCCGGCCGCGACGTTGCGCCGGTCGGCGCGGGCGTCGACATCCTGCTGGTCGACCACGAGGACAGCTTCGTCCACACGCTGGCAAACTACTTCCGGCAAACGGGCGCGACCGTCACCACCGTGCGCACGCCGGTCGCCGAGGAGATTTTCGACCGCGTCAAACCGGACCTCGTCGTGCTTTCGCCCGGACCAGGCACCCCAAAGGATTTCGACTGCAAGGCGACGATCAAGAAGGCGAGGGCGCGCGAACTGCCGATCTTCGGCGTCTGCCTCGGCCTTCAGGCGCTCGCCGAGGCCTATGGCGGCGACCTCAGGCAACTGGCGATCCCCATGCACGGCAAGCCGTCGCGCATCCGCGTGCTGGAACCCGG
>NZ_SRXN01000143.1 GCF_004827385.1 Ensifer sp. MPMI2T
CGACAATCGCGTTGCCAGCCTTGTGACCGACCAAAGGATTGTCGTCGCCGATCGCACGGATCTGCCGGAGAGGTTGCCGGACGACGAGGAAATTACCTTCACTGCCCGGTCGGACTTTTCCCGAGTGAGGCGCGAGCAGCGGTCGCCGCGCCGTGGCGCGCTACGCGGGCCTCACGAGATCGCCGGACGAGAGCGGCAAACGCCGCCGCGAGAAGGGGCTGTCGCGCGCCGGCAATGCCCGCGTCCGGCGCGGTATGAACCAGTTGGCTTGGCGATCTCTCCGATTCCAAAGAGACAGCGCTCTCGCCCGATGGTTCCAGGCACGCGCGACCGACGGCCGCGACGCCACGCGCGAGACGATGATCGTGGCGCTGGCGCGCAAGCTGCTGATCGCACTATGGCGTCTTGTCACCATAGCGAGGTGCCTCAAGGCGTCGTCTTGCGGCCGGCATCCTGATGGCCAGCAGAGAAGGAGCAGCAGGACGACTGAATTGGCAGCCGCTCGTTAGGGTTTGCCGATGACGATCCGAGGCGGTGGCGTCTCGGCGTGGCACATGGGGCTTGCCCCGCAATTAAGAATGGGCCCGCCGCCCCGGAGCTTCGCCGTCGATGCGCATGATTGCATCAGGTTCCGATCCACTCGGATCGACGAATACAAGTCTGCCGCGCGCCCTCCGCGCCTGGTTGATCGCGAGCTCCCCTCGGGATTGTCGTCGTTGGTCCCATGCTGCCGGAAAGCTCGCCCGAGCATCGGAGCCTGCCGCCGTCCTCGTGACCGTCAAGGGCAGGTCGCTTCGCAATGGCCTGCGGCCACCCTCGACCGTCACTGCGCGCGGCAGCGAGGTCCGAAATCAGGTCGGGACGAGGAGATGGTCCCCAGTTGGCCGAGGAGATGAGAAATGATCGCAGATCAAGCTTGACAGTCATCGCCCCATACAAGTGCCAAACTTTTGGCAGGTAATCGTGAGAATGCCACCGTTCCCGTGAAGCGGAAGGTCCTTCGATCGGCGAGGGATCGCGAGCCCAACCTG
>NZ_SRXN01000144.1 GCF_004827385.1 Ensifer sp. MPMI2T
GCCGTCCGCATCAGCTCGCTCGTCAGATATCTACCGCGGTCTTGACTCCCTGGTCGATTTGCCGTCCACACCGGCCGAGCTGCGAGATGATGCCCATTATGCCCCGCTTCCAGGCACAGTCTCCGATGCTCAGGTTGGGGCGCTCGATCCGCACGCCTCGTCGCACGACCACAGCGAGCTGGCGCTCGGCGCCACGCAATGGCTGGGGGATCAGCACATCCATAGAGACTACGAGCTGCTGGGGCAGGAGCTGCAGAGGGACAATCCAGATCTCGCCGCCCGGACGCAGCTCGTCGATCCGCTGATAGCCCATTACCATCTGCGCCTGGGTTCCGACGACGCCGCGCTCCGGGCTTTCCAGCGCATCGTCTATGATCGCAATGGCAACGATACAGCCGACTTCCTGTTCCTGCCGGTGAGCAATGCCAGCGCTGCCGATCCTGAACGCCGCGGCACCCACTGGTCGCTGCTTCTGGTTGATCGACGCGAGCGGGCAAGGCCGGCTGCCTATCATTATGATTCCGCCGGGCCGCTCAACGACCAGCCCGCGGCACAGCTCGCACAACGGCTGGGAGCCCGACTGGAGCCCGCCCGTATCACCCAGCAGGACAACAACTATGATTGCGGTGTCTTTGTGCTCGACGGCACGCGGGCGCTGGTCCGGCGATTGGGGCAAAGGCTATGGCCAGCCGTGCTGCACCTCGACAACCTCGTCGCCGATCGCCAGGCACTGCAAAACCGACTGCGGGGTTAATGTCGGCTCTTTCCCGAAGCAGGGCGGCACGACCGCTACTGTTGTAACGACTCGCCTCAGCCTATATGAGGTGGACCTGCCGGGTCTGATTGGGGTAGGTGCGCCTGCGGACCCGCGGAAACGAGCATCTCACGTCTGCTGCGCAGGTTGGGCTCGCGATCCCTCGCCGATCGAAGGACCTTCCGCTTCACGGGAACGGTGGCATTCTCACGATTACCTGCCAAAAGTTTGGCACTTGTATGGGGCGATGACTGTCAAGCTTGATCTGCG
>NZ_SRXN01000145.1 GCF_004827385.1 Ensifer sp. MPMI2T
ATCTATATTCTACCTTGTCCCGGCGTCGGCGCAAGCGCCAGGACCTCGTAACTGGTCGAAACCGAGCTCTTGAGCGCACATGTGAGCCGGTCCGACTTTGGCTTCTCTTCGGCTGTGGTTTGGCGCGACAAGGCGATTTGCGACTCGAAATCCATCACTATCGATACTTGGTCCCTATCGATAGTGATGGATCGCGAACATCGCCGTCCGGATGACGGAAAGTTAAGGCGAGCTTCCGTTTATGTAGGTTAATCGTTCATGAATTCGATCGCAGTGCCGGCGAAGTGCTCTCTGACATCTGCGCTGGTACGACGAGCGCGTCGCCCGCTCGCCGGTCAGCGAGGGCTGTAGTAATAGCTCTTGAGCGATCATATTTTTTCAGTGGAATAGAAAAGCGCGGCGGCAATCAAGAAAAGGTGCTTGAGGAAATCAGACTAGCAACACCGTGGAACCACATTGAAGCCGCGATGTCTTACGTGAAACGCAAACCGCTTCTTGTAATAGTTGAAAAAGGTTTAAAGAGCGAAGGTTTGATTGAGCCTGGATACGACTGGTATGTGCAGACGGTATCTCTCGACGAAAACGCCTTGGCAACGAAAGAATTCAATAGAGTGCTCGCGAGTTGGAAGGCAAAACTCGTAGAAGATGATGGTCCGACCAGCGTTCCGTCCCACTATGCAATCTCGCCAGCCACAATGACTATCGCGCAACTCGCTGGCTCGCTTCAGCCGAGTCAATTGTGGTCGTTACTGACGGGCCTAGCAGCACTCATCGCTGGTGCTTTCGCGCTAGGCGGGAAGCTGCTGGCGTAAGGGGCAATCCAGAGGAACGGCCCGCCCGCGCAGATTGGGCGAACCCGATGTTCCCCTTCTGTGCTAAAAAGATGGTGTAACGGGCAGAACCCCGGCCCGGCAGGTTTGAAGGGCCGGTGGTCGTCCCTCACAATGATGGTGTCGCGGAGTCAGGAGTGGCCGGCTCCATAGCAGCACGGAGAGACGACCATGAAAG
>NZ_SRXN01000146.1 GCF_004827385.1 Ensifer sp. MPMI2T
GGCGAAAGCCTGGTCTTCGCCAATACCACCGCCGACCAGTTGCAGGAGAGCCAGTTCTGGTTGAACGTGGACCGTTCCGCCTTCACGCAGACTTTCTCGGACGATTTCAACGCGCTTCAGCTCCGCAGCGGCACGACTGGTGTCTGGGACGCGAAATATTGGTGGGCGCCCGAAAAGGGGGCCACGCTCGCCGACAACGGCGAGCTGCAGTGGTACATCAATCCGAGCTATCAGGCGACCGCTTCCGCCAACCCGTTTTCGGTCAAGGACGGCGTGCTGACGATCTCGGCCAAGCCCGCGTCGGAATCGATCCAGACCGAGATCGACGGCTATGATTATACCTCCGGAATGCTGACGACCCACTCGTCCTTCGCGCAGACCTACGGCTATTTCGAGATGCGGGCGGACATGCCGAACGACCAGGGTGCCTGGCCCGCCTTCTGGCTGCTGCCTGCCGACGGCTCCTGGCCGCCGGAACTCGACGTCGTGGAAATGCGCGGGGAGGACACAAATACCATCATCACTACCGCACATTCCAATGAAGCCGGGTCGCACACGATGAGCCAAAACGAGGTGAAGGTTGGCGACACGAGCGGATTCCACAAATACGGCGTGCTTTGGACGGAAGACGAGATCGTCTGGTATTTCGACGACACGGCGATCGCACGCGCAGACACCCCGTCGGACATGCACAAGCCGATGTATATGCTCGTCAATCTCGCGGTCGGAGGGATGGCCGACATGCCGAGCGACGGTCTCGTCGACGGATCAGAGATGAAGATCGACTATATCAAGGCGTATTCGCTGGACGCCGATTGGCACATCTAAGCAGACATTGGGCGAGGGGACCGGCTGCATCCAGAACCGCCGGTCCCCTTGGCGAATTGGCCTCCGAGGCAGACGCAGACACCCACGATGGGGTGTCAGCCCTGTCTCGTCGGGAGAGGCTACTAACGAGTTGATCCGCCGGT
>NZ_SRXN01000147.1 GCF_004827385.1 Ensifer sp. MPMI2T
AACGTGGTCGAACTCGTGCCGATGACGTTCGGCTTCCCGCCGCCAGAAGGACGCAAGGGCGGAGCGGTCTTCAACTTCCGGAGCGAGGGGCGCAGCTTTGCAGAGAGCAGGCGATGCCTGATACCGGCCTCGGCTTTCTTCGAGTTCACCGGAACCAAGTATCCGAAGGCCAAATATCGCTTCACGCTGAACGACGCGCCGTTCATGGCGATCGCCGGACTCTGGCGGGAAGGGCAGGGCAACCAGCCCGCGTCGTTTACAATGCTGACCACGGAACCCGGACCTGATGTCGCGCCCATCCACAATCGCCAGATCGTCGTTCTGCGGCCGCCGGATTGGAAGGACTGGCTCGACCTGTCGAAGCCGGAAAGGGAGCTTCTCCGGGCGCTTCCCGAGGGAAGCCTTCACGTCGAGGCGGTCAGGTCAGGCAGCGATTGATGGTCGACCGATTGACATTTCCGTCGGAAGAGGCGGCCTTCGCATACTTCGACAGGCTGCATCCGGTGCCCGCGGTCGAAGTGGTCGGCCTTTGGAAGGGAAGCGAAATCGCAACAGGGCATCCGTTCGATGGCGTGCTCGAGAATCTGGGATGGTACGGGAAACGTTTCCGTGCCGACATGCGCGCCGATGCCCTGTTGTTCAAGAAAGATGGCAACCGTGTCGTGCCGATCGACCCGTCCCCAATCCCGCTTGGGCTTGCCTTTCGCCTCCATCGGCTGGGCCGTACCGAAGCCGCCAGGAATCTGTTCTCCCATCTGACCAAGCATCTGCGCGCGACCGGTCCAGTCGCCTCGTTGCGAATGATGCGCTTTCGCGGTGAGGTCAGCGCGGCAATGGTCTATGACACCAAGCCTGTTGCTGACCACTTCAGAAAGATCGACACCGACACATTGGTAGGGGTCATGAACGTACAGGGATACGACGGGCATTTCTTCTTCCAGCTCGAGCGCGTCGCCGAGCCTGGCCCCT
>NZ_SRXN01000148.1 GCF_004827385.1 Ensifer sp. MPMI2T
ACCGCCCACTTGGCTCGAATGCTATTCGCATTCGGGCAGGCTGAGCGGCGTCGCGATCTCGTTCAGGCCTCCGGCTTGTCGCAGAGCGGAAACCGGCCTTGCGCATAGTTTCGATCAGGCGCTTTCCGTCATCCGATCATTCCAGAGAACTGCCGAGATTTTGCGAACGGAGCCATTCTGGAATGATCCCTCAGCTCGGCAAAACTGTGGTAGAGTGACTTTCGGAAATACTCGCGCCCAGCAGTCGAGGGGAGCGCATGGCTATGCGGGCGGGTCAGGTGTTTGCCATCAACGGCCGTCATTGCCGTTCGTCACTTCTCCACGACATTCGAGCAACGATATTTGCGCTGCTCGCGGCCATCGGTCTGCCTTGTCAGTACGAGGCTGACGGGCGCATCGCCTCGGTCGCCTGCGTGTAGAACGTGCCTTGCACTCACCGTCGAGCGACCTCCAACGAAGCACAAATAGGAGGACAAACCATGAAGCTGCGTTCACTCAGCGTACGCCGTATCTGCGTGCTTATGTTTTCGCTATCTGCTTTCGGGCTGATGACGTCAGCCGCGTTGTCCGAAGAGAGCAAGTTCTTCGTCAAGCCGGTGGCCGAGAAGAAGGTAACAGAGCTGCCGTCTGGGCCGTTGTACCGGCGGCTGGAGAATTTCCCAACGCTGAAGCAGGCCCAGGACGCCGCGGGTCCGACCTCGCTTGCGGCAGAAGTTGCGGGCAAGATCTGGCTGTTCACCCTCGGACCCAAGGAGGGATCCACAGCAGGCGGAACCAAGGTCGTCGAGATCGGTCCCCTTCCGCCGATCAGCGCGAGCGAGTATTTGCTGCGCGTCAATCATGCCGGTGGAGCGCCCGGCACCAAGTCGTCAGTCCATACGCATCCGGGATCCGAGGTATTCTATGTGCTGGCCGGCAAGCTCGGTCAGAAAACGCCCCACGGCGTGACCCATACTGAAGC
>NZ_SRXN01000149.1 GCF_004827385.1 Ensifer sp. MPMI2T
GATCGTGTCCCGTCAGGTGGTGTAGGTCCTGAGGATTAGGTGGCCATCAGTGTTTTTCCGGCAGGGTCGGGTTGTTCAAGACCAACCTGATGGAAAGACCACCGATGACCGACGAGATGATGAACGTGCGCTCGCTTGTTGAGAAGAGCGCCGACGCGGATTTGTTGCGCGAGATGATTGGCTTTGCGGCCGAGCGGCTGATGGAGCTGGAGATCGGCAGCGCGACCGGTGCTGGCTACGGCGAGAAGACCCCGATGCGGCTCGCGCAACGCAACGGTTACCGTGACCGGGACTGGGAGCCACGGGCTGGAACGGTCGAGCTTCGCATCCCGAAGCTGCGCAAAGGGAGCTATTTCCCGAGCTTTCTGGAGCCGCGTCGCATGGCGGAGAAGGCCCTGACGGCTGTTATCCAGGAAGCTTACATCCAAGGCATCTCCACGCGTTCCGTCGACGATCTCGTCAAGGCGATGGGTATGAGCGGCATCTCCAAGAGCCAGGTGAGCCGCCTGTGCGAAGAGATCGATGTCAAGGTAAAGGCCTTCCTCGAAAGACCCATCGAGGGCGATTGGCCCTATCTCTGGATCGATGCCACCTATCTGAAGGTCCGGCGCGGTGGTCGCATCGTTTCCGTTGCCGTCATCATCGCCGTCGGCGTCAATACCGATGGCCGGCGCGAGGTTCTGGGCATGGAAGTCGGCACTTCCGAAGCCGCGCCGATCTGGACGGAGTTCCTGCGTAGGCTCACGCGTCGAGGTCTGCGCGGTGTGAAGCTCGTCGTCTCCGATGCCCACGAGGGTCTCAAGGCCGCCGTCACCAAGGTGCTCAGCGCCACTTGGCAAAGATGCCGGGTTCACTTCATGAGGAACGTGCTGGCGCATGCCGGAAAGAGCGGCAGGCG
>NZ_SRXN01000014.1 GCF_004827385.1 Ensifer sp. MPMI2T
GTCGACCGCGCTTCGCCGCTTCGCTCATTCCCGACATCAATCACCGCCATAGTGTCCACTTAGCACTTGGTGGACACTATCCCACTCCACGGCAGCGCCGGTAGGCGGTCATCACGCCACGCTTACGCGTAATCGCGAGCGGCGGTTCCAAGTTATGGCTCCCGGATCGCTTGAGATTCGGCAAGAAAGGCATTTGCGTCAGGTATGGACGCCCGCAAAGGAAGGCACCGCCTTGCACTTTGCCGATAGCCCGGCCCGCAGGGACTGCCGGACCATCGTTAAATGTACCGCTCCGCACAGCCAGCGTCAGCAACGGTCACCTTTTGCCACGGACGGTTCGGCGACTTAGTTAGTATCTAAACTTTATAGTTGCAATCTGATACTGCACTATTCATGATCCAGCCTGAGGGGTTGAGACAGACATGCTGATGGAACCGGTGCAGCGCGCCCACGGCGCGTGCGAAGCTGCAATCGTTTTCAGCATGAGTCCAAAGGGGGGACACCATGCGATATGTCGAGCGGGCGCCGACACCACCTGTGGCCTTGGGAGGTTCGCTTGCGAGTGAGAGGCGGCAATCCTTTCTTCGCTATTTGCAACTAGATTCGATTAAACGCGAACAGACACGCGTCCCGATCATGCAGTTCGAGACCAAGGAGATCTTGCGGGATCTCGCGCACATGTTTCTCGGCAAATGTGCGTTTTGTGAGCAAACATCGAAAAGCATGTACGTCCACCGATTCAGGCCGATGAATGATGCCGAGCCGATAATCGGCAGTGAGGAGGACGGGGGCGCGCGCGACGCTCATCTCTATTACGGCTGGCTCTCGGATGCGTGGATCAATCTCTATCCGATCTGCGCCGTTTGCAGGCCGAAACGCACCAACTATTTCCCCGTCGCCGCCCAACGGGCCCCGATTCCAACGGCTGGCGATTATGCCCGGTTCGTGGAACAGGGCGACGGGACCTGGCCGGGCCTCGACCTTGACGAGACGCCGCTCCTCATCGATCCCTGCCAGGACGACATCGCCCGACATCTGGTTCCCCGACAGGACGGCTCGCTGGAAGCCGCAAGCCCCCAAGGTGAAGAGACTATCAGGCATTTCAGGCTCAACCGGACGCGGTTAAGAACGAAGCGCAAGCAAGCCTTCGACGATTACGCGAAGCTGAGCGGCGATGGGCCGAACGACACTCATGAATTCGTGGGCCTGTGGCGGATCCTCAGACGCCAGAGCGACGCCGACGATGCTGAAATGGCTGCGATCAGTGCATCTGCAAACATTGTCGAGGAAGCAGACGTTGCTGGGGGCCGGCCCCGCCTCAAGGAGGTTCGGCTGACGAACTTCAAGGCGATCGAAACACTCTCGATCAAGCTTCCGCCTCCGCCGGATCCCTCCGAACGTCTGGCGCAGGCATTGCTGATCCTTGGTGAAAACGCTGCCGGCAAAAGCTCGATCTTGGAGGCCATTGCGCTTGCCCTCATCGATCCCGACGCGAGGCTCGATCTCGTTGAAGAGCCGGGCACGCTGCGCCTCAACCCCGGTTTTATGGGAGCCGAAGGTCTGCCGCAGAAGGCATCGGCAAAAGTCCGACTCCTGTTCGACAACGGGCAGGAATCGACGCTTACGGTCCGCGCCAAGGGCTACGCGCAGACCTCTCAAACTCAGGTCCCGTTTGTGTTCGGATACGGCGCCTACCGTCACTACGTGCGCGACCTGCATGACTTTAAGCCCTCGCGGCCGGTGCTCAGCCTGTTTCATACCGACAGCCTTCTCAGCAATCCGGAGAACTGGCTGCTCGGCCTTTCGCGAACGGACTATCGGTCCGTCGTCCAGGCGCTAGGCGTCATTTTCGGTGCGACCGAGGAAATCGACGTCATCTATCGCGACGAGGCCAAAGGGCGCTGCTACGTTGAAATGCAGATCGACCCGACGGCGCAGAAGAAAAGTCGGACGCCGCTGTCAAACGTCTCATCCGGGTTCCGCACGATCCTGGCGCTCGCTTGCGACATCATGCGGTGGTTGATGGACCGCTCCGTCAATCCCGCTTTCACGTCGCTGATCTCGGCCGAGGGCATTGTGCTGATCGATGAAGTCGAGGCCCATCTTCATCCGCGATGGAAGATCCAGATCATGAAAGGGCTTCGCACCGCGCTACCGGCAATGACCTTCATCGTCACGACCCACGATCCGCTCTGCCTGAGGGGTATGCGCGACGGCGAGGTCGTGGTGCTCAGCAAGGTCGCCAGGACGGGCAGCGGCGAGATCCCGGTCATGGTTGACCGCCTCACCCAGCTTCCGAAAGTGTCGGCGCTGACCATCGAGCAGCTCCTGACCTCGGACCTGTTCAGCCTATTTTCCACCGACGATCCCGAGACCGAAGCAAGCCTTGCCAAGCTTGGGGACTACCTTTCGAAAAAGGACGGCAGCCTTCCTGACCAGACGGTGAAGGCCGCAATGGATGCGATCCGCAGGCAAGTGGTGGATGCGTTGCCCGTCGGCATGAGCGAGGCTGCGCGTCTCGTCCAGGAAGCCGTGGCCGACTATCTGGTTAAGCGACGAAACCTTGCTGGCAAGCAGCGCGAGGACCTGCGGGAAGAGACGAAGACACGGATCCTGAACGTGCTGGAGGCGTTTTGATGCGCCGGGTCGATCGTGCTCTCGTTTCGGCACCTGCCGTCCTTGTGGGCGCAAAGAGCCGCGGCGGAAAGGAATTGGCAAAGGCAACGGTTTTCTACAAGGCTCAGGCCGAGGCAAACGCGGCGCTGAAGGCAGAGGAGGCGGCTGCCGCGGCCGCCGGTGCTGCGCCCGCGCCGACGAAGAAAAAGAAAAAAGAAGACAGTTTCGATTTCAGCGCCTATTCCGACGAGGCCGTCAAATACGCCCTCGACAAGCTATTCTTCGGCAAATGTGCCTATTGCGAGAGCCGCTATGCAAACCAGGCGCCGGTCGATGTCGAGCACTACCGCCCGAAGGGACGTATCGCCGGTGACGCAGACCATCCCGGTTACTGGTGGCTCGCCATGGTCTGGGAGAACCTGCTGCCAAGCTGCATCGACTGCAATCGCAGGCGATGGCAGGACCTGCCGGTCATTCCGACGAGCCTAGAACAGCTTCTGGCGGCGCCCGAAATGCAGGGCGCCAAAGCCTCGCTTGGCAAACAGGATCTGTTTCCTATTGCCGGCAACGCGAGGGCAACAGCCGACGCGCCTGGAATTGACGAACAGCCCGACCTGATCAACCCCTGTGTCGACAATCCGGATGATCACCTGGTCTTTCATATCGACCGCAAGGACCCGCTCGGTCTGGTCCTTCCGACCTTTAAGGAGGGCACGCCGTCGCGGCGCGGTCTGACGTCCATTCACGTCTATGGGCTTAACCGGCTGGGGCTGGTGCAGGAGAGGACACGCGTTTTGCGAAAGCTGGAATTCTTGAGCCGGTTGATTGACGAGATCGGTGAAATTTCTACGGACCTACTTGCGAGCACCTCACAGAAGAACAAGACCATGGGAGCAAGGCTCGACCTGCTGGTCAACCAGATCCTGGGCGAGATACGCGCGATGGCAGATCCTGACCAGCCCTATTCGAGCCTGGTGAACGCATGGGCGCAAAGCCTCAAGAGCTAGCCGATGGAGAGTGAACATGGGGGTGCCTGAGAGCAGCTGCGATCTGGTCATGAAGGGCGGAATAACCAGCGGGGTGGTCTATCCGAAAGCCGTCGTTAAACTCTCGCAGAAGTACCGTTTCCGTAACATAGGCGGCACATCGGCCGGCGCGATTGCCGCCGTCGTTACGGCTGCGGCCGAATACGGGCGCACTGATGGGGGCTTTGACAAGATCGAGGGCCTGCCAAAGCAGCTTTCAGCGACGCTTCTTGAGAAATTCCAGCCGCATCCCGAATTGCGGCCCGTTTTCAATCTGATGCTGGCGGCCATGTCGAAAGGCCCCGCAGGCACCATCCTGACGCTTTTAAAAGGCTATCTCTGGCCGGCGCTGGTCGGCCTGATCCCGGCCGTTTTGGTCGCTTTGATGATCCCATTCGTGTGGCACTCGACCCTAGCGGCCATTCTGGCGGTTATGCTGTTCGTGTTCCTGCTCGTGCTTTTTCCTGTCGCCACTGCAGCCTTCGTCGCTGCACGCGATGTTGTTCGACGTCTCCCAGAGGCCGACTACGGTCTCTGCAACGGCATGACGCAACCCTATACGCCGCCTGGACATCCGGCTCTGACCGAGTGGCTGGCGGACACGATCGATCTTGTGGCGGGGCACTCAACGGGTGCACCCCTCGGGATCAAGGACTTGGAACTGCG
Organism: Ensifer sp. MPMI2T; assembly: GCF_004827385.1. GTDB lineage: Bacteria > Pseudomonadota > Alphaproteobacteria > Rhizobiales > Rhizobiaceae > Sinorhizobium. The sequence goes on from NZ_SRXN01000014.1 coordinate 4,308, forward strand.
CGGGATCACGGTCCGGACCGTGACAACGGACATCACTTCGCACCGCCCCTACGTCCTGCCGATGGAGAACAATCTCCATTACTTCTCGGAACGGGAGTTTCGGGGGCTCTTCCCAGGCCGGGTGGTCGACGCTATGCTGACTACGCCGAAGCAGGGATCGACAGATCTTTACCCATTCAAGATCGAAAACCTCCCACTAGTGGTTGTGGCTCGCATGAGCCTCAGTTTTCCGGCATTGATTTCTGCCGTGCCGCTTTATCGGAACGATTATACACTCGTCGGCGTCGACGATCAGCACAAGCTCGTCCGCTGCATGTTCTCCGACGGTGGCTTGTCTTCCAACTTCCCGGTTCACTTCTTCGACCGGTTCCTGCCCTCACGCCCGACCTTTGGCATTTCCCTTGGCGAGTACAATCCCAAGCAAGAAAAGCCCGGGAGCGCAGGGGAAACGCGGGTGGTCCTTCCGACAAAAGCGACGCAAGGACAGCTTCTGCCAACCCGAGGCTTTTCCGGACTTATCGGCTTCGTATTCGCTCTCTTTGACAGCGCCAAAGATTGGCAGGATTCCCTGCAGTCGATCCTAGCTGGCTATCGCGAACGGATCGCGACGGTCAGCCTCAAGAAGGAAGAGGGCGGGCTCAATCTCGAAATGCCTCCCGCCCGCATCACACAGCTGACCAACTTCGGGGAGATGGCAGGAGATCTGATCAACAGCAACTTCGACCTCAACGAACATAAGTGGCGCCGTTACCTGGTCGAAGTCCGGGCGCTGGAGGAAATGCTGCGCGATTTCTCGAATGCCTACGCAGAAACACCTGAACCCGGCTCGCTTGGCTATTCAGCGATTGCAACAGATTATGATCCGTCTTCCTACAAAGATCTGACAGCCGAAGAAAGGCAGATTCTGCGAGAGCGGGCAGAGGCGATAGCGGCCCTTGGAAAGGCGTTTCAAGCTCTGCAGCCACTTGATAGCTTCGCAAACCATCTGCCTACGAGCCGTAGCAGGGTCCGGTCCGTTGCCAGAATGGACTATTGACCGACGAAATGCGACGCTCACCGTTCGTCTTGACACCCGTACTCCGGATTCTCGCGTCGCGCCCAAGATTGGCGAGCCTGATGTCGGGGCCGATGCGGCCCGACGCGATCGGCGAACCCCTGAGCCTTGCAAGACCGGTTCGGCATACACCGGCCACGACCGGGCGCGTAGGTAGGTGACGCTCGGCGAGCGTCGTCGCTCTAGGATTGGTTTCCCTATTGGAGTCATGGGCATCGCTTCGCTAAGGGTGGCCAGGATGCTACGCCCGATCCAGATTCTGGTGGAAAGGGACGACCTTTGTGGCAATGTTTTACCCTTTGCGCAGGTAGCGGTACGGGAGCGGAGAATGGCAACCGAAAAGCAGATGTCTTTCTTCAAGTCTCTCTACGATGATGAGAGGAGCCGCACGCGAGAGCTTCACGAACACGCAAAGAGCAAATTTGTCGATCGTCACGCTTTATTCGGCTTTCATTCTGTTTTTGGCCAAAGGCATTAGGTCCCCACTTAATTCCTTTGAAGAAGTGACGTTTGCCGTAGCGGTCATTTGCATGCTGGTGTCTTTTCTACTGTCTCTGTGGGCTACCCAGATCGCCAGATTCGAGGGGGTGACCACTGGCGCCAAGATCATCGACAATTTTGGTGATAGGCCGCCCTCCGACGAGGAGTTTTTTGAGGACCGTATCGTCGACTATACAGTTGCCCATGAGAGAAATGCACTTGTGAATAATGCGAAGGCGCGGCTGCTTCTCGTTGCTAGGCTCTTATTGTTGATGGGTGTCAGCTTCCATGCCATCTTCTTTCTGGTGCACGTGCTCTAACATTTGCTTTTGGGAGAAAGTATCATGGTAGCGGGAATTGATAGCAATGAGCAGCCTGGCAAAAAGCCGGCGGGCACGGCGATAACCGAAGACGGCGACCAGGACTATCGCTCGAAAATGAAAGATAAACTTGAAGATCGGCGCGGAGAACGGAATGACCTTACGGTCGAGCAGCCGCCCTCAAGAGAAATATAGCTCGCCGGCGTGTTGGTGTAAGCTCGTCCAGATCCGACTAACTACAGCCTGTCACAGCTGTGACGTGGAAAGCTGCTCGCCAGGTTTGCCCGACCGACGCGGGGTTGTCTGGTCGTGCGCAGTACACTGAACGGCCAATGTGCTTCCGATGTTGCGATACGCTGCTGGAGTTAAGCAAAGATCCGAGCGTCACAGACCTACCTGATTTCAGGCGAGGCGATTTTCGATATGAGGCGCTGAACCGGAATTCGGAAGTTGTCGGCGAACTGCCGCGGTCGGGGGAGACGTTCTTCGTAAACCGCCCATTGCGAAGACGTTCCCGTTCTGTGCTAAGAATGTATCAACGGGAACACGGCTATGGCGTTGCGGCGCTCCAGAGAGGGTAGGCTGGCTCCTTCGAACCTAAAGCGAGAGAATGTGGGGCCTTAGAACGTCCACGGTTTCCGTGAGGCCGTTTGCCTCCATATCCAAAAGAAGGACCTCGGCGGTTTTTTCCGGCCTTCTGAAGCGCTTTCTCATACGTCTGATCGCTGCTACCGCTCTACCGGTATCCAAGGCAATTGTATCAGCGATAAAGGCATCGGCCGACCTCGCTTCAAGGTTCAACCGGCGGAGCAATTCCTCGGGGAAGTCTCTCAGATTATCGGTCACAATTACAGCAGCCTGCGTCTTCAGAGCAGCTGCAACTACATGCGCGTCGTTTTCGTCGGGGAGACCCTCGCAAGCGGAGAGAAACTGATCAAAATCAACGACCATCGCTTCCTCGAATGCAGCCGCCATGCTTGCTCTTGCGCGCGATGCACGTAGGGTGGCGTCGGCGACGTCCTTGTCGGCCAGGATCTTTTCGATGGCCTTCTGGGTCTCATCAAGAATTATTGCGGACCAGCGGAGGCGGAAGAATTCCGCTTCCGCAAGAGTCAGCAGCAAGTTTCGCTTTAGTGCACTTGCGAGTGTGCAGGTGTCAACGAAGGCGGTGAAGCGATTAGCGAACAAGCTTACAGATGCTCCGCGTCCAACTCGGCAAGATCTGCAAGGGCATTACTCCGCTTCTCGTCGCGTTCCTTCTTGTATTTGAACAGTTGATCGGCCTGAATCCTTCGATGTCGACCAACAAGGGAGTACTCGATCTCACCCCTATCGAGGAGGGAAATCAGGAACGGCCGCGATACATTGAGAATATCCGCCGCTTGTTGCGTCGTCAGCATCTTGCTGACGGGAACAAGCGTCACAGCGTCACCTTTGCCGATATGACGCAACAGCTCCATTAGGAGGCTGGACAGCGCTGGGGTAAGGGTAATCTCCGTTGGCTGCTGCGTCTCATCGTCGAGCACGCGCAATTTTGCGTCGCCGGTAGCATGAGCCGCCAGTATCTTCCGCAGGTGGTTCGCGGCAGCTTTTTCGGAGGCCGACGGCAGGCGCCCGCCCAGTTCCTGGGCTGCTGCTGGAACTGTCATTTTGAAAACCCTCCATTTGAAACCCATTTCTATCTTATATTCGAAGCAGACGCAATAAACGAAATAAATGAAAGTACCCGAAGCTCTCAGAGCAGGCTCAGCACCGGCTTTGTTGAAATCCCTGGTCTCCAGTTCGATTCCGTTCAACTGCGCCAGACGTCCAATGACGGGGTCTCAGGTTCCGCTCCCATCAAGGGCTCGGTTTGGAATCGGGCAAGGCAGGAAGGACACCTGACCGGATCGTCGCCGCCGCCGCAGCATCCTGATTGACCGGGACGAGGTCCGCGGCGGCAACTTGCTTGCTTACGCCTTGAGTGCTTGGGGCGCTGCGCTCTGAGCACCAAGCCTGTTTTGACTGGTGAGAAGGCCGTCAACCACGTTTCCATATTTGCTGCAATATACGGTTGAAATCCCGAAGATGAGTGCTTTACGGTCGTTTCGGGCTGTGAGGATCGAATGAATACCATTTTGCATTTCGTGATGGCGAAGATCGTCGCGCTGGCGATGAGTACGGCCGCACTGGCAGACTCGCCGGTATCATCTGGCACCGGATTTGCCGTGACTTCGGACGGCTGGCTGATGACGAATGCTCATGTCGTCGAAAAGTGCAGTCGTATCGAGGTGAAGGGCAGGGGTGCGGCCTCCGACCCACGGATCGATGCCACCAACGACCTTGCCTTGATCAAGGTATCGGTGAGCACCCCGCTGGACCCCCTGATCTTTCGGCGCGCGCCCACCAGGCTCGGAGAAGACATCGTTGCAATCGGATATCCGCTCGCGGATCTGTTGTCGGATTCCGTAAAAATAACGACGGGCAACGTGAATGCGCTGGCAGGATTGAAGAACGATACCCGATACATCCAGATATCGACACCCATACAGCCGGGAAATTCTGGCGGTCCTGTAGTTGATCGTGACGGCTTTTTGCTTGGCGTGACGAGCGCTACGTTCTCGAAGCAAGCGGCGGATGAAATCGGCATCACCGCTCAGAATGTCAACTTTGCCATAAGGGCTTCGGTCGGCGACCTCTTCATGCAATCACAGGGCATTCAGAACCTAAGCGGCGACAAGGTCGCAGGTCAATCGGAACTCTCCACAGCTGATCTCGCCGAAAAGATCACACCTTCGGTCGTTCAGGTCCTGTGTTATGGTGCGTCTCCGCAGCAAACCGCGGTGCAAAGCCAGGAGACCGCTGCCAGTCTTCCCAGAATCGCGGCAACCGAGCCATTAATTGATGCAAGCGGCTATGACGCCATCGGCTTCGATTACGCGACCCTCAAGAACGTCGGCTATCGGGATTGCCGAGCTGCCTGCGAGACCGACCGTCAATGCAAGGCCGTCACATACAATGCCAAGCACCGGTTCTGTTTTCTGAAAGACAACGTAGTCGCTCTGATCCGGAACGGCGACGCCCTGGCCGCGTATTCGTCGGCGAAAGCCACCGACGTCATCGTGTCCGATTTCACAAGCTATTCCGGGATGGACATCCCTGGCGGTGACTATAAGCGGATCAGGCAGACGAACTATCTCGAATGTTTCGTGTCCTGCATTGGCGACAACGCCTGCAAGGCCTTCGCTTACGTTTCGAAGACGAAAGAGTGCTGGCTGAAAAACATGTTGGGGCGGCCCAAGGCGGTGAAAGGGATTGAGCTGGGCGTTAAGTGAATCGATCAAACGCGCTCGCGAACCGGTTCAGCAAGCGGAAGCCTAGGGGCATATTTCTGTAGTCTAATACAATTCGTTGCAGTTGTTGGCGAGATCGATATTCTCTCTAGAGGTGAGGGATCTTAGGGGATTGGGGCATGCGTATCGGGTTCGCTCTCCTGGCCTTGTTCGCCGCCGTGGCGGTCACATGTTCGAACGCGCGCGCGGCAGTTTCATTTGAAAAGATGCTAACCGATACCGGCCAAAGTTTTCTGGTCATCAAAGGCCAATTCGAGTTGTCGGACAGTCCGAATGCATTGGCCATGGCAGTAGCGAGCTCCGGGGCACGCGTGATCACCTTCGATAGCGGCGGGGGTAACGTTCGCGCAGCTATGGCCTTTGGGCGAGTGATCAGATTGCTCGGACTTGACACAGTACAAGTGCGTGCGACTGAGTGTGCCTCAGCATGTGCGCTAGCCTTCATCGGCGGCGTCGCGCGGTCGGCGGAGGCCGGGTCGATCGGCGTACACCAGGCATCTTTCTCAGGCGATGCCGCCCTCGATGGCCATCAGGCGGTCACAGCCGTGCAAGCAATGACAGCCGAGATCATGGCATACCTTACCGAGATGGGGATTGACCCACAGCTCCTGCAGTTGAGCCTTTCGATATCAAGCTCCGATATCCGCTACCTCACCGCGGCGGAGATGGCGCAATTTCGGGTAACAACGTCAGGCTCAAGAGCAAACAGGCAAGCCGTGCCCACGGTTGAAGCTCAAACTCCTGGCACGCCGCCACCCTCAGCCGCTCTCTCTATGGAGGCTAAGGCGCTTGTGTTCGTTGCGCAGTACCACGAGGCTTGGTCCCGCGTGAATTCGCAGGCGATGGCGTTCATGCGTATTGCCTACGCGGACAGCGTGAACTTCTATGGAAAGGAAGTGTCCAGGGAAGACGTCCTTAAAGAGAAGGCGATCTTTGCTGAACGCTGGCCGAGAAGGGCCTACAGCGTAAGGCATGGTTCCGAACGTGTTGCCTGCGGATCGATTTGCACGATCAGCGGGGTTGTCGAGTGGTATGCACATAGTCCTCAGCGAACAAGATCATCGTCTGGAGCAGCAGACTTCTCCCTGATTTGGAACCCGGCAACAAATCAGATATTGGCGGAAACAGGCAGAGTGATTTCCGCCGACAAGAAGGCGAAAGATCCGAGTCGGATCATCGCGCAGTGGCAGGACCAGAACGGCGAATGCCGGGGCGGGGCTGGCAACTCTGACGAGACCTTGCGAGCCTGCGACCGCCGCGAGGCAATCGGCGCGAAGCTTGAGGCGGTTGGATGGTGCTATGGTAGAGAAGGTGAATACGGCTACCAAATGGCTTGGCACGTCTGTGGCAGGTAGGCGCGACGAGGTGTGAGGCTGAAGGCAGGGCGCCTCTTCGAGACTTTCGATGACGCAGCAACGCCAAACATGAAGCACTTGGACGAACTTCACCATGAAGGCATTGACGCCGCAGGCAATCATAGAATGGAAGAAGCGGCGGGGCGCGCCGCGAAACGCAGTCGAACTTGTCGCCCAGATCAACGAGCTCCGCTCGATTTGGGTCGAGCGTTCTCACACTGATCGGTTCCTAGGCGATTTCATCCTCGTAAGGCTTGTGACGATCATTGAGGTGTTCATCCGCAGTTCCGTGGCGGAGATGGTGGATTCGGACGTTCCAGAATTCTGTGAGAGAGCAAGGGCGCTTGTGAAGGATCGTAAGCTCGATTTCATTTTTGTCGACAGCATCGGAAAACAGGAACTCTCGGTCGGCGATATCGTCTCACATGCAATTAGCGTCAGCAGTTTGGACAGTTTGCTGACGGTCCTCGAGACACTTATTCCCGACCTGGGTAAGGAACTGCCGCTGTCGCATGCCCGCTGGACGGAAGACGCTGCTTCGTTTCCGCTGAAACCAATCATCGAAGACTACGGGCAAACCAAGGAGAGGATAAAACGCCTGTTCGAGTCCCGCCACGTCGTGGTGCATGAGATGTCAGCGGAGCCGGCATACGCAGACGATGAGCTCATTGGTTTCTGTGAAGCCGCCGCCTCCTTTGTCGAAGCGGCAGACTGGGTAACTGTGAAGCTGATCGAGGGAACCGTTCCGCGGACGCAGGATCAAATGACTGCCAACGCTTTGGACGTTCTGAAGGCGGCAGAGGAGGAACTGGAGCAGACTTTCTCGAAGGCTGCATCTATTGCGGCCATCGACGGTGATCTGCTCGAGCGGAGTCAGGCGGCCTGGCGTGCGTTCGCCGAGTGCGATGCCGAATTGCACGCTTCGCGAGTCGAAGGCGGGACAATGCACTCGATGCTATTCGCATCAAGGATGGAACAACTGACAGCAGATCGCATCGACGATCTGGTGGACTTGATTGAACAACGGGATCGATAGGAGTTCGGAGGCGCCCGCCGATTCTTGCCGCTAACCCGCGTCCAAGGGGATTGGAGATAGTCAGCTCATTTCCTGAGATAGCTCTTCGATCCGTCGTCCGTGAGGCAGAAATGCCCACCTCGGGGGCCGATGCAGTAGGTGCCGCTATCGCAAGAGCAGCTTCCGGACGTGGTAGGAGTCATCTCCGCTGAGGTCGAGCCCATCAGCGAGACACCGCCCATGTAGGTCTGGCAGTCTTTCTTGCTCCCACTCACTGACCCGTCATTGCAGATGAACGTCGACCCTTGGCAATGGTTGATTCCTCCCTTCTTCCCACTGCACGGCTCATTTGCTGCCGCTACGGAGCCAAAAAGCATCGCGGATCCAATCGCAACTGCGGTGGAAAACAGCACGTACGACGATCGGGTTTGCGCTCCCGCCTTAAAGCAACAGCAAATTGACATCTTCCGAAACGCCCCGATCCAGCCACTCGCACCCAAAATTGCAGGCGCGCATACCAATCTCTGATAGTTTCTCCCTGCATTAGGTAAAGATTTCGAGAGTGTCGCAAACACTCTCTCACCGTTCTCTCCTCGGAACTCGCTACTTCGCGACTGCGCTACGGTTTTAAAGCAAGCCGTTACAGCTTCCGTACACATTAGGATCGTATAATGTATCGACTGGAACGAGCTCTCGGAGGCAGAGATGGGTCGCGCACGGCCGCGCCGCTCTATGCTTTCGATTACGATTTCAACGACGATCTCCTGACCAGTGTGTGGTTCTGGGTAGAGCTTGATTGCGCCCCTCTCGGAGCGGATAAGAGCGGGAAGCCATAGGGAGGAATCGTTGCCATGAGAGCACTTATTCAGCGCGTTTCATCTGCGCGTGCCACCGTCAACGATGCGGTGACGGGGGAGATCGGCAATGGCCTGGTGGTCTTCGTGTGTGCGATGAAGGGCGACACTGAAAAGGAAAGCGAATGGCTGGCGCACAAGATCGTCAACCTGCGCATCTTCAGGGGCGATGCGGATCGCATGAACCGTTCGCTTGTCGACGTGGGCGGCTCAGCTCTCATCGTCAGCCAGTTCACATTGGCCGCCGAGACGAAAGGCAACCGACCGGGCTTTTCTACAGCTGCGCCGCCGGACGAGGGCAAACGCCTATATGAGAATTTCTCCGCCAATGTCTCGACCCTTGGCGTTGCCGTTGCGAATGGCGTCTTCGGCGCGGACATGTGGGTGGAATTGGCCACGACGGTCCTGTAACGATCTGGCTGGACACGACGTCTGGTTAACCGGTCATCCGGTCTCGACAGCTCGCGTACCTCAAGATCGGGCTCGGTGTCGCCTGGAACAAGGAGGACCGACAGCGGCAGTGACGACATCACGCCCAGCAGGGGCCGCGGTTCGATCCCCTTCAAGAGCTCCAACTCCGGCTGTTCGAAAGCAGGTAGGGCATCAAGTCCACGGCTCACCCGGCGCACTATGCCTGACACTAAGGGCTTTCACTAATAGACTTTCTGACCTATCTTAAACGTGGAATAAGCGCTTTGTCTGCTAATAATAGGTCACCGGCACACCTTTGAATATGTTGAATAAAGACACCTTGAACCCTGCGTCCCACGTTGCGACTTCGAAGCCGATACCGCTCCAGCGGCAGTCATCAGTTCGGCGCACGATGGAGATCGTTCTCGATACGTGGAACTTCCTCATTCTTCGCGAAGCGTATTTCGGAGTCCGCCGGTTCGACAAGTTCCAGCAGAGACTGGGCATTCCCCGGCAAACCTTGTCGTCGCGCCTGTCCGCACTTGTCGCAAACGAGATCATGAGCGTGGGACGGCGGCCCAACGAGCCGGGGCAACAGTATTTCCTGACCGAACGAGGAAAGGATCTCTTTCCGACCATGCTGTCGTTGATGGAGTTCGGCGACAAATGGTTGACGGGCGGCGAGGAACCGCCCCTGCAACTGATCCACAAGAGCTGCGGCTGCGCATGCCATCCGGTGACTGTATGCAGCGAGTGCCTGGAGCCGTTCACGGCACGAGAGGTTGCTCCCCGAGATGGGCCTGGCGCAGGCTACGCTCCGGTCGATACGCGTCCGACGTCGCGCCGGAGTTCCGATCCCACGCTTCTGGAGCGGGTGCGGCCATGCTCCGTCGCACGGACGCTCGGGATCATCGGCGACAGATGGAGCTTCCTGATCCTGCGGGAAGGCTGGTTTGGTGTCCGCCGCTTCGAGGAGATGCGGGAGAACCTTGGCATCGCCACGAACATCCTTGCCGATCGTCTCGCGCGCCTAGTGCAGGCGGAGGTGTTTCGCAAGGTTCCCTATGGTTCAAGCGAACGGTTCGAGTATCGCTTCACCGAAATGGGGCTCGATCTCTACAAGCCGATGCTGGTGATGATGGCCTGGGGAGACCGCTGGCTTGCGGAGGGCAAACCTCCGATGCGTCTGCGACACAAGACCTGCGGGCAGGACTTTTCGGCGATTGTCGTTTGCTCCGAATGCAGGAAGCAGATCACGGTGAAGGATACGGACTACATTCTGCGTTATCCGTTCAATCTGTGACGGCAGCGGCCGGATCGCGGCGCGCCTGCAGCATCCGGAATATCCGATCCGGTGTGACGGGAAGTGTTTCCACCGAGACGCCGAGGTGGGAAAGCGCGTCGGACACGGCGTTTGCGATCGTCGCCGGCGCGCCGATCGTGCCCCCTTCGCCCATGCCGCGGAACCCGCCTACATTGTTGGGCAAATCCGCCTCAATATGCACGATGCCGATATCGGGCACATTGGTCGCCACCGGAACGAGGTAGTCCGCAAGGCTTGCCGCGACGGCCTGGCCCTGCTCGTCGTGCACGATCTCCTCCAGAAGAGCCGCGCCAATGCCCTGCGCCACCGCGCCCTGCACCTGGCCATCGACGATCATAGGATTGATGATCTTGCCGCAATCCTCAGCCACCACGTAACGCAGGACCTTGACGCCGTAGGTCTCGGGGTCGACCTCGACCATGCCGAGATGGGTGGATGAACAGGCGGTCCCGAGATAGGGATCATAGGTCTCCGATGCGGCAAGATCCTCGCGCTGATCGCGCGGAATGCGCCCCATCTGCGAATAGACGGCCGATGCGATCTCCTTGAGCGTCATCGTGCGGTTCGAGTTCCGGCTGGTGACGGTGCCGTCATGCATGTCGAGGTCATCGATGCTCTGCTCCATCAAATAGGCGGCCGCGCGCAACACCTTGCTCTTGACGACGCGTGCGGCAAGGGTTGCCGCGCCACCGCCGAGGACGGCCGAGCGGCTGGCATAGGTGCCGCTGGACATCGGCACCAGAGCGCTGTCGCCATGCTTGACCTCGATATCCTCGAGCTTGCAGCCGAGTTCGTCGACAATCACCTGGGCAAGCGTGGTCTCAAGACCCTGTCCGTGCGAGGCGATGCCGAAGGCGGCGGTAATCGTACCCGTCGCATCGATCTCGATTTTCGAGGTTTCCGTGCCGGTGTTGATGGGCATGCCGGGAGCGACGGAGATGCGCGAGCCGATGCCGGTCAGTTCCGCATAGCTTGCAAGGCCGATACCGACCCAGCGTCCATTCCGCCGCGCTTCATCCCTTTCGAGCAGGAGGTTGGGATAATCGACATGCGCGCAGGCGCCTGCCAGGCATTCCTGAAACGCCGACTTGTCCCAGATGATCCCAGAGGCGGTCCGATAGGGGAACTCATCGGCGTTGACGAGGTTCTTGCGGCGAAACGCGACCGGGTCCATGCCCAGCTTGCCCGCCGCCATTTCGATCAAGCGTTCCATCGCGAATGTCGAGGATGGCCGGCCGACGCCGCGATAGGGTCCGGTAGGCGGCTTGGGGGTGAGAACACCTCGGATACGGCCCCGGTAATGCTCCATCCTGTAAGGGCCGGGCAGGAAACTCACCACCTGCACGGTTTCGAGGGCAGCGGTCCAGGGATAGATCGAATAGGCGCCGACATCGCCGATGACGTCGGCCCTGAGCCCGATCAGCATCCCGTCCTCCGTGACGGCGAGCTCGGCTTCTATCAATTCATCGAACGCCTGGCTCGTCGCAGACAGGTCTTCCAGGCGATCGCTGATGAACTTCACCGGGCGCTTGAGCTTGCGAGCAAGGGCGCAGACAAGGATTTCCTCTCCATACAATGACCCCTTCCCGCCAAAACTGCCGCCAACATCCGGCGCGACGACCCGCAGGCGCGTGCCGGGCAAGTCGAGGCATCCAGACAGGACATCCCGGATGACGCCGGGGATGTTCGACGAGGTGTAAAGCGTCAGCGCCTGCTTTCGCGCATCCCATTCGGCAAGGTAGGATCGGTTTTCCATCGCGACGGCCGTCTTTCGCGTCATCCGGAACCGGCCCTTGACGGTCACCGCGGCGCTCTCGAATGCGGCATCGACGTCGCCGCGCTTGAATTCCCGCCGGATGATCGTGTTCGTGCCGGCTTCCTCGTGGAGCAGCGGGGCGTCGTCCTTCACCGCGTCGACCTGCCGGATCGCGAAGGGTAAGGGTTCGTAGTCAATGGTGATATGCTCCAGCGCGTCCTCGGCGGCGTAGCGGCTTTCCGCGACGACGGCGACGACGGGTTCGCCGACATAGCGCACCTTGTTGCGCGCCAGTGGCCAGATGGGCGTGGCGTAATAGTCGGGCATGCGGGAGGTGGGGATCGCCGGCCTGACCTCGTTTTCCAGATCCGTCGCGTCGTAGATGGCGATGACCCCGGGAACGGAGAATGCCTCGCCGACATCGATGTTGAGGATGCGGGCATGCGGCTGGTCGGAGCGGCGCAGCGCGACATGCAGCATTCCGGCCGGCGCCATGTCATCGACATATTGGCCCACACCTGCAAGCAGCCGCGGGTCTTCGGTGCGCTTCACCCGTTTGCCGACAAGCTTGGGGCGGAGTTCGACGGAATGGTCGTGCAGGCTCATTCGTAAAACTCCCCGCCCTTCCGAAGGGCCTGCCACTGCGCCTCGTCATGTCCGGAGACGATGGTCGCGCCCTTGTCCCGGAAGGCCTTCAAGCGCGCGAGCGCCGCCGCGGCGAGCTCCATGTTCCAGGTGTTCCGCGGCGCGACGCCTGCATCGATATTGGCCTGAAGGGGCGCGGCGTCGGAGGCGAGAACGAAGGTGCCGCTGTCCCGCAGCGATACATGCGCGACGGTCATGCCGGGCGTATGGCCGGGCATGGGAAGGAGGACGATGTGCCCGTCGCCGAAGACGTCGTGCTCCGCGCCGAAGGTCTGAAAGCCTTGCGGCTGGTCCCATTCCGGTTTCAGATAGCCCTGGTTCTCGGCGGCGTCGGTTTTCGCCGCCGCGACTTCCGCCTCATGGCACAGGATCGTCGCGCGGCCAAAATACTGGTTGCACCCGCAATGGTCGGGATGCAGGTGCGAGCAGATCACGACGTCGATGTCGCCAGCCTCAAGGCCGAGCGCTGCCAGTTGCCGGACAACCGTCTGCTCCGGATCAAATATCGGCGTCATCACCTTGGCCAACCCGCCCCAGCGGGCTTGCGGATCGGTGGCGGCCTCAGGGTTGCAGCCGGTGTCGAACAGCACGTTGCCTTGGCGGTGCCGCATCAGGGTAGCGTGGACAGGCAGTTCGATCGTCTCCTCCTTCGCCACACCGGGAACGAAGACGGATCGGCGCATGCGCAGCCGGCCGCCGGCAAGAAAATGCATCTTCATGTCAGAGGTCCTCTTTCCCTCGCCAGTTCCCGGACGGCGTTGACGATGTGTTCGTAGCCTGTGCAGCGACAGATATTGCCGGACAGCGCCTCTCGGATCTGCTCGTCGCTTTCGAGGGGGTGGTGGCGTAGCATGTCGGTGATCGCCATGATGAAGCCGGGCGTGCAGAAGCCGCATTGCAGGGCGTGGTGCTGGCGGAACGCTTCCTGGATCCGGCCGAGCTGATCGACGCTCCCCTGTCCCTCGACCGTCTCGATCTCCACGCCTTCGGCCTGGACGGCGAGCGTCAGACAGGACCTTGCGCTCCGGCCGTCGAGAAGGACGGTGCATGCACCGCAGACACCGTGCTCACAGCCGACATGCGTTCCCGTGAGGCCAAGCTCGTGGCGCAGGAAATCGCTGAGCAGCATGCGCGGTTCGATGGTCGCGGTGTGGGCCACGCCGTTCACGCTGACGCTGAGGGTGATCTTCTTTTCAGGCATCTGGGCCGTCCTTGCGAAAGGTTGCCCGCTTCCAGGCATCGCGCAGTGCACGCCGCGCAAGTACACCGGCAAGGTGTCTGCGATAGTCGGCGGACGCGTGGATATCCGTATTGGGTTGGAGGAGCCCCTTCAGCGCCTCCGACACGTCCTGCAACAGCGTCTCCGAGATCGCCTGCCCCTCGACGAGCGTTTCGATGTCCGGCAGGCGCAACGGCGTCTCGCCGACGCCCATCATGCCGAAACGGACGTCGCATGCGACGCCGTCGACGATGCGCATCGTGGTCGCCACGCAGGCGAGGGCAAAATCGCCGTGCCGCCTGGAGAATTCCTCGAAGCCCCAGCCCGTCTCGGGCGGCAGCGTGTCGATGTCGATCCAGGTGACGAACTCGTCCGGTTCGAGCGACGTCATCAGCGAGCCGACGAAGAATTCCGAGGCGGCGATCTGCCGCTCTCCCCGGATCGAGAGGGCGGCAATCGTCCCGTCGAGGAGAAGCGTCATCATCGGCATTTCCGCTGCCGGGTCCGCATGACAGACGCTGCCGCAGAAGGTACCGCGATTGCGCACCGTCAGATGCGCCACGTGATGCATGGCGTCGTGCAGGATCGGGATGTGCCGGTGCACGAGCGCATCCGTCGCGATCATGCGGTGCCGCACCGTGGCCCCGATGCGCAGCCGTTCACCGTGCTTTTCGATGCGATCGAGGCCGGCAATGCGGTTGATGTCGATCAGGATCGTGGGCTTCACCAGACGGAAGTTGATCATCGGCATAAGGCTCTGGCCGCCCGCGATTATCTTGCCGTCGCCGTTCGCAGCGGCGAGGGCCTCGGCAGCCTCGGCTGCCGATGTCGCGGCGAGGTATTCGAAGGGGGCCGGTTTCATTCCGCCGCCGTCGATAGGAAAGGCGCTTTCCGGCATCGTACGGCCGTGCGCGCCAGAGTGTTCCGATATATCGCGGAAAGCCTTGTCATCGCGGCTCCTCCCAGCCTCGCCATCCCATGGCGCATTTTCAAATTTAACTTGCATTATTAGACTTAAAATAGGATTGTCAAGCAATACCAGAGCCCCTGGAAGGGGAGATTTTTCAATTGGGACGAGGAGGATATTCCATGGACATGACTGGCCAGCAGCACATTCCCGCGAGCAAAGAGGAGGTGTGGAGCGCCCTGAACGATGCCGACGTGCTGAAAGTCTGTATCCCCGGATGCCAGGAGCTAACGAAGTCTTCCGAGACCGAAATGTCGGCTGTTGCCGTCATGAAGGTGGGTCCCGTGAAGGCCCGGTTCCAGGGTGCCGTGACGCTGTCGGACCTCGATCCGCCGAACGGCTATCGGATCACCGGCGAAGGGCAGGGCGGCGTCGCCGGTTTCGCAAAGGGAGTTGCGGTCGTTCGTCTGGAAGCGGTCGAGGATGGAACCGTCCTGCATTATACGGTTGAGGCCCAGATCGGCGGCAAGCTGTCACAGCTTGGCGGTCGGCTTATCGATGCAACCGCAAAACAAATGTCGGGACAGTTTTTCAAGCGGTTTGCCGAAGAGATCCGCGCCCGTCAAGGTGCCGCACAGTCATTGGCGACATCTCCCGCGGGTGATGCCCTCGCGCAACCCGGCCCAGGAAGGCAGTCGGTCGCCGCCGCGTCGTCCAGCGAAAGTGCCTCCGCCTTGCCGCGTGCGCGCGCCGTGCAAGTTTCCGCGTCGCCCACCGGCACTTCGCTCAGCTTGCCAGTTCTCGCGGCTGTCGTCTTCGCTGCCGTGGTGGTGGCGACGTGGGCGCTCCATGGGGGATTGCTGCCGAGCCTTGCGCCGCCGGCGGACGGTCCGGCGCGCATTTCGCCGGATTTGGCGAGCATTGTTCAGCTCATCATGGCCGCAGCCATCGGCTACCTGTTCGGGTCTCGTGCAAGGCGCGCCGGCTGAAATCAAAACCCGGGGCCGAAAACCGGCCCCGGTGAATGTCACTTGCATAAGAAGACTTAAGTCAAGGTTTTGACCGCTCGAGCAGGGCCTTCAGTTCTCCGAACACACCCCGCCTGAACATCATCACGCATACGACGAAGAACAGGCCGATGATGAAGGTGATCGGCAGGCCGCTGGTCGAAAGAAAATGCTCCAACCCGACGACAACGCTGGCTCCGACGATCGGGCCGATCAGCGTGCCCATTCCGCCGAGAAGGGTCATGAGAATGACTTCGCCAGACATGTGCCAGGTAACGTCCACAAGCGAGGCGAGCTGGAACGCGATCGCCTTCAGCGCGCCGGCGAAGCCTGAAAGCGCGGCGGAGAGCGTGAAGGCGATCAGCTTGTAGCGTTCCGGCTTGAGTCCCAGCGAGGTCACGCGGGTTTCATTCTCGCGAATGGCCGAGAGGATATGGCCGAAGGGCGAGTTGACGGTCCTCCAGATGATCACAAGGCCAAGAATCGTTCCGCCGAGGACGGTGTAATACATGGCGGTGATGTCGCGGAGATCGATGATCCCGAGAAGATAGCCCCGCGGCACGGCCTGAATGCCGTCCTCCCCCCCGGTGAAGGGCATCTGCACCGCCATAAAATAGATCATCTGCGCGAGGGCGAGCGTAATCATCGCGAAGTAGATGCCATGGCGGCGGATGGCCAGCGTGCCGAAGGCAAGGCCGAGAAGCGCCGCAAAGGCCGTTCCCGCAAGTACGGCCAGTTCAAAGGGAAGCTGCCAGATCTTGGCGGCGTGGGCGGTGACGTAGGCCGCGCCGCCAAAGAAGGCCGCGTGACCGAACGACAGGAGCCCCGCATATCCGAGGACGAGGTTGAACGCCGCCGCGAAGAGCGCGAAACAGAGGATCTTGATGAGGAACAGCGGATAGATCGCCAGCGGCGCGCATATCATCAGCAGGACCACGAGAGCGAGAAGAAGGCCTCTGGTCGTCCGGAGCCGGCGCGGGGCCTGAAGGGAAGAAACCATGGTTGTGCTGTTCATGATCAAGCCTCGCGGGAGAACAGGCCGGATGGCCGGATGAGAATGACAAGGACCATCACCACGAAAACCGCTATGGAGGATGCTGCGGGATAGAATGTCTTCGTCAGACCCTCGATGATGCCCAGTGCCAGGGCAGTGACGATTGCGCCGCCGATCGATCCCATGCCGCCGATGACGACTACGGCGAAGACGACGATGATGACGCTTGAGCCCATGCCGGGGCTGACCTGATAGAGCGGCGCCGCCAGTGCTCCGGCAAAGCCCGCAAGCCCCACGCAGAAGGCATAGGTCATGGTCAGCATGAGCGGAACATTGATGCCGAACGCCTGCACCAGACCCGGATTTTCCGTCGAGGCCCGCAGGTAGGCGCCGAGCTTGGTCCGCTCGATCACCAGCCATGTGATAACGCAGACGGTGAGCGAGGCGACGATCACCCAGGCGCGATACATCGGCAGGAACATGAAACCGAGATTGATGCCCCCCGTCAGAGACGAGGGTATCGGATAAGGCTTGCCGGCGGCGCCGAAGACGTGCCGGAAGAGCCCTTCGAGCATCAGGGCGATGCCGAATGTGAGGAGGAGACTGTA
Source organism: Ensifer sp. MPMI2T (assembly GCF_004827385.1). Classification (GTDB taxonomy): domain Bacteria; phylum Pseudomonadota; class Alphaproteobacteria; order Rhizobiales; family Rhizobiaceae; genus Sinorhizobium. Next base: position 21,589 of record NZ_SRXN01000014.1, read on the forward strand.
GAGGTGGTCGACCCTGTAGAGGCGCTTGAGAAACAACCGCTCTACGACGGCACCCAGCGCCCCGACCATCAGGGGAGCGGCAAAGAGTGTTTCCCAATAGCCGAGACCGAGAGCTGTCAGCAGCAGCCAGGCGGCGAAGCCGCCGAGCATGTAGAAGGCGCCGTGGGCGAAGTTGATCACGTTCAGCATGCCGAAGATGATGGCGAGGCCGAGGCTCAGGAGAGCGTAGAAGGAGCCGTTGATCAAGCCGAGCAGCAGTTGCCCGAGTAAAACGGCAATGGGAACCCCGAAGATATCAGTCATCGGTTTCTACCTATCTGAAAGGAGCGCGTCATGGATCAGACTCCGAGATATCTGTTCAGCCGGTCCATGTTGGCGTCCAGTGCGTTGTTGGAGATTTCATCGACCACCGTTCCTTGGTCGAGCACGTAGTGGCGATCCGCGATGGATGCCGCAAAACGAAGGTTCTGCTCAACCAGAATGATCGTCATGCCGCGGTCCTTGAGGATGCGCAGGGCCGCGCCGATCTCTTCGATGATCACGGGGGCGATGCCTTCGGTCGGCTCATCGAGCAGGATGAAATCGGCGCCCGTCCGGAGAATCCGCCCGATGGCCAGCATCTGCTGTTCGCCGCCGGACAGGCGGGTTCCCGATGTGCTGTCCCGCCCTTTCAGGTTCGGAAAGAGGCCGTATATTTCGTCGACCGCCATGCCGCCCGCCTGCCATGCCGGCGGAAACAGGAGATTTTCCAGCACAGTGAGCGAGGAGAAGATGCCGCGTTCTTCCGGCACATAGCCGATGCCGAGGCGCGCAACCTTATGCGGCGCGACCTTCAGGAGGTCGGCGCCCTTATAGCTGCAGGCGCCGCGTCTCTTTCCAACGACGCCGATGAGGCTGCGCAACGTCGTCGTCTTGCCGGCGCCGTTGCGGCCGATGAGCGTCACGACTTCGCCCTTTCGCACATCGAAATCGATGCCATGCAGCACATGGCTTTCGCCATACCAGGCCTCCAGGCCTTTAACGTCGAGGAGGGGAGTCTCAGCCATGGCTGCCTCCCATATACGCCTTGCGGACTTCGCTATCGGCGGAAACGTCGGCATAGCTTCCTTCCGCGATGACCTCTCCGCGGCGCAGCACCGTGATCCGGTCCGACAGGTCGGAGACGACGCCGAGATTGTGCTCGACCATCAGTACCGTTCGCCCCTTTCCGACGCTGCGGATCAGGGCGGCCGTCCGGCCGATATCCTCCGTGCCCATTCCCGCCATAGGCTCGTCGAGAAGCAGGACTTCGGGGTCGAGCGCCAATGTGGTGGCCAGTTCAAGGGCGCGCTTTCGCCCGTAGGACAGCTCGGCGGCTTTCGTCTGCGCCCGGTCGGCAAGGCCGACGCTGTCGAGCAGTCTGGCCGCTTCCTCGTTGAAGCGGCGGAGGGTCGCGTTCGATTTCCAGAATGCGAATGTTTCTTTCGCGCGGGCCTGCAGAGCGACCCGGACATTCTCGTGCGCGCTGAGATGCGGGAACACAGATGAAATCTGAAACGACCGCACGAGGCCCAAGCACGCGATGTCGGCGGGCGCCATCTGCGTTATGTCACGATCCTTGAACAGGATCTGCCCGCTGCTCGGCGACAGGAATTTGGTCAAGAGATTGAACAGAGTGCTCTTGCCGGCGCCGTTCGGTCCGATGAGAGCGTGGATCGTGCCGGCACGAATCTTCAGGTCGACATTCTTGACGGCAACGAAGCCGCTGAACGAGCGCGTCAATGCACGCGCTTCGATGATGGGTGCGCTATCCAGCACGGTTCCTCCTCTGCCGACTTAGTTTTCCCAGGGGGCCGCATCAACCGGCCCGCCTCCCATTGTCAGTGTCGGCATAGTCAGAAAAACACATAAAGTCTAATAATGCAAGCTTGCGCTTTGCAACGAAACCTGCTTACCTTGCTGCATATCGCCTGTTGTTGCGCACCAAATGCAGCTATCGGCTTCATTTAAGTATGATAACGCAAGTTCAACATCGAGGACCTGGGAGGAGTTCAGGTGCCGAATTCGGGAGGAAGAGCGATGAAAAATAAGCTTATGCTGTTGTCCTGCGTCGCGGCCGTCGGTGCCATGAGCATGTCTGCCGGAGCGCAGGATGCCACACCTGTTCGCATCGGCGTGCTGACCGATGTCAGTGGTCAGTTCTCGCATGAGGCGGGCGAGGGGGCGATCACCGCCGTGAAGATGGCGGTCGAGGATTTCGGCGGCAAGGTTCTCGACCGGCCGCTCGAAGTCGTGGTGGCCGACCACCAAAACAAGCCGGAGGTGGCGGTGTCCACGGCGCGCGAGTGGTATGAATCGCAAGGCGTGACGATGATCAACAACCTGATCAATTCCGGCATTGCGCTGGCTGTCACCCAGGTCGCCAAGGACGAGGACAGGATCGCGATCGTCAACGGCTCCGGCTCGTCCCGCCTGACGAACGACGGCTGCACGCCGAACAGCATCCATTATTCCTACGACACCTACGCGCTTGCGAACGGAACCGCCAACCAGCTGATCTTGCAGGGCATGAAGAACTGGTTCTTCCTGACAGCCGATTACGCATTCGGCCATGCGCTGGAGGCCGATGCGACAGAGATCGTCAAGGACAATGGCGGCGAGGTCTCCGGATCCGTGCGCTATCCGATCGAGACTTCCGACCACAGCGCGTTCATGCTGCAGGCGCAGGCTTCGCCGGCGCAGGTCGTCGCCATGGCGGGATCCGGCACGACCTTCATCAATGCGGTGAAGTCCGCGGCCGAGTTCGGTCTTGCCGCATCCGGCAAAACGGTTGCGGGCTTGCTCGTCTGGGATACCGACGTTCATTCGCTCGGCCTCGAGACCGCGCAGGGTATGATCCTGACGAACGCCTTCTACTGGGATCGCGATGATGCGACGCGGGCGTTCTCCAAGCGCTTCGAAGAGCGCGTCGGTCGCCCGCCGCATATGGGCGATGCGGGGGACTACTCTTCGACCATGCATTATCTGAAGGCCGTTGAGGCCGCCGGCACGACCGATACCCAGAAAGTCATGGCAAAGATGCGGGAAATGCCGATCAACGACTTCTTCGCCAAGAACGGCAAGATCCGCGAGGATGGCCGGATGGTGCACGACATGTACGTCTATCAGGTCAAGACGCCGGCCGAATCCACGGGTGAGTGGGACATTCTAAAGCTCGTCACCACCATTTCAGGCGACAACGCTTTCCGTCCGCTTTCGGAAAGCCAGTGCCCGCTCGTGAAGAACTGACGCAACGGCGCCCGGTGACGGAGCCGGGCGCTTCTTCGTGCAAGGGACTGGACTGCGCGTATCACCATCTGAACGGCAGTCCGAGGGCAGGCGAGTGAGCGATATTCTCGTTGAAAACACGGACGGGGTTGCGGTGGTCACATTAAGCCGCCCCGGGCACAGGAATGCCGTTACCTATGCGATGTGGCGGCAGCTCGCGGAGCTGTTCCGCGCCTTCGACCGGGACCCGTCGGTTCGGTCGATCATCCTGACGGGGGCCGGCGATGACTTTTCGGCTGGCGCAGACATCAGCGAGTTTGACGTGGTTCGCGGCGGACTCGAGGACAGCAAATCCTATGAAGTGGCGGTCGATGCCGCGGGGGATGCGATCTACCAGGTGTCCAAGCCGACGATCGCCGCCCTGCGGGGATATTGCCTCGGCGGCGCGGCGCATCTGGCCATGTCATGCGATTTCCGGGTTGCTGAGAACAATGCGGTCTTCGGAATTCCTGCGGCTCGGTTGTCGATCGTCTATGGCGTCTCCGCGACCCGCAAACTTTACGAGCTTGTGGGTGTGACGGAAGCGAAGCGCATCCTCTTCTCGGCCAGTCGCTTCGATGCCGGGCAGGCTCTCGACATCGGCTTTATCGATCAGGTTGCGGAGAACGCTCTTGCTGCCGCACATGACCGGGCCGCGGAGCTGGCTGAAAACGCACCCCTCACGATTGCGGGCGCGAAGTTCATTCTCAACGGCTGCGCACGCGGCGCGCTGGATCACGCCGCGGCTGGCAGGCTGATCGACGAGGCCAGCGCGAGCGAGGACTACATGGAAGGTCGGCAGGCTTTCAAGGACAAGCGTCCGCCCCGGTTTCTGGGGAAATGACCCGACTTCGGCCCCATGGAAGGGGCCGCAATAGATCGCGCTGCGCTGCAGCCGTCAGACCTATCAAGGAGATCGTGAAATGCAGACCAATCTGAATGGCAAGGTGGCGCTGGTGACCGGCGGCGGGAGAGATGTCGGCGGAGATATCGCCCGGTCTCTCGCGGCGGAAGGCGCCATCGTTGCAGTGAATTACAGCCGTTCGCAGGCCGAGGCGGATTCGGTGGTTGCCTCGATCGAAGCAGCCGGCGGAAAGGCCAAGGCCTACAAGGCCGATATCGGTGAAAACGATCAGGTCAAGGCGATGATCGCCGCCATCAAAGAGGATTTTGGAACCATTGATGTGCTGGTCAATAACGCCGGATACGTCAAATATCAGCGGTTCGTCGACTCGACCCCTGAAGAATGGAAGAAGCAGATCGACGTATGTCTCTACGGCGCGATCAATTGCTGCCACGCCGTTGCGCCGCTGATGATCGAGCAGAACTTCGGCCGCATCATCAACCTTGTCGGTGACAGCTCCCGTATTGGCGAAGCCAATCTCGCACTGGCCGCGGCCGCGCGTGGCGGCACGATCGCGCTCGGCAAATCGCTGGCCCGTGAATTCGGCCGAAATAACATCACGGTCAACTCGGTATCGCTCGGCCTGATCGAGACGTCCCATTCCGATCCGGAGTTTCTCGAGAAGAACCGTGAGAAGATCGTGAAGGCCTATCCTTTGCGCCGCATCGGCAGGCCCGATGACGTTGCGCCGATGGTGACCTTCCTGGCGTCCGAGGCATCGTCCTGGGTGACCGGCCAGGTCATCAGTGTCAACGGCGGTTTCTGCATGGTCTAACCGGAGGAGCGGGAGGATAACATGATACACTTCGAGCTTATCGCGCCGGTTGGAGCAATCCTTCGACGAAATGCGCGCCTGTATCCCGGGAAAATGGCCTTCGAGGACAGGAGTCGGTCGGTTTCCTATGACGCCCTGGACCGTGAGACGGAGGACCTCGCGTCCCGCCTCGTCGCGCTCGGTCTCAAGAAAGGCCAGGCCGTCGCGATCTTTCTGCCGAACTCAGTAAACTGGGTCGTCGCTTGCCTTGCAGTCGTGCGGGCGGGAGGGACCGCCGTTCCGGCGAGCATCGAGGCGACCGAGGCCGAAATCGCCTACCGCATCAGCGATGCGGGATGCGTTTTCCTGATCATGCCGCCGGAAAAGCAGTCTGTCGTGGACACGTTGCTGCAGCGCTCCGACAAACCGCCCGTTGTGATTGCTGCGGACGAGGAGACCGGCTTTGGCGCAGCGGGGCGGGCGGCTGCATTCGAAGATGACCAAGACATCGATCACCCGGCATTCATAGTCTATACATCCGGCACGACAGGCCAGCCCAAGGGCGTCCTGCTGTCGACGCGCTCCATGCTCTGGGTGGCGGCGGCGTGCTGGGCGCCGATCGCGGGATTGAACGAGAACGACGTCGTTCTCAACACCCTGCCTCTCTACCACTCCTATGCCCTCAACATCGCGGTTCTCTCCATCATCGCGACGGGTGCGAGCGAATACATCATGGAGAAGTTTTCGACGTCTCAGGCGACGGAACTGCTTCGGACAGGCCGCTTCACCTTCATGCCGGGGGTTCCGACGGTCTTCCACTATTTTCTGTCGGCCTGCCAGGCCAGTGGAGAAAGGCTGCTTTCGTCCGTCCGCCTTTGCGTTTCCGCGGGGGCGATCATGCCGGGAACGCTGAACAGCGACTTTGAAGCGTTTTTCGACGTTCCGCTTCTGGATGGTTACGGCATCACCGAAACATCGACGATGGTGACCATGAATTGGCCTGGGAAATGGCGGGTTCCTGGTTCCTGCGGGCTACCGGTTCCGGGCCTCACGGTCCGTCTGGTGGATCCGAAAACGGGTCTTGATGTGCCGGCGGGCGTCGAGGGCGAACTGATCTGCAAAGGCCCGAACCTGATGCAGGGCTACCACAACAAGCCGCTCGAGACCGAAAAAGCCGTCGTCGACGGATGGTATCATACCGGCGATCTAGCGAAGTCCGACCTCAACGGCTTCCTCACGATCACCGGCCGCCTCAAGGAACTGATCATCCGCGGCGGGCAGAACATCGCGCCGGCGGAGGTCGAGGAGGCGATCCTCCTGTTGCACGACACAGTCATGGACTGCGCGGTGGTCGGGATGCCTCACAGCATGCTGGGAGAGGTCCCCGTCGCCTGCATCGTCGTCAAGGAAGGGCAGGCCTTCGACCAGGAGGATCTGATGCGGCACTGCAAGGCGCGTCTCTCTGCCTACAAAGTTCCTGACCGCGTCTATGTCGTGGCTGAGATCCCTCGCACGGGATCGGGAAAAATCCTGCGGGTCAAACTTCGCGAAAGCCTCCCTGCGGCGTGACGCGGGAAAGGCACAGGAGAAAATCATGAATCCTTTTGTGTTCAGTACGACAGGCCACCTCGTCTTCCGTCCCGGCGCGGCGGCGCAGATTGGCGGACTGCTCGATCGCAGGTTTGGCGAACGCATCCTGTTCGTCACCGATGGCGGTCTTAGAAAGCTTGGTCTGTGCGACCCCGCGCTCGCCTCCCTCTCGGGATCGGGTATTGCGGTCACCGTATTCGACGCGGTCCAGGCCGACCCGTCGCTGACGACGGTCGAGGCCGCTGTCAAGGTGGCGAAAACCGCGGGTGTGACAGGCGTGATCGGCTTCGGCGGAGGTTCCTCGCTGGATGTAGCGAAGGTCGTGGCGCTTCTCTGCGGTTCAGGCGAAGATATCGATGGCGCGTGGGGCGTCGGCAACGCCAAGGGACCTCGGCTGCCGTTGGCGCTCGTGCCCACGACGGCCGGAACGGGTTCGGAGGTGACGCCGGTCTCGATCATTACAGTGGGTGGTGATGAGAAACGCGGCATTTCATCGCCGATCATCCTGCCTGACGTTGCGATCCTCGATGCGGACCTGACCCTCGGCCTTCCGCCGTCGACCACGGCCGCCACCGGCATCGACGCGATGGTGCATGCCATCGAAGCTTATGCTTCCAGAAGCGCGAACAACAATCCGCTCTCCAGGATGCTGGCCCGGCAAGCGCTCCAGTTGCTGGGCGCGAATATCGAGAAGGCTGTGTTTGAAGGGGAGCATCGGGCGGCGCGGGGCGCGATGCTACTCGGCTCCATGCTGGCCGGCCAGGCCTTCGCCAATTCGCCGGTCGCCGCCGTGCATGCGCTCGCCTATCCGATCGGCGGGACCTTCCATATTCCGCACGGGCTTTCCAACGCGCTCGTGCTTCCGCATGTCTTGCGCTTCAATGCGCCGGTGGCCGCCTCCGTCTACGCCGAAATCGCCGCTGATGCCTTTCCGGATCTCGCGTGCGAACAGGACGCCGGGCAGCGTTGCGCGGCCTTTATCGAGCGTCTAGCCGAACTGTCGACGAGGCTCGGGCTGCAGCCTCGGTTGCGGGACGTGGGCATCGGCGAAGAGCACCTCGCCGGAATGGCGCGGGACGCGATGAAGCAGACCAGGCTCCTCGTGAATAATCCCCGGGATGTCAACGAGGCGGACGCCCTCTCTATCTACAAGGCGGCCTTGTGATGATGGAACGCGAGGGACCCGGCAGGCGCTCCGACTACGAGGTGTTTCGGACAATTGGAACGCGCTGGTCGGACAATGACACATACGGGCACATGAACAATGTCGTCCACTACAGCCTGTTTGATACGGCGGTGAATGGCTTCCTCATCGATAGCGGCGTGCTGGACATCAATGGTGGAGCGGAGATCTTCCTCGTCGTCGAAACAGGGTGCCGCTACTACGCGGAAATGACCTTCCCGGACGTGGTCACGGCTGGAATCCGCGTTGCGAAGCTCGGAAATTCTTCCGTCCGTTATGAGATCGGGCTCTTTCGCAACGACGACGAGACCGCCGCGGCCGAGGGCTTTTTCATCCATGTGAATATCGACCGCCTGGCGAGGCGCGCGGTGCCTTTCGGGCATGCCGTAAGGCGTCTGCTCGAGCCGCTGTTGGTCACGAGCTAGGATGATTCCTGATGCCGATGCCGAGCGAGGGTCGCATTTCAACGGAAGTGGCGCCGTTCGGAGGTATGAAAGAAAGCGGCAACGGCCGCGAAGGGTCGAAGTACGGCATGGATGATTATTTGGAAATCAATTACATGTGCATGGGGATTTGAGGATGGTGAACCTCGTTCTTCTAGGGCCTCCCGGGGCGGGTAAAGGTACGCAGGCTGAGCGACTCGTGCGGGATTATGATCTCCTGCACATCTCCACTGGTGATCTCCTGCGCGATGCGATCAAAGCCCAGAGCCCGCTTGGCCGGACAGCGAAAATGGCGGTCGATGAGGGAAGACTTGTTCCAGACGAAGTAGTTGTCGGCCTGGTGGAAGAGCGGCTAACCGATAAGGAGTCTGGCCAAGGGTTCATTCTGGACGGATTTCCCCGAACAATTGCACAGGCAGGTGCTCTAGAACAGCTGCTCGAGAGCATGCAGGTTCCGCTCGATCACGTTATCCTGTTCGATATTCCTATACGCCTCCTCGAGGAGCGAATTGCCAAAAGAGCCGAACAGACGCGCTCCGCAGGCGCGCAGCCACGTACGGATGACAGCCCAGAGGTCCTGAAGAAACGAATTGAAGAGTTTGCGCGTGCGACGGCGGCATTGTCACCATTTTACGAGCAAAATGGACTTCTTCGTCGCGTCGATGCATCGAAAGACATCGAACGCGTTGCGACTCAGATCCGCGACTTTTTGCAGTCGTAGTCAGGCGCAACCATGCTCAATTCAGAACGCTAAGCCGATTGAGATGAAAATCAGGTTTCGATAAATCTGGACCCTACGGGCGTTGCGCCGCCTTCCCAAAAGGAAATGTCCTCAACGCCGATGAGCCACCCTCAACGCCCGAGTATCTAAATGGACTTGGTGAGTTCTTCGCGCTGATCCGGAGTTAGCGGTCTGAGTTCCCGACGTTGAAGCATCAGGAATAGTTTCGCAGTTTCCTCCAGCTCCTCAGTCGCGTACTGCGCCTCCTCAAGCGACCTCCCAGCCACGACGGGTCCGTGGTTCGCCATGAGGACGGCGTTGCTTGTCGCGGCGGCCTCCTGTACCGCCGTGGCCAACTTCTCGTCTCCGGGACGGAAGTAGGGCACCAATGGCAGGGTGCCGACCCGCATCACATAATAGGCAGTCAGGGGAGGCAGCACATCCTTTTCATCGACGTCTTTCAGTATGCTGACCGCCACCGAGTATGTTGAGTGGAGGTGGACAACGGCCTTGCCGTGCGGCCGCGCGCAATACATGCAGCGGTGAAGGAAGGCCTCTTTGGTGGGCTTGTCTCCGCCGAGTTGAACGCCCTCCGCGGAGAAGAGCGACAGTCGTTCAGGCACGAGGCTTCCGAGCGAAGCATTCGTGGGCGTCATCAACATCCGCCCATCCGACATCTTCACGCTTATGTTGCCAGTCGAACCGAATGTCAGGCCGCGGTCGAAAATCGATTTTCCGGCCCGCACGATGTCGTCGCGGGTCCTAGTTTCCTCGGATAGTGCAGCCATCAGAGTTTGTCCCAGGCTTGGACGAAGAAGTCGGGCGTGCCGAAGTTCCCTGACTTCAGCGCAAGCGAAATTCGGCCTGCCGCCGTCGGTGAGCTGACCCAGGGGACTCCGGGTGCGATCTCGTTTCCAATATCCAGTTGGTTGATCCCAAGAGATTTCACGACGGCACCCGACGTTTCGCCACCCGCGACGATCAACTCGGAGACGCCCCTGTCGACGAGTTCCTTGGCGATCTTGGACAGTGCACCTTCGATCATGGTCCCTGCCTCAGCCACCCCGAATTTCGCCTGGTTTGCCTTCACCTGGTCGGGCGCAGCCGTGGCGTAGAATAGGACGGGCTTTTGTCCAAGTCGGCCCTTGGCCCAATCGAGCGCTTCTTTGACGACGTCTTGACCTGTGGCGAGTTGCTCGACGTCAATGCGAAAGCCCTCATGGTCCTGCAGCATCTGCTCCACCTGGCCATTGGTCGCGGTAGAGCAGCTTCCGGAGATCACGGCGCGGGAGCCTCCCGGGAGGGTTGAGGGTTCCGGCTCCCGCGCCGCCGCCGCACCACCTTTGAACATCGTCCTCGCAAGTCCATATGCGAGACCGGAAGCGCCTGTGAGGAGGGGCGCATCGTCGAACGCGGCGGCGATAACCTCAAGGTCGGCGTCGTCCATGGCGTCGAGGACCGCGACCCCGTATCCGTCCGCGCGCGCGTTCGACACCCAGGCACACACCGCGTCGACGCCTTGCTTGACCGTCTCGTGATAACACCCAGCGACTTTGTGCGAGGTCTGCGGCGCGAGAACCCGCACCAGGTTCGAATCCGTCATCGGAGTGAGCGGATGGTTCTTCATGCCGGATTCGCTGAGCGGGATGTCGCCGACGAAGAGGTTGCTCTTGTAAATAGTGCGGGCGTTCGCCGGAAACGCCGGGCAAGCGGTCGTGAATTCGCCCCCCAGCTCAACGAGCATCGCGTCCAATACCGGACCGATGTTGCCCCGCTCGGTGGAGTCGAAAGTGGAGCAGTATTTGAAGTAGAACTTCGCCGCTCCCCGATGTTGAAGCCAGCGCAAGGCCGCGAGTGATTGCGCGACTGCGTCGGAAGGATCGATGGTCCTCGTCTTGAGAGCCACCACGATGGCGTCGGCATCGACTTCAAGTCCCTCATCGGGAACGTCGATGAGCACCGTGGTCTTCATTCCGCTCTTGGCGAAAATGCCCGCGACGTCGGTCGCTCCGGTAAAGTCGTCCGCCACGCAGCCGATCAGCAGCTTACGATCCTTGTCCATCCCATCACCTCATGATGAACGGGTTGGCGACACTCTCGGCTGTGGAGATCATGACGCTCTTGGTCTGCAGGTAGTTCTGAATGGACGCCATGCCGTTCTCCCGGCCGATGCCCGAGTGTTTGTAGCCACCGAGCGGTGACATGTAGCTGATGGTCCGATAGGTGTTGACCCAAACCGTGCCCGCTTGGATGGCAGCCGAGACCCGCAGCATGCGACGCATGTCCTGAGTCCAAAAGCCCGCGGCCAAACCGTAATTCGTGTCGTTCGCGATATGGATCGCCTCTTCCTCGGTGTCGAACGGAATGACGGCGAGGACAGGACCGAAGACTTCCTCCTGCGCGATACGCATAGAATTCCGGACGCCGGCGAAAATCGTGGGCTCCACGAACCAGCCATTGCCGAGCTCGGGATTGGAGGGGCGTGCGCCGCCGAGGAGGCACTCCGCGCCTTCGCCCTTGGCGACGTCGATGTAGCCCAGGATTTTCTCGAGTTGGGGGGGCGTCGTAACCGGACCGACCTGCGTCGAGGTCGAGAGCGGATCTCCCATCCGGGCCGTCTTAGCGAGCGCTATGACTTTCTCCACAACTTGATCATGGATTTTGCTTTCGACGAGGAGGCGCGAGCCCGCGATGCAGGTCTGGCCCGTGGCGGCGAAGATGCCCGAAATGACGCCGTTGACGGCATTGTCTATCTCGGCGTCCGCGAAGACGATGTGCGGGCTCTTTCCGCCCAACTCGAGCGTGACCTTCTTGAAGTTCCGGGCGGCCAACTCTCCGATCTTGCGCCCCGTGCCTTCGCTTCCGGTGAACGCGATCTTCGCGACGTGTTTATGGGTCGTCAGCGTCTCGCCCACGTCGGCCCCGAAGCCGGTGATGACATTGAAGACGCCCGGGGGGAATCCGGCCTGCTCAACGAGCTTGGCAAATTCCAGCGTCGAGGCCGACGTGAACTCCGAGGGCTTTGCGACGAAGGTGTTTCCTGCCGCGAGAGCGGGAGCCAACTTGTAGGAGAGAAGCAGGAGAGGGGAGTTCCAGGGCGTGATGCCGACACAGACGCCCAGCGGCTCGTTGCGGGTGTAGTTGAAGGTCTCGGGCTTGTCGATAGGGATGACCGCGCCCTCGATCTTGTCCGCCAAGCCGCCGAAGTAGTAGTACCACTGCGGGATATACTTGAGCTGGAACAGCATCTCGTTGATGAGTTTGCCGTTGTCCGTCACCTCGATGCGGGCGAGGCGCTCGGCGTTCTCCGCGATCAGGTCGCCCAGTCGGCGGAGGAGGTGGCCACGGTCGCTCGCGGTGAGCTTGGGCCAAGTCCCGCTGGTGAAAGCTCTATGCGCCGCTTCGACCGCCCGTTCAGCGTCTTCCTTCGTTCCCTTTGGTATGGCTGCCCAGACGTCCCCAGTATAGGGGTTGCGGGTCCCGAATGTCTCGCCGAGCGCCGCGTCGACCCATTGGCCGTCGATCAACATCTTGTAGGTTTGCATTTCCATTTTCCTTTTAGCAGCCGAGCCGGCGCGCCAGGTCTTCGAGATCGTCGGCGACGTAGTCCCAATCTTGCTCCGCCTTGTGGTCCGTCATCTGACCCGGACCGTATTCGTTGGGGCGCGCGATGAAGGCGGTTCTAAGGCCAAGCGCGCGGGCGGCCGCGAGGTCGTAATTGTGGGCGGCGCACATCATCACCGCGGACGGTTCGAGGTAGAGCAGTTTGCAAACCCCGAGATAGGTTTCGGGGTCGGGCTTGTAGTGTTGGAAAAGCTCGCACGAGAACACATTGTCCCACGGGAGGTCCGCATGCTTGGCCATGTTCACCAGGATCGCGACGTTCGCGTTCGACAGCGGCCCGATGATGAACTTCGTCTTGAGGCGGTGAAGCCCACGAGAAGCGTCCGGCCAGCCGTTCAGCCGATGCCAGACCTTGTTGATGTGCATCATCCGCGCCTCGTCGAGAAGCGGCAGGCCCATCTCCTCGAACACAGACTTCAACGCGTCGAAGTGCAGCTCGTCGAGGTTCGTCCAAGGCAGCTCTCCCGAGCGGACCCGGGCCTTCTGCGGATTATAGCGGTCGCGCCAGCGGTCGACCACATCGGCCCAGTCGACGTTCAGACCTTGCTCCACGCCCCAGGACGTGAGATCCGAAATGATAGAGCCACGCCAGTCGACGACCGTGCCGAACGTGTCGAAGACGATCGCTTTGATACCGTCCGCCATCAATGTCCCCCGCTCGGTGCCGCGATGCGCTCAAAAGTCTGAACCTTCTTCTGAAGCACCCATGGTTGGCTGGCTTTGTTGAAGCTAAGAAAGTGCGCCGACTTGAGATGGAAGTCGAAATCCGCCCGGCTCCCGTAAACCTCGTACAGATGGATGCGTTCGTGCTGTTCGGAGTCCTGGCAGACGTCGAACACTGAGCAGCCAGGCTCGTCGCGCAGGGACGTTGCGGCATTCTCCATCATCGCTTCGCGGAATTGATTCAGGAAATCCCCGCGGACGAGGAATTCCACCACGACGACATAGCCATCGGTCTGCGGGCGGGTCATGCGACCTCCTTTCGCGCCGCGGAGAGCGAGGAGATGACCGAGCGGGTCATCTCGGCGCAGTTCGCGTTGCCGCCGTACTCCATGGGGATGGCCAGCTTGGTCGAGAGCGTGTGCTCCACCGCGCCTTCCATGAGGCGAGCTGCGTCCGCGAGTGTCGGTTGGCCGAACTTCGACGCCAGCCAATCGAGCATCATCGCAGCCGAAAGGAACATGGCGCTGGGATTCGCGCAGCCCTTGCCTGCGATGTCCGGTGCCGTGCCATGCGCGGGTTGGAACAGCCCGTGTTTGTCACCGATGTCGGCCGAAGGAGCCATGCCCATGCCGCCGATCAGTCCCGCGGCGAGATCGGAGAGGATGTCGCCGAACATGTTCTCGGTTACGAGTACATCGAAGGTCCAGGGCTTCTTGACCATGTTGAGGGCCAGGGCGTCGACATAGGCATGATCCTTTGTGAGATCTGAATGGCGGTCGGCCACTTCGTCGAACACCTTGCGGAAGAATGCCATCGACTGGAAGACGTTCGCCTTGTCGACGCAGGTGACGTTGCCCGGCTTGCCGCGGCGCTTGCGCTGCCGCGCGATGTCGAAGGCGAACTCGGTCACGCGCTCCGTTCCCGACCGCGTGATCTGCATGGTGTCGTAGGCTTCTTCGTCGTTCCGGATCTCCCCCCGCCCGCGGGCGTAGAACAACCCTTCGGTCTGCTCGCGCACCAATACGAAGTCGATCTGCTCGGCCCGGGGATCGGTCAGGACCCGAGGCAATCCCGGAAACCAGCGGATTGGCCGAACGCCCGCGAAGAGACCAAGCTCCATGCGCAGGTCGAGCTGCGGAATGATTTCCGTGCCATCGGGAAAGCGGATGTCGGGCCAGCCCATCGCCCCGAACAGAATCGCGTCTGACTTTCGGCAGGCCTCGAGCGTCGAGGCGGGAAGGGCGTCGCCGCTTTCGGCATAGTACTGCGCACCCGCGTTGTGGGTTTCGAACGCGAGGGCGGGAGCGCCCGCCATTGTCGTGGCGGCGTTCACGAGCTCCAGGCATGCGGGCATGACTTCCCTGCCGATGCCGTCGCCCGGAAGCACGGCGATCGTTAGTGTGTCATTCTTCATAGTCATTTTTCGATCCAATCAGAGATGGTTGAGGCCGAGGCGCTCAAGGAGGTCCAAGAGCTCGCGGCCGGCGCGCCGTCTGTGCTCGCGATGTATGGTGCCCGCCTTCTCGACGTCGCCCGCCCGGATGGCCCTGACGAGCTCCGCGTGGTCGCGCGTGGAGTTCACGGGTTTCGGCCGCATCTTGAGGGTCAGCATCCGGACGCGATGCGCGCGGTCGATGAAGTTCAGCACCACCGACTTGAGCATCTTGTTGCCGCTCAGTTCGAGTAGTTGCTCGTGGAACCGGGCGTCCGCTTGCGCCCACCTGTCGAGATCGTCGCGTTCGAGCGCCTTGTCCATGTCGGCCGTCGCGCGCTCCAAGCCCTTGAGCTGTTCCTCGGTCAGGTGGCGCGCCGCGGCCAGCTCGGCGGCGGTGCTTTCGAGGGATGTCAGGATGTCGTAGATTTCCTTCATGTCCGACGGCGAGACGGGCAGGACACGCATGCCGTGCCGGGGGACGACGGAGACCAGGCCGTCCTGCTGGAGGCGCATCAAAGCCTCCCGGACCGGGGTGCGGCTCATTCCCAAGATGGACGCCACCTCCTGCTCGGTCGCCTGGTACCCCGGTGGCCATTTGTTATCCAGGATCAGCTGACGGATTTTCAGATGGGCCGTAGCAGTCATCGTCTTGGCTGCGACCTCGTCCTTGATCTCTTCGCGCACTTCAATCGCCTTTTCAGCGGCCATTTCGTCCCCCTCAGTACCGCATCGAGCTGACGTACCGACGCCAGCCGTGCTCCGGTTTGTAACCCAGCACAGATTTCGCTTTTTCAATAGAGAGCAGCGTCTCGTTCGGGCCGATCTCCCGCTTGAACGGCACGCCGGGATAGAAGCGCTCGAGCAGGGTCTGGTTGGGAGTGGTCATCACGCCGTCTTCGTTGGCGATGATGAACACCTCGGCCCCCTTGCCGTCCCATTCCAGCGATTTGCGGATCGCCTGCGCGCCGTCGCGGGCGTCGATGTAGGTCCACAGATTGAAGCGGCGGCTGCCGGGATCGTTCTCGAAATCAGGGAAGGCCGCATACTCGCTTTCGTCCATCACGTTCGAAAAGCGCAGGCAGACGATCTTGAGGTCCTTGTCCCAACGGCAGTATTGCTTCGCCATCTCCTCACCGAGGTGTTTCGAGAGCGAGTATGAGGTCTCGGGGCGGGACTCGTATTCCTCGTCGGCGGGGAAATAATCCGGCTTGATGGTGTATGGGATGCCCAGCAGGGTCTCGCTAGAGGCCCATACCACGTTCTTGATGCCGAGAAGTCTGCACGACTCGAAGACGTTGTAGGTCGAGATTGTGTTGATCCTGAAGACGTCGGCAGGTGGCACCCGGCCGGGCATCGGGATCGCCGCGAGATGCACCACGGCCTCGGTCTTGCGGTTGTGATCCCAATCGTAGCCAGTGATCGCTTCAAGGGTCGCCTTCATATCCTCGAAATCGAC
Source organism: Ensifer sp. MPMI2T (assembly GCF_004827385.1). Lineage (GTDB taxonomy): Bacteria > Pseudomonadota > Alphaproteobacteria > Rhizobiales > Rhizobiaceae > Sinorhizobium. The sequence goes on from NZ_SRXN01000014.1 coordinate 37,647, forward strand.
TTTCACGAACGGGCAGAGCGCGTCCTTGGGCTCGACAGTATCGGCATTGATGACGTCATGTCCGTTCTCGAGAAGGTCCTTTGTCGCAGCGCGCCCCAACTTCCCGCTTCCTCCAGTGACCAGAACTCTCATGTGCATTCCCCTTGAAAATTAAATCTCAGCGTCCGCGCCCGATGGCGACGGCGAGTATGATGAGCATCCCGCGGGCGATCAGCTGCTGGCTGTATTCCAGGCCGCCGAGGATGAGTCCGTTGTTGATGATCCCGATGAGGAGCGCGCCCACGACCGAGCCGACGACCGTCCCCCGTCCTCCGAAGAGGCTGGTGCCGCCCAGCACGACGGCCGCGATCACCGAGAGCTCGTCGCCTTCGCCGAGTTGGAAGCGACCGGACTGCAGTCGGCCAGCGTAGAGCATCCCCGCGATGGCCGCAGCCACGCCCGTGATCATCAGCACCTGAAACTTCACGCGCCTCACATTGACGCCGCTGTAAAGTGCGGCGATCGGATTGCCGCCCGCCGCCATGACCTTGCGGCCGAAGGGGGTCTTGCGGATCGCGAGATGCGCGATGGTGCCGAGAACGACCACCCAGATCACAAGGATCGGGATGGGTCCGATGTTCCCGGAGCCAAAAGCGTAGATGAAGGTGTCGTCGATGACGGGGACGGGGGAGGTGCCGCTCACCCACATGCCGACGCCTCTGGCGATGCCCATCATACCGAGCGTGACCAGGAACGAGGGTATGTTGAGGTAGGCTGTCAGCGCTCCGTTGATGGCTCCAACGACAAGTCCGAGGCAGAGTCCCGCGACGATGCCGGGCACAAGCCCGTATTGCATCAGGACCATGCCCGCGACGACCGAGGTGAGGCCCGCGATCGCGCCGACCGAAAGATCGATTTCGCCCGCCGAGAGCACGAAGGACATCGCCATCGCCATGATGGCGATGATCGCCGTCTGGCGCAGAACGTTCAGCAGGTTGTTCGGAGACAGGAACCCGCGGTCATGGAGTAGGATGGCAAAGACAATGAAAATCGCCACGAAACCGATATAGACGACGTGGTCGCGCCAGTTGCCGTACCAGGGCTTCGATGAAGTGGCCATGAGCGGCTCCGCTTTCACGGTGGTTGTTTCAATGGACATTTTGACTAGCTTTCTGGATGGCAACCTGGAGACCGAGTTCCACGCGGATCATGCTCGACTGCGATTCGTCGCCCTCCGTGGTTGCCCAGGCGTCGATTTCCGATCGGCTGATCTCCCGCGCGAGGCGACCGTTGCTGAGCACCAGAATCCGGTCGCTGGTCGCCAACAGCTCGGCGGGTTCTGACGAGATCACGATCACGGACTTTCCGCCGCTCGCGATGCTCCTGATCAACTCGACGATCTCCGCTTTGGAGCCGATGTCGACGCCCGCAGTCGGCTCGTCGAGGATGACGACGGATGGGTCGGTCGCAAGCCACTTGGCGATGACGATCTTCTGTTGGTTTCCGCCCGAAAGGTTACGGACCTTGTTATCGGCGTCCGGGGTCTTGATGCGCAAGCGCGAGATCAATTCCGCGGAGAGATCACGCTCCCTCCGCCGATCGAGGAACGGGCCGCTGGCGAGTTGGGCCAATTGCGGAAGGCTGAGGTTGTGTCCGACGGTATGTTCGATGACAAGACCCTGGTCATGACGGCTTTCCGGCACGAGCACGATACCGGCTTCGATGGCTTCGGCGGGCGACCGAAACTCGAGAACCTTGCCGTCGAGTTCTACCGTGCCGTCGGCCTTGGCATCCACGCCGAACAGCACCCGCGCCAGTTCGGTCCGTCCGGCCCCCATGAGCCCGGCAATACCGAGAACCTCGCCCCTGTAGAGATCGAATGAGACGTCATTCGGCTTCCCGTGCTTGCCCGAGAGGGAGCGCACCTTCAGCGCGGGCTGGGTGCCGCGGTCGATCTCGTGGGGTTTGTACTCGAATCCCGTCACCCGCTTTCCGACCATGTTCTGGACGATGGTATCGAGCGTGAAATCCGCGATGTTGCCCGACGTGACGTTCTGGCCGTCGCGCAGGATGGTGATCTCGTCCGCGATCGTCATGATCTCGGTCATGCGGTGGGAGACGTAGACGATCGCAGTGCCGTCCGCGGTCAGTTTGCGCAGCATCTTGAAAAGGATGTCGACTTCCTGGGCGCTCAATGCCGACGTCGGCTCGTCGAGGATGAGGACGCGCGCCTTCTGGGAGATGGCTTTCGCGATCTCGGTGAGCTGCGCCTGCCCGGGGCTCAACGCCAAGACGCGCGTCCTCGGATCGACGTTCAGGTTCAGTTCGCCGATGACCTTGGCCGCGTCCTCGACTTCCCGCCGCTCATCGACTAACAGGGACATGCGGCGGGGTTCGCGGTTCAGGAAGATGTTCTGCGCGATCGTCAGCGTGGGGATGAGGCTCAGGTCCTGGAAGATCATCCCGATTCCAAGCCTGCGGGAGTTCTCCGGGGAGACTGCCGTCAGATGCTCGCCGAAGACCTCTATCGAACCTTCCGTGGGAATTACCACCCCCTGCAAGATTTTGAGTAGCGTGGATTTGCCCGCGCCATTTTCGCCAATCAGGGCGTGGATCGTGCCAGGGCGGATCGTCAGGCTCACGCCCTTGAGCGCGTGGACGCCGCCGTAGGATTTCTTGATGTCGGTCATCTTCACCGCGGCGACATCTCGCGGGGCCGTGATCGGTGTTTGCGTGGGCTGTGTCATGGGGCTCGCCTCCAAAGTGGACGGCCGAACGGCCGTCCACTTCTTTTGGATCAGTTCATCGCCTTCACGAGGATGTCGGGAGCCTGGTCGCCGTTCGACTGGGGCCAAGCGTCGATGAGATTGTCGCGCGTCACGGCGAGCGCGGGGAGGACGACATAGGGAGGGGCTTCCTTCCCAAGCAGGGCGTAACCCGCCAGGATGCCTTCCGCATAGCCCGCGCCGAACGGCCGCTGCGAACCCGTCCCCTTGACGTAGCCGTTCTTGGCCATGTCGAGGGAGATGTTGACGCCGAGGTCGCAGGTGGTGATCACGAGATCTGTGGATGCTCCGGCAGCGCGCGCCGCTGCGAGCACGCCCTCGGTTGGGACGTCCCATACAGCCCAGAGGCCGTTGAGGGTGGGATGGCCCGTCAGCATCGCGGAGGCGATGCGCTCGGATTCGCCAGCGAAGTCGGGGCCGCCGACGCCGCTTTCGTCCACCACCTTGATGTCGGGGAACGCGGCGATTGCTTCCTTGAAGCCCACCACGCGCTCTTTGGTCGCGAACAGGTCGGAAGCGTGCGGGATAAGAGCGATCTCACCCTTGCCGTTCAGGGCTTTGGCCATGAGGAGCGCCGCGACCTTGCCCATGCCCCGGTTGTCGGAGGACACGAGACTCACATAGTCGGCACCCGGTTTCATTCCGGCGGCCGCCTGGTCGAGAAACACTATCTTGATGCCCGCGGCGGCGGCTTTCTTGTAGGCCGCGGCCGTCGCAGACTGCTCCGCGGGGACAGAGATGATGATGTCGGGTTTTAGCGCCATCACGCTCTCGATATCGGCAACCTGCTGTTCGGCCTTATAGCCGGCGTCGGTGGTCGCGATGATCTTGATGCCAAGTTCGTCGAGAGCCTTCTTCTGGCCCGCCATCTGTGCTTTGGCCCAATCCGATGCCGTATAGTGCATGACGATCGCGGCCGTCGCGTTCTTGGCCTTGATCTGCGCGATCTCTTCGGGCGTCAGCTTGAGGTCGCTCGCCAGGACCGCCTTCTCGCCGTTCGGGCCATCCGCGGGACTGTTCTCGATTTCCTTGATCTGCTGGGTGACGTCGATTGCGTAGGCGTTCGGCGCGAAAGGCGCGCTCAGCGCCACAGCGGCGACCATCATGAGACTGCGAATCGATGTGGAAATTTCAATGCTCATATCAATCCTCCCGAAATCGAAATGCGTGACTTTGCATTCGATAATGAATACGTTATTGTATTGCTTGTCGATGTCAACAGAATTTGTGGGAGGGCGTTTTGGCGGGGTGAGTGAACGGCGGTCGTCGTTCAACGGAGGGGAACTCAACAATGCTCGCTGTATTTCCGGCCACGGAGGGGATAGCGACGAACGAGGGTGTGAAGCCACGGAGCGAGATTTCAGCGAAGTGAAACTGTTGGGCTTCGACGTGTTCGGCACAGTGGTCGACTGGAGGTCCGGTGTCGCGCGGGCGGTAGCGCCTTTTCTCGAAGCCCGCCACATCGCAATTCCTCCGGCGGAATTCGCCGACCGATGGCGAGCACTTTACGAGCCAGCAATGGAATCGGTGAGGTCGGGAAAGCGGCCTTGGGTACCTTTGAACGAGTTGAACCTCGAGAACCTCGTCGCCGCCCTAGCGGAGGTAGGGCTCGACGTCGCGGCTCTCCCCATGGAGGAACTTGAAGAACTCAACAAGGCTTCGGAGCGGCTCGATCCCTGGCCCGATTCGATCGAGGGTCTGACGAGACTGAAGTCGAAATACAAACTGGCCCCAATCTCCAACGGCGACATCGGCGGTATGACAAACCTGGCCCGGTTCGCCGGGCTGCCGTGGGACATGATGCTCGGGGCTGAGGTGACGCGGACGTACAAGCCCCAGATCGCGACTTACATCGGCTCGGCACGCAAAGCGGGTCTCGAGCCGGGACAGGTGGCGATGGTGGCGGCCCACAACTACGACCTCGCCGCTGCCCGGCGTGCGGGGCTCACGACAGTCTTCATCACGCGGGCTACAGAACACGGACCGGGTCAGAAAACCGACTTGCAGGCGGATAGCGACTGGCATGTTGTCGGCAATGACCTCGTCGCGGTCGCCCAGGCCCTCGGCTGCTGAGTAACAACGCAAGAACGAAAGGATCATTGATGAACAATACAGCCAACGAGATCATCGCCGCCGGACGGGTCGCCGTCATAACGGGTGCGGCCAAGGGACTCGGGGCGGCGATGGCCCGTCGGGTCGCCGCGGAGGGGATGCGCCTGGCGCTCTTCGACAGCGACGGAGATGCCTTGAAGGCCTTTGCCTCAACCTTGAGTGTCGACCACGTGGTCGTCGTAGGCGACGTTTCGAACGCCTCGGACCTGCAGCGGCTAAGGGATGAGACGCGGGACCGTTTTGAAGACGTCGCGCTTCTGGTCAATAACGCGGGGATCACGAAGGGTGCAGGGCCGTGGGACGATCCTGCGCTCTGGAGGCGGCAGCTCGAAGTCAACTTTTTCGCAGTGGTGACCGCGCAGCATCTTTTCGTGCCGGGCATGATCGAGCAGTCGCTTCCCTCGGCAGTCGTGAACCTTGGGTCGAAGGAAGGAATCACGACACCTCCTGGCAACGCGGCCTACTCGGTCAGCAAGGCAGGTATCAAAGTACTCACCGAGCAGTTGTCCCACGAGCTTCGCAAGGTGACGCTCGGCCGGGTCTCGGCGCACCTTCTGGTGCCTGGCTATACTTGGACTCCCATGAACTTCCCCGGTTCGGATTTCGCGCCCGGCAGCAAGCCCGACGAACCATGGACCGCCGAGCAAGTGATCGAGCTTTTCATCGAGCGCTTCCGAAACGGCGACTTCTACATCATCTGCCCGGATAACGCCGTGACCCCGGCCTTGGACGCCAAACGCATCCGTTGGGCGGCGGAAGACATGGTGCGCAACAGGCCCGCGCTCTCGCGCTGGCACCCCGACTACAAGGACGAGTTCGCCCGCTGGCTGGCGGAGTGATTGAGGATCGCAAGACGGAGGAGTCCGACAAGGCGACGGTCACGAGCGTGCCCCTAAGGGTCCGAGCGCTTCAAAGCCCACGGCGCAAGTGGTATTGGTGTGGGTTCTAGTCAAACGGGACGTCGCGTCACCCAACAGAGGTGTGACGAAGGCATTCGCATCTCCACGACGCCGTGGCCAGTGCACGTGGCCAGATCGGAACTCGAGCTAAACCACGAGACCGCCCGCTGGTCGCTGACGGAAGTCTGAGTAAATTAAAGGGCTTGTGCTGCTTTCCGAGCTCCCAGCCGCAAGACCGGGCTCTCGCAACCTGGTTTAATTGACAATTGCAATTTCAATAATGTATGCATTAGCGGATACGGTGACGAATTCAGATGAATTTTTCTCACCTATTTCGACAAATAATGCGTTTGAAATGTCGAGCGGAAGGGAAGATGTTTCATCGATGCCAAGGGTATCAATGAAGTTACCCCTGCGCTGATATAGAGGAAAGAGCATTACATCCAAGTATGGCTGTCGTGGATTGGCTTCCGCGAACGAGGAAGTATTGCCTATTGACATCAAGGGAGGAGAAGCAGATGAGTGTGTCTGCCAATAAAGTTTCGCATCCTCAAAGTAATTCTGTTCTGACTGGGCTGGAGCCTGCCATATTCTTCGGTTTCTTCGAAGAGCTGAGCGCGATACCGCGAGGTTCCTACAATGAGAAGCAGGTTAGCGACCACATCGCAGCCTTTGCTCGCGGCAGGGGCCTCGAAGTCTACCAGGACGACATCTGGAACCTCCTCATCAAGAAGCCCGGCACGCCCGGCTACGAGAACGCGCCGACCCTGATACTCCACGGACATACCGACATTGTCTGCGAGAGCGACGAGGGCGTCGAGCACGATTTCCAGAAAGAGGGGATCAAGCTGCGCATCGACGGCGACTTCATCCACGGAACCGGGACGACACTCGGCGCGGACAACACTGTGGGCGTGGCGCTCGCCATGTCGCTGCTCGCCTCCGATGACATCCCGCATCCGCCGCTCGAGGTCGTCCTGACGGTGCAGGAAGAAGTCGGGAAAGGCGGTGCCCAGCATTTCGATGGTTCCAAGCTTTCTGGCAAGCGCCTGCTCGACATGAACTGGCACGATCCTAAGTCGCTGTTCGCCGGATGCGCGGGGGACATTTCCGCCAAATTCCAGATCCCGCTCAAGTGGACCGACCGCGCGGCCGGGCAGAAGGCGGCGCTGCTCCGCATTTCCGGACTCAGCAGCGGTCACTCTGAGTTCGACATCCACCTCGAGCGCGGCAACGCGGTCGTGCTTCTCGGCCGTCTGCTCCGCTTGGCGTCGAAGGAGACCGACATCGGCGTGATCGGTGTGAACGGCGGCGTGAACCGCTACGTCATTCCCGGCGAAGCCGAAGCTGTGATCTCTTTCGATCCGTCGCGGCTCGACGCGTTGAAAGCCGCCATCGAGAACGAAGGCAAGGCGATCGCCGCGGAGTACTCCGTGAGTGACCCGAGTCTGAAGGTCACCCTGACCGAAACCGACAGCGACGCCCGATCGGTGTTCGCGCCACCGGTTGCGAAGGCGATGGTCTCTGCTTTGAACCTGCTGCCGAACGGCGTCCAGAGCCGGAGTCTTGTTGTCGACAATCTGGTCGAGAGTTCGAACACCGTCGCGCTGATCTCTAACGATCAGAAACGCATCGAAATCGTGTCCACAGTGCCGAGCGCCGTCAGCTCACGTCGCTACAACATTGTCGACAAAATCCGCGAGCTCGCCGAAGTGGTCGGCAACGACGCGACCGTCGAGACTTTCGCCGATTGCCCGGAATGGCCCTACAATCCGAACTCGCGGATGCTGAATGCCGGCCGCGCCGCCTACGAAAAGGAATTCGGCGAACAGCCCCATGTGGAGGTCTCGCATTCGAGCCTCGAGCTCGGCCTTTTCCGCAAGAAGGTACCCGACATCGACATGCTGTCGATCGGACCGGAGGCCTTCGACGTCCACACCACGCGCGAGCGTTTGAACCACACCACCGTCGACTCCACTTGGCGTCTGCTCAAGGCGCTTCTTTCGGAACTCAGGACCTGAGGCTCCCCCGATGACCATACCTGCATACTTCGGCAACTTCCCGTTCCCGCCGGGGGAAAAGAAGCCGCACCACCTGACGGCGGACAAGTTCAAGATGTTCATCTACACGGGCAACAAGCCGTACTCGAGCGACTTGAACTACCTGCTGGCGAGCACGGACAAGGTGACGACAGGCATCTATCAGCTCGCCCCAGGCAGCAACTTCGATCCCGCCGACATCCATGCCGGAGACGAGGTCTACTACGTCCTCGAGGGCGAGGTGCATCTTCTCAATCCGGAGACGGGCCATACCGAGCGAATGGGGCCTGGGGACTCGATCCTGATCCCCATGGGCGTCCCGCACCGCGGATACAATTTCACGGACAAGGCAGCCGTGATCCTGTTCTGCATCGCGCCGCGCATCTGGGACGAGAAGGGACCGCCGACTGGATATTTCGGCGCGACGCGTCTCTTCAAATCCGAAAGGAGGATCTCGGAATGAGCCTGGAGAAACTCGGCAAGTACCCCGTCGTCGGCGCTGAGGCCCGTTCCAAGGGCGACCTGGTGAAGGTTGCGAAGGAAGACCGTTTGAACCTGATCTTCGGCCAGGACCATCCGGTCCTCCTGGAGCTCTGCGTCTCCAACGACTACATGCATGTCGGCGAGTTCGTCATCCCCGTGGGCGGCGTCGGTCCAAGGGCGAGCGAGCCCAACAGTCACAACGGCGACGCTGTCTTCTACGTATTGAAAGGCCCGGCAACTTTTTATGTCGCGGACGGCGACGAGACGTTCCACATCCGAGACGGGGAGGCGTTCTTCCTGCCCGCGGGCGTCAGCTACCAGTGCCTTAACTACGGGTCCAGTCCCATCCGCATGGTCTTCACCATAGCGCCTGGTCTCTGAGCCTTCGACCAAACTTCGAAGAATTCCTTCCCAGGGCGATCCCGGGGACGGGAGGAGTGTGTCTTGTCACAACAAGGGAGGACCTCGTGACGACTTTCAGACGACGTACATTGCTCTGCGCAGCGGTCGCGTTCGCCGCTTCTGTCGGCTTCCAGCCCGCGCTCGCCGCCGAGCCGGACTACAACGCCGTGTTTCCCGGCATTCTGATGGACAAGGATATCGAGCAGACCGGGCAAGAGATGAAGCCAGTAAAGAAGGACAACCGTCCTCTCAAGCTAGGCTTCCTGCCAACTGCTATGGACACCTACTATCAGCGCGTCCTGGCTGGTGTGAAGGAAGAGATCGACAAGCGCGGCGGCGCGGAAGCCATCGAACTTCTCGTCCAGGCTCCAAGCAGCCAGTCGGCCACCGACGACCAGATCAGGGCCATGGAAGCCTGGATCAACGACGGCGTCGACGCGATCTCGGTCGCTCTCTACAACGAAGGCGCTCTGTTGCCTTCGATCCGTCGCGCCACGGAAGCCGGCATTCCGGTCTTTCTGTTCAACTCTCCGGTCGCGGACAACCCGTACTACGTCAGCGACATCGGCTACGACCAGTCGGACGGCGGCCGCGCGCAGGCTCAGTGGCTTGTGGACACCTATGGCGACAAGGAGGTCAAGATCGGCATCCTCGAAGGCCTTCCTGGTCCACACACCAGCCAGCGTATGAAGGGCTTCAACGAGATCATCTCGAAGCATCCGAACTTCAAGATCGTCGCTCAGCAGCCCGCCGGCTGGGTTCGCGCACAGGGTCTCTCGGTGACCGAGAACATGTTCACCGCGAACCCGGACATCGAAGTCCTCGTCGCGCTCTATGACGAGATGGCTCTCGGTGGGCTGCAGGCCCTCAAGGCCAAGGGTCTGAACGGGAAGGTCGCCATCGTCGGCTACGAGAACATGAAGGAGGCGAACGCCGCCATCCTGACGGGGGACTTCTCGGCGACGGTCGACACCGGAGCCAAGGAAGAGGGGCGCAACATCGTGCGCGCCGTCGACGAGTTCCTGATGAAGGGAAACCCCCTTCCGAAGAAAATCTTCGTCGCCCCCAAGGTCTACGACGCCAAGAACATCAAGACGTTCGACCAGACCGACTACGACTACGTCCCCCAGCAGAAGATGTGAGGACGTTGCGGCCCTCTCCGGAGGGCCGCGCACCCGGAGGAGATTCAAATGGCCAACAGTCCGCTTCTCGACATGAAGGGCATAGGCAAGCGCTTCGGCAACATGGTCGCTCTGCAGGGAATCGACCTGGCGCTCAACGGCGGCGAAGTCTTGGGCTTGGTCGGTGAAAACGGCGCGGGCAAATCCACGTTGATGAAAATCCTCGCGGGCGCATATTCACGCGACGGCGGCACGATCGCCGTCCGAGGAAAGCAAGTCGAGCTCGACAGCCCGAAGGCCGGAGCCGACGCCGGCATCGCGATCATCTACCAGGAACTCAGCCTGTTTCCCGACTTCGACGCGGCCGAGAACATTTTCGCGGGACGCGAGTTGCGGCGCAGCGGCTTCTCGCTCGCCCCGCTGAGCCATGGGCAAATGCGCAGGGAAGCGCGCCGCCTTCTTTCCGAAGAGCTTGGCGTGGAGGTTGCGATCGACCGCCCGGTCCGGGAACTGAGCCTTTCCGACCGCCAGATGATCGAGATCGCCAAGGCGCTGAACAGCAACGCCGACATCATCATCATGGACGAGCCGACCGAGGCGCTCGAGGAGGTCGAACGCAAACAGCTCTTCGCCATCATCGAGCGTCTGCAGGCTGCCGGAAAGGCTATCATCTACGTCTCGCACCGGATCAAGGAACTGCTCGGCATCTGCAGCCGCGTCATGGTGCTTCGCGACGGCCGCACAGCGGCCGACCTTTCGGTCGCCGACCTCGACGTCGACAAAGTCGTCGCCGCGATGATCGGCGGTGCCCTTTCCAAACAGTTTCCTCCCCGCGTCCCTCCGAGGTCCGATCCCTCGGTGGAAGTGCGCGGCCTGTCGAGAGCGGGAGCTTTCGACGACATCTCCTTTTCGCTTATGAAGGGAGAGATTTTTGGGATCGCAGGCCTGGAGGGCTCGGGCAAGAGCGCGCTTCTCCGAGCCCTGTTCGGCCAGCGGGCTTATGAACGCGGCACCGTGAAGGTCGAAGGCAGGGATGTCCAGCTGACGGAGATCACCGACGCCATCAGAGAGCGCTTCGCATTTCTGCCGGCCGAACGGAAGGTCGAGGGCATCTTCCCCGAGCATTCGGTCGGATGGAATCTATCGATCGCCAACTTGGGCGTCCTCGGGAAGATCACCCTGCGGCCCTCCAAGGAGAAGGAAGTCGCGGTAAGCTACATCTCGAAGCTCGGCGTGAAGTGCGACGGGCCTCAGGCGGAGATCGGCTCGCTGAGCGGTGGCAACCAACAAAAGGTCATGCTGGCTCGATGGCTGCTCACCCAACCCAAGGTGCTGCTGCTCGAGGAGCCGACGCGCGGCGTCGACGTCCGGGCAAAATCCGAGGTCTACGCCTTGGTGCAGGCCGCCGCCCAGGACGGGTGCACCGTCATCGTGGTGTCGGCCGACAATGCCGAGTTGCTCGGCCTTTGCCACCGAGTCGCGGTGATGTTCGAAGGCAAAATCACAACGGTGGTCGATGCCGCCACGTCCAAGGAAGAGACGTTGGCGCTCCATTCGGTGAGGCCCCCGGAAACTCTTCATCCAGTGGGAGGAATCAATGGCTGAAGTTGCAGTCACGCGTCCACGGCACGGCTTCAAGTTTGGCCTCGCTAGCGGCAACGCGGGTGTCTATATCGCATTCGTCGTGTTGCTCATCGCGCTGGGCTTCGCGGCCCCGCGGTTCTTCACGGTTGGGAACCTGACGGACGTATTGAGGCAGGCGGTGCCGATTGCGGTCATCGCGTTCGGCGCGACGTTCGTCATCGGGATGCGCGGCATCGACCTGTCGGTCGGCTCTACGCTTGCGCTTACCGGACTGGTTACCGCGAACCTCCTGGTTCTCGGATATCCGGTGCCCGTCGCCTGCCTCGCGGGTCTAGCTCTGGGCGCGTTCATAGGAGTCATCAACGGTCTTCTTATCACGAAGGTCGGCATCACGGACTTCATAGCTACGATGGCCATCATGGTGGTCAGCCGCGGCGTCGTGATGATCTACACGCAAGGCATACCGATCACTGGCGCATCCGATCCGGCGTTCCGAATGATCGGCCAGAGTTATTTGGCCGGCGTCCCGGTTCCTGTGGTCCTGACCGCCATCTTGTTCGCAGCCGCCTTCTATCTTCTCTACTACACCCGTTTCGGCCGCTTCGTGTTGTCCATCGGTAGCAATCCCGACGCCGCCCGTCTCGTCGGTATCCCGACGGACAAGGTCAAGATCGCGGTCTATGTGTTGGCCGGAGTGTTGTCTGCCTTCGCCGGGATCATGCTCACCTCGCGACTTGAGTCCGCGATGCCGGAAGCCGGGCAGGGCTATGAGCTGGACGTCATCGCCGCGGTGGTGATCGGTGGAACCGGACTGTCGGGCGGCAGGGCCACGCTGTTCGGAACCGTGGTAGGCGCGGTGCTTATGGCGGTGGTTCGCAACGGGCTCAATCTGCTCAATGTGAACACGTTCTGGCACCAGGTCGTCATCGGCACCATCATTCTTGTCGCCGTCGCCGCCGACCGCTTCAACCGCAGCCGCAAGTCCTGAGGGGGCGACCGTGAAGCACTCAGCACTGCGCAAAGCCGTCCTGGACGCGAATTTCGAACTCTATGAGAGCGGCCTCGTGATCTCCACGTTCGGCAACGTCAGCGCCATCGACCGGGTGAACGGTGTCGTCGCGATCAAACCCAGCGGCCTCTCGTACAAGGCCATGGACACGGGCGACATCGTCATCACCGATCTGGACGGCCGCGTTGTAGACGGCGACTTGCGCCCTTCAAGCGACCTCGACACGCACATCGAGCTCTACAGGAGCTTCCCGACGATCGGCGCGGTAGTCCATACGCACTCGTTCTTCGCGACAGCTTGGGCGCAGTCCGGTCAGCCGATCCCGGTAATGGGCACGACTCACGCCGACTACTTCAACGGAACCATCCCGGTGACGCGTCAGCTGACTGACAGCGAAATCCGGGACGACTACGTGCGAAACACAGGCAGGGTGATCGCCGAGGCGATCGCGAACCGCGACCCCCTGTCGATTCCTGCCGCTCTCGTCAACGACCATGGCCCCTTCTGCTGGGGCAAGGACGCGACCGACGCGGTCCACAATGCCGAGATGCTCGAGGCGGTGGCAAGGATTGCGTTCCATTCGCGCCAGATCAGCTTGGAGAGCCCCGAGATTTCGGCGGCTCTGCTAGATCGGCACTTTCAACGAAAGCACGGCAGCTCGGCGACATACGGCCAGACCGAGCGATCAAAATAGGTATGACGATGTCGATAGTAGCTGGTGTTGATTTCGGAACTTTGAGCGTTCGGGTGACCATGGCCGACACTCTGACCGGGCCGCTTGGCACGGCGATAGCGGAATACCCTCTTCGACGAACGCGGTCGGACCCCGATCTGGCGACACAGGCCCACGCCGACCACATGGACGGCCTCGTGCTCGCCATGGAGCGGGCGATCAAGGACTGCGGCGTCGATCCAAAGGCCGTACGGGCCATAGCAGTGGATACGACAGGTTCTTCCGTGATCCCGGTCGACAGGAACCTCAATCCTTTGAGCGACTATTATCTCTGGTGTGACCACCGGGCGAAGTCCGAGGCGGAGGAGATCACCGCCATGGCGCATGAGACCCATCTCGAGGCCATCGAGTGGTGTGGCGGCACCTATTCCCACGAGTGGGGTTTCGCCAAGCTCCTTCATTGGCTCCGGCACAATCCAAAGCTCCGGGGCCGCTTCGGCACCGCGCTCGAGCATTGCGACATGGCGGCGGCAGTGCTCACTGGGGTGACCGACAGCTCCGCGGTCGTCCGCAGCGTCTGCGCGATGGGGCATAAGTGGATGTGGAACCCGAAGTGGGGCGGTTTGCCCTCGCAAGCTTTCCTTTCGCGTGTCGATCCGCTCTTCGATGGCGTCAGGGAGAAAATCGGAGGCACGTACCAGACCTCCGCCAAGGTTGCTGGGGGTCTCAGCTGCGAGTGGGCCGCGAAGCTCGGCTTGCAGGAGGGCATCCCGGTTCCGGTGGGAGCCTTCGACGCGCACTGGGACGCAATCGGAGCGGGTTGCCGACTGGGCGATGTGGTCAACGTTATCGGCACGTCCACATGCATCATCGCGGTGAGCGAGCGCGTCAAGTTAATTCCGGGCGTCTGCGGCGTTGTGCCGGGGAGTGCCCATCCGGATCTCGTGGGGGTCGAGGCGGGTCTCTCGGCGACTGGCGACATTTTCGACGCGATCGCCCGCCGGGCCTCCACCACGGTGTCGAAACTATCCGAAGGCCTTGAGACGATTGAGGGCGGCAAGACAGGGCTGATGCGCTTCTCGTGGGACAACGGGGACCGAACCGTGCTGGTGCGTTCCGATCTCGGCGGCATGACCATTGGTTGGCACCTCGGCCACACCGCACAGGACGAGCTTTATGCGGCGATCGAGGGAACGGCGTTCCACACGCGGATCATATTGGAACGTATGGAACAGCATGGCGTTCCGGTGAGCAGAGTGATTAATGGCGGCGGCGTTCCCCAGAAGAACCCCGTGCTCAATCAGATTTATGCGAACGTTCTGGGGAAGCCAATCTTAGTCCCTGACGGCCTTCCCACCGGCCTTGGGTCGGGCATCTTCGCTAGCCTCGCGTCGAAGGACCACGCCACCATAGAGGCCGCCCAGGCGGCGATGTGCGTGGGTTTCAAGAAATACGACCCCGATCCGTCGACGCGTTCCCGGTATGAGATGCTCTACCAGCTCTACAAGCGCGTCTACATGGGCTTTGGCACGTCGAGCCTGGGCGACTTTTCCCAGGTTCTCGGAGACATCAAGCGCATCGCGGCTGGAGAGGCCGTCCGCTCCGACGTCGGCCAGCGCGTGCCTCGGAAGGTTGCTTCGCTATGAACCGGCCGCGTCTCGACAAGGCCCGCCTTCAGGGGTCGGAGGCGCTATGACGTTGATTCCGTCCATCCGGGCCATCCAGTCATTCGTCGCGGCGGGGAGGAGAGGTTCTTTCCTGGAGGCCGCGGCCGAGCTGCAGCTGACGCCGTCGGCCGTCAGCCACCAGATCAGGCTGATGGAAGAGGAGCTCGGAGAAAAGCTCTTTCACCGCATCGGACGGAATGTCACCCTCACCGAGATCGGCGAACGATATCACCGTGACTTGTCCGAAGCGCTGTCATTGATCGAGCGCGCCACCGACGAAGTGTCTAGGCGAAATAGCGTCGACGTCCTGAGCGTCGGCTGCGCTCCGAGCCTCGCGTCGCTATGGCTGATGCCCCGACTTCCGCAATTCGAGTCGCTCCATCCTTCACTCGAAATCCGGTTGATTTCCTCATCGGAGCCAACCAAGCTGAGCGACGGGTCCGTGGACGTCGACATTTGCTACGGCAGCGTGCCCCGTCTCGGCTCCATCGCAACCGAGGAGTTTCCCCTCGAGACGATCGTGGTCGCGTGCGCTCCCGAGGTCGCGAACGGGGAGAGGCCGATACGACGGCCTTCGGACCTCATCGGCCATACGCTTATTAAGTCGGAGCAAACCCTCTATAGCTGGCGCCAATGGGCGAAGGATCACGGCCTCGAGATCGATCTGAACCGGGGATCGCGTTTCCGCGACGCGTTCATGTCGATCGCCACAGCGGTCGAAGGTCGCGGCGTCTGCTTGGAAAGCTATCGGTTGCTGCAGCGCGACGTCGAGAGGGGCAACCTCGTCCTTCCGTTCGGAATGACTGGACCCAATCTGCGTTGCCATACGCTCACTTATGTCAGGTCGCGGCTGAGGTCACAAAAGGTGAGCGCCTTCAAGCAGTGGCTCGAGAGCGCTTGGCTCGAGGACGCCGCGGCTCTCGAGATGGGCTCACGAGCTTCAGTGGGTGATCGTCACCAAGAGCGTGCCATCGGTCTTTAACATCCGAATCTTCGCGCATCGCCGACCTCGCGTTCTAGCTGGCGGTTCGGCCGCGCTGTTCCTTATGATGAGCTTGTGTGGCAGGATTTCGTTGCGGGGCAGGGCATTTCTACCCTCGAGCTGGTCGTTCAATCGTGCCGGGCTGTACCGTTCCGGAGCGATGCTATGTTGCTCAGTCGTAAACTTTAGATTTTCCATATTCAGAACGTCGATAGCCACGGGCGAGCGCTCCTGCGCCAGGCGTTCGGCGGCTCCTCTAAAACGAAGTTCTTGACAGCCGTGAGTCAACCTGTTTTTGTAGGAATGGTATGAGGTCATACCATATGTGCTCTAAGAAGCCGAGGAGGGCGGAAGGAGCGCCAGAGGGAGGATTCTATGAGACCTGGATTGCTTGTCTGCAGTGCGATCGCCGCGTTGATCGTCGCAATGACCACTTCGGCTCAGGCCGAGACCAGAACGCTACGCTTTCAATCGGCGTATCCGGCAACCAGCACGATTTACATGTCCGCTGAGACCTGGGCGAAGCGCGTCGAAGAACTCTCGGGCGGCAGGCTGAAAATCGAATTCATGCCCGCAGGCACGATCGTCCCGGCGTTCGAGGTGCTGGACGCGGTCAACAAAAACGTGATCGATGGCGGCCATTCCACTGTCGCCTATTGGGTCGGCAAACATAGGGCAGGAACACTCTTCGGCGACGCTGCCGGGGGGCCGTTCGGCATGGACATCCTCGACTACGTCGGTTGGCTTTACGAGGGAGGCGGTATTGAGCTTTACCGCGACTACTATCGCGTACAGCTGAAGACCAACATCGAAGTAATCCCGTCCGTCACGAGCGCAAACCAGGCGCTGGGATGGTTTGCACGCCCGGTTGAGAGTTGGGCGGATCTTAAAGGCCGCAAATGCCGCCAGACTGGCGTGACAGCTGAAGTTTTCGCCTCCTCGGGTATGTCTACGGTGAACATGCCCGGCGGCGAGATCGTCCCGGCAGGTGAGCGAGGGGTCATTGAGTGCGCTGAATTCGTCGGCCCGGCCGAAGATATGGGCATCGGGTTCCAGACGATCTGGAAACATTTCTACCCAATGTCGACACACAATCCCGCGACGATCGTCGATTTCCTTGTGAACGGTGACGTCTGGAACTCGCTGGCTCCGGATCTCCAAGCCATCATGCAGGCTGCCGCAAGCGAAGCGACCCTGAGGTCGCATATCCGGAAAGGCAAGCTCGACGCCGATGCGCTTGACAAGATGCGCAAAGAAGACGGCGTGACCGTTCACCGTACCCCCGACGACGTTCTACAGAACATTCTCGCCTCTTGGGACGAAATCGCGAAGAAGGAAGGCGAGTCCAACGCCTTCTTCAAGAAGGTATACGACTCCCAACGCGACTACGCATCGAAAGTCGTTCCCGCAAAGCGGCTAATCCAGGCTCCCTACAACCTCGGTGCGGACCATTACTGGCCCGAAGCTAAGTAGGATTTACAAGGCGCGGCTAAGCCGCGCCTTCTTCTCGATTGCCCGGAGATAATTCGTGAGCAAACTTGCACCCCCATTCTCGCCCGCCGCACTCCGGGCGATCAAGATCATCGATGGGTTCACTGAGAGGTTCGTACTTCTCGTCGCTGTCCTCACCATCCCATTGGTTCTATCCAACACAGTGGAAGTCGTCTCGCGCTATCTATTTTCGACTCCGACGATCTGGGCAGCTGACGCGACGGTGATGTCATATGGCGCGATATTCATGCTCGGGTCATCATACGCCCTGCTGAAGGGCGCACATGTGAGAACCGACATGTTCTGGGAAAGCTTCAGCGATAGAAAGAAGGGCGCGATCGATGCCGTTTGCTATGTCGCCCTGTTTCTTCCGGTGATGGCCATCATATTCTACATGTCGCTGGACGACTTCCTCTACTCATACGAAATCAACGAGAAATCCACCCTGAGTCTATGGATGCCAGCTATCTGGCCGCTGCGAGGCGTCATCCCACTGACCGCTGTTCTTCTCTTCTTCCAGGGAATTTCGGAACTGCTCAAGTCCCTGTTCGCAGTGACCACCGGGCGGCCGTTCGAGACCCACGAAAAGATCGAGATCTGAAAGGTCAACACGATGAGCTTCAACGACATTCTCAGCGTTGCCATGCTCGGTGGCATGCTCGTTTTCATTTTCGTCGGCTTTCCGATCGCGTTCACGCTTCTCTTTGTCGCACTTGTCCTCGGCTCGATCGGGATTGGTGTGAACATAACCTTCAGCCTCGCCTATCTACAGATTTTCGGGACGATGAAGGACGACATTCTCCCGGCGGTCCCACTATTCATATTCATGGGTTACATGACGGAGCAGGCGGGCCTGATGAACCGATTGTTCGGCTCCATGCGGCAGATCATGGCTCCCTTGAACGGTTCGCTATTTCTTGCGGTGCTTCTCACGGCGACGATCTTCGCAATGGCCACGGGCATCGTGGGAGCCGCGGTGACCGTCCTCGGCATTATGGCCGGGCCGATGATGATAAAGGCGGGCTATGATGAGAAGTTGTCAGCGGGTGCCATCGCAGCCGGTGGCACGCTCGGGATACTCATTCCGCCGAGCGTGATGCTCGTTGTCATGGGGCCAACTCTTGGAGTGCCCGTGAACCAGCTGTACGGAGCCGCGATGGCACCCGGCTTCATGCTTGCTGTGTGCTATGCGGTCTACTGCGTTGCACGAAGCTATATAAATCCCCGCGTTGGTCCGATTCTACCAGTCGAGGAGCGGGTAGGTAGCGCGATCGAGATCGCGCGTGAGTTTGCTGTCGGCGTTCTACCGCTGTGCCTGCTTATTGTTGCAACTCTCGGCTCCATTCTGTCCGGATTGGCCACTCCTACGGAGGCAGCGTCTTGCGGAGCAGTGGGGGCAACAATCTTGGCACTCGCTTACCGCAAGCTTAGTTTTTGGACGCTGAAGAATGCCGCAGTGGCCACGGTAGTTACCTCGAGCATGGTTCTCCTCCTCGCGGTAGCGTCGAATGTTTTTGGCGCTGTCTTCACTCAATTAGGTGGAGCGGCGATCATCACGGATGTCGTTACGAGCATTCCTGTCTCGGACATGTGGAAGCTCGTAATTATTATGGTGATCATATTCGCTCTTGGTTGGCCCTTTGAGTGGCCCGCCATTGTTCTGGTGTTTCTCCCGATTTTCACGCCGATTGTCCTCCAGCTCGACGTGGGGATGACGAGGCCGGAACTCCTGCTTTGGTTCGGTGTACTTGTCGCGGTTAATCTCCAGACCGCATATTTGAGTCCGCCCGTGGCGATGTCGGCATATTTCTTGAGAAACGTAGTTCCCCAGTGGAGCTTGAAATCGATCTACAGTGGGATGGGGCAGTTCATGGTGATCCAGATAGTGTTCTTGATCGCCCTGTTGATGTGGCCGTCACTAGTGCTTTGGTTTCCGTCCGTCCTTAAGTAAATCCAGCGAGCCTACTATTCCGCTTGACCAGCGGGGGGCGAGTTGGCGGCGGCGTTAGCTATTCAAGCGCGTTGGAATTTAAAGTCAGCTTCTAGGTGGCCGGGCAGCGAGGCCGTACTGGTTTCATGCCCAGGGGAGATGGTAGCTGCCAGCCAGGATGGGGTGCTTGTGGAGGTGTGAAAGTTTTCACCCAATTCAACCTGACTGGTTCATCAGCGAGGATCGAAAAAAGCCTCCCCACCCCGGAAGGATCTAGATTGCGAGCTTGGTGGAGCTTCAAATGCGTCGCGGGAATATTGCGTATAAAGAAGACTACGTCGTCGTCGAGTGCACCGATCCGGCTGAACTCTCATCAATCCTTTCCGGCTCTGAATCGAGAGTTACTGTGAAGCCTACTACGAGATCTGGGATCCAATTCAAGTGTGAGTACGCTGCTGCTGAACTTTTAGGTCTGGCCCTCTGTCGCTACCGAGGAAGTGCTGTTTTCGAGCACGAGAGTGCAAATGAAAAATACCTGATTTTCCTCCCGCGATATGGTTTCGCCGCAATCGATGTAAACGGCGCAAGGGTTCTGACATCACCCACGCGAGGCGCAATAGTCGCCTGCCAGCAGACCAAGAGCCTCACCTTGTCTGGCCCAATGGAGCATCTCGTCATAGTGGTCGACCGGGCGACGCTCTCCAGCCGTTTGATGGACATGCTGGAGGTGCCGGTGACGGGAGAATTTGATTTCTTTCCGGAGATCGACTTAACGGCTGGAGCGGGTTTGACAATTGTTCAGACAGCCGCGGCGCTCCACTCGGGCCTGGCCTCAAGCGCGGCGTTGCGCAACGCGCCGGTTGCTCGATCGAGCTTCACCAACGGTCTGGTTGAACTGCTGCTGGAGAGCCTGCCACACCGTCATACATCGGACTTAAATCGGGTGACGTCGCCCATGCCTCGTCACGTCAAGCGGGCGGTTGATTTTATGAGGGCGAACCTTTCAAAACCCCTGACCATTCAAGAGATCGCGCTGGCATCGGGATCCGGAATACGAAGCCTTCAAGAAGGCTTTCGACGTTTCAAACTGACAACTCCGAGGTCTTATCTACAGTATTTGAGGCTCGACGCCGTTCACCAAGAACTCTTGCAGGCTAAGCCCTCGCAAACGGTGGGCGACATCGCTCTTAAATGGGGCTTTCCTCATCCAGGCCGCTTCGCCGCTGACTACCGAAAGCGTTTCGGGCAAGCGCCTTCAGAGACTTTGCAGTCGTCAAGTTTTCGCATCCGATCATCGGGTTAGATCTGAGGTCAGCAGTAGGACCGCGTAGGGCATTGGGAAAAGCCCCCAGATGTAGGCCCGATCCCATTTCGGGGAGGTATCCGAAACAAGCATGCACCGGAACGCGCGAAGTGTGCCACCGACTGCTGCCGAAGCGCAGTTATTCGTGGGAGGAAATAGCCGATGCAGCTGTCTTTCGAGGCAGAGGCGCAGCCCCGCTGCAGACTGGGCATACGCTGAATCTCGACGGTGGGTTTTGCCGCCGGACTGCCGTCTCCCTTTCACGCGAGACGTGAAGCTCGTGCACGAAATTTGGGGTCGCCAACTCTGCCGCGTTTATTTGTGCGCCTATGCGACTTTCGGTTCCAGTATCTTTTCTGATGGTATAACGTAATACCATTAATGCCGCTCCGGCTGACGTAAAAGATTGGGAAGGATGAGAGTGTTGGACGAGCCGAAGAAGACTCAGACACGCCTCGAGCTGGCCTTGGACTACATTACCGGGGAGATTGCCCGGGGCAATCTGAAGGCCGGCGACAAGCTTCCAAACGAGAAGGACCTCGCCGAGCAGCTAGGCATAAGCCGTACCCCCATTCGAGAGGCGATGAAGACCCTTTCGGTGGCCGGACTTATCGACATTCGGCACGGTCACGGAAGCTATGTGCGAGAAGAGCTGGGCGTGCCCTCCACGCCGCTCACCCTCTTTCAGCTCTACCTTCAGGATTCCACCCCCGAAATGCTGATGGAACTGCGGGATATCTTCGATCGCAATTGCACCGAAATTGCAGCACAGCGACGAACGGAGGAAGATCTGGCGAAGATGCGAGAATGCATCGATCGCCTGAAGGCGCTAACAGCCCAGCCCGGCGCTTCCTTGGAAGACATGTTGAAGGCCGACCTCGATTTTCACCGTGCTGTCTACGAGGCCAGCGGCAACATACTGATTGTGACGATAGCCGAGTTCGTCTTGAACATGGTCGCCCCGTGGGTCCGAAAATCGCTGGATGTAAGCGGGCGCGTCCGCGCCGTCGAGCTACACGAACAGATGTTTGGCTCGATACGCGATCGCACGGTCGGCCAGAAAAACCGCTTGAGCGTCGAAGCGAACATGCAGCACTTCAAGCAATCGCTGGATACAGCAACTTCAAAAGCGGGATAAAAATGCCGACAAAAATACCAGTAAGTACCTGTTTCTAAAGTGATTAATTAGGTGGGCAGCGAACGTTCAAGTGCAAGGCTGCGGCCGTTCATTTGACGCTGCAAAGAGCTTGCATTTCAAGGAGGTTCTTACTGTCGCTTGCTCACGAGTAGCCGGGCCGAAAAGGGAGCTAAGGTAAGAAAAGATGTCAGCGAAGCGAAAACTGATCATCGAAGCGCGTTTGAACGAGTACATGCCGCGCTCCGCGAACCCGAACGTGCCTTTCACAGCGGAAGAGATTGCATTGGAAGCCGCGAAAGCGCGGGAGGCCGGCGCGAGCATCGTTCATTTTCATGCGAGAGACGCGGAGGGTGCGCCGGCCCACGGCGCAGGAGATTATGCGAAAGCGATCAGGGCGATCCGGGACGCGTGTGATTGCCTGGTCTACCCGACGCTCGGCCAGATCACGAAGGACGGTCGGGAAAGCCGCCTTGTCCATCTCGAGGTCCTTGCCAGGGATCCGGCCACGCGCGCCGACATCGCTCCGATCGACACCGGGAGTACGAATATCGACCGTTTTGATACAGAAGCCCGCAAATTCCTTTCCGACACGATGACCTATCGAAACGACGTCGCGACCTTGAAGCTGTTTGCCAAGAGGATGCCAGAGCTCGGCGTCAAGCCGCAATTTGTGAGCTGGACGGTGGCCTTTACGCGAACCTTCGGGGCTCTCAGAGAGATGGGCCTCGTCGTTGATCCTGCGTACTTGATGTTCGAGCTGACTGATCAGGGCATCCTTGGAGGCCATCCTGGGACCGTCAAGGGATTGCTTGCTCACCTCGATTTCCTACCGGCGCAACCGCTCGAATGGAGCGTCTGTAACAAGATCGGCAACATCACCGCCCCGGCAGCGGCGGCTATAGAAATGGGCGGGCACGTCTCCGTCGGCCTCGGCGACTACGGCTGGCCGGAGTTGGGCACCCCCAACAACGGCGATGTTGTCCGCCACATCGCAAATCTCGCGCGGGCCATGGGCCGCGAAATTGCCACCCCGGATGAGGCGCGGGAGATGCTTGGATTGCGGTAAGCTGCCTCAGCCGCCGCTCACGGCTGCAGGTGTCGTCGCACGCAGTCGGTGCCGCCACCACAGGCCTGCCGAAGGCCCCGAAGCAGGAGACCACGAATATTCAGTGAACGACGCCCACTCTCATTCTTGATCGAGCGATTGCATGAAGTGCTGCATGTTGGCGTCGACGCTCATGCGGTTCTGAGGGCCTATCTCTCGCTTGAGAATGGCCTCGTAGATCTGTTCATGGAGATCGACCGCTCTCACGCGGCCGCTGACATCGAGCGATTTTCGGACCCATGGGGCGACCATATTCAAGACGAACTCGGCTATCGTCACGATGAGTTTGTTCCCGGTGGCTTCATAGATCGCTCGATGAAAATCCAGATCAGCCTTCAACATGTCGTCCAGCGACGCGTCGGGTTGTTCCGTGAGCGCCTTGAGCCTGTCGATGCATTCACGCATCCTCGCAAGATCTTCGTCGGTGCGGCGCTGCGCGGCGAGTTCTGAGCAATTGCGGTCGAAGATGTCCCGTAGTTCCATCAGCATTTCGGGCGTCGAATCCTGAAGATACAACTGGAAAAGATTGAGGGGCAGCGCGGGAGCGCCCTTTTCCTCGCGAACATAGCTTCCATGGCCGTGCCGAATGTCGATCAAGCCGGCGACGGCGAGCGTCTTCATCGCTTCGCGAATTGGAGTACGACTGATCCCCAGCTGCTCGGCCAGGTCCTTTTCGTTGGGAAGCTTGTCGCCGGCTCTTAAATTGCCGTTGGCGATCTCCTTGGTAATGTAATCCAAAGCGAACTCAACCCGCGTCTGCGGTTTCTTCTGACCGTTCAACACACAGTTTCCCTTTCAGCATCCAAACTGCACCCCCGCAGAGTCGGGGTGGTGGTGAGACCTTATACCACCCCGGCCGGATACTCGTAAACAGATGTCAAACGGCAGAAGGAGGTCAGCGGCAAGACGCCCTGTCCAGCTTCACGTTAGGCGTCACCTTTCGTCGCCGAGCTTTTTTGATGTCTTGGGATCGAACGGGAACAACAGTCCTGCGGCCAGGAAGCCGCCATCGACATTCAAGGTATGGCCTGTGATGTACCGCGCTTCCTCGCTAGCGAGAAATACAGCGGCATCGGCAATTTCCTCCGGCTCACCATAGCGACGCTGTGGAACCAGACGGTGATAGGCTTCCCTGGTCTCGATGGTGTGCATGGTGCGCGAAACTTCCGTCAGAATCGGTCCGGGAGCGATTGCGTTCACATTGATGCCGTGGTCGGCCAGTTCAACGGCCATGACCTTGTTCAGCAACTCGACGCCAGCCTTTGACGCGCCGTAAGCGGACCGACCGACACCCCCCTTTTGTCCAGACAGCGAGGCGATGTTCACGATCGAACCGCTCTTGTGTTCAGCCATTGTCCGCGCGACTGCCTGCGATACCAGGAACGTGCCCGTGAGATTGATGCGAACGACCCGCTCGAACTCTTCCCTCGAACTTTCCAGAAACAGGGTTGTCGCGCCAATTCCCGCATTGTTCACCAAAATGTCGATCTTGCCGAAGCGCGCGAGCGCTTGATCGACCAGACCGCTCACGTCTTCATCGACGGAGATGTCCGCACGGACGGCCACCGCCGCGGAACCGATTTCCGCCGCCGTGAGCTTGGCCGCGTCTTCGTCGCGGTCACAGACTACGACCTGAGCCCCTTCGCGGGCAAAAGCAACGGCGATGGCCCTGCCGATGCCACGGGCGGCGCCCGTTACAATGGCTGTTTTCCCGTTCAATCGCATAGATGACCTCCCAAATAGCTCCAGTTGCGATAAAGGTATGAGGTATGACCTTGACCATGTTATGATCCTTCCTTATTACTGCTGTCAAGTGGTTGTGGATGCGCGGTCATGTGGGCGCGCCACAGGGAGGAAGAATAATGGAAGGGAAGAGGTCACTCGTTGGCTTTTACGGGGACGATTTCACTGGTTCGTCCGAAAACCTCGCGCAGTTTCACCGCAACGGGTTAAGAACCAGGCTCTATCTGCGAGTTCCGTCGCAGGAGGCGCTGCTGGAAGCAACTCGCGACCTGGATGTCGTGGGATTTGCGGGAACGGCGCGGGCACTGGACAACTCGCAGATCGCGGCCGAAGTAGTTCCGGCCTTCAACGCGCTCCGGTCGTTAGGCTGCACGTTCCTGCAGTACAAGATCTGCTCGACCTTCGATTCCGCCCCGCAGATCGGCAACTTCGGGTTCGCCGCGGAACAGCTCGCGGGGGGCGGAGGCGAATACGACCTGGTTGTCTTGGCTGCAACGCCCGACTTCGGCCGCTACACGGCGTTTGGCAACCATTATGCGAAGTTTGGTTCCGAGATCGTGCGACTGGATCGGCATCCGAGCATGTCCAGCCATCCGCGTACTCCCATGAAGGAATCTGATCTCCGGCGGCACCTGGCGGACCTGTGCTCGCTCAATTTCGCCAACATTTTCCTGCCGGAGATCAGGGACGAAGCGACACTGTCGAAACGCCTCGAAAATTTGCTTGCCGACAGGAAGGGCGTTGTTTTCGACGGCGTGGACAATCGCGATCTCGACAATATTGCCAGCGCGCTTTGGGAGCATCACAAAAAACGGCCGGTTTTCGCGATAGCGGCCCAGGGTCTTGCTCAGGCGCTCGGCAAGCAACTGGCGAAACACAAGAATCCGCTCGATCTTCTTGACGTCGGAACGACCATCGCACCCGTGTCAAACCTGCTGGTGTTGTCGGGCAGCTGCGCCATTCAAACGGGCCGCCAGATCGACGCTGCGGTTCAGGCGGGGTGGGCGGCGCTTGAACTCAATCCGCTCGAACTTACCGACAGTCGGGCGGTCGCTCAAAAAATCGAACTCGTCAAACCGCAGATCATGGCCCATCTAGCTAATGAGCGACCGACAATCGTCTATACCGCACGTGGTCACGCAATGGACCGCGACAGCTTCGAGGACATTCCACCCCAGCTCATTGGCGAAGCTTATGCCAATCTCATGATCGCGGCCAGAAAGGAGACGGGCGTCCAGCGGGTGGTCCTAGCCGGCGGCGACAATTCGAGCTACGCGGTCCGGCAGAGCGCGGCTGAGTCGCTGACGATCAAGGTCTTCGATCGGGTTCAGCACGGTCATCTTTGCGAACTGATGGGCGGGGGATTGGACGGCCTCGAAGTACTCCTCAAAGGAGGCCAGGTCGGCGACGACGATTATTTTTTGCGCGTGCTTCACGGCACCGAGAAGCAGCACGAAGAGGCCTAGGATGAAGAAGCTTATCCTTGAGGCGCGCATCAACGAGTATGCAATGCGCGACCACAATAAGAACGTTCCTTGGACATCCGACGAGATTGCGGAGACCGCAGCCAGGGTGCGTGAAGAAGGCGCGTCGATCCTGCACTTCCACGCGCGAACGGCCGACGGCCAGCCATTGAATACGTTCGAAGCTTACGATGATATCATTCGCAAGGTGAAGGCTAAGTCAGACATTCTCATCCTTCCCACGCTCGGCTTCATCTCGAACGATGCCGATGCCCGTAAACGGATCGATAATGTGGTTCGGCTTGCTCAAGACCCGATAACGAAGCCGGACATCGCACCCATCGATACCGGAAGCGCCAATCTCGAGACCTTCGACCGCGAAAGCGGCAACGTTGCCTTTGCCGAGCGTATCTACGTCAACACAACCG
This sequence comes from Ensifer sp. MPMI2T, assembly GCF_004827385.1. Lineage (GTDB taxonomy): Bacteria > Pseudomonadota > Alphaproteobacteria > Rhizobiales > Rhizobiaceae > Sinorhizobium. The sequence continues at coordinate 63,984 of NZ_SRXN01000014.1, forward strand.
ACTCGCTTGTGCACTATGCTCGCGAACTAAAGCAGGCAGGCGTGAAGCCCAAGATGGTAAGCTGGTCCGTAGGTTTTACCAGGCGGGCGCTCATGCTGATGGACATGGGATTAATCGATGAGCCGGGCTACATGCTGTTTCACATGACGGACGGCAAGACGATTACCGGTCATCCCGGAACCCGGCAGGGGCTCGAAGCACATTTGATGTTCTTGCCGCCAGACCGACGGATTGAATGGACGGCAAACGTGCTGGGCGGCAACCTGCTCGCACTCGCAGATACCATTGCCACACGGGGCGGCCATCTAGCCATGGGTATCGGCGACTATCCTTATCCCGAGCTCGACTATCCTTCAAACGAAGTTTTGATCCGCGAGACTGTTCGGGTCATTCGGGCAGCGGGAAGGGAGCCAGCTACTCCAGAGGAGGTCCGTCAAATGCTTGATCTGAATAACTAACTCGGTGTTGGCGGGAGCGGTGGCGCGCTTGACTGGCGGGGCGCTATTGAGTGGCTGACGAGAAAGAGCGGACGCTAGGAAGGAGATTAAAATGAATAGCGGTCGTCCTTTGGCAATGGTGACGGGCGCTTCGTCCGGTATAGGTTTCGAACTCGCTAGGCAATTTGCGCAAAAGGGGTTTGATATCGCGCTGTCTGGCTCCAGCGAAAAGATCTTCGAGGCAGCTGAAAAACTTCGGAGTGACGGCACTGAAACATTCGCGTTACGGGCCGACGCAGGAACATACGAAGGAGTCGAAGCTTTCTGGCGCTTCGTGATGCATCTAAAGCGTCCGGTCGATGCGTGCGCGCTGAATGTGGGCATTGCCGTAGGTGGAGCCTTTGTCGAGACTGCTTTGGAGGATGATCTGCGTGTCATCGCAGTCAACGTCACCGGAACGGTTCACATGGCGAAACACGTCGTCCGGCATATGGTTGCGAACGGCAATGGCCGCATTCTGATTGTGTCGTCGGTTTCCGCCACATCCCCCACGCCCTTCGAAACAACCTACGGTCCTTCGAAAGCGTTTGGTTTTTCGTTCGCCGAGTCACTGCGTGAAGAACTGAGGGGAACGGGTGTTACGGTAACGGCCCTGCTTCCAGGCGCGACGAATACAGAATTCCATGCCAATGCTGGCATGGCCGACACGCCGATCGGAAAAGCGATGAAAAACGATCGGGAACTCGTCGCGAAGCAGGGGTTCGATGCTCTGATGAACGACATTGACCACGTCGTCGGCGGAGACGATGCGACCAAACAGGTGGTGATCGAAAATCGCAAGCTGCCAGAGACCGTCAAAGCGGCGCGCCATGCCGCGATAGCGCGAATGGGAAGATAACCAAGCTAGCCATCGTGCGTCCTACCGGAGCGCTTGCCAGCAATCGGACGCTCTATCGACGTTTGTAATTCGGTCACTCAGCCCTGAGCCTTCAACAGCGCGGCAACGAGGCCGGCGGTCGAGGAATCGTGGCCCTCGGCGCTCTCCTTCCCCTCAACAACCGGGAGAACCGGTCGCGAGCTCCTTGCCGAGCTCGACGCCCCACTGGTCGAAGGAGTTGATGTTGAAGAGCGCGCCCTCGACGAAAACGCGATGCTTGTAAAGCGAGATCAGCCGGCCAAGCGCGAAGGGGTCGAGCTGGTCGTAGGCGAAGGTCAGCGACGGCCGGTTGCCGGTGAAGACACGGTGTGGCGCAATCTTGTCGGCCTTTGCCTCGTCCATGCCCTTTGACGTCAGCTGTACCTTTGCCTCCGCCAGCGTGGGCCCTTCATCAGCGCTTCCGACCGCGCAAGGCAGTTCGCCATCAGCAGTTGGTGCTGGTGGCGCAGGTCCTTCTCATGGCCGTTCGCGGCGATCATGAACTCGGCGGGAATGACATCGGTTCCCTGGTGGATGAGCTGATAGAAGGCATGCTGGCCGTTGGTGCCGGGCTCGCCCCAGACGACGGGACCGGTCGAGAATTCGACCGGCTGGCTGTCGAGCGTCACGGCCTTGCCGTTCGATTCCATGTCGAGCTGCTGCAGATAGGCGGGAAAGCGCGTCAGCCGCTGGTCATAGGGCAGGATCGCCCGCGACGGATGGCCGAGCACGTTGCGATTGTAGAAGCCGATCAGCCCGAGCAGCATGGGGATGTTCTGACGAAGCGGCGCGGTGCGGAAATGCTCGTCGATCGCATGGCCGCCATCGAGGAAGCGGCCGAAATTCTCCTTGCCGATCGCGATCATCAGCGGCAGTCCGATCGCCGACCAGATGGAATAACGTCCGCCGACCCAGTCCCAGAAGCCGAAGACGCGGGCGGCATCGATGCCGAAGGCGCCTACCTTGTCGAGGGCGGTGGAGACGGCCGCGAAGTGATGACCGACCGCGGCCTCGCCGAGCTTGCCGGCGATGAACGCGCGGGCCGTCGCGGCATTGGTCATCGTCTCGATCGTGGTGAAGGTTTTGGAGGCGACGATGAAGAGAGAGGTCTCGGGATCGAGCAGCGTCAGCGTATCGGCGATGTGGGCGCCGTCGACGTTGGAAACGAAGTGCAGCCGCGGGCCGTCGTGGAAGGGGGCGAGCGCCAGCGTCGCCATTACCGGGCCGAGGTCGGAGCCGCCGATGCCGATATTGACGACATCGGTGATCTTCTTCCCCGTGGCTCCTTTCAAGGCACCGGAGCGGATATCGTCAGCGAACTTGCCCATGGCGTCGAGCACGGCATTAACGTCCGGCATGACGTCCTTCCCGTCCACGAGGACCGGCCGGTTCGACCTGTTCCGGAGCGCCGTATGCAGAACCGCGCGTTCCTCGGTGATGTTGATGATGTCGCCGCGGAACATTGCGTCACGCTTTTCTTCGACCTTCGCTGCCTTGGCGAGAGCCTCGAGGCCATCGACAACCGCGCATTTGGAATAGTCGAGAAGGAGATCGCCGAACGTGGCGCTGAAGCGGGAGAAGCGGTTCGGATCGGCCGCGAAGGCGGCGCGGATGTCGGTTGCATTAGTGGCCGAAACGGGAATACCTGCGATCCAAGGCGCGAGGTAAGCCGCTGTCATTTTCCGCCAGGGAAGGTTCAATCGCGCTTGCCGAATTTGGCCAGCGCCTGTTTAAGCTCGGGATGGTTCTGCGCGTACGAATCTAGGTCAACACCCTCGCGCGCGGCTTCCCATGCTTGTCGAACGGCTTTGACGCCCGCACCTGGACCGTCTGGATGACTGACGACGCCTCCGCCGCAGAGGTACAGGAGATCGAGCGTCCTTCCGGTTCGACGATATGTCTCAGGCGCCTGTCCACCCCATTGCCCCGAGCAAACGACCGGCATGGGCTTTTCCCCTGCGGACGTGAAGGGGGCGACGAGGTCGTGGAAAGACTGGACGAACGAATCGTCGGGCTCCCAATACTTAGATCCAATGCCGTTGATCTGGAACTGGTCGACGCCGAGCAGGCGCCAGTACTGCTGGTAAACAGAAAAATTCATCCCAAGGCCGGGATGGCGGGTGAGGATGTCCCATCCGTTACGGTGGGCATGCAGCGCCAGTCTTGAACGCCTCCTCAAGAACAGGAAAGCGCCTTGCCCGATAGAGTTTATGTTGATCACGGCCGCGTTTCCGCCGGCATCGGCGACGACGTCATGGTTTGTCATCATGACGTCGGGATCGACATGGGAGATGTTGAAGGCATACATTACCTTCTTTCCGGTCCGTTGCTCATGGTCCTTGATAAGAGGCATGATCGCTCTCACCCGCTCCTTGAGCGGCGAATAGGGCGGACCGCAGAGCTTCTCGTCATCCTTGATGAAATCAACGCCCGAGGCGATAAGCTCGCTCACCATCTCGGCCGTTTCGTTGGGACGCAGCCCTAGCGCCGGCTTTATGATCGTGCCGATTAGGGGACGGTCGAAGACGCCTGTCAGCCGTCGCGTCCCCGCTATGCCGAACTGAGGCCCTGGGTAGGAAGCCCCGAACGCATGCGGCAATTGCATGCGCAAGACACGTATGCCGGTGAAGCCGCGGATCGAGAAGACTCCGCCGATGGTAATCGTCATCAAAGCGGAAAGATCGTCACCGACCGCTTCAATCGGAAAGGCGATGTCGGCTTCCGCCCGCCGATACGAAGGTCCCGACGCGTTTTGCGGGATCGAGGGCACGTAGATCGGGGGAAGCTCGCGGACGTCAAGCACGCGGGCGGCGACACGCGCCTTCAACTCCGGCGTCTCCCCCGGGAGGTCGACAAACGTGCCCGTCGACTGATCGCTGGCGATCTTGCTTGCAAACGACTGAGGATCCCCGTCGCATTCGATCAGATACGTCATGACGACGCAGTCGTTTGTATTCATGTCGTGCACACCGTTCGTAATCAAAACAGAAGGATCAAACCCTCGATTGCTCTCCGTCCGCGACGCAGATCTCGACTATCCGCAGCCCGTGATCGCTCAGGCGGGAGGGATAGAATTGGGCCAATTTTTCCTCATGCACCGGTATGATCCGACGCTCGTCATTTCCCACGATGCCCAGCATCTCTTCCGCTGCCTGGATCAGCTTCGTCTGGCTGCCGTTCGCAAGGCCTGGCGGGACGAAACAAGGATCGAGTTGATCGTCGCCAGTCAGGTTCCGGTAGGTGTAGACGACGTCTCCGGACAACACCAGCCTGTCATCGCTGCATCCGTTTTGCACCACTACATACTGGGAGCCCGCGGTATGAGTGTCGTGGGCGGGATACAGGTGAATGCCCGGAAGCACATCTTCTCTCGATCCTTCGAGGAGTTCCAGTCTGCCCTCGATGTTCGCCTGGGTAAGATAAAGTATATCGGTGGGGTTCAGCCCGGCCAACAGCGATCGAAACCGGCGACCCTTGGCAAGGATCCACATCCAGGATTCGAGCTCCTTCTTCTGGATGAAGATCTTTGCATTCGGAAAGAACTTCAGGCCGCCGATGTGATCGAAGTGGGCGTGCGTTATGAAGATGTGAGTCACGTCCTCAGGCCGGACGCCGCATTCACCCAGCACTATGTCCGGCGACGTCCACCCGGTTACGCCGATCGAGTTCGCTATCTCTCCCCCGAAATCGTTTGCATCGTGGCCGACGTCGACTAACGCGACGGCATCGGCCGTCCTGATCAGAATGTATGCGAATGGCAGATTCATCGTTCCCTGGTTATGGGCGCCGTAATAGACACCGCTCACCGGGTGAACAGGGCTTCGGGCATACTCAAGCACCCAAACGGAATGCGCTCCCATGTGTTTCCTCCGCGTTTGCGAACAACGGCCCTGCGCAACATCCGCTCGCGTCGAATGTCATGGTGCCCAATAGCGCAGATGCCCGTTTCAATTCCAACGAAGCTCTAGTCAGCAACCTCAAGAGCTCGGTACTCTGCCTTCCCAGCAGTCCTTCGAATGCCCTCTGGGCCTGTAAAAGGTCAGAGCGGGCCCGGCCAAGATGCCGAGCTGCATGTTCGAGTGCCGCCAAGCGCCTCCTTTTGTCGTCCCCCTGTCCGACGGACTCCAGTATATCGGCGGCACGGCACGACAGCTGGGCGAAGAGCAGATTCATGCCGGGCTCTCTCAAGCCGAGGTGCATGAACGAGAACAGTGCGAGCACCTCGCCGTAAGCCCGGACCAGGGTCTCCAGTTCAGACCGCTGCTCCTGCAATTCAACGGCGTCTGCGACTTCGTTGCAGGAGAACGGAAGAAGGGCCCGCTGATACCCCATAACCGTCACGCCTCCGCAGGGAGTGGCGCAGTTGCTGGCAGCAGATCAGCCGATTGCAGGGCGTTCCAGAATGCGGGCGGAATGCGCTCGTTGATCGCCGCCACGTTCTGATCGACTTCAGCACTGCTTTTCGCGCCCATGACTAGTGTGGCCACGGCCGGGTGGGCATATACGAACTGCATTGCGGCAGCCGGCAAGCTGACCCGGTATTCCTCGCATACCGCCTCGATCGATTTAACGCGGTCGAGGACGGCGGCCGGGACTTTCCCGTAGTCATATGTCGCCGTTGTGCCAGAGGTTCCGCTGGCCAAAATACCCGAATTGAAGATGCCGCCTGCGATGATTGAGACATTTCTCGACAAAAGCTCGTCGAAGGCGGAGTGCAGGGGTTCGTGGTTGAGCAATGTGTAGCGTCCGGCCACCAGGGCGCACTCGATAGGGAACTCCCGGGAGACGCCTACGACGGAGTCCGTTTCATTGACTCCGAGGCCAATCGCCGAGACGCAGCCGGTGGACCGCAGCTCGTCCAATGCCTTGTACCCGGAGGCTCTCAACTGATCCCAGTAGAACTCGCTTCGATCGCCGTGCCAGGCGCGCCCGACATCATGTACGAGCAGGACATCGATGTAATCGAGACCAAGACGCTGCTGGCTGTCCTCGAACGACCGCATGATACCGTCGTAGGTGTAGTCGTAGGTGTCCAGGAAGGGCAGGGGATCGATCCACTCGATTCCATAGACGGTGTCGAGCTTTTTCGTGCGGCTGGCTGGCTTGAGGACACGGCCGACCTTCGTGCTCACGACGACGTCGTCTCGCAGCTTATTCACTCTCAGGGCATGGCCCAGGAAATGCTCGGACTTCCCGAAGCCGTACATGGGGGCGCAGTCGAAGTATCGAATGCCGGCAGCGTAACCCGACAGAATCGTCTGCTCGAACTCGTCGTATGATACGTCCGCGTTGAAGCCCGAAATGGGAACCGTTCCAAGCCCCAGTGACGTTACCCGCACATTCGATTTGCCGAGCGGGCGCTTTGCCAGGTCCGACATCACAATATTCCTTTTCTTGACTACGAAGCTTCAGGCGGCCGATGCCATGATCGGAGCCGCCTCCGGGATGAGGCCCATTGCCTTGAGCGCGGACCAGAACCCTGGCGGAATCTTCTCGGAAATCGCCTTGACGTTCGCCTCGACGTGGGCAGTGCTAAGGGCGCCCTGAACCACCGCAGTGACGGCCGGGTGCGAGTAGACGAACTGCGTCGCCGCCGTCGCAAGCGAAATGCCAAATTCGACGCAAACTGCCTCGAGAGCTTCAACGCGCTTCAGGATTTCGGGGCTGGCTGTCTGATAGTCGTACGTCCGGACCGCAGCGGCACCTTTGCTTCCCTCTGCCAGGACGCCGGAATTGTAGACGCCGCCTGCGATGATTGCGATCCCGCGGCGCTGAGCCTCGGGGAAGAAGTCTTCAAGAGGCTGATGGTTAAGCAGAGTGTAGCGGCCCGCGACCAACGAGCAATCAAGATTAAATTCGGTAGCGACTTGTAGAACGGACGCGGTCTCGTTGACGCCGAGCCCTATTGCCTTGACTGCTCCGCTGCTCCGAAGCTCATCGCATGCCCGATAGCCGCTCTGGCGGAGCTGCGAGAGGTAGAGGTCGTAGCTGTCGCGATGCCAGACGCCGCTGACGTCGTGGAGATAGAGAATGTCGACGCCATCGACGCCCATGCGCTGCTGGCTGTCCTCGAATGAACGCATTATCCCGTCGTAGGTGTAGTCGTATTCGTCCACGTAAGGCAGCGGGTCGATCCAGTTGATGCCGTAGAGGCTCTCCGCCCGCTTCGAGCGGCTCGCGGGTTTGAGGATACGTCCTGCTTTAGTGCTGATGACCACGTCCTCGATGATGCCGTTCACGCGCAGCACATGACCCAGGCTGTGCTCGGACTTGCCGAGGCCATAGAGCGGTGCTGTATCAAAATACCGCACGCCCAGCTCGTAGGCCTTCATGACCACGGCTTCGAAATCGGTGAACGGGACGCTCACGCCGCAACCGCCCAAAGGCGACGTACCAAGACCCAGTGAAGTCAGTTCGACTCCGGTGTTACCGATCTTTCTCTTCTCTAGCACAGTCATATTTCACCTTAATCTGACAATGGCGAGCCCGTTGAATTCGGGCTCGCCAACAATAATCACATGTACTTTTTGACGTTATCTTTGTCCAAGGTCAGCCACGGAACGACGTAGTCCTTCTGTGTGCCGTCCTTCCACTCCATCAGGTCCGTCCATACCTCCGACTGCGGCTTGTATTCCGCGCCGATTACCTGACGCAAAGCAAGATCTACTGCACCTTGCCCTTCCGCCCTCGCATATTTGTACAGGGTGACCGCCATTTCGCCGTTCTCCACGGCGCGTTTTGCGTCCGGGATGCCGTCGATCGCAATGACCGGCACCTTGCTGAGATCAACGTTGGCTGCCTTCATGGCTTCAATGGCGCCGAGCGCCATCTCGTCGTTCTCAGCGAGCACGCCATTGATCTGGTCGGGGTAGGCAGAGAGCCAGTTCTCCATGAGAGCCTGCCCCTCGGCGCGGCTCCAATTGCCGCTCTTGTCGGCGAGCAGCTTGAGGTTCGAATGCACTTCGAGCCCGGCGTCGACGCCGGCGCGACGTTCAATCTGGGCCGACTGTCCGATAGGCCCCTCCATGAGGACCAGATTGCCGCCGCTCGGGAGGCGCTTCGCCATTTCCTCAGCGATGATCCTGCCGCCTTCGCGATCGTCGACGATAATCGACGCGGTATAGTTTTTCGACGAGGTTTTGAGCGCGGAGACGATCACCGGGACCTTTGCCTCGGCCGCCTTGTCAATGGCCGGCGCGGAAGCCTCGAGATCGAACGGGGCCATGATGATCGCATTGAACTGCTGGGTCAGCGCGGTATCGATCTGGTTGGCCTGGATAAGCGGATCGTATTTTCCATCAAAAACCGTGATCTCGACCTTGCCCTCCTTTACGGCAGGGTGGTTCTGGATCTCTGTGGACCACGCCTTCATGTATTCGCCTGCCTCGCCGAAAGAAAGTGCAGCAATACGGATCTTCTCTTGCGCTGCGGCGAGGTCCGCACTGAGCAGCATCGTCGAGGCTGCGATCGCGGCAATGAACGTACGTCTGTTAATCATATTCTCCTCCGATTTTTTTTTGTTGCTATTGGCAACGGTTACTTGCGTATCTGGTCTGCGATCACGGCTAAGACTATGATGGCTCCTTTCAATAGTTGTTGGTAATATGACGACACGCCCATCAGATCCATCCCGTTGTTGATGGTGCCGATGATCAATGCGCCGAAGAGGGTTCCAACGAGCGAGCCGCGTCCGCCGGAGAGGCTCGTGCCGCCGATCACGACTGCCGCGATGGCGTCGAGTTCGTAGCCGATGCCCGCCTGCGGCAGTGCCGCTGTCGTGCGGGCCGTCAGCACAAGTCCGGCAAGCCCGGCGAGTAGACCGCAGATCACGTACGTGGCAGCGATGATGGTACGGGTCGAGATGCCGCTGGTCCTGGCCGCTTTTTCATTGCCGCCAACTGCGTAGACGTAGCGTCCAAAAGTGGTCCGTGAGAGCGTGAGCCAGCCAATCAGGAACACGGCGAAGAAAATGAGGACGGGGACAGGGAGGCCGAGAACGTTTCCGCTGCCGATCCACCGCAGAGAAGCGGTAAGGTTAGCGATCGGCCTGCCGTCGGAATAGATTAGAGTGAGGCCCCTGGCCATGCTCAGCATCCCGAGCGTCGCAACAAAAGGCGGCACGTTGATCCGGGCGATGAGAACCCCGTTCGCGAGGCCGACGACGGCTCCGGTACCGAGCGCAGCAAGAATACTCCAGATCACAAGGTGCTCGTTCCCGGTTGTCACCAGGTTGGCCGCCATCATCCCGGCGAGTGCCATGACCGATCCGACCGACAGGTCGATGCCCTTTGTCAGGATTACGAACGTGACCCCGATGGCGAGAATGCCGTTGATGCTCGACTGGCGAAGAAGGTTGAGCCAGTTGTTCCAGGTGAGGAAGTACTCGTTCAGCGAGGTGAAAAGCACGCAGATTGCGAGAAACACCAGAATGATGCTGAAGGACTTTATGAAGTCCTTGGTGATCTCGGCTTTCCTGCGCTCCGACGGAGTGCCGGTGGCGATCTTGGTGATGTTAGCGTTCATTTGACTCGTCCTAAATCCTGCCGCTACACCGGCAGCAGTAGCTTGCCGAACCTGAGGGGAGCGCAGGCTCCTCAACTTGCGAGCTCCATGATCATTTGCTGGGTGGCGCCATGGCCGTCGATGACGTCGACCAACGTTCCTGCCTTGAAAATCGCGATCCTGTCGCTGACCTGAAGGATCTCCGGAGCCTCGGACGACACGACGAGAACACCGTGACCCTTGGCGGCGAAGTCCCGCAGAAAGGCGTAGATCTCCTGCTTGGAGCCTTCGTCGATGCCGCGGGTGGGCTCATCGCAGATCAGAAGTCGGGGATTGGTCGTCAGGCATCTCGCGAAGACGACCTTTTGCTGGTTTCCGCCGCTCAGATTCTCGACCGCAAGCTCGGAGGAGCTGGTCTTGATCCGCTGGGAGCGGATCATCTCCTCGACGACTTCGCGTTCCTTCTGCTGCTTCACGAAGCCGCTGACCGCCATCAGGGAAAGGGCGGAAAGCGTGATGTTGTGGGCGATCGAAGACGACAGGACCAAGCCGCTGTCCTTGCGGTCCTCGGACACCATCGCCATGCCCATCTTGATCGATTCACGCGGCTTGCCGCGCGGAACCGGCCTTCCTGCAAGCATCACCTCGCCGGATGTCGGCGTCTCCATCCCATAGACCGCCTCCAGGAACTCGGTCCGGCCGGAGCCGAGAAGACCGTAGATTCCGAAAACTTCGCCGGCGGCTACGGAGAGCGAAATGTCCTTGAATTCGCTCTCGCGGGACAGGTTGCGGACCTCAAGCAAGATGGGAGCTCCTGCATTCGGACGCTCTTTCTCGACGACCTTAACCTCACGCCCGACAATATGAGTGACAAGCTCCTTGCGGGTGGTCTCCTTCATGGAGCCGCTTACGATGTAGTTGCCGTCGCGGAAGACCGTGAACTCGTCCGCAATCTCGAAGATTTCTGAGAGCTTGTGTGAAACGTAGATAATGCCCGAGCCACGATGCTTCAGACGATCGATCGCCGCGAACAGGATGTGGGCTTCGTGCTCGCCGATCGCGGAAGTCGGCTCGTCCATGATGACGATATCCGCATCGAAGCTCAGCGCCTTGGCGATCTCGACCAACTGGGTTTCGGCGAGGCTGAGATTTGACATACGGGCGTTGGCACGGATCGGGAAGCCGATGTCGTCCAGGAGCTTCTGCGCTTGCGTCTCTAATAGGGCAAAATCGATGAAGGCCCCAAGACGTTTTGGTTCCCTCCCGAGATAGATGTTCTCGGCGACAGTCATTTCCAGAACCGGAGAAAGCTCCTGGGTGATGATGGCGATACCGTGATCGAGCGCCTCGCTGGCGGAGCGGAAATCGACCACTTCACCCTTAATCTTGATGCTGCCCTCGTCCCTGCGCAGAAGGCCCATAGCAATGTTTAGGAAGGTTGACTTGCCAGCCCCATTTCCCCCGCACAAGGCGTGGACGGTCCCCGGACGAAGCTTCAGGTGCCCGTTACGCAGTGCCGGAACGCCATGAAACGCCTTCGCAACGCCATCCGCCTCAAGCAGAAAGCCGTTTCCGGTCGTCGACTGTTGCGCGGTGTCGAATGTGACACTTCCCGTTGTCATGAAACCTCCCAAGGCCAACTCCTCATCAGCCAAGGGAGAAGGTATAAGGTCATACCTATTTTGACAAGCGGTTTTTTTCCCCTTATTCAAAGAGCGAGACGGAAGGGGTTTTTCAATGATCATTGATATCGCAGCCGATCCCGCAGCGGGGATCACTTCAGCTGTCGAGGCGCTAGGGCGGGGCGCTGTGATCGCGGTGCCGACCGAAACCGTTTACGGCTTGGCCGCCGACGCCACGAATGAAGCCGCAGTAGCCCAAATTTTCGAGATCAAGCGTCGACCGAGCTTCAACCCGCTCATCTGCCACTGCTCCGATCTTGAGATGGTCAGCGCATTCGCGACCCTGGATCCGGTCAGTCTCCGTCTTGCGGAAAGGTTCTGGCCGGGGCCGATGACGTTGGTGCTCAACTCGAAGCCCGGTAGGCTTCCACCCGTAACCACGGCCGGCCTGACAACCGTCGCCATCAGAATTCCCATGGGATTCAGCAATGGCTTGATCAGGGCCTATGGAAGGCCGCTGGCCGCCCCGAGCGCCAATATCTCGGGAAGGGTGAGTGCGACGACAGCAGCGCACGTCGAGAGCGAATTCGGCGATGGAGTGCCGTTGATATTCGATGGTGGCCCGACGAAGATCGGCGTCGAGTCCACTATCCTGAGGGTCTGCGAAAATGGCATCGAGTTGCTCCGTCCTGGCGGCCTCCCGATCGAGCTCGTCGAGCATGCTGCAGGCCTTCAAGTCAGCGCCCCAAACCTGTTCAAAGTGCTCGCACCGGGAATGCTGACATCGCACTATGCCCCGCGCGCGATGGTCAGGCTGAACGCCACGCGCGTCGGACCAGGCGAGACGCTCCTCAAGTTCGGCGATGCCATTGTTCCGGGCGAAGGGGCCTGCGCACGCGTTTTCAACCTGAGTCCGGAGGGCGGTCTCGAGGAGTTTGCGGCGAAATTGTATGCGACCCTCAAAGAGGCCGACGATGCCGGCGCGGAATCCATAGCAATCGTTCCCATACCGGACGAGGGCTTGGGGCTGGCGATCAACGACCGACTCCGGCGAGCTGCGGCGCCGCGAACCCTGACACTGGGCGAACTCGAGCAGGCGGCGGTTCGAAGTAAGGAAGCCAGGTGATGCGAAGTTTCGGCGAGGAGGCCATGGATTGTCCCCGGCGGCCGGCCACCGAGCAGCTTTTGACGTGACGCACGTCCTTCCCGCTTCAAGGCAGCGCGTTCAGGCGGAATGGCGACCCGTCGCGTGGCAGACGCCCGGCAGTTGCCAAGCGTCTTGAACTTCAAACTGCGGCCATAGCCGTCACATCAGGCCGACTACATCGTGGGGTACGTAGGGAGCTTCAAGCCGCTGGATTTCGTCGTCGGTCAATTTGACGGCCAGAGATCCCACCGCATCCTGCAGATGGCTTGGCTTGGTAGCTCCGATGATAGGGCAGGTCACGCCCTGCTTTTGCAGCACCCACGCCAACGCTATTTGCGCTTGAGGCAGGCCGCGTTCCACGGCGATCTTGGCAACTTCGTCCACCACAACCCGATCTGCGGCCGCGGCCTTCTCGTAGAACTTGCCGGTGACGTTGTCCGTTTCCGCGCGCTTGGACTGGGATCCGCTTCCCTTCGTGAGAATACCGCGTGCCAGCGGGCTGAACGTCATCACGCCGATGCCTTCGGCACGGCACAGCGGCAGCATCTCGCGTTCCTCCTCGCGATAGATAAGATTAAGATGAAGCTGCATTGATGCGAACGCAGTCCAGTTGTTGCGCTTTGAAATCTGGATCGCCGTTGCGAACTGCCACGCGTACATGTTGCTCGCGCCGATGTAGCGAACTTTGCCCGCCTTCACCACGTCATTGAGCGCCTCGAGCGTCTCCTCGATGGGCGTTTCGCTGTCCCAGAAATGCGTCTGGTACAGATCGATGTAGTCCGTTCCCAGACGACGGAGACTGTTGTCGACCTCGGACAGGATTGCTTTGCGCGACAGGCCGGCGCCGTTGGGGCTGGCGTTCATCCGCCCGAAAACCTTAGTCGCCAAAACGATTTCGTCACGCCGGCCGTGTTCCTTCAATAGTTTGCCGACGATCTCCTCGCTGGTGCCGTCGGAATAAACGTTCGCCGTGTCGAGGAAATTGATCCCGGCATCCAACGCCTGCTGGAAAAGCGGCCGCGCCTCGGCTTCGGCAAGCGTCCACTGGTGATTCCCCCTTTCAGGTTCTCCAAAGCTCATACAGCCCAACGCCAAACGCGAGACCTTAAGTCCAGTCGCTCCTAAGCGAACATATTGCATGTTTTCACTCCCTAAGGTATGAGGTATGATCATGCATAGCAGAGACACGGCTAGGCGTCATTAGAAATTTCTGCGAATGTTACTGATCCTTCTCAAACTAACAAAAATCATGTGAGTTTGTAATTTTCGCTTGTGATTTTCAGGAAAGTGCGCGATCGGAAGGATCATACCTCATACCTTCATGGAGGAAGAGTTGACAACAGTTTCGGTCCGCGATCTGGCAAACGCTATCCGCGTCCTATCAATCGACGGCGTTGAGGCGGCAAATTCCGGTCACCCCGGAATGCCGATGGGCATGGCCGATGCGGCGGCCGTTCTGTTCGGCAAACACCTCAAATTTGATGCGAGCGAACCCGGCTGGCCGGATCGCGACCGGTTCGTCCTGTCGAACGGCCATGGCTCGATGCTGCTGTACAGCCTTCTCCACCTAACCGGTTACAAGGAGATGACCATTGAGGAGATCCGCAATTTCCGCCAGTGGGATTCGAAAACGCCAGGCCACCCGGAATACGGCCACACCGCCGGCGTCGAGACAACGACGGGGCCGCTAGGGCAGGGCATTGCGTCCGCGGTCGGCATGGCTATCGCGGAGCGGCGCCTGGGCGCGGAATTCGGCACTGCGCTCGTCGATCACCACACCTATGTCTTCTGTGGAGACGGATGCCTCATGGAAGGCGTCGGCCAGGAAGCTGCCTCGCTGGCGGGCCATCTTCAACTCGGCAAACTGATCGTCCTCTACGACGACAACTCCATCACGATCGACGGTTCGACTGCGATAGCGTTTTCGGAAGACGTGCTTGCGAGGTTCGATGCATACGGATGGCACACACAACGCGTTGATGGCCATGACGCTGAAGCGATCGACGCGGCGATCTCGAACGCGAAAGCGGAAGCATCGAGACCGTCCCTCGTGGCGCTGAAAACGATCATTGGGTTCGGTTCTCCGTCAAAGGCGGGAAAGAGCTCGGTGCACGGCGCGCCGCTGGGCGCGAGCGAAGCCGCCGCGACAAAGACCGCCTACGGCTGGACGGCAGATCCTTTCGAGATTCCAACACCGATCCTGGAAACGTGGCGCGCGATAGGCGCGAAGGGCGCGAAGTCCCGCAGAGAGTGGCAAGCGCGGCTCGAAGCAGCGGAACCGGACGTCAAAAGCGAGTTCGAGCGTCGCACCGCGGGATCGTTGCCGCCGCATTACGAGGAGACGGTGAACGCCGCCAAGGCGAAGCTGCTCGATAAGCCGCAATCGGTGGCCACGCGCAAGGCAAGCCAGATCGCCCTGGAGGCGTTGACGGAGTTGCTTCCCGAAATGATTGGCGGCTCGGCGGATCTTACCCACTCGAACTTGACGCGTGTTCCGGCCGTCGACAGCGATTTCACTGCCGTTAGAAGCGGGCGTTATGTCAGCTATGGCGTGAGGGAGTTCGCTATGGCCGCCGCAATGAACGGCATGGCGGTTCATGGCGGCTTCATACCGTATGGCGGCACGTTCCTCGTGTTCTCGGACTATTGCCGTAACGCCATTCGCGTGGCGGCTCTGATGGGCGCGCGCTCCATCTTCGTGATGACGCATGATTCCATCGGTCTCGGAGAAGACGGCCCGACCCACCAGCCGGTCGAGCATCTCGCCAGCCTCAGGGCGATGCCGAACTTGCATGTGTTCCGGCCCGCGGACACGATCGAAACGCTCGAATGCTGGGACCTCGCGATAACCAGCAAGAACACGCCGTCCGTCCTGGCGCTATCGCGGCAGAATGTTCCCCAGCTCCGCTCGGAACGCGACGGCTCGAATCGCTGCGCGCGAGGAGCCTACGTGCTGCGGGAAGCCAGCAGGGAACGCACGGTCACGCTCATCGCGACTGGAACGGAGGTAGCGCTTGCGATCCAGGCCGCCGAAGAGCTCGAAGCGAGAAATATTCCAGCCGCGGTCGTCTCGATGCCGAGCTGGGACCTCTTCGAAAAACAGGCCAAGGACTACCGGCACGCGGTGCTGGGGGACGCGCCACGCATCGCGGTGGAAGCGCTCTCGAAGTTCGGCTGGACCAGGTATGTGGACAGCGAAGACGACGTGATTGGGATGTCCGGCTTTGGCGCGTCCGCGCCGGCGGAGACGTTGTACAAAAAATTCGGAATTACCCGTGATGCGATAGTCGCGCGCGCCGTTGCAAGGGTGAGGGGCGAAGAATGAGCACTCCGGCAACTCTCGCCAGCGACGAAGCCTCCTTCCAGCACGAGTCGGTCGATGATTACCTCTCGACATGGGCGGGTGAGGACCGGTCGCGACAGCGCGTGACGGCACTTGTCAACGGGGTCTTGGACGGAGCATGTCTTCTGTCGGAGCGTATTGCGACCGGTTCGCTGGAAGGCGATCCGGCGCGACTTGTCGGATCCAATTCCGACGGAGACGCGCAAAAGGCCATCGACGTTGCTTCGCATGCGTTGTTCGTCGAGATTCTGGAACGGGCAGGGGCCGGACGGGTCCTCTCGGAAGAGGCTGACGAGCCTGTTGTGTTCAAGGGTTCGGGGTTCGGTGTGGCTATCGATCCGATCGATGGTTCAGGCAACGTCGGACTGGGCGCCCCGGTGGGCACGCTCTTCTCGATCATTCCATTCACCGAAACTGAAGACCCGTTCTTGATTTCTGGCAGGCGGCAGGTCGCCGCCGGATATGTCTCCTTCGGCAACACGATCGACCTCGGCTTCTCCGTCGGAGACGGCATGCTGCTTGCGACGATGCATCCGCAGACCGGCCAGTTCTTGATTGTGAGAAGGCAGGTCCGGATACCGCCCGACACCTCGGAACTCGCTTTCAACGCTTCCGTTCACCGCCACCTTCAATCTGGTCTCAGCCTGTATGTTCAGGACTGCCTGGCGGGCAGGGAGGGACCGCGCGGCCGCGATTTCAATATGCGCTGGCTGGGATCGGCAGTCGGAGAGCTCCACCGGATACTGCTCAGGGGCGGCGTTTTCTTCTACGCCGCCGACAAACGACCGGGGTACCAAAATGGACGGCTTCGCCTGGTGTACGAGGCAAACCCGATCGCGTTCCTGATGGAGCAGGCCGGGGGGCGGGCGACCGACGGCACTTCAGCGATCCTGGACAAGGTCCCGACCTCCCACCATTGCCGCACGCCGCTCGTCTTCGGTTCGGCGACCGAGGTCGATCTTATCGCGAGCTATCTCAATTCCAATCCAACCAGCGAGTGAGATTTCATGGCCAGGATCACTCTCCGCCAACTGTTGGACGACGCCGCCGAGCACGGATACGGCGTCCCGGCGTTCAACATCAACAACATGGAGCAGGCGCTCGCCATCATGAAAGCGGCCGATGACACGGATTCGCCTGTCATTCTGCAGGCGAGCCGCGGCGCGCGGGCATATGTCAACGACATCATGCTCAAGCACATGATGGATGCGGTGACGGAGATCTATCCGCATATTCCCGTTTGCGTCCATCTTGACCACGGAAACGAACCGAGTACCTGCGTCACCGCGATTCAACACGGCTTCACATCGGTGATGATGGACGGATCGATCCGTGCTGACGGGAAGACGCCGGCGGACTGGGATTACAACGTAAAGGTCACAAAAAGCGTCAGCGAGACGGCCCATTGGGCAGGCGTTTCGGTGGAAGGGGAACTTGGGGTTCTGGGCTCGCTCGAGACCGGCATGGGCGAAGCCGAAGACGGGCACGGTGTCGAAGGCAAGCTCGATCTGCATCAGCTTCTGACCGATCCCGACGAGGCCGCGAAATTCGTCGAGGAGACGAAGGTGGACGCGCTCGCCGTCGCAATGGGCACCAGCCATGGAGCCTACAAGTTCTCGCGCCGCCCGGACGGGGACGTCCTCGCGATGGATGTTATCGAGGCAATCCACCGGAAGCTGCCGAACACGCATCTTGTCATGCATGGTTCTTCGAGCGTCCCGGAGGAGTTGCAGGAAATCTTCAATCGCTTCGGCGGCCGTATGAAGCCGACTTGGGGCGTGCCGCTCGATGAAATCCAGCGGGGCATCCGGCATGGCGTCCGAAAGGTCAACATCGACACCGACTGCCGCATGGCCGTGACGGGGCAGGTACGCAGGGTGCTTGCAGAAGACCCGACGGAATTCGACCCCCGCAAGTACTTGAAGCCCGCAATGACGGCGCTTTCGAAGCTCTGTCGCGAAAGATTCGAGGCCTTCGGGACGGCCGGACGCGCGAGCTCGATCAACGTCATCCCACTTGCAGAAATGGCGAAGCGGTATCGGGCAGGCTCGATATAGGTCGAGGCAACGGCGATTTACAACGGAGATGCTTGTGAAGCGGGACGAGCGCAGGCACCAAATCATCGACATGCTGGTCGAGAACAAGACCGTCGGTCTCGACGAGCTTGCCGATCACTTTGCGGTCTCGAAGATGACAATCCATCGTGACCTCGACGACCTCGAACAGGAAGGAGCCTTACGGAAGGTCCGCGGTGGAGCGACGATCCACGCCGGGACGCAGTTCGAAAGCGACTTCCGAATTCGCGCGCGCCAAGACAACGCGGCCAAGATCGGAATGGCGCAGGCCGCTTTGGAACTGGTCGAGCCGGGTATGACGGTGATGGTCAACGACGGCTCCATGGCAGCGGTGCTCGGCGGGATGCTGCCGCAGAAGCGGCCGCTCACACTCATCACCAACAATGCGGAGATCATGGAACGGCTGAAAGGCGAGATCGGCATAACGCTGATAGCTCTCGGCGGCATGTATTCGGCGAAGTTCAACGCTTATCTCGGCATCGTCACCGAGGATGCGCTTTCTCGGTTGAGGGCGGACATCGCCTTCATTTCAACCCCCGCCATGAGCGGCAGGATCGCCTATCACATGGATGACAATGTCGTGCGTGCGAAGCGCGCGATGATTTCGTCGTCGGTCAGGGCCTGCCTCTTGGTCAACCACCAGCGGTTCGGCCACACCGCCTTGAACGTGCTGGCAGACGTAGCGGAGTTCGACGCGGTTATCACCGATCGCGCGCCTGGGACTGCTGTTCTGGACGAATTTGAACGGGCGGGCATCAAGCTCACCATTGCATCGACGCAGGATCCGACATGACCGACAAATCCCGCTTCTGGATTGGCACCAGCTGGAAGATGAACAAAACGCTTGCGGAGGCCGAGCACTTTGCGCGCGGCCTCAAGGCCGCAGATGCGACGCGTAATCCGCGCATCCAGCGCTTCGTCATTCCGGCTTTCACCGTCCTTCGCGAGGTCAAGGCGATGCTCGCCCAAACCTCCGTAAAGGTCGGCGCGCAGAACATGCACTGGGCCGACCAGGGCGCGTGGACGGGCGAAGTCTCGCCGCTGATGCTGAAGGACTGCAATCTCGATCTGGTCGAACTCGGCCACTCTGAGCGGCGTGAACACTTCGGGGAGACCGACGAAACGGTGGGCTTAAAGACCGAGGCCGCCGTCCGGCACGGTCTTATTCCGCTGATCTGCATAGGTGAGACACTGAGAGACCGCGACAGCGGTAACGCACCGGAAGTTCTGGCCGCCCAGGTACGCGGCGCGCTTTCGAAATTGATCGCTTCGCAGAAAACGGCCGAGGTCCTCCTTGCCTACGAGCCCGTCTGGGCCATCGGCGAGAAGGGCATTCCGGCAACCGCCGAGTACGCGGATGCGCGTCAGGCCGAAATTATCGCTGTCGCCGAAGAGGTGGTCGGCCGAAAAGTCCCCTGCCTCTATGGCGGGTCGGTCAATCCGCAGAACTGCGAAGAACTGATTTCGAGCCCGCACATCGATGGGCTGTTCATCGGCCGTTCGGCATGGAACGTCGAGGGGTACCTCGACATCCTTGCGAAATGCGCCGCCAAACTCCTAGGAGAGAGAGAATGAAGGTTGCCATTGCAGGAGACAGCGCAGGCGAAAGTCTCGCCAAGGTTTTGGCCGAACACCTGAAAGGTCGCTTTGACGTGTATGAAGTTTCGCGAACCGAGGCCGGTCCCGATCGGTTTTATGCCAATCTGTCGGAGCGCGTCGCCTCTGGCGTGCTCGACGGCACATACGACAAGGCCATTCTCGTTTGTGGAACGGGAATTGGCGTCTGCATCGCAGCGAACAAGGTTCCGGGCATCCGCGCCGCCCTGACGCACGACACCTATTCCGCCGAGCGTGCTGCCCTTTCGAATAACGCGCAGATCATCACGTTGGGTGCTCGTGTAATCGGACCCGAGCACGCTAAGTCGATCGCCGAAACGTTTCTGGGCAAGACGTTCGACGAAGGCGGCCAGTCTGCGGGCAATGTCAGGGCGATCAACGACCTGGACAGCAAGTATCATCCCGGCGCGCCAAGCTCGAGCAGTTAAGTCGGATAGACGTCGAACTGGGGGGACGGCGGCGAGCGCCTCGAGCAATTGGTTAAGCGCAAGGCAAACCCTGGGTCAATATGGGGTGGGCACATTTGCTCCAAGTCGATGCCGTCGAGCAGGTAACAGAGATATCTCATGTAGGGAGGCGGCAGTGCGTATAGGGGCATTAAAAGAACGGTATCCAGAGGAAGCGAGAGTAGCGCTGACTCCCGAATCTGCCGTCCAATTAAGAAAATTGGGCCATAATTGCTTGGTCGAGGCGGGAGCTGGGAGCAGGTCGGGTATTTCAGATGATGCATATCGCTCCGTGGGCGTAGAGGTCGTGCCTGACGCGAGGGCTCTCATCGTAGCTTCCGATGTCGTGGTGAAAGTTCGCAGTCCCGAAGGGGATGAAGCGAAGAGCCTGAAAGATGGTCAAACGCTGATTTCCTTCCTGTGGCCGGCTCAGAACCCGGATCTTCTCGAGACCTTTCGGGACAAGAACATCACGGCCGTTGCCATGGACATGGTGCCACGCATCTCCCGTGCACAGAAAATGGACGCGCTGTCCTCCATGGCCAACATCGCCGGGTATCGCGCCATCATTGAGGCGGGCAACCAGTTCGGCCGCTTCTTCACTGGCCAAGTGACGGCTGCTGGCAAAGTGCAGCCGGCAAAGGTTCTCGTAGTTGGTGCCGGCGTAGCTGGGCTTGCAGCGATTGGTACGGCTGTCAGCCTCGGTGCCATAGTACACGCCTTCGATGTTCGTCCCGAAGTGGCCGAACAAATCGAAAGCATGGGTGCGAACTTTGTCTTCCTTGAATTCGAAGCAAACCAGGATGGCGCTGCAACGGGTGGCTATGCGGCGCCTTCCTCGCCGGAATTCCGCGAGAAGCAGCTTGCGAAATTCCGAGCCCTTGCGCCAGAAATAGATATTGTCATCACCACGGCGCTGATACCTGGTCGCCCAGCTCCCAAGCTCTGGCTGGAAGACATGGTCGCCATGATGAAGCCCGGCTCTGTCATCGTCGACTTGGCCGCCGAGCGCGGTGGCAACTGCGATCTAACCGTTCCCGATCAGCGTATCGTCTCTCCGAACGGTGTGGTCATCATCGGCTATACCGATTTCCCGAGCCGCATGGCGGCTCAGGCCTCCATCCTCTATTCGACGAACATCCGCCACATGCTGTCCGATCTCACGCCTAACAAGGATGGCGTGATCAACCACAACATGGAAGACGACGTTATTCGCGGCGCGACCGTGACCAAGGGCGGCGAGATCACCTATCCGCCACCGCCGCCGAAGATCCAGGCCATTGCCCCCGCCAAACCAAAGGAGAAGGTGAGGGAGCCAACACCGGAAGAAATGCGGGCCGCGGAAGCCGCCGCCTTTCGCAAGCAAACGACCAGTCAGGTGGGGCTGCTCGTTATTGGTGCTCTGCTACTAGCCTTGATCGGGTCCTATGTGCCGTCTGAGTTTATGGCACACATTGTGGTCTTCGCTCTCGCTTGCTTCATCGGATTCTCGGTGATCTGGAACGTAAGCCATTCGCTGCACACTCCGCTGATGGCCGTTACCAACGCGATCTCTGGCATCGTGGTTATCGGGGCCCTTTTGCAGATCGGTTCGGGAAATTGGCTGGTCGTGATCCTCGCTGCACTGTCGGTACTGGTTGCCACTATCAATATCGTAGGCGGTTTCATGGTCACCCGCCGCATGCTTGCCATGTTCCAAAGGTCGTGAGGGGGCGGCACCAATGAATCTTGGACTTGTATCAGCAACCTACCTTTTCGCTGCCGTTCTGTTCATCCTGTCGCTTGGGGGGTTATCAGGCCAAGAGAGCGCCAAGCGAGCTGTTTGGTATGGCGTGGTCGGGATGGTTCTGGCTGGCGGTGCCACCATCCTCTCGCCCGACTTCAGCTCTCTATCGCTCATCCTTCCTGTCATCCTCCTCGGCGCTGCACTTGGTGCGGTTGTTGCCAGGCGCGTGCAGATGACCGAAATGCCCCAGCTCGTCGCAGCATTGCATTCATTCGTTGGCCTCGCTGCCGTATTCATCGGTTTCAACGCACATCTCCAGCTAGCGGATGTCGCAGGAATGGAAGAAACGTCTCGCGCAGGTCTGACGGGCTTTGCGAAAGTTTTGGCACACAAACTTGCGGACCCGTCTGGTGTCTTAGTCTCGATCATGAAGGTCGAGGTGTTCCTCGGCGTGTTCATCGGTGCGGTCACCTTCACGGGTTCAGTCATCGCATTCGCGAAACTCGCAGGCAAGGTTGATGGTAAGGCTATGAAGTTGCCGGGGGGCCATGTTCTCAATGCCGGCTGCGCGATCGCTTCGGTTATCCTTTTGGGGTTCTATTTTCAAAGTAATGATCTGTGGCCGCTCGCTGCCATGACCATTTTGGCTCTATTCATCGGTTTTCACCTGATCATGGGCATTGGCGGAGCCGACATGCCAGTCGTGGTCTCCATGTTGAATAGTTATTCGGGCTGGGCAGCCGCGGCCATCGGTTTCACCCTCGGCAACGACCTCCTTATCGTCACTGGCGCTCTGGTTGGCTCGTCGGGTGCAATTCTTTCCTACATCATGTGCCGGGCGATGAATCGATCCTTCATCTCCGTCATCCTCGGAGGCTTCGGGAGTACGACGGCTCCGGCGACGGAAATAATCGGTGAACAGGTGGCCATCGATGCAGACGGAGTTGCAGCTGCGCTCAATGATGCTGACTCTGTCGTTATCATTCCAGGCTACGGCATGGCGGTGGCACAGGCTCAAGGTGCGGTTTCGGAAGTGACCCGCAAGCTGCGCAGTAAGGGCAAGAACGTACGCTTTGCAATCCATCCAGTAGCTGGCCGTCTCCCCGGTCACATGAACGTGCTGCTTGCGGAAGCGAAGGTGCCTTACGACATCGTTCTTGAGATGGACGAAATCAATGATGACTTCCCGGAAACGGACGTGGCGATCGTCATAGGCTCGAACGACATCGTCAACCCTGCAGCACAGGAAGACCCGAACTCTCCAATCTCCGGAATGCCGGTGCTCGAATGCTGGAAGGCAAAGCAGGTATTCGTGTCCAAGCGAGGCCAAGGCACTGGTTACTCGGGCATCGAAAATCCGCTGTTCTACAGGGACAACACGCGCATGTTTTATGGCGACGCCAAGTCCTCGCTCGAAAAGCTGCTTAGATTGATAGATTAAGTTCTTGACATTCCCTCGCTCTGTGAACGTGAGCCGGGTCTCCCTCCGGTCTCATACAGAGCGTTTGCCCCGCAGGCTTTGCCTGCGGGGTCTTTTTTTCTGGGCTGTATGCCAGTTGCTGGACCGTATTCTCTTTTGTGCCTGAGACACCAATCCATCATAGACACGTAGATCTAAACTCAGGATTGTTTGAAGTACGTCAGGTTAGCCTCGACACTCTTTCGGTTCTGGACCCCAACTTCGCAATTATGAATGGACGAGGCAAACCCCATTGCCATGTTAGCCGAGCAGGCAATGTGGACTGGCTATCGGCGGCATTGCGTCCATCGGGAATGCTGTAAACACACCTTTTTCCGGTCGGCCAGTTGGCCGCGGAGCTCGCCGAACACTGCTGTCCAATACCAATTTTGAGGCGTTCGTTGTCGGTATCTGAGTAGGACCACTTTAACTCGAATTAAAGGTATCAGGTATAAGGTTATACCACTTCTCGAAGTGGAACTTCGATGCTGCTGCATGACGCAGCACGGTTTGCCTCATAAGCGTCGACAGCCCGGAAAGATGGACTAGACGCTAACTCACCTCGTTCAACAAATTTGCTTCCAGCGGCGGAGGAATTAGTATGCGCGATATTCGGGAATTTGGCGTGGCGCTGCGTTTGTCGATGGCTTTCGGGTTGCTGTTGTTCGCCATGGGAGTTCTGTCCGTTTCGTCAATCAGGCAGGTGAATGAGATAAACGCTAAGCTCAGCCTCATAAATGGCAGTAACAGCCAAAAATACCGGAACGGCATTGATATGCTCGGAGCGGTCCGTGATCGAGCAATGGCATTGCGCGACATCGTTTTGACCGACTCAGATACGGATGAAGCGACGACAATCGCGATGATGAAAAAGCTGCAGGCGTCCTATGCCTCCAACGCTGCGGAATTGCAGAAGGCCGTGAATGCTGATGTCTTCAGCACTGCCGCTGAGCATCGTCTTGTCGATGGTCTAAAGGCATTCCAGAATGAAGCGGAACCACTAATCGCCGAAGTTATCAAGCTGACACTGGATAGAAAAAAAGACCAGGCAAAGCCACTCCTCTTAAATCAACTTCGACCCAAGTTGACGGCATGGATTGGTGCTTTGAACAAATTAATTGATTACGAGCAAGCATTAAACCAGGGCGTAGGTGGCAAAGTCAAAGCGGCTTCTGACGAGTTTAAATCCCTGACCCTCGCTGCGCTAAGTGTGGCTGCTTTGTTCGGGATATTTGCGGCAGCGCTCACTACCCGCTCAATCATAGCGCCTCTGGCAAGGCTGCAGCAGTCAGTCCGTCAAATGATAGCCGGCGACATGCAGATTGACCGAGTAATCGAGCGACGAATGGATGAAATCGGCCAGCTAGCTAGGCAGATATCCAGCCTTAAGACCCATCTCTCAGAAAAAGCTGAGCGCGATGCGATTGCCGAACATCATCGACAGGATGCTGAGCGGCAGCGTTTGGAGAAGGAAGGGGAAGAGCGCCAGCGGGCTGCCGAACAGACTAGTTCAGCCGTTGAGCAAGTTGCCGAGGCTTTGAAACAATTGTCGAAAGGCAATCTTCACATTCAGCTCGATCGGCCTTTCACGGAAGCTCTTGAGCCGCTCAGATTGGACTTCAATTCAGCGATCAGCCAGCTTCGTGATGCGATGTTCGAGGTGAACTGTAATGCGCAGGCGATTGCTGCAGGTGCTGAGGAAATCCGTACTTCCTCGAGCGAACTCGCGACCAGGACGGAGCAGCAAGCTTTAGTTGTTGAGCAAACGGCGTCGGTCCTCGCAGATATGACAAGGCAGGTGGTGGACGCTAGCCATAGGGCACACGAAGCAGGGGTCCTGGTCGGTGAAACCAAAGAGAATGTCGAGAGGTCAGGCACTATAATGCGCGATGCTGTTGAGGCTATGACAAAAATTCGGGCCTCTTCGGTTGAAATAGGCGACATCATCGGCGTTATCGATGAAATCGCGTCTCAGACAAACCTCTTGGCGTTGAACGCAGGCATTGAAGCGGCACGTGCTGGTGAGACCGGCCGTGGGTTTGCGGTGGTTGCGCAGGAGGTCAGAGACCTGGCGCAAAGGTCTGCGGCGGCCGCGAAAGAAATCAAGTCCTTGGTTGAGGTATCTAACCTACATATCAATGATGGGGTCCAGCGCGTGCACCAAGCCGGCAATGCGTTGGGACAAGTCGTTGTTCAGGTGCAGAGTGTTAATCAAAACGTCGACGCCATTGCTCAAGTTTCTCGCGTTCAAGCCGACGGGCTCAAGGACATCAATCTCTCAGTAGGAAAGATTGAATCAGCGACACAACAAAACGCAGCGATGGTGGAAGAGTCGACCGCTGCCGTCCACAATCTCGCGAAAGAGGCAGCCTCGCTTTTCGAGATGTTATCCAGGTTCCAGATGGACGACGGGCCAGCAAACACCAAATGCGTAGAAGAGCCAGCGTTCTCTTTGGCGGTAGCATCGTCGGCGTGATCTTGCAAAGCGGGTTCCAAGTTCACGGAGTGACCTGCCACTGAGAATATCCTCCAGAATGCCCTAGAATTCGAAAGATTGGACTAGGCGCCTCCGCTATTGAAGTCACTGATCTTCCGGCAACTTCGCAGCTTCGATCGCCTTCGCCGCTGCCTCGCTGCCTCCACCATGGCGAGGTTTCCTGTTTCCGACCGCCTTCGAAATCTGACCCGGCCGGACGTGTCCTCCCAACGCGAAAACGTCCGCCAGCCTTGCTGCACGCAATTGCCTCCTCAAGACGATTCATCCGCGGCGACTGGAAGATGGGCCGGCGCTTACGGAGCCATGTCCGTTCAGAGCGATGGGTTGCGCTCATAGATCCTGCGGCTCCGACTTAAGGAAAATGGAGGTCGTCAGGTGATGCGCCGGATGCTGTCCTCGATTTCCTTGGGCTCGAATACTTTCTTCCAGTCCTCCTTCATCAGAGCAGGGATGCCGAATTCGATCGCCTTGTTGCATGCGTCTGAGAAGACGCCAGGCGTTTCCTCGAAAATCACCGCCCCCAGGACGTTCAGGTGGCCGAGCAGGAAATCCCGAGCCGCTTCCTTCGGCACTCCCCGGGCGACGCATTCGTCCATAGCCTGCCGCATGACTACAAGGAGCGAGGCGCAGACCGTTTCCGACAGACCGGGCTCGAGCAAGGCCATTTGTTCAACCGTGACTCGGTGCGATCGCATGACGGGCGCCCAGATCACTTTGGCCACCTCTTCGCCAAGAGCATAGTGCTCTTCGGGGCCTTGCATCAGCGCCGAGACGATGTGCTGCTTGGCCGCCACTCCACCGAAGAAATCGCGCTTCGCATCCGGGTGCGTCTCGTCGTTGAAGATCGGAGGATGGCATGGATGGGTGACAAAATACGTCAGGTCCGGACGATCCGGCAGGTGTCCGGCCGCCGGAGCCGCGGCGTCGAGCGCGACCACCATAGTACCCGGCGGGAGTTTCGTCTCGATACTCGAGGCCACTTTGCCTATCGCGGTGTCCGGGACAGCCAATATGACCACCTCAACGCCGTCGAGTGCCTGGTCGACGTCAACCGTGCCGATGCCGAGCTCTCTCATAAGGCGAGCCTTTCCGCCGGCGCTCACTTCGACGTGGTGAACGTCGAACCGAGAGCCCTTGAGATTCTTTGTCAGGCGGCATCCCATTTTTCCACCAGCCCCGAACAGCGCAACCGAAGTCATGAACTCCTCCCGGATATGAGGTATGAGGTAATACCTTTTTGGTGAAGTTCTTAACCCGAGCTGGCATGATCAGTCAATCACGGTGCTCAACGCCCAGTGAATGGAGCGCGCGTGAAGCCCTCAGCGGCTTGTTACGCAGACAGCCGCCGCCCCGATCAGCCTGGCGCAGAATCACCTACTGGCGACTGAGCGGTGTTGGGGTAACGAATCTGTTCACACCGCATCTTCATATCGATACGCTAAAGATCAACAGCCGGAATTTTCGCTAGTGGCGCCGGCCGGGAACGGCTGCGGTGCGGCAACCAATTTGACGATCAGGGGCAATGAGAGCCTGTTCGGCGAGGAAAATATCTGCGCAAACGTGTTAGCCGATTATCAGCTATCAGACAATCCACGTTGATATCTTCGATAAACCGCCATATGTATCTCTGGTATGCACGTGGTGGTGCGGGGGGCGGTCCCTTTTTGGTGATGGTGATGGAGTCAGATCTACAGATTGCGAAACAGAGCGCGACCTTGCGCGTAAAGGTCGAAGAGACCCTGCGGCAGGCCATCGCTAAAGGCCGGTTCAAACCCGGGCAGCGGCTTGTCGAGCGCGAGCTCTGTGAAATGCTCGGCGTCGGAAGGACCTCAGTTCGCGAGGCCCTGCGTCAGTTAGAGGCCGAAGGGATCATTACTAGTTTTCCTCACAAGGGACCGGTCGTGAGCACGATCACCTATGAGGAAGCTGCGCAATTGTATACGGTGCGCGCTCTTCTCGAAGGATTCGCCGGGCAGCAATTCGCAGAAAATGGTACGGCTCAGGACATCGCAACGCTTCAGGCCGCGGTGGTCGAGTTCGAGGCCGCCGCTGGAAGCGGAGTTGGAAGCCGGTTGATTGACGCCAAGAATGCTTTTTATAATTGTCTGATGGACGGTAGCAAGAACGTTTTCGTCAGGCAGTTGCTAACCTCTCTCCACAATCGAATCAACCTATTGCGCATGACCTCGATGACACAGCCGGGTCGCCTTGCTCACAGTGTCGCTGAAATCAAGGAAATCGCAGAGGCCATCAAGAATCGCAATGGCCCCCTGGCTGCGGCTGCCTGCAAACACCACATCGACCAAGCCGCCAAGGTGGCGCTTGAGTATCTGAGAAAGAACGCCGTCAACGAGTCTTGAATTTTCCGATTGACAGATTGTCTGATAATCAGTTTATTCCATCTGAAAGATGAGCAGGCGTTTTGATGCCTGCCTGAACTTGGAGGAAGAATTGTCAGCGACAGTCAACACAACGCGCGTGGCTTTCATCGGCCTCGGCGCGATGGGGCAGCCCATGGCCCAACACCTAATCTCGGCAGGTTTCCAAGTATTCGGATTTGATCTCTCGAAAGACGCGCGACAGATCCTTGCAGAAGCGGGCGGTTACGCCGCCGAGACGATGTCAGACGCTATGAAAGGCGCCGATTACGTCATTACCATGTTGCCCAACGGCAACATCGTCCGCGATGCACTCCTGACCGGCAACGCCTGTGGCGGCCTGAAGCCAAACGCTCTCGTCATTGACATGAGTTCTTCTGCTCCGAACGACACTCGTGAGCTCTGGGTCGAGCTCGTCGCACGGGGACTCAGGCTGGTGGACGCTCCGGTGTCCGGCGGCGTCAAGCGGGCCGTGTCGGGGACCCTGACCATCATGGCGGGCGGTGCTGTAACCGACATTCAAGAGGCGGAGCCTCTGCTCAAGGCGATAGGCTCGCAGGTTTTTAAAACTGGCCCAGTCGGATCGGGCCATGCGATGAAGGCAATCAACAACTTCGTTTCTGGCGCTGGCGTACTCGCCGCAATTGAGGCCGTGGTTCTCGGCCGTTCATTCGGCTTAGAGCCTGACACTATTGTGGATATTCTGAACTCCTCCTCGGGCAAGAACAATGCGACGGAGCTAAAGATGAAGCAGTTCATCCTGTCCGAAACATTCGGCTCCGGTTTCGCGCTGGGACTCATGGCGAAGGACATCCGAATTGCTGCCGATCTCGCTAAGACGCTCGGCCTGCGCCTAGAGGCTCTCGCAAGCACCGCCGATGCCTGGGAAGCGGCGCAGAGGGAGCTCGGTCCTGCGGAGGATCACACCCGCATAATCCAGTACGTGACGGACCACGCGTAAGCGCCGTTGCGGTTCACGGGATTGAAGCCCTGAACCTACAGAAACAAATTGACAGATTGTCTGCGAATCTGTCAATAATACCCAAACGAACAAGGTAGGGAGCTTTGTTGCATGACCGTATTGGAAGCAGCGACAGTCAAGATCAACGGTAGGGATCAGCCTGTGCCGTCCGAGCAATTCGCCCATGGGCTCACAACGCGTCGTGAAGTCATGGGTGATGAATATGTCGACGCCGCTCTTGGGAAGGCGACCGACTTCACCTGGCCCATGCAGCAACTCGTGACGGAGTATTGCTGGGACAAGATCTGGAACCGACCAGGCCTCGATAGGCGCTCTCGGTCTATTCTTAACCTCGGGATGATTTCGGTCCTCAACCGTCCCCACGAACTTAGGGGGCACGTGCGCGGCGCGATCAACAACGGCGTCACAAAAGAGGAGATCCAGGAAATCTTACTGCAAGTGGCGGTCTATGTAGGCGTTCCTGCTGGCATCGACAGTTTCCGCCACGCCCAAGAAGTCTTCAACGAAATGGGCATCTAACCGGTCGTCACGGGGAGTGGCGGCAGCAACCGAAGCGCGGAATTGCCGCGCTGATCAACAAGGAGGAGCCGAAATTGGCTATCAATCTCGAGAAGTTCACTCAGCTCGCGCGTGAGGACTTCGAATTCAAGCGCGAAACCCGGTATCTCACCGGCATCATTAAACTGGATTTTCCCAAACGTTCTGTCGCTCTGCACTTCGAAGACGGCAAATTGGCGAACGTTGAAGAGGCCAGGTACGACGACGACAAGTGCAAGATCGTCATTCGCGGAACGGGCGAACAGTGGGAGGCACTGCTGCAGCACAAACCGCTTCCCTTCTATCAGTGCCTGCAATCGTCAAGCGTCAAGCACGGCCTCCACCTCAGCAACACCAACGAGACCTTCGCGTATCTGCCAGCTCTCAACCGCATGACGACGCTGATGCGCAACGCACGCACGGAAGGAGCAGCAGCATGATCAAGCACGATCCGATCACCGGCCGGTACATCTACCTGACGATCGACGGCATTGAATATCGCGTCTACTACGAGGAAGCCGGTCAGGGCATTCCGCTGCTTGTCGGCCACACGGCAGGCTCCGACGGCCGCCAATATCGTCACCTGCTCTGCGACGAGGAAGTTACGAAGAACTTCCGCGTCATCGCCTTCGATCTGCCGTACCACGGCAAGTCGCTTCCGCCCTACGGCGTCCGCTGGTGGGAGACGGAATACAATATGACGAAGAAGTTCATGATGGACTTCCAGCTTGTGCTTTCGAAGGCTCTCGGCCTCGACCGTCCCGTCTATATGGGAAGCTCCATGGGCGGCCACTTGGCTATCGACCTGGCATCGAACTATCCGGACAATTTCCGGGCGACCATTTCGGTCGAAGGCGCGCTGCGTTCCGCAGCCGAATATGTTGACGTCGGCATGGCCGGCATCCGCCGAGAGTTCGACAATCCCAACGTCAACCGTACTTCGATCGGCGCGGCTATGATGCTGAACATCTCGCCCTACTCGCCAGAAGCGAACGTTCGCGAAATCCAGTGGGAATACAGCTGCGGCGGTCCGGGCATCTTCGCCGGCGACCTCTATTACTACTACTACGATCACAACGTTACGCCTGAAGAGGCAAGCAAGATCGATACGTCGAAGTGCATGCTGTACTTCCTCACGGGTGAGTACGACCCGAACACTTCGCCGGCCGATACCAAAATCGCCGCCGACCTCGTCAAGGGCAGCAAGTTCTGGACGATGGAAAAACTCGGACATTTTCCGGTGACCGAAGATTACACCGAGTTCCGCAAGTACCTGCTGCCGATCCTGGAGGAAATTCAGCAGACATCCGAAACGCGCACCAAAGTCGCCTGACAAACACACCCCTGGGAGGAGGTCGATATGATGGAAATGTTAAAATGGACCTTGAGGACGCTGACTGCGGTCGGCGTCCTCACCACGGTCGCTCACGCCGATGGCGTCGACCAACTGCCGGCATCCGAGCAGGAAATCTACAAGATTGTCGATCCGCAGATTCCACTCGGCGCCAGCGCCTACAAGGATTTTAAGCCTAAAAAGGGACCGCCGTGGAAAATCGGCTATGCTAGCAGCTATGCCGGAAACACCTGGCGCGCTGCCGCCCTTGACGCGGTCATGAATGACCTCCTTCCCCGCTCCAAGAAAGCTGGCCTTGTTTCGGATGTCGTGGTCACGCAGTCCGACCTCAAGGATGCAGTCCAGATTCAGCAGATGCGTCAAATGGTCGACGACGGCGTCGACGCCATCATCATCTGCTGCTCCAACGTCACCGCGCTGAATCAGACGATTGAGTATGCTTACAATCACGGCGTTCCAGTCTTCTCGTTCTCAGGTTACGTGACGTCGCCGTATGCGATCAACGGGGCCGCCAATCACGCTCAGGGCGGCGCACAAATGGCCGAGTGGCTGGCTAAGAAGATAAATGGAAAGGGCAATGTCCTTCTCGTTTCGGGTATCCCCGGCTTCGCGTCTTCCGACAGCTTCGACAAGGGAGCGAAGGAAGCACTTGCCAAGTATCCGGATATCACCGTTGTCGGCGAAGTGGCTGGCAAGTGGACCGACCAGGTCGCACAAGTGGAAGTCCAGAAGTTCCTAGCGACCAATCCTGCCCAGATCGACGGGATCCTTACGCAAGGCGCTCAGGAAAACGGCGTGCTGAACGCGATGCTTCAGTCGGGCCGCCCGATGGTTCCGATCACACTCGGTGGCGAGGCGTCCGCGGCGTGCTACTGGCGGAAGAACCCTGACTGGGTGGATGCCAGCTTCCATATCTGGCCGCCTCGTCGCGAGATGCAGCAGATGTGGGAGATCATGCTCCGCACGCTCGAAGGGCAGGGACCCAAGGTCCAGACCTTCCTTCGTCCGGTCTTGCCCTACACGATCGAAGAAGTTCGTGCGGCGATCCCCGAGAACTGCGATCTCAATTCAACGGATTTCGTCGAGCCGAAGGCCGATGGCTGGTTCCCGGCTGCTGTCGCCGATCAATACTTCGAGCGTCCGGCCGATCCCTGGAAGCCCGTCAAGTAAGTCTTATTCCGCCTGGCGATGTCAGTCGCGAGGCGGATCCTGACGAAGCGGATAGCTGCTCTGGCGGACAGGGCGGCCGGAGGTTCTGCAATGCATAATGAAAGCACTATCAGGATGGTCGACGTCGCCAAGTCGTTTGGCGAGACAAAGGCACTCAGGAAATGTGACTTCGAAGCCTATGCCGGAGAAGTGCACGCGATTGTCGGCGAAAACGGTAGCGGCAAGAGCACGATGGCAAAGATCATGTCAGGCGTGCTGCACCCCGACGCCGGCAAGGTAACCATCCTTGGCGAGCAGATCACTTCCCCAGTTGACGCAAAACGCGTCGGTCTGGCCACCATCTTCCAGGAAGTGCTGGTCGCGGAGGAAGCAAGCGTTTTCGACAACCTGTTTGTCGGGCGGGATGGCATTTTTTGCTCCGAGGGCAACACCGACGATCGCTGGCGTGAAGCTGAGACAATCCTCGCGCGTCTCGTCGGCAAGCCGGTTGACCTCAATGAAGTCGTCGGGCGCCTGCCTCTCAGTATCAAGCAGTGGATCGTGATCGCTCGTGCAATCCTGCGCCGCCCGAAGGTTCTCATCCTTGATGAGTCCTCCGCGGCACTGGACCTCGACTCCACGATCCGTCTTCACGAGGAAATCGACCGTATGCGGGCCAGCGGCGCGACAATCCTGATTGTCACGCATCGGATCGCGGAGCTCGTACGCATCGCCGACCGAGCCACAATCCTCCGTGACGGCGTCACCGTCGGTGTGCTCGAGAAGCACGACATTACCGAAGCAAACCTGCTCGCGATGATGACCCATTCTGACCGTCGTGCGAGCGAGGCCAAGGACTACGCCTCGAAAGGCGGCGCCGGCGCGGGTGCGATCCTGACAGCGCGGAACCTCGCAACCCACAGGACAGCGGCAGTTTTCGATTTCGATCTCCCTCAGGGCGCCATCGTCGGCGTGGCGGGTCTCGACGGACAAGGTCAGGATGCCTTCGTTCGCGCCGTCGCAGGGATTGCCCAGCCGTTCGGAGGCGACGTTCAGGTCCGCTGCGCCGACACGGGAAAAATGACTTCGGTGGGCACACTCGACGAAGCGGCGAGGGCTGGGATCTCCTATGTTTCCGGAGACCGGAAGCGGGAAGGCATCTTTCCGCAGCAGAGCATCTTCGAAAACCTAGCGATTGGTGTCTACCGCAAGAATATGGGGCCGCTCGGTGTGATCCGGAAGCCCTCGCTCAAGCCGATGTTCAAGCGAGAGGTCGACCGATTGCGCATCAAGATAGGCAGCCCATCGAACAAGATCACCTCGCTATCTGGAGGGAACCAGCAGAAAGTGCTGATCGGCCGAGCATTCGCAAACGATCCGCAGGTCATCGTCCTCAACGATCCCGCGCGGGGAGTTGATCTCGGGACCAAGCGGGACCTCTACCGTGAACTTCGCATCTTTGCCGATAAGGGCGGCAGCGTGATTTATCTGTCGAGTGAGATCGAGGAGTTTATCGGCTTCGCCGATCGCGTTGACGTCTTCTTTGCCGGAAGGCTCTTCCGGTCGCTCTCTGGTGGTGACATCGCCGAAGAGCCCATTCTCGCAGCAATGTTCGGACAGTCCCGAAACACGTCCGTCGAGTTCGACCTGGAAAGGACCGCATGATGTCCAGCAACGCCATTCGACAGCTCGCTCGAGACCGCTCCCTTTTCGTCCCGGCCGGTCTGTTCATCGTGCTCCTCGCCGCGGTCGCGACACGCGGCCACGGGCTCTTCACAATGAACGGTATCGCCGGCGCGATCCTCGTCGCCACGCCACTCATCCTCACGGCGCTTGCCATCACGCCTATCGTGATGGCGGGCAGGGGAGCCGTCGACCTTTCGGTCGGACCCCTGATGGGTTTCATCAATGTTACCCTGATCACTTGGCTCGTCGGAAACGGCGTCACCAATCCCGTTGCGGTCATCGGGTGGGCGATCGGACTTGGAGCAGCTTTCCAGCTTATACAGGCTCTGGTGATCATCTACGTCCGGGTCGCGCCAATCATCGTTACGCTCTCCGGGTTCCTCGTACTTTCCGGCATCAATCTGATGGTCATGTCACGGCCCGGAGGTGTCGCTCCAGACTGGATGTTGAGTTGGGGTGCCGGCACGAGTGTTTTCTCCCCCGTCCTCTTTCTGCTCCTGGTGGCATATGTCGTTTGGGCTGGTCTCCGGCGGACGATGTTCTATCGCAATCTTCGCATGACCGGTTCGGATGAACGGATGGCGTACACGAGCGGGGTGCCCGTCGATACGGTCCGCATCATCGCTCATGTCGTCGGGGGCGCCTTCACCGGGCTTGCCGCTCTGAGCTACACCTCGCTCATTTCTTCGGGCGATCCAACTCAGGGGAGCACTTATACACTTCAGGCCGTTACGGCGCTGGTACTTGGTGGCGCGAGCCTGTCCGGTGGGCGTGGTGGAGCATTGGGTTCGACCCTCGGTGCCATCAACATGTTCCTGATTTCCTATCTGCTTTCTACCTTCAACTTCGGCACCGTGTCCGGCTTCGTAACGCAGATGGCATTCGGCCTAATCCTAGTTGGATCGTTGCTCGTCAACGTCTTCGTGATCTGCCGGCGAGCCGCCGCTTGAGAGGACAACGAAAATGGTTTCCACGGTCATGAA
This sequence comes from Ensifer sp. MPMI2T, assembly GCF_004827385.1. Lineage (GTDB taxonomy): Bacteria > Pseudomonadota > Alphaproteobacteria > Rhizobiales > Rhizobiaceae > Sinorhizobium. The sequence continues at coordinate 98,840 of NZ_SRXN01000014.1, forward strand.
GACTGACACCGGCGTGACGATGCGGTCGAACCCGCTCCGTACCTACAAAGGCATCTCGATCGGTTTCGGATTGCTCGCCTGCCTGCTCGTGCTCGGTGCGCTCCTCGTTCCGGGCTTCGTATCGTCGCAGAACGCGCGTTCGATCCTTCTACTTGCCGCCTTCCTCGGGCTCGCGTCGATCGGACAAACGCTGTGCGCACTGGTGGGAGCGCTGGATCTTTCCACTCCGTACATCATCGGGGGGGCCAACATTCTTTTGCCAAGCCTAATGGTGGCAGGGTTGCCGGCTCCCTTAGCCATGCTTCTGGTGTTGTTGCTAGGCGCCCTTGTCGGCGCCACCAACGGCGCCCTGAGTTTCAAGCTTCAGGGCCAAGCACTGATTATGTCGCTCGGGGTGGGCTTCGCCGCGGTCGGGGCGGTACAGATCTACACGTCGCTGGGTTCGCAGTTCGGTGGCACAGTATTCGCCCCCGTCCCCGAATGGCTGCGCAACATCTCAGCGTTCAACGGGAAATTTTTCGGCGTGCCGATCCCCCCGGTCATCATCATTTGGGCTGTCGTCGCCATCGCGCTGGGCTGGCTCATGCACAATACCTGGTTCGGGCGTAGCATCTACGCCATCGGGGGAAGTCGGACTGCTGCCGCGCGCCTCGGAATCTCCGAGTTCAAGGTCTGGACGGTGATCCATAGCGTCAGCGGCGCGATGTCGGCGATCACAGGCATGCTGCTTCTCGGCTTTTCGGGCGGCGGGTTCGTCGGGGTCGGGGATCCGTACCTGTTTACGACCGTGGCTGCGGTTGTAATTGGTGGAACGTCGCTGCTTGGTGGGGCAGGCGGTTACGGCGCCACAGTTCTCGGCGTCCTCGTGCTTACCGTGTTGACGTCGCTTCTTGTGGGCCTCGGCCTCAGTTTCCCTGCCCAGCAGGCGGTCGTCGGCCTACTGATTGTGCCTATGGTCGCGATCTACGCCCGATCGCCCCACATACGAAATCAGATTTGAAACTACAGGTAGGCCTTCGAAAGGAACACTGATGGCTGTCTCCAACACTCTTCTCAACCGTCTAAAGGATCCTTCTCTCGTACGTGAAGAAATGCTCGTGGGAGGCGTCTGGCAGCGGGATGGAGCAGGCGGCGAACGGATTGAGGTGCAGAATCCCTCCACTCTCGACATCCTTGCATCGCTTCCCAGCGCCAACCTGGACGATGTGCGCGTTGCCATCAACGTCGCGAAGGGGGCACAGAAAAAGTGGGCAGCCCGCTCTGGGAAAGAGCGCGCCGCGATCATGCGGAAATTTTATGATCTCGTTGTGGAGAACGCTGAAGACCTCGCCGTAATCCTGACGTCCGAAATGGGCAAACCGCTTGCCGAAGCTCGCGGTGAGGTGGCTTACGGCGCATCTTACATCGAATGGTTCGGTGAAGAGGCGAAGCGTGTCTACGGTGACACAATTCCGGGCCACCATGCCGACAAGCGTCTTCTGGTCCTCAAACAGCCCGTCGGTGTCGTCGCCGCTATTGCGCCGTGGAACTTCCCATCCGCGATGGTCGCCCGCAAGGTCGCGCCGGCTCTCGCCTCCGGATGCGCGATCGTGTTCAAGCCTGCCGCAGAGACCCCGCTTTCGGCTCTCGCGCTCGCAAACCTCGCCGAACGCGCTGGAGTTCCATCGGGTCTATTCAGCGTCATCCCTACAAGAAACGCCCGGATGTTCGGGGAGGAAGTGTGCTCGAACCCGATCGTCAAAAAGCTGACGTTCACCGGTTCCACGGAAGTCGGGCGGATCCTGATGACACAGGGCGCACAGAAGATCATGAAGCTGAGTCTCGAACTCGGCGGTAACGCTCCCTTCATCGTCTTCGACGATGCGGACCTCGACGAAGCGGTGGAGGGAGCGATGCTGTCCAAGTTCCGGAACGCCGGGCAGACATGCGTCTGCGCTAATCGCCTGTATGTCCAGAGCGGCATCTACGACAAGTTCGTGGAGAAGCTGGCCAGCCGCGTAGCAGCTCTTAAAGTCTCAGACGGTTTTGAAGATGGAGCGACGATCGGCCCGTTGATTAATGACGAGGCAGTGACGAAGCTCTACAACCATATCGAGGACGCGGTTAACCGCGGAGCATCCGTCGTCGTCGGCGGCGAAAGACATCAGAACGGCGGGACCTTTGTCCAGCCGACGCTTCTGTCTGGAGCGACAAAGGACATGAAGGTTGCTCGCGAGGAAACGTTCGCGCCGCTTGCGCCGGTCTTCAAATTCGAGAGCGTCGATGAAGTCATCGAGCTCGCAAATGATACGGAGTTTGGCCTTGCCGCATATTTCTATGCGAACGACCTTCGCAACGTCTGGAAGGTCACCGAGGCACTTGAATACGGCATGGTCGGCGTGAACACGGGCCTAATCTCCACCGAAGTGGCTCCGTTTGGAGGAGTGAAGCAGTCGGGCTTCGGCCGCGAGGGCTCGAAGTACGGCATGGACGACTTCCTGTCCATGAAATACGTCTGCCTCGGCGGCATCCCCGCGTGATGCAACTCAAGGAGGTGCGCCAAAGGCGTGCCTCCTTGTGAGGCGCTGTCGGCAAGTGAATAGCCGCTAACCCAAACGACCGCGCGGGGACTCCAACTTATTCAAATCTCAGAGTGGGACTGGAGCTCAACCGCTCCTCAATCGCAAGGGGTTGCCATATGTCAGATCAAGCATCTGCCGAACACCTCAATAAGATCGCCCGGCGCGACCATGATTTCTCGGCTTTCTACAACCACGACGACTTCGTCGAGGAAAGAGCCGATGGCGTCGATCTCACCGCCCGCACAAGCGTCGAGGGCGCCAGTGGGTTCGGTCGGGTAAACGCATCACGCGTGAAGTTGGTTGACGACATCTAAAGCGAAGATTTCTACTGGAAACCGCGCCCGTTCAGGAGGCCGACAAAACAACTTCCCCAACAGTTTTCGGGATTCCCCCACTGCGGTTACTCGGCTCCAGGCAGGCAGCGCGGCTAGGAATTTGTCGGGCGGGACGGCTACACACGAATGCCATCCCGCCCGACCACGCCTTGGGTGCGTTAGACGTATGATTGCTGCCCCTCGGCAAGGGCCACCTCGATCAAGTAATGTCCGTTCTTAGTCGTGCGGCTTGAATATGAGTTCGCGTGGGTGCCGGACGCGCCTACCAGCTCTCTCGTCTACGGTCGACACAACGTGGGGAACGAAAAGCTTCCGTACTGCTACACCCTTCTGAAGGGTCACGGGACGACGATTCTGTTGGACTGCGGCGTGAACTACGTCTCCCACGGGCGCGAATTCATGGAGCGCTTCAACGTTCAGAACTGGTTCTCGCCCAAGGAAGTCCTCGCCGAGGTCGGCTGTACTCCCAAGGAGATCGATCACGTGATCCTGACGCATGCCCATTTCGACCACATGGGTGGTTTGGAACTTTTCCCCAACGCGAACTTCCACATCCAGCAGGAAGAGCTCGCGGCACGGGTTTCGATGATGGCGCTGGACCGGCGCTTCCGGTGGCTGCTCACAGCCACCGATACCGGGGACATGCTCTGCGCAGTTCAACTAGCCCGGGAGGGACGAATGCGCGGCATTGACGGCAATGTCGACAACATTTTCCCTGGGATCGACGTCAGGATCGCGCGCGCACTTATACCGCCGGGTCGCAATATGACATCATCCGTAACGATCGAGGATGTCTTTGTCTACACAGGCGACTTACTCTATCGTCATGACAATATGAATGGGGGCATCGCCGGTGACCCGATGTATCTCCCGGTCGGCCTCGCCTTTGGCAGTCAAACGAAGCTCATCTTTGCGACCCATGAGATCATGAAGTGCACCGACTTCGACATGCGTCGAGTTCTTATGCCACATGAGCCCGCAATGACCAGCATGTTCCGTCGTCCCCTTCTGGCGCGCGAAGTCGATGAGCTCATCGTCGCTCTGGAGATTTGGCGTGGGAGACGTCTCGGCATCCATGTATCTGCTGAGAGCGTTGGTCCGAAACAACTGCCGCGCCAGCCGCATACCGCCCACCAGTACCTTTTGATCCGTCTCGTGCGTGAGATAGTTGGGCTGGATCGCAGGAGGCTCGAAGACGTCTGACGATTTGATATGGACGAAACCGAGACTATCCGGACGCTCCTGCCAGATGCCGAGTGTCAGGCCGGGATGCGTGTCGAGCAACCCGACCACGCCCTCTCGGAAAGTTGCCGGCGCGCACGCGAACTCAAGGTCAGGCCTCGGCAACGAATCCCCAGTTCGACGGCGGCATCGATCAGGGCATCGCTTACGGGATGGTGCCAATCCAGATCGGTGATCGGCAGCTCGCCGTCACGTCCTCGATACCGTTCATCAGCATTGCCGATACGACGCTCCGATCTTTTGAAGTAGGGCAGGATTTCATTGTAGCTCCACCCAGGATCTCCTTCGGCGGCACAGTTGTCGTAGTCCACGGCCTGACCGCGGACACAATTGAGACCGTTGATTGAACTCGATCCTCCAAGCACTCGTCCTTGTGGCAGGGAGAAGCTCCTGTTATTCGTGCCCGGGTTCGGCTCGGACATGAAGTTCCAGGTGAGTCTGTTGCTGTAGATGTTCCTGATATAACCGGCGGGGATATGGATCATCGGATTGATGTCCTTTGGACCCGCTTCGAGAAGGCAGACTTTGACGCCCGCCTCCACTCAATCGATTGGTGACGACACACCCAGTCGTTCCGCCTCCGACGACGATGTAATCGAAGGTCTCTCTTTTAAGCGGTGCCTTAACCATTTCTCCCCCAAATGCATAACTTTCCCATGGCGCCGCAAGCGTCTTCGCGGCCCCGTATATTTCAACCGGAACGCCGAGAGCCTAATGGTTCGTGAGCAGGATTGGCTTGATGACCTTCCCACCTTCTGAGTCGGCCATCGCCTGGTTGATGTCGTCGAGACCGTAAAACTGGACGAGCTTGTCGAACGGGAAGCGACCTTGCCGCCAATATTCAATCAGCTGTGGAACGAATTCGGATGGAATGCTTTGCCCTTCTACGACGCCGACAAGGGTGCGGCCAAATAGGAAGTTGCCGATGTCGATCGTGCCCTCGGTGCCGAGGGCAGATGAGCCGACAAGCCCGCACGTTCCCGGCGTTCCAAGGCAATCGACGGCTTGGCGGAAAACTTTTGGTGAGCTCGTGCATTCCAGGCTGAAGTCCACGCCGGCTGTAGCGATCTCCTTGATGGCCTTGACACTGTCTACCCGGCGGGCATTGATCGTGTGCGTCGCGCCGAGTTCGAGGGCAAGCTCGAGACGTTCATCGTTGAGATCGACGACAACAATGGTCGTGCAGCCTGCGATCTTTGATGCCATGACTGCCGCCATCCCAACCGCGCCGGCGCCGAAGATCGCAATAGAGGACCCGGGCTTGGGCTTGAGGCAGTTTAAAACCGCGCCCGCGCCCGTCTGGAGGCCGCAACCGAGCGGCCCGATGAGCTCGAGGGGCACGTCCTTGGAAATCTTAACCGCGTTCCGCTCGCTGGCGATGGCGTATGTCGCGAACGAGGACTGCTCGAAAAAGCAACCGCTAATCTGCTTGCCATGGGTATCATGGATGGGGCAGGTGCCGTCGGGGCGGGTGCCGCGGAAGTTTCTGCCGAAGAAATCCTCGCAATAATAGGGCGTGCCGGTGAGGCACTTTTCGCACTTGCCGCAGTAGGCGTAGCTAAGAGCGACGTGATCACCGGGAACGAGTCCTCGGACTTCTCTCCCAACCGCCTCGACAACGCCGCTCCCTTCATGTCCAAGGACGACCGGTTGAGGCACGTCGTATCCCTGATCCCGGACGACCATGTCCGTATGACAGACGCCGGACGCGACGATCCGAACGAGGATCTCGTCCGCCCGCGGTTCATCAATTCCGATGCACTCTAAGACGAGAGGCTTCGCCTTCTCGCGTGAGATTGCAGCATACGCTTGCTTCATAAAGACAGGCTCCTCCAGATGCGCATCAGCGCAGATGCGCCAAAACTACGCGTCATCAGACAATCAGTCAATAGATTCGAATTCCTTGCATCGGGCCGCGGTTCCTCGAGGCGTTCCACCCCTTGAAGTTACCGGGAATGCAGGCAGTTGGCGCAACCAGCGACACAGCGGGGCGTAATAAAGGCGCTATCACAGATGCGGGATTGACAGATTAACAGACGAAAAATAGCTTTTTCCACGAGGAAGCAACTGCACATCGGGAGGGGCCGGAATGTTCGAAGCGCCGAAAGCGTGGTCCAGTCGATCAATGAAAGCAGCGCCGATCGAGGGGATAAGGGGACGAATCTCGGTCACGGAGCTCAAGATTCCGGAGCTCGAGCCAGACGACGCTCTTGTGAGGCCAAGGTAGACAATTTGGCTGCCTTTCCGGGTGTGTTCCAACCTAGATGATTGTCCTATTGTCTAATGCATCCGCAGAAGATTACAAAAGCGAAAGAAAAACACGGAGTTATCCACACATTCGGCACCCATGTGATCATTAATCTCTAAAAATATTGACAGATTGTCTGCCGATTTATAATGATGCTCGTCGCCGTTCTGAGGAGAGTCCGGCAACGGCTGGAGACCAGTGGCTCTCGCACTATCAGACAAACTGGCCGCCGGGGGGCGGTAGAGGAGGAACCTATGAATAGACGTACATTCCTGCAGGCGGGTAGCGCTTTGCTCGCCGCCGGCGCGTTCGGCGTGCCGACCATTCTTCGGGCGGCCAACGATATCAATATTCTTCCCGACACTTGGCCGTCCGAGGGCGATAACCTAATCGTTGAGGCGGGCAAGTTCGCGAAGGCCGGTCCCTGGAAGATCGGCCACAGCCACTACGGTCTCGCCGGGTCGACCCACACCTACCAGACCGCCTTTGAAGCGGAATACGAGATCACTCGCAACAAGGACCGCGTCACCGACTATCAGTTCCGCAGCGCGGACTTGAACCCGTCCAAGCAGGTCGCCGACATTGAAGACCTCATCGCACAGAAGGTGGACGCGATCATCATCGCTCCGCTGACTACGGGGTCGGCCGTGGAAGGTATCAAGAAGGCGAAGGCAGCGGGCATTCCGACCGTGGTCTACCTGGGCCGCGTTGATACCGAGGATTTCACCGTCCAGGTGCAGGGCGACGACTTCTACTTCGGACGCGTGATGGCTCAGTTCCTTGTCGACAAGCTCGGCAACAAGGGCAAGGTTTGGGTCCTACGCGGCGTTGCCGGCCATCCGATCGATGCCGACCGCTACAGCGGCGCCATGGAAGTCTTCAGCAAGTCCGGACTTCAGATTACCTCGACACAGCACGGCAGCTGGTCATACGAGGATTCCAAGAAAATCGCCGAAAATCTGTATCTGTCCGACCCTGACGTCGCCGGCGTTTGGACTGATGGCGCGAACATGTCGCTCGGTGTTCTGGATGCCCTTCAAGAAGCCGGTGCCGCAACGATACCGCCGATCACCGGCGAAGCGCTGAATGGGTGGATGCGCCGTTGGCACGACGAAAAGCTGTCGTCAATCGGACCGATTTGCCCGCCGGCGCTCTCCACCGCCGCGCTACGCGCCGCGTTCTCGCTTCTCGAAGGGAAGCCGATCAACCGCAACTGGACGAACCGTCCCAAGCCGATCACCGACGAGACACTCTCCCAGTTTTACAGGGCAGATCTCACTGACGGCTATTGGGCTCCGACCGAAATGCCGAACGAGAAGCTGCTCGAATACTTCAAGGCCTGAAGCAAGCCGGGCGCGGATTTTCCGCGCCCAACCTCAAACAAAATGGAAGCTTTCATGAGCATGCTTGTCGAAATGGTCGGCATCAACAAGTCGTTTGGCGCCACGAAGGTCCTATAGGACGTACGCTTTTCGCTGGAGCTGGGTTCGGTGCACGCCCTGATGGGCGAGAATGGTGCGGGCAAATCCACGCTGATGCGGATTCTGTCCGGCGTTTATCAGCCCACCTCTGGAACCGTGCGGCTTCGCGGTGAGGTGGTCAACTTTCGCACCCCAAAGGAGGCGCGCCTCGCCGGCGTATCGACGGTGTTCCAAGAATTCACCCTCATACCAAATCTAACCGTTGCGGAGAACATGTTCCTCGGTCACGAGCCACGGCGCGCCGACGGTTCGATCGACAGGGCGGAGGTAATCGACAGGTCACGCAGTCTGCTGACGGACGTGTTTCCCCAACTCGATCCAATGGCGATCGTCGACACGCTCACGATCGCACAGCAACAGGCCGTCGAAATCGCGAAAGGTCTGACATCGAATGCGGACGTCTTCATCTTCGACGAGCCAACAGCAGCGTTGAATTCGGCCGACGTCGAACATCTGTTCAAAGTAATCCGGAATCTCAAGGGTGCGGGCAAAGCCATTGTCTACATCTCACATCGGATGAACGAAGTCTTCGAACTCTGTGACAAGATCACGGTCATGAAGGACGGAGCGTGGGTGAAGACCGCGAAGGCGGAAGAGTTCAACCTTCATTCTCTTGTCGCGACGATGGTTGGTCGCGAGCTGCAGAACTTTTTTCCGTCGCGGGCGGGTGAAACCGGCGACCATATGCTTGAGGTTTCCAACCTTCGCCTCGATGCCGAAGGGCCGACGGTTCAGTTTTCCGTGAAAAGAGGAGAAATCCTCGGACTTGCGGGCCTTGAAGGGCAGGGTCAACGCGAAATTATGAGAGCGTTAGTCGGTGTGGAGCCGCCGAAATCCGTCACGGTCCGACGGCGCGGTGCCGATTCATCCATGCGCGCCGTGAACGTCTCTTCGGGCTTTTCTAACGCCATTTCCGCAGGCATCGGTTTCATACCTGAAGACCGTAAACAGGAAGGTCTGTTTCTCCGTCTGCCAATTTACGACAACATCGCGCTCGGCAAGCAGCTTAACCGTAGCATGGCCAGTGTCGCATGGAGATCCGTTTCGCGCGTCCGCGACATCATCAAGTCGCTGCGGGTGGCGGCAGCCGACCCGGGCGCACCCGTTGGAAAGCTCTCCGGCGGAAACCAACAAAAGGTCCTGCTCGGGCGCTGGCTTCTCTCAGGTGTGGACATCCTGGTGATCGAGGAGCCGACACGCGGCGTGGACGTCGGCGCGAAGGCTGAGATCTACCGCCTGCTTCGTGACTTCAGCGAGCGCGGCGGAGCTGTGATCGTTTCCTCCCGCGAACTCGCCGAACTCATCGGGCTCTGTGACAACATTCTGATCGTCCACGACCGGAAGGTCGTGGGCCAGACGCCGGCTGTTGGAGCCACCGAAGAGAGTATTCTTGGAACAGCGTTGGGTTCTCACTCCACGCATGATCAGCGCGCTGCCGTTCATTGAGGAGGAGTTTATGAACACCGTCGCAACTTACCTCAGGGTTCCGTATCGAGCGGGAGCGATCCGGCTATCGATCGGGACGCTGGTCCTGATGGTCCTCGCATCAATCATCTTCCTGCCCGGCTTTCTTGCGGGCGAAAACCTCTCAAATCTGCTTGCGCAGTCGACCACACTTGTCATCTCGGCGCTTGGCCAGACGTTCGTGATCCTGACCGGCGGCCTTGACGTTTCAGTAGGGTCAATCATCAGCGTGACGACTGCGATAATGACCCTGGACATGCCGCCCTTCGTGCGAGTCCTCCTCTGCATTGCCGTTGCAACCGCTTTCGGTCTGGTCAACGGCTACGGTGTCGCACGCCTGAACGTTCACCCGATCATCATGACTCTCGCTACAATGGGTATCGGCCAAGGTCTCGCCTTGATCATACTCCCGATTCCTGGGGGTAGGGTGCCGGATTGGCTTTCGATGTCCGTGGCGGGCTCAATTGGCCCGCTACCGAACGCATTGGTCTGGCTCGTCGTCGCCTCGCTTGTCGCGGCGTGGATCCTCTATCGCAGACCGTTTGGTCTCTATCTTTTTGCCGCCGGTGGCAATGAATTCAACGCCCGTATGAACGGCGTGCCGGTGAAGCGCACGATCATCAACGCCTATGTCCTGTCGGCCCTTTTTGCCTGCGCCGCAGGGATGTTCCTGGCTGGGCGGCTCGCGTCCGGCGATCCAAAGGGCGGAGCCGCTTTCGGAATCGAGTCAGTTACGGCGGCAGCCCTTGGCGGCGTTCACCTCGCTGGCGGCATCGGAAGCATCTTCGGTACGGTCGTAGGCGCCGCGATTTTGGGCCTCGTCAACAACGTCATGAACCTCGCGAATGTGTCCGCCTTCCTGCAATCAGTAGCCAAAGGCGCGCTGCTCCTCGTGCTTGTCGTATCCCAGCGACGCAAGACAATCGGACTTTGAAGAAGATGGACGCCTCTATGACTACCGCTAATTCCAAGCCAAGTGCGCCATCTAGCTTATTCAACGTCAAGCGCGCTGTTTTCTGGATCATCGGCTTGCCTCCGGCATATTACGTGCTTGCGATCCTGATCGCCCTTGCGCCCGCCGTAAGCGCGACCCTCATCAACCCGAATTATTGGTTTGTGATCCTCAAGCAATCAGCCCCGCTCGGGTTAGCGGTGCTGGCCCAGTCTCTGGTGATGCGAGTTCGGTCAATTGACCTCTCGGTCAGCGGCGTATTCGCTTTCGCGATCTACGTCGCGAGTTCGGGCTTGTTGAACAGCTATCCGCCTTTTCTGACCGTGGCGATGTTTATCGTAGTCGGGTTGCTCGTCGGGGTTACCAATGGTGTCCTTGTTGCCTATGTCCGCGCGTCCGCCGTTATTTCAACGCTAAGCGTCTCGGCGATCCTGATTGGCGTCGTTCAGTATATGAGCGCGGGCAGGGCTCCCGGCTCCACGCCAACCTGGCTACGCGTCCTGACGAGCGGCAACATTCACGGACTTTCGTATTCCATCATAATCTGGATCGCGACTTCGGTGCTCGTAGCCGTCGCTTTCCGCTTCTTGATTGTCGGTCGCTATTTCCGTGCAGTCGGTGATAACCCGCGTGCCGCCGAGACAACGGGGATCCCGCTTGCCCGCACGATATTCGTCTCGCATGTGACGGCAGGAGTCCTGACCGGGATCGCCGCGCTTGTCCAGGTATCGGCCCTGGCGGTTGGCACAATCAAACCAGGTTTCGATACCTTCATGAACGCATTGGCCGCAACGATTCTCGGCGGCGTAACGTTCGGCGTCGATCGAGGCGGCGTTGCCGGTCCGTTTGTTGCGGTTGTCGCCCTCAGCTTCCTTTTCGCAATGCTGACGGTTTTCGGCATTCAGGAACCAGGAAAGCTCATTGTCCAAGGCCTAATCATCGCGCTGGCAGCGATCATCTACGGAACTCGCGCAGGCCGCATCTGAGGCCGTGCGCCGTAGTTCTCGATTGGTGTCATTCCCGCGCCCTAGCAAGAGAAAGCAGGAGAGAAGAAATGGTCAAGATCACTGCGGCCGTTGCCGTGAAGCCGAAGGCTCCACTGGAGTTCCGGGACCTCGAGCTGGCGGATCCCGAGGGGAACGAGATCCTTGTCCGCACGGTCGCAACTGGCATCTGCCACACCGACCTGCTGCTCAGAGACGGCATCTTCGGCCCACCGGCTCCCGTGATTCCAGGGCACGAAGGCGTCGGGATTGTCGAGGCGGTGGGGCCGGACGTGCAAGGATTGAAGATAGGCGACGCTGTCGCTCTCAGCCAGAGTTCATGCGGCTTCTGCCCCGATTGCCGGCGCTCGCATCCGATGAACTGCCAGAACTACACGCAGTACAACCTGACGGGTCTGCGGCCCAACGGGAAGAAAGCCATCGTATGTGACGAGGTGGGCAGCAACTTCGTCGGTCAGTCTTCGTTCGCGACGCACATTCTGGCGACAGAGAACAACGCCGCACTACTCCCCTCGGAAGGCTTCGACCTGACAGATGCAGCTCCACTGGGTTGCGGCATGGCGACGGGGGCCGGCTCCGTCATGAATGCCATGAAGCCGGAAATTGGTTCGACGATTGCCATCTTCGGTGCGGGAGCCGTGGGCATTGCGGCAATCATGGCCGCCAAAGTCCGTCGATGCAGCAAGATCATCATCGTCGATCTGAACCTGCAGCGTCTGGAGATGGCCAAGGAATTGGGCGCGACGCACGTCATCAACGGCAAAGACGGCGATGTCGTTGAACAGATCCACGCCCTGACCGGCGGTGGTGCTGACTTCGCCGTTGACGCAGTCGGTATCATCCCGGTTATCCTCAACTCCATCAAATGCACCCGGCCGGGCGGCCATATCGTTTTGCTCGGCCTTGATGCGCTCGGAAAGGACATCCCGATTCCGCTCCATCTCATGGTCTTCAACCGCAAGATCCAGGGCGCAATCCTTGGCGACCAGATCCCGCAGTTGTTTATCCCGCAGATGGTTCAGCTCAACCAGGCAGGCCTGTTCCCGTTTCAGAAGCTGATCACGAAGTATCCGTTCGAGAGGATCAACGAGGCTATCGCGGACGCAGAAGCGGGCCGCGTCATCAAGCCCGTCATCGTTTTCAACTAGGAGCCAGTCGATGTCGCAAACGAAATCCGCGGAACAGCACCTTATCGTCGAATTCAAAACCACCACTCAGAACAGGGGCCGCGTGAAGGAACTCCTTCTGGAGTTTATCGGGCCGGCCCGTGAAGAGACGGGATGCCTGTACTACGACCTGTACCAGCGCTCTGACGAGCCCAATACGTTCTACATTTTCGATGGCTGGGCGAACGAGGAAGCGGTGGCCGGGCACGGCAAGCACCCGAACGTCGTTCGCGTTCTGGAACCGCTTCTGCCACTGCTCATCAGTCCCCCGTCCATTATTGTGAATAGCCGCGTAAGCGACTGAGGGACCGGCGTCCGTGGCTCGGCTGAAACTGCGCTTCGGGTGAGGCAAGCAATCCCTATCTTGGAGTGAAAATGGTGCAACATCGCGTAGTGATCGTAGGGGGAGGCTTTGCGGGTCTCCAACTCGCCAGGGACCTCAAATGCCCCGAAACTTCCATCACGATCATTGATCGACGCAATCATCACCTGTTTCAGCCGCTGCTTTACCAAGTCGCGACAACGGTGCTCGCGACGTCGGAAATCGCTTGGCCGATAAGGACGGTGTTCCGGGAACGGAAGGACATCTCTACGCTGCTTGGCGAAGTCGTCGGCATCGACACAGAGAAACGCTCTGTATCGCTGAAGGGCGGGCATTCGGTGCCATACGACACTTTGGTTCTGGCCACCGGGGCGCGCCACGCATATTTCGGACGTGACGAGTGGGAGCCCTTTGCGCCCGGTCTGAAGGCGCTCGAGGATGCGACGACGATAAGGAGACGTCTTCTTCTCGCATTCGAGAAAGCGGAATTGGAGGCTGACAGCGACCGCAGGAAGGCCCTTCTGACCTTCAGCATTATCGGGGCCGGGCCGACGGGCGTAGAGATGGCCGGTATCATTGCCCAGCTCGCACACAGGATTCTGGTAGAGGAGTTTCGAAGCATTGACACATCCTCGGCGCGCATTCTGCTGATCGAGGCTGGACCGCGAGTTCTTCCTGTCTTTCCGCCCGCCCTGTCGGACTACGCCGCCAGATCCTTGATGAAGATGGGTGTTGAAGTCTGCACCGGCCGGCCGGTCACCGCCTGTGATGAAGACGGCGTCTCGATCGGAGACGAGTTCGTTCCGAGCCGCACGGTCATTTGGGCGGCAGGCGTTCAGGCGTCCAAGGCCGCCGAATGGGTTGGAGCGGAGAAGGATCGCGCGGGAAGGGCGCTCGTGGAACCAGACCTGACGGTCACGGGGCACCCAGACATCTTCATCGTGGGCGACACCGCTTCCGTAAAGACGGAAGACGGCAATCCGGTACCCGGCATCGCGCCCGCGGCGAAGCAACAGGGGAAATATGTTGCGGCGGTCATCAAGGCGCGGCGCTTACAAAAGCCCGCGCCCGCGCCTTTCCGCTACAGACACCTCGGTAATCTGGCGACTATTGGCCCGAGCTCGGCTGTCATCGACTTCGGGAACCTTCGACTGAAGGGTTCGCTCGCCTGGTGGATATGGGGGCTGGCCCACATTTACTTCCTGATCGGCACGCGCAGCCGAATGGCCGTCGCGCTCAGCTGGCTCTGGGTCTTCACGACAGGACATCACTCGGCGCGCCTCATCACGCAGAAAGAGACACTTAAAAACGAAGTCTGAGCGCGGCAGCAGGCAGCGCAAATATCGATCGGCATGGGATCAACGACATACATGGGGGCTTTACTATGTCGTTTCTAGCAAATGTCAGTATAAAACTGAAGATCCTTCTGCTGGTGGCGCCGATTTGCGCAATCGGCATAACCGGACTGACGTTTGTGTCGCTCAAATATCGAAGCGCTTCCCAGAGCTATGTCAGCTTCATCGCTGAGGATCAGGCAGCGGCTATTCAGATGGCGAGGGGCGAGCCAGGGACTTACTGCGCTGAGCTACAACGCTTACCAGGTCATGTCCTATGACACCAAGGACCCGAACATCAAAAAATTCGCTCTCTATTATGAGAACAACAAGGCGAAGTTGCTTTCCGAACTTCGCGTCGTCAAGCGGCTGGCTCCCGATCAGAAGGAGAGTGGCCTTTGCCGAAAACACATCAGCAGACCAAACCTGACTATCGCAGGATCAAATCCCGCCCTCGCAACAAACCTGCGTGAGAGACTCGCGTAATCTCAATCAGTTAGCTGCGGCGAATTTGGAAAAAAGAACAGCTATTCAACAAAAATCAAAGGCTTAAGAGCGTAGGGGCAAATCGGAGGTGCTGCACCCGCAACCAAAACTGCGATGTCAGCGATATAGGCGCATCACTGCCTCCTTCGGGCTACAGGCGCCGCAGCCAGTCTTTTGCCCCGACGTTACTTGCAGGCCTCTTGACAGATAACGACTCAAAGTGCAGATTGCCGGCAATCGGCAGGCGGCACTCCGGGAGTGTCATTGGGAGGAATGGATGGAAAACGGTGAAACTGCCAAACCAAGCGTGAGCAGCAGCTTTCATGTGCTTCGAAACGTGTCCATTTCGGAACTCGTCTACCAGCAGGTGCACGAGAAGATCCTGTCAGGCGAGTTGCAGCCTGGCGAACACATGAACGAAAACCGACTGGCTGCCTCGCTCGGCGTGAGCAGGGCATCGGTTCGCGAAGCGCTGCGGCAGCTCGAGAAGGACGGCCTGATCGAGATCACAAAGAACAAGGGTCCTTTTGTCCGCGATATGCCGTCCGAAGAGGCGTGGGAGCTTTACGACATCCGCGCGTCGCTCGAAGGGCTTGCGGCCGAGCTGGCTGCGAAAAACCGAACGGATGAAGATCTTCGTCTCCTTACCCAGTGCCTCGAAAACATGGATCTCGCCATCGACCGTGGAGATGAGGCGGGCATATTCCAGTACGCCGTCGAATTTCATCGGATTGTCGCCGCGACCTCCGGCAGTCAGAACTTGTTCAACATGCTGAATGGCGTATGGGGGCGGCTCGTCCTGTTCCGCAGCAAGTTCTCGCGCCTTCATCTTGGTGACCCTGGCAGCGCCGAGGAGAAACGGATCTTGGCGGCGATCCAGGGGCGGGACGCCGAAGCGGCATCGGCTCTTATGAGAGCCCATATCATCGGCGGCAAAGAGGGCCTGATGAAGCATGCGCAGGAGCATGAAGCGAAGACCGAAAGTAAGGTTGCCACAGGCGGAAGGAAGCGGCCATGAAGTCTTCCCGACCGGCGATCGCTTCTGTCACCCAGAGTGCAGGCGTTACACAACTCACGGCGATGCGTAGCCCTTCCGTGCAGAGCAATCGCGCGACCCTGATCGCCGAAGATATTCATAAGAGTTTCGGCACTCTTGAGGTGCTGAAGGGTATCTCGCTCGAAGCAGACCGAGGCGACGTGATCTCCATCATCGGTAGTTCGGGTTCCGGCAAAAGCACTTTCCTGCGCTGCATGAACTTCCTTGAGACGCCAAGCAAGGGCCGGATCGCGGTTGGTTCGGACGAAATCAGAATCGAAACTGATCATAAGGGCCGGCTTATCGGGCTCGATCGAAAGAAGATCGACCGGATGCGGATGCAGCTTGGCATGGTGTTTCAGAGCTTCAATCTTTGGTCGCACATGACGGTTCTCGAAAATGTCATGGAAGGGCCTGTGCATGTGCTCAAGCAACCCAAAAACGAGGTGCGCGACAGGGCGATGGACTATCTCGGCAAAGTTGGAATTGCCGAAAAGCATGCCAGCTATCCATCCGAACTGTCCGGAGGACAGCAGCAGCGCGTGAGCATCGCCAGAGCACTTGCCATGCAACCCTCAGCGCTGTTGTTCGACGAGCCTACATCCGCGCTCGATCCAGAGCTGGTGGGCGAGGTTCTCAAGGTTATCCGACAACTCGCGGAAGAAGGCCGAACCATGGTCGTGGTCACCCACGAAATGGGCTTTGCGCGCGACGTGTCGAACAAGGTCATTTTTCTCGAAAAGGGGAGGATCGAGGAGCAGGGTACGCCAGATCAGGTATTCCGAAACCCATCTTCGTCGCGCTGCCGCGAGTTTCTCGCGAGCGTTCTCTAGCGCCGCGGTACCGCAACACCGATCAATAACATCAACAAAAAACGAACCACTGAGGTGAACATATGAAAATCTCCAAACTAAACATTCTGCTCGCAACACTGGCGGGCGCCATAGTTCTTGCTGGGCCGGCGGCGGCCGAAGACCGCAAGAGCATCACGTTTGCAACGGACGCCACTTACGCGCCCTTCGAGTCCAAAGACGCCAGCGGCAATCTGGAAGGTTTTGATATTGATCTAAGCAAGGACTTGTGCAGTCGCGCGAAGATCGAATGCACGATCATCGAGCAGGCCTGGGATGGTATCATCCCATCTCTCGTCGCTGGCCGTTACGACGCCATCCTTGCCGCCATGGACATCAATGCGGAGCGGGAAAAGGTCATTTCTTTCACCCAGCCCTACATCAAGACACCAATTCGTTTCATCGCGCCGAAGGCCAGTTCGCTGCCGCAGTATAAGGTTGGGCTGGACGACCTGACGCTTGACGACGTGAGCCCGGAGGAACGGGCGGAGCTCGAAAAACTGGCGGCCGCCTTCGACGGAAAGAAGGTCGGCGTACAGGTCAGCACTACGGCCGAATCTTTCATGACACAGTTCATGCCAAACGTCGAGCTTGCGAGCTACGACACGCCGGACAATATGATCCTCGATCTGAATTCCGGCCGCATCGACGCAAGCTTGTCTACACTCGCTCGCCTCAAGCCACTGCTTGAGAAGCCTGAGGGGAAGGACCTGGCAATTTTCGGACCGAACATGACGGGCGGCCCATTCGGCAAGGGCACCGGAATTGGCCTGCGGAAGGAAGACGGTGAGCTCCGCGAGAGGTTGAACAAGGCCATTGGCGAAGCAGTAGCCGACGGCACCATCGAGAAGCTGTCGATGAAGTGGCTCGGCTTCGACGCCACACCGAAACAGTAAGCGCAGAGGTCGGAGCGCGGGCCCGTGTTCGTCCGCGACTCCGACATTATCGATGCTCGCTGAACGGAGTTAAGTTCGATGGATCTCTCACTTTTTGGATGGGGCAATGCCGGCTGGGCCGATGAACTGACCCGCGGGGCGGTCATGACACTCGTCGTCGCGACTTGTGCTTTCGCACTCGGCATCCTCATCGGGTCAGCCTTCGCCGCCGCGAAGCTGTCGAGGTTCTGGCCACTTCGGCTCCTTGGCGACGTTTACACGACTGTCGTGCGGGGTGTACCGGAACTGCTGATCATCTTCCTTGTGTTTTTTGGCGGGGGATCGCTGCTGCGATACGTCGCCAACGCGCTCTTCGGCTTCGAAGGCTATATCGAGCCGCCGGTCTTTGTCATCGGGTTGCTGTGCATTGCAGTGAGCGCGGGCGCATATTCTACGGAGGTGATCCGGGCCGCGGTTCTCGCAATCCCGAAGGGCCAGATCGAGGCGGCGAAAGCTGTCGGAATGGCGCCAGCCATGCGCTTGCGCCGGATCCTCATCCCGCAGGCGGCGAGATATGCGCTACCCGGCATGGGCAATGTCTGGCAATACACCTTGAAGGACACTTCCCTGATTTCGATCATCGGGCTCGTTGAGATCATGCGCGCCGCCGCTGTCGGGGCCGGCTCAACCAAAGAGCCGTTCACATTCTATCTCGCGGCATTTGTTCTCTTTCTCTTGCTCACTTCTGTGTCGAACCGCGGATTTGTGCGGGCTGAAAAGTGGGCAAACCGCGGCGTAAGGAGCCGGTGATGGATTTCGACCTTATGCGTGAGGCCTTTCCGAAACTTATTGCTGCCGTTCCCGCGACTCTCGCGTTGGCTACAGTTTCGCTTTGCTTTGGTTTCGCGCTCGCACTGCTACTGGCCCTGATGCGCGTCTCGAACAACCGGTTTCTGTCCGCCTTTGCCTATGGCTACGTGTACATCATCCGCTCGACGCCGCTCCTGGTTCAGATGTTCCTGATCTATTATGGATCCGGGCAATTCAGATCCTTCTTCGAAGCAGTCGGATTGTGGAGCTTTTTCCGGGACGCCTGGTTTTGCGCGATCCTGGCGCTCAGCCTCAGCACGGCCGCCTATAGCACCGAGATCATACGGGGCGCGATACAGGCCGTGCCTTTAGGTCAGATTGAGGCGGCTCGCGCAGTCGGAATGTCCGGCATCCTGCAATTCCGTCGCATCGTATTTCCAATCGCGGTGCGCCTGGCGCTGCCTGCTTACGGCAATGAGATCATCCTCATGGTCAAGTCGACGTCGCTGGCGTCCACAATCACCATCCTGGAAGTGGCCGGCGTCGCTAAACAGATCATCTCCAATACCTATCGACCAGTCGAAATATTTGTGATTGCCGGAGCAATCTACCTGTCGATCAACTTCATCGTCAGTCGGTCGGTCATGGTGATCGAACTGT
The DNA here is from genome assembly GCF_004827385.1 of Ensifer sp. MPMI2T. GTDB lineage: Bacteria > Pseudomonadota > Alphaproteobacteria > Rhizobiales > Rhizobiaceae > Sinorhizobium. Next base: position 117,667 of record NZ_SRXN01000014.1, read on the forward strand.
GGCTCAGCCCTCACCGTCGTGCAGAACGCGCTGCAAGTCCAGTGTCCTCCGCCGCCGGCCATTAGTGGTCGCAGCAATTCAACCATCCGACTTGCCGCGCGGCGTCACGGTCCGCTGTTTTTGGGAATTAAAGAATGATTGAGAAAATCCGCTCTGCTGCCATGGCTCCGATCATAAACGCTGAAGTATTTGAAATCGAGGCGAAGCTTTGCACGCCTTACAAGTTGACCGAGGGAGTCTTGGTCGCAACTCAAGCCGTCCTCGTGAAGCTGACAGATGCCGATGGCACCGTGGGGTGGGGCGAAGCCAATCCGGCCGAGACGGTGGATGGCGAGACGCCAGCCGGTGTCATGCGTGTCCTGAAGGATACGCTTGTGCCAGTCGTTCTCGGTTCGAAAGAACCTAATCCGGGCACGATCGATGCCCGCGTCGACCAGCTGCTTCCGAGCCATCTCTGCGCCAAGGGCGCCGTCACGATGGCATTGTTGGACATTCTCGGCAAACGGCTGAACGTTTCCGTCGCGACGCTGCTCGGCGGGGCGATCCGCCGCTCGTTGCCGGTCCTTTGGCCCTTGAGCAATGGCACCGCCGAAGACGATATCCCCATCATTGAAGAGCGCGCCGGGCAGGGCTTTTCCAGCTTCATGCTGAAGATGGGTACGTCGCCCATCGCCAGCGAAATCAAGCGCGTCGCAGCCTTGGAGGCGCGATATGGCGAGCGCGTCAAGCTCATCGCAGATGCCAACCAGGGCTGGAGCTTCGATCAGGCGCGTGAGTTCTTGGCCGGGATCGCCGGCTCGAGAATTGCCTTTGTCGAGGAGCCACTGGCAACTGACGTTATCAAAGGCATGGCCGATCTTTCGCGTGAGAGCCGGCTTCCGCTTTCTGCGGATGAGGCGATCATCGACCTTAGCGACGCCGCCGAGCTCGCCGCCGCCGAGGCCACCAAGATCTTCAGCATCAAGAGCAGCAAGAATGGCGGGCCACTGCGAGCGCAGCGGATCGCGGCAGCCGCGGAAGCCTTCGGCATCAACTGCTATATGAACTCAATGATCGAGTTCGGCATCACCCAGGCGGCGTCGCTGCAGCATGCGGTCACCGTCAGAAATCTCGTCGATGTCGGCCACGCCTACATGTCGACGCTGCGCCTGGTCGAAGATCCCACGGACTTTTCGTCGTTCGTGCGCAACGGCTTCGTGCATCTGCCGGAACGCCCCGGATTGGGTGTCGGCATCGACGAGGCCCATGTCCGCCGGCTCACGACCACCAGCTTCGTCCTCGGACCGCAAAGATGATTGATGCTTCTTTCACCCAAGACGCGACGGCAATCCATGCAGGAAGTTGACCTGACCATTATTGGCGGCGGCCTCGTCGGTGCGTCCATTGCCTGGGGACTCGCTCGCTCCGGTGTGAAGCCGCTTGTCCTCGATGGTTCCGATCTCGACCTTAGGGCATCGCGGGCGAATTTCGCACTGGTGTGGGTACAAGGCAAAGGTCTGCATGCGCCGCATTATGCGCTGTGGTCAGCTGCTTCCGCGAACCGATGGCCGGGCATGGCGGCAGCGCTCTTGCAAGACAGCGGTGTCGACGTCGGCCTCGTTCAAGAAGGCGGTTTCACCTTTGCGCTTTCGGATGAAGAACTGACCGCCATGCGCGCCGACATGGAGTACATTGCTATCGAGACGGCAGGGCGCGCGCCAAACTTCGAAATACTGGACGGCGCGGAAACGAAAAGCCGTGTACCACATCTTGGATCAGAGGTCGTTGGATCCGTCTATTCTGTGGCTGATGGCCATGTGAATGCGTTGCGTCTCTTTCATGCCCTCCATATCGCCATGGACAGGAAAGGGGTGAGCTATCGCCCCAATCACAAGGTGGAACTCGTTGACCCTGTCGCTGACGGTTTCATCTTGAAAGGGGAGGGTTTCTCCATTCTGTCCCGCAAGATTGTGCTGGCAGCCGGACTGGACAATGAAAGGTTGGCGCCGATGGTCGGCCTTGCCTGCCCGCTCAAGCGAAGCAAGGGGCAAGTCCTCGTCACCGAAAAGTGCAAGCCCTTCCTGTCCTGCCTGTCGCCGACGATCCGCCAGACCGACGAAGGCGGCATCATGATTGGCGACAGCGAAGAAACCGATACGACAAGCATTGCCGCCTCCTCGGATATCAGCGCGGTCCTTGCGAGCCGCGCTATTCGGATTTTCCCGGCACTTGCAGGCCTGAACCTCGTCCGCAGCTGGACTGGTTTCAGAGTGAAAACTGCGGACGGCGTGCCGATCTACGATCAGTCGGAACGGTATCCGGGCGCCTTTCTCGTGGCCTGCCATTCCGGCGTGACGCTGGCGGCAAATCATTCGCTGGTCGTGGCGCCGCAGATAGCCGCCTCCAGGCTTGATGACGATCTGTCCGCATTCTCGGCAGGGAGGTTCCATGCTCAACAGACTGCGTGAGATCGAAGAGGCCGTTTCTTTCACCTTCGATGGCAAACGGATGCGGGCGCAACGCGGCGATATGCTCGCTTCTGCCTTGCTTGCCGCCGGAGTGGATCATGTCCGTCAATCCGTCGTCAGTGGCGCGCCGCGCGCGCCCTACTGTCTGATGGGCGTCTGCTTCGAGTGCCTGGTTACGATTGATGGCGTTCAAAACCGCCAAGCTTGCCTCGTCGAGGTCGAGGAGGGAATGACAGTGCTCAGCCAGCATGGCGCAATGGATCCCTTGGCACGGTTCCATGAAGACGAAGGGCGGCAGCCATGAGTGTCCGGCTCGTATTCAGTGCAGAGGACCTGCTTCCCGTCTATGATCTTGTCGTCATTGGGGCGGGGCCGGCGGGTATGGCCGCTGCGGTCGAAGCGTCGAAGGCCGGCGTTCGCGTCGCTGTGCTGGACGAAAACCCTCGTCCGGGCGGCCAGATCTACCGTGAGATCACCCGCAACCGGCCGGACGAGCGTACGTATCTTGGCGCCGATTATTGGAAGGGTAGAGAGCTCGCGAACGCCTTCACCGAGTGCAATGCCGACCACGCAGCGAAAGCGACTGTTTGGAGCATCGATCCTGCGGAAGCGCCTGGCAACGACCGTCATCGTGTGGGTGTAACCGCCGCAGGAATTGCGCGGATGATCGAGACCCCGGCTGTGATCCTGGCGACGGGCGCCCAGGAACGACCGATGCCGGTGCCTGGCTGGACGCTTCCGGGTGTAATGACGGCGGGGGCCGCTCAGATCGCGCTTAAGTCGTCCGGGCTCGTGCCGAGCGGTCCGATTGTGCTCGCAGGCTGCGGACCGCTTCTATACCTGCTCGCAGGTCAGCTCATCGATGCCGGCGCAAGCAACCTGACCTTGCTCGACACGTCGCAATCGACCTTCCGATGGAATGTGCTGCGCGGTCTTCCCGGTTTCGTGCTGTCACCCTATCTCGCCAAGGGATTAGGCTTGCTGTTCAAGACGCGGCGCAGCATTCGCGTGGTGACGGGGGTTCGATCCCTCGAAGTCCTCGGCAGAGACCGTGCCGAGAGCGTTCGTTTCGCAACGGCCCGCGGGACCGAGACAATCGATGCTGCGACGGTCCTGCTGCATCAGGGCGTCATACCCTCCATCAACCTTGCAAGTGCGGCCGGGTGCCCGCTGATCTGGAATGAGGCGCAACGCGCGTTCGAGCCGGAAGCAGACGCCGTCGGCCGCACGCCGAAGCAAGGCATTTTGATCGCGGGAGACGGTGCGGGCATCGGGGGCGCTCAAGCCGCAGAAATTGCCGGACGGATTGCCGCCGTCGCTGCGCTTGCGGATCAAGGCCGAATGCCACGCGATGCTTCGGCCGCTTCGATCGAACGCCTTCGGCAACAGCGCGAGAAATTCCTCCGGGGACGGAGCTTCCTCGATGCGCTCTATGCGCCGCGGCAGGTCTTTCTTGTCCCGGCGGATCCGGAAACGATCGTTTGCCGCTGTGAGGAAATCCCGGCGGGCAAGCTACGCGAAGCCATTGCGCTTGGCCCTCCAGGACCAAATCAACTGAAGACGTTCGTTCGATGTGGCATGGGTCCATGCCAAGGGCGCCTCTGTGCAAGCACCGTTACGGAAATCATGGCAACCGAGAGGGGTCTGAGCCCCGGCGAGGTCGGCACCTATCGACTGCGCTCACCAGTAAAACCAGTCCGCCTTGCGGAGCTTGCCGGTCTGCCGCACGCGCCGCGCGCACTCAAAGCCGTCACCGGAAGAGATCCGGTCGATCACCATCTGAATGAAACGGAACTTCCCTCATGACTGAACGACTTCTTCGCACACCCACCTTGCACCGCGTCGTCAAGCACGACGGCATCGCCTATGTCGGCGGCATTGTTGCCGACGACGACAGCCTCGACATGGCGGGGCAGACCCGCGAGGTCCTGAAGAAACTGGATGCGTATCTGAAAGAGGCAGGATCTGACCGATCGAGGCTGCTTTCCGCGACGATCTTCATCACAGACATGAACGTAAAACCTGCAATGGACGCGGTTTGGAAAGAGTGGCTAGCGCCGGAGGACCTGCCCGCGCGAGCGACGATCGGCATCTGCGACCTTGGTGAGCGAACGCTGATCGAACTTATCGCCACTGCGCACTACTGAGCACGACAGCCAGAGCGACATGAACGGCCTGAGGAGGTTGAGGTAGGGCTGCCTACCTCATAGGCCGCCGCATGATGGACCGCGCCACAAGGAGCTATTTGAAACCATGCAAGAAAAACTGAATGTCGTCCCGTTCGTGAGCGTCGACCACATGATGAAGCTGGTGCTGGCCACCGGCGTCGAACGCTTCCTGATCGAACTTGCCGCCTATATCGAAGAGGACTTCCGCCGCTGGGAGCGATTCGACAAGACACCCCGTGTGGCGTCGCACAGCACCGAAGGCGTCATCGAGCTGATGCCGACCAGCGATGGCGAGACCTACGGCTTCAAATATGTCAACGGCCATCCGAAGAACACCCGTTCGGGTCGGCAGACGGTGACGGCTTTCGGTGTGCTCGCCGATGTCGGTAACGGCTATCCGATGCTGCTGACCGAGATGACGATCCTGACGGCTCTGAGGACCGCCGCCATGTCGGCCGTCGCCGCCAAATATCTGGCGCCGAAGGGCGCCCGCACCATGGCCGTTATCGGCAACGGCGCCCAATCCGAATTCCAGGCGATTGCCTTCAAGGCCATCCTCGGCGTTGACAGGCTCCGTCTCTATGACATCGATCCGTCGGCCACCGCCCGCTGCCAGAAGAACCTGGCCGGCATGGGCTTTGCGATCACCGCCTGCTCCTCCTCGCAGGAGGCCGTCGAAGGTGCCGAGATCGTCACCACCGTCACCGCCGATAAGCAATATGCGACGATCCTCACCGACAACATGGTCGGGCCCGGCATTCACATCAACGCCGTCGGCGGCGACTGCCCCGGCAAGACGGAACTCCACCGCGACATCCTCACGCGCTCGGACATCTTCGTCGAATACCCGCCGCAGACGCGGATCGAAGGCGAGATCCAGCAGCTCGATCCAGATCATCCGGTGAACGAGCTCTGGCAGGTGATTGCCGGTCAAGTGCCTGGCCGCTCCGGCGAGCGCCAGATCACCCTGTTTGATTCCGTCGGCTTCGCAATCGAGGATTTTTCGGCGCTTCGCTACGTCCGCGATCGGTTGAAGGGGACAGGGCTTTATGAGGAGCTCGATCTGCTCGCCGATCCGGACGAGCCGCGCGATCTCTTCGGCATGATCTTGCGTGCCGCCAAGCCCGCGGCTGTCGCTGCCAAGGTTGGAGCACTCTGATGACGAGACCGTCCGTGCAAGCGCCGAAGTCCGTTGTGATGATCCGGCCGCATCACTTCACGCCAAACGCGATGACCGCCGCCGACAATGCGTTCCAGTCGAACGACGATAAACGCTCCGCTGCTGCAATTGCGAACCGGGCCTTCGATGAGGTGACGCGGATGGCCGAAGGTCTCGCCAGGGCCGGTATCACCGTCCATGTCTTTGAGGACAAGACCGTCTCGACACCGGATTCCGTCTTTCCCAACAACTGGTTCTCGACCCATTCCGGCGGCCACGTGGCGATCTACCCGATGTACTCGGCTAATCGGCAAAAGGAGCGCCGCGGTGACGTCATCGAAATGCTGAAGAGCGAGTATCGGGTTCAGGACGTCATCGACTATTCCGGTCTCGAGAAGGACAACGTCTTTCTCGAGGGCACCGGGGCGATGGTGCTCGACCACATCGGCCGGGTTGCCTATGCGGTGCGTTCCAACCGCACCAATGAAGTCGCGCTCGAACGGTTCTGCACCCATTTCAACTTCGAGCCGATGGTCTTCGATGCCGTCGATCGCAGCGGCAGGCCGATCTACCACACCAATGTGCTCATGTGCATCGGGACGGATTTTGCCCTGCTCGGGGCGCAGATGATCCCCGATGTTTCTCGCCGGCAGGAGATCGTCGCCAGGCTCGAAGAGACCGGCCGTGAGGTCATCGAGCTTTCGATCGGGCAGATCGAGAACTTCGCCGGCAATGCCATCGAGCTGGAGGGCGGCGAGGGGCGTGTCGTCGTGCTTTCGGCGCGCGCCCACTCTAGCCTGGATCAGGCGCAGATTGCGGCAATCGAGCGCTCCGCGAAGCTGTTGCCGTTCGACGTCTCGACGATCGAACTCGCCGGCGGCTCGGTTCGCTGCATGCTCGCCGGCGTCCACCTGTCGCGGCGCACAGCGCCGACGGATCATCTGCTATTCGCGGCCGCATGAGCGTCGCGCAGTCACACCCAGAACTACGGGATACCAGAGAAATGTCACAGACCAGACCAGTCTATGAGTTCAATGCCGCGATCGTTCGCGAACCCTCCACCTCCGTCGTTAACGGCCTGCGCGCCGATGACCGCGGCGGTCCGACCTACGGAGGCGTCAAGGCCGAGCACGACGCTTACATCGCAGCGCTGCGGAGCGCGGGCGTCGAAGTCACCGTCCTTCCGCCGCTTGAAGCGTTTCCGGACTCGATCTTTGTCGAAGACCCGGCGCTCGTGTTTACCAACGGCGCCATCCTGCTGCGTCCAGGCACGCCGAGCCGGGTGAACGAGACGGCGGAGATCGCGCCAGTCCTGCGCGAGATGTTCGAGACCGTGCTTGAGCTGCCTGCGCCCGGTCAGGCCGACGGCGGCGACATCATGTATACGCCGAAGGGGTTGCTGATCGGCCTTTCCGACCGCACCGACAAGATCGGTGCTGAGGCTCTGATCTCCAGCGTCGAGAATCTCGGCGGAAAGGCCCGGATCGCCGAGACCCCGAAAGGCGTGCTGCACTTCAAGACCGCCTCCTCGCTGCTCGACGATGAGACCATCATTGCGACGCCGGCACTGGCCGACGCCGCCGTGTTCGAGGATTTCCGCACGATCGTCGTGCCGAAGGGCGAAGAGCCGGCGGCGAATGTGCTGCGGATAAACGATGTCGTCTTCGCCAGCGCCGGCTACCCTCGGACGCTCGAGATGCTCGACAACGAAGGTTACAAGGTCGTGCCGCTGAAGACCGCCGAGATAGAGAAAATCGACGCGGGCCTCTCCTGCATGTCACTGCGGTGGTACCGCAACGGCAGATAGGCTGTCCCATCTGTCTGATTTGCCGCAATGCAGTGAGTGGAGCCCACCCATCGGATCAACCACGCTAACTCAAACAACCAACCGAAAAGGGGAACTGGAACATGACGATCTCTCGACGCGACCTCATTAAGGTGGGCGTAGCCGCCGGAGCCGCTGGCGCGGCCTCACTCGCTCTGGCAACGGAAACAACTGCCGCGAGCGGCGCCAGCGAGGTAACTGTTCGCTCGCATGGAGCTTCGGGGCATCGATATGAATCCACGTTCGAGAAGCTTGTCGCGTATGCGAAGGAAGAGATTGCCGAATTCGGGCTGCCCGGCATGACGTTCTGCCTGGTCGACGCGGACGGCTTTGCCGCAGTAGGGCTCTTGGGTTGGTCCGATATGGATCGCCAGAATCCGGTCCATCCGTCTCACCTCTTTCAAATAGGCTCGATCAGCAAATCTTTTACTGCGTTGTGCGTTCATCGGCTTGCCGACGAGGGAAAGGTCGACCTTGATGCGCCATTATCGCGATATCTTCCCGACCTGCCGCTACCCACCGAACCAATTCTTCTGCGGCAGCTCTTGAGCCATACATCGGGTTTGCCGGGCTGGACACAGATGTTTCCGCGCGTGCCTGACGGACGGCACTGGACCGGCTTTGCGCCCGGAGCGGAGTGGTCGTACAGCGATATTGCGTATGATCTCCTCGGCGTGCTCGTCGCGAAAATCAGCGGTAAGCCATATCCTATGGCGCTCCGGGAATTGGTGATCGCACCGCTCGGAATCTCCGGGCTGAGAGAGGCGATTGAGACGAATGACCGCGCACAATACGCCATCGGCTACTCGCCGCTCGACTTTCGGGCCGATTCGCCCCTCGGCCAAGTAGCATGGGTCAACTTCGATCTAGGCGAAGGGAATGTCGGTGCGACTGCGGACGCGATGGCAACCTATCTCCGATTCTTGATTGGCGTCGGGCGAGGCCGGGGCGCTCCCGTCTTCTCCGACGCGGCCGCAAAACGCTTCACCACGCCGTTGGAAGCGGCCGCAATGTTCGGCAAAGGCGAGGCCTACGCGAGCGGTCTTAACGTAATTGACCTCGATGGCCGCACGGCCTTTCATCACACCGGATCAATGCCGGGGTTTAGGTCAGCTATGACGGTGGACCCCGGCTCGGGCGTTGGCTGCTTTGTGAGCGTAAATGCGCGACTTGCAGGGTGGGGCCCCTCCAACATCAGCAAGTATGCGTGTAGACTGCTGCGGCACGTTAGAGAAGCCGAAAGCTTCCCCGAACCTACCAAGCCGACTGCGTTGGACCCTATTGAGAATGCGGAGGACTACGCCGGTACCTACGTCTCAGCCGGTGAAGAAGGCTTTCAGGTCGTCGTTCGCTCAGGTCGCATGTTTATAGCCGCAGACGGTCACGAGGGGCGGGTACGGCGTATCGGAGGATACTTTCAGGCCGATCACCCGCGATTGGGTAGCAACCTTTTCGACTTCGTGCGCAGCGGCAATGCCGTCAAGAGTGCCTGGCATGGGGGTACTCTCTTCGGGCGCGGTAGTGTAGTCCCACAGCCACCGGTCCCGCCGGAGTTGGCCGCTCTGCAAGGCGTTTACGTCAGTATGGATCCATTCATGACCCCTGTGTCGGTAGTCGCGGAGGGCGAGCGCCTCGTGTTCGAGCAAATGGGGATTTACCGGCAGAAAGATACCTTGCACCCTCATGGCGAATATTGGCGTCCGGAAAATTCGCCGTGTGAACGGTTTCGTTTCGCAGACATGCTGAACGGGGTGCCGCAACGCCTGAACTTCTCCGGCTCTGATTTGTGGCGATTCAGTCCGATATCGCGGAAAGCATAGCCGTCACGCTGCTGGGTGCCGCTCGGCTAGGTAGCTGCGTGCGCTAGCGGCGAAATGGTGCCGAGAGACTGTGCGTGCGCTACTTCTGAGGTTGGTTGCCTTGTCGCGGGACCCGCCTGGTGACTTGTAAGGAAGGGATACAAGGTCGTGCCGCTGAATACTGCTGAGATTGAGAAGATCGACGCAGGCCTCTCTTGCATGTCGCTGCGATGGCACCGCAACGGCAGATAGGCCCGCCGCATGATGGGCCGAGAAGCCTGTTGTGCCTCTGAATGGAATGGGTGCAGCGCAGGAGCAAAGCAGCATCGCATGGACAGTTCCCAGCCTCCTCCCGAGGCACCTTGGCTGCCGTCGAACAGGTCCCGACGGCAGCCCTCTTTTTCAGGAACGACCGGCTGGGACTCCCGAAACGGTCGTAATAGTCGTGTGAAGGGCCCTGATCTGCGGGACTGGTCGGGCCGCCAGTCGCAGGAATCGTTGGTTGCGAGCCCTCGCAACCAACCTGCATGAGAAGCTTGCGTGATCTCAATCGGTTACCAGTGGCGGAATTAGAACGAAAAATAGCGACTGAATGAAATCAAGACTTGCAGGCGTAGGTGCAAATCGCAACTGCTTTACCCCGCAACCAACATAGATGAGAAAACCGTTTGTTGAATGGTCCGGAACTGCCGCCACAGTTCCGGACCACGGCAACATCGCTTCAGTGCAATGTGCCCGAACCGCCGACAGGGGGGCAGATCAGAAGTCGCGCTGCAGGCGGACGAAGCCGCCGACGAAATCCTCCGTGTCTGCGCCAATGTCGCGACTTGTGTACTGAACGGAAACTCGCGACGCCAAGCCCGGGGTGATCTTGTAATCCACCGCCAGACCACCGCGCCACTGATCCGCATCGCTGACGAAGCTGTAGTCACCCCAATACTGGAGCCCCGGGGTGATCGCGAGCTTTTCGGTGGCGTTGTAGCGATACGAGGTGGCAACGGTCCACTCGGAGGCGTTAAAATAGACGTTCGGGTCGGATGCCCAGACGCCGGCAATCTGGAACACGCCCGGACCGACGTCGGCCGAAACCAGCGCGCGGATAGCCCCTTCTTCGACCTCGGTGTCGTAACCGCCGAGAAGGTCGACCGAGACGCCGCCGACCGTCGCCGAAACGATGCCCTGCACACCGATGCCGTTTGCCTTCGTGGTCGCCCCTTCGAGCTCATTGATGGCGACGCCTGCCTGGAATGCGCCGCCCTCATAGAGGTAGGCAATCGAATTGAACTCGGTGATGTTCGCCAGCGAGTCCGTTTCGCCGTTCAGACCTTTATCCCACCAACTGTAGAAGAAACCCGCCTTGAAGCCACCAAGCTGGATATAGGCCTCGTCGACGTTGATCAGGCTGTCGCCGACGTCGCTGTCGTTGTCGGCGTTGAACTCGCTGGCGAAGAAACCAGTGAGCGTTCCAAGTTCGGTGTCGCTCTTTGCGCTGAAGGCGAGGTATGCGCGCGAGAAGGCGTCCCAGTCAGAGGTGCCCTGGGCGCCCCAGCCTTGGCGTTTGTTGACTTCATCGGGGCCAAATGAGACCTGGAAGCGAGCGTAGCCACTGATCTTCAGGCATGTCTCGGTGCCGGGGATATAGAAGTAGCCGATGCCGAAAGCATCGCAGACGCGAACGTAGTCCATCGGTTCCGGCTCCGCAGCAACGATCGCGTCAGCTGCTTGGGCGCCAGAGACTGCTGCAAGGGCGACGGTGGAGCCGAGAAGCACAGTGCTAAAATTCATTCTCATGCGGTCGATCTCTCTTTTGGGTTGGCAAGGGCCGGGGCAGCTCGGTCCTGAACTTCAACGGCACCCTCGCTCGCGCTGCGGCGAAACGGCCGTCAATATTGACGGGCAGCGCGCTACCTTTACCAACGAATATATTCATATTCTAAAGGTAAATTAGTCCCAATTAGGTGAAAAGACGAAGTTGTACGGCATTCGTTGCCAAAGCAACACGTAAATATTGTCGCATTTTGTACAGAGACAGTCCTTGAATTATGTTGCAAGCAATATGGCGCAACTTTCGGATTTAGCCGAATTTGCGCAGAATAAAACTTGAAAACACTTGACATATAAGAAAATGATGATAGATGTATATCACCCAATGAGAAGAGGGCTCTTCCCGACTAGCGCCGCCAGACCCTCCAGCCTGGCGGCGCGTTTCATATTCAGGCTATGGGCGTTTTCCCAGGCGCTCTATACCGGCAGCGACACGACTTTCATGGTTGTCGGAATTTGCCTCGCCGGATGATTGGGAAGGATCGAGCGCCCAAAGCGAAATCGTGGAAAGCAGTCCAGGAATGTTGGGACGCTGTCAGTTCGCAGGCTTCTGCTCGCCGGCCAAGCTGGTGCTTCAGTCTGTCGCCCTGGGGTTAGCCTGCTCGATGGAGCCCTCGCTGCGGGCGAACCGAAGGGCGGACGAGGGGCTGACACCGTAGGCGCTCTTATAAAGAACCGAGAACCGGCCCGGATTGGAAAACTGAAGGTTCAAGGCCAGATCGGTAATGCTACCCGCCCGACCGGCTCTGATGGCGCCATGGGCGGCGGCGAGCCTGTAATTGCAGAGCACGCCCATGGGCGAGCCTCCGCGATAGGTGCGGAACATCCTCTGGAGCGCCCGCGGCGTGCACCCTGCAGCAATGGCGAGGTCCTCGATCGTGACAGGGTTGATCAGGTTCTCGCGCATGAACGCCTCGGCTTTGAGGAGTTGTCTTGGCGCCTCACCGCTGGTTCCTTGACAGAACGCCTCAGCCAGATTGTGCGGCATCGTCGAGAACAGCTTTACGAGGGCCAATTGTTTGTACGCCTTTGCCAACAACGGCATCGCTTCCGATGAAGCCGAGCTGAGATCCCTTTCCGCCTGTCGCAGTGTCTGAAACAGACCTTGGTCGTCCTCGCGAGAAAAGCACGTAGCCGGCAATACGAACTCGTGCACATAGGGTCTACCGGTCAGGTCCTCGAAGCTTCGCCTGAGCGCCGGCTCGGGAATATGGAAGGCCAGCCACGAGCTTTGAGATTGGATCGTCATTCGGTTGCCGGCACGTTCGCGGGCGCTCGCGACATGATTGGGCGAGATGGATAGCGTTCTGCGTGTTCGCCGGTCAGTGATCTCGATCTGTCCGGACAGCACGAAATAGAAGCTGATGAGCGCCGTGTCGCGCCTGGCAAGCGCTTGCAGACAGACCGAATGCTCCGCACTTGTCAGCCAGGCTGACCGAAATCGTTGCCGGCGGTAAATCAGCGAAGGGGCCTCCGGCGTTTCCGAGGAGACCTTCCACCTCCAGTTCGGCTCGACAGATCCAAGATTGGCGAGGATCGTGTCGCGCGAATAAGCGGCGAAGCTATCCGTCCGTAGTGGATCGTCCGTGCTGGCAAGGGTCGCGCAAAAAAGCACGGTGTTCCAGCCGAGGCTCCGAAACTCGTCCATGAGAGGCAGCGAACCGCACAGGTGAACGAATGGTTCCGCGGCCGCGGTCAGGTTCCAACCGAGCATCGAAAGCAGCGCCAACGGGTTGAGCGGCGGGTAGAGCAGAACGGCCACCAAAGCAGCAATCGTCCCCGCGACGAGCAGGCACAACATCACCCGGTTGCTCGTTCGATCAGCAGAGGCATGAGGCGCGTCAATCTGCACTGCGCTTCATCCTGTGCGATATTCGGTCTGAACCCGGATCGACGATGTGTTTTTCGGCCTTGGCGGCTTCGCTCAGATGCTGCGGAGCGGCAATGATGGCGACCGTCCCATCTGCCTCGAAGAGAATGGACGAAGGCGCACCGGCCGCGCGACACAAGACATGTCCGGCCGCACAATCCCAAAGATGGGTGCCGTGCTCGACATAGCCGGCAAGCCGACCGGCCGCGACCATCGCAAGTGCTGCGGCACAGCTTCCAAGGCAGACGATATGATAACCTTGCGCCTCAAGTGCGGCCTCGACTTCGAGGCGATGGGTGAGGGGCCATCGTCGGTTGCGGCCGATGCCAAAGGCGATCGGCTGCGCCTTGACAAGCGGCGAAACCGAGCCTGTCCCATGCAGCGGGCCGTCTGCAGAAGCCCACAACAGAGTATCGAGTGCCGGTAGCGCAACAGCGCCGAGGACCGGCTCCCTGTTGCGGACATAAGCGATCGAGACCGCCCAAAGCGGTATGCCCGACAGGAAATTCGCGGTCCCATCGATCGGATCGATCAACCAATGGTTATCTTCGGCATCGCCAAGCTGTTCCTCGCCGACGATTGCGTCGGTGGGGAATTGGGCGTGGATCAGCCTGCGGGCGAGACTTTCGGCGTCACGATCGGCTGCGCTGACGTAGTCGGCGTCACCCTTGGTCTCGATGACGATGTGGGGAAGATTGCCAAACCGGGCCAGCGCGAAGGCTCCGACCTTGTTGGTGACGTTCCGAAGCAGTTCCAGCCGAGTGTCGAGATCGCTTGTCAATTTGCCGCCCGATCCCGCGCCGATGCAACCATCTCTTCAAGCCGGAGAGCGATAGCGTGTGCCCGCTGATAGTAGGACGTGTCCGACAGCACGTAGCGGTCCAACGGTGTCTCGAAGTTCAAGGGCGTCCTGTAACCTGTTGCGGCAATGGCCTTTGTGATGGCATCCCAGTCAAGCCTGCCGTCGAATGGCAGCAGATGGTCGTCCTTTGCGCCGAAATTGTCGTGAATATGCGTGGCGATCAGCCGGTCGCCATGGTGCTCCAGCACCGACAGCTTGCCGGGCTCGATCAGTTCCCAATGGCCGCTGTCGTAGCAGACGCCAACGAAGTCGGAACTGTAGCGGCTAAAGAGGCGGGCATAGAGCTTGAGGTAGTTTTCCGCATTTGCCTTGACCAGGGTTTCCACCGCAATCTGCACCTTGCGTCCAACGCAATAGGCCTCGACGTCGTCGAAGGATCGGAACAGGGGCTCAAAAAACAGGTTCTCGTTTTCATCGCTGCGGAACGTGTCGTCGGTGATGTCGACGTGGAGCACGACGTTCGGAGCCCCGAGGGCGGCGGCCAGATCGATGCGCTTTTTGAGAAGCTCCACCCCGCTTTGGCGCTGCCAATCGTGGTGAGAGAGGATGTTCTTGCGTGTCTCCTGCGCGAATGGGGCGGGACCAGCATGGGCGAGCTCGCTCACCGAGTTCACGCCGTTGCTGGCATGAACGGAGTGTGTTTTCAGGCCCGCCTCCGCAACGATGCGGCGGGTGAACTCGATTTCGGCGTCGGCAAGCATATAGGAGCTGCCGGAATCCGGGTTCCAGTTGATGTGGGTGAAGCCGGCCTCGCGGATCAGGTCGAGGGAGTGGCGGATGCCCTCGTCGTACCAGCGTTCATGCGTGGGCCAGTGCCAGACGGTGATGCAAGTATCCATTTCAGTGTCCATTCAGAGGTTGCTCGATTCCGGGGTGCGGCCGAGGCTCAGGCGCTCGGCGATGAGGATGACGACCAGCGAGAAGGCCATGATCAGGGTGACGTAGACGAGGCTGACGGCGGCCTGGTCGGGGTCGGCCGAAACGGCGCCATCGACGATGGCGATCGGCAGAGGTTTGTTGTTGACGTTGTAAAGGAAGGCCGAGAGCGGATATTCCGCCAGCAGATTGTTGAACTTCATGCCGGCGACCAGGATTGCGGTCGGCGCCACGAGCGGCAGGGCAACACGGCGGAAGCGATACGGCCCCGAGGCACCCATTGCCCGGGCCGCTTCGTCGAAGGTCGGATCGATCCCGATGAAGGCCGAGCGCATGAAGCGGACCATGAGCGGCAGGCTGAAGATGACGTAGCCGATCGGCAGAAGCCAATAGCTGCCGAGCAGAACGAGATTGCCGACGAGCGGATTGGGCGCGTCGAAAGCAACGATCAGTCCCACCGCAAGCAACATGGTGGGGATGATCCAGGGCAGGACGAAGCAGATATCCAGGCTGCGCGTCAGCCAGCTGCGCTTGCGCACCATGATCGGCACGGCGAACAAAGTGATTGCGAGGCCGACGGCAACCGCGATCGAGCTCATCACCATCGAATTGAAGAAGGGGACGAAGGCCGCGCCACCTCCCAGCACCCGAGCGTAGTTTGCCAGCGTGAAGCTGGAAGGCAGGACCTCGATGCCGATGCTCGAAGCAGGGGCGAAGGAGAACAGCACCATGAGCGCGACCGGCACCAGGTAGATCGCGGCCAGCAGGTAGGCGAGGGCGGTCACCACGATCCCGACGAGCGGATTGCGGATCTGCCGCAGCTGGATACGTGTTGTCGTTTTAGCGCCGGCCGTATAGGCGCCTTTGGCTTCGAAATGCTGCGAGAGGAGGATCAGACCCATGAGCACAAGCCCCATCAACAGCGCCAGCAGCGCCGCCATGTCTGGCCGGCGCAGGCTGTTCAGCGTCAGAACCATCTGGCTCAGCATGTGGAAGTCCCGGCCGCCGAGCACCTGGGGCGCGGCAAAGGAGCCCATTGCCGTAATCAGCGTGAGCAGCGTGACCGCGAGCACCGTTGGCAGGATGACCGGAAGGACGACGCGCCGCAGAATCGTCATTTCCGAGGCTCCCATGCTGCGGGCCGCCTCGATCGTCGAATAGTCGACGCGGCGCATGGCGGCGCGCAGAAACAGGAAGTGGAAGCTGGTCATCAGAAAAGTATGGGCGAAGAGGACCCCGAACCAGCCGACGAACCAATCGCGCGGCAGCGACGGGAAGAGCGCCGTCAGGGCGGCGGTGATGGCGCCGCTCGGACCATAGGTGAAGTTGTAGCCGGCAGCCGCAACGACGCCGCCGAAGACCAGCGGCGTCGAGAAGGCGATTTTCAGGAAGCCACGGCCACGCACGCGAAAATACTCGAGCACCGCCACCTGGAACATACCGACGATCGTGACCGTGACGGTGGTCGCCGCGGTCATCCAAACCGTGTTCCAGAGCGCTGCGCGGACGCGGCGAGAGCGTGCGAGTTCCGAAATCGCCTCAAACACGGCCAGACCGCCGTGCCTGAACAACGCGGCGTACAATGCGGCGAGCATCGGAACGAGCAGGAAGGTCAGCACGGCCCAGGCAATCACGATCAAGCCAAGCCAATAAAAGACACGGTCCTGGCGGGTGGATCGGCTCATCCCTTCGCCTCCGGGAACACATGCGCGGCGCCGGGGCGAATGCCGAGCGAGACGGTGCTGCCGGGTTCGGGAAGCTGGTCGCCGATCAGCATCGCCGAAAGGCCATGGCCCTCCACCTCCAGATCGATGCGGCTGTGTGCTCCCAGAAACTCGACGTGGTTGACCCGCGCCGGAATGCCGGCGGCCGCCCCAAGCACGACGTCTTCATGGCGCAGGAAGCTGCGGCCTTTGACTTCAGTGCCCAGCAGGCGGGTCGCCAACGCCGGAGCGAGCTCGTTGGAAACGCCGATGAACTCGCATATGAACGGCGTTGCCGGCTTGCGGTAGAGGGTACGACCATCGCCGATCTGCTCGATCTTGCCGTGATTGAGCACCACGATGAGGTCGGACATGGTCAGCGCGTCCTCCTGGTCGTGCGTGACGAAGATGGCGGTAAAGCCGAGCTCCGACTGCAGGCGCTTGATTTCCTTGCGCATCGAGGCGCGCACCTTCGCATCAAGATTTGACAACGGCTCGTCGAAGAGCAGCACGCGGGATCCTGTGACGAGCGCGCGAGCAATGGCGACGCGCTGTTGCTGGCCGCCCGACATGTTCGCTGGCTTCTTGTCGAGCTGATCTGAAATCCCGGCCATCTCGGCAACCTCGCCGACGCGCCTTTCCACCTCCGCCTTGGACTTCTTCGCCACGCGCAGCGCAAAGGCGATGTTCTCGAACGCCGACATTGTCGGAAACAGCGCGTAGTTCTGAAAGACGATGCCGACGTTGCGGCGCTCGGGCGGAAGGGCGGTGATGTCTTGCCCCTCGAGGAGCACCCTTCCGCCCAAGGCCGGGAGCAACCCGGCGATAGTGCGCAACACGCTGGATTTTCCGCTCCCCGACGGGCCGAGGAGCGACACGAACGCCCCATCGGTCACGTCGAGGTCGAGGCCACGGACGACGGTCATGCCAGGGAAGCCGACGTCGAGTTTGTTGAGCGACAGAACGCTGTCAGCCATGGCTACCTCCGATCCATGCACAGCCGCGCTCATTGGCGGATTTCAAGCTCGATCTTCTGTAGCCAGGCGTCGAGCTTTGGAGCGATTGCATCCCAATCGATCGGCTGGGTCTTCACGAGCTTGGCATTCGCCTGAACCGAGGCCGGCGATTTCGCGAGCGCTTCCGGCAGGACGGGGACCTGGCCGAATTTGGCGGCGTAGGCGGCCATCACCTCGGCCGATCCCCACCAGTTGACGAAGGCCTTGGCCTCATCGAGTTGATCGGTCCCGGCCATGATCGCCACACCTTCGGAAATCACCGGAGTGCCACCTTCGGTGTCGATCACCTGGACTTTCGCGCCGAGGTCATTGGCCCGCTTCAAGGTGCCGCCGAGCCAATTCAGATCGATGGAGGCGCGACCGGACTTGAATGCCTGGAGCTGGGAATCGGCATCGTTGGCGACAATGCCCTGCGCATAAAACCTTTCCAGGAAATCCCATCCCTTATCGGATACCTCACCATCCGCGTCGAGGAAACGGACGAGGATGCCGGCAAGATACATGCGGGTCGTCTGAGCCGCCGTGGAGCCGATGACATACTTGCCCTCATATTCCTCCTTTGTCAGGTCGAGCCAGCTTTTCGGCGCGTCTGCGTCGGCCAGGCGGTCGGGATAGTACGCAAGCACGATCGGCGTCTGCCAGAACTTGTGGACCAGACCTTCCGCGTCCTTGTACTGTTCCGGAAGGTCCTTGGTCCAGGACGGCGAATAGGGCTGGAAGAGACCTTCCTTCTTTAAGAGGGCCATCGAGGTGTCGACCATGCCGAGAACCACGTCGGCTTGCGGGTTGTTTCTCTCCGCCAGCAGACGATCGTAGAGTTCGCCGCCGCCCGCGTTCAGCAGCTTGATCTCGTGGCCAGCTGCCTTGGCCTGTTCAGCGATCCATGCCCCGCGCTCACCGCCCTGCGGGCTGTAGACGGTCAGTGGGTCGGCGAGCGCCGGAAAGGCCGCGGCCACGACGATGGCGGCGGTGGCAAATGCAATTGACAGTTTCATGATGTTCTCTCCCGTTTTGAGCGACGCGCTCCTCTTACGCCGGCTCCATGTCAGTTTAATTACATTGCGCAATTTAATTTTCCTTGCAATAGCTTTCCTGAAGCTTCTATCGATTTGCGGACCTGCCATGCCTGTTTTGCCCGAGCTCTCCCTCAATGAACGACGGCTCGTCGAGTTGATCTTCAAGAACAGGGGCGTGGCTCGCGTCGATCTGGCGCAGATGTCCGGGATGACGGGCGCCACCGTGACGCGTCTCGCGGCAAACCTGATGGAGTTTGGGCTGATCAGCGAGGAGCCGGATCGAAGTGGTGCGCAGGGTCAGCCGCGCCGGTTGCTGCAGCTCCAGGCGCGGCGTTTTTTTGCCGCCGGCGTCACCTTTTCGGTGACCCGCATGGAAGTCGTCATTATCGATCTCAGCGGCTCGATCGTGGCAACGAGAAGCGTGGAGGTTCATACGGCAAGTCCAATGGAAGTGGTGGACGCGGCTCAGGCTGCCGTCGATGAGATGCTCGCCGCCTTGTCCATCCAGAAGAACGACCTTGTCGGGATTGGCGTTTCCGTTCCGGGAAATTTCGGCACCGCCTCGAACCTGTTGAAAGCCCATCCCTTCTTTCCTGCGTTCGAAGACGGGCAGGGGATCGAAGCGTTCCGTGAGGCGTTCGACATCCCATGCCATGTCGAAAACGACGGCACGGCCGCCGCACTTGGCGAATACGTGTTCGCGAGTGACAACGTGCTGGATGATCCGCTGTTCTTCATCCACATCGGCCATGGCGTCGGCGGCGGCGCAGTGATCGACGGCAAGCCTTATGGCGGCGCACATGGCAATGCCTGTTTGCCGGGTGTGCTTTATCCCTACGATCAGCCGCGTCCGTCAGGCCAGGATCTCCTCGCGACACTGACTGCGGCCGGGTACAATCTTCGAGATTTCGAGGACGTGCAGGCTTTGCCGACGACGGCGCACCCAATCGTCGGCGCGTGGATCGCCCGCGCCGGCGCCCAACTCAGGCAAGCCGTCCGTGTCGCAACGGCGTTTTTCGACCCCGATCGGATCATCATTGGCGGCCGCTTGCCGGGAGATCTCAACGAAAGGCTTGTCGCGACAATCCTCGCTGAGCCGATCCAAGGGCCATCGCGCGGTCTGCCGATCGCACCGGTTTCCGCGTCAAGTCTTGGAGTCCGCGCCGGCGCGGTCGGCGCCGGCTGTGTTCCATTCTTCAGGGCGTTTTTTGCCGGGGGCGTCACCGATGGCGGAAGTCCCCACCTGAACGGCCGGCGCCCGGTTTCTCGAACTTCCATCGCATAGTCAGTCAGAGCGTTGAGATTGACCTCATCCCGGTCATGCCGCCTGTGCGAAGAAGCGACGGCGAACCGATCGCGCCGTGTCCCCGAAATAGTCCCGCCACCAATCATCGGTCCTGAGAGGCTTCGGCGGCCGCGCGCCGCGAAAGGTCACCGATTCTCTGAAAGCGTGGTGGGTGTAAAGCCGCATGAACTCGCCGAGATAGATATCGGCGACACGCTTGTTGCCGCGCACCACGATCATGTTCTCATCATTCTTGCGGGTGGATGCGTCGGAGAAGTTCGCGGATCCGGCAACGACGATCGGGTCGTCGGAAAGCGGATCGATCAACATGAACTTGTTATGGATGTAGCGCACATGGGTGTTGAGCCCGGTGAGACGCTCCTTCACCCATCCGTCGATCCTGTTGGTTCGAATGAGGCTTCCGATCGCAAATGTGTTTTCCGGCATGTTGCGCAGACGCTGGATCTCGCGTTCTTCCGCTTCGATCTCTTCAGGCGTCTCTTTCGGTCCGGACGCCTTTTCCATCAGCGCGATCCGGAAGGGTGCCGCGCCATTGCGGTAGACCTCTTTGAAGACGTCGTTCATGCCGAAGGCGAAGGTCATCATCAGGCCGCCACGGGCGCGGCGGGCGAGGTTCGCATACCAGTTCAGTGCGTCGATCGAAGCCCGAGGGCTGAAAATCGGCGTCGTCCCGACGGGGGGCTCGCCATCCGGAAGTGGGGAGGCCGCTTCTACCATGGGCCTCGCCGCGTCGCCGGTCGGATCCGCCGTCAGGATCTTCCAGTATTCGAAGAATGATGCCGCTATGCCCGGATCCTCGACGACATGCGCGACATTCGACTGACCGAAAATTCCGCCTTCCGAGACGTTTGCGCCGCCGGTCCAAACGCTCTCCGGCGCCCCGTCGCGCAGCCTCACCATGAACTTGTTGTGCTGGAGGGCGCTCTTGAAGGCGAGGCGCTCCGTGACGACGCCATCGAGACCGGCGGCGGCGACCGCGGCGCGGTTAACGTCACGCGGAAAAGGTTTTCGGGCGTCATGGACGATCTCGACGTCGACGCCCCGATCGACCGCGGCCTTGATCCGCGCGAGGATCGGCGGATAGTGGAACTCGTAAGCGGCGATCCGCAAGCCGTCACGGCCGCCTTCGCAACCGTCGATGAAGCTCGCCATCGCCTCGACGAGACCCCGCGACAGCCAGTCGAAGGCGGCATTGTTGGGAACACTTTCTGGTTTGCGGTCGCCGAACCGGCTCACATAAGCTTGTGATCCGGCGACACCGCGATTGAAATAGACGTCGTGGTCCCCGTCCTCCGGCGCTTCCGTCGTGATGGTGACTTCAATCTGCGCATGGACGACAAGGTTCCGCGGATCGCCCTTGAGCGCCGCCAGGCGGTAGGTGTAGCGGTGGCCGGGCTTTGCGGTGTAGTCCGACCACTGGAAGGACTGGATCGGATGGTCGCGCGTCGAGTGCGGCATTCCGGGGGGAAAGCCAGGATCGGTTTCCGCGAAGGCCTTCTGGCCGGAGAGGAAGTAGGCCTCGTCTTCCGTATGATCGGTCCTGTGCAGGGAAAAGCCCATGAGGCCGTCGCAGTCTTCGATCGGCAAGGTCCATCCGAGCAGAACGACATAGCTGCCGGCAACGGCATGCAGTTTCAAACCGCCGTCGGATTTTGTTGTCCGCATCGCACGCCCCCTTTGTCCTCACGGACGCGTTAGAAGTTCGATCATGACGGGCCAGTGATCGGAGACACCTGCTCCATTGACAGGATCGAAGCGCCGGGTCGACACATAGCCCTCGTTGTTCGTCTCCATCTGTGCCGCCGTTGCGACAGAGGTGCGGAACGAGCCGAGATTGGCAAACCACCCGGACTTCGAGGGTCTTTCGGATAGCATGTTCTCCGAGACGAGGAAGAAGTCGAGAAACGACCAGGTGAACCATGTACCGAAGGTCCGGTCGCTGTGCTTGTTGGTTCCAGGCTCCGTGCAGCCGCTCATGACTTCCGGCGGGATGCCCCACTTTCCGTGCGAAACCATGCGCCCGAAGAGATCGCCCTTTGTTTCGCTGCAGTTGACGTTGAAATCCCCGCCGGCAAGTGCCAGCGCGTCTTCGGCCAGCTTGCGCCGGATCTCGTTGAGGGTGCGCATCGCATGCTCACGGCAGACCAGGGGATTGCTGCCTGAGGGAAGATGGACGCCGAAGACATGCAGCACCTTGCCGTCCGGGAGCGTCAACGGCGCCTCGACGATGTCGCGTGTTCCGCGGCAGAGCTCGGTATCCCTGCCGAAGTCGACCTTGTGGGCGGTCGCCGCACCGGCAAGGGGAAAGCGGCTGAGGATGGCGACGTCGATGCCGCGATCGCTTATGACCGAGGTCGAGTCCAGTTGCACGACCGTTTCGAAGCGGCGCACTTCCGGCAAGTTGGAATTCAGCCGTTCGACAACGGCCCTGTTCTCCGTCTCGGACAGGATCAGGATGTCGGGAGCCGGTGCGGCCGCATTAATCACGCCGGCGACGGCGTCGAGCTTTTTCTGAAGCACGTTTTCGCTCCAGTCGAGCGAGATGCATTGTTGGGCATAGAAGTCAGACTCGTTGTTCGCCCGGCAATTGGCCTCGTGATCCGGGTTCGCCTGCTTGACGGACAAGGGCAGATAGGTGTCGTCGCCGGAGTTCGACGCGTCGTCATCCGTGTCGAACAGGTTTTCGACGTTGAACGCCATCACCGAGACGCGATGAAACGCCTGTGCATCGACCATCGTCGACATTGCCAGCAACGCGCAGCCTGCCAGCCCCATTTGCCTGATCATGCGATCGCCCCTCTTCGCTCTGAACCCCACTGCAGGTGAAGCTAAACTACAATCTTATCGCGTATATGTCAGATCCATTTGCGTGAAAGTGGAAGAGCGATTGGAATTGCGTTGCTTCCCGACCGAGCCGGGCTGAACTCTCCTCCGGAGAGGCATTCCCCGGCAAAGGTAGATTACCCTATTTTACCCAATCGACGGCCCAATCTGCGTTGAATGCGGCCCGGCGCTGCCGTAAGCCTTAATACATGGAGCGAGAGGAGAAGCGGTCGAGGGGGCCGCAAGATGCTCCAGCAAGGAGGAGATATGAAACGTCGTACATTCACCGCTGGGCTCGTGGCTCTACCGTTCCTCGGCACCAGCCTCACCCGCGCCTTCGCGCAAGATGCCGCCGCCCCGCTCCCGAACACCTATTCGGGCCAGAAAATCCGCGCGCTCGCCTCGACCGGTGCTGCCTTCGAAGCGATGGCGACGGTCAGCCGCGACTTCACCGAGGCGACCGGCATTGCCGTCGAATATGTCAACCTGTCCTATAACGAGCAGTACCAGAAGCTGATCCTGGATCTCACCAGCGGTGCTGCGTCATTCGACGTCTTCAACTTCGCCTACCAGTGGAAATTCGAGATCGAGCCCTACTGTGCCGATCTCGCGAATATCCCGAAAGAAATCCAGGGCGCACCGGATCTCGCGCTCGACGACTATCCGCAGCGTGCGCTCGAGATCTACGGCCGCGCCAACAACAAGCTCATCGGCCTGCCGACACTCGGCGATGTGACGCTGTTCGTGTGGAACAAGGAGGCCTACAAGGCAGCAGGCCTCGATCCGGAGGCCGCGCCCAAGACCTGGGACGAAGTGGTCGAGCGCGGCGCCAAGCTCGTCGGCAACGGCCAGTTCGGCTACGCCATGCCGGCCGGCAAGGGCATCCAGACGACCGTGACCTGGATCATGGTGTTCAAATCGATGGGCGGCGAATACTTCGACGCTGCCGGCGCCCCGACCTTTGCCAGCGGACGCGATCGCGGTTCGCCGCCGCCGTCGCATCCGCATCAGCACGGTGGTCTGGTTCACGCTTCCGGCGGCGGCAATCATGCTGCTGGTGCTCGGCGTGCCGCTGGTCTACTCGTTCTACTACAGCCTCACCGGCTGGTCCCTCGTCATTCCCGGCAGCGACCAGGATTTCATCGGCCTGCTCAACTACACCGATGTGCTGAAGAGCAGCGAATTCTGGGCGTCGATCCGCGTGACGCTGATCTATGCGGTGGTCGCGGTTTCGCTCGAATGCGCTCTCGGCATCATGTTTGCCGTGCTTCTCAACCTGGAATTCTTCGGCCGCGGTCTCTTTCGCTCGCTGATGCTGATCCCGATGGTGATCACGCCAGCCGTTGTCGGCATCTTCTGGAAGCTGCTTTATGAGCAGGATTCCGGCGTCTTCAATTACCTGCTCGGAACCCTCGGCTTCGAGCCGGTGCCGTGGCTGAGCCTCACCGTAGCGCTCGCCTCCGTCATCATCATGGATGTCTGGCAGTCGACGCCGTTCTTCACCTTGATCATCCTGGCGGGGCTGCAATCGCTCGACCGCGACACCGTGAGCGCGGCGCAGGCGGACGGCGCCAATGCACTGCAGGTGTTCCGCTATCTGACGCTGCCGCATCTCGTCCCGTACATCATGATCGCCGCCGCGTTCCGCATCATCGGGGTCATGGCCGATTTCGACAAGATCTTCCTGTTGACGCTTGGCGGGCCCGGCAACGTCACCACGACGCTCAGCGTCTACGCCTACAACACCGGCTTCAAGGTCTTCGATATCGGCCGGACCACGGCGATCTCGTGGATCTATGTCGTCTTCGTACTTGCGATCAGCGCACCGCTGATCTGGCGCCTGTTCCGCGGCGCAAGCGTCAACCGTCACTAGGGGAGGTGAGGCATGGCTATTTCATCCAGAACAAACCGCACCACCCGCAAACTGCTTTGGACGCTCTTCTGGTGCGTGCTCGCCTTCGTCTATCTGTTCCCCTACACCTGGATGGTGCTCACCGGCTTCCGGCATGGCGTCGATACGATCTCGATGCCGCCGCGTTTCATCTTCGAGCCGACGCTTGCGGGCTTCAGGCACCTCTTCGAAGTGACCGGCTTTCAGAAATACATCATCAACAGCGCGGTGGTGACGATCCTGAGCGTCGTGCTGGTGATCGGGGTGTCGGCGCCTGCGGCTTATGCGCTGGCGCAGATCAGCAAGCGGGGCGGTGCGCTTCTCGTCGCAATCCTTGTCGCCCGCATCATTCCCGGCATTGCGATCGGCGTGCCGGTCTATCTGCTGGCGACGCGTCTCCACCAGCTCGACACCTATCAGGCGCTAGTCATCATCAATGTCGCCGTCAACATTCCCTTCGCGATCTGGCTGATGCGCAGCTTCTTCATGGAAGTGCATCCGACGCTCCGCGAAGCGGCGATTTCCGACGGCTGCAGCGAATGGCAGGTGTTCACCAAGATCATGCTGCCCCTGGTGCTTGGCGGCATGCTCGCCACCTCGGTGTTCGTGTTCATCGCCGTCTGGAACGAGTTTCTGTTCGCCCTCATCCTGACCACTTCGGTAAGCCCGACGGCGCCGCTTGCGATGCTCGGCTTCAGAACCCAGTACGGCGTGCAATGGGATGCCGTCGGTGCGGCCGCCTTCCTGGTCTCGACGCCGGTCATCGTCTTTGCCTTCATCATGCAGCGCTACCTGGTGCAAGGCCTGACCATGGGCTCGGTCAAGTGACGGGCACGGTTGGTGCAATCCTGGCAGAAAGGCCAAGCAGACTATGACTGATGTAACTATTCGCAACGTGACCAAGCGCTATGGCGCGCTCACCGTCATCCCGCAGCTTTCGTTCAAGATCGAAGACGGGGAGTTCGTCGTGCTGGTCGGACCGTCCGGCTGCGGCAAGTCCACGCTCCTGCGCATGCTGGCAGGGCTCGAGGAGATTTCCGGCGGCGATCTCCTGATGGGAACCGAGGTGATCAACGAGCGTCCGGCCAAGGAGCGGGACATGGCGATCGTCTTCCAGAATTATGCGCTCTACCCGCATATGACGGTCGCCGAGAACATGGGCTTTGCCTTGAAGCTGCGCAAGCGCCCGCGGGCGGAGATCGATGAACGCGTCGACAAGGCGGCGGCGATCCTCGGGCTCGGCAAGTTGCTCGATCGCTACCCGCGGGCGCTGTCCGGCGGCCAGCGCCAGCGGGTCGCCATGGGCCGGGCGATCGTCCGCGACCCGCAGGTCTTCCTGTTCGACGAGCCGCTCTCCAACCTCGACGCCAAGCTCAGGGTGCAGATGCGCGCCGAGATCAAGGCGCTGCACCAGCGGCTGAAGATCACCACCGTCTATGTGACGCACGATCAGATCGAGGCCATGACCATGGCCGACAAGATCGTGGTGATGAACGAGGGACGGGTGGAGCAGATGGGCACGCCGCTCGAGCTCTACGATCGCCCGGCGAACATCTTCGTCGCCGGCTTCATCGGCTCGCCCTCGATGAATTTTCTGCCGGCGACGGTGACGACGGCGAGCAGCCCGGTTCTGAAGACCCCGGAGGGCGTGGAATTGCCCATCGATGCTCCACAAGGGCTCGCCGGGCGCGCCGAGGTCACCTACGGCATTCGTCCGGAGCACCTGCAGCTCGGAGAGAGCGGCATTCCGGCCGAGGTGGTGGTCGTCGAGCCGACCGGCTCGGAGACCCAGCTCTATGTCACGGTCGGTGGGCGCGAGGTTGTCGCAGTCCTGCGAGACCGGGTCGACGTGCGGCCGGGGCAGCAGATTTGGCTCACGCCAAAGGCGGGATGCGCCCATCTGTTCGACCCTGCGACCGGCGCGCGGATTACCGGCTGATCATGGCTCAAGTTTTGCGCACCGCGTCTGGAAGTCGAAACAGTCCGAGCAGGGTTTCCCGCCCCAGCTCGGAAAGCTCGGCCAGCATGGCGTCGTTGGCATGCCGCGCCGCGATCAAGCCATTGACGCCGATGGCGAGCGCTTCCTGCGCCATCCCGAAACTGTCGACCACGGCGAGCGCGCTGAAGCCCTTGGCGACCGCCGCACGCAAGAGGGCGAGTTCGGATTTCACCCCGTATCCGAAGTCCTCCAGGCTGACCCGCATTTCGCCGTCGATCGCAGTCACGCTCGGGAAGTTGACGACGCCATGGCAGCCGGCATTGGCGAGCGCTTTCAGGATGTCCGCGTGCCGACGGAATGGGTCAAGCGCCAGCACGCCCGCGAACACGTCGCTTGGCCAGGAAACGCCGTTGCCCAGCCCGGCCAGCAGGCGACCATTGGCATCATGGATCGGAAGCAGGACGAGGCTGTCAAAGGTGCTTTGCACGAGGCCCTCACAAGCCGGGCAATAGAGCGTCGCTGATTGTGGCGGCGCATCGGCGGCTAAACCGGTGACGATCGGGATGGGGCGAAGGTTGGAAGGCGAGTTCATGGGGCACCCTTGTGAGAGACTTACCCAATCTTACCCAAGTGGGTGGCTCCAGCCAATTGATTTGCTCCGGCGCCGACGACAAGGTTTTGAAGAGCGAGGAGGCTGGCGGAAGCCGGGAGGAGAACGATGAACAGAGTCTATGTGGTCGGCACCTGCGACACCAAGGGCAGCGAACTGCGCTATCTCCGCGACCTTATTCGCGCGACCGGCTGTGACGCCGTCCTGGTCGATGTTTCGGTCTCGGAGTTCCACAAGGAAGCCGCCGATGTCGACGTCCAGCCGTCCGAGGTCGCCCGCTTCCACCCGAACCCGCCGAAGCCGGATGAGCTCAAGGATCGCGGCAAGGCGGTCGCGGCGATGGCGCAAGCGCTGGCGGAATATATCCGCTCGCGTCCTGACGTCGACG
Source organism: Ensifer sp. MPMI2T (assembly GCF_004827385.1). GTDB lineage: Bacteria > Pseudomonadota > Alphaproteobacteria > Rhizobiales > Rhizobiaceae > Sinorhizobium. The sequence goes on from NZ_SRXN01000014.1 coordinate 145,189, forward strand.
GCATCATCGGCGCCGGCGGGACCGGCGGCACGGCGCTGATCGCGCCCGCCATGCGGGCGCTGCCGATCGGCACCCCGAAGGTGCTTGTCTCCACGGTCGCCTCCGGCAATGTCGCCCCCTATGTCGGCCCAACCGATATCAGCATGATGTATTCGGTCACGGACGTCTCCGGCCTCAACCGGATCTCGCGGGTGGTGCTTGCCAATGCCGCCCATTCGATTGCCGGCATGGTCCTCAACAAGGTCAGTGCCGCCGCCGACGAGCGGCCAGCGATCGGCCTGACGATGTTCGGTGTTACCACGCCTTGCGTCCAGGCGGTCACCCGGGCGCTCGAGGCAGACTTCGACTGCCTGGTCTTCCATGCCACCGGAACAGGTGGTCAGTCCTTCGAAAAGCTCGCCGATTCCGGCCTGCTGGTCGCCGGCATCGATGTCTCGACGACGGAAGTCTGCGACTACCTGGTCGGCGGCGTCTTTCCCTGTACGGCCGATCGCTTCGGCGCCTTCGCTCGCACGAAGCTTCCCTATGTCGGCTCCTGCGGCGCGCTCGACATGATCAATTTCGGGGCAATGGACACCGTGCCCAGCCAATTCCGCTCGCGGCGCCTGCATGTCCATAATCCCCAGGTCACGCTAATGCGAACGGCTCCGGAGGAATGCAACAGGATCGGCGAATGGATCGCGGAACGACTGAACCTCTGCGAGGGGCCGGTCCGCTTCCTGATCCCGGAGTTGGGTGTGTCGGCCATCGACGCGCCCGGCCAGCCCTTCCACGATCCCGAAGCCGACAGCGTGCTGTTCGCGGCGCTGGAGCGAACCCTTCGCGCAACGGACAAGCGGCAACTGATCCGCGTTCCCCTTCACATCAACGATCCGCAATTTGCGGAACTCCTCGTCACCAACTTCAAAGAGGCCCTTCGTGAGCACTGATACCCTTGTCGAGCGTCCCACCCGTGCGCAACTGATCGAGCGTTTCCAACAGAAGATCCGCGCCGGCGAACCACTCATCGGCGGCGGCGCCGGCACCGGCCTTTCGGCCAAGAGCGAGGAAGCCGGGAATATCGATCTGATCGTGATCTACAATTCCGGCCGCTATCGCATGGCCGGCCGTGGCTCACTTGCCGGGCTTCTTGCCTATGGCAACGCCAACCAGATCGTCGTCGAGATGGCGAGCGAGGTTCTTCCGGTCGTCAAGCACACGCCGGTGCTTGCCGGCGTCAACGGCACCGATCCGTTCGCTGTCATGCCGAGTTTCCTGCGTGAACTGAAGGAGATCGGCTTTGCCGGCGTCCAGAACTTTCCGACTGTTGGTCTTATCGACGGGCTCTTCCGCCAGAACCTCGAAGAGACCGGCATGAGCTATGCCCAGGAAGTCGAAATGATCGCCGCGGCGCACAGGCTCGATCTCCTGACGACCCCTTACGTGTTCAGCCCGGAAGACGCAGTGGCGATGGCAAAGGCCGGCGCCGACATCCTGGTCTGCCATATGGGACTGACGACCGGCGGCGCCATCGGCGCGCAAACGGGCAAAACGATGGAGGACTGCGTCGTCCTGATCAACCAGTGCATCAAGGCGGCACGCGAAGTTCGCGACGACATCATCATCCTTTGCCACGGCGGCCCGATCGCCAATCCCGAGGACGCCCGCTACATTCTCGAAGCCTGCCCGGGCTGCCACGGTTTCTATGGCGCCAGCAGCATGGAGCGGCTGCCGACCGAAGCGGCGATCAAGTCGCAGACGCAAGCCTTCAAGGCGATCCGCCGCAAGTCGGCTTGAGCAGGAAGGAAAGTTCAGCAGATGTCCGTCTTTCGAAGTGGAGACAAGCCGCCGGCATGGTGTGAGCTCACCGGTTTCGAGTTCATCGAGTTGAACGAGCAGCCGTTACCCATTCCCGTGGCCGCCGACAGGCAGCGCCTGCTCGTCACGCGCGGATCCTGCCGGGTGACGAACGCCAAGGGAGCGCAGGTCCTGAGCGAGGGCCAGTTCCTCGACATGAAGAGCGCCGATGGTCCCTTCACCGCCGATGCCGGCGACGGGACCGCACAGGTCCTCATCTTCTATGGCCGATGGGGCAACGAGCTTGGCGGATGCGGCGTGTTCAAGCTTGCGTCCGATACGCCGGTTCCGGTCAAGGGTGATCCGGTCAGCTACCCGAAATCGACCAGCTTCGATTCCCACTATCACGATTGCGACGAATACTGGGTGATCATCGAGGGGGCGGGCACGGTCGTCGTCGGCTCGCGCAGCTTCGAGGTCGGCGTCGGCGATTGCGTCTCGATCGGCATGGGACACCACCATGATCTTCCCGAGGTCGGATCGCCCGTGAAGGGGGCTTATTTCGAGACGACGCTCGAGGGCCGGAAGCGCTTTGGTCACCTCTGGGAGCACACCCACGGGCCATCCGACCTCCGCCCCGAGCGGGTTTGATCCGACGTGTGCGCTAGTCCTGCCCATCTGGAGGTGAGTTTTATGACGTATAAGGTCCTGCACATCGGCGCCGGCGGCTTCGGGGAACGCTGGTGCGACACCTTCCTGCCGCCGAACGTGGCCGACGGCACGATCGAGGTGGTCGGCCTCGTCGACATCGATGCCAAGGCGCTGGAAACCGGCCGCAACCATCTCGGCCTCAAGCCCGAACAATGCTTCACCTCGGCCGCGCAGGCCTTCCAGACGATCGATGCCGACTTCTGCACCATCGTCATCCCGCCGGCTCTGCACGAGGGCATTGTCGATCTCGCGCTGGCGCGCGGCATGCACATCCTCTCCGAAAAGCCGATCGCCGACACCATGGAGGCGTCGGTCCGCATCGCCGACAAGGTGAAAGCGGCGGGCCGCAAGATGGCGGTGACGATGAGCCACCGCTTCGACCAGGACAAGTCGACGCTCCGATCCCTCATCAGCGGCGACGCGCTTGGCCGCATCAACACCGTCTCCTGCCGCTTCGCCGGAGACTTCCGGGTCTACGATTCCTGGGGCCGTTTCCGCCACGAAATGGTCCATCCGATGTTGATCGAGGGCGCAGTGCATCACCTCGACATCATGGCCGATCTTGCCGGCGCGCCCTGCATATCGATCTTTGCCCGCAGCTGGAAGCCGGACTGGGCCGAGTACAAGGGCGACACCGACGTCATCGTGATGATGGACTTCGAAAACGGTGGGCATGGCGTCTATGAAGCTTCATGCGCGCAAGCGACGGGGCTGAACGACTGGTCGAGTGAATATTTCCGGGTGGAGGCGGCGTCGGGAACAGCGATCCTCGACCACCGCGAGGTCGAGGTGTTCCACCGACATCCGCCTGGGCCTGGGCGACAAACCAGCCGGCAAGGGCGGGGGCAGCAGGTGCCGCTGCTGACCGGCAGGAAATGGCAGAACACCCTGCTGATCGAAGAGTTCTGCCAGTGGCTCGACGGCGGGCCGGCCATGGCGACCAATGTCGACGACAATCTGCAATCGGTCGCGCTGGTGTTTGCGGCGATCGAGAGCGCAAGGCTCGGCGAACCTGTGAAAGTGCAGGAATACCTCCAGTCCTTCAGAAACAGTGCTTCGATCGAGGCGCGATAGGATGTAGGTTGGCCATGCCATGGCTGATCCGACTGCTCATTCCGCGAACCCCACAATATCCGCCCCCGCACATGCGAGAGCGGAGATCGTGGCGGGTTTTCGGAAGGCGCTGAGCAAGCCGAATTCGACCCTTGTCGGCGCCGCGATTGGAACCGGCATGGCCGCCCAGGCGGCCTCGCGCGGCGGCGCCGATTTCATCCTTGCGCTCAATGCCGGACGTCTGCGGAGCATGGGCGCGCCATCGATCTTCTCGTTGCTGGCATTGCGCAACAGCAACGATTTTGTGCTGGATTTCGCCCGATCGGAAATCCTGCCACTCGCCAAGGTGCCGATCTTCTTCGGCACCAGTGCCTTCGATCCGCGATCATCGATCGACGCCGAGCTCGAGCGAATTGCGGATGCCGGCTTCGGCGCGGTCGTCAACTTCCCGACCGCAATCTTCCTCGACGGTCGCTTTCGCGCCGATATCGAGCGCGCCGGCCTGGGCTTCCAGCGCGAACTCGACCTGCTCCGGGCCGCGCAGAACAGAGGCATGGCGACACTCGCCTATGTGCGCACCGTGACCGAAGCGCAGCAGGCGGCGCAGGCCGGCGTCGACATCATCAATCTCAATCTAGGTTGGAACGTCGGCGGGTCCGTCGGAAGCCGCAGCGGCCTCAGCCTGACTGAAGCCGCCGAGTATGCGAAGATCGTCTTCCGCCAGATAAGAGGGATTTCCGAGGAGACTCTCTGCGTGCTTGAGGGCGGTCCCATCGTCAGCCCCGATCAGATGTACGAGGTGTCGGTGGCCGCCAAGGCGGACGGTTATATCGGCGGCTCCACCATCGACCGGGTGCCGCTCGAGGCCTCGATGGAGCAGATCACATCGGCCTTCAAATCCGTGGGCACCCTGCAAAAGCGCATCGATGAGCTCGAGCGCCAGCTCGAGCACGTTCAGCGCGAATACGCGATCGTCGGCCGCTCGCCGTCGATCCAGCAGATCAAGCAGCGGATCGAAAAACTCGCGGCCTCGCCCCTGCCGGTGCTGATATCAGGGGAGGCGGGAACCGGAAAGAAGCTTTTGGCACGCGCCATTCATGAAGCGGCCCGGCGTGCCGGAAGCAAATTGATCAGCGCGCCCACGGCGGAGCCGAGTGGAGAGCCGCTGTTTGGCTCGGCGCCGGTCGAGGGCGGTCGCAAGGTGCTCGGGCTGCTTCAGTACCATCCCAAGGCGACACTGCTGATCGAGAATGTCGAAACCCTCTCTGTCGACGCCCAGGAGCGGCTGATCGAGGTCATCGAGACCGGCATCTACCGGCGCCTTGGTGATAACGACAGAGGCCGGTTTGAGGGACGCCTGATCCTGACGTCGACGCAGCCGCTGGCGGAGCTCGAGTCCACCAAGCAGTTGATCCCGTCCCTCGAGTCACGCCTGGCGCCTGGGCACGTCTTCCTTCCCAATCTGCGCGACCGCCTGGAAGACCTGCCGCTTCTTGCCGAACACTTCCTCCATGCGCTCCGGAAGGATCGTCGCAGCCGCAAGCTCTCGGTCGACCATTCCGCCTATCGCGTTCTGATGACCTACTCATGGCCGGAAAACATCCGCGAACTGCGTTCGGTTCTGGAGACCGCCGCCATCCGCTGCGAGGGCGACTGGATCACCGCCGAACATCTGCCGCCCCTCGACGACGCCGACGTGGCTGAGGCGCATCCGGCCGACGAGCGCGAGTGGATTCTCGACGCGCTTCAGCGTCATCGCTTCCGCCGCGGTGAAGCCGCCCGCTATCTCGGGATTTCGAGAAAAACCCTCTACAACAAGATGCGCGCCTATGGTCTGCCATTGCAGCCACGGGAGAACCCCTAAGCTTGGGCGTGGTCGCTGGCGGAACATAGTCTGTTCCGCACGTCCCTATTGTACGGGACCTCCGCGGCAACGATACCTGCAAAGTCATGCGGCGTCTTTCGATATGACGTGTTCGACCGACCGCAGGAATCGTTAGTTGCACGTCCTCGCAACCAACCTGCATGAGAAACCTATGTAATCTCAAAGTGTTAATCTAGCAACGGCGAAACTAGAACGAAAAGCAGCACCTCAGAAAAATCAGTTACTTTGCGGCCAACGCGGCGCATACCCTCGCGACGTCATCACGGAATTTTGGCAAGTCTCAGACCGGCAATAATACCGGCAAAATGGTTGCTCCGTTGAACGGCTATCACTATGTTCTAGAAAAGAAATAAACTGCACAGGAAGCGGCAAAATATGGTCACTTTGGCGAGTATGGAGCCACTGCTCCCCGAAAGCAATAGGGAGCTGGAAGACCTGGCGATTGAACTGACCTCTGCCGCTAGCCGCTTCGCCGCACGACTGCACCCTATTATGCTGAGCTCAGTCGGCGATCTCGTGCGCTCAATGAACTGCTATTACTCAAATCTCATCGAAGGACACAATACGCTCCCGATCGATATCGACCGCGCAATGGCCGGTGACTTTGCACGAGAACCGGAGAAGCGGAACCTTCAACTGGAGGCTCGCGCTCATATTGAGGTCCAGCAGCTAATTGATAGAGGCGAGATGCCTTTTCCCGTGTTGTCGCTCGACGGCATCTGCTGGATGCATGGGGAATTCTGCCGGCGGCTTCCCGACGATCTGTTGATCGTCCGCAACCCTGATACGGGCGAGGAAATCAAAATGGTTCCCGGGCAGCTAAGAACGCGGCATGTCAAGGTCGGTGATCACATTGCCCCGGAGCCTGAAATGATCGAACCGCTCATCACAAGGTTCGTTGAGGCCTACTCATTCAAGATGCTTTCCAAGCTGCAGAAGATCATCGGAGTCGGAGCATCTCACCACCGCCTCGCGTGGATCCACCCGTTCTTTGACGGCAACGGGCGTGTCTCGCGGCTATTTTCGCATGCCCTTTTGCGAGATCTTGAAATTGGTTCGGAACTTTGGTCCGTATCGCGCGGTCTTGCCAGAAATGTCTCCGATTATAAACGCCTGCTTTCCCAAGCGGATCAGCCAAGGCGCGGCGATCTCGATGGGCGTGGCAATCTCACGCAAGCCGGCTTGACCGAGTTCACCGCCTTCTTCCTATCGTGCTGCCTGGATCAGGTCACATTCATGGAGGAACTCCTCAAGCCAGAGGAGCTGCTGAACCGCGTGGAAGTCTGGTGCAATGAGGAGGTTCAAATGCAACGACTTCCAAAAGGCAGTTGGCCTCTTTTGCGCGAAGCCATCCTCACCGGCGAATTTGCGCGCTCACAAGTTCAGACTCTGACAGGGTATCAAGAGCGCCAGGCGCGGACGGTGTTGTCCAGTCTGCTGGATTTTGGTGTGCTTACGTCACCCAGCCCTAAGGGAAAGGTCCGTCTCGGTTTCCCCGTCGACATCATCGAGCGGTGGCTTCCACGTCTTTACCCCGCCGTACGCTAGCGCTACCGACCTATGCAAGTCTGCTTCGCCCGTCGATTCATCAAGCCACACAACCAGACCGCTCCGCGTTGAGGCGTCTTGCTGCGCAACTTGAGAGGCAGAACCGCAGCCCCGGGTAGAAGAGCGCGGCGGTTAAGAGCGTCGCAATCTGCAGGGACGGCAGCGGCTGAGCGTGACAACCATCACCGCGCGGCGCTCAAGCAGAGGAGGTATTTGCAGCCTTATCTCGTAGTAACCGGCAGCACGGCGTGTCTAAAATGGCTACAGCCGAATCGCAGGCCAGGTTTCTTAAGGTGGAACGATGAAAACCCCGTGGAAATTCCTTGTTGAATTGGCGTCGCGGCGACGGCCGTCGGCCGTTGATGTAAATTCGACCGGGCATGGCGCTGAACCCGACGCTCTTGAAAGCGAAGCCGAACACACGCCGGCGCGTCCGTTCGATAATCCGACGAAAGCGCCAAGCACCGCTGATCGCGACGCCGGCACCCCGGTCAATCAGTCTTCCTTGGCAGTGGACAAAGCGGACGACGCCGCTGATACCGCGCAGCCAATGGACCTGCCCGTTGGAGAAATCGAAACCCCTGCGCTAAATGCAGCGCATCCTTCAGCGACTGAAGCGGCTGACGAGGCGCCACAAGGTAAGCAAAGCACCGAGTTTCTGACGACAACGCGGGTCGAGCGCCGAGAGCGTAAGCGGAGGCCCCGCGCCGGCGCGAAGAGCGTTGGTTTTGCAGATAAAATTCAACCCGTCGAACCTTCGCGCTTCGGGGACCCCCTCTTCAATGAGGTGGTCATCCTCGACAAGGAAATCCAGGAGCTGAGAACCCTCCTGGCTCAAAAGCTTCATCTGCAAAACAGGCAGCTCAAGAGAATGCTTGAACGTTTCGACGGTCGTTGACGCCCAGAGGTTCGACTGTGGTGCCTGCTTCCTGACTTTGTTCCGGCTTGCAATGGCGTCGTTCAAGCGGGTTGCATATGTATTGCCTGGATAAGTTCAGGTATCTTCTCGGCGGGGAGGGGGCGTGCGAACAGATAACCTTGCGCCTCGTCGAATCCCTCTGCCTTGATGGCGTCGAGCTGGCTCTCCGTCTCGACCCCTTCGACAGCCGTTGTAATTCCCAAGGTGCGACCAATTCCGGCGACCGCTCTGATGATCGCCAGAGATTCATTGCTCACCGGCGTGTCGGAAATGAAGCTGCGATCGACCTTGATCTTGTCGAAACGAAAGCGCCTCAGATAACTGAGCGATGAATAGCCGGTCCCGAAATCGTCCATGGCGAGCTTGACGCCGAGCTGACGGAACTCCTGGAGGAGCCGGAGGTTGTTGTCGCTCCCATCGAGAAACACCGACTCGGTCACTTCGAGCTGCAAGCGTGAGGGGTCCAGCCCGGTTTCGCCCAGTATGTCGCGAACGTCGGATGTGAGCCGCCGGTTCCTGAACTGCAGAGGGGACAAGTTCACTGCCACACTGACATGCGGTTGCCACCTGGTCGCCTCCTTGCATGCTTGCCTCAGAACCCAGTCTCCGAGCGGACCAATCAGCCCCGTCTCTTCGGCGATCGGGATGAATTCAGCTGGAGACACCGGCCCGATTTCTGGATGCGTCCATCGCACGAGCGCCTCGCAGGTCGTGATCCTGCCTGTAGGCAGGTGTACCAGCGGCTGGTAGTAGACCTCCAGCTCGCCGTTTGCGAGCGCGCGGCGAAGGGACACCTTCATCTGCTGTTTTGCTTGGAGATCAGCGTCCATGCCGGGCTCATACTCCACGTACGTGCCGCGTCCGCCGGCTTTGGCTTCTTCAAGCGCAATGTCGGCCGCCTGGATAAGCTCATCGAGTGACTGGCCAGCCAGCCGGTCGACCGCGCCGCCGACGATGACGCCAAGATCCACCTGCGTTCCTGTGAGTTCATACGGCACTTGAAGGACCTGGATAAACTGTTGAGCCAGGCACCGCGCTTCGTCACTGCCGGTGATGCCCGTGCGCAAGACTACGAATTCGTCGCCACCGAAGCGGCAGAGTATGTCGGATTGCTTGACAGAATTTCCGAGCCGCGCAGCCACGCAGCGCAGCAGCAGGTCGCCCGTGGTTCGACCGTAGGCGTCATTGATCGCTTTCAGATTATCGAGAACAAGACAGAACACTGCGATTTTGGTGCCCGGTGCGATTTTCTCCGCAAGCCGTTCGAACTCCTCGCGAAGAAACTGGCGATTTGGCAAGCCGGTCAGCGAATCGTGTCGGGCCATGCGGTGGATTTGCTTTTGTGCCAGTAGCCGCTCCTCTTCCGCCTTGCGGCGTTCCGTGATGTCAAACGCAATGCCGACATAGCCGAGAAAACCGCCGTCAGAAGCAAAGCGTGGCTGCCCGATATCAATGACCCAGGCTAAGCTACCATCGGCGCGCCGAAGCCGATATTCCACCCGAACGGGTTCTTTCCGCCGCAAGGCATCGTCAAAGCCGCATTCGACCTTTTGACGATCCTCGCGGTGAACAGCATTCGCCCATCCGAAACCTTTGGCCCGGTCGGCGGTCTGCCCTGTCGTCTCGAGCCAAAGACGGCTGTGGTAAGTGGCAGCGCCATTTGCATCCGTCACCCAGATCATCACCGGCGCGTCGTCGGCGATCGCCCTGAAACGAGACTCGCTCTCCTGAAGGGCCCCCCACGCTTTGCGGCGATCGTCGACATTTTCGAGAATCCCGTACCACCGAACGATCGTGCCGTCCTGCGCCTTTCGTGCGGCAGCACGGTTGCGAAACCAACGATAGCCTCCATCTGCGGTCGCCAGACGGAACTCGACGTCGAGCGCCTCGCCCGTCACAAGCGATCTTGACCACAGCCGCTGCACGTCGCTGAGGTCGTCGGGATGTATCGCCTTCGCTCTCTTCAGCGCATCGGCGGCTTCGAAGCCGGTAATGTCCTTCCAGCGCGGACCTACTTCGAGAACCTCGCCGGACGGATTTGCCGTCCATGGGACCTGAGGATGCAGCTCGACCAATGACCGATAGTGCTCTTCACTGTTGCGCAGCTCGGTCTCGGCCTTGCGACAGGCAGTGACGTCCTCAATCATCGCGACGACAAGCCTCTCCTTCGAGTTTCCACTGGCGAGTTCGACACGACGTTTTTGCGTCACAAGGTTTCTTACCGTGCCATCCGACAGGGTGATGTCTTCTTCGACGGAGAGATCAGTACCCGTCCTGAAAACCTCCTTGTCCATCTCGCGAATGCGATTGGCCTCGACGCCGGCCACGATGTCGCAATCGGTGCGGCCAATCAGCTCTCTGCGCGTCTTCCCGACCAGGGCACATGCCGCAGTGTTCAGGAAGCGGAAGCGAGACAGCTCGTCCTTGATGATAATCGGCTGGGGAATAGCATCGAGAATGGTCTCGAACTCTTGGTCAAACAACTTCATCTGCTCCGGCGACTTGAGTTGCGTCTTTTCCATCATGTCTTCGACAATCATTTTCAGGAATGTTGGCGGGAGTGGTTCTGAGGCCCCGTGGCGGAACACCACCGACTGCAGCGAAGGTGCTCATCCGCGCATCGTCAACATCCTAAGGTAGCAACCGTGAACAAGAAATAAGCAAGTGTGCATTTTCTAGACAATGCCCGGCCGGCAGTCGTGAACCAAGCGCCATCCCTCGACAGCCTCGTGCCGGCCGCTGAAAGATCATGCAAGAAGTCGGAGTTTGACCATCGTGCCCACTCTGGTGTTCACTGGATCAGGAAAGACGCTCATTGAAGGGAACATAGGATGGCGGACGAGAGTAACTTAAGCCCGGTGACGGCGGATCCAGAGACGGTCACCGACGTGAAAATACCAACGGCCAAGAAACCGAAGTCGCCACGGCGCCAGAAGGCGGTCGCTGAACCGGCCCAGTCAAAGACCGCGGCCAAACCGAGGAGGTATAGCGAGCACGAGAGAAACGAGAAGCTCCAGCTCATCGAGACGCAAGTCAGTGAAGGCAAAGGCACACTGAAGGACGCCATCAAGGGCGCCGGCATTTCGGAGCAAACCTACTATCAGTGGAAAAAAACCGCCAAGCCCGTGGAGCAAAAGGCCGAGAAGCCTGTTGCGCACGGCGACGAATTCGCAGATCTCGTAGCACTCGAAGAGGAAAACCAGAGGCTCCGCAAGCTTCTGGCGGAAAAGTTGCGGGCGGAAAATGCAGACCTGCGCAAGAGGCTCGGTCTGGATTGACCAAGTTATCCGAGTGGATGAAGAACCGACTCACATCGCCTTCGGGCTGATGGAGCGGCGCCACCAGACGATTGCTCCAGCGCTAGAGCGGATGGCCGGGAAGGAATTCCCGGTCGACATCGCGACGAATTCCTCAAGGGTGACGCCGAGATCGATCTCGTTGGGCATGTCCCCGGACGACACGTTTCCGCCACCACCGGGCCGGGACCCGCGCTGAACAAGTATAGCCGCTCTTCCCAGGTTCGATGTTCTCCATGCGGGCGTGCGCGGGATCCGCGAGATTTCGAGACCCTCTCTGGCATTGGACCAGATCTCAGCCGTCATATTCTTCCTACAGGCTGAACAGGCAGTATGGACCGACGAAGGCGATCGCATCACCGCATTTTCAAGCCACTCGAGCATCTTGACGGACCCACTGCATCTCGCACCGCCGACTGCGATGCCGTTTTAACTCTTTTTAACTGTCCCGAAGGCTCGAGTTAACCGCGGGCATGACACCAACGGCGCAGCTTTTCTCTCTCACTGTGGGTGACCGAGATCAGCAATCGTCTCCAAAACGGGTCATCGCTAATGGCTTTCACCGCTCCCAGGAACCGTTCGACTTACCTGTCTCGCATTGAGGCCCACCCCAGAACACGCGCGCGCCTAAAGAGAAATTGTCGTTTTTTAGTAAGGCTTGTCTATCCTGCAAGGGCCCTACGAAACTTGACCGTGATCAAGGCCGCGGTTGTAGAAATATCTGAGGGCGGTGCACGAATAAGGACGAGCTATTCTGCAGTCCCGGACCACCTCTACGTCGCCCTTGGAAACTACGAGTATTTCATTGGAGCAACGGTATCAAACCGTTCAAAGAACGAGGTCGAGGTGGAATTTATAAAAGAGCAGCCTTCTCGACTCATCAACGTTCTGTCGCGTGTCCAATTCCCACTCGCGACCATTCATGACCTGAAGAGAGTTCTTGAGGTCGACTGATACGTTTTCCGTCACATTTAGCCCGGACTGCCGCGCCCAACGCCAAGTGGCTTGCTTCCCACGCGAGGGAAAATTGAAACTTTAAAGGGTTAGCTGGGTCGGGTCGCGGAGGGGGGCCTCAGGCTTGGATATCCTACTAATTGAAGACGATGATCTGGTCGCAAAAACGATCATCCACTGCTGGCCAGTGCCGGGAGACAATATTCGCTTGCTTTCGAACTACAGCCAGTGCCTGCGGACAATACATAGTGGGGAGATTGACGCCTTCGATGGCGCGATCGTTGACATCCATTTGCCAGACGGAAACGGGCTCGAGATCCTGCGCAACGTAAGAAGGGACTCAGGGATACCGCTGATCTTGATTTCGGGGACAGGAACCGCGGAAAGTCGGGCAAGCGCCTTGGATGCGGGCGCCGACGATTATGTGATGAAACCTTTTTCGGTGCGTGAACTTCAGGCGCGCCTTGCCCGCGTCGTGGCAAAGTCGGTGAGCATGCGTTTCGAGATTCCTCGATACGCGTTGGCGATTGGAAGCGTAAACTGCGATTTAACCAGCAGAGCCTTGACGTGCGGCGGCAAAACAGTGCCCCTCACCGATCTCGAGGCGCGGTTGGTTTCGGAACTCAACAGAACCCACGGCCGCGTGTGTAGCAAATCGCAGCTTTCGAAGCACGCTTGCTTTAGAGAATATGATCCGCGCGACAAGACCCTGGATGTTTACATCTCAAGACTGAGACGAAAGATCGGGGAGTTAGATTCGCAGAGCGTGGAGTATGTCCAGACGGTCCGTGGCGTCGGATATCGTTTGATCACGCCAATGGGAATAGCCGGTACGTCAAAGTCACCAAAATAATGACCTTCAGAGCATCGACCTGGCGAGTGGAAGCAAATCGCTCATAATTTTTCAGTCTTACCATCGAGTATCACGCGCAGCTTTGCAGCCAACTCGCTTGGTCGATAAGGTTTGCTGAGAAAGTGGAGCCCACGATCGAGTCCACTTCGATGAAGGGCCGGCAGCTTTCCTGTGCATCCGGAAGTCAACAGAATAGCTATGGTAGCTTGAATCTTGCGAGCTTCTTCGGCCAGCTGCTTGCCATTCAGTTCACCCGGCATGATGACGTCAGTAAACAGAAGGTCGATATCAGGGATATCGCGCAGAAGGCTCAAAGCCTCTGAGCCGTTTCTAGCGGAAATGATGCGGTAACCAAGCTCTTCGAGCTGCGCGGCGGCATAGCTCAGCACGAGGTCGTTGTCCTCCACCAAAAGAATCTTCTCCCTGCCAGGGGGCAGAGCGGGCTTGTCAGGGCGCGATCTCGTCCCCGTCTGGCCCTGAACAACCCTCGGAAGGTAGATCTTGACTGTCGTTCCCCGGCCGGGTTGCGAGGAGATCCTAACATGCCCGTTCGACTGCTTGGCAAAACCAAAGACCATGCTAAGGCCGAGGCCGCTCCCCTTTCCGGCCTCTTTAGTTGTAAAGAATGGCTCGAAAACGCGCGCAAGAATGTGAGGTTCGATACCAGTGCCGGTGTCGGAGATGGCTACCGATACATATTGACCGGGGGCAATGTCCGCGTTCCAGTCCGCATGGTTTTGATCGAGCGTGCTATTGGCGGTTTCAATGGTCAGACGCCCGCCGCGCGGCATCGCATCGCGCGCATTGAGGCAAAGGTTCAAGATTGCAGTCTCGAGCTCTGAGGGATCGACAAGCGCATTCCACAAGCCGCTATGGCACCTGAATGCGATGTCCACATCCTCGGAAAGTGCTCGTCGCAGCAGTCCATCCATATCCTTCAACAGCGAATTGAGATCGACCGCTCGCGGCTCAAGCGCCCGCCGGCGCGCAAAGGCGAGCAGCCGATCAACGAGATCAGCGCCGCGCTGAGCGGCCGCAGAGATCATTTCGGCAAAGCGGCGAAGATTCTTGTCCTCGCTCAGCCGTTCAGTGAGAACCTCGGCGTTGCCCAAGATTACCGTTAGAAGATTATTGAAGTCATGCGCAACACCGCCCGTAAGCTGCCCTACCGCCTCAAGCTTTTGCGCTTGCCGCAGTTGCTCCTCAATCGTCAGCCGTTTCGTTATGTCCGAATTGATCGAAAGAATGGCTTGCGGACTCCCCGCGCCGTCGTGCATCAGGGAACAGCGGGCCTCTACTGTAATGCGGCTCCCATCCTTGCGCCACTGCACGATCTCACCACTCCATTCACCACCTGCTACGACAGAAGCGACGTAGACGAGGGGATTAGAGACACCGCCATAAAGGAGCGCGCCAAGCGATTGACCGACTGCTTCCTCCGCAGTCCACCCGTAGATTCGCTCTGCGCCCTTGTTCCAGAACAGAATCCTGTGCTCGACATCATGGACGATAATCGCATCTCGAGCCATATCGAGAAGGGCCGCCTGCTGGGCAAGCCTAGCTTCAGCTTCCTTGCGGGCTGAAACGTCGGTCATGCCACCGACGAATCGAACCGGCCTCCCTTGGCGGTCGTAAATGATGTATCCGGAGTCCTCGACGTGAGCGACCGAGCCATCACCACGAAAGAACCTGTATTGATCTTCCCATGTCTGTTCCCGGGACTCAATCGCGGCTACGGTCGAACGCAAGACACGCTCCAGATCATCGGGGTGAATATGCGCCTTCCAAAACTCTAGGTTTCGACGGCTCTCTTCAGGTGAATGGCGGAATATGTCTTTGAGACCTTCGCTCCACCAGATTTTGTCCGTAACAACGTTCCAATCCCATATTACATCCGCCGTTACATTTGAAACGGCCCGGAATAATTCCTCGCTTTCACGAATCTTCTGTTCAGCAGCAAGGCGCTCGGTGACATCCAGCGCCATAACCAGCCTTGCGCATCGCCCCTCCAAGTCGAATGCATGGGACGATGTCTCTGCGAAAATGATCCGACCATCGTTGAGACGATGCCGCCAGACGCCCGGTTGGTCCAGACCATCGCGGCCGTTGGCTACACTTTCCAAAAAGGCGGGCACATCCTCGGGCGGAAGAATGTCCCTCATCGTCATATCGAGGAATTTCTGCTGAGAGTACCCATAGCGGGCAACAGCAGCGTTGTTTGCCATCAGGAAACGAAGGGTCTCAATATCGTATACCCACATCGGTTGCGGGTGAGAATCGAATAGCTGTACGTAATATGATGCACTTTGTTGCGGGGCGTTGCGGTTGCCATCATTCATTTTAGTTGTTTCACGACTCGCAAATACCAAGGCGATCGCCTTGGGTTGAGGGCATCCTAATCAACCAGCTACCGTTGTCGAGGGTCCGGCCCTGATAGTGGCAGGCAGCGGCATGGCGGCGTGAAACACCACGGCTGCGCTCGTAACGCCGGGGAGTTGAAGCCTACGACGAGGCGCTGTATTGGTGCCTGTCGGGAATGAGAGCGGCGCCGATCGGTGTCCACTTATGGCGGGTACCTGGAAACGAGAGTGTATGAGAAGGCCAGAACGAACATTCGTTGTTGAATTCAAGGGGCGACGGCAGGCAAAGGCGGGGGCGAATTCGCTCTGGGGCGACACGGACTTCAAGGCCCTGGCCCGGGAAGTGGAAGAGAAAGCGCCGCATCTGTTCAGTGCAGATGAACCACCGGAAAAGCCCGACACGGGTGGCACCACTCCGGTCCATCCAGTGGTCGTGAACGCTTCGAGCGGTCCCGCCGGCGATGCGGGTGAAGAACAAGAATTGATCCCACCCCTCAATGGTGCACAGTTCGCAGCGTCGGGCGAGGATGGGGCCAGTTCGGTAGGCGAAGCTGTCGAACAGATTCTAGACGTGTCGCAGCTCCCACTGACCCCGATGAACGCTCGTCGCAAGCGGACCAAGCGCACCCGGGCGCATCGGATCTCAAACGTTTCGAAAGGCCCGCGCGAAGATCAAAATCCGCAAACGAACACTGTCAAGGATCCGTTGCCCGACGAGCTTGCTGTCCTCGAGGCGGAAAACAAGCGGCTCAAGCGGCTGTTGGCGATAGAGCTTCACGCTCAGAACATGCGGCTCAAGACGATGCTTGAACGATTTGATGCGGTCCAGGCGGGCGGCATGTAAGGACGCCATTGGGGGCCGGGTTGCAGAGCGATCAAGTCGCAGCGCGCCTGCGCTTCGTCGGACCGACGGTGTTTCGGACGGACGCGAGACTTTCGGTCGCACGGGCTTTGTTCTAATAATGCGCCGACGTAATTAGTGGTGAGGGACATGAGAAAGCTGGTCGCAGGCAAACTGCATGGCATCCACGTGACGGAGGCGAACCTCAACTATCATGGGTCGATCACGCTGGACCCGGACCATTGCGAAGAAGCCGGCATCCTGCCGATGGAGTTTGTCGAGATCTGGAACAAGAATTCGGGCGCACGCATCTCCACCTACGTCATTCTTGGCGATCGTGGCTCAAGGTGCTGCATACTCAACGGCGCGGCGGCGCGCACCTGTCAGCCCGGTGACCAGATCATTATCTGCAACTCGGTCTATCTCGACGAAAGCAAGATCACGTCGCTGAAGCCGAAGGTGCTCACCTTCGACGAGAACAATCACGTTATCGACCGGCTGAGCTATTCCGTCGACGTCGATCCCGACGGGCGGTACACCTTCGATATTCTTGATGAAGCGAATACTGCTCTACCCATCCCGTTGAAAGTGACTCGCGGATAGAGAGGAATCGTCGCCAGCGACGGCGCGGAGTACCTTCCAACTGAGAGCTACAGCGCTATGAATTTCGGAGTGGCAGACGCTTTCAAGAGATAAGATACTCCGCCAGAATTTGGCCCTGACCAGGGGACGAGCACGGTTTAGTCCAGGTCAAGCGCAGCAAAGGGGTTTGGAATCACTTGCCTGGCGACAAACACGCCGGTGACTTGGGTTCCCGGCCAGATTCCAGCAATCATCTTCTTGCACATTGAAACTGCAGCCCGTTGTCAACACGTCATCGAGGAAGACCACGTGCGGCCGCGGGTTGCCGGTGAGCTGGTGGTTAACTGCCAAGGATGCTCGCAACGCATCGGGATCTCGTCGCTCAGCACTTGTATGCATGGCATTTCGCTCGACTGCTGTATAGAGAAGCTCGCGGATATCAGCATTGTGCCCCATTGCGCGAGCAACCTGCACCATGCGGTCGTCATATTCCGGCGAGTCGGGTCGCTTGGACGGTGGTATGGGAACAAAGGTGGTGTTTTGCCAACCGTTGGCGGCCACATTGTTCGCGACTGCAGCTCCGATCGTCACAATCGCCTTCTCCTTGTGCCGCCATTGCGCCGTGTGACGGACCAGTGGGCTTTTCTTGAGATTGCTGATGATCTGGTTCGTGTAGCTGTGAGCAAAACCCGCTCGAGCGGTATAGTCGCCGAAGTAGGCGCATCTGTGTGTATCATCGAGGTAAAAGTGGTCGGGGCGTTCGAGGTCGCCGACCATCCTAAGACGGGCGGACCAGCTCGCGTCGGATGTCGTCATACTCTCGTACTCTGATGGCTCCCTGCGCCTCGAACCGCCGTGGCCAGGTCAGCTCGGGCTTCTCAAAGCAACTGTTCAGGATAAACAACTTTCGCTTCTGTTTCAGCGCCTCTCGGGCCTGGACCAATGTACCTGACGTTTCACCTGCCTCGACTATGATCGTGGCCTCTGAAAGAGCCGACATCGTCTTGTTTCGTTCCGGGAAGAAGAAGCGGTTCACCCGAAAATTCTGAGCTTCGTACCGTTCCAGGGGCACCTGACTTATTAACAAATAGTCTCGCGCTATGCGCTCCTGGAGGCTCGCGTTGGATTTTGGATATACGTGATTGAGCGGCGTACCGATCACCGCAATCGTTTCTCCACCGGCTGCAATTGCTGTTTGATGCGCTTCAGTATCAATGCCTTCGGCAAGACCAGACACAATCGTAAAGCCATCCTGCACCAGATGCTTTACTAAAGAGCGTGCCCTGCTCAAGCCTTGCGCACCGGGTTTTCTCGTTCCCACCACGGCAACCGAACGAGTTGCGATCAGCTCCCAGCGGCCTTGAAAATAAAGGAGTTCTACAGGATGCGTTGCATGTCGCAGCCGTTCGGGATATTCCAATTCCCCTCTCACCCGGACGTCAAACCGCGCGCCATCGGGACCGCGCAGCTTTTCAATCACCCGGCTCGCGACCCTGCGAGCTTCGTCCGAGGGAATAAAATCCGAAGGGCGGGCATCCGGTGCTGCAGCAAACTTTTCGGCAAGAGACTTGAAGCTTGCGTTCTGTTCGGTCCAAAGAGCTTCATATGCTCCCAGCTCAAGCGCTGCGTCGATGGGATGTGCCAGAGGTCCCATCTCGTTTCTGACGTTCCAGAGAGTTGCTTGTTTCATTGGTACTCGTCCATTCCGGGGTTTATTCACCTACCTCGATAAGGATGCGTCAAGCTGAATCGTCCGCGGCGTTTGTATTCTCCACAATGCATAGGCGAACAAAAAGGGAACATCAAGGCGCAATCCACCCCTCCGTAGTGGGGGTTTACGTGCGGACGACGAGCCTCACGAATCGTTGCCCGGTTGTCGACATCGATTTTCGTGACGCCGTTGATGTCGTTTTTCCTTTCACCGGAACACATCGAACGGATGCAAACCTGACGCGACGAAGTCTTCGAGGTGGCTTTTTGGCATTGTGATCAAAGACGGTATCATTCAGTCGGTAGACACGCAGATTTCCGCAGGTTCGAAGTCGCGGAGCAATTCTCCTCAGCAATCAAAACTGCGCCACGCAGGGCGCGCCAGCAGCTATGGTTCCGGCGCAAGTCCTGTAACGGCAAACCACCGGCAACCGGAAGCAACCCAATCCCGCTCTTGATGGATGGCGTCCTGGACCAGGCCCGGATCTCCGGCGATCAACCCGCTGTGGGGGTCGGCTAGCCCGCTGCCGCCGCTTGCGTCTGATGCCTTCGCGGTGATCGCGACCGTCCCTTGTCCTTCGAGGAGCCATCGAGCGGGATCGGCCCGCTCCGGATGGAGGCTTCTCCCATGGCACAGGATCTCGCACTCGCTCAGTCCCACGCTTTCGCGCTCGCCCGGACCCTGATGGTTCCCGTCACGCTCTTCAGGTCCGGCGAAGGGTTCGGCGTCCTTCCGTCCGACGAACTCGACGAAGGTGAGGTCGAGATCATCGCCGAATACGATCCCTTCAGCTACGGGCCGGCTCATTGAGCCGGCATTTGCCATTTCAGGTGCCGCTTGCGAGCCGCAGGTGGCAAGGGAAGCTTCGCCGCGGCCGCAAGGCGCGCGCCCATGACGCAGGGCGCAAATTTGCACGTTGCCGGCCGCGCCCTTGCCCCCTTTGCTCTTCGCGGTCCTCCGGACCCTGGTGCCCGCGATGCGGGAAGAAGGAAACCCGAAGGGAAGGGCGAGCGCGAGCGCGCTCGGCAGAACATGGAAAAGAAGGAAGTTCAGGAACTGCGGGACCGCGTCCCGTGCGCCGTCGTTCTGGAAAACGCCGGGTTTGCCGTGGACGTGAAGGAAAGCACCCGCAGAGCTGTCAAATATCGGCGGGCCGCGGACATCGTCATTGTCATTCACGAGGGTAGGGGCTGGTTCGATCCGCTGTCGGACGCCAAGGGCGATGTGTTCAGCCTTGCCGAGCGTCTCGAAGGTTTGCGTTTTCCCCAGGCCCTCAGCCACGTTACCTCGCTCGTGGGGTTCGTTGCGAAAGAGCCTGTCTGGAAACGGCCGTCGCGGGTCTGCGATCCCGCAGTGTCCGTCGCGGAGCGCTGGGACAAGCGGCGCAAGCCATGGCCGGGGTCAACGACCTGGCGTTATCTGCGTGACGAGCGCTGCCTGCCCGAGCCTGTCATCCGCGCGGCAATCTGGCAAAACGTCCTGCGCGAGGGTCCCCGCGGCAGTGTCTGGGCGGCGCATCGGAACGCATGCGGCGCTGTGACCGGCTGGGAAGAGCGCGGCCCCGATTGGCGCGGGTTCTCGGCCGGAGGCACAAAGGTGCTGTTCATGCTCGGGCGTGCTGATGCATTGCGCCTCTGCGTGACCGAGGCGGCAATCGACGCCATGAGCCTCGCGGCGCTCGAGCATGTTCGGCCCGACACTCTCTATTTCAGCACCGGGGGTGGGTGGTCGCCGACAACCGAAGCAACCATCCGGCTCCTTGCCGCGCGCCAAGGCGTGCTCCTCGTCGCCGCGACCGACAACAACGCGCAAGGCGACGTCTATGCCGACCGCCTCGAGGCAATCGCAAGCGAGCTGGCGTGCGACTTCGAGCGCCTTCGCCCGAGCGAAGAGGACTGGAACGCCGAGCTAAAGGCAAGATCGGTTGACGAGTGTGAGCGGAAAAAAAGGGAGAAAGGAGAAGGAGGCCTGCCGCATGCCCGCCGGTCGCGTCAAGGGTGAAGCTCCGCCCGCGTTTCCGCGGCCCTTGACCCGGCCGGACGGAGAGGCGGCCGCGGGGGAGGGGTCAGGAAGGGCTGAAGAGGATGGCGCGATCCACGAGGATGCGCCGCGCTTCGGTCCGACGAGGCCGAAAGGAGCCCGCTCATGACCCGTATCCCGATCCGCAAAATCTATCAGGGTGTCGCCGATCGCCGGCAGATGTTCCGCATGTTCGACCGCCATGCCCAGCGCCCCAACCGCTGGGAGAGCGACGACAGCGCGCTTTACAGCGGCGAATGGTTCGAGACCGGTCCGTCAGAACACGACTACATGTTCGAGATCCTGCCGCCGCTCTGGATCCGTGGCGAGATGTTCGCCATGCGCGAATTCTTGACCGGCAGCATCACCAGCATCTTCTTCACGCTCAGGATCGATGGCCGCGTCCGGCATTTCCACGGCTACTGCGACCTCTCGGACAAAGACTCCTGCCATCGAATGAGAGCGGCGATCATCGAGCGGGAGTCTCGCCCGGTAAGAGCGATGACGCGGGACGAGCGCCTCGAACATATCTGGTCGAGCAGCCATGACGATTATCGCGGTTATGCCGGTGGTGAGTGGCCGCAATCCGATCGCGGCAAGCGCACCGTCGTCTCTTACAGTGGACGCCAGGGCACAGTCCTGAAGCTGCTCGACAGCCTCACGGATGCGGAGATCGCCGCCAAGCTTCCGGTGCATCTGCGATATCTCCCTGAAGCGATTGCTGCGTGATGGAGGCATCGAGATGACTCTGACCTTCACCATCACGGCCGTCCGCGACGTCATTGCCAGCGGCATTGCCGATGCTAAAGAAAACGGCGGGTTCCGCGATCCCCACTGCGGATTGTCTGGCGCCGACCACCGGAAGCCTGGCCTCTGGCTCGTCGGAGACCACGGTGTGTATGTCTGCTCCAATGGTGCTTTGGCTGAGGGCCACAAGCCACTCGTCGCCTATGCCGAGGAATGCGATCCGCTGAGCAACGACGACTGGTTCGAGGTCAAGCGCCGCACTTTCGGCGGTGACGACGGCGTGGACTTTCTCGACGCCGACGAGCTCGAGGCGCTGATCGCCGCCAGCCCCGGCTGCACCCATCTCGCGATCGACTTCTCGCCTGCTGCAATTGAGCTCCGGGTACTCGAGCGAGGCTGAGCAACATCCGGCGGGCCCCGCCGGCCGCCCGACTGTCAAATTCAATCCGACAATCCGCGCGCATCGGCGCTGGAGCCTTCCAGCGATACGACGACGCGCGCCCACAATCAGGAGAATGAGCCCATGTCGCATGACGACCGCTTCACCCTCGATATGTTCGGCGCCACGTCGCCGACATCCGGCCTTGGCCTCGGCGTGACCGCCTCCGCTGGGGATTTCGATCCCGACGACGATCCCGATCCTTCCGCGCCCGCGCCGGCCATGCCGGCAACGGCCATTCCGCGCCTGCGGCCATCTCGCCAGGATCGCGGCCAGAACTTTCAGCTGCTCGGCGACCGGGGGCTTGCTCGCGGCTGGAAGCAGAGGGCGCGTGACAATCTCGCCGCCATCGCCTTGGCCAGCAGGATCGAGGCTGACGACCGCCCTGCCACGCGTGAGGAACAGGAGGGCCTCATCCGCTTCACCGGCTTTGGCTCATCGGAACTGGCCAATAGCATGTTTCGCCGGCCAGGTGCAGTGACGTTTCGACAGGGGTGGGAGGAAGTCGGATCGGCGCTCGAAGACGCCGTCAGCGAGACCGACTACGCTTCACTCGCCCGTTGCACCCAATATGCGCATTTCACACCGGAGTTCATCGTCCGGGCGATCTGGAGTGGCTTGCAGCGGCTCGGCTGGCGCGGCGGGCGCGTGCTCGAGCCTGGCATTGGCACGGGGCTGTTCCCGGCCTTGATTCCGGAAGGGTTGCGGGATGCGAGCCATGTCACAGGCATCGAACTCGATCCCGTTACGTCGAGGATTGCCCAGCTGTTGCAGCCGGAGGCGCGGATTATCACCGGGGATTTCGCGCGGACTGAGCTGCCGGCGAGCTTCGACCTCGCCATTGGCAACCCACCCTTCTCCGATCGAACCGTCAGATCCGACCGCACCTATCGGTCGCTAGGCTTGCGGCTGCATGACTATTTCATTGCGCGCTCGATCGACCTCTTGAAACCAGGCGCGCTCGCCGGCTTCGTCACCAGCGCCGGCACGATGGACAAGGCCGATGCGACGGCGCGTGAACATATCGCCAGAACGGCCGACCTGATCGCGGCGATCAGGCTGCCTGAAGGCAGTTTCCGCGCCGACGCCGGCACGGATGTCGTCGTCGACATTCTGTTTTTCCGGAAGCGGAAGACCGGAGAGCCGGAGGGCGATCTTTCCTGGCTCGACATCGACGAGGTGCGGCCTGCGACTTCGGAGGAAGGACCGATCCACGTGAACCGCTGGCTCGCGCGGCACCCGGACTTCGTGCTCGGCACGCATGCGCTGACCTCGGGACCCTTCGGCGAGACCTATACATGCCTGCCGCGCGGCAATGAGGATCTCGCCTCTGCGCTGTCTGCGGCCATCATGCGTCTTCCGCAGGCAATCTATGACGGCGAGCCGACGGTCGTCGATTTCGACAATGACGAGGTAGCTGATCACGATGGCGTCGATCTGTCCTCCGGCTCCCATCTCCGCGAGGGAAGTTTCGTGTTCGACAAGTCTCGCGGTCTCATGCAGGTCATCGACGGTGAGGCCGCTGCGGTGAAGGTCCGAAAGGGCCGCAGCACAGACGGCATCCCGGGAAAGCATGTCCGCATCATCGCCAAGCTGATCCCGATCCGCGACGCCGTGCGGGAGGTGCTGAAAGCCCAGGAGCTCGATCGACCCTGGAAGGACGCCCAGATCCGGCTGCGCATCGCCTGGTCGAGTTTCGTCCGCGAGTTCGGGCCGATCAATCACACCATCGTTTCGATCTCGGAGGATCTGGAAACCGGCGAGTCGCGCGAAACGCATCGCCGTCCGAACCTCAATCCCTTCCTCGACGATCCCGATTGCTGGCTGGTCGCTTCGATCGAGGACTACGATCTCGAAACCGACACAGCGCGTCCCGGCGCGATCTTCAGCGAGCGCGTGATCTCGCCGCCAGCCGCCCCGGTCATCACGAATGCTGCCGATGCGCTCGCCGTTGTCCTGAACGAGCGCGGACATGTCGATATCGAGCATATCGCCGAACTTTCGCATCGCGACGTCGATGACGTCGTCACTGAGCTCGGCAGCGCCATCTTCCGCGATCCGCAAACCGGCGCCTGGCAGATGGCCGACGCCTATCTCTCGGGCCACGTTCGCGACAAGCTGAAGGTGGCTGAAGCGGCCGCAGCGCTCGACCCTTCCTATGAGCGCAATGTCATGGCGCTCATTGCCGTGCAGCCCGCCGACCTCCGCCCCTCCGACATTACCGCCCGACTCGGGGCGCCCTGGATTCCCGCGGGCGACGTTGTTGCCTTCGTCCACGAGACCATGGGCGCCGAAATCCGCATTCATCACCTGCCGGAGCTGGCGTCCTGGACGGTCGAGGCACGGCAGCTCGGCTACCTCGCCGCGGGCACGTCGGAATGGGGCACAGATCGTCGTCATGCCGGCGAGCTCATCGCCGATGCGCTCAACTCCCGCATTCCGCAGATCTTCGACACGTTCAGGGACGCCGACGGCAGCGAGCGTCGCGTGCTGAATGTCGTCGACACGGAGGCGGCCAAGGAGAAGCTGCAGAAGATCAAGACCGCGTTTCAGACCTGGATCTGGTCCGATCCCGACCGCACCGACCGGCTGGCGCGGGTCTATAACGACCGCTTCAACAATATCGCGCCGAGAGCATTCGATGGCTCGCATCTGAGACCCCCCGGCGCCTCGGCGGCCTTCTCGCTTTACCCGCACCAGAAGCGCGGCATCTGGCGGATCATCGCCGCCGGATCGACTTATCTTGCGCATGCCGTCGGCGCCGGCAAGACGATGACGATGGCAGCTGGCGTGATGGAGCAACGCCGGCTCGGCCTGATCGCCAAGGCGATGCTGGTCGTCCCCGGCCATTGCCTGGCGCAGGCGGCCCGTGAATTCCTGGCGCTCTATCCGAACGCCCGCATCCTCGTCGCCGACGAAACCAACTTCACTTTAGCCAAGCGCCACCGTTTCCTGTCGCGTGCGGCGACTGCGGCGTGGGATGCGATCATCATCACCCATTCGGCCTTCCGCTTTATCGGCATACCCTCCGCCTTCGAGCAACAGATGATCCAGGACGAGCTCGAGCTCTATGAGACCCTGCTCACCAAGGTCGAAAGCGATGACCGGGTTTCGCGCAAACGGCTCGAGCGGCTGAAGGAGGGGCTCAAGGAGCGGCTCGAATCCCTCTCCACCCGCAAGGACGACCTGCTGACCATCGCCGAGATCGGTGTCGACCAGATCATCGTCGACGAGGCGCAGGAGTTCCGGAAACTCTCGTTCGCCACCAACATGTCGACGCTGAAGGGTGTGGATCCGAACGGCTCGCAACGCGCCTGGGACCTTTATGTCAAATCCCGCTTCATCGAGACGAAGAACCCGGGCCGGGCGCTGGTGCTGGCATCGGGCACCCCGATCACCAACACGCTCGGCGAGATGTTCACCGTCCAGCGGTTGATGGATCATTCGTCCCTCATGGAGCGAGGACTGCACGAATTCGATGCCTGGGCCTCGGCCTTCGGCGACACGACCACCGAACTCGAATTGCAGCCGTCGGGCAAGTACAAGCCCGTCAGCCGCTTTGCGAGCTTCGTCAACGTTCCCGAGCTGATCGCGATGTTCCGCTCCTTTGCCGATGTCGTCATGCCGGAGGACCTGCGCCAATATGTGAAGGTGCCTGATGTTTCGACTGGCAAGCGGCAGATCATCACCTCGAAGCCGACCGAGGCCTTCAAGCGCTATCAGACCATTCTCGACGCCCGCATCAAGGCGATCGAGCAACGTGACCGGCCGCCAGAGCCGGGCGACGACATCCTGCTTTCGGTCATCACCGACGGCCGGCATGCGGCGATCGATCTGCGCCTCGTCGATCGGGACAACGACAACGAGCCTGACAACAAGCTCAACAATCTGATTGCCAACGCCTACCGCATCTGGGAAGCCACTGCTGCGAACACCTATCTCCGCACCGACGGCAAAACCTATGACCTGCCGGGCGCGGCGCAGATGATCTTTTCCGATCTCGGCACCATCTCGGTCGAAAAGAGCCGCGGCTTTTCGGCCTATCGCTGGATCCGCGACGAGCTCGTGCGCATGGGCGTGCCGGCGTCGGAAATCGCCTTCATGCAGGACTACAAGAAGAGCCAGGCCAAGCAGCGGCTGTTCGGCGATGTTCGCGCCGGCAAGGTGCGGTTTCTGATCGGCAGTTCCGAGACCATGGGCACCGGCGTCAATGCGCAGCTGAGACTCAAGGCACTCCATCACCTCGACGTGCCTTGGCGGCCGTCGCAGATCGAGCAGCGCGAGGGCCGCATCATCAGGCAGGGCAACCAGCACGACGAGATCGATATCTTCGCCTATGCCACCGAGGGCTCGCTCGATGCGACGATGTGGCAAAATAACGAGCGCAAGGCCCGTTTTATCGCGGCGGCCCTTTCAGGCGATACCTCGATCCGCCGGCTGGAAGATTTGGGTGAGGGACAAGCGAACCAGTTCGCCATGGCGAAAGCGATTGCGTCGGGCGACCAGCGCTTGATGCAGAAGGCAGGGCTTGAAGCCGACATCGCCAGGCTCGAGCGACTGCGCGCCGCCCATATCGACGATCTCTTCGCCGTGCGGCGGCAGATCCGCGACGCTGAGCGTGAGATCGAAACGGCCATGCGCCGGATTGACGAGATCGGCAAAGACATTGAACTCCTTGTCCCGACATCAGGCGATGCCTTCACTATCACGGTGATGGGCAAGTCATACAAGGAGCGGAAGGACGCTGGCCGGGCTTTGATGAAGGAAATCCTCACTCTCGTCCAATTCCAACAGGAAGGCGAGATTCACATCGCCTCCGTCGGCGGCTTCGATCTCGTCTATGAAGGCGAACGGACCGGCCGGGGCGACAATTACCATTACCAGGCCCTGCTCCAGCGCACGGGCGGAATTCAAGAGATCGAATTACCGGTCACCGTCACGCCGCTGGGAGCGATATCCCGCCTCGAGCATGCACTCGCCGGCTTCGAGGAAGAGCACGAACGCTATCGCCAGCGACTGGAAGAGTACCGGCGCAGGCTCACATCCTATCAGTCGCGGCAGGGCGGCAGCTTTGCTTTCGTCGACGAACTAGCGGAAAAACGCCGGCTGCTCGGCGCGCTCGAAAAGGCTCTCGCCGACGATTTCGATCGCGGCGACGAACGCAAGGTCGCCTGACATGCCGCGTGTCTGCGCAACGCGACTGGCAGCCCGCCAGAGGCTGTCAAAAGAGACGCCGCTCCCCGATCGGGGAGTTGATGAACAGAATGCCCGGCGCGGTTTCGGGCGGCGGCGCCGGGATAGAAGCACTCGTCCCATGCTTCGAGAGCATGTTGGCCGACGCCCGGGTTAGACGGCGAGGTTTGAATTTCCCGCCTGTAAAATATATATTCCGATCCATCGGAAGGATTTGGAGCGTGCCATGATCTCGAGCGAGATGTTGAAGACCGCGGAGGCGGCTGTCGTCGCGCGCGTGACGCCGCGCGATGTCAACAGAGTGATCGACGAAGGAATTCTGCCCGCAGCGTTCTCTTCGGCCGAAAACGGCCGCAGGATCTGGGTGACCGCTTGCTCGCTCATTTCCTTCTACTATGAGAGCGCCGCGCGCCTGACCTCGGAAGAGCGCATCAATGCCATCCGATGGGCCGAGCCACGCCTCAGCGAATGGAAGGCACTGGCGCTGGAATCGCTGATCGCGAAGGACTGGACGTTGCACCACGATTTTCTGACGATCGATCTGGCGCCGTTTTTCAGGAAGACGGTCGAGAGCCTCGCCGCTCTTGAAGCTGCTCGGGACATGGTGACGTCCTCGCCGGACATATTGGGCGGCACGCCCGTTGTCCGTGGAACGAGAATTCCGGTCTACGATGTTGCCGCTTCTCTTGCGGCCGGCCATTCCATCGACGAGATACTGGAGGCATTTCCGGCGCTTGATGAACGGCGTATCGGCCTTGCGAAGGTCTATGCCGAAGCCAATCCGCTTCGTGGCCGGCCCAGGCCTGCGCCGGAACTGCCCGCCGGCGCCCGGATCGTTAGGGACCGCCGTGTCGCCAGGCGCAGGCGGCCTGCATGAAACTGCTCATCGACGAATGCCTCAGCCCGCGGCTGGTTCAGATGGCGCAAGCGGCGGGCCATGTCCAGTCGACCCATATCGTCTGGCTCGGCAAAAGCGGTTGGAAAGACTGGGAGCTCAAGCCGCTCATCCTCGATGGCGACTGGACCTTCGTCACGAAGAACTCAGTGGATTTCCGGGGGCCTGAGGCCGCCCCGGGGTCGAAAGGGCAATACGCGGATGTCGCGATCCATGCGGGGCTTATATGTCTGAACGGCCCTTCGTCTATGGACCTGGCAAAAACTGGAGCTGTTCGAAGAAGCACTGCAAGAGCTTTAGGCGGATGACGATCTGGTCAATCAGGTGCGAAGTGACCATGACCGAAGATGACATCCACATCCTGCGCTACTTGCTGCCGGCCGAATAGCGTCGGCCGCCGGCGCACGCCCGAGCCGGACGTATCAATTTTGGTTGCGCCGCAGCATATGCATGGCTGCATTGCACAAAAAGTGATTTCGGTCTGATCAAAACACAGGCATTATGCCTGCAGCTGATGCACATGGCGGCTTCTCCTCCCAGTGCCGCTGTATCAGCTGTTCCCCTCTGGAGGTTTAAATTACCTTCACACTTCAAGGGCCGCGGTCTCCGCTGGCCCTCTTTTTTTGCCATCGCATATCATGCGCCGCGTTAAGTCCATCACACCGAGCAGTATTATCAAGACCCGAGCAGCCAGCCGCCACCACGCTCGATATAAGCGTCCCGCTCTTTAATGCCTTCGGGAAGCGGCATTTCGAAAGCAGTCAGAAGCTCATCGATATTATGTCCGATCAGGTCGGCGAAGCGCTTGAGGCCGATGCGGTCGAGCCTGGGCAGTTCCGCTGCGAGCCCTGCCGATATTCTTTCCGTCAGCGATCTTGTGAGGCGATTTTGTGCGCCGCGTGAGGCGATCCCGAGTGCATCGAGAAAGGCAGCAAAGTCCGTTAGCTCAAGATCGGCAAGCCTGATGGCATTTCCGATGGAAAAGGCAAAGAGATCGGTCAGATTGGGATCTAGCCTTGTCGGCATCAGATCGTAGCGGGGCGACACACGAATCCTGCCGCCCCGATCGTAAAGGAGCGCAAAATTCTTGGCATGGGCATCGACATTGCCGGTCATGAGATCGAACAGGACTGCCCCGATGAAGCGCTGCTTTTCGCCTGCGGGATCGACCGTGGCCTCGAGGATCCGGTTGATTGCGTGAGCGTCGAAGCGGCGGCCCTCTCGGCCGTGCCGTTCGTACTTGAGTGACGGAGGAAGACCAAGCGCTTGGGCGAAGTCCTCCTGATGAACCCTGACGATTTTGTTGTCGGCGTTCAGCCTCCGGTCGAAACGTTCGATCACCAAAGCATCGACGCCATTGAAGTTGACGACATCCGCTTGCGCGGTCTCGAAGCCGAGCTCCCTCGAAAGCAGGAGTGTTTCGAACTCGAGCCTCGGGTCTTGAGGATGCTCCAGGTCCGGAACCTTTATGATGTGCGTGGTGGGAGCGCCCGAGCCGGCGATGGGTTCTGCGTAGCTGCCGTCAGGAAGGATTGTCACGGCAATCTTGCTCTGGACGCCGGCGAGTGGTGACGGGTCCTCGGTGCCTTCCGGCAGCCGCTGACGCCTATGGAGCGAACTGATGATGGCATTCAGCCGATCGTCCTCGATCTTCTTGTAGTCGAGGTTGTAGTCGCCAGGCACCTTGACGGGAGGGGCGCCCAGCGGCAGGACAGAGATCGCGCCGGCGCAATCCTTGCCGAGATAGAAGAGAAGTCCGGCGACGTCGCTCCGCGCGAGGCCTTCGCGGTCCATCACGCGCTGTAGGATGCCGTCCCGTTCCTGAAGAAGGTTATCGAAAAAGGGGCGAGCCCTGTTGTCATCGAAGGCTTCTTCCCCGAGTGGAAAGGACAGCGAAAGCGGAAAGGCGTCGGGATCGGCAAGATAGGTCGCCGAATAGGCGAAGGCCAAAGCGCCTTCTTCGTCCCTCACGAAATTGCCGATGGGGTCGGCAAACCCGTCAAGCCTGACATCGAGCGCGATAATGCCCATGCGGCTATCGTGGCTGCGCTAATATGGAAATGCCGGCGGCGTGTGCGACTTTGAGAACTTTCTGGAACTCGAGCGTCGCCTTGCCGTTCTCGAGCTCGGATATGAATCGTCGCCCGACGCCCGCCAGATCGGCAAATTCCTGTTGCGAGAGCTTTCGCGCCTCCCGTGCTTTTCTGACGAGATGGCCTAAGTCGCCGGCCGACACGATTTCCGATGCCTGGTGCCGCTGATCACTGCCTTTTGCCTTCGTCCTGCCTGTATCCTGTTCTCCAGACGAAGGAGAGAGGGGCTTTGGAAGCCCTAAACCTGGGATCTCCAGGTTCAAGGTCGGCATCTGGACTTCGGGCAGTCTCAGAGCGCTCGCGGCCTTCAAGGTTTCCGCCGCCGATCTCACTGATTTCATGTCGAAGCTTTTGAGTGTGTCCGTGAGGCTCTTGGACATTGAGGAAATGTCGCAGAGAGCCTTTGTGCCAGAATGGAGATCTGGCACACTCATCTGCTTGCGCAAGGTTTCGGAAAGCGGCGATTGCGCAAGCAGTCTTGCGACATCAGCCGCTCTCTTCGCTGAGGGTATCTTGTCGTCTGGATTGGCCATGTCTGCTCCTGTACGGGAACATAATGCGGTTGGGACTGCATTGCAAGGCCAGATGTTCCCGAGCGGGAGCAATGCGCAGAAAGGCGGTTACCGAACGGGAGCAGGCGGCGGATTTTAGATCGTGCCGAGCGCTTCTGATCCCGTACGGGAACAAATCGCGGGATTTAAACTGTACCGAGCGCAATGTTCCCGAGCGGGAGCAGACAGGAGAGCATTGCCTTCTCTTTACGTCCCGTCGAGACCAAGGTCGAGGCATGGCGCGCTGAGCGTAATCCAGCCGATCGACATCAGATCCACTCCTGAGGCCGCAATTGCCGCGGCCGTGGGAGGTGGAATCCCGCCTGAGGCTTCGGTCACCGCTCGGCTGGCGACGACGGTCCTCACACCGGGAGGCGTCGCACGAAAATCCAGCCTTCAAAGCGCTCGATGATCCCCGCGAAACCTTCGTGTCTTCCCCGCGGTGATCTTCCCAGCGCGCACCGGGCGTGGCCTGCTCGCCCACCCATTCGCGAAGCCCCCACTTCAGGCTGCGATGCTCGACTTCAAGCGGCCCCGATGGCAGCGCCTCTTGCGTACCGTCCTCGCGCGCGGCGCCTCGCCTGTGACGGCCGCCAGCAGGGCCATCAGTTCGGCATCGGCAAGCGCATTCTTCAAAGGCAGGCGTTCCCTTCTTTTTCTTGGTGAGTGACGGAGCAATCCCGTGAGTAGCAGAGGAAGGGGAGAAGGGGATGAA
>NZ_SRXN01000150.1 GCF_004827385.1 Ensifer sp. MPMI2T
GTTCGGGCGATTTTGGCGGCAGGGGCAGAATGGTGATGTTTTCGGGGACCATCAGATTGTTGGACATGTACCATCCTGCCTGGTCCATGATGAGAATGGCGTGAGCATCGTGGGCGACGTTTCGCGATATCTCGATCAGATGCTGGTTCATGGCATGGGTGTCACACCAAGGCATCACCAGGGCCGCGGCCTTGCCTTGGCTGGGACAGATCGCGCCGAAGATATAGGCCGAGCGGGCTCGCTGGTCGTGCGGCGCGGATGGCCTCGATCCACGCTTGGCCCAGCGACGTGTGATCTTGTTCTTCTGGCCGATACGTGCCTCATCTTGGAACCAAACTTCGATCATTTTACCCTTGGCGGGGCCAACGGCGATTTCTGCCACTGTGGCGGGGAAGTTTTTTTAAATGCCTCGGCTGCCTCGGCATCCTGCGCAGGATGCCTCGGGCGAGCTGAGAGTTTGCGGTAGCCCATCGAGCGCACTTCGCGGCCCAAGGTCTGCTCGCTCACAGAGATACGGAATTCCTCCCAAAGCCATTGGGCCAGATCGCACAGACGCCAGCGCACGACGCCATCGAGATAGGGTGTGGGACCACGCTCGATGGCTTGTGCCAAGGCCGCACGTTGATCGTCGTTCAGCAACGATGGTTTGCCCGGAGCCTTGCCGTTGATCAAACCGTCGGGACCACGCGCGTTGAACCGCACCACCCAGTCACGCACGATCTGCACCGTGACGCTGCCGACCCGAGCAGCATCAGCACGAGAGCCACCATCGTAAATCGACGCCAGCGCCAACAGCCGACGCGCCTGGCTGGCATCCTTTGTCTGCCGTGCCAGAAGACGCAGCCCGTCCCCGTCAAAGTCTGACCGCAACGAAATCGCTGAACCC
>NZ_SRXN01000151.1 GCF_004827385.1 Ensifer sp. MPMI2T
GCGCGAATGCCAATTCCAGGCGGATTCCGTGATCGCCGCCAGGTCGTATTGCGGCTCCCAGCCGAGCACCGCGCGTGCCTTGTCGTTGTTGGCGACCAGCGTGGTCGAGTCGCCTTCGCGCCGCTCGGTATAGCGGATATTGAACGGCCGCTTCGCAACCGTTTCGATGGCGCTGAGAAGCTCCTTGACCGTCGTGCCGGTGCCGGTGCCGAGATTGAGCTCGACGCTCTTGCCGCCTTCCAGCAGGTAATCGACCGCTCGCACATGCGCATCCGCCAGGTCGAGCACATGGATATAGTCGCGCACGCAGGTGCCGTCGCGGGTGTCGTAGTCGGTGCCGAACACGCTGAAACCTTCGCGCCGGCCAAGGGCCGCGTCGATCGCCAGCGGTATCGCATGGGTTTCCGGCTCGTGCCATTCGCCGATCCGTCCTTCGAAGTCGGCGCCGGCGGCGTTGAAGTAGCGCAGGATCACGGAGCGCAGGCCCTTGTAAAGGTCGTAGTCCTTCAGCGCCTGCTCGCACACCCATTTCGTGCGCCCATAGGGATTGATCGGCGCCTGTTTGTGGGTTTCGTCCATCGGCACGCTATCGGGCAGCCCGTAGGTGGCGCAGGTGGACGAGAATACGAAGGCGTCGATCCCGGCTGCCAGCGCCGCCGACAGCAAGGTGAGCGTGCCGATGACATTGTTGTCGTAGAATGCCGCCGGGTCCTTCACCGACTCGCCGACTTCGATCATGGCGGCAAAATGCAGGATCGCGCGCGGCTGATGTCGTGTCAGAACGTCATCGAGACGCTTGCGGTCGCGAATGTCACCTTTTTCGAGAACGCCCCATTTGACGAACTCTTCATGGCCGTTCGAGAGGTTGTCGTAGACGATGGGCTG
>NZ_SRXN01000152.1 GCF_004827385.1 Ensifer sp. MPMI2T
GGCGACCCACTCGATCAGCGAGGTCGAGTACGGCCAGGCCGAGAGCCGCGCCCGAGATGGCGGCTTTGGCATGTGGTCGGCCGAGATCGAAAGCCCGCACGAATACCGCCGTTCCAAATCTTCCCGGATACCGTGACCGCGAGATGACCAATACGGAGCAGTGGCGCCCACGGCGTATGAACCATATTGCTTCAATGTCGTGGTCCGAATCGCCGCAAAACCTGTTGATCAGGCCGCTGCAATGGATGATATTGCTGCAAATTGTGCGGTTGGTACGTCGCTGACAAACGGGGAAACGTTGCCAAAACGGTTCAAGCCACACTCCTCCAAGGCGGTTGCTTTTGACGCTCGCTCGCACGTCGACGCCGGTTTACGCAAAGCGGACGCCACAAAAATTTCCCCGCCTTCGGCTTCCTCGCGAGAGCCAAATTTTTGCGTCCTCTCGCCTCCTCCGCTCACGCTCCGGCCTACGGTGCGCACCGCTTTCCGCCGGGCCTTGGAACGATCATCGCAACCACCAAAGAGGAGTGAAACACATGAACATCACCAACTACATCCAGTTCGACGGCGACAACCTCGACACCGCAAAGGGCGCCGGCCTCATCTCCACCATCGACCGCGACATGGACATCAAGGTTGTGCCGTACGCGTCCGACAATGAAAAGGCCCCGACGCACCGCGTCTACGCCAAGTCACCGCGCGGCCATGACATCGAGGTCGGCGGCATCTGGAAGAAAGAGAACCAGGACGGCAAGCCGTACTACACCCTGTCGATCCGCAAGCTTCGCTACAACGCCAATCTCGGCCGGTTCCCCGGCCAGGACGACGCCTCCCTGCAGGCGATTAT
>NZ_SRXN01000153.1 GCF_004827385.1 Ensifer sp. MPMI2T
GTTGCGCTCGACGCGCTGATGACCGAACGCAAACTCACGGCCGCGGCACGCAGCATCAACCTGAGCCAGCCGGCCATGAGCGCAGCCATCACCCGGCTTCGCACCTATTTCCGCGACGAGCTGTTTACCATGAATGGTCGCGAACTTGTACCAACTCCGCGAGCGGAAGCGCTCGCCCCCGCAGTCCGCGACGCCCTGCTGCACATTCACCTCTCCATCATTTCCTGGGATCCGTTCAACCCAGCTCAGTCAGATCGCCGATTCAGGATCATTCTTTCCGACTTCATGACACTAATGTTTTTTGAAAGGGTTGTGGTGCGAGTCGCGCGGGAAGCGCCCGCCGTTAGTTTCGAGTTGCTGCCGTTTTCCGAGGAGCCAGATGATCTTCTCCGGCGCGGTGATGTCGATTTCCTGATCCTTCCAGAAATGTTCATGTCGAACACGCACCCCAGAACGAAGCTGTTCGATGAGAGATTCGTATGCGTGAGCTGCCCAACAAACCAACAGCTACCGCCGCAGCTCTCCATCGACAACTATATATCGATGGGCCACGTTGCGGCCCAATTCGGGCGGACGCTGAGGCCCTCAGTGGAGGAATGGCTATTGCGCGAGCACGGATTGCGAAGACGCGTCGAAGTCGCCGTGCCGGGTTTTACCCTGATCCCGCCTTTTCTGTCGGGCACTGACCGCATAGCGACCCTCCCGTTACGACTGGCGATGCATTTCGCAAAAGCGATTCCCCTGCGGATCACCGAACTTCCCCAGCCCATATTTCCCGCGTTCACCGAGGCTGTCCAGTGGCCCGCGCCTCACAACAGTGATCCGGCCAGTCT
>NZ_SRXN01000154.1 GCF_004827385.1 Ensifer sp. MPMI2T
CCGGCCTGGTGCTCCTTCAAAATGCCGATGATCTGCTCGTCGCTGAAACGGGATCGCTTCATTCTCTGTCTCCATCTCCGGAGAACAGACTAACCTCAAACCGAGGACATTCCAGGGGAGCACGTCACCGCGAAAAAGGCCGCGCCTAAAATGCGAGGAGAATAGCCATAACTGGAAGATCGCCCTCAAGATCTGGTCTAGGCTCCTTGGGCCTGCCCGATCGATCCTCGGCAAATTGCGCTTTCTGCGTGAGCTTCGCGCCTTGCATTCAAACGCGCGATATCAGGCCGCTCTGCGCACTTCTGCTTCCTACGTTTGCTTCTGTGGTCGAAATGACTGTGGTTGGACGCATGTCCTACCGCATGAGCCTCGTGACGACCCGATCAAACATGCGATCTCCCAACCAGTTTCGTAGCATCATCAATGCTCTGGCGTATTTGCCGACGGCATAGCGCGTGCGCGGCTTTCGCGTTTTGATGGCCTTCGACACAACGTCGGCGACCACCCTTGGATCGGTACCACGACCGTGTCCATAGGCCTCCTTTGTGGACTTGACGACTTGCTGCGCGAGCTTAGCATAAGGATGTCGAGGATCGCTTGCCTGACGGCCGGCATGCTCGGTTGTGGCGGCGGACCTGTGAATTTTTTTTCCGTCCCGCGGCCTTGAGGCGGCGGGATTGGAGAAAGGCATAGGCGATCATCGTCATCAAGGCATGTCGATGTAACCCCGTCCAGGACCTGCCTTCGAAGTGGTCGAGCCCAAGCTCCT
>NZ_SRXN01000155.1 GCF_004827385.1 Ensifer sp. MPMI2T
GCGACGAAGGGCTTTGGTTTCATCCAGCCGGACGACGGCAGCGCCGATGTCTTCGTCCACATTTCCGCGGTGGAGCGGGCTGGTCTGCGGGAGTTGAAGGATGGCCAGAAGATCAGCTACGAGCTGGTCAAGGATCGGAAGTCCGGCAAGATGTCGGCGGACAATTTGCGGGCTTAGGCCGGTTCCTCACACCACGCGAGCTTTTGGAAAGGCCGGGGGTCGACTCGGCCTTTTCCATTTGGATGGATCGTTCTGACTCGGAACATGCGACACTTCGAACACCTGGGTGTGCGTGGGCATCGACCCATTTTATTGCCCTGCCGCCGATACCCCGCTTTAACGAATAGGGGGGTTCCGACAGGATGACCGAATGTGCTACTGAGTAGCAAATGGGCTAAAAGGAGATAAACCGATGAGTGTCAAATCGTCGATCTCGCTGACCGATCAGCAGGATGCGTTTGCCCGTTCGCTGGTGGAGAGCGGCCGGTATTCCAGCATGAGTTCCGTTCTTCAGCAGGGCTTGGAACTGCTCCGCCAAAAGACGGAAACTGAGACCGTCGAAACGGCAGCGCTTCGCGAATTGGTCCAGCGACGATTGAAAGGCCCGATGATTTCCACGACGGAAATGGAAAGCCGCGTCGAGGCAATGATCGAGCGGAAGCGGCGAGCTGTTCGTGTGGACTCTTGAATATTCCGAGGATGCCGAACGCGATTTCGAGTTGATTTTCGATCATCTCTTCGACGCCTATGTCGAACTCGGAGACTCG
>NZ_SRXN01000156.1 GCF_004827385.1 Ensifer sp. MPMI2T
GCTTTGTTATCCAAGATGGCTTGATGCTGCGCGCTCCGATGAGGAGGAGCGCGTGATGGTGGCGTGGCATGAGGAGTTGATGGACTGGCTTCAGCCGTTTTTGGCGCCGCTGGGCCACAAGCGGCGGCGGCGCATGTGCCCGGCCTATATAGCGGGGCTGATCGGCCCTGGCGATCGCAAGAGCGTTCAGCCGATGGCGGCCCGAGATAGCGGCGTGAGCTATGACCAGCTCCATCATTTTATCGGCAGCGGCGTCTGGGATGCCTCTGCGCTCGATACGGTCCTGCTCGTTGAAGCCGACAAGTTGGTTGGCGGCGACAATGCCTGGTTGATCATCGACGACACGGCGTTGCCCAAGAAGGGATGTCACTCGGTTGGCGTTGCGCCCCAATACGCCTCCGCGCTTGGGAAGACTGCCAACTGTCAGTCTCTGGTCTCGGTGACGCTGGCATCGCGCGAGGTTCCGGTGATGGTGGGGCTGCGGCTGTTTCTGCCCGAGACCTGGACGGACGATAAAGAGCGCATGGCGCGGGCCGGCGTGCCGCCGGATCGACAGATCGCTCGGACGAAGCCGGAGATCGCGCTTGAAGAGATCGACCGTGTCGTCGCCTCCGGCGTCCGTTTCGGCTGCGTGCTTGCCGATTCCGGATACGGATCAAGCGGGCCGTTCCGTCAGGCCTTGAGCGAGCGCGGTCTGCTCTGGGCTGTTGGCCTGTCGCGACGCCAGAACGTCTATCCGGCCGACGTTGCTCTGGT
>NZ_SRXN01000157.1 GCF_004827385.1 Ensifer sp. MPMI2T
TCAATCATGCCGGTGGAGCGCCCGGCACCAAGTCGTCAGTCCATACGCATCCGGGATCCGAGGTATTCTATGTGCTGGCCGGCAAGCTCGGTCAGAAAACGCCCCACGGCGTGACCCATACTGAAGCCGGCATGACCATGGTC
Organism: Ensifer sp. MPMI2T; assembly: GCF_004827385.1. Lineage (GTDB taxonomy): Bacteria > Pseudomonadota > Alphaproteobacteria > Rhizobiales > Rhizobiaceae > Sinorhizobium. The sequence goes on from NZ_SRXN01000157.1 coordinate 144, forward strand.
GGACACGGGCCAGACACGCCGATGGAGGTGTTCAACGCCGGCACAACCGATCTCGACGAGCTGGCCATCTTCGTGGTGGACGCCAATCGGCCGTTCTCGTTGCCGGCCAGCCTCGACTGAACGACGTGACCATGGCCGAGGCAGGTACTATTCCCAGGCTGTAGCAATCACCTGTGAGACTCATTGAATAGCCATCCTAACGTAGGCTGTCTGGTCACCGTCGAGCGGCGACATTGAGAGAATGACCCAGTCGAGCCCCCAAGTTCACAAAGCTATGGCGGCCCGATCAAACAGCATCGCTCGCTGGCCGCCCGGGTGTGCGGGCGGCGGGATTGCTTGAAGCCGACCAATGCAGCAGATCAAGGACATGCCAACGTGAACTCTCGGGTGCAGAAGCGGCCCTTCGGGCTAGCAACCCAATGTCATATACGGGTCGAAGGGAGCCGTTCTTCGCGAGCACGGTGCACGGCTTGCTGCGAGGATGTCCACGTTCTGAGCCAAATAGATGGTGTAACGGGCAGAACCCCGGCCCGGCAGGTTTGAAGGGCCGGTGGTCGTCCCTCACA
>NZ_SRXN01000158.1 GCF_004827385.1 Ensifer sp. MPMI2T
TGAAACCAGAGCTGCACCGTCCGCAAATCGACCCCGATCCGGTTGGAGTCGATCTGTGAAATCGCCTCTGCCAGAAGCTCCGGCGTCTATGGGCCTTGCGGAAACCCGTCACTGCCTAATGGCCGGCCTGCTCCCGCGGCGGCTAACTGCTTGAACAGTTCTTTGAAATCGCTCCCGTCCTTGGGCGGTGCGACAAAAATCTTTCCGTTCTTTTCCAATGGCTTAAAGGCCCAAATTTCGTTTCGTTTCGTATCCTATCGTGCCTTCAGCCTCAATCAATGGTTTTACGCCCGCAATGCAACTTGATCGGTGAGGCATTCCACCATGCTATTTTTGTCGTCATCCAGTTCGCGATCGTCCCGTGGTACCGGGTCCATTTCTCCACGCCCGAGCACGGCTTTGAGTGCGTCAGCGCCGGAGCGTGAGGCGGGACAAAAAGAAGAGAGCGGGGCGGAAACTGCGGTTTCCCTTTGCGACTTGATGGATCAGCATATCGCGGCGCAACTGGCGACCGCGGACGCCGTTCGTGCGTGGGATGAACGCAGGACAGCCACCGAGGTTACGAGCGTAGCCTATGCAAACGGACTTTTAGGCGTTGCGCGGGATGAAGAAGCCGGCCGGCTGGCGATCGTCAATTACAGGCCGCGGGGCGATCGGGAATCGAGGCTGAAGCTGTCCTATATGGCGGCTTAC
>NZ_SRXN01000159.1 GCF_004827385.1 Ensifer sp. MPMI2T
TTTTTTTTCCGTCCCGCGGCCTTGAGGCGGCGGGATTGGAGAAAGGCATAGGCGATCATCGTCATCAAGGCATGTCGATGTAACCCCGTCCAGGACCTGCCTTCGAAGTGGTCGAGCCCAAGCTCCTCCTTGAGTTGCTGATGTGCCTGCTCGCAGACCCATCTGGCTTTGATCGTCGCGGCGAGCGTCTTGAGGGTGGTATCGGTCGGCAGGTTCGACACATAGTATTTTTGCTCTCCGGTCGACCGCCGCTCGCCGACGAGCCAGACTTCGTCGCCAGGCATGCATTGCACACGATTATCGAGCATCCGGTGCTTATGGCCATCCGCAAGCCGGACACGGCGGGCTGCGAACAGACATGTCAGCCGGCCTCTAGTGCCCCGGCGCCAGCTAACCTTTTGCCATTTCTCGCCCGCCAACATCGCCTCGGCAGAAACCGGGGGCCGGTCGGCAATGTGGTATTTGCGGCGCTTGCCGGTGCTGGCGACGGGGAAGACCAGAGCAACGTCGGCCGGATAGACGTTCTGGCGTCGCGACAGGCCAACAGCCCAGAGCAGACCGCGCTCGCTCAAGGCCTGACGGAACGGCCCGCTTGATCCGTATCCGGAATCGGCAAGCACGC
>NZ_SRXN01000015.1 GCF_004827385.1 Ensifer sp. MPMI2T
GGGTGGATCCGTGACGGGTTCAGAGGTTCGGAGAGAGTCTCCGGCCGGCCCGTCATGGAGAAATGGACATGGCTCAAGCCAACCAGAAAATTATCCTCAACGCGGCGCGCGACATTCCTTTCAACAAGCTCGTCCTGTCACAGCAGAACGTCCGCAGAATCAAGGCTGGCGTTTCGATCGAGGATCTTGCCGAAGACATTGCTCGTCGCGGCCTGCTTTCGAGCCTTAATGTGCGGCCTGAACTCGCGCCCGATGGCAAGGAGACCGGCTTCTACCGCATCCCCGCCGGCGGTCGGCGCTATCGTGCCTTGGAGCGGCTGGTCAGTCAGAATCGCCTGTCAACGACGGCCGGCGTCCCCTGCATCGTCAGCAAGGGAGAGACGCTCGAGGCCGAGGACTCTCTTGCAGAAAACGTGCATCGCGTGCAACTCCATCCGCTCGACCAATTCCGCGCCTTCCAGGCCTTGCGCGAACAGGGGCTGGACGAGGAGGAAATCGCCGCCCGGTTCTTCGTCAGCATCGCGACGGTCAAGCAGCGTCTGCGGCTCGCCTCCGTGTCGCCGCGCCTGCTCGAGCTCTACGCCAACGACGAAATGAAGCTTGAGCAAGTCATGGCTTTCTCGATCACCGATGACCGTGTCCGGCAGGAACAGGTCTGGGATACGGTTTCGCGGCAGCATGCAAGCGAACCCTACTATATCCGCAGGCTGCTCACCGAGACCGCGATCCGGGCGACTGACCGCCGCGCCGTCTATGTCGGTGTCGAGGCCTACGAGGCGGCCGGCGGTGTGGTGATGCGCGACCTGTTCGATGAGGACAATGGCGGATGGCTGCAGGACCCGGCGCTGCTCGAACAGCTGGTGATCAAGAAGCTCACGGGCGACGCCGAGGCCCTCAAAGCCGCGGAAGGATGGAAATGGGTCGAAGCTGCCTTCGATTTCCCCTACGGCCATACGTCCGGTCTTCGCCGCGTCTACGGCGAGCGGGCCGAATTCACCGAAGGCGAACGCGCTCGCTTTGATCGGGTCAAGGCGGAATACGAAAAGCTCGGCGCCGAATATGCTGAGGCGACCGAGTATTGCCCAGAGACGGAGCAGCGACTGGAGGAACTTAGAGACGAGCTCGACCGGCTGAATGACCGGCCCTATGTTTTCGATCCGGCCGAAGTTGCCCGCGCCGGCACCTTCATTTCGCTTGGTGCTGTTGGCGAGCTCAAGATCGAGCGCGGTTTTGTCCGGCCCGAGGATGAGCCGCAGGTCGATGCCGATGGTCACGGTGCGTCAGATGCTGATGGTGAAATCGGTGATGACGTGTCTGGATCGTCGTCCGTCGGCGCAACTGCGGTGAACGGCGCGCCCGCTCGCAACGCACAGATCGACGAGGCGGACGACGACGGCAAACTCCGACCGCTCCCCGACCGTCTTGTCGAGGACCTGACCGCGATGCGCACGATGGCGCTCAGAAACGCGCTGGCGAACGATCCGGCCATGGCTTTCATCGCGGCTCTGCATGTCTTCGTCCTGAGGACCTTCTACCTTCACGGATCGGATTCGTGCCTCGAGGTGATGCTGCAGAGCGTGAAGTTCGGTCAGACGCAGGGGCTCGGCCACACGGTGTGGGTGAAAGAGATCGAGCTGCGGCATGAGGCCTGGAGCCACGATCTTCCGAAAAACCCGAACGAGCTCTGGGGCTTCCTGCTCGCGCTCGATGACGTCAGCCGCCAGGTGCTCTTCGCCCACTGCGTCTCGCTGTCCGTCAATGCGGTGGTTCAGCCGTGGAACCGACGGCCGGCGGCGATCGCCCATGCCGATCGGCTCGCTCGCTCGATCGGCCTCGACATGGTGCAGGCAGGCTTCGAGCCGACGGTCGACAATTATCTCGGCCGCGTGACGAAGGCGCATATCCTTGAGGCGGTCCGCGAGGCGAACGGCGAGCAGTCGACGGAGCTCATCGATCACCTGAAGAAGCAGGATATGGCGCGTGAAGCCGCGCGGCTCCTGAAAGGCAGCGGATGGCTCCCCGAACCGCTGCGGCTCGCTGGCGACGACGTCCCGATCGGCGACGCCATTGCCACGACTGACGCGTCATCGAGGACGATCCTTCCGAGGGACGCCACGGTTGAACTTCCGGCATTCCCGACCGAAGACGTTGATGCCGAAGAGGCGTCCCCCGACACCCACGCAGGCGAGCACCAGGACCTCGCCGCTGCAGAGTAACCTGATTCCGGCCTGCGTATCTCTTCCCACCTGACTACATCGTCGCCTGCCACCCTCGGCAGCGATCATCCCCATCGGCCCGGCCCTCATGCCGGGCGTTTTCATTTTGAGGAGACTGCACATGAACACCATGGTTTCCAGCGTTGCGCCGGCATCGACCGGCTTCAGGGTCGACATCTCGCGCGGAAAGCGCGTCGGTCGCGTGTCGTCAGAGTGGTTCTCGCGCCCGGACGACGAGCGCTATCTCTCCCTCGGCGAACTCTACGATGCGGTGAAATCGCGGGCCGACCGCGCCCATGCCCGCACGGTCGAAAGTTCCGCGATCCGCGTCGAGGCGAGCCGTAATAATGCCGAGCGGCTCGAACTGATCCTTCCCGCTGAGAAACGGCCCGTCACGCCGACACACTGGAGCTACGGACAGCTTTGCAGCCTGGTCGGCGCACCGGCGAGCTATATGCGCCAGCTTCCCGCTCCGCTCGCCGGCATCAACCTCCAGCACGGCCTCCTCAATCACCGCGCCGAACTGGTCAAGACGCTCGAGGCCGATGACGGGCGGCTCGAACTCAGGGCGATTACCGGGCCAGAATACGGGAGAGTGTGGGACCATGAACTTGTGTCAGCCGTCATGAACATCGCCGGCAATGGCACCGGCGATACGATGTGGAAGGTCCCGGGCGTTCTCGACTGGTCGACGATGACCCACAATCCCTTCGTCGATATCAGCAAGGAGACCACCACGCTCTATGCCAGCGACCGCGACGTCTTCCTCTTCCTCGTCGATGACACGCACCCGATCGAAGCTGGGCGCCTGCCGAACGGCGAACCGGATCTCTATTTCCGCGGCTTCTATTGCTGGAACAGCGAAGTAGGCTCGAAGACACTCGGCATCGCCTCCTTCTATCTGCGGGCCGTGTGCTGCAATCGCAATCTCTGGGGCGTCGAGAATTTCGAGGAGATCGTCATTCGCCATTCGAAGTTTGCCGGCCATCGCTTCGCCCATGAGGCTGCACCGGCGCTGACCAACTTTGCCAACTCGTCCCCGGCGCCCTTTGTCGCTGGCATCAGGGCGGCACACGAGCGCATCGTCGCCGGCACCGACGAGGACCGGCAGGGCTTCTTACGCAAACGCGGCTTCTCGAAGGGCGAAACCGCCAGGATCATCGACACCGTCTTGCGGGAAGAAGGCCGGCCCCCGGAATCGATCTTCGATTTCGTGCAGGGGATAACGGCACTTGCACGAACGAAGTCTCATCAGGACACCCGCCTCGAATTGGAAGGCAAGGCGAAGAAGCTGCTCGAACTGGCTTCCTGATCCTGCGTCCACTCAAGAATTCCCATCATCCGCCTTATCGCCCGGCCTCGCGCCGGGCTTTTCGCATTCCGAAAAGACGATGCAGCGACAGTGCCGTTGGTAAGAGGCGGAGGTGGGTTGAGCCATGTGCGGCCCGATCGGAGGTGGAGCGCGCTTGCTCCGGTGCGGGCATGATCACTTTCGCGCGCCGGAGAAACGCCATGAAAACCACCAAGGCCTACCTCGTGGAGCCGTTGAACGGCACGATCCGCGTCGTCTCGATACCCGAAGAAAACCGGCTTGCGATTATCCGAAGCCTCATCGGATGCGACCTCATCGACATCGTCCGGATGGACGATCGCCTGGCCGTCGTTGTCGATGACAACGGCCTCAACGAGACATTGCCCTGCCTGACGCGGTTCGATGGCTACCCGTCACCGCTCGCCGGCAATCTTCTCATCATCGGCACGGATGAGAATGGCGACACTATCGACATTGCGGCTGGAATCGACGAGATCGCCGGCCGGCTCACCATCGTCAGGCCGGTGCTGCGCCCGGTTTTCCAGGCGCTCGAGGGCACGCGGATTTTCGGGAGGCAATTGTGCGCGATGGAAGTGCGCATCGAGCTACGCCCACCCACTGTCGTCAGCGAAAATATCCACTGATCGTCACGGCGCAGACGGTCTGTCTTTTTGACGCGCATGCCCGGCACACCGGTCCGTGACCTATTTCCACCCGACCATGCCCGGACGTCGACAGAAGCGTCGGGCTTCCCCTTGCAGAGGAGAAACCGATGGCTTTCGCTATGCCGAGGCCTACCAATCGCGCCTCTGCTATGAAGGACCGGGAAAGAATCGACCGCTTCGGCCATTGCCAGCAGGTGCCCGAACGGGCTTGATGAGACCAAAGCGGCTTTGCCTTTCCGAGAAACCTGATCCTGAAGCAGGTTATCGCCTAGGCAGCCGTACTTCGGCGCCGTTTTTTATCAAGACGAAGTCGATAAGCGTATTGCATTTAGCGCTACAGATTATTATTTTACGATCAAGGAGATGATCATGGCTGCCACCGTCGAACGCAAGGAATACCCAATCTCAATGCGCCTGCCCGAGGCGGACGTCGCGATGATCGATCGCGCGGCCAGCCTGCGCGGCCGTTCGCGCACGGATTTCGTGCGGGACGCCGCTGTGCGCGCTGCAGAGGAAGTCGTCATGGAGCAGGCGCTGATCCGTATGAGCTCCGAAGGTTTCGCCGATTTCATGGAAATCCTGTCGCGTCCGGCCATTCCGGTTCCCGAGATGGTGGAACTGGTCAGGCGGCCCGCACCGTGGGAGCCCGGCTACGTTGCAAAGCGGTGAGTCATGGCCTTATCGGCTCCCGAACCGCTCACCGCGGTCCATGACGTTTCCAAATTTTCCTGCGGCAAGCCCACACTCGATCATTGGCTGAAAACGCGAGCCCTCTCAAATCAGGAAAAAGGCTTTACCGCGGTTCTCGTCGTCCACGATGCAGGGCGTGTCGTCGGATATTACGGCCTGGCACCGACTGCAGTCGTCCCATCGATCCTGCCTCGGGCGATCCGTACGGGACAACCGCCCAATCCGGTTCCCTGTCTGCTTCTCGGGCAGCTTGCGACGGATACAGCCTGGGTCGGACAAGGTATCGGTACGGGCTTGGTCAAACATGCCCTTCAGCGTTGCGTTCAGGCGGCGAGCCTGATTGGCGGACGTGCGCTGATGGTCAACGCTGTCGACGATGAGGCGGCACGGTTCTGGCAGAGACGAGGCTTTATTCCGACAACGGATGATCCGCTCGTCCTCTTCCGATCCATCGCCGCAATCGTTGCCTCCTTCGCCGAAGGGACAGTCCGTTGAGCGATCCGGTGGCGCAGAAAGGCGACGTGAGGCTGGAGGAGATCGGCCGAAGCATGCCGAATACGGGCTGGCGTATGGCGTTCGACATCAAACGCCGCCTTGCCGCAGAAGCCCTCGGCACGGCCATCCTGGTCGCCACCGTTGTCGGCTCTGTCGGTCACCCTTCTGCGACGGATGGAGCCGGAAAGATCGGCCCTCTTACAGCGCCGCGCGTCCAATCGGACGCGCAAAGGTCGCTGTAGCACTTTGAATTGCTGCATCATTTTGTCCTTAGATCGATTCCGATCCAAGGAATCATGCATTGGGAGATCCGTTCAGAAAAAAGGCGAGCGTTCGAAACGGACATGCCGCCATGGCACTTGAACCGAGCGATTGCGCGCATGAGTGCGATAAAGGTCGTCGATTACAACAAGGCACAGTCTGGACTGTTTGAGGCTCAGACGGTCTGTTTCGCTTGCTGTTTCATGCTTTACGGCCGCCGACCGACCATTACGGCAATCTCGGCATTTCGCCCTCGGTTACGCGCCAGACCCATGGGGTCATCTCGGGTCTTGCCTCGATCATTTCGGCCACGGCGCGCTCATAGTCCTCACTTCTCCCCGCCGGGACGATGAACATGGCGACCGGGGAGGGCCGCTGCTCCGGCAGCGTGACAGAAACGATCGGTTGGTCGCGCGAGAGGTTGAAACGCAACCCCTTCACGCTCTTGCGTCGCAGTCCCGCCAATCTCTCCAGAAGCAGCCGCTCGTGAACGCTTTCGAACGGGACCCAGTTCTCGTTCACAACCATCATCGCGACCTCTTCGACGGCAGCGACCCCGGATGCCGAAATCCCGAATGTCGCGATCAGGATGAGGTGGAACTCTTTGCTCGAGCGCCAAAGCTCAAGTTCTGTTTCGTACCGGACAATGAGCCGCTTCCATGCCCCTTCCTCCAACATGAGGGGAAAGGGTAGATGCCGGAGCGCGATGCAGTGTCCCTCGCGGGCAGCGGTGAATTCCTTCACTTCGGCAACAGTGATCATCAGCTTGCGCAGGCCGGTCCCAGATGCCTGTGCACCGGCAAGCGCCGTGGCACGGCGCGCGACAATTCCTTCCCTGTCCCCGTGATGGAATACCTCCGGCACGAAAAGCACGTCACTGAGCTCTCCGCCCCGTGCCGTCATTTGCGACGCTGCATTCATCAGGCTCGTGCGTACCCGGCCCCAGCCACGCTTGCCGGCCCAGGAGGAGCGCCATTCGGTCAGTTCCCCCATTTCCCAAAGGTAGTGCAGCATGGCGCGCAAAGAGAGCCTCTTTGTCTCATTACGTATGGCGGGCTCCGACGGCTCTGTCGGTGCGCTCGCCGCCGTACGCGGACCCCTCTTCGTCATCGAGAAATCGAGCTTCAAGGCCGTGCGGCCGTTGGCTTCGATCTGAATCGCATTGCCGATCAAAGGTCCGAGGCCGGACAACTCGTAGGGAGGCTCATAAGATGGGCAGGTCGGCTCGTGATCACGCCCGGAAAGTGGCATGCGTTTGACGAGAAACTGTCCGTCCAGTCGCGCAATGTACATTTGAACCGGCGGATCCTTGCACTGGCAATGCGGCCGGAGCTTCTGCTCGTAGGCGTGGGGAAGAAGCGTCTGAAGATCGGCAGAATCCTCTTCGAATGACCTGTCGCCGATCAGAAATCGTCGCACATCGCTCCTCCTGCCTTGTCTCGGAAATCTCGTTTAGACGGATCGTCCAATGGCAGTATAGCCGAACCCTTTCGGCTATACTACCGCAAACAAAGCAGTATATGCATTCTCGGTGCGAGCTGCCTATTGCGACAGGCAAGACAGGGGCGCGGCGGCACCTGTCCGCCGAATGGCACAACATCGGTATTCTCATAGATGAAACCTGGAAGCGGTAAATGCTCGCGGGCTGAACTCGCATCGATAGTCGCCCGTCTCCTTTGGAGAGGACGCTGTGCGACCGAGGAGGGAAAGGGGGGCCGGGAAAGGTCGGCTTCACGGGCTTGGAGAGCGCCTGCCGAGGCCGTCCATTTCTCGCTCTCGACGGGGTTCCCATGGACATCATCCCTTCCGCGACCGCAAATGTGGCCGCTACACCGCTTATTGCCGCTGGCAGCTCCAGCCGGATCGCCGCAATCCTGGGCGCCGGCCATGATCTTCTTCCGCACCTCACCCGCGGCCGATCCATCGACCCAGCCGATCTTCGTCCGCCTATGACGCATGTCGCCGGCGGCCGCCATGTCGTGGGGTCCTGGTCATGGGAGGGCGCGTTCGAGGCGACTGAGACGGCTAAGGTCCTGGTCCTGTGCATGTTCGGTACGACGATCGCCCGGACGAACGCCCCCGAGGCGGCACTCGGACTTCACCTCATCGATGTCACGAGCCTTAAGTAATGGGAGGCTGCCGCCCATGTTGTCCGCTTCAGAGCTGGCGGATCGCCTCGCGCGCGATGCCGAGGCGGTGTGCCGCCATTATCTCTCCGCCGGCCGTCGGGTCGGCAACTACTGGATCGTCGGCGATGTCGCCAACAACGAGGGCCGTTCGCTCTACGTGCATCTTGCCGGCCCGCGAGCCGGAAAATGGACCGATGCGGCCAGCGGCCAATACGGGGACCTGCTCGACCTCGTGCGGGAGACCCGCAGGCTCATCGACTTCCGCGACGTTGTCGCCGAAGCGAGGCATTTCTTGAGCCTGCCTCGGTCCCAACCGGCGTCGCCTCTTCGGGAAGACACCGATGATGTTCCTCCGGTCGACAGACCGGCCTGGGAACGCGCCCGCCGCCTGTTCCGGATGACGGAGCCACTGGCGGGGACGCTCGCCGACCGTTATCTGCGTCAGCGCGGTATCCTGGAGGGATCCGCACATCCGGCACTGCGGTTCCACCCATCCTGCTACTACCGGGATCTGGTAAGCGGACGGACAATGAGCATACCGGCCCTGATCGCCGCAGTGACCGATCCCTCCGGCGCGATCACCGGAGTGCACCGAACCTGGATTGATCCCACCGGCGACGGCAAGGCCAAGGTGGACGATCCCCGCCGAGCGCTCGGCCGCCTCCTCGGCAATGCAGTGCGCTTCCGTTTTCCTGTCAGCGCGCGCGTTTCGGTGATGGCGGCTGGCGAGGGTCTCGAAAGCATGCTGTCACTCTCAGAGGTGATGCCGGGCATGCCAATGGTCTCGGCGCTAACCGCAAACCATCTCGCCGCGTTCCGGCTCCCGGTGGGTTGCCAGCGCCTCTACATTGCCGCCGACGCCGATGCGGCCGGCCGCCATGGCCTCGAGGCTTTGAGCCGGCGGGCGCAGGCGGCGAGAATCCTGCCGCTCGTGCTCGCTCCTGAACTCGGCGATTTCAACGAGGATCTGCGGCAACTGGGGCCGGAGCGGCTCTCAGCCCGTTTGCGGGCGGAGCTCACGCCAGAAGACGCGCTGGCTTTCCTGCCCGCGTGAGGAGGTCGGCAGGCGCCGCGAGCCGGTGCAGCGCCACCGCGCGAGGAAAGCCGGGTCGCTGGCACCTGTCCCTCCGGTGAGCGCGCGCCCCCGCGGGCCTGCCGGGTGGCGATCCTTACCACGCCGGCGCCGGGCCTTCAGCGGGGCAGTCAGGTTTCTTCCCCTGCCGGGCCAGTTTCACGCACCGGCCCGGCATTCCTCGCGGGACAAGAAACCTTCTTGTCTCCGCCCGGCGCTGGCGCTGGGCCGCGGCGCCAAGCGCCGCGGTTCCGGCCCGGCTGTCGCGTGGAAGGGATCGCCGTCAGGCCGCGAGAGGCGCGGCCGCAACCGAATGGAGAGACAAGCCATGGACCTTTCGCTCCCCCTTGACGACGGCTACGAGCCCCACCACGCGTCTTCCCCGACCGGCCGTTTCATCTACGAGATGCAGCTTTACGGCCATCGGCCCTTTCAGGACGAGCCGGACCCAAGACCTCTGCCCGAAGAGCCCGTCGTCCACTCGGCGCTCACCACGATCTTCGATGCCATGTTCGAGATGCTCGGCGACACGCGGTTGGAGCCCGATCTCGAGGACTTGCTCTGGTCGACGGTCAATCTCTTCCAGCGCGCCGGCGAGCGCATCCAGCGGGAGTTGCAGGGCAACGAGGACGCGCAACGCGCCGGACAAAGCGAACAAGACGGCTCGGAAGTGAAGAGCGTCGAGCTGGAACGGCTGATCGCCGAGGGCATCACGCTTGTGGAGCGCCGCAACGCCTTCGAGTTCATGCGCGATTGTGCGGCCGACCTCTTCGAGGCTCAGACCGGATCGGCATGGCGGCCGCGCACTGGCTCGAAGGTCAATCACGCCAACATGACGGCGGCGATGATCGACAGCCGCGATTTCCTGTCCGCCCGCCGCCGCTCGGAAACCGAGGTGCTGATCCCCGCTGGCACCAAGATCGCCTTTGGCGGCGGCACCGACTACAACGACCACCAGGCGATCTGGGATGCGCTTGATCGTGCCCGGACGAAGTTCCCGGACATGGTGCTGCTGCACGGCGGCTCACCGAAGGGCGCGGAGCGCATCGCTGCCTGCTGGGCCGAGACCCGCAAGGTGACGCAGATCGCCTTCAAGCCGAACTGGACGAAGCACGCGAAGGCCGCCCCCTTCCGCCGCAACGACGACATGCTCCTGGTCATGCCGAGTGGCGTCATCATCTTCCCGGGCTCGGGCATTACCGGCAACCTCGCCGACAAGGCCCGCCGCTTCGGCATTCCGGTATGGCGCTTCGGAGGGAATGGCGCGTGAGCGCCATTCCCCTGTCTTGCGTCGTCTCTATCTTCATCTCCACGCCAGAACCGACCTATGCAATCCGTGATACGGAAATGTATATGCGTTCGCAGTACAGGAGCGAGCCATGGCGAGAACAACGCTCCCAAGCACGGCATTTTCCTCGATGACCGGGCGTGCCAGGCCGCCCGAAGATGTGGGCGGCGTGCCCGGTTGGAAGCGCTTCCTGGAAATCACGTCGGACAAACAGGACCCCGAACATGCCGACACCAAACGGTGGTGTGGCGGGCATTTCGATCCCGAACTCTCTCGATCTCGCTGTCGTTGAGAGGACGTGCGCAACGCACCGATCTGCGAACGTGAAGTCTCGGCTGTATCAGCCACCACTTCACGCAGTGAACCGAAGACAGCATGGATCAATACAACGCCACGGCCGTCCCTATATTACTGTGCCGTTAGCATTCCGCCATTGACGATCAAATGGCGATGTCGCGGATTCCCCTGCGCGGCCCCGAATCAGCCAGGGCTCAAAGCGACCAGTCCTCCACCCGCAGGTTCTCAACCCTGTTGAACTCGCCGACATTGTTGGTGACGAGGATCAATCCACGGGCTTTCGCCTGCCCGGCGATCAGGACGTCATAGGGGCCGATGGGCGTTCCCTTCGCGGCAAGGGCCGCTCGGATTTCTGCCGCGACAAAGGCATCATTCTGGTCAAAGTCGAGGATCGGAAAGTCCGCCATCAACAAACGCAAGGTTTCGAGGTTGTGTTGGACCTTCGCGCTTTTCTGCGCTCCAAAATAGAGTTCATACGCGACGACCGAAGGTAGGCCGATACTGCCAGGAGGGCTTTGGAGTACACGGCTGACCAATGTATCCGATTTGCCACCGATCAAGGCAATGACGGCGTTGGTGTCGAGAAGATGCGAGATCACTGAAACACCGTGTCAAGATCCGGCCGATCCTGCTGTTCCGGCTGCTCGCGCCCGCTCTCGATAAAGTCTTCACTCATGCCACGGGCCAGCGCTGCCTTCAGCGACGACCATGGCTCGCCCTCCTCGACGTGCGGGCGCAGAATGAGAGCATCGCCCTCCTGCGTGATCTCCACACGGTCGACATTGAAGCGGAATTCTTTCGGCAGGCGGACGGCCTGCGAGTTTCCGGACTGGAATACCCGTGCAAGATGGGGCATGCTCGCCTCCCTCATGTATCTACTGAGACGTATATACGGCCTTTTAGCCCTCAATTCAAGAAGGGGAGGTCACTTGATCGCATCCGGCGATCCGCCCGACCGCGCTCTATTTCGCCAATCTGGCTCTACGAAGCCTTCGCGCCTGAAGATGTAACGACCCTTACGCTGTCCGGGTACTCAATCGTATGGGGTGAACGAGCTCCGGCCCCGATTGCTGCGGATCGCCGCAACAGCCGGGTATCCGCCGAGGAGATTGCGGTCGTGCCGAGGACAGCGGACAAGATATCGAAGGTCCGACTGGTCGATTTCGGCGCTGGTCAGCTTCGCGAGACACTGCGGCTTGGGTCTGCTGGCTATGGGCTCACAGCTGCCGTCTCAACGTCATCCGAGATGTGGCGGCAGCGGAGGGTGCTCGCTCGCAGTGGTTGGCACGTCGGGCGAAAAGGACATTGCGCTCGGCGGTGTGTCCGCGTTGGAAGGCGCTGGCGGCCTTGTGGCAGATGTGAACCGGGTGGCCTCTATGGTTTGTCGTGGGCTTCGGTTGCTCGGGACCATTCCCGTTTCTATGTCGCCCTTTAGCCGACCGCCTGCTTTTGCGGTCAACCCCTGAAGGGGTACGTCTCGACGAAAATTCTGCAAAATTCGATTTCGGTTCTTTCACGCGGGCGCCTGGCGCATTCCCACCCGCGAGCGGGGTGAAAGAGCGCCCGCCTTTTGGCGGAAAATAGAATTTTGCAGAATTTTCGTCGAAATGACCGCAGCAGACCGGCCGTCTCTTCGCGCGCCATCGGGAATGGTCCCGAGCAACCGAAGGAGACAGTACCATGGCCACCACGATCGCAACCCTTACCCAGAAGACCGACGGCACCCTCGAAGGCGTCTTCGCCACCATCCGCGTCAACGCCCCGATCGCCATCGTGCCGAACGCCAACAAGTCGAGCGACGAGGCCCCAGACTACCGCGTCATCCACCGAAAGACCGGCTTCGAGATCGGCGCAGCCTGGAACCGCATTGCCCGCCAGACCGGCGAAGAATATCTCTCGGTCAAGCTGGAGGCCCCGGAGATCGGGGTGATCTTCGGTAACCTCGCTTCCGCTCCCGGCGGCGATCCGAACCGCAAGGTGATCCTCTGGAACAACCCGAACTGAACGCTGGACGACCGGCCCCGAGCAATCGGGGCCGGTTTCGCCGCCTGCTTTGAAAGCATCGCGTGTTGTTGTGGAACGGAAGCAGGCATCGAGCCCGCTCCCGCTCCTTCGCTCGTGCCATACGAGACGAAAGCCTGTCTGCTCAGATCGCCAAGTCTGCCATGAGCGCTCGCGCCGCTTCAAGGATGAGCGGTCCCCCCAATTTTCAGTCGCCGCCCGCAAGGGCGCCGCCAGAAAATCGGCTCCCCCACTCGCCGCCGCTGGCGGTCGCTCCGCGATCCTTGACCCGGCCCGATCCTCACGACTCCGGACGTCATCCTTCACACTATCCAAGGAGATGACGACGATGACGATTACACTCGAAATCCATATCGGGGAACTTCGCGCTGAACTGCGTAACGCCGACCCTGCCGAGCGCCGCCAGATCGAGGCCGAGCTGGAGCTCGCTCGGGCCGAACTGATCGCTGCAATGGGTGAGCAGGATGGCACGGTCGACGCTGAGCCGCCCTTTTGAGGCGGCTTCTCTGTCCGTTCCAATCGCCACCTGACCGCGTCTGCGGCGAGGCGAGGGTGCGCCCGCAGGCCGCCACTGCTCGGCCGGGGCCGATGTCCGTTGATGTCAGGTTTGTCGCAATTGTTGGGCGCGGTCGATATCCGCGGTTGTGCTGTCGCCATCGGGATCCGTTCGAAATGGTGTGCCGTCGTCCGACCGCGGACACCGATACGTCTCCAACGGCGAAAGTGGCGAGGGCGAGCCGGCTTCACCTGGCCTGCTATTCGCTCGCTCACGGAGCCCGCAGACGGCCCAACAGCCTCCAACGGTCACGCTGCGATCCTTCGGATGTCTGGCGACCCGTTCTTGCTTTGATCTTCTCTGTCGGTTGGACTCTCGCGAGCGAGTTAGTTTGTCGCGGTCAGGCAGGCGCAATTGGCCCGGCGAGGATGCGCCATGATTGAGGGACGGGCTTTCACGGAGGCAGGCCAAAAGATCGGACGAGCAAGTGCGACTCGTCGACTATTGCGGTTCGTCGCAAGATTGCCTCTCTCCATCTTCGTCGGCATCGCGCGCACATTCTTCCATGGCGCGGGCTATCTGGCTTCTATGTGCTTTGCATGTTCCGCGCGGTAATCGGGATGATGACGCTGGCGGCGATCGTGATGGTGCCGATGTCGATCGTCGTCTTCGCCCATCCCGATGCGGCGAACGGAATGCCCTTCTGGGCCTTCATCCTGATGGCAATCGGCCTCGTCACCCTCGTCCGCGGCTACGCGCTCTTCGTCGACTGGATCGCTCCGCCGGGTGCGGAGGATCCCTTTGACTGGTACCGCTAACGGCTTTGTTCCTGGGAAATCACCACCGCGGTATCAACGACATAGCAGCAATCTCGCTTCAACGTTTACGCACGAATTCGGTTCGCAGGACGAGACCCTTGATCCCCTCGTAGCGGCAGTCGATTTCCTCGGGATTGTCGGTCAGGCGGATCGACCTGATGACGGCACCCTGCTTCAGCGTCTGGTTGGCACCCTTGACCTTCAGGTCCTTGATGAGGGTGACAGAATCCCCGTCGGCAAGGACATTGCCGCTTGCGTCCCGAACGACGAATTTGCCGGCACCCGCTGCTACTGCCAACTCCGAGGCCGGTCGCCATTCGCCGGTCACCTCGTCATAAACATAATCGTCGTCTTCGTTGGCCATCTTGTCTACCACCGTTGTTTGGACGTCGATGCCGGTATCGCATGCAAGCCACCGGCGCAATAGGCGTGGGTTGGACTTGGTCGCGATGCCTTCCCTCTCGGGTGGCGCATTCTTGTTTAGTTGCGTACGAAACGGTTGGTTTTTGCTGCCCGATCCATCTCCTTTCGCCGGAAGTACATCGCCCGCCCGCAGCGGATCGGACTATGGCCCTGCACGATGATGATCTGCTCGTCCTTGCGCAGCGACTGGGTGATCTCGTGCGGCATGATCAACGGGCGGCGCTGGTAGTTGACGCTTTCCGATTTGCGCGTGCTACCGTTCTTATTGTCCCAACCGATGTTGCGAGAGCGGGCCGGTACCTCGACGGTCATTTCCCCGCATTGAGCCGAGACGTTGCGCGCGGTATCGAGCGCCTTGATTGCGGCGTAGCTCGCGAAAGCGCAGCCATCGATCCAGGACGTCGCGCCGTCCTTCCCGAAATGTCGCTCCAATTGTCCGACCGACTGGTACATGAGCATCACCGAGATGCCGTATTTGCGCCCGCGGTCGCGGGCCTCCTCCAGCACCCGCATGTAGCCAAGCAGATCCACCTCATCGAGCATGAACAGCGCCCGGCGCTTGAATGCGCCATCGGCCTGGACCATGGCATTGAGGAGCGAGCCGATGATGACGCGGCCGATGCCCGGATAGGAGCGCAGGATCGACGCGGGGATGTTGAGGAAGACGTCCTTCGTGCCCGAGGCGATATCGCTCGATCTGAACGCATTGCCGCAGACGAGCGCCGCGTAGCTGTCGAGCGACAACCACTGCGTATTTTTACGTCAAGTACCGCTATCCGGCCGATGAAGCCGAGCGCCGTCGCCAGGCGGCCGCAGCTCGAGCGATCGCGGCGCAGGCCAAGCAAGCAGACAATGTGCTGGCGATGCACGAGGCCTATGGGCCGCGGAACTGGCGTTACTCCGCACAAGGCGCCGCGGCGCTGGAGCCGCAGTCGGTCTACGACAATGGCAAGATCACGACCTTTGCCTTTATCGGCAATCAGGAGATGCCCGCCATTTACATCGAGAACTCGGACGGCAGCGAGAGCCTGGTGCCGAAATCGGTCGATGGCAATCTGGTCCTCGTCCACGCGATCAGCCGGAAGTTCATCCTGCGAAGGGGAGGGGACGTCCTCTGCGTCTTCAATGAGGCCTATGACCGGGTCGGCATCAACCCTGACACCAACACGACTTCACCGTCGGTCGAGCGCGTCGTGCGGATCGACGGTGGCGGAGTGCAATAGGAGGCGGCGATGACTCAAGAACACGAAAGCCGCATACCCGGCGAGCGCGCCGAGAGCCTCACGGGCAGGCGAATCGACAACAATCCCGTCCTGAAGCGGGGCGCGGTGGCGCTGGCCGTCGTTGCCTTTGTTGCCTTCGCGCTCTGGTCGATGAGCGGCGAGAAGACGCCGACGGACCCCACGAGACCGGAACGGGTGATCATCCGGCAGACGACGAACTTCGAACCGGCCAAGGAAAAGGTCGAGCCCGTTCCGGCCGAGCCGGAAGTGAAGCTGCCGACGCCGGTGGTCACCCAGGAGGTGCCGGAAGAGGATCCGCTGCTCGATTCCGCCCGCCGCGCGCCGGTCATGGCCTATAGCGGCGGACAGAAAACCGCGACGTCGCGCCGTGAAGGCGAAGAGCCCACGATCTCGTCGGACGGCAATTTCCTGCCGCTCGAAGACAACATGATGGGCCAGAACACGCCCACCGCTGATGAGCAGCGGTTCAATGGGTTGCTTCGGCCGACCAAGCTCGAGGGCTCGCGCGCCGGCACGCTCAGCAATCGAAACTTCATCGTTGCGATGGGCACCTCGATACCCTGTGTGCTGGAAACGGCCATGGCGTCGGATCAGCCCGGCTTCACCAGTTGCGTGATCAACCGGGACGTCCTGTCGGACAATGGCCGGGTCGTGCTGATGGAGAAAGGCACCCAGCTCGTCGGCGAGTATCGCGGCGGCCTTCACCGAGGACAAAGGCGCCTCTTCGTGCTCTGGAACCGGGCAAAGACGCCGAAGGGCGTCATCGTCACCTTGGCCTCGCCGGCGACGGATGCGCTCGGCCGCGCCGGCGTGGATGGCTATGTCGACACGCACTGGTGGGAGCGGTTCGGAAGTGCGCTTCTCCTTTCCATCGTAGGCGACGCCACGAGCTATGCCAGCAGCCGCCTGCAGGACAGCGACGTCGACGCGCAGAACACGACAAGCGCAGGCCAGCAAGCGGCAGCGATCGCTGTCGAGCAATCGATCAACATTCCGCCGACGCTCAACAAACATCAGGGTGAGTTGGTCTCGATCTTCGTGGCGCGCGATCTCGACTTTTCCGGGGTCTACCGATTGCGGGTGAGCGAGCCGGAAAACAAGGTCCTCGACCGGGCGGTGCTGGGGGACTTCAGGCCGCAGTCAACGCTCGTGACGAAGTAGGGAAGGGGTTATGACCGAGGGTCCTGACGCGGCGGTCGTGCGTGAGCTGCTCTCTCCGTTTTCGCCGTTCTTGAACGATACCTCGCTCTACGAAGTCATCGTAAATCGGCCCGGGCAGGTGCTGACCGAAGGCGCCGGTGGTTGGCGGACCCATGATCTGCCGGAGCTTACTTTCGAAAAGTTGATGCGCCTTGCCCGGGCCGTGGCCAGTTTCTCCCATCAATCCATTGATGAAACGCGGCCGATCCTGTCGGCGACACTGCCGGGGGACGAACGGATCCAGATCGTCATTCCGCCGGCCACGACCAGGGACACGGTCAGCCTCACCATTCGAAAGCCATCCTCGGTCACGTTCACGCTCGATGATCTGGAAGAAAGAGAGTTCTTCTCCGAGACGCGAGCAGCCAGCGACGAGGCCTCGACGCAGGACCAGGATTTGCTGGCGCTCTACCGTGCCGGTCGCTTCAAGGATTTTCTGCGAGAAGCCGTCATCGCACGAAAAAACATCATCATCTCGGGCGCAACCGGATCGGCCAAGACGACGCTTTCGAAAGCGCTGATCAAGCACATTCCCGAATATGAGCGGATCATTTCGATCGAGGACACTCCGGAGTTGCTTATTCCGCAGCCTAACCACGTGCGGCTGTTCTATTCGAAAGGCGCGCAGGGGCTCTCCACTGCCGGTCCCAAAGAACTACTGGAATCTTGTCTCAGGATGCGGCCGGACCGAATTTTGTTGCAGGAGCTGCGCGATGGGACTGCCTTTTATTACATTCGCAACGTCAACTCCGGTCATCCGGGATCGATAACGACCGTGCATGCGGATTCCGCCGAGCTTGCTTTCCAACAATTGACACTTCTTATGAAGGAATCCGAAGGAGGGCGCAATTTGGGTCGCGAAGACATCGATCAATTGTTGAGGGCCTCCATCGACGTCATTGTTCAATGCAAGCGACTGGGAGGTCGGTTTCGTGCAACAGAAATCTACGTTCGAGCCTAAAATTGTAGGCCCGCCGGTTCATCGCCGCTGGTGCGTGGCCGCTTACCAACGGTCGCCATGATCCAGACACTCGCCGTCGCCGAATATCTCAGCTTCCACCGTGCCGCTCTGGCGCTTGGCACCAGTCAGTCGAGCGTCAGCGCGCGGATCAAGGCGCTCGAAGGCGAGCTGGGTACCATCCTCTTCGACCGCAACACGCGCGATGTTCGGCTGACCGACGCTGGACGCCGCTTCGTCGATCAGGTTCATGACGCAATGGGCATCCTT
Source organism: Ensifer sp. MPMI2T (assembly GCF_004827385.1). Lineage (GTDB taxonomy): Bacteria > Pseudomonadota > Alphaproteobacteria > Rhizobiales > Rhizobiaceae > Sinorhizobium. The sequence continues at coordinate 17,857 of NZ_SRXN01000015.1, forward strand.
GACCATGCGATCAAGACTGCCGGGATGCGGGCACGCGGCGAGGAAGGTAATCTTCGGACTGGTGTTCGTGCGCTCATCGTTGGTAGTTTCCTCGACCGTTTGCTGAAGCGCTTCCACGACAAGCACCCGAGCCTTCTCATGCACATGATCGAAGGTACAGCGAGCGACACACAGTTCAAAGTGCGTCAAGGCAGTCTCGATGTCGCCTTCATGGCCTGTACCTACGAAATCCCCGACCTCAATTCGCGCATCATCTGGCGCGACCGGCTGATGGTGGCGCTGCCAGCACGGCATCCATTGGCGACCCTGCCGGATGTCGAATGGCGACAGCTTGCGGAAGAAACTTTCCTTGTTCGCTACTGCGGTACCGGCCCTCAGGTTCATGACCTGGTCGTGGCGCGCTCGGTCGGAAAATGGCTGACACCGGCAATCCACCGCGTCGATGTCGAACGCAGCACGCTTTTGTCGATGATTGCTGCCGGACACGGCATCTCGCTTTTAGTCGAGGAAGAGGCGGCGGTCGTCGCCGCGAATGTTGTCTTCCTGCCGATCCGCGACGAGCCGGAAACCATCCCGTTTTCGGCCGTCTGATCGCCGCGAAACCGGCATCCGGCACTTTTGAACCTGCTCACCCTAGCGACGAAAATAGGCCGCCCATATCCGAAATTTCATTCGCGGTAGTTCGCAGCGAACAGTGCCGAAATGGTGCCGCTGTCCCCCATCCGATTTGCCGCCGATAGTATTAGGCAGCCCTACGATCACGCCTTTGCTATTGCTCCGCTGATAATTGCCTATTCTCTGATCGGCCTTCTTGTTTTCTGATTGGAACCACTATGCGCGGAGGTCGAATACTCTGGGGCAAATCACCGTCGTCTTCACCATCGCTATGGTGATGCCAAGGGCCGCAACGCAGTGGGTTGCACTTCGGCTCGGCTTTCAGCCCCAATTCGGAAATCCCTGGATCGAGCCGGCCGGATGTACGCGTTCGGCAATAGTCATAGCAACCAGACATCACAGGGCGTGAGATATCCCCTAGAGTCTGGATAATGCCGAGGTGCTGGTCCGCGAGACGGGACAGCCGATCGCAGATCCGGCGAAACTCATCGCGCCCCCATGGTGCAGCGCTTCATCGCCACGGATCGCGGCTTTGCCAAGGCGCGGCGGGAGGATCGTCATTCAACGTAGCGCCTTACGATCATCGCCTCGGCACGCAAGGCCTCGGCGCGATCCACTCTTTCGAGGCGATCCATTTCGGCCGCCGCGCGCTCACGATCCTGAATCTCTGCCATCAGGATCGCTTGGGCTTGTGCAGGTCCAAGAGAAAGTCGTTCGGTTTCCGCCGTTCCATCGTTGAAGCGATGCTGATCCGTAGTGCTCTCGCCAGCCCGGAGCGGCGGCGCTTCGGCGTTGTCGATGGCCGCGACAAGGACCCGGATCAGCTTTGCGTCATTGGCGCGTCCGGCCGACGAGCGAGCCGATAAAGGGATTTCCGTTAGGTATGGTACTGAAGGCCTGCCCAGAGATTAACGATTATGGCCCGAGCGGCGCGGTTGGAAACTGGCGCGACCTGATGTCGGCGGCGGTCGTCGTTCGATCGATGCTGGGGGTTAGCCCGTCGGCCTATCAGGACGCCTGCGAGGTCATGGGACAGGCTAATGCCGCGGTTGCTGTCGCCTGCATCCTCGAAAGGGCAGTGCACATACAAAACGCCGGCGGCTACTTGCGTGATCTCACGCGAAAGGCGGCGCGCGTCGAGTTTTCGCTGGGGCCAATGCTGATGGCACTGATGCGGGCGAACCAGGACGTGGGCGGAAGGGTTGGATAATGCAGTGCCCGTTTACGTGCGCTGCGGCTTCGAAGCAAGCTGACGTGGCTTGATACCTTGCAACGCAGCACTCTTTCGAGTGGCGAAGCGCGGTTCAGCTCCTCCGCGCGCCGGGCTTTTGTCGTTTTCGCAGGAACTCTATCCCGATTTTGCCATTCTTATCGATCAATTCCCGAATGGCTAATTCCGAGGAGGAGGGATCGTGGAAGTCAGCGCCAGTGACCGCGAGCTTATCGCGGTGATGAGACAGTATTTTGCGGCCAAAGCCGACCTGGAGAGCTTGAAAGCACAATTGGAGACGGTACGACAGGCATCCGGCGAGGCGATCGCGGTGTTCTACGATCCCCGCCAGAACGCCGAGCACGCCACCGACCTGCAACGCTCGCATCACTTGAGGGGCGAGATGGCGTCGCTGATGCAGCGTGCTGAAGCCTGGGCCAGGGCAGCATTGGCCGCTGACCGGCACGATAGATCGCAGGCGGAAGCCGAACCGGAAGAATGGCAGTCGTTTGAGCGGCGAGCCGATGCCCTCTTCGGCGCGTAGCGACGCCTAAACGATCAGCCGGGCCGCTCGTCCGTTCTTTCGTTCCGCGTTGTTGTAATAGCTTGCCGCCTGTGCCACCGAATTGTGCAGCGACTGCTGCATCGCCTCCGGCAGGGGAATGCCGCGATTGGCTGCCTCGGTCAGATAGCCGGATCTCAACCCATGCGCCGAAAACAGCGCCCGATCGCGCACGTCCACCAGCCGATCGGTGGCGCATGTTTCGAGAGCCTTGCGAGCACGTCGCCGGTGACCGCCTTCCGGCTCTTCCTCTGCCGCGGCCGGGCGCTGGCGCGAACGGCAAGTCGCAGGGCGGATTTCAGCGACGGCGCGCCAAAATCGCCGCTCAGGCCGCGCCATCGGGTGAGGATCGACCAGGTGGCAGCCGCCGCCGCACCGTGCCTGGTGCGTGCGGGCCGTCGGCCCGGAGCAGGCGTTCGGCCCGCAATCCGGCCTCGACCTCCGCCGGCATGCCGTGGGTGGGGTCCTCCTGGCGCTTGACTGGATCCCAGAGGTGATGGGCGACAAATTTCAGGAGCAGCGATTCCGGCGCCGGCCAGAGGAGGGAGGCTCTCGTCGCCAGCCGGCACCAGGCCTCGAGATAGCCGAGATCGGAGGCGAGCGCCCGGAGCGTGTTTTCGCCCATGCCTTCGGCGGCGAGATGTTTCAAGGTCTCGACATCGTCATCTGTGAGAAGGGCGGCCAGCTGATCGCGCCGGTCGAACGGCAGGATGGCGTCAAGCGCGTCGAGCTGTTCGGCGCGGCGGAGGACGGCTTGGCTGTTGGCACCCGGTGACTTACGATTGCCCAAGATTGACTCCGACGTTTTCCGGCGGATTTGAGAAAACTACGGATATCCCGTGTATTCCGCGAATGGGAGTATTGCAATGACGTGGAACGACCGTCGCTGGCAGGCTAAGCGTGACCGTTGCGTAGAAGCAACCGTGACATTGAGCGACGATGAAATCGCTGCGATCGAGAAATCCGACATGGAGCCGGGCCTCGATCATTTCAACGTCGAGACTGAGCCCACCGGCAACGGTGCTCCCTTCGATCGGCGTCCCGAAATCACGGGAGCTGGTGGTTCCAAGGATTGATGATGGCAATGCCGGTGCCTTCGAAGTCCGCGACATTGCGCGTTGCCAACGCCGCGCCGCGGGAACGGGCGATCGCGGCAATCTGTGCGTCGAACTGGCTGATAGGGCGGCCGGCCTTGCGCCGCTCCACGGCCAGCGTGGCATAGGCGTCTGCAGCCTCGCTGTCGAATGGCAAAATGCGCCCGGCAAGATCCTCGCGAAAGATCGGGACGATCACCCCCTCGAGGTCGCGCCGGCGGCGTCCATCCGGTAGAAGCCGCAGTCCGTAGAGAATCTCGGCTTCGGTGACGGTCGTGGTGAACACCGACGTCGGCGGCTGCTCGGCGAGCCACGCCTCGACAGCGGCGGACGGCGATGGCGTCAGCAATTCCGACAGCACGTTGGTGTCGAGGATGATCACGCGGAGAAGTCCGGCGCTTCGCGGATCGCCTCGCGTGGGGGTGTTTCGAGCGTGATGCCGCCGGTCGGCGCGATGCGGGCGCGAATGGCGGCGGCGAGATTGCCCGGTTGCCGTTCACTCGTCGACAGCGCCACGCGCAGGATGTCGCGGGCCTCGTCTTCCATTGACCGCCCGTGCGCGGCGGCGCGCAGCCTGAGCCGCTGCTTGAGGCTATCGTCGAGATTGCGTATCGTCATGCTGGCCATAGGAGCCTCCGTTCATCATTGATTGCAATTTAATCATTGATTGCAGCTGTTGCAATGCGTGTCTCCGGACGAGCGCCGTTGCAGATGCCCATGTCTCGGGCTAGCTTTTCCGCTTCTGCGACTCGAAATCGATCACTATCGATACTGGAATACTATCGATAGTGAGAGGCTGCGGAAATTGGCGTCGGCGTGACGGAAAGATTGTGGCGTTTGGCTTCCGTTTTGTAAGAATTCCATTCCAAGTGGCGCACGCCAATAAGGGTTGAATTTTGGGCCGATTGACAGGCCGCGACGTGCAGCGGCTCTGCGGCGCTCGCTACGCGGCGGATCTAAGTCCCACCGCCGCCGCCAGACGCCTTGCCCGTTCCAGGCACGCCGGTTGCTGATCAGCAAAACGCTCGGCGCCGATTTCCATGATCAGCGTCGTATCCGGAAGGAAGGTCAACTCGGAGAATATGTCATCCCAGGCGATGTCGCCCCAACCGATGGGCAGATGCAGATCTCCGATGCCGAGCGCGGTCGCCTCGGCCGGATGATAGAAACGGTTCATAGAATAGGGCCGTCCAAAACTGTCGTGAACATGCAGGTGGCCAGCCACGGGTGCCATTGCCCTTAGCTCTTGACGGAAATCGAGCCCGCGGTGCGTGGCCTCGATGTAGGCATGCGAGAAATCGATGAGCGCGACGACGTTGTTCGAACCGATCGCTCGCACAGTTTCGGCGACCTGGCTGGGTGTTTGTCGATACTGGCCGCTTTCCGTCGTGAAAATGTTCTCGAGCGCGATGCGTACCCCGTATCCCTTTGCGATCTCCGCCATCTCTGCGAGGGCATCGCGTTCCATCTTGTCGAGATCAGCCGAATTCTCTTCGGGGGCAAGCTGCGCTGCGCCGGAATGATGGACGAGGATCCCCGCGCCGAGCCGGTCGCACAGCTCGAGCATCGCCCTCACGACCTTCTTCTGCAGATGGTGGTGCTGACGATCCATGAAGTTGGATACGATCTGGCCGTGCAGCGAAAGCTTCTTGAACGTGTACTGCTTCGTGATCTCGGCGACCCGCTGAACGCGGTCTTCGATTATGCGACCGCCACTGACGATTTCCTCGCCATAGATTCCGATCTCGCAGGCGTCGGCTCCCGTCCCGGCAACTTCGCGCAAGGAGGCATCAAGGCTCGAAAGATCGCCCTTGCCCGTTCGATTGCAGAACCCTACGGCAGAAATGATGTCGTTCATCACGGTGTCTCCTTCTTTATTCGAGTGATCAGACTGCTTGAAGCGTCGGTTGGCTGGCGGAGCTGCGGACGGCGCGTGGCTCCAGATCGATCTCGATCCGTCGGCCGGTCTCCCGGTCGAAGAGATGGAAGTGCGCCAGGGGTAGCTCCAAGGTGATTCGCTCGCCGGGCCGGACGCGCGTTTGCTCGTCGACACAAGCGGCGAAGGGGTGGCCATTCAGTTCCGAGTGGATGACGCGGCCGGATCCGAGTTCCTCGACGAAATCCACCTTTATCGAGACGCCTTTCGCTTCAGGTGCAACGACACATTGTTCCGGGCGAATGCCCACCGTGACCTGTCTTGCGCCGAGGCGCGCCGCGAGCGCCCTGTCTATCGGCATTTTCGTGCCGCCGAATGCCAGGCAGGCTTCGTCAACGTCGATGGTGGTATCGAACAGGTTCATCGCGGGCGAACCGATGAAGGATGCGACGAAAATGCTTGCCGGACGATGGTAGATGTCGAGCGGCTGGCCCACCTGTTCGACCACGCCCTTGTTCATCACGACCAGCTTGTCCGCCAGCGTCATAGCTTCGACCTGATCGTGTGTGACGAAGATGGACGTTGCCGAGAGACGCTGATGCAGCTTCCGGATCTCAGCCCGCATGGTGACGCGAAGCTTGGCGTCTAGGTTCGACAGCGGCTCGTCAAAAAGAAAGACGTTCGGTTCGCGGATGATCGCACGCGCCATGGCGACGCGCTGCCGCTGACCGCCGGAAAGTGCTGCGGGCTTGCGATCGAGATAATCGGAAAGCCCGACGATCTTCGCTGTTTCCTCGATCCTGCGCAGGCGGTCCGCCTTTGCAACCCCGGCCACCTTCAGGGCATACCCAATATTTCCTGCGACGGTCATGTGGGGATAGAGGGCGTAGTTCTGGAACACCATGGCACAGCCGCGTTCGCGCGGCTCGAGCTTGTTCACGACCTTCCCGTTGATGGCGATCTCCCCTGCGGTGATGTCCTCCAACCCGGCGATCATCCTCAGAAGCGTGGATTTCCCACAACCGGACGGACCGAGGATCACGACGAATTCTCCCGACGCAAAGGCGAGGTCGACTCCATGCAGGGCCGGGTTCTTTCCGTAGGATTTACGCACGGCGCGAATTGCGATGTCAGCCATGGGCGCGGACCTCTCTGTTTATTCTGTTTGGGGAAAGCGGGGTCATTTTTCCGTGGCCACCAGGCCGCGCACGAACCACCGCTGCAGGACGGCAACGACGATGAGCGGAGGCAGCATGATGATCAGCGATCCGGCGAGGGTGACGTTCCAGTCCGGCGTGCCATTGTCAGACGGCAGGAGCGCAACCAGCGACATCATCGTGGTCTTGTATTGGGGGTCCGTCACCATCAGGAGCGGCCAGAGATACTGATTCCACCCATAGACGAACATGATGGTGGTCAGCGCGAGCATGTTGGTGCGCGAGAGCGGCAGCAGCATATCGATGAAAAAGCGGATCGCGCCCGACCCGTCCATGCGCGCTGCCTCGGCCAGTTCGTCGGGCAGGGTCAGGTAGAATTGGCGATAAAGGAATGTCCCGGTTGCCGTCGCGATCAACGGCAGTGTGAGGCCGGCATAGGAATTGAGAAGGTTCCAATCGACGGAAACCGCGAAACCGGTCACGGCGGCGATCAGAAGTCGAACCGGCTGAAACAGATCGGCAGCGACCGCATAGGTGGGCACAACGCGCACCTCGAGCGGCAACATCAGGGTGATGAACACCATCCAAAAGAAGAAGCCTTTCAGCGGCGTTCGGAAAAAGACGATGGCAAAGGCCGTCAGCGCCGACAGCGCCACTTTTCCGACCGTGACGAGACTGGCCATGACGAAGCTGTTCAGCATCGCCGTTCCGAGGTTCGCGCGCGACCAGGCGGCGCCCATGTTCTCGAAGAGGCGGTCCTGTGGCACGAAGCTGAAGGGTATGGCGTTGACCTGCTGGAATGTCTGGCTGGCGCCCGACACGATGACGATGAACGGGCCGATCAGCAGCAGGAAGCCGAAGATCATCACGCCATAGGTGAGGGCGTTGGCGAAAGGGGTCCGCTGAATCATGGGAGCCTCACTTGTAATGGACCTGGCGCTCGATGAAGCGGAACTGGATGAAGGTGAAGATCATGATGAGGCCGATGAGCACGAGGCTCTGGGCCGACGCGCCGGAGTAGTTCAGGCCGCGGAACGCCTCCTCGACGATGCGGTACACCATCACATCCGTGCCGTGGTTCGGGCCGCCATCCGTCGTGCGGGCGACGATGCCGTACGTATCAGCGCCGACGAAACCTTCGGTCATCATGATGACCAGCAGGAAGAAGAGTGTTGGCGCCAGCAGCGGTATCTGGATATCGACCGCGCGGCGTATGGGGCCGCAGCCGTCCATCGCGGCGGCTTCGATGAGCGACCGAGGGACCGATTGCAGGCCAGCGAGCAAGAAGACGAAGGTGTAGCCGGCCCATTTCCAGGCGAAGACGACAATGACGAGAATAAGGGCATGGCTGCCGTACTTGGCCGGGTTCCAGAAATCAGGAAAAGCGGCGTTGACGGATGCCATCAGCCCGCGCTCCGGCGACAGGATGAAACGAAATGCCATGCCCGCCGCAGGTCCCGCAATCGCGTAAGGCAGAATGTATAGGAACCGGAACGGAGCGGAGCCCGGCAACTGCCGGTCGACCGCAAGGGCCAGAACTAGACCGATGAAAATGGTGGCAAGCGTGCCGCAGAGGGCGAATGACAGGCTGACGCCAACGGAGTTCCAGTAGAGCGGATCGGCGAACACTTCCTGGAAGTTGGCAAAACCGACGAACTCAGCGGCCCCCCCGAATGGCGGCTCAAGCGTGAACGCCCATCGCAACACGGCGACTGCGGGCCAATAGAAAAACAGCAGGATCAAAATGATCTGTGGCAGGGCGAATAAGCTGGGCAGCCACCAGCTGCGAAAGGCCGCACGCTTGTCCATGTGTCGAATTTCCGATGCGCGAGAATAGAAATCGGAGCCTGCCGATGTTGCGGCAGGCTCCGGACGGATCAGATGTTAGTTCAGCGTCTGTCCGGCGTAGGTCTTCTCGAAGCGGCGCAGAACAGCGTTGCCGCGTTCAACCGACTGGTCGAGCTCGGCCTGCACGTCTGCGTTCTGCATGAAGATCGCTTCGAGGGCGGTGGCGAACTCCTTGCGGATCTGCGTGAAGCCGCCGAGGCGAATGCCGCGAGTGTTCTCCGAGGTCGGGGTGAAGGACAGGCTCTGGAGGGCGAGCTCACGTCCCTTGTAGGGCGCCTTGTCATAGAACCCGTTGGCCTTCATTGCGTCGAAACCGGTCTTGGTCACTGGGATATAGCCCGTCACCGTCGACCACCACTCAGCCATTTCCGGCGTCGCAAGGTAGTTGAGGAAGGCGGCCGCGCCTTTGTATTCCGCTTCCGGACGACCGGCGAGCACCCAGAGCGATGCGCCGCCGACGAGCGAATTCTGTCGCTCCGTGCCCTTCCATACGGGCAGCATGGCAACTTCCCACTTCACACCCCGAGGAAGGGTCTTCCCGATCGTGCCATGGTCGGCGATCGAGGTCTGTATCATCTGGCAGGTCTGGGACGTGAAGGCGGGGACGATATCCATGCCGAGTTGCTTGGTCTTGACCACGAAGAGTTTCTCGTCGGCCATCCTCTTGAAGAACTTCACGTGATCGACGAACTTGGTTTTGTTGACGACAAGCTCGGCATCCAGCCCGTTGTAGCCATTCGCCTTAGTGGCGAGCGGCTGGTTATGGATGGCCGAGAACTGCTCCATCAGCGGCCAGGTGTCGAAATTGAACGCGAGCGGGCATTCGTAGCCGGCTGTCTTCAGTTTGCGTGCCGCTTCCTCGACCTGTTCCCAGGTGTCCGGCTTGAAATCGATGCCAGCCTTCTGGAACGCGTCGACGTTGTAATAGAACATTGCCGTCGAGGAGTTGAACGGGAAGGAATTCAGCTCGCCTTTTGCCGTTGCATAATAGTTGGCGATGCCGCCGAAATAATTGTTCCAGTCGATGGTGTAGTCATTGTCGGCCATCAGCTTCTTGGCGGGCACGAATGCGCCGGACAGCATCATGTCCAGAGTGCCGGCATCATAGATCTGGGTGATCGCAGGCTGCTTCTTGGCGCGGTAGGCGGCAATCGTGTTTTGCAGGGTCGTGTCGTATCCATTCTGAGAGGTACAGACGATCTCGAATTCGGACTGGCTCTCGTTGAATTTCTTGCAGGCATCCTGGAGCCGTTCCCCAAGATCACCCGAAAGGCCGTACCAGAACTCGAATTTCGTCTTTTCGGCTGCTGCTGTCGACGACGGGCCAAGCGCGATGCTTGCCATCAGGCCGATAAGAACGGAAGTAGTGACGGAGACTCTCATTGCAAAACGCTCCTTGCAGATTGGCGGACACCAGGATCGGTGGCACGAATGAACCCGGGCGCTTGCTAACAGTTGAGTGTGACAGTCCTTGCCAATCTGCATGATGGAAATATGAAAGTTTGGTTACGCTATCAGAAGGCAATTTCTCCGAACCGTTCTTCTTGGCGACCGCAATCAATCCATCACCAGTTTTCCAACAAGCGGCCCATTTGCCGGGCGAGCAGCAGAGAACTCAACGGGGGACGCCGGCGTTGCAATCGAGTGTCCCACGCGGTGGGCTGTACCGTGCGGGAACAGTGCAAGATCCCCGGCCTCCAGGTTGAAGCGGCCATCCCCGTCTGTCTGGATGACTACCGGACCGTTAGTGACATAGCGGAAGAGGGGCGCAATCGTGAGGACCCAAGACAGCCCATCGTCCGCGCATGTTCCAAGAGTTCATGAACGCTGCCTCGATGCGTAGCGGGGCTAGGTGAGTGGTGAGCTGCGGGCGCTTCCAGACCAATGACAGCATCGGCCTGGTGGCGCACGATGTCCAGGAACCGACGGGCTTTTTGCGTTTGCGGAGCTGAAAAAAAGCTGCCGCGCTGGCATGGCCGAGTTGCTTCTGGACGCCGCCTACGCGACGCTTCGCTATTTCTATGACGAGGGCTTCGGTTATGCCGCCTTGATGAACACCCGGCCGCAGACCTTGGGTTATAGCTTGGCGGATTCGCCCGTCGGGATGGCAGCCTTCTACTACGACAAGTTCGCCGAATGGAGCGACAGCGGCGGCGATCCGGAGGAGGTGTTTACTTGGGACGAAATTCTCGATGCGATCAGCTTCTATTGGCTGACCAATACCGGCGCTTCCTCGTCGCGGTCCTATTGGGATGCGGCACGGGGTGACGGCGGTCCGTTCAACGCGGTCGAAATCACCAAGGTCCGGGTCGCCGTGACAGTCTTCCCAGGCGAAATCTATCCAGCGCCAAAGAGCTGGGCGGAGAGGAGTTTCCACAAGCTGATCTACTGGAACACGGTCAATAGGGGCGGCCACTTCGCGGCCTGGGAACAGCCGGCGATTTTCACTCAGGAGATCAGAGAAGCGTTCAAGTCGCTGCGCTGAGGACTCTTTGAAACCACGCAACTCCGGAATCCGTACATAGCTTCCCCCGAACTGCGTCTGGACGCGGACGGACCTCCTCCCATCGTTCGCGTCCCCACTCTTCGCATTGAACAGCGGCGTTTCCCTCTCTCCACAGATTAGGAGAATGAGGATGCAAGACGCTTTTTCGCTGATCGGCAGCGCCATCACCTCGCGGCCGAGAGTGCTTTGAAGAAGGACTGACCAATAGCAAACTCAGCGACGCCAAAATGTTGAGCCGTGGCAATTGAACGTCCGCTCTTGGCGGAACCAGAGCTACGCCGATGAGCGGCCGCACTTCAACTTCCCACCCTTCTGCGACCTTCATGATTTGATCTTTCAACCGTATATCTGTGCCCCTTCAATGTTCAGGGGCCAGTCTTGACCGCGGCATGGTGTTTCAGGAGCCGCGGCTATTTCCCTGGCTGACAGTGGAGCGGAACGTCGCTCTCGGGCTCGAAAATTCCGGGCTTGCAGAGAGCGAGGAGAAACGGCTGGTCGAGGAACATCTGGAGCTCGTCGGGTTTTCCGGTTTCGCGAAGGCCTATGCCAGCCAGAACCGGGGCAAGGTGAGCCATCTCGTGATCTACAATAGCCTCTATGGCGCGCACGTCGGTCACAAAACCCTTGGACCTGGTTCGGACGCAGCCGACCCGAACAACCCTAACCAGTTCAACATCGAGCGCTTCGGGGCCTACCGCCTGAACACCGCTGCCTCCCCGCTGCCATCGTGGGACCGCTCGATTCCGGTCGAAGACAAGGCCGCCTGGCGCGATCCGAGGGTGGCGGAGGCCTATCAAGCCGCGGCGCTTGCCTCTGATCCGAACCTCAGGCAGATGCAACCCGCCTTCATTCCGGGCCACGTCGGGCGCGATGGCCGGTTCCTTCGAGCTCGCTTCGGGGCGCAAGCTGTGGGACGCCGGTCCGATTACCGCGCATGTGCTGGTAATCCGTTCGGGGAATGATTTCTGGAGCCGACGGGAAGGCGTAACCACGTTAGCGCGGGATTTGTGGCGGGCTGCAAGCGTGCGCGCAGTCACAATCCCCGGGGCAACGCATTACGTTCATCTCGACAGGCCGGAGCGCGGGCACAGCAGGCTCCTCGCCGAGGTGATCCGCACGCTCGCGCAGCCCGTCGCAACGCGAGCGACCCGAGGGTAACGTGGAACCCGTTTTCATTCACCTTGGAGCCTTCCGACGGGCGTGCTGATGTGCGCCGGGAACGCGCGCGAGTACGCCTCGAACCCATACCTGCCGTGGAAGCTCGGCCTGATCTTCCTAGCAGGGACCAACATCACGCTATTGCACTCTACCGTGTGGGGCTCGCGCGGACGCTGGGGCGAGCGGGCGCCCGCCGCGGCCCAGACCGAAGCAATTGCATCGCTGGCCCTGTTGGCCGGCGCGATCACCTGCGGTCGTCTCGTGGCTTATTTCTGAGGGACAAACACGATGAGCCTCCGCTCGCTCATGCTCGGCAGCGTGGCCGCCCTCGGCTTTGCGGTCTCCGTCGACGGCCATCATGGCTGGGGCGCCTACGACACGGATCGCCCGCTTTATCTTGAGGGGACGATGGCAGAAGTGCACTGGCGCACGACGTGGCACTTGTCAATGTTAATGCAGCTGCGTGGACGAGCAAACTCCGGGAAGCGCCGACAGCGAAGCTCAAGATCGAGATTCGCGCCAGAAGCAGTAACGCGGTGACACGGCTGTACTGGCTGGTGGCCAGTGCACCGCCTGCTTTGGTGGGCTGCGCAGTTCAGGCGAATTCCACGCTCATACGCACGAGGTCTTCCCATAGGCTTTCGGCAAAGCCGCGCAGGACCATGACCTCGAAGGCCGCAATCTCGATGCGCGTGAGATGCACGGAGACATGCCCAAGCAGGGTCATGGCGGAAGTGCCGACGGGGAATGCGCCGGGATCGAGATCAACCGCCGTGCCCTTGGCGAGCATTCGTTCCACGATAGTGCCTTCGACGCGGATGCGAACGCGCCCGTGGCTCTGGTCGACAGCCGTCGCATGCGGCTGAAGCGCTGTCGAGAGCGCAGCGAACTCGTCTCGAGAAAGCGGCGCATCGCCGACGATGAACCATTGCCCGGGGCCGGCGGCGCGCACCGAACGGTGCGCGGCACCGGTGGCTCTTTCCAGCACGCCGAAGAGGTCGGGAGCATGGGGCCGGCCGAGAACCTGCACGACATGGCCTTCGGGCATGGCGGTGATGGAGAGGCCGCGCGAACCCGGTCTCGGCGCCGAACCGAGCGCCGGGCGAAGTGTAATTCGGAAATCAGACATGGAGCCTCTCGTTCGTGGGATCGACGAAGATTGGATCGCAGAGGATGGCTGGTGCGTATTCGCTTTTTAGGCCATTCCAGACCACGACTTCTTCGCCAAGGCGCTCCGGTCCGCGTTTGACGAGCGCGAGGCCGATCGTGCAGCCGATGTGCGGCGAGAAGGCGCTCGAGGTGACGTAGCCTTGATCGTTCTCGAGCGTCGCGGCTGCGTTCTTTTCCAGGATGTGCGAGCCCGTCTTGAACGATGCGGTCGGGTCAAGAGGGCGCACACCGACGAGACGGAGCCGGTCGGCGGCCTTGAGGCCTTCCCGTTCCAGCATAACCTTGCCGATGAAATCAGCCTTTGTGGCGGAGACCATCTTTCCGAAGCCTAGATCGTCCGGGATGACGGTGCCGTTGATTTCCGAATGGGTGACATGGCCCTTCTCGATGCGCAAGACACCGAGCGCTTCCGTCCCGTACGGCTGGAGACCGTGTTCGGCGCCCGCATTCATCAGGATATCGGCGATGCTTTCCGCATAGCCGGCGGGTACGGCGAGTTCATAGGCAAGCTCGCCCGAGAAGGATATGCGGAAGAAGCGTGCGTGTAATTTGCCGCCGCAAAGCGAGACTTCCTTCGCGGCAAGGAAGGGGAACGCCGCACTGGAAATGTCGTCGTCGACGATCTTCTCCAGAACAAGCCGCGCCTTCGGTCCGGCGATCGCCATCTGCGCCCATTGATCGGTGGCCGAGGCGAGACGGACATCGAGCTCGGGCCAAAGTGCCTGGGCACAAAATTCGAGATGGTTCATGACACCCGCCGCATAGGCGGTCGTCGTCGTCATGAAGAAATGCCCTTCGCCGAGCCGGCTCGTCGTGCCGTCGTCATAGATGAAGCCGTCCTCGCGAAGCATGAGCCCGTAGCGCGCCTTGCCGACCGGCAGCTTCAAGAAGGCGTTGCAATAGACCCGGTTCAGGAATTCAGCGGCGTCCGCGCCGAAGATCTCGATCTTGCCGAGCGTCGAGACGTCGCAGAGCCCGACGTTCTGGCGGACGTTGACGACTTCGCGATCGACGCTTTCGCGCCAGGTCTTCTCGCCGCCGCGCGGAAACCAGGCCGAGCGGTACCAGAGGCCGGTCTCGACGAAGATCGCGCCGTTCTTGGCAGCCCAGTCATGCAGCGGCGACTTGCGGACCGGCTGGAAATGATACCCGGAATGTGCGCCGGTCAGCGCACCGAACGATACCGGGGTATAGAAGGGGCGGAATGTCGTCGTTCCAATCTCGGCCGGTGAAACGCCCCGTGCTTCGGCGAGAAGCCCGATCGCGTTTACGTTCGAGAGCTTGCCCTGATCGGTCGCCATGCCGCTGGTCGTGTAGCGTTTGGCGAGTTCCACATGGCCGTAGCCCTCGCGAACCGCAAGGCCGATATCCTTGAGATGCACGTCGTTCTGAAAGTCGACGAAGGCCTTGCCCTTGATGCCGGGGATCGACCAGAGCGGTTTTGCCGGACGGCTTTCCTCCTCCGCCTCGACGTTCGGCAGTGCCGCCGGCCGGCAGGAGATTCCCAGCTCGGAGAGGATTGCCGCAGCTTGCGCGGAACCCTCCTGGATGCATGCGGCAATGCCGACCGTCGCAGCCGCGGCGCCGGCGATCCTCAGGTCTTTCAGGTCTTGAGGCGCGAGAAAGGCGGCATTCTCCTCCGACCAGAACGGCCTGCTGCCCCGATGGCAGGCGAGATGGATGATCGGGCTGAAGCCCCCCGCCATGGCGAGGGCATCCACCGCGATCGTTTCCGACCGGCCGTCGTGCAGGACCTCGATGGCCGACACCGATTTGTTGCCCTTTGTTTGGCACACGACCGCGTTTGCGATCACCCGCGGCCTTCCGCGATAGCCGGGGGGCGCCGTCGGCCGGCTGTCGACGATGGCGGTGACCTCGATGCCGGCCGCTTCGAGATCGCGCGCGAGACGATAGCCGCTGTCGTTGCAGGTGAAGATGGCGGTCGCCTTGCCTGGTGCGACACCATATCGGTTGAGATAGGCGCGCATTGCGCTCGCCATCATCACGCCGGGGCGGTCGTTGCCGCCGAAGACCAGCGGGCGCTCTTCGGCGCCGGTCGCAAGCAGAGCCTGTTTCGCGACGATGCGCCACAGCCGCTCGACGGGCAGATGGCTCGCCGGGTCGCACGCATGCTTCTGCACGCGTTCGACCGCACCGAAGACGTTGCCGTCGTACCAGCCGAACGCGGTCGTTCGCGTCATGAGCCGAACGTTGGGCATCGACTGCAGTTCGGCGCTCGCCTCACGTGCAAAGTCGCTTGCCGTCATGCCATCGATCATGGCGGTGTCGAAAAGCAGCGATCCGCCCGGCATTGAGCCTTCGTCGACGAGAATGACCCTGGCGCCTGCGCGCCCGGCAGTCAGCGCCGCGGCGAGTCCAGCCGGACCGGCGCCGACGACGAGCAGGTCGCAATGCGCCCAACTCTTCTCGTAACTGTCAGGGTCCGCTTCATGAGTTGCTTTGCCGAGGCCGGCGGCCCTTCGGATGAAGGGCTCGTAGAGTTTCTCCCAAAGCGGCGCCGGCCACATGAACGTCTTGTAGTAGAAACCGGCGCCAAGGAATGGCGACAGGAGTCCATTCAGAGCGCCGACGTCGAAATCGAGCGACGGCCAACGGTTCTGGCTCCTGGCCTCAAGTCCCTCGTAAAGCTCCTGGACAGTGGCGCGCGTGTTTGGCTCGGTGCGTTCGCGGCGGCCGATGGTGACGAGCGCGTTCGGCTCGGACGCGCCCGCCGTCAGAATGCCGCGCGGACGATGGTATTTAAAACTGCGGCCTACGAGCATCTGCCCATTGGCAAGTAGAGCGGAGGCAAGCGTGTCGCCTTCGAGACCCGCCATAGGCTTGCCGTCGAAGCTGAAGGCGAGTGGCGCGGCGCGATTGACAAGGCCGCCCGTGGCGAGGCGATAGGAGGTCATGGCCGGACCTCCGCCAGTTTTGCGGCGGCGGCATCCTGGCAGAACCCGACCTCATGGCTTACCGTGTCCCGGGTCACCACCAACCAGCGGCGGCAACCGGAGGTATGATGCCAGTATTCCCGATGCGTGCCCCTCGGATTGTCGCGCAGGTAAACGTAATCCGTCCACGCCTGGTGGCCGGCGTCGGCCGCTGGGCGGGATAGGACCGCACCCTTGATCGTGAACTCTTCCTTGGGCCGTGCGCCGCAATGAGGGCACGAAATAAGACTTGCCACGCTTGTCTATCCTCTTTTGCGGGGTTGCTCAGTGAAGATTGGGCTGCGCCCCCATACCCTTTTCGTCGATTAGGAAGCCCCTCTCGAACCGGTCGAGCCGAAATGCTCTCGCGGTCTCCTGCGCCTGATCGCGGGCGATCAGATGGGCAAAGCAATAGCCGGAGGCGGGCGTCGCCTTGAAGCCGCCATAGCACCAGCCGGCATTCAGATAGAGATTGTCGAGATAGGTGTGGTCGATGATCGGCGAGCCGTCCATACTCATGTCCATGATGCCGCCCCATGAGCGTAGGACCCGCACGCGCGACAACGCCGGGATCATCGCCTTGCCGGCTTCCGCGACATGCTCGACCGTCGCGAGGTTGCCGCGCTGGGCGTAGGAATTATAGCCGTCGATGTCGCCGCCGAAGACGAGCCCGCCCTTATCCGATTGCGACACGTAGAAGTGGCCGGCGCCGAAGGTGACGACGCAGTTGATGAAGGGTTTCAGGCCTTCCGAGACGAAGGCCTGCAGCACATGGCTTTCGATCGGCAGACGCAGATCCGCCATCGCCGCGACGTTCGAGGAATTGCCGGCCGCCGCAAGCGCCAGCTTGCCGCAGCCGATAAAACCCCTTGTCGTTTCGACGCCGGTAACGCGGCCGTTTTCGCGTCTTATCGCCGTGACCTCGCAGTTCTGAATGATGTCGACGCCGCGGCTGTCGGCGCCCCGCGCATAGCCCCAGGCGACGGCGTCGTGGCGCACCGTGCCGCCGCGCCGTTGCAGGAGACCGCCCTGGATCGGAAAGCGGGCGTTGTCGAAATCCAGAAAAGGCAGCATCTCGCGCACGGCGGCGCGGTCGAGGAGCTCGGCGTCCACGCCGTGCAGACGCATCGCGTTACCGCGGCGGGTATAGGCATCGCGCTGTGCATCGGAATGATAAAGATTGAGCACGCCGCGCTGCGAGACCATCGCGTTGAAATTGAAATCCCGCTCCAGCCCCTCCCAGAGCTTCATGGAGAGCTCGTAAAACGGATTGTTTCCAGGGAGCAGATAGTTGGAGCGGATGATCGTCGTGTTGCGGCCGACATTGCCCGAGCCGACATAATTCTTCTCGAGCACCGCGACGTTGGCAATGCCGAATTCCCTGGCGAGGTAATAAGCTGTCGCCAGCCCGTGACCGCCGCCGCCGACGATCACCACATCGTAATGCGCCTTCGGCTGCGGGTCCCGCCAGGCGGCGCGCCAACCGCGGTTACCGGTAAGGCCGTTTAACAGAATGGAGAGAGCTGAGTAGCGCATCGCGGGAATCCCTGAGCATCTGCCCTCTTGATAACGCGGCCGGAATGGAATGGATTGCAGAGAAGAGACGATTTCGTGCACAAATAGGCCATAATGATGAACGAGGCGAAAAATGTCCAGAAAATGGGCTTTGTCCTGATCCGCAATTTTGCGCTGATGTCCTATGCTTCCGCGATCGAGCCGTTGCGCGCGGCAAATCTGATCGCCGGCCGTAATCTCTATCAGGTGACGCCCTTGTCCTTCGCTGGCAGATCGGTCGTCAGTTCCTCCGGCATTGCGGTCGATTGCGACGACGCGGCCGCGAATGCGAAACATTTTCACACGGTCTTCGTTTGCGCCGGCGGTGGGCCGGCAGACTGGGAGGAAGCCGCACCCCTCTATCCAGCACTGCGCAGGTTCGCGCGCGAAGGGGTACGGATCGGTGGCATCTCCAGCGGCGCTTTCATTCTGGCGGCGGCCGGTCTCCTCAGCAATCGTGATTTCACCATCCACTGGGAACATGCGCCAGTGTTGCGAGAGGCATTCCCGGATCTCAACCCTCGCCAGGCGCGCTATGTGCTCGACGGCGATCGTATCACCTGCGGCGGCGGCGTTGCGCCGCTCGACATGATGCATGCGCTGATCTCGGAACGGATGGGTTCGCACTTCGCCCGCCGCGTCAGCGACTGGTATCTTCATACCGCCATCGCGGATCCGGCGGATCCGCAGAGGGCGTCGTCGGCGGAGCGCTTCGGAACCACGCATCCTGCGCTTCTTGCGATACTCGAAAAGATGGAGGCAACGATCGAACAGCCGCTTGAGCGCGCCGCCATGGCGCGCTTTGCCGGTATCAGTCCGCGGCATCTGGACAGGCTTTTTGCGCAGCATCTCCGATCGGGGTTCCTTGAAACCTACCGGCAGACGCGGTTGCGCCACGCCAGGCGCCTGCTCGAACAGAGCCCCCTCTCGATCTCGGAGATCGCGTTTGCCACCGGTTTTTCCAGCTCGGCGCATTTCTCACGCGCGTTCAAGGCACTTTTCGATCGGACGCCGGGAGCGTGTCGCCGCTGAATTTCTTGCGAGTTGAAGAAGTTTTCCTTTGAGGATAATTTGTCAGTTTTCGAGTGGTGAGAGTGAAATGAACAAGAACGAGAAGCCAGGCGCCACCCAGGGTCAGGTACTGTCGCAGGATCCCCACGCGGTGCGGGAGCCCAAGGAAAACAATCTTGAAATGGCGATCGGCCACGAGGTCCGCATCTATCGAAAGAAGCTCGGGCTCACCGTCACCGATCTTTCCGCCGCGACGGGAATGTCTGTCGGCATGCTGTCGAAGATCGAAAACGGCAATATCTCGCCGTCGCTGACGACGTTGCAGGCGCTTTCGCGCGCGCTCGGCGTGCCGATCACCGCGTTCTTCCGTCGTTTCGAGGAGCCTCGGCGGGCAAGTTACGTCAAGGCAGGCGAGGGTATCAACATCGAGCGCCGCGGCACGCGGGCCGGTCACCAGTACAGCCTCCTCGGCCACATAGACAACAACACCAGCGGCGTGATCGTTGAGCCGTACCTGATCAAGCTGACTGCTGATTCCGATGTTTTCCCGACGTTCCAGCACGAGGGCATGGAGTTCCTCTACATGCTGGAAGGAGAGGTGGTCTATCGCCACGCCGACAAACTCTACACCATGCAGCCGGGCGACAGCCTGTTCTTCGATGCCGACGCACCGCATGGGCCAGAGGTGCTCGTGCGGCTGCCAGCGCTTTACCTTTCGATCATCTCCTATCCGCAGCGCCGCGGCGCTGAGGACTGACGCAAAAAGTTGCCTAAAAAGAAAATTATATTCCTGCGGATTGATTTCGGTCACCCGTCATGTTAGCAATTGCAACATCGACGAAATGGAGATGGGGCCATGTGCGGCATTGTTGGACTGTTCTTGAAGGACCGTAGCCTTGAACCGCAGCTCGGCGCGCTGCTCTCGGACATGCTGGTCACGATGACGGACCGCGGCCCGGACTCTGCGGGCATTGCAATTTACGGTGCGCCGTCGCGCGGCAAGGCGAAGATCACGATCCAGTCGGCGACGCCCGGCGCGGATTTCGCAAGACTTGAGGGTGCTCTCGCCGAGCTGGATCTTCGCGTCGGCCTCACGGTCAAGAGCACCCATGCCGTCCTCGAGGTGGAAGCCGACAAGGTGGACGAGACGAGGGCGGCGCTCGCCCGCCTGCGTCCCGGTGTCCGCATCATGGGTTCGGGCGACAGCATCGAGATCTATAAGGAAACGGGCCTTCCGAAGGATGTGGTTGCACGCTTCGACGTGCGCTCCATGGCGGGTACTCATGGGATCGGCCATACGCGCATGGCCACGGAATCGGCCGTGACGACGCTTGGCGCGCACCCGTTCTCCACTGGCGCCGACCAGTGCCTCGTCCACAACGGCTCGCTTTCGAACCACAACAATCTGCGCCGCGAACTGGTGCGCGAGGGCATGACCTTCGAAACGCAGAACGACACCGAGGTCGCAGCCGCCTATCTCAGCGCGAAACTGGCAAAGGGCGAGGATCTCGGCCAGGCCCTGACGAGCGCTCTCGATGACCTTGACGGATTCTTCACCTTCGTCGTCGGTACGAAATCCGGTTTCGGTGTCGTTCGCGACCCGATCGCCTGCAAGCCCGCCGTGATGGCGGAAACCGACCGGTATGTCGCCTTCGGTTCGGAATACCGTGCGCTCGTGAGCTTGCCCGGCATCGAGGACGCTCGCGTTTGGGAGCCCGAGCCCGCAACGGTCTATTTCTGGGATCACGAGAAAGCCGCCTGAACCGGCAATTCAGTACATCACAAGGATTGATCATGCCCGTCATAGACCTTGCTGTTACGCCCCTGCGCGACCTCAACAGTGCCCTGCATGCGATCCCTCCGGGCCCGAACGATATCGCCTTCGAAGTCGTCAATCCGCGCGGCAGCCACTCCGTCGCGGTCGGCATCGACGCGCCCGTCGCGGTCGATGTGAAAGGTTCCGTCGGTTACTACTGCGCCGGCATGAACGATGGCGGATCGGTGACCGTCCACGGTTCGGCCGGTCCGGGCGTCGCCGAGAACATGATGTCCGGAAAGGTCGTCATTGAGGGTGATGCCAGCCAGTATGCCGGCGCCACGGGGCGCGGCGGGTTGCTCGTCATCAAGGGCAATGCAGCATCGCGCTGCGGCATCTCGATGAAGGGGATCGACATCGTCGTCCACGGCAATATCGGCCACATGTCTGCCTTCATGGGCCAATCCGGCCATCTCGTCGTGCTGGGTGACGCCGGCGACGCGCTTGGTGATTCCCTTTACGAGGCGAAACTTTTCGTCCGCGGCACAGTGAAGAGCCTCGGCTCCGACTGCATCGAGAAGGAGATGCGGCCGGAACACCTTTCGAAACTTGCCGAGCTTCTGGAGAGGGCGGGCGTCAAGGGCGTCAGGCCGGAGGAATTCAAACGCTACGGCTCGGCGCGCAAACTCTACAATTTCAACATCGACAACGCTGACGCGTACTGAGCGGGGAGCCAGACCATGAGCTACCACAATCCTTATACCCCGCCGCGCAAATCGGCGACCTTCGACGACTACACGCTGGCCGAAATCCGCCGCGCCGCTGCCACCGGTATCTACGATATCCGCGGCGCGGGCACCAAGCGCAAGGTGCCGCATTTCGACGACCTGCTTTTTCTCGGCGCTTCGATCTCGCGCTACCCGCTGGAAGGCTATCGCGAGAAATGCGACACGACGGTGACGCTCGGCACGCGCTTCGCCAAGAAGCCGATCACGCTGAAAACGCCGATCACCATTGCCGGCATGAGCTTCGGCGCGCTCTCCGGCCCCGCCAAGGAAGCGCTCGGACGGGGTGCGACGATCGCCGGCACGTCGACCACCACTGGCGACGGCGGCATGACGGACGAGGAGCGCGGCCATTCCCAGACGCTCGTCTATCAATACCTGCCGTCGCGCTACGGCATGAACCCGAAGGATTTGCGCCGCGCGGATGCGATCGAGGTCGTTGTCGGGCAGGGAGCAAAGCCCGGTGGCGGTGGCATGCTGCTCGGCCAGAAGATTTCCGACCGCGTCGCCGAGATGCGTACGCTGCCGAAGGGCATCGATCAGCGTTCCGCCTGCCGTCATCCCGATTGGACGGGGCCGGACGATCTCGAGATCAAGATCCTCGAACTGCGCGAGATCACCGACTGGGAGAAGCCGATCTACGTCAAGGTTGGGGGCGCGCGGCCCTATTACGACACGGCGCTTGCGGTAAAGGCAGGCGCTGACGTGGTCGTGCTCGACGGCATGCAGGGCGGAACGGCGGCGACACAGGACGTCTTCATCGAGAATGTCGGCATGCCGACGCTCGCCTGTATCAGGCCTGCCGTCCAGGCGCTGCAGGACCTCGGCATGCACCGCAAGGTCCAGCTCATCATCTCGGGCGGCATTCGCTCCGGCGCCGATGTCGCCAAGGCGCTTGCGCTCGGAGCCGATGCGGTCGCCATCGGCACGGCGGCTCTGGTTGCGCTTGGCGACAACGACCCGCGATGGGAGGACGAATACCGCAAACTCGGCACCACTGCCGGCGCCTACGATGACTGGCACGAGGGCAAGGACCCAGCCGGCATCACCACCCAGGACCCGGAACTGATGAAACGGCTCGACCCGATCGCCGCCGGCCGCAGGCTTGCCAACTACCTGAAGGTTATGACGCTGGAAGCCCAGACGATCGCGCGCGCCTGCGGCAAGAACCATCTGCACAACCTGGAACCCGAAGATCTCTGCGCGCTGACGATCGAAGCGTCAGCGATGGCGCAGGTGCCGCTCGCCGGCACAAGCTGGATCCCCGGCAAGGGAGGGTTCTGAGCAAAAAATCATCCGGCCGGTGTTCGCAGCTCCCAGCCGGACACCGGCTGATCCGTCAAAGTGTCGATAATCCAAAAGGGGAAAGCAATGACACTGGATCTCTCGAGCTACGCCAAGGAGCGCGGCATCAAATATTTCATGATCAGCTACACCGACATCTTCGGCGGCCAGCGCGCCAAGCTGGTTCCGGCAGAGGCGATCGCCGACATGCAGAAGGACGGCGCGGGCTTCGCGGGATTTGCGACCTGGCTGGACCTGACGCCAGCTCATCCCGATCTGTTCGCGATACCCGATGCCTCCTCGGTGATCCAACTCCCCTGGAAGAAGGAGGTCGCCTGGGTCGCGGCCGATTGCGTCATGGAAGACGCGCCGGTCGAGCAGGCACCCCGCGTGGTGCTGAAAAGACTTATTGGAGAGGCGAAGCGGGAGGGGCTGCGCGTCAAGACCGGCGTCGAAGCCGAGTTTTTCCTGATCTCGGCCGAGGGATCGAAGATCTCCGACGAATACGACACGGCCGAAAAGCCGTGCTATGACCAGCAGGCGATCATGCGCCGCTACGACGTCATTGCCGAGATCTGCGACTACATGCTCGAACTCGGCTGGAGGCCCTATCAGAACGATCATGAGGATGCGAACGGCCAGTTCGAGATGAACTGGGAATTCGACGACGCACTGAAGACCGCCGACAAGCACTCCTTTTTCAAGTTCATGGTTAAGTCCGTCGCCGAGAAACACGGGCTTCGCGCCACATTCATGCCGAAGCCCTTCAAGGGGCTCACCGGCAACGGTTGCCACTGCCATATCTCGGTGTGGGACCTCGACGGCGAGGTCAACGCCTTTGCCGATAGGAGCGCCGAGTTCGGGCTTTCGCAGCAGGGCCGCATGTTCCTGGGCGGTATCATGAAGCATGCGAGCGCGCTCGCCGCCATCACCAACCCGACGGTGAATTCCTACAAGCGCATCAACGCGCCGCGCACCATTTCCGGTGCGACCTGGGCACCGAATTCGGTCACCTGGACCGGTAACAACCGCACTCATATGGTGCGCGTGCCCGGCCCCGGCCGTTTCGAACTGCGCTTGCCGGACGGCGCCGTCAATCCGTATCTGCTGCAGGCGATCATCATAGCGGCCGGCCTCTCAGGTATCCGCTCGGAGGCCGATCCCGGACCGCATTACGATATCGACATGTACAAGGACGGCCACACCGTCACCGACGCGCCGAAACTGCCGCTCAACCTGCTCGACGCGCTTCGCGAATACCAGAAAGATGAAGTGCTGCAGGAAGCGCTCGGGCGCGAGTTCTCCGCCGCCTATCTCAAGCTGAAGCATGGCGAGTGGAACAGCTACTGCTCGCAGTTCAGCAGGTGGGAGCACGACACGACGCTTGACGTCTGAGGTCGGCAGAGCGTCGAGGTCGAAGACCGGGCGCCGACCGGCGTGTGAGCGTCCGCTTTCCGGCAAACGGGTGTCCTTTCATTGCGTGCAAACGGGCGCCGCATGGCAACGGGGTATTCCATCGTGAAAAACATCGTTCTGACAGTAGCTTGTAAATCCACACGAGGCATCGTCGCGGCCATTTCCAGCTACCTGGCGAAAGCAGGTTGCAACATTGTCGACTCCTCGCAATTCGACGATCTGGATACCGGCAAATTCTTCATGAGGATCAGTTTCATCTCGGAGGAGGGCACATCCGGAGCGGAAATTGCCAAGGGCTTCGCCGCCGTCGCCGCTCCGTTCGGCATGGACTTCGAGTTTCACGACAGCGACGAGCGCATGAAGGTGCTGCTGATGGTGTCGCGTTTCGGCCATTGCCTAAACGACCTGCTCTACCGCTGGAAGATCGGCGCGCTGCCGATCGACATCGTCGGCGTCGTCTCCAACCACTTCGACTATCAGAAGGTCGTCGTCAACCACGACATCCCCTTCCACTGCATCAAGGTGACCAAGGAGAACAAGCCGAAGGCCGAAGCCCAGCTGATGGAACTCGTCGAGCAGACCGGCGCGGAGCTGATCGTGCTCGCCCGCTACATGCAGGTGCTGTCGGACGCACTCTGCAAGAGGATGTCTGGGCGGATCATCAACATCCACCATTCCTTCCTGCCGAGCTTCAAGGGCGCAAACCCCTACAAGCAGGCCTACGAGCGCGGCGTCAAGCTGATCGGCGCGACGGCGCATTATGTCACCGCCGATCTCGACGAGGGTCCGATCATCGAGCAGGACATCGCCCGCATCACCCATGCGCAGTCGGCCGAGGACTATGTCTCGATCGGCCGCGACGTCGAAAGCCAGGTGCTGGCGCGGGCGATCCACGCCCACATTCATCACCGCTGCTTCATCAACGGCAACCGCGTCGTCGTCTTCCCGCCGAGCCCGGGGAGTTATGCGTCGGAGCGGATGGGCTAGGCGATGGTTCACGTCATCGACGGTAAGCAGGTCGCCGCGTCCGTAATCGAAATCGTCAAGGCCGCAACGGTCGCTCTCAACGAATTGAGCGGCGTCAGGACCGGTCTGGCCGTCGTAATCGTCGGTGACGATCCGGCGAGCCAGGCTTATGTTGGCTCCAAGAGCAGGATGGCGAAGGAATGCGGCTTCAACTCGGTGCAGCATACGCTGCCTGCCGAGACTACGCAGGAGAAACTCGCGGCGCTTGTGGCGTCGCTCAATGCTGACCCCGCGATTCACGGCATCCTCGTGCAGCTGCCGCTGCCGAAGCACTTGCAGGCCGAGCCGATCATCCAGTCCATTCGCCCCGAGAAGGACGTCGATGGCCTGCATGTCGTCAACGCCGGCAAGCTTGCGACCGGTGATATCCGGACCGGCCTCGTCTCCTGTACCCCGGCGGGTGCGATGGTCTTCGTCCGTCGCATTCATGGAGACGATCTATCCGGACTGAATGCCGTCGTGATCGGCCGTTCGAACCTCTTTGGAAAACCGATGGCACAGCTTCTCTTGAATGCCAATGCCACTGTGACCGTCGCGCATTCGCGCACCAGGGACCTGCCGGTCGTGTGCCGCAATGCCAACATCCTGGTAGCCGCTGTCGGCCGGCCCGAGATGGTAAAGGGCGATTGGATAAAGCCCGACGCAACCGTGATCGACGTCGGCATCAATCGCGTACCGGCGCCTGAAAGGGGAGAAGGCAAGACACGTCTCGTTGGCGATATCGCATTTGGCGAAGCTTTGGCGGTCGCCTCCGTTGTCACGCCTGTTCCGGGCGGTGTTGGCCCCATGACGATCGCGATGCTGATGGCCAACACTGTGATCGCCGCGCACCGGGCCGCGGGCCGCACACCGCCGACGTTCTGACGTAGGCCGGTCGAACGGCGAGAAATCGCGCGTTCCTGCTTGCCACGCAAGAAAACGAAGCTATACTCAGGAAAGAAATATTCCACACAGTGAAAACAGAGGGAACGGAATATGACGGTGACATGGCGTTTCTCGGCTCTGGCGGACAGGCATCGGGCGCTGGGTTCGAAGCTCGAAGACTGGAGCGGAATGGGCACTGCCTGGACTTACGAGAAGGACATCTACGAGGAACATATCGCCGTCCGCACCAAAGCGGGCCTGATGGACGTCTCGGGACTGAAGAAGATCCACCTGGTCGGGCCGCATGCGCTAGCGGTTCTCGACTATGTGACGACGCGCGACGTGAGCAAGATATATCCAGGCAAATCCGTCTATGCCTGCATGCTCAACGATCGCGGTCACTTCACCGACGACTGCATCATCTATCGCACCGGGCCGAATTCCTGGATGCTCGTCCACGGCTCCGGAACGGGTCATGAGGAAATCGCGAAACAGGCCGCCGGGCGGAATTGCGCGGTGCTCTTCGACGATGACCTGCACGATCTCTCTCTCCAGGGCCCGCTCGCCGTCGACTATCTGCAAAAGCACGTTCCGGGCATTCGGGACCTGAAGTATTTCCACCACATGCAGACGACGCTCTTCGGCGCGCCGGTGATGATCTCGCGCACCGGCTATACCGGCGAACGCGGCTATGAAATCTTCGTGCGCGGCCAGGACGCTCCGATGGTGTGGGACCGCATCATCGATGAAGGCAAGGAGATGGGGATCATCCCGGTTTGCTTCAGCGTGCTCGACATGCTGCGCGTCGAGAGCTACCTGCTGTTCTACCCCTACGACAATTCGCAGATGTATCCTTTCGCGGATGAACCGCCTGGCGACAGCCTCTGGGAACTGGGCCTGGATTTCACCGTCAGTCCCGGGAAGACCGGTTTTCGCGGTGCCGAGGAGCATGCGCGGCTCAAGGGGAAGGAAAGATTCAAGATCTTCGGCTTGCTCATCGATGCCGACGGCCCGGCCGATCTTGGAGACGAGGTCTGGGCGGATGGCAGGAAGGTGGGCGTCATCACATGCCCGAGCTATTCGAAACTCACAAATCGCTCGATGGCGATTGCACGCCTTGACGTCGACAAAGCGGTGCAGGGCACGCGGCTCGAAGTTCGCGGCAAGTCGCTGATGGCCAAGGCCATCGCCCATACCATTACATTCGACGATCCGGAGAAGAAGAAGAGAACGGCGGTCGGCTGAGGGAGGCTGCGATGCTGGTAGAAGGTATCAAAAGCCGCCCCGTCTACGGCGGATTCGCAATAGACCCCTTCGCGCGTCGGCACATCTTCGCACTCGAGGGTGAGGGTGCGCTCGCACTTCTCGATCAGAAGCCGGCTTTGACCGCGACAATGCTCAACCGCAGCGAGGTCCTTTACGTCGCCGCCGGCCCCAAAGGTCTCGATCACGATCTGGCGCTTGCCGCTCTGAAACCTGACCGGTTCTGGCAGGGGCCGACGATCGAAACCCTGCTGTTCCGGCTCAGGGGCTCGTTGTCCGCTGCGACCATGAGCACGCGTCTCTACATCTCCGGGCGGGAAGGGTTCATCGGCCAGTGCATGCAGGTGGCCACCGACATGGGAATGGATTTCAGTTCCATTCCCACCGAGCATCGCGGCTCGCTGGCGCGGCGCGTACAGTGCGTGCACTGCAAGGGCATCACCGACGACGTCAGGACGAGTCCCTTCAAATGCAGCCATTGCGGCCTGAATTTGCTCGTGCGCGATCACTACTCCCGCCGTCTCGGAGCTTTCCAGGGCGTCAATGTCGATGCCGAGGAACCCGGAACGGCTCCGCAGGCGGAGGAACTGTTCGCATGAGCGGGGGTCTTGCAATTGCCGTCCGGGTCAGCCGGATCGATACCGTCGCGGCGAATATAAAGCGATTTCGTCTCGTGCGCCATGACGGGGAACCGCTTCCTGTCTTTTCAGCCGGCGCGCACGTCATCGTCACCATGGACGATGACGGTCACCGACGTCGCAATCCCTATTCGTTGATGTCGGCTCCCCACGATACTTCGGGGTACGATATCTCCGTCCTGAGGGTCGCCGAGTCCCGCGGCGGGTCTGCCTTCCTGCACGAGAAGCTCAGGGAAGGCGACGCCCTGACGATCAGTCATCCGGTCAACCTTTTCCATGCCGACAAGCGCGGCCGCAAGCATATTCTCCTCGCGGGCGGGATCGGGATCACCCCGTTCCTGGCGATGATGGCGGAGTTCGATCGCGCCAATGTCGCGTTCGAACTGCACTACGCCATGCGCTCCCGCGAGCATGGCGCCTATTGGCAGGAACTGGTCGAACGGTACGGCGCCCATCGCGTGAAGCTCTATTTCAGTGCCGAAAACGACGTCCTCCCCGTTGCCTCGCTCCTGCACAACCAACCACTGGGGACGCACGCCTACGTCTGCGGTCCCGACCGGATGACCGATTTCGTGCTCAGGACCGCTCGCGAATGCGGCTGGCCGAAGTCGAATGTTCATTCCGAGCGATTTCTCGCCCCGATCAGCGGCAAGGCGTTCGATGCGGAGCTGTTGCGCTCCGGGATCGTCGTCCGCGTCGGCGATCACGAGAGCATTCTCGAAGCCGTCGAAGCCGCGGGTATCGATGCGCCTTACATGTGTCGCGGCGGCGCCTGCGGCCAGTGCGAGACGGCTGTTGTCGCGTGCAATGGAGTGCTTGCGCATCACGACGTCTACCTTTCCGAGGAAGAGAAGGCATCGGGTCGCAAGGTCATGATCTGCGTCTCGCGCTTCGATGGGACGAAACTATCCCTGGATCTTTAAATCACGATAGGGGAGCCAGCCGATGGCAATCGTGTTCAGACAAGAAACATTCCGCGACGATTTCACCTACCGCAACAGTCCCGGCAACATCCGCCGTTTTCCTTTCCCCTTCGATCGGGACGAGTACATGTACTCCGTCAACATGGAGCCCCACGTGCGCGGCCAGGCGGGCACGGTCTACGAGAGCCTGATTGACGTCGACGAGCATTACGTCGCCGAAATGCAGGACCGGGCGCTGGTGCTGAAGGAGGATCCGCTGCGCTACCAGGCGCTGCCGCACATGATGGCGGCGCAATGGGATACGCTGGAACTGCTGATGGAGGAGCAGGCGGCCGGATATCCCGAGCACTTCACACTTATAAGGAATGGCGATCGATGGCGTTGGATCAACCGACCGCTTGGCATCGACGATACTTTCACCTTCGGGGATCGCTCGACGCTTCCCTATGACCCTTTCGAATACATCACCCGCCAGGCCCAGGGCGATTTCTGCATCGTCGACCAGCGCGACGGCAATCTCTGGATGGATGCCGGCATGGTCACGACCCAGGCCGACTGGTCGCTCGATTTCGACATCGGCATGAACTTCATGGAGTGGCATGGTCCGGTGCCGCTCGCCCATCAGATCGGCGTTTTCGACCGGGCGCTGAAATTCCTTCTGAAACTGCAGCTGGGAAAACCGACGCGTCGCTTCAACTGGACGATGACGATCAATCCGCGGCTCGACACCAGCCCGGAGAATTACCACAAGTGGGGGCCGGACCGAACGACGGTGACACCGGACAACGTCGGCGAGAAGGTGCACCTGCGCGTCGAGTTGCAGAGCCTCTGGCGCCTGCCGCGCTCGAACGCCATCCTCTTCGTGATCCGCTGCTACCTGATAAGCATGAACGAACTCGTGACGGTGCCGAAATGGGCCCGCCGCCTCCACCGCGTTCTGAAAACGCTGCCCCCTGAGCTCGTCGACTACAAGGGGCTGACCCGGTACCGCGACAACACCATTGCGTGGCTTTCGAAACACGACGATGGCGCGCCCACGAGCCCGGGCATCTTTCCGGATTGAGGCTGCTTTCGGCACCAATTGCAACAAGCAAAGAGGGGAATGTTTCATGACAAGAGTAGCCGTCATCGGTGCCGGTCCATCCGGTCTGGCGCAATTGCGGGCCTTCCAATCGGCTGCCCAAAAGGGCGCCCGGATTCCGGAAATCGTCTGTTTTGAGAAACAGTCCGACTGGGGCGGACTATGGAACTACACCTGGCGCACCGGCCTCGACGAGTACGGCGAACCGGTTCACGGCAGCATGTATCGCTATCTCTGGTCGAACGGTCCGAAGGAATGCCTGGAATTCGCCGACTACTCTTTCGAGGAGCATTTTGGTAAACCCATCGCCTCCTATCCTCCGCGGGCCGTGCTCTGGGATTACATCAAGGGCCGCGTCGAGAAGGCGAATGTGCGCCAATGGGTGCGCTTCAACACGCCAGTGCGCATGGTCCAGTTCGACGGTGCGCGGGAGAAATTCACGGTGACGGCGCATGATCGCGTCGAGGACCGCATGTACGACGAGGAGTTCGACTTCGTGGTCGTTGCCACGGGCCACTTTTCGACTCCGAACGTCCCCTTTTTCGAAGGCGTGAGATCCTTCAACGGTCGTGTCCTGCACGCCCACGACTTCCGCGATGCATTGGAATTCAAGGGCAAGGACATCCTGCTCGTCGGCCGTAGCTACTCGGCGGAAGACATCGGTTCGCAATGCTGGAAATACGGCGCGAAGTCGGTGACGACGAGCTATCGTTCCAAGCCGATGGGCTTCAAATGGCCGGAGAACTTCGAGGAGCGGCCGCTATTGGTGAGGCTCGAAAACCGCACGGCGCATTTCGCCGATGGTTCGAGCAAGGAGGTCGACGCGCTGATCTTGTGTACCGGATACCAGCACCACTTCCCGTTCCTGCCGGACGAGTTGCGTCTGAAGACCGCCAACCGACTTTGGGCCGACAGCCTCTACAAGGGCGTGATCTTCGACCGCAACCGCCAACTCTTCTACATCGGCATGCAGGACCAGTTTTATACCTTCAACATGTTCGACGTGCAGGCCTGGTGGGCGCGCGACGTGATGATGGGCCGCATCGAGCTGCCGCCGGAAGACGAGCTGAAGGCAAACTTCGACAAATGGCGCGCCCGCGAGGAGACGCTCGAGGATGCCGAGCAGATGATCTGGTTCCAAGGCGACTATGTGAAGGAGTTGCTCGCCGAGACCGACTATCCGAGCTTCGACATCGATGGCGTCAACAGAACCTTCATGGAGTGGGAGCACCACAAGGCGGAGAACATCATGGGCTTCCGCGATCATGCCTACCGCTCGCTGATGACCGGCAACATGTCGCCGAAGCACCACACGCCCTGGGTCGAAGCGCTCGACGATTCGATGGAGGAATATCTGCGCAATTGACGATCTTCCAAACCCGCCTCTCTAGCCCGGGCTGCCGGAAGGGCCGCTTGCCGTGGCCCTCTCCGGCATGCTTGAAATGAGGCGAGCAGCGGGATCCGAAACTCTCTTCGAGCGTGGCCTCCATGGATTTCCAAACGAGCATTCTCGGCCGCATGAGCGGGTTCCTCTATCGATGCCGTGCCGATGAGAACTATACGATGCCGGAGATGACCAACGGCATCGAACGCATCTAAATGCGCATTGCAGCTTCGAAGTCCGGCGAGATCCTGCAGTCGCTGCGCCATCCGAAGCTGCTTGCGGTCAATGCCGGGATCGAGGCGGCCCGCGCCGGCCCGGCCGGGTCCGGGTTCGCGGTCCTTGCCGCGGAGATGCGAATGCTCGCCAACTCCTCCGAGGAAGCAGCGCGCGCGATCTCCAACGCGCAACGCAAGCCCGCCTGGATCATTTCATAGTTTCATTGAAACAGTGAAGTGATCTAACCTTTTGAAACTATGCAATTCCGGACGGAAAACGGTTGTACCTTTTCCTGGAATTGCTCTAGCCGCTCATGATCGCGGCCGCGTCTTCTGGGGATCGTAGTGCGAGAGCGGCACGATCGCGGCAGGAAGACGCTTCTGATGGCCGTCGAGCTTGCCGATCTCCACCTCGGTGCCGACCGCTCCGTGCATGGCATCGACGCGTGCCAGTGCAATGGTCTTGCCGAGGATCGGGGAGCGGACCGCGCTGGTGACGACGCCGACCTGCGCGCGGCCGATATGGATGCAATCGCCGTGGCCGACGGCATCGTTCGCCTTTACGTCGAGGCCCACCAGCAAATGACGCGGATGCTCCTTCCGACGGATAAGCGCCTCACGGCCGATGAAGTCATCGGCCTTGGATTTGAGTGGCACCGTGAATCCGATACCAGCCTCGAAGGGATCGGTCTGGTCGGTGAACTCGTGATCGGCGAAGATCAGCCCGGCTTCGATACGCACCATGTCGAGCGCCTCCAGGCCCATCGGCTTCAGACCATGCGGCTCTCCGGCCTGCCAGACGGCATCGAAGACGGCCAAAGCGTCCTTCGGATGGCAGAATATTTCATAGCCGAGTTCTCCGGTGTAGCCGGTGCGTGAGACGACGACGGGAGGGCCTTCGAACGTGCCGATGCGGCCGACAGCGAAGCGGAACCATTCGAGCTCGCCGATCGTCGGCTGGCGCGGCGCCGTCCAGATGATCTCCTTCAGGATGTCGCGGCTCTTCGGACCCTGGACGGCGATATTGTGCATCTGCGCGGTCGAGGAGCGTACCCAGGCCCTGAAGCCCTTCTTCTCCGCCTGTTCGCGCAGCCAGACGCCGCTGTAATCGTCGCCGCAGACCCATCGGAAGTTCCTGTCGCCGAGCCGGAAGAGCGTGCCGTCATCGATCATGCCGCCGTTTTCATAGCACATTGCCGAATAGACGACCTGACCGGTCGCGAGTTTGCGGATGTCGCGCGTCAGGCAATATTGCATCAGCTCTTCGGCATCGGGGCCAGTCACCTCGAATTTCCTGAGCGGCGAGAGGTCGATGACCACGGCCCTTTCGCGGCAAGCCCAGTATTCCTCGACCGCGCCGTCGGCGGCGAAGCGGTTCGGAAGCCAATAGCCGCGGTATTCGGCGTAATCGCGCGTCAGCGCGGAGAGGCGGGAGTGAAAGGCGGTTTCGCGCGTCAATTCGGGATCGGCATCGGGGGTCATACGATAGGCTACCGCTCGTGAGAATTTCTCTTTTCCGGAAAAGGTACGGACGTGGATGTCGGTCGGATCCCAGCCGTTCGCCGCGTCGATATCGTCGGGACAGGAAGACGAAACGCAGACAAGATCGGTAAGCGCCCGCATCAGCACGTAGTCGCCCGGCCGGGACCAGGGCTCGTCGAGGTACAGCTGGTTGGTGTGATCGATATTGGTATTGTAGAAGTAATTGAGCGCCTCCCAACCCTTGCGCGGCGCAATGCCGTAGGGCGCAAGCGCTGCGTTGAAGTTGTCCGTACAGTTGATGTGGCCAGGATAACCCATGTCGTCGTAGTAGCGGGCGTTGCAGGCCGTCGCGAAGGCGTCGTGGCGGCCGACCGTATCTTGAACGATCTCCACGAGGGGTTCGAAGTCGCGATCGAAGGCTTTCGAGGGTAGACCCGGCGCCGGGTAGCTGCGGCCGAGCAAGGTGCGTGTAACGGTGGAATCGAGCGCGAGATCAAGACCTTTCTCGACCTTGCGTGCGGCAAAGGCTTGGAAGTCGGTGCACTGCCTGCCGTAGACGTCGATGATTTGAATGAACTCGCCCGCACGAACGAAATAAGCGGACGCCGTCGCCGCCTTGATGCGGATATCTTCGATCGGGTCGGCCATTGGTTCCGGCAGAGCGGCGGCATAGTCGCGGACGGTCCTGCTACGTCGTATCCGGATCTCGATCGGGGTCGTGGTATCCTGTGCCTCCGGTGACATCGCATGGCCCGGTGCGACCGCGATCAGCAGGCCCTTGAGGGCGATCGTGAAGTCCGCCTTGCTGCCGGGCGTCGATGCTTCGCCGAAAAGTCTGAGAGCGCCGGCCGCGGCGAGATCGGCGCCGCGGCGCCGAAGGGCGAGCCGCGTGCGTGCGGCACTCTCGTCGTCCGACGAGAGAATGGCCGTCAGACCCTCTGCCGCACCGGTGAAGGCCGCCCCGAGACCGGCAGACTGGAAGCGACCGTTCCCGTCGACGAAGGAAATCTCGCAAGCCTGCCCACCCTCGCTGTCGATGACGGTCACTTGGTCGCCGGCTTCGACGCCCACCACCAGAGATCCTCCGCCCCTGACCCGATAGCGTTCGGTGCCGTGCGGCAATGCCGGAACGCCGGGATAGCGGACGGTGCTCGCGGATATCGGGCGCACACCGATCCCCATCGGGTGAAGATCTCGCATATTGACCCTCCCGGGATTGAAGGACGTTCGCACGCCCAGGTCATGCTCGCAAAATGCCGACGCAAAGTAAAGGAGATATTGACTGCTAAGAAAATATATTCACTATGTGTCAACATCCGAGATCCGGAAATCCGCGCACGAACGCGGATAATCAGAACGACCGGGCCGGCGTTGAATGGCTGGGGAGGCCGCGTTCAGGGAGACGTACGGAAGATACGTCCGGAACACCAGAACAATTAGAAATGGGGAATTTCACCGATGACAGATGTAGTGGACGCCGGCATCCCGTCCGGCACGGAAGGCAAGTTGATACGTGCGCTTGACTGGAAGGGCGCATTCTGGGTGGCGGCAGGGGTGCCGCCACTCGTCCTTTTTTCGATCGGAGGCATTGCAGGAACGACTGGAAAGCTTGCCTTTGCCGTTTGGATCATTTCGATGATCATGGGGTTCCTGCAGTCATTCACCTATGCGGAAATCGCCGGCATGTTCGGCAACAAGTCGGGCGGTGCCTCGGTCTACGGGGCGACGGCGTGGCTGCGCTACTCCAAGTTCATTGCACCGCTTTCGGTCTGGTGCAACTGGTTTGCCTGGTCGCCGGTGCTCTCGCTTGGCTGCGCGATTGCCGCCGGCTACATCCTGAACGCACTTTTTCCGATCCCCGCCGCCGATTCCCAGCCGGTCCTCGACTGGATTGCCGCGCACGCCTCATCCGTCGCGGCCGATAGCCCGCGTGTAGCGGAATGGCTGGCGGCACACGCCGGCTCGACGCCGGACGAGGCGGTCAAAGCGCTGCTGGGCGCCGACGCCGCGGCCGCGCTGACACCGGCCGTCCGCAACTGGTCGCTGGCAAGCTTCGGCATCCCCTTCCTGGCTACGGCCAATCTCAACGCGACGTTCTTCATCGGCGCAGTCCTGATGCTGATCATCTTCGCGATCCAGCACCGTGGGATCCAGGAAACCGCCAGTGTGCAGAAATGGCTCGCGATCATCGTTCTGGTCCCGCTGGCCCTGATCGGCATCTTCCCGATCGTCAGCGGTGCGATCCAGATGACCAACGTGACAGGCCTCGTACCGCCAAGTGCCGCCTATTCCGGCGAGGATGGTACGTGGAGCAACGGCGGCTGGACGCTCTTTCTCGGTGGCCTCTACATTGCCGCCTGGTCGACTTACGGCTTCGAGACGGCGGTTTGCTACACCCGGGAACTCAAGAACCCGAAGACCGATACGTTCAAGGCAATCTTCTATTCCGGCCTGGCGTGCTGCTTGTTCTTCTTCCTCGTTCCTTTCGCCTTCCAGGGCGTGCTCGGCCACACCGGCATGCTGGCGCCGGGCATCGTCGACGGGACGGGTGTCGCGGAGGCGCTGGCCGGATTGATCGGGGGCGGACGCATCCTCACGCAGCTTCTGGTCATCCTGATGATCATGGCGCTGTTCCTCGCCATCATGACCGCCATGGCCGGGTCGTCCCGTACCCTCTATCAAGGTTCCAAGGACGGCTGGCTGCCGAAGTATCTGGACCATGTGAATGAAAACGGTGCGCCCACCCGCGCCATGTGGACGGATTTCGCCTTCAACCTCCTCCTCCTGGCGATCGCGTCGGATGTCGGCGGCTATTTCTTCGTTTTGGCCGTATCGAACGTGGGCTACATCATCTTCAACTTTCTGAACCTGAATTCAGGCTGGATTCACCGGATGGATTCGGGCCATATCGAGCGGCCGTGGAAGGCGCCGACCTGGCTTATCGGCCTCAACACGGTGCTGGCCTTCGTCAATGCGCTTTTCCTCGGCGCGGGCGCCAAGGTCTGGGGCTATGCCAACGCGCTCTGGGTTGGTTTCGCCTTCGCCGCCGTCATACTGCCGGTCTTTGCCTATCGTCATTACGTTCGCGATGGCGGCAAGTTCCCGGCGGGCGCAATGGACGATCTCGGCCTCGTGGGGCAGGATCTCGGGGTCAAAAAGGCCGGTATCCTTCCCTATGCCGCGCTCGTCGCTGGGCTTGCAATCGTGCTGGTCGCCAACGCCGTGTTCCAGCTTCCCGCCTGAGTATCGACACGTCAATCGGCGTGCGCGGAAGCACACGCCGATTGAGCACCGCATTGAGATCGCAACGTCGTTGACGAGACCGGGATAGGTGAGGGGGCCAAACATTCGCCCGAGGCCGCAAACGGGCTGAACAACTATGAAAGCGGCATTCGCTCGTCTCTCCTCAAGACTGCCCGCAACATGCGCAATGCGGAAGCCCCCTATCAGGCAGCATTTGTCAACGTGGATCCGCGCTGGGCTCGCCCGAACGATGGGCCGTACTCAAGCAGGTCATGCCGCAGCTGACGGATTTCTACCTGCTGGCAGCTCTCGATCTTCGGCGCGACGAGATGGGGCGAATTACCGGCGTCACACCGGACAACGCCGTTTATCTTGACGTCCGCACATTTTGTGGTCAGCATTTCCGTCACGATAATGTGCGTGCTCTTCGGCTATCCGCTTGCCGCGCTGATGGCCCGCTCTAGGGGATGGGTGGCGAATGTCCTGCTCATCCTCGTCCTCTTGCCATTCTGGACATCGCTGCTCGTCCGCACGAGCGCCTGGGTCGTGCTCCTGCAGAGCAGGGGTGTCATCAATTCCACCCTGATCTGGCTGGGTCTCGTGGATGCCGCCCAACCGCTGCAACTGATCTACAATCGCGTGGGCGTGCTGATCGCCATGACGCACATCCTGCTGCCGTTCATGGTTCTGCCGATCTACAGCGTCAAGAAGACCATTCCGCCCGTCTACATGAGAGCTGCCTCATCCCTTGGGGGCCCCGCCATTTTCCTGGTCCGGCGAACGTTGCCTCCCTTGACGACGCTGCGGGCATTCGAAGCCGCCGCGCGGCTCATGAGCTTCAAGGCGGCGGCCGAGGAGCTGCGCGTCACGCAGTCCGCGATCAGCCATCAGGTTGCCTCGCTAGAGCGCAATCTCGGCACTCCGCTGTTTCTGCGGCTGCCGGGTCGTGTGGAGCTGAGCCAGGAGGGCGCGATCTACTTTCCCGTGGTGCAGGATGCACTCGATAAGATCGCGCTCACCACCGACCTCATCCGCCAGACCAACACGCCCGCCTCGCTAACCGTGCAGGTCTATGTCACCGTCGCTGTGCGGTGGCTGATACCGCGGCTTCAGACGTTCAAGGAAGCCTCGCCCGAGATTGCCGTGAGCCTCGATGCAAGTCTTCTCGACTGGGAATTCAATCCGGACCGCGCCGATATCGGATTCATCTATACGCGGGCGCCAAACCGGCCGAACCTCACTTATACCCTTCTGCGCCGCGAACGGCTCGTCGGCGTCTGCTCGCCCGCCATCGCCAAGGCCATCAACACGCCCGAGGATCTGCGGCATTTCTCGTTTCTGGCGGTCAGCGGAACCACCGAAGATGCGGCGACCTGGGCCGCCAGCGTGGGGGCGACGGGCCTGCCGCAAAAATCCTCACCGCTCTTCGACAGCAACCTTCTCGCCATCGAGGCGGCTGCCAACGGACAGGGCGTGGTCGTCGTTCGTCGAGGGGGATATTGCCAGCGGCAGCCTCGTTTCCCCGCGTGCCTCGGACGTCATGCAGTCCGGTGGGTGGTATCTCGTTTATCTGGAGCGGCGCGCAAGCGAGAAGGCCATCCGCAAATTCCTGCAATGGATCCAGAGCCAGGTGTGATGGTGCCGCGACGGACGAAAAACTGCCCGCAACAGCAACGTTGCGAGCCGAGGATGCGCGAGGGTGTTGGCGATGCCAGCGATCGCATAATGTATCGACTGGAATTTGCCGTACTGGGGCAGTATCCGCCTATGCTGCTCTATCGATTTCCGGGATCAACTCCAGTTCGCGATGAAGTGCTATCTCCTTTGTCTTGAGGTCGAAGCTGGTCTGCATGCTCATCCAAAACTCCGGCGTTGTGCGGAAATATTTGGCGAGGCGCAAAGCGGTATCCGTCGTGATCGGTGTTTGCTCCGCCGCTATACGTTCGATGCGAGTGCGAGGAACATTGAGCTTTTTCGCCAGTGCACCAGCGCTCATGTTAAGGGGACGTAGGTACTCCTCGCGGAGGATTTCGCCGGGATGGACCGGCGGAAGGATATGGGTCATCTCAAGCTCCCTGTGCGGCGATTGGCGTTTAATGGTAGGCAACTATTTCGACGTCTTCGATACCGGCATCTGTCCATACGAAGCATATGCGCCACTGATCATTGATCCGGATCGAATGTTGGCCTTCTCTATCGCCCTTCAGCGCTTCAAGTCGATTTCCCGGAGGGGAACGTAGGTCGTCGAGAGCGGCTGCACTGTTCAGGATCGTCAACTTACGAACGGCCGGCCTCACGATGTCTGAAGGAAAACCTTTTGGTGCTTTTGCCGCGCGCAACAGCTTCGGTTTTGGCGTCCTTAAATGACCTGATCACGTCTGGCTCTTCATGCTTGTATCATATGGTGATACTGGTGAAAGTCCAATCAAATACGTATCATTGCGCGATACAGATTCGCAATCGCGATCCTTCTACGCCATCCGAAGGTGGCCCACCTTCGGTTCGATTCCTCTCAAGTTCGCCCATTTGTCCTGAGCGTAGGGGAGGAAAGGTTATTCTGAATTCGTGGATCCAACGGAAAAGTACGGCCATGGGCCGGGGATCCCGGGCAGGTCGAGCTGCCCGCGCGGATCAAAGGAGAGGTTTGCACCGACGACGAGATCCCGCACGGTGCGGGAGGCGATGATGTCGCCCGGTCCCGCGCAGCCTGCAAGTCCCGCGGCAAGCCGCAAGACCGGGCCGGCATAGCGGCCGTGGTGCCTTTCGCACTCGCCGACGTGGACGGCTGCTCGCACACTCAGGCCGATGTGATTCAGGCGGATCGAGCAGGCGAATATTATTCCCACCGCGAAACTGGAAGTCAGGATGACCGCCAAGCAAGCCCTTCTGTTCAAATGGTCGGCCGAAGGCAAGACCATGAGAGCAATCGCGACCATCGAAAACATGACCTATTCCAATGTCAATTTCCATCTGAATAATGCGCGCAAAGCGCTTAACGCCGGAACGCTGCCTCAAGCGACGGCGCTAGCTACCAAGCTCAAGCTGATTTGAAGTTGGCGCGGATGCTCTCTGGGGGTTGAGCTGTTGCAAACGCAGACATAACGCGGCGGCTGCCTTGTTGCCATCGCACCTGCTGCCAATTGATGGTTCACGGACGCATGCCCTTGAGTTGTGCTCGTTGAAAATATGAGACCTGTTTTGGCTGACAATGGCATCGACTATACGCATCATCCAGTCGCTAAACCGTCTGCTATGATTGGATGCGGAAAGTCCCGCGTCGCCTCAGACCTTGGTCCTAAACGGACCGGACGAACGTCTGAGCGGCCTGTGTTAAAAGTCCGGGCCGGCCGGGGTTTTCGGCGCCCGGAGTTGACGGCCGGATAGAAGCGTGAGCAAAGATTTGATGGTCTTGCTGCGCGCACTTCCAGGCTGCTCGCGGGTTTGTCGAGTGAACGGCGCCGCTTCGCCGCCCGGAGATGGGACAGTCATTGCCGCCCGTGCATGTGTCCAAGGCCGTGGTCGGGTGAGCGGAGCGTCGATGGAGGTTACTAAAAGGGCTGAAATGATGGAGCGTCGAAAGTTCCTCACCGCGTTGTGTACCGCGTCGATCGGCTTCGCGATCGCGGCCCTTCCATGCAAGATCACGGCGTCCGGCTCCACGCTTGAGCTCGCTTCCCAATCCGCCTTCGCTAAGGACGGCAACAATGGCAAAGGGGGCGGGGGTGGCAATGGAGGCGGGAACGGCCGAGGTGGAAACGGCGGCGGAAATAGTAGCGGGAACGCAAGTGGCGGCTCGAGCAATAGCCGGTCGAGCAGCGCTTCGACCGGAGCGAGCGCAAAGAGCACGACAGTTCGAGACAACGGCTCGGGTTTGAGTGTTCGGCATTCCGATGGAATAAGCGAGGAGATCAGGGGCGGCCGCTACATCATGAAAGACTCGCGCGGGCGTACGATCGTCAATCGGCGAGCAACCTCCGCAGATGCAAAGCGGCTTCAAGCCTTCGTTGATTAGAGCACATTCGTCGAGATAGCGGCGCGCGCTACAGTGCCGCGCGTCTAATCAGACGCGCAAAGGACGCGCTGTAGCACTTTGAATTGCTGCATGTTTTATCCCCAAACTGGATGCGATTTAAGGAAACATGCAGTAGTTCTGGAACCGGCGCCTCCCGCTAACCGGTGCGCCCGTCGATCGCGTCGCGCAGCACCATTGCCGCTTCCGTCCGGTTGGCGGCGCCAAGTTTCGTCATGATCTGCGTCATGTGATGCTTGACGGTCTTCTCCTGGAGATCGAGCTTTCTTGCGACCTGCTTGTTGCTCATGCCGGAGGCCACGAGGCGCAGAACCTCTTGCTCCCGAGCGGTCAGTTCCGCGATGAGGTCGGATTTGCTCACAGAGGCCGGCGAAGGGTGCGACAGCAACTTGGCAGAGAGTGTCGGAGCGACATAGCTCTCGCCGGAGGCCACTGTCCGTATGACGTCGGCCAGCGCCCTCGATCCGATCCCCTTCAGGACATAACCCTTGGCACCGCCATTGAGAGCCGCCGTGACGTCGTCACCGGCCTCGGACACGGTAAGCATCACGATCTTCTGTAGCGGCACCAATTCAAGGATGAGCGGAATCGCGTTCAGTCCGCCTCCCGGCATGGAGATGTCGAGCAGCATCACGTCCGGAGACAGGTTCTCGGCGATTCTCAGCGCGTCGTCACGCGAGCTTCCCTCTGCGACGATCTCAAACCCGTCGATCTCCGAAAGACTTCTCGTCACGCCCTCTCTGAACAGAGGGTGATCGTCGATTACCGCCACGCGTATCGCTGCAGTCATGCCTGTCCAATCTCCTCGATGCCGAGTGACATCCTAACAATCGTGCCGGGGCCGGCGCCGTTGATTTCAAATGTGCCGCCCAGGCTTTCTATCCGTTCCCTTAGCCCGGCCAGTCCGAGGCTTGTTGGCCGTATGTTTTTCGGATCAAAACCGTCTCCGTCGTCGGCAACCGCGATCAAGACCCTGTCGCCTTGCGTGCTCTGCGCCACACGTTGCCCGACACCGCCGCCGTGGCGGTAAGCGTTGTTGAGCGTCTCCTGCACGAAACGGTATATGCATATCTTTGCGGAGGGAGAAAGGCGCTCGGGCGGATCGGTCAGCGACAGATCGACAGTCGATCCGGTTCGTTCTTCATGGGCGCGAACAACACGCTCCAGGAGTTCTGGCAAGCTGGCCGTCTCGATCTGCGGCAGGACCAGTCCGCTGCATATCGTTCTGATCTCGCGCATCGCCTCGTCGAGGCTTGCCTTGATGGTCGTGATTTCCCGTTCGCGCACCGCCGCCGAAGTCGATCCGCTGACCAATTTGTTGCTGTCCAGCCGCAACGAGGCGAAGGCGACGAGCTGTGCCGGGCCGTCATGCAGGTCAGCACCGATCCGGCGCAGCATGTTCTCGTTCAATGCCGTCGCGCGTTGCGAAGCGTGCTGCAGGCGCCCACGCAGCGCCTCGTTCTGCGAGAGCAGGGCCGAAAGCTCGTCCACACGCTGCCGAAGGGCGTGACGCTGCTTTTCGATGGTTCTGCTGCCGCGCATGACGATCGCCGAAAGCATGATGAAGAAGGCAAGCGTGAAGCCCGCGACGGCGAGCCAGGTCAGAAAACGCGCCTGAGTGAGGCTAAGCTCGAAGTCGTGGGCAATTTCATGGAATTCCGAAACGGCGACGACCTCTCCTGACCATGGCTGAAGCACAGGATTGTAGATCTCGAGCAGCGGTTTGCTCGCCCTTTGATTCGTCTCGTCCGCGGTGTCGTCGGCCGGCTTGAACTGAGCGACCATCTCGCCGCCGAATGCTGTTTTCAACTCATCCCCGATCGCGAAACGCTGGCCGACCATGTTCTCTTCGTTCGAGTAGAGAATGGTGCCATCCGAGCGCCATAGGCGAAATGCCAACAACCGGTTTCCGAGAGCCCCTTGTCCGAGCGTCTCGTCGAGGGCGCGCGCAACCGTATCGTCGAGAACTTGCGTCGTCTGCATGTCGGGCAAGAGCGGCGCGATCACGCTGTCGACGTAGAGTGCAGTCGTCGCTGCCGAGTTTCGGGTAACGGCGCCTTCGATGAGGCTGGTGACGAAGGCGCCGACTACCAGCATGGCGGACGCTGCAACGATGCCGCCGATCAGCAGGAACTGCCTCGCCAGCGGCTGTGCGTTCCATCGTTTGATCAGATCACTGGCACGCAAGAGGATTCTCGGATTTATGCGCTCAACAAATTGGCTGGACATCGATCGCAGTCGCGTCGGTAAAAGTAATGCGCCCAGGCGAGCGGTCAATGCCACGTGATCTTGGTCAATGTCCATCGGACTTTCGATGGCAGGCTGATCGGACCTAAGTCTTATTCACCAACGCAATGGTCCGGGGACGGTGGTGCCCTCCCGCGGCGCAAGTTAACGTTGCGCAAATTCGAATGTGGTTCGATCAGCGCCATAGGCACCGGGCCGCGAAAATCAAAAGACATGGAGAAGTTCATGACCATTTCCAAAACGATCGGACGAAGCTTCGTCGCCCTGGCGATCGCCGTCGCCCCTGTGGCGGGCGTTACCTTCGGCGCATCGACTGTTGCATTTGCCAAGGGCGGCGGCAATGGCGGTGGAAATGGCGGGGGAGGCGGAAACGGCGGCGGCCATGATGGCGGAAACGGCGGCGGTCACGGCAGCTCGCATTCCAGTTCGGGCAAATCGGGAACGTCTAAATCGGGAACGTCAGGGACGAGCAAGAAAAGCGGCAGTAGCCACGGTACTTCGAAGCAAAAATCCGTCACCACACACAAGAAAACCGGCTCGTCTGTCAAGGCGGCAAAGGCCGTGAACACGGAGACGGTAACCACGCCGGAGACCACGGTTTCCGACACAGCAAAACTCAGTTCGCTGAACCGGAACTATCGTGCCTATTTGAACTCCAACGACCCCCGCATGGCGGCCATTTCCGCCTATGCGACCGCCTATGCCGAGTTCGAGGCTGAGAACGGCCCAGACGCCATCGCCACAGAAGCCGCCTTGAGCGATGAAGCGCTGCGCGAAGCACTCAAGAGTTTCACGAAGGACGGCGTTGTGTCCGACGAGACGCTTGCGGACGCCAAGGAGATACTCGGCGTCGGGCCGGCTGTCGGCAAGATCGACGAGATCCGTGAGACGCTTCCGAAGCCGGAGGCTACCGATCCGGGGCTGGAGCCTGACACAACCGATCCGGAGGCGGCAACGGCCGTAGATACGGAAACCGTGACCGTAACCGAGCTGGAGAACACAACCTCCGACACGGCAAAGCTGAACTCGCTGAA
Organism: Ensifer sp. MPMI2T; assembly: GCF_004827385.1. Classification (GTDB taxonomy): domain Bacteria; phylum Pseudomonadota; class Alphaproteobacteria; order Rhizobiales; family Rhizobiaceae; genus Sinorhizobium. The sequence continues at coordinate 61,222 of NZ_SRXN01000015.1, forward strand.
CCGGAACTATCATGCCTATTTGAATTCCAATGATCCCCGCATGGCGGCCATTTCCGCCTATGCGACCGCCTATGCCGAGTTCGAGGCTGAGAACGGCCCAGACGCCATTCCGACCGATCCGGCCTTGAGCGATGAAGCGCTCCGCCAAGCACTCGAGAGTTTTACGAAGGACGGCGTCGTGTCCGACGACACCCTTGCCGACGCCAAGGAGATACTCGGCGTCGGGCCGGCTGTCGGCAAAATCGACGAGATCCGTGCGACACTTCCGGAGCCGGAAACTGTCGATCCGGAGCTGGAACCTGAAACAGTCGATCCGGAGTTGGAACCGGTAAACTGAGCCCAAGGCTGGCCGGCAGCGGCGATCGCCGCTGCCGGCCCTAAATCCGAAAGGGGGCGGTTCGATCTATGAGCCTGGAGAAATTCAGCAGCGTCGTTCGTCATGTAACACTGGCGATGCAACATGGACGGATCGGTTTTGCCCTGCAGCAAATCAACGCGGTCGACGATCCAAGCGACGTTCTCTATTCGGAATGCCTGGGAAGGCTCGTCGAACCCGACGGCACGATCAGGACTTGCGGCGAGTTCATCGCCTTTCTCGAAGCGTCGGGGCGTGCTCCCGCTTTTGACCGGCACGTGCTTGATCTCGCATTCGACCGGTTGGCTCGCCATCCATCGGATGCTTTGGGCTGCAACATCTCGGCAGAAAATATTGCCGACAAACAAAGCTGGGCTGATCTCTACGATCTGCTTTACAGGCACAGAGCGATGGCCCCGCGCCTGGTTCTCGAAGTAACGGAGAGTATGCCGATTGCGACGCTCTCCGCTGCGGCTGACTTGCTTCAGAGCGCTCGTGAACTGGGATACAAAGTCGCGATAGACGACTTCGGCACCGGCTACTCGACGCCCGAAACGCTTCTGGCCCTTCCCGTCGATATCGTGAAGATCGACGCCTTTTTCGTACAACGCCTCAGTTACAAGGCAGAGCGTTTCCTTCAGCACATGGTCGGTCTGGCGTCCTGCGCGGCATCCACCGTCATTGTCGAAGGCATCGAAACATATGCCCAGTTAGAGGCTGCAAAAACAGCCGGAGCCACACATGTGCAGGGGTTTCTCTTGTCCGAGCCGACCCTGCCACCCGTCCAACTCGGACAGGTGACTTCCGCCCGGCACGCGGTTGCCTCCAAATGGATGATGTGAAGGCGGGACGACGGTTCGGCTTGGCGTGATTTCGCCTATGTTCCCCGCAGCTTCGTTCAAGTCTTTCTCGATTTCCGTATGTATTCGACGAGCGCGCGGAGCTTCAGCGGCTGCCGGTGGCGTGTGGGATAGTAAAGGTAAAAGCCGGCGAAGGGCGGACAGTAAGCCTCGAGCAGCGGCACGAGCTCGCCGCGCTCGATATAGGGCTGAAACGTCTCCATCATCCCGAACGTGATCCCCGCTCCGGCCCTGGCCATGCGGATCATAATGCCCATGTCGTTGGTCGTTACGGCCGGGTCCACGGACACATCGAAGTCGCGACCATTCTCCGTAAACTCCCAGCGGTAGGGCGCGGCGTCCGGGCGCGGCCGCCAGCCCACGCAGACATGCATCGGAAGGTCGCGCGGATGGCTGGGGGTGCCATGTCGTTCGATATATCCGGGGGAGGCGACGGCGCATTGTCGTTGCTCCGCCGATACCGCCACCGCGATCATATCCTGCTCGATGACTTCGCCAAGCCGCACGCCCGCATCGAAGCCGGCCTCGACAATGTCGAACTCTTCGTCCGTGATCGTCAGGTCCAGCTTCACAGTCGGAAAGGCCTCGACAAACCCGGCGAGCAACTTGCCGGACAGGAAGCTCTCGGCGATCGACGAAACGGCGATCCGCAGGCGCCCGCTTGGATGGGCCTCGACCTCACGCACCGCCTGCACTGCTGCGCTTACCTGGGCGGCGGATAGACGCACAGCCTCGTAAAACAGCTCGCCTGCTTCCGTCAGCCTGACGCTGCGCGTCGTGCGCTGCACGAGAGCTACGCCGATGCGATCTTCCAGGCGCTGAAGTGCTTGGCTCACCGCCGAGCGGGTGACGCCGAGCCGCTCACTCGCAACGCGGAAGTTGCGCGCTTCGGCTATCGCCAGAAACACTGAGATGCCTTCGAAATCATCGACCATTGGTTAGAAAATCTAACCAACGCATCCGGGATTGGCAACTCGATCGCGACATATCAGGCGCATAGCCTCCGATCGTTATCAGACGTTCATGAGAGGAAACATGTCCACTTCCTTTTGCAAAAACCTGGCGCTCGGTCCGGCCATCACCTTGCTTGCGACCTGCGGACCGGTGAGTTCCGCGGCCAGTGAAGCCCGGATCCACGATCAACACACGAAGCAGCAAGCAATGGCGCCGCACCTCTATGTCGGCCTGTGGGTGACGGACGACGGGTATGTCCGGCACGAGCTTCTCGCCAATGGGCGCTACGACGAAGCCCGCGGAAGGCGGCAAAGCGCCTACCAAGGGCGCTACGAGGTGTCCGGCAATCATATCGAGTATTGGGACGACACCGGTTTCACCGCCGACGGCGATTTTGTGGACGAGAACACGCTTCACCACGGCGGCATGATCCTTCGCCGTCGCTGATACACTCGCAGCGAAGAGAAAACCGTGCGTGGCTGGATATCGGGCGCGAGGCCGATCCTGGGTCGAAAGTCGAACCTTTTCAAAACAGGGAAGCCCTCGCATCGCCGCGAGGTGAATAGGAAATGGAGTTAGAGATGTCGAATATTCAAGGTAAAGTCGTCGCGATCACAGGAGCCAGCAGCGGCATTGGAGAGGCCACGGCACGTGTTCTTTCGGCCGCGGGAGCCCATGTGCTGATCGGTGCGCGGCGGGTGGATCGGCTGGAACGTCTCGCTGATGAGATCACCGAAGCCGGTGGCTCCGTTCGCGTCAGAAGGCTCGACGTGACCAGCCGAACGGATGTTGATGCCTTTGCGCGTCACGCCCGATCAGAGTTCGGCCGTCTCGACGTCATCGTCAACAATGCCGGCGTCATGCCGTTGTCGCCGCTGGCCGCGCTCAATGTCGACGAGTGGGAACGCATGGTTGACGTCAACATCAAAGGCGTCCTCTATGGCATCGCAGCGGCACTGCCCATCATGAGCGAGCAGGAGAGAGGGCAGATCGTCAATCTTTCGTCGATCGGCGGTCACAGCGTTTCGCCGACCGCCGCCGTCTATTGCGCTACCAAATTCGCCGTCTGCGCGATCTCCGATGGCTTGCGGCAAGAGACAGACAAAATCCGCGTCACCGTCATCTCGCCCGGGACCACGACGTCAGAGCTTGCCGATACCATTACCGACCCGACCGCCCGCGACGCGATGAAGGCTTGGCGCGCGATCACCATCAGTCCCGAAGCGGTCGCCAACGCGATCCTTTACGCGGTGAGCCAGCCGGAGGACGTCGATGTCAGTGAGATCATTATCCGACCGACGGCTAGCCCCCACTGAACTCGGCGTATTGCAACGGCGGTGGCAGCACCACCGCCGCTGCCGTGCCTCGACCTGATGGTCGCCCGACCGCGGGCGAATCTACAGGGTCCGTACACCGGCCAAAGCCGCCTGGTTTCTGACCTGACCATTTGCCTGCAAGCTCAAAGCGAACGTCACGAGCGCGATCAACGAGAATAGAGAATTGGATACCAAGTTAACCAGAAATGTCGTTCGATAGTCAGGTTCGATCAAGATGCTGGTCTCGAGCAGAATATAAATCACGATGAATATTACTGCGAAGCAATAGAGCGGGAGCCTTTTAGATCTTTGTTCGCTCTCGCTAACACAATCCGTTATTACGCAGATACCGACACCATACATTGCCGGAATGAGAGAGCAGATCGCGTAATACCCCGTCAGGACAAGAACCCCTCCTCGGTCGATCCCCAACAGCGCTGCGACACTGTCATATCTCCACTGATACAGAATGACCCAAATGATGGCTGTGGCGAACGCACAAGTCATCGCGGCAAAGACGATGCCGCCATACTGGGAAAGTGGGAAATTGCGTATATCCGAGAAGGGTATCCATGTACCCTGGTCGATCTTGTGCGTTCGTATGAAAAGAGCGCAAATCCCTGCCGCGAGGAAGCTTGTAAAGAGTGATGCTGACGTGAAGAAAGCCTCTTCGAACGGACCGACGTTCGAAGGGCCAAACAACGCGGCACGTATCTTGTGGTATGCGGTCAACAGGATCACGCAGCCTACAAATGCAGTGAAGGTCGACAACAAGGCTGCATTATTCCATGGCCGAGGCTTGCTGCGGCTCCTTCGTACGAGCAACAGCAGTTCTCTGAGCACGACGTCGAGCGGCCGCGCTCCTTGGTCCGGATGCAGATGTGCCTTCATCACTCTCGTGTCATTGAGAGCGATGATCGAAAAGACGGCACTCAATCTGCGGTTGGATATGCCGATTTCCGTCGCTTTCGCGCGCCACAGGTCCGCAAGCGTCAGGTAGGACTGAATGTCCTCTTGCTGCATTGAGGCGAAAGACGACGTCGGGTTAGCGAGAATTTCGGCGGAAATCGATTGAATTCTTTGCGAATCGCCGTCCCCGACGGGGACTTCCGGCGAAGTGTTGCTTTTTTCGATTATGTATCTCACGACGGGTGACGCCAAGGTCTTTGAAACAAGTTCCTTTACTTCCTGCTTCAGGCTTTCGGACTTGGGCTTGAGAACGTCCAGGACATCGCGGTATTTGTCGAATTCTCCCGCTGACCAAATGTCCTGGCCGTTGATCGTCCATCTGGCAAAGAGCTCCGCGCCTACCGTCCGCCTTGCCACTTTGTCAGCCTCTTCGCGCGAGCAACCCGCGTAAAGAGCAAGACTTTGAATCTTGCGAAACCGTTGGAGGTCCGGCTCATAGCGGGGATCCCTTCCCACATACGCTTCGATCTCGCTCTGGGAGAGCTTGGTGACCCGCTCAAAAAACTCATCGGGAATGTTGGACACGCTATGGGCCATGCTGCGCAGGGAAAGCTCGATCTGGGCGAACAACGGGGTGGACGGGATGACGCCTATGACAATAAGGGCCGCACCAAGCGGCCATGCCGGTCCTTCAAACCCATCGAGTTTTCCCTCGGCCAGGACGCGTATGATCGGCTGTGACGCGCACATGAAGAAATAGAGGATTTCCAGTGATACGGTGTAGATGAGGTAGGCCTTGCGGAAAACGCTCTTGCCGACAATCGCCGGCAACGAAAGAAGACGTACGAAGTCGAATTCCTCGCCTCTGGGCGGTGTTATAAGGGACTCGACGCGCTTTCTTGAATGAAAGGCGATCGTCAAAGCCCCGAACAGGAAGGTCAGGCTTGTTGGGTCACGCAACCAGTCAACCGAAAGCAACGCGCCCATAGTGTGCACCCCCTCAGCATCGATTGATTTGCGGATTACATTGCGCGTTCGCGTCGCCCGATGCCGCGGGCACTAGCCCACATGCTATGGCGACCGCCAAAAGTAGGGTCAGGAGGAAGTTCTTTCGCATGGCCAGCTCCACGAATAGATCTCGCGGCACATTTCAGGCGTGAGATGGTTGAGGTTCGATACAGAGCCGCCTTTGGAAAGAATAAGCTCCTTCGAATATGGAGGCGGCTTGTAGATATTACATGATAGCGCGCATTGTTCGCTGGAACTGTTACTTTTGTTACACTATGGTGTCTCTAGCTGGTGTGAAACCAATTATCTTTCCCGTGATGCTAGCTTGCGAAACGGCAAACTGCATCGGCGAGTCGATAGCGGCCTTCCAGTGACACAGAAGGCGGCTCCCTCGTCGGGAGCCGACTGGCCGAGTTCCCTGTATCCTTTCAGCGACCTCTCGGAGACGATCAGATGGCGAAGGGCGTCTGCGCATCGTAAATCGGGTTCCTCGGTCCGACCTGCCAATGGTTGGGTGTTTGATCGGGTGGCAATTTCATCATGATGGCCCGGTGGAAGGCGGCATAGTCGCGATTGAAGCGACCATGGTTCCAGGTGGAGATCAACGCGGCGGTAAAGGCGCCATTGCCGATCCCGTCAAGCGAGAGCTGATTGTCCTGGCATCCGGAAATCAGGCGCACGCTGCACGAGATTGGGGACGTGATCTCGCGGGTTAGATTGCGCCCTTCGCCAAGCGTGATGGACGCGCCCAGCCGGGCGTAGAAGTCGCGGTTCTGGCGGAATGTCCGCGTGGCGACATCGATGGGCATAGCGCGCGGTATTCCGGCAGCAACCGCGTTACCGTTCGTCAATGCATGCCCGTTGGGGACGCCGGCGCGTACGACGGTACCACTATGGCAACTGTCCGAGATCATCAGCACCCGAACCCCAGCCTTGAATTCCGACCAGAGGCCATAGAGCTCGTCATCAACAAGCTGGCCGTCATAGAGGCACCAGGTTTCGTCGGTGGAATCGTCTTCATCGTTGTTGAAATCGGGGAGCTGTCCGCCGTGTCCCGAATAGCTGATCAAGAAGATATCACCCTGCTTGAGGTCCCTTGCAGCTGTCTTGATCTCGTTGATGACGTTCTGCCTAGTCGCCTCCTTGGTAAGGAGTGACTTGGTCTCGTATCCGAGACCGTTTGCGATTTCCTGCATGTCGCTTGCGTCGAATTCACAGGCGCGCAGCGGTCCTTCCCAGCCCGCGTAGTGGGCGGCACTGACCATGTTCAGGCCAATGTGGAGAGACATTCCTGACGGACCGTCTGTTGCCCGGGAACCCGCGGCCGCCGGGCGGGCAGGGGTTTCGACTGCTGCTGTCGCGGCCGCCGGCGTCTTGGATCTTCCGGCGCGCGCCTTGCTCGCTTTATGCTCGACGTCGCGCGCCCTTGCGGCGAACTGTTCGATCAAGGCCGAGAATTTCTGCGCCACCTTGGCATAGCCATTGTCCGTCGGATGCAACTCGTCGAACCACTCCGTTGCGTTCACGGTGTTGCGACAATTGATGTAGTTGAGCCGCGCCGATGAGCTTTGCAGCAGCGACAGGCGTTCGTTGAAGCGATCAATCATGACGCGCGCAATCGCCCGCTGGAAATCCGGATCCTTGATGCCTCGCGATTCCATCGGCTTGCCAAGCCAACTTCCCTTTGCCGGGATTGTGTAGTCGTAACCGTGGCATAGGATCTGCACTTTCGGGAAAGCCTTGGCGACCTGACGAACGAGCTTACCATACATGCCAATTGCATCGTCCAGCATCGTCTCGAACGAGGGCCTAAGATGCCCTTCGGGTGGCAAGGCAGGATCGAAATCGAAGAGATGAGCAGCGAGGTTGCCGCCCGCCACGACGTCGTTGCCGCCGCCGCTGAACAGGAAGATGGATGCTCCCGTGTTTTCGATGGCATCCATGTATTCGGCTTGCCTCAGCATGTTCGACAATGTGTCTCCAGCGGCATCCAGGCTGAAGATTGCGTAGTGCTTCATCAACTGGTCGATGACGTCCATCAGGCGGAATGGATACTGGAACCAGCTGTCGCCCTCGGAGACGATGATCGGTCCCTTGTAATCTCCGCTGCCGATGCGATTGTGGAAGGCGGCCTGGCGGCGAAGGCGTGAAATAAAATTCGCGCTGTTCAGAAGAGCAGCGCTGCGGGCCCGTCCTTCGGGCGTCGCGGGAACCGTGACGAGTTCACGATTGATCGCAAGGACGGGATTGAAGGGTCCCGACTTCTCGTCGTCGACCGTAAAGTATTTCTGAAGCTCCTGCTCGCTCAGACTGGGATCAGCAAGCTTCCTGTTCAGTTCTTCCAAAGATATTTTGCTGCTTGACGTCATAGCGCGTCCTCCCTCTTTGCCGGGCGGGAATATCCGAGACCGGCGCGATGCGGTTGAGTATCTGGCCGAGCAGGTCGGTCTTCAGCTGAAGATCTTCCTGTTGGAGCAATTCTCCGAGACGAGGCGGGATGGAGATTTCGTTGATCTGGATTTTCGAGAAGGAGGGATGATTCTTCCAGATCTCATCGATTCGAGTCTTGCGAAGCGACTTGCCGATGAAGACCGGCGGCGGACCGCTCGAGCGATCGGAAAATGCCTTCTCTATGAGATCGAGTATAGACTTCGAGTACATGCCCACCGTCAGCCTTCCATCCGTCGCGGAACCAGGGATGTGCAGGGCGACGGCCGGCGCATTGGTTCGATTTGTGGATGGCAGTGCCGATATCAGGTGTGCGAAGCCGTCCGCAAAGTCCTTTGCTTCAATGGTCGGCGTGATGAGGTCGAGACTGGCGAGACGCGTGGCGAGTAGGCGGAACGATGCCACGCGGTCACGTCTCCACCTTTCGATAAGGTCGCGGAAGAGCAGGACGCCAGCGCCATCGCAAATGATGTGCAGGGAATATTGGTCCAGCGCCAGCAGGCACCCCAGGACGTGATCGACCGGACCTTTTATTGCTGCCGACTTCCGGCTGGCCGACACGACGTCGCGCCAGAACGACCGACCTATCCCATGTGTAAGGTCCTCGATCAGGTGGTCCAGCCGATCGCTGCGGACGTCGATCTGCTTGGTGGCTTCCGTGAAAAGGCTGGAGAGGACGGCAGTGGTCTGGTCGACGAAGTCGTTGCACCAAGCAATCGTCAGGGGGTAGAGGCCATGCTGCTTTATCGCATTCTTTTCTCGTGCGATCTGCTGCGCGGTCTGACCGAGCCCCAGCAAACTGCCGCCGAAACGCAGGAGAATTCCGCGGTAGCCGCGATTGGCCGGGTCATGCTCTGGCGCCCAGACGGGCGCTGTCGGCTGATTGTCTCGGCGGTCCCGACTGAGGAACCTGACGGTCTCATCGAATGTTTTGGCGGAATATGGATAAGGCGCCCTTTTAACCTCTTCGCCATCGTCGAGGTGGATAAGGTGGCCCAGCACCTCGTAACCTGGAGTACAGGCAACACGGGCAGGCTTGCGAGCAAAAAAGATGCCCTGTTCCCCAATGGAGAGATCGAAGGCGCCGGGGGTGGAAACGCCTAGCCGAAGTACCCAGCCGTCGAAGATGTTGTCGGCCCAGTCCTGATACGACCAGTGCCCCAATCCCTTGCAGCCGAGATAGCCGCCCCATTGCGTCCCCCACGAATTCAATACCAGAAAGCCGGTGCTGTCATATCCGACGACGACAAACGCGTGGCCGCCGCCGTCTCCGGTCGACTGCATGATCTTGCCGGCACTGGCGCGCACTGCTTCGACATTCCAGCCGGCATGCGTCGCCGCGGAAACAAGAACCGGTCCTACTTCGTTCAGCGCCGCATGATAATCGTTGAGGCTTGGGCGCAGGCGATAATAGGCGCCGAGCGACACCTCGCGTGCTGCCTTGGCACGCCTTACATTCAGCGTTCCGCCGGGATTGCCGGGTTCGTATTTCCAGAGTTCGTCGGAGCAAACGCCATGGTGGTAAAAGCCTTTGATGACCTCCCGGAGGGAAAGACCCTCATCGCCGTCGGCTGGTTCGCGCGGTCGAGCCATCTCGTAAAGCATGCGCGCGCTGACCGGCACGTTGGCAGCTGCATCCTTGCAATCGAGCATTCTCTGGAGATCGATGAGACTGGCGAGCGCCTGGGCGCTGCACGTGCCCTCCACGCCCTGATTTCGCGGCAGCCAGTACAAGGGTTCGGCCCTTTTCAGCGCATCAATTACGATTGCTGCCGGCGACAGCATTGGCAAGAGCGGGCGAAGGTTCGGCGAGTAGATCTGATCGCGCAAATCGATCGGATCACGCGGAACATTGCGTACCATCTCCTGCCGCTTGCGAGAAAAGACCTGCATGGTCATAAGCGCCCAAAATCACGAATAAGGTTGTGATCGGGTGACGCCCGGCAGCGAATGCCGGGCGTCACTTTTCATCAATTAGGCGGCGCGCGGTTCCGCTTCTTCACTCCCTTCGAGGTACTCGGCGTCCGGTTCAGCAAGCTGCCGGCGGCGAGACAAGTCGTCGGAGTTCGTAAGGGCGAAGTAAACGTCCGCAATCAGTTCGGATATCCTGGAGGGATCGAGCTTATTGTTGCTCACGAACCCCGTTACGATCTCGACGGTCATCTGCAAGATCGGATCCGGTTGCGCGGCGTCGTTGTCCGTGGCCCCCGCAGGGAACGACGGAGTCCTGGCTGCCTCCGTGAATTCCAAGTCGCCGTCATAATGGGCTGCGGCGATCGGAGGCGCCGAACGCGTGCCGATCGCTTGCACAAGCTCGGGCGTAAAGGCAGCCTCCAGCCCGCCTCTGACGGGCACAACGAGCCTGAGGGCACCAAGGAACCTTGCGTGATACCGCGCAATCGCTTCTGCGATCCCTGGTTCGTGGCCGTTAATGATGGCGCGCGCTCCGACGGGGTCGTTCACGTTGTGCTTGAAATATCGCGATAAGGTATGTCGGCCGCGGCTGTCGCCTCGAAACCAGCCTTCGCTCATGCCGACAAACATGATGGCTGCTGCATAGTCCGGCCGCAAAGCAAGATCGGGGTGGTCGACTAGGTTGTCGCCGACATGATCTCCGGCGCGCCGATAATTGTCGCGCCAGGTCAACTGGACATATCCACGCCCGTAATAGGGATAGTAGCGAAGGTTGCGCCGCCGCCAGCCTTCCGAGAGCCAATATGCCTCCTTCACCGGCGTCATCTGCCGCGCCGTTTCATGGAATGTCGTGGCAAGCATATAAGCCAGCCAGCGGGGGTCGCCGTCGGGAAGTCTCTGCTCCCACTCGTCGACCATGGCCGACATCCCGTCTACTTGACCTTGAGTCAGTCGGCCACCGAACATCGGCCGAACTTGATTGAAGAAGAATGTGCGATCGAATGGCATTCGTGCCTCCTATGTTCAAGGCTCACTTGAGAGAACAGGACATCGGTGATTGGAATCCGAATGCGTTGAGCGTTGCGCCCAATGTTTCGCGGTCGATAACAATGGCGGCCGAGGTTGGTTGAAGACCGGGATTGTTTCCTTGGAGCTGGTCCGAGTAGGCGATGATATGGCCTTGGGAAGCGATGATGCTGTCCGCTTTCCCTTCCCAGCACCCGCTGTATGCACACACCGACATATCCTTGGTGCTGGTATTGACCCCACCGCCAGCAGGCGTGAATCCCTCGGAACTCTCGCATTTGTCGGAGTCGCAACGGATTTCGAACTGGCTGTTGCTACATGAATAGGTCCCTGATGCCGCGAAGGCGTCGAAGGGTGAAAGTATTATGATTATCGCTGCTAAATGAGCATTGCGCATGATGATCACCCCAAAAGTACTGTCTCGCCTTGTTCCAAGTGTTCGCGAGTTACCGCCCACGCCATGGACTCCATGCATGTTCGATAATCAGGGTCTAAGCATCGAAAAAATCGGCGGATGCGACGGGAGCGAAATACGCTTCGACTGAAACGAGCGCAGACTTACACCGAACGTTGCGCGGAACGTTGTTCGGCTTCCCGGATCCTAAACACGCGTCAGAAATTACGAACTAAGTGCCTTTGATAGTCGTGACCGTCGGGATTTGCCCGGCAATGCATTGGTCAACTATTGTCAGCGGCATTCTTTCATCAGCATAAATTATCATACCGCGTCGACGTGCTGACGCTTGTTACATACGTAACATCGCTCGGTGTGTGAGCATTGGTTGTCATAAGTCCGACTTCACCAGGTATATTCTTAAATCGAAGCTTGCACTGACTCTTCTAGCTTCTTGCTAACGCTCGATTTGATTGTACCACGGGCGGAAAAGCTGGGAGCCGGCAACGCGTCATGAAAATTGCGCCGCGGCGAAGCACGCCATGGCGCTGAGTCTAAAGCGCGTCGCGTTCAATCGGACTCATGCGACGCGCTTTAGGTCCTGTTTTTGTGCATGTCGTTGTCCCAAACCGCTGCACACTTTTGGGCGACATGCATTAGGTCATCAAGGGGCAGGTGCTCGTGTCTGCTCGCTTGCGACGAGAAACCGCATTCACATCACCGTTTGCCCGGCCATGTCCTTGGTCAGCAACTCCTGCTCCTCGCGAACCTGCTTGGCTGTTTCGGCTGCGACGTCCGAGCCGATCTCTGCAATGCGCGCAGCCTCGTCCGAATAGTCGAGAAATGCGTTCTGCCAGAAGCAGCAGTAGAGGTCGAAGGTCTCGTTGACATGGTCCGGCGAGAGGAGGTCATCGAGCAGCTTAAGGTCCTGCTCGCGCCGGTGCTTCAGGAAATTCAGCATCTCGACCTGATAACGCAGCGTCATCCTCAGGGCTTCAGCCTGGAAGCGTCCCATCGAGAGAAGATATTTCGCACCATCGGCCATCGCCGGCCAGCTTTGCGACGGAGAATTGGTCATAGGGGTTGCGATCATGCTGGGCATCGACACGACTCCTCGTTCACGGGCTCATCATTCGTCCGGTCGGCAATGCGGCCCCCCGAACGGTCCGCCGCATAGCCAAAGAGTGTAGAAGGGACTTTCACCAAGCCATCAGTCTACGTCGAAATGCACGGCGTTTCGAAAGAAAGTTAAGCCGGCGGGGTTCGTCGGTCCTTGATCCGTATCAACATGGACCAACGGCGCGGGGGAGGATGCCGAATGATGTCTCGCGAGGGAGTATCGTCGGTGCGGCTTGTTCCTGAACGGACAGGCTGGCTGCGGCTTGACTAGCTGGACCGTGCAGCCACCCAGCTGTGCCAATCGTCCTCGCTGCCGTGGAACACGTTGAGGTCAATCCTGCCGTCGACGCCGTGCGAGAGACCGGAGCCGGAATATTGCCAGAAAAGCCATTTCCGTCCGGGATAGACCTTGGACGGGTGAGCGGCTACCGAGCGCAGCCAGAATGGATGGTTCGGGAAGGCGCCCTTCAAGTTGTCGCGATAGAAATCCGGCGCGGTGTAGATGATCGGGCGCTGGCCATAGTGCCTTTCCAGCTTGTCCATGAAGACCTGCATCTTTTCCAGGACCCGTTCGCGCGAGGGGCGCCTTTTGCAGCTCGACTCGCCGTTCCACTCGACGTCGATGACCGGCGGCAGGGCGCCGGCTTCCCTCGGCACATTGCGGATGAACCAGTCGGCCTGTTCGCCGGCGGTTCGGCACCAGTAGAAGAAGTGATAGGCGCCGCGTTTCAACCCGGCTTCCTTGGCCCTGCGCCAGTTCTTCTTGAACATCGGATCGAGATGATCACCGCCGTCGGTTGCCTTGATATAGGCGAAGTTCGCGCCCTGTGTCCGCAGCTTCGCCCAGTTGATCTCGCCCTGCCAGCGGGAAACGTCGACGCCGTGCACCGCGAGTGTCCTTGGAGACCGTGAGCCGAAATTGATCGGCTTGGCGTCGCGGAAGCGATGACTGTAGATTTGCCCGCGCGCTGACGGCGCCTCCTCGATCGCCGGGTTTTCCGGCGTGAGGAGAGCGATCGGCCTGTCCGAAGGCACGGGCATGCCGGTTGTTCTGGCCACGGGCACGAACGCCTGCGGCTCTGGAACAGGCCCTGCCCAGGCCAGCATTTCCTGCGGCGCCGCCCCTTGCGAAGCAGCCGTGCCGACATTCGCGGCGGGCATCGGGCTGGGCGGCGGGGCAACGGAGCTCGTCGTTTCCCGTGACGGTTGCTGAGCCGCAACTCTATCCCGATTGGAACCGAATCCGCAGCTCGACAAAACGAGGCCGGCAAGGAGGACCACTGACACAGCTGAGAAACGCATAGGAACCCGTACGCAAGACTTTCGGTGACAGCGGAACAGCCGCCGAACCCACTGACGGGAATTGCTAACGGAAAATTACCAAAAAAGACTGAATCCGATCTTTGCAGGCGCCGGATTTTGTTCCCGGCGATAGAGAGAGGCGGCAAAAAACACAGTCGCGAATGCGGTCGCGCGGGAAAACCGGGACGCGAGTTGTTTGCTCCAGCGCAAAGATCCTCAGATATCACGCGCATAAAAGGTGACAAAACAGCTCATGAATAACGGCTCGCTGGCTCGCTCCCGGAAGGAAATCGTGCATGCATCACCTCAAATTGCTCCCGCTCGCCTCGGTCGGCCTGCTTCTCACGGGCGTCTCGTTGGCATCCGCGGCGGAATATCGGATCGGAGATCCGTTGTTGCGCCATGGCATGGAGATCGCTGCCGTCTACCTGCAGCCGATCGAAATGGACCCTCCCGGCATGATGCTGCCGGCGGGAGAAGCAGATATCCATCTGGAGGCGGATGTTCATGCCGCAGCCGATAACAAGAACGGTTTTGCGGAAGGGGACTGGTTACCCAACCTCCGCATCGAATACCGCTTGACCACGGCGGACACCGGGCAGGAGACGGCCGGTTCCTTCATGCCCATGGTCGCGAGCGACGGGCCCCACTACGGCGACAACGTCAAGCTCATGGGGCCGGGCAAATACCGACTCGAGCTGACAATCCATTCGGAATCCCACGACGAGACGGCTCATTTCGGCCGCCACGTGGACAAGGAGACCGGGGTCGCGCCATGGCCCGACGGATTTTCCGTCGAATATGAATTTACCTATGCCGGCGTGGGGAAAAAGGGCGGCTACTAGAGCGCCGTGCGTTCAATTGAACGCACAAAGGATGCTCTAGCACTTTGATTCTAGAGCATCTTATCCGCTTCCAGTGATTCCACTTGAAAGCGGGATGCTCTAGACCCTGTCCCACGGCGTGAAGGGGGCGGGCGGCCGATCTTGACGGTAGACGCCGCGTCCAACTGCCGGGGAGGCCGCGCGAATGGTATCGCCGCGCGGCTTCTTCGCATCCCGCCATAGACATCCGGAACAACCATGGCGCCTCCTCTCCAAACCTCCTTGCCACGCGCTGGATTTACAACCTCGCTCGGAGAAGCGCGGACGGGCCGGGCGAAGCAGCGGCACGTCGCATGACCACGACCGTCTTTCTATCGCGGCCGCAGCGCGATGTCTGGCAGCGTATCGGCGACTGGTTGGCACGGCACCAAAGGGAAATCCGCTGCGTTCAATGGAGCGTTGTCATCGTCTATGTGGTGCTGCTCGTCGTGCCGGTATTCTTGCCGATGCCGGGCAACGCCGCACATATGTGGGATGATTTCACCCGCTTCGCGCAGTTTGCGTTCTGGGGCATATGGTGGCCGATGGTGCTACTTGCGACGGCGCTTGTCGGTCGCGTGTGGTGCGGGCTCCTTTGCCCCGAGGGCGCAATTTCCGAATTCAGCAGCCGGTACGGACGGGGAGGCGGTATACCGCGCTGGGTCAAATGGAATGGATGGCCGACCGTCGCCTTTGCCGGCACGACGCTCTACGGCCAGATGGTCAGCGTCCATCAGTATCCGAAACCGGCGCTGCTGGTGCTCGGCGGTTCGACGCTGGCGGCCGCTGTCGTGGGGTATCTCTACGGCAAGGAAAAGCGCGTGTGGTGCCGCTACCTCTGCCCGGTCGGCGGCGTCTTTGGGCTGCTCGCCAAGCTCGCGCCGCTGCATTTCCGCGTCGATGCAGAGATCTGGCGTGAGACACTGCGGGCGGGGCTGAAGCCGGGCGCCATTAACTGCGCGCCGCTGGTGCCATTGAAAACCATGCGCGGCGCGAGCGATTGCCATATGTGCGGCCGATGCAGCGGATTCCGGGGCGCGATCCGGCTAGCCCGCCGTTCGCCTTCTCATGAAATCGTGCATGTGGCGGGGGGACACCCGAAGCCGTGGGAAACGGTGCTGATCGTTTTTGGGCTGATGGGGCTCGCCGTCGGCGCCTTCCATTGGAGCGCGAGCCTCTGGTTCAACGCGGCAAAGCAATGGGTTGCCGAATGGCTCGTCGAGCGCGGCGCTCTATGGCCGCTGGAGATATCCCCGCCCTGGTGGGTATTGACGAATTATCCGGCAAGAAACGACGTGTTGACGCTCCTCGATGGGACGATCCTCGTTCTTTACGTTCTCGTGACGGCACTCGCCATCGGGCTCGCGATCACGCTGCTGCTTTCCCTCGCCACGCTGTGTCTCGGCCGCTTCGACCCGGCGCGGTTTCATCATTTGGCGCAAACGCTCATCCCCCTCGCAGCCGCCGGCGTTTTCCTCGGGCTGTCGGCGCTGTCGGTCAGCCAGCTTCGCATGGATGGGATCGATCTGCCCTGGGTCGGTGAAACGCGCATGGCTATGCTCTTCCTTGCCAGCGGCTGGTCCGGTGTGCTCTGCTGGCGCGTCACCGGCCTTTATTGCAAGCCTCGAGGACGCCGCGTGATGGCGCTCGCGAGCATTGGGCTGGCCCTCACGATCGCCAACGCGGGCTGGTTCCTGTTGTTCTGGGGTTGGTAACCGGTGTTGCTGGCGATACCCACATAGAAAACCTCGATACGCGGTCGATCCGATGTCGGCGGCGGTCGCCGCTCGCATGTCAGCGTAGACGAGGCCCCTGCCGCGGGCAGAGACCAAACGTTGCTAGCGCGATCATGGCCGAAACCGAGCCAACAGTCCGGAGCCAAAGCAGAGGTCTAGGCGCGCTCTTCCCAGATTTTGGCAAGTTCGACGAGCGTCGCGACGCTTTTCTCCATGTCCTGCCGACTGATCCATTCGAGCGGTGAATGGAAAGCATGGCCGCCGGCGAAGATGTTGGCGCAGGGCAGCCCCATAAACGACAAGCGCGAACCATCGGTGCCGCCCCGGATGCTGCCGCGCACCGGCGCCATGCCGGCACGTCGGATCGCCTCCATGGCATTCTCTACGATCTCCGGATGGCGATCGAGGATCGCCTTCATGTTGCGGTACTGCTGCTTGACCTCGAGCGTGTAGCTGGAGCCTGGAAAATCCGCCATCACGCCTTTCACGATCTCTTCGAGCATCGCTTCCTTGACGGCGAGGCTGCCTTCTTCGAAGTCGCGCACAATGAAGCCGAGCGTGGCCTTTTCCATCGAGCCGGTGACGCCGATCGGATGGATGAAGCCGTCTCGGCCCGCGGTCGTCTCCGGCGCAATGTCTTTCGGCAAGCGGTCGATGATCGCGCCGGCGATCTTGATGGCGTTTTCCATCTTGCCCTTGGCAAAGCCCGGATGGATGGCGACACCCTGGATGGTGATCTCGACGCCCTCGGCCGAGAAGGTTTCATCCTCAATGTGACCCGCCGTTTCGCCATCGACCGTATAGCCGAACTCGGCTCCGAGCTTCGTGAGATCGACCTTGTCTACACCCCGGCCGATTTCTTCGTCCGGCGTGAAGAGCAGCTTGATCGTACCGTGCTTGATGTCGGGATTGTCGACAAGGAATTGCGCCGCCGTCATGATCTCGGCGAGGCCAGCCTTGTCGTCGGCGCCGAGCAGCGTCGTGCCATCGGTGGTGATGATGTCGTTGCCGATCTGGTTGCCAAGCTCCGGATTGTCGCTGACGCGAATGACCTGCTGCGGATCGCCGGGCAGCCGGATGTCGCCACCGGCATAGTTTCGCACCATTTGCGGCTTGACGTTGGTGCCGGTGAAGTCGGGTGCCGTATCCATGTGCGAGCAGAAGCAGATCACGGGCACAGACTTCTCGACATTCGACGGGATCGTCGCATAGACGTAGCCGTGTTCATCGAGATGCGCATCGGTGATGCCAATTGCCAGCAGTTCCTCGACCAGTATCCGGGCGAGATTCTTCTGCTTTTCGGTGGAGGGCTGCGTCGACGACTTGGGATCCGATTGGGTGTCGATGACGATATAGCGGAGGAAGCGATCGGTAACGGTGTCGGTCATGGCGGATCCAATCTGTTCGTCAGCGTTGGAATCGCTATAGCCTTCGCCGGCCTTCCCGTGAATGCATTTTTTGGCGGAACGCCCTCAAACGCAGTCTCGGTTTGGCTTATCCTAGCAGCGGATGCCCCGGCGTGCCGCGCAAGGCAAGGAATGCATGCATGAACCGTGATTTCGTCTACAGCGGCAGCCCTGCTCACGTCGTTTTCGGCGAAGGCAAGAGCGCGCTGGCCAGGGAATGGATGGAGAAGATCGGCTGCCGGAAAGCGCTCGTGCTCTCGACGCCACAGCGGCAGGCGGACGCAGAGGCGCTGGCCGTGCGCCTCGGTCCGGTTGCTGCCGGTGTCTTTGCCGGCGCCGTGATGCATACGCCGGTCGATGTGACGGAAAGGGCGATGGAGACGGTGGCGCGAACGGGCGCCGACTGTGTCGTCTCGCTCGGAGGCGGTTCGACGACTGGCCTCGGCAAGGCGATCGCCTGTCGCACCGATCTGCCGCAGATCGTCATTCCGACGACCTACGCCGGCTCGGAGGTGACGCCGATCCTCGGTGAGACCGAAGGCGGGCGGAAGACGACTGTGCGTCATCCACGCATTCTGCCGGAGGTCGTGATCTATGACCCGGCTCTGACGCTGGGGCTTCCAGTCGGCATCAGCGTCAGCAGCGGCTTGAATGCAATGGCGCATGCTGTCGAGGGGCTGTACGCGCAGGACCGAAATCCGATCTCGACGCTGATGGCGGTCGAGGGGCTGCGCGCCTTCAAGACGGCTTTGCCGAAGATCGTGGAGGCTCCGCGCGACATCGAAGTGCGGGCCGAGGCGCTTTACGGCGCTTGGCTCTGCGGCGCGGTGCTCGGCACCGTCGGCATGGCTCTGCACCACAAGATCTGCCATACGCTCGGCGGCACTTTCGATTTACCGCATGCCGAGACGCACGCAATTATGCTGCCGCACACCGCCGGCTACAACGCCGCCGCTGTCTCGGAGCTATTGGCTCCGGTCGCGGAGATTTTCGGCGGCGCGATCGGGGGCGGGCTTTGGGATTTCGCCAGGCAAATCGGCGCGCCGCTGGCGCTGAAGGATCTGGGCTTGAGCGAGCCCGATCTCGATCGGGTTGCGGCGGTCGCGACGGAAAATCCCTATTGGAACCCGCGGCCGGTCGATCGCCGATCCATCCGCGCCTTGCTGCAGGATGCCTGGGACGGCAATCGTCCGCCGCGTTGAGGATGTGCGCTCCTCCGCGCCCTGCCGCCAGCTCAAGGCTGATCGACCCACTACAGCGCCGCGCGTCTTTTCAGACGCGCAAAGGACGCTGTAGCACTTTGAATTGCTGCATGTTCTTGTCCTTTAATCGGCTACGATTAAAGGCGACATGCAGTATGTGAACTGCCTCGCTACGTCAGTCGCCGGCCGTCCGCAGCGAACAGCCGCCGCTGATTGTCGTCGACCGAAAGGGCTATCGTGCTGCCCGCATTGATTTCCGGTCCCGAGCGATATTCGGCAATGAGCGGCTGGCCATCTGCAAGCTGACAATAGAGATACTGGGTGCCGCCGAGATATTCCGCAAAATCGACCTTTGCAGGAATGCGTCCCTCTCCGCCGTCGGTCACGAAAAGATGCTCCGGCCTCGCTCCGAAGGTAACCTTCTCTCCGCTCCGCAAGCCCTCGCCGGCGACGGGCACCGACATTTCGCTGCCCGCAACGCGGACGCATCCGTTGCCTAGCCAGACAGCGTCGAGCAGGTTCATTCGCGGCGAGCCGATGAAGCCAGCGACGAAGATATTGGCGGGGTTTTCGTAGACTTCGCGCGGTGTTCCTGCCTGCTCTATGCGGCCGTCACGCAATACGACGATCTTGTCGGCAAGCGTCATCGCCTCGGTCTGGTCATGGGTGACATAGATCATCGTATTGCCGAGCTCGCGATGAAGTCTCGCGATCTCGATGCGCATCGAGACGCGCAGTTCCGCGTCGAGGTTGGAAAGCGGTTCGTCGAACAGAAAGACGTCGGGCTTGCGCACGATGGCCCGTCCGATGGCGACGC
This sequence comes from Ensifer sp. MPMI2T, assembly GCF_004827385.1. GTDB lineage: Bacteria > Pseudomonadota > Alphaproteobacteria > Rhizobiales > Rhizobiaceae > Sinorhizobium. The sequence continues at coordinate 80,851 of NZ_SRXN01000015.1, forward strand.
GCTGGCGCTGGCCTCCAGAAAGCTGGCCCGGGCGACGCTCGAGCAGATGGTCGATCTTCAGGATCGCGGACGCGGCCTTCACACGCGCATCGATCTCGGCTGTTTCGGTGCGCGCCATTTTGAGGCCGAAGGCGAGATTTTCGCGCACGCTCATGTGCGGATAGAGGGCATAGGATTGAAAGACCATCGCGATGCCGCGGTCGGAGGGATCGAGATCGGTGACGTTGCGTCCCTTGATCTCGATCTCACCATCGGTGACCTCCTCGAGCCCCGCGATCATGCGCAGCAACGTCGACTTTCCGCAGCCGGACGGCCCGACGAAGACGACGAAGGAGCCTTCGGCAATCCTGAGGTCGATGCCATGGATGACCTCCAGGCTGCCGAAGCTCTTGCGAATGTCCGTCAATACAACTCCGGTTTCATTCATGCCGTCACCGCCCGACTTCACCGGTGCGGACCCAGACAAGCATCTCGCCGGGCGTGCGGTTGTCCCATAGATGATAGGGAACGAAACGGGCGATGGCCCGGTTCATCTTCGGCGGCGACGTGCGATAGAGCGTGGGTCCCCAATCATCCGCTTCATCGCGGGCGACGGGAATGTCGAGCGCAACTGCCCCTTGCAGCTCAGCGATTTCGGCGGTCTTAGCCTCCGAGACATCGGAACCAACCATGATCCCGTTCAAGCCCGCGCCATTGTCGGTTGCCTCTGCGCAGTAAACGAGCGGCCCGCGCATGAGCGCGACACGGCCGTTATCCTGCCGCACCTGCGGATTTGCCCAGAGCGCCCGCGGCGTGAGCGGAATTTCGAGATCGACACGGTCGCCGCTTCGCCATTCACGCTCGATGCGCGCGTAGCCGTCGATCGTTACCTCCGAAAGATCGATCGCCTCGCCGTTCAGTTTCAACGCGGCGCCCTCTGCCCATTCGGGAATGCGCAGCGAAAGAGAGAAGCGGACCGGTTCTTGGGTCGTGACATCGAAGCGGATGGCGCCGTCCCACGGATAGCGGGTCTTCTGCACCAGCTCGACTTTCACGCCGCCGATTTCGAAATGGCCCTTGCTCTCGCCATAAAGGTGCACGGCGATTTCGTCTTCTGCGACGGCATACATATAGGAGCCGATGGAGGCGAGCAGGCGCGAGATGTTCGGCGGGCAGCAGGGGCAATGGTGCCAGACCCAGCGATGATGCTTGCCGGCGCTTTCAAGGGGGTTCTCGTAGAAGAATGTTTTTCCATCGAGGGAAAGACCGGCCATTGCACCGTTGTAGAGCGCTTGCTCCATGATGTCGGCATAGCGCCGGTTCGGGCCGCGCCCGAGCATGCGGCTTGCCCAGAAAACGAGACCGACAGAGGCACAGGTTTCGGCATAGGCGCTCTCGTTCGGGAGATCGTAGTAGTCCGTAAAGCCTTCGTTCGACGCCCCCGGTCCGATGCCGCCGGTGACATACATCTGCTTTGTCGTCAGGTCGTCCCAAAGGGTTTCGAGTGCCGAGGTGAGGCTGTCGTCGTTATACTCGGTCGCGATGTCCGCCATGCCGGAGTAAAGATACATGGCGCGCACGGCATGTCCGACGACCTTCGTCTGTTCTCTTACCGGCAGATGCGCCTGATTGTATTCATAGGTCTTCTGGATGAACTGCTTCGGATCGCGACCGTCGCGGATCGCTTCCTCGGTGAAGAAGTGAGGTTCTCTGCCGCGCTCGTCGATGAAGAACTTGGCGAGATCGAGATACTTCTTTTCGCCCGTGACGCGGGCGAGCTTCACCAGCGCGAGCTCGATTTCTTCATGGCCGCAATAGCCCGGCAACTGCCCTTCGCCATGGCCGAAAACCTTGATCATATAGTCGGCAAAGCGGCACATCACATCGAGCAGCTTGCGTTTTCCCGTCGCCTGGTAATAGGCGACGGCGCCTTCGATCAGATGGCCGGCGCAGTAGAGCTCATGGTGATCGCGAAGATTGGTCCAGCGCCGGCCGGGCTGGACCCGCTGGAACCAAGCGTTCAGGTAACCGTCCTTGTCCTGCAGCTTTTCATACATGTCGACGATGGCATCGACCCGCGCCTCGAGCTTGGCGTTCGGCTTGCGGTAGAGCGAATAGGCAATGGTCTCGATCGATTTTCCGAGGTCGCTGTCCCAGAACATCTGCGTCGAGCCCGACCAGGCCTGCAGCGGAATGACGATACCGGGGCTCGGCTGGTCGACGTCAATGGCCTTGAGCATGCCGGCCTCGACGCAGCGGTCGAGCAGCACTTCGGCGGTGGATTCGCAGATCGCGTCCTGGCGGTCGCCGAAAAGCCCGTGCACTTCAACGCTCGGAACGGGAAGGGGGCGGAACTGGCGATCGTGTCGGGGTTTGCTCATGACTTCATCCGTTTGTTGGAGTTCATTTCACCGCGCCGGCCATCAGCCCGCGCATGTAGTAGCGTTGCAGAAGCAGGAAGACGACGAGGCAGGGCAGGGTCATGACGGCGACACCGGCCTGAACCGCGCCCCAGTTGACGGCGCCGAGGCGGCCGGCGCGCACCGCCATCATCAGCACCGGGAGCGTATATTTCTCGTTGCTCGACAAGAGCACGAGGGCCGCCAGGAATTCGTTCCAGGCATTAAGGAAAGCGAAGATCGCAACCGTCGCTATGCCGGGCAGCACCAGCGGCATCAGCACCCGGAAGAGCAGCTTCAGGTCACGGGCGCCGTCGATGCGGGCTGCCTCCTCGATCTCCTTCGGCACCGCATCGAAGGCGTTGCGCATCATGAAGACCGAGAAGGGAAGCTGCAGCGTCACATAGACGAGCGTCAGCCCGAACAGCGAATTGTTGAGCCCGAGCCTGGCGAGGATAATGAAGAGCGGCGTGAGGATCGACTGGAACGGGATCATCAGCGTGGCGATGATCAGCACGAACAGCACGTTCTTCAACGGAAAGCGGTAGCGCGAGAAGCCGTAACCCGCGAGCACGCTGACGGCGACGGTGAGCGCGACGGTTGCGAGCGACACGAGCAATGAATTGAACGTGTGCTGCCAGACGCCGGCGCCGAAGGTGTCGAGCGAGCGGTAGGAATCAAGACTGATGCCGCTTGCCGGCCACGGCGGCAATGGCGGCAGGCGGGCCTCGGTGCCGTGCCGGAACGACGCGAGCAGGGTTATGGCGAAAGGGGCCAGGAAGAAGAGCGCGATCGCCACGCCTGTTGCGTGATAGGTCGATTCTGCCCGGAACGCCTTGCGGGCGCGTCGACGGCGGGAGAGGCTCATGGAGGCGTTCATCTTGGAAAGGGTCACGGGCGATCCTCCCCGATGCGAAGCAGCCGCAATTGCATGACGCTGATAATCACCAGGATGGCGAGGAGCGCGATCGAGAGAGCCGCGCCGTAACCGAGATTGAAGGACACGAAGGACTGGTTGAAGATGTAGTAGACGACGGAGATCATGCGGTTTTGCGGTCCGCCGCTCGTCATGATGTAGAACTGGTCGAAGGCGAGGATCGAGCCTGTTACCGAAATGATCAGCGCCAGCGCGATTGTCCGGCGCATCAGCGGCAGGGTGAGATAACGGAACCGCTGCCACCGATCGGCGCCGTCGATGCGGGCCGCTTCGGTCAGTTCGGGTGGAATCGCCTGCAGGCCGGTGAGCAGAATGATCATCGTGAAGCCGGCGATCTTCCAGACGACCATGACGATGATCGTGAAGAAGGCACTATCGAAAGTCGCGAGCAAATTGGGACTCTTCTCGACGAGTCCGAGTGCCTTCAGGGCAGGGCCGATGAAACCACTGTCGACGTTCGCGAGCCAAACCCAGAGCAACGACGCCGAGGCGAGCCCGACGACGACAGGCAGGAAGATGATGGTGCGGTAGGCGCCGACGAAGCGCCGGTGCTTCTCGACGAAGATCGCCAGCGGGAAGGCGACGGCGAAGATCGCGATCGTCACGATCACGGTGTAGTAGGTGGTGAAGCGCAGCGCCGAGACGAAGCGCGCGTCGTTCGCCATGCGGAAATAGTTGTTGAAGCCGATCCAGCGCGGCGAACCGAGCAGCGGCCAGTTGTGCAAGCTCATCCACCCCGTAAACAACACCGGCATGACGAAGAAGACGATGACGAGGGCCATCGCCGGGGCGATGTAAAGAAGGCCGCGCCACTGCGAGCGGCGCCGTCTCCTGCGCACGGGCAATGCTTTTCCTGGGCCAGGGCCGGCCATCGCAATTCTCCACCTGTTCAAGAAAGAGGGCCGGAGGACTGCCTTCGGCCCCGGTTCTAGCTTGCGATCACTGGCCGGTGTCGATGATCGACTGCATCTCCGACTGGGCGTTCGAGAATGCCCCGTCGACATCGTCGCCATAGATTGCCGCATTGGTGAAGCTCGCCCAAGGGCCGTTCGCGCTGTTGATCAGATCGTTGAACTGCAGCGTGTAGGGCGTCTTGGCGACTTCGATCGCCTTGATGCCCACCTGCATGCGCGGATCGAGACCTTCAAGCACCTTGTCGGCGATGTCGCCGCGGGTCGGCAGGCTGCCGTATTTCGCCATCACCTTCTGGCCGTCCATCGAATAGGTGTATTCGAGGAATTCCTTCACTGCCTCGATCTTCTTCGTGCCCTTGGTGATGACGAAGTTATCGCCCCCGGCAAAGGACGAGGTTCCGCCGTTAACGCCGGGGATCAGGGTCACGCCGAAGTTGATGTCCGGGTTTTCGGTCACCAGCGTGCCGATGGCAAAGGCGCCGATGCTTTGTTGGCCGATCTTGCCATTCGTGAAAGTCAGGAAGTTTACGCCGTTGTCGCTGGCGGCACTCGCCGGCACGAGGTCCTTCTTGACCATAGAGCGATAGATATCGACGGCTTTACGCATTTCCGGGGTGTCGAGCGTCGCCGTCTTGCCGTCGGCGGAGAGAATGTCGGCGCCCGAACCCCAGACAAGCGGCGTGAAGGTGAAGATCATGCAGCCGCCGCACCCGCCGCCGGAGAAGTAGAAGCCGTAGATATCGTCACCGAGCGCGCGGATCTTTTCAGCATTGGCTTCGATCTCCTCCCAACTGGTCGGCGCCTTTTCCGGATCAAGGCCGGCCTTCTTGTAGAGGTCTTTGTTCCAGGCAAAGATCGAAGTCTCGACCGAAACCGGTAGGCCGTAGACGCGGTCCTGATAGGTTCCGAGCTTGACGTGCGACGGCGAGAGCGAATTGAAGTAGGGCAGGGCGTTGGCCCAGTCGGTCAGGTCCTCGAGCTGGCCGGCGGCTGCAAAGGCCGGGGTGTAGATGAGGTCGAGCGAAAGCGCATCCGGGGCCTGCCCGCCGGCGATCGCGGTCGCATATTTCTGCACCAGCTCGGAGAACGGCACTTCGGTCATGGCGACCTGGTTCTCGTGGCTGGCATTGTAGGCCTCGACCACCTTCTTGAAGGATTCGCCGATGCCGGAACGAACCCACATTTCGATCTTCTCCGCGGCCGACGCTCCGGACGCCAAGCACAAGGTGATGATGCTTGTTGCTGCCAGTAGACGCTTGATCATGGCACTCCTCCCGTTGTGGCGCCTCCTCGCGCCGTTTCGTTATTCCGTGGGGCTCATGCCCCCGCACGATTGCCGGACAACCAACCGGCACGGCAATTTCCTCACGCCCGGCTCGACGCCACGCCCCTCTGCGAGCGCGAGCACGGTCAGGCCGGCCTCGCGGCCAAGCTCCTTCAAACCCATGTCGACGGACGTCAGCGGCGGGCGGGTGTGTGCCGCGACGATCTCCCAGTTGTCGAAGCCGACCACCGACACGTCCTCCGGGATCCTGATGCCGCGCTCGCGCAGGGCGTCGACCACGCCACGGGCGATCTGGTCATTGCCGCAGAAGATGGCATCGGGCTTTTCCCCCGGCTGAGCCCAGATCGACCCGACGGCCTCATGGCCCCAGCTTTCCGCCCAGATGCCGTAACGGACCGGCTCGACGTCACCGGCGACCTCCCGGTAGGCGCTGGCGCGCTCCCGGACCGAGAAGAAATCCTGAGGTCCCGTGATATGCGCGATCCGACGGCGCCCGAGTTTCACCAGCCATTCAACCGCAAGGCGCGCACCCTGCGCATCATCCGAGCGCAGCGTCACGCTGTTTTCGGTTCCTTCGGTAAAGGCATAGACGACCGGGACCGGCAGGCTCGACAGATCGACGGGCAAGCGCCGGTCCATGCGTTTACCGGAGGCGATGATGCCGTCGACCTGCTTGTCGAGCATGGCCTCGACATGGATCTGCCCCAGCGCCGGGTCGTCTTCGATGGCGCACAGGAACACCGAGACGCCGTGGTCGACCAGTGCTTCGGAAACGCCCGCCATGACCGGTAGAGTAAAACGTCCGTAGGTGTCGTTCGTCAGAAGCCCGATGGTGAAGCTGCGCTTGCTGAGCAGTCCGCGCGCAAGCGCGTTCGGCCTGAAGCCGATTTCGCCGGCAATGCGCTTCACCCTCTCGCGCGTTTCGGCACCCATGCGGCCAGTATTGTTCAACGCCTTCGAGGCCGTCGAAATACTGACGCCTGCTGCCGCGGCCACGTCATGAATGGTCACGCGTTTATTGGTCGGATTGTCCAATGCACTCTCCCGTGGTTAAGGAGAGAAAACCTTTTCTCACGCGATCTGTCAACAGAAAAAAGGTTTTCTCATCATGGATTACCGGGCGGATTCCGGGACCGGCCAGGGACCAGCAGCAAAGCCGCAACAACGACAATCGAGGCAAGCGGGACCACTGCGCCGCGATCCTCCATCGCTAGGAGAATCAGGCCGCTGAAGGCGCACCACAGGAGCGGGATCGGCAGAAGCAGCAAGAGGCGTCTTCCCCTGATAGCCAGCACCGTGCCGAGCGTCGAGATCGCGGTCGGATCCGGCATCATGCCGAACGTTTGGGCGGCGGCCAGCGAACGCGTCGAAAGCAAGGCGAGGAGTGGGTGAACCAGGAGCCCGAACAGGGCAAGAGCCATCCCGCCGTAGCGGCGCAATCGACTCACGGCGATGCGATGGTTCGGATCAAGGCTGAGAAGCGCCAGGAGCCCGGCCTGAAGAGAGAAAGCCATTGTAGCATAGGTGGCGCCCCAGTTTATGGTTGAGTAGCGAAGCCAGAGGAACTGCCATGCGCAAAAGACCCAAGCGACGGCAAATGCCGGCAGAAGCGCCACCTTCGCGAACCGTACCTCCCTGACCGCGAGAACCATGATCGCCAGCATGCCGGCCACAAAGACGAGTTGAAGCGGCCAAAAGTCCTGATTGTAGCGCTCGATCAGCCGAACGTAGACGCGCGGCGTGAACATCAGGAAGTCGGCAGGAGTATACGTCCACCATTCCGACATCCGCCGACCTCACTGCTCGTCCCTCGGCGGCACTGGAGGGTGGCGGTCACAACGCCTCCACATAGTCGACCATACGCCGCCGCATCGTCTCGTCAGGCAGGACGCCGCCGCCGGCTTCAAGGTTCTCGCGGACATGGTCGACGCGGGTCGTCGCCGGGATGGCGCAGGTGACCGCCGGATGCGAGACGATGAACTTGAGCAGGAACTGCGCCCAACTCCGCGCGCCTGTCTCGGCAATCCATTCGGGCAAAGGTTCGTCGTCGAGCTGCCGGATCAGGCTGCCCTGGCGGAACGGACGGTTGATGATCACCGCGATGCCCTTCTCCTGCGCCAAGGGCAGGATGCGCTCCTCTGCCTCACGATCGAGGATGTTGTAAGTGAGTTGAACGAAATCGATCGGCTCGCTCGTCATGATGCTTTCGATTTCCCGATGCCGTCGCCCTTCCGAAGTGGTGATGCCGACGTAACGCAATTGCGCCTTTGCCTTCATCTCGAACAGCATCGGCAGATGGTCTTCCCAGGAAACGAGATTGTGGACCTGCATGAGATCGAATTTCTCAACGCCCCAGTAGGCGCGGGAGGCTTCGATCTGCTCCGGCCCGCTTGCCGGATCGGAGATCCAGACCTTTTCGGCTGCAAACAGGCGGTCGGGATATCCGAGATTCTTAAGGCCGTAGCCGATGGTCGGCTGCGAGGAGCCGTACATGGGAGAGGAATCGATCAGGCGCCCGCCGCCTTCGAAGAAAGCGGCTATCACCGCGGCGCACTCGTCCTTGAGCACCGGATCGTCGCCGACGTTGAAGGTAATCCAGGTGCCGAGTCCGATCGCCGGGATTTCCTCGTGACTTGACGGGATCACCTTGCGGAGGGCGTCGGCGGGTTGGGCAAATGGGGAGCGCCCCATCGCCGGCAAGGATGCCGCCAATGCAAGTCCCTGAAGGACGCTTCGCCGTGTGAACCTCATCGAAGCACCTCCTTTCCGCGCTCGGCAAGAGACAGAGGCATGCGAAAACTATACTCGTTATATTCGGCGAGATAATGAACCGCCGCGGCTGAGGCCCGAAACCACGAAGTCGTGATGACTGACCGTCGGCCTAAACGCGAAGTCGCTTCCGGACTTTCCGCTTGTTCACAGCCGTTCAAGCCCTTATTTGACGTTGACCGTCACCGGCTGGAACGGGATGGGGCAGAGACTGCTTCGTCTTGCAGTCTGGCCTTCGCCCGCAGCCCGCTGTCTTTGAGCAATGCAACAGTTCGCCAAGGCGCCGAAGAGAGAGATCGGATGGGGCATGCCGACATCGGTTGCCCTGCATCTGGCGGTCGCGTTCCTTTTGCTCTTTCGGCTGCCCGAGGTACCGCCGGAACCGGCGAAGGAGCAGAGCGTCAACGTCGAACTGGTTCCGCCATCGCCCCCGAAGGCGGCAGAAAAGCCGCCCGCAGAACCGGCGAAATCAAGCGCCAAACCATCCGCCGCGCAGCCACAGGCCTTCGAATCCGCTTCAGCGCACGCCGAAGTAAAGGAAGCGCAGCGGCCGCCACAGAGCCAGAGTGAGGCGCAGGGCGCTCCGAAAGTCGTCGAACAGCCAAAGCCGATGCCTTCGAAGACAGAGACCGCCACGCGAGAATTGCCTGAGGTCAAACCGGCACCGCCAGTGCTGGCAACGCCGCAGCCGGACGCGGCGACCCAAGAGGGCGACGCGGAAGCGGCTTCCCTTGAAAACGTGCCCGTTCCCGCACAAAGACCGCCGCTGGAAACAGCGGAGGAACAGCAGCCTCCGGAACCGGCAGGCGCCAAGGTCGATCTGAGATCCGACGAACTCGTCCCGGCGAAAGAACTCTTTTCACCGAACGCGCTGTCGAACCCGCGCATCAAGCAGGCGCTCGGCAAGCTCCCCGTCAAGGCACGCATCGCGCAGATCTGCAGCATCGAGGCGCTGGAGCAGATCCGTAACCAGAGGCCGGGCGCTTTCCCGGATATGCTAGCCCGCGCCGGGACTATTTCGAACTCCGTGCTCACCGCCATAGGCAGCGCCTACCGGAGCAAGGCGAACTGGTACAACGTCGACTTCAAATGCGAGGTTGACGCCGAGGCGACGTCGGTGGTTTCGTTCAGCTTTGCGGTCGGTGGCGCGGTGCCGAAAAGCGAATGGGATGCGCGCCGACTGCCGCTGAATTGAGGTGGGGCGGAAGCGACGGCGCGGTACACTCGCGAAAGCAATAGGGCCTCCGTTTCGGGAGGCCCTATTTCCGGCTTACTGAGTTTGCTTCAGGCGGGACGCTCGCCGGCGCTCGGCCGCCACTTGATCAGCCGTTTTTCGACCACGTCAAGAAGGCTGTCGATGATCAGCACGAAGATTGCCAGTATGAGGATGCCGGCAAATACACCGACTGCATCGAAGTTTCCTTCGGCCTGAGCGATTAGGTAGCCGAGACCGGCGGAGGCGCCGAGATACTCACCGATGATGGCGCCAACGACCGCGAAGCCGACGGAGGTGCGCAGCGAGGACAGGATCCAGCTTGCCGCGGCTGGAAAATAGACGTGGCGCAACAGGTCCGACCGCCTTGCCCCAAGAATACGGGCATTCGACAGAACGACCGGGTTCACTTCACGCACGCCCTGCATGGCGTTGAAGAACGTCACGAAGAAGACGAGCGTTACGGCGAGTGCCACTTTCGACCAGAGGCCGAGGCCGAGCCACAGCACGAAGATCGGCGCGAGGACGACGCGCGGGATCGCGTTCAGACCCTTGATGAATGGATCGAGAATGCGAGCCGTCCTGCGGCTAAGTCCGAGCCAGACGCCGGCAGCGACGCCAAGGCCCGTGCCGATGAGATAACCGAGCACGGTCTCTGTCAGCGTGATCGTCACATGGCGATAGAAATCGCTGTCGATCACCCAGGATATGACCTGGTTGAAGATGTCGACCGGTGCCGGGAAGAAAAAGACATCGATCACGCCGGCAGCGACGCCAAGTTGCCAGCCGCCGAGAATGACGGTCAGAAGGCAGAGCTGGATCAAACGTTCAGTCATGGCGTTCATAGCTTTTCTCCACTTCGCCGCGCAGTGACGCCCAGATGTTGCGATAAAGATCCATGAAGCGTGGATCGAGCTTGATTTCCGCCACGTCGCGCGGCCGGTCGAGATCGACCGCGAAGCTGTCGATGACGCGACTGCGCGGCCCGGCCGCCAGGACGACGACGCGGTCACCGAGCGCGATGGCCTCTTCGAGGTCATGTGTGATCATCACGACGGCGCGCCGCTCCTCCTGCCACAGGCGCAAGAGTTCGTTCTGCATCAGATGACGCGTGTGGATATCAAGCGCCGAAAACGGTTCGTCCATCAGAATGACCTTTGGGCCGGTAATCAACGCCTGGGCCATCTGGACGCGTTTGCGCTGGCCGCCCGACAACTGATGCGGATAGCGGTGCTCGAAACCTTTGAGGCCGACCTTGGCGAGCCAGGCCATGGATCGTTCACGACGCTCGGAAGCGTCAACGCCCTTGAACATCGGGCCCAGTTCGACGTTTTCCAACGCCGTTTTCCACGGGAGCAGCGCATCTTGCTGGAAGAGATATCCGATATCGTTCTGGACGCCTTTGACCGCCACACCGTCGATCGAGACCGTACCGGCCGCAGGCTTTAGTAGGCCGGCGATCGCGTGAGGATTGTGCTTTTGCCACAGCCGGTCGGGCCGACGATCGCGAGAAATTCGCCATCGGCAACGGTGAGATTGACATCCTGAACGGCGACATAGGCGCCGAATGACATGGTGACCGCATCGATCGACACCATCGCCTTGGGCGTTTGCCGGCCGACCGCATGCGGCATGGGTTTCACGACAGCCAACGACATGGCTTCCTCCTCATCAGTTCGCGACATCGTGCGGCGCTTTACCTACGAAGTCGTTGGTATAGGTTCTCGATAGATCGATATCCGCGGCCGCGACCTTCTCGTTGAAGCTCTTGAGAACGGCGAGCGGCGTCTTGACGTCCTCGTCGTTGAGGCGGCCGTCGATCGAGAAGATCGCCTTCGCGTTCTCGACGGCCTTTATGTAGGTTTCTCTATCGCCCGAAATGAATTCTTTCGGGAGCTTATCGACGATCTCCTCGGCCGAGTGATTGTTCATCCACTCCAGCGCCTTGACAGTCGCGTTCGTGACCTTCTGGATCGTCTCGGGGTTCTCGTCGATGTAGTCCTGGGTGGCATAGAGGACGGAGGTGGGGTAGGTCCCGCCGTAGATTTCCTTGGCGCCCTTATCGCTGCGCGCATCGATGAGGATCTTGCCGACGCCCTTGGCTTCGATGAAGGTCGCCGCCGGATCGTAGTTGACGAGCAGATCGATCTTGCCCTGTTCGAGTGCGGCGACGGCTGCAGAGCCGGAGCCGACGCCGATCAGCGAAACGTCGTCAGCCGACAGATTGTGACGCTGCAGATAATAGCGAACGAAGAAATCGGAGGACGATCCGGGCGAAGTGATGCCGATCTTCGCACCCTTGATGGTTTCCGGCTTTGCCGGGTCAAAGGTGGCATTCTTGCCGCCGGCAAGGACAAGGCCGGAGTTGCGCGCGAGTTGTACGAAGCCGACGACGGCCTTGTTCTGTGACTGCATCTGAATCGTGTGGTCGTAGAAGCCTACAGCAACATCGGTCGAGCCGGCTACCAGCGCCTGCAACGTTTTCGAGCCACCGGAGGCAAAGTTCTCGACGGTCACCTCAAGACCTTCCTGCTCGTAAAGCCCGAGACCCTGAGCGACGGGAAAGGGAAGGTTGTTGAGATTGTACGAGCCGACGCTGATGCGAACCGGTTCCGCAAAGGCGGATCCGGCAAACGCAACGGTGGCCGCGAGGGCGAGCATGAGCTTACGCATGATTGTTCCTCCAGGTTACGTGGTGCCCTCCCGGCAGCCACTTCAAATTATGCCGCGCGAAACAGGCGCTTGGTAGGCTTTGCGAAAACGTGCCCTTCGAACAAGCGTCGCGCGGTTCGCAAGATGCCGGCGACTATCTTTCCGTCCCTCTCTTGCAGCTTCACATCGAGGTGGCCGCTTGGGTGTTCGATCGACAGTACGAGCGGGGGCGCGCGCACGCCGGTCAGCCGGGAAGCCACGGTGTTTTTGGCGATGCAGGCCGTGGCAATTCCGACGGCGCCGGTGGTGGCAAGCGAGGGATGACATTGGTGCGGCATGAAGTACCGAACATTGATGTCGCCGTTGCCTTTGGGCTTGCCGATCAACACTGGCTTCGGCGTGACCTGATCGCTCACGTCGCCCATGCCCATGCGCCGGCCGGCCTCCATCCTCAACGCTTCGATCCGGCCGAGCGCGGCCTTGTCGGCATTGAGCTCTGCGGCCGTTTCGTTTCCCGTTGCGCCGATCGCCTCCGCGTCGAAAAGGACCATGGGCATGGCGCAGTCGATGCAGGTCACCGCGATGCCGTCGATGTATTCGAGAGATTGTCCGGTCGGGAACAATTTTCCGGTCCGCGCTCCGGCCGCATCCATGAATGTCAGCGCGATTGGTGCGGCCTTGCCCGGGACACCGTCGATCGATGCGTCGCCAAGATAGGCGACCTTGCCGTCCGGCGTCGGAACCTCTGCCTCGATCAGCTTGCCGGTGTTCACATTGTGAATACGGACGAGGGTGGTTGCGCCGCGCGCTAAAACCAATCCTGCTTCGATCGAGAAGGGGCCGACGGCGGCGAGCATATTGCCGCAGTTCGGCGACGTGTCGACCATCTGCTGATCGACGCGCACCTGCGCAAAAAGATAATCGACGTCGGCGCCGGGGACGGTGGGGGGACCGATGATTGCGACCTTGCTGGTAACCGGATTGCCGCCACCGATGCCGTCGATCTGCAGGGGATGGCCCGAGCCCATCACCGAAAGCAGGATCTGGTCCCGCTCAACCTGGTCCGCCGGCAGATCCGACGCGAGAAAGAACGGACCTTTGGAGGTGCCGCCTCTCATCAAGACGCAGGGTACGGAAATCAGGTCGTTCATCGCCAAAATCCACGAGACTTATGTTTACGCCGTATCAATGATCGGCTTTATTGCATTTAGCGGCAGCGCGATTGATATGTGAAATGCAAAGTTTTGGAGAATTGATCCGATATGAGCATCAATTGCGAGATTCTTGACCTGAGGGCATTTCTGAGCGTGGTGGAGCTGGAAGGCTTCCACAGGGCGGCAGAGGCGCTCAATGTTTCGCAACCGGCCTTGAGCCGCCGCATCCAGAAGCTGGAGATGGCAATCGGTGCGCCCCTGCTGGAGCGCACGACGCGGCATGTCTCGCCGACGGCGCTCGGAACGGAGCTGATACCGCTGGTGCGTCGCATGCTCGAGGAATTCGATGGGTCGCTCTTTGCCGTCAGGGACGTCGGTGTGCAACGAAGTGGCCTGGTGACGATCGCGTGCCTGCCGACGGCGGCCTTCTACTTTCTTCCGACCGTCATCCGGCAGTTTAATGCCGAATATCCGAACATCCGGTTTCGAATTCTCGACCTTCCGGCGACCGACGGCCTGCAGGCGGTGGCGCGGGGCGAGGTCGAATTCGGCATCAACATCATGGGCACCTCCGACCCCGACCTGATCTTCGATCGGCTGGTGGAAGACCCCTTCGTGCTCGCGGCGCGCAAGGACCATCCCCTCGCCGACAGGCAAGAGGTCGGCTGGAGTGATCTCGAACCGTTCCGGCTGATCACGGTGCACCGGTCGAGCGGCAACAGAACGCTGCTCGACGCCGCGCTTGCGCGATCCAACATCAAGCTGCGCTGGTTCTACGAGGTCACGCATCTTTCGACCTCGCTGGGGCTTGTCGAAGCCGGCCTCGGCATTTCCGTGCTGCCGCAAATGGCCACGCCGCAGGGCGATCACCCTTTCCTCGTAACCCGACCGATCCGCACTCCCGAAATTTCCCGAACGATCGGCGTCGTTAGGCGTCGGGGCGGGACGCTTTCTCCGGCCGCCGAGCGCTTTCTCGACATGTTGATCGGGACATGGAGAGGCGAAAGCCGTGTACCCGAAGACCGGCCCCCCGTGACCACCTGATTGTGTAAGGCATCATCTAAGTTGTCGCTAATGTTGCGCTTATGAGGAAAGCGCGAGTGTGATAAAATTGCGCTTGGGAGCAATTCTGGCTTACTGCATGTTTCCTTAAATCGGATCCGATTTAAGGACAAAAACATGCAGCGATTCAAAGTGCTACAGCGTCCTTTGCGCGCCTGATAAGACGCGCGGCGCTGTAGGGAGGCGCCGGAAAATTTCAGTTTGCCGTACGCGCTTCGAAGCAGCGTCTCCGTCATGCCGGATAGGGTGAGGCCCTCCTGTCAAAAAGCGGCCTCTGAATAACAACTCGGAATGGGAGGTGTATGATGGTTCGTAAACTGTTTCTCACCTTGGCTGCCGCGGCGTCCGCGCTCGCGATCAGCGGAGCCGCATGGGCCGATATCACGGTCCTCGTGCCATCCGGCAGCGAAGGCGACGGCCTGAGAGCCGCGGCCGCCGACTACGCAAAGATGAAGGGCACCAAGGTAGAGACCGTCCAGGCGCCCTATGCCAACGTTTTCGAACAAGCCGCCAATGCCGGCGCCACCAAGTCCGGCGTTTTCGATATCGTCCTGATGGACGATCCGTGGATTCCGTTCTTTGCCGAAAACGGACATCTGGAGGACTTGACTCCCTACTTCAAGAACGCCGGGTTGGAAGGACCGGATAACGATTTCCTGTCGAAGTCGCTGGCAATCTGCCGCAACCCCTACAATTCCGGACCCTATGTCTGCCTGCCCTATGTGGGCAACGCGCAGATGTTTTTCTATGACGCCGCCAAGTACAAGGAAGCCGGTGTCGAGGCCCCGAAAACCTGGGACGACGTGCTGAAGGCGAGCAAGGCGCTCACCGAAGGCGGCGGCGGCCGCTATTTCGGCTACGTCTTCCGCGGCGGCCAGGGCAACCCTGTCGTTGCCGATTTCATGCCGATCTTCTGGTCCTATGGCGCCGATCTCTTCAATGCCGACCGGAGCAAGGTCACGATCGACACGCCGGAAGGTGCTGCCGCCATGAAGATGTTCATGGCGCTGCGCGATGTCTCGCCGAAAGGGGTGGAGAGCTACAACGCCAACGAGGTTGGCACGGCGCTCGCCGCGGGCACTTCCGCTTCATCGATCAACTGGCCGAACTGGGTCGCGACCTTTGAGGATCCGAGCCAATCGAAGATGGTCGGCAAGATCTCCTATACGGCCATTCCGGCCGGAACCAAGCCGGGCAGTTCGGAAATCGGGCATTGGACCATGGGCATCATGTCGGCATCGAAGAACAAGCAGGAAGCCTTCGACTTCATGCTCTGGGCGACCTCGCCCGAGCAGATCAAGATTTCCGCCGAGCGCGGCAATCCGCCCGTCCGGGCCTCGGTTTTTACCGATCCGGAACTGACCAAGCAGGAGAAATTCCGGCACTATCCAGTGCTGATGGAGGCGATCCAGGCTTCGACCCCGCGTCCGCGGCATCCGAAATGGCCGGAGATCGAAAATGCCTTCGGCATTGAACTCTCCAAGGCTGTTGCGGGCACGATCACGCCGGAGGAGGCTCTGAAAAACTCGCAGACGGCGGTCGAGCAGATCACCGGCCTCAAATAGCCGGAATTGCTCTACGAGCGGGGCTTTCGGGCCCCGTTCGCGTCGAGGATTGTGAGCTGGCAAAGGGTCTGCAGGAGAGACGGATGTTGAAATCCGCCGACGGCACATTGACCGCACAGTCTCAACCAGGTGGCGGGCTGGAGCGGTGGGCAGAGCGCCATCTGCGCTATCTGATGCTTGCGCCGACGGTTTCGATATTGCTGGCGCTGACGATCTTCCCGAGCCTCTACATGTTCTACGCGGCGGTTCACAGGATCAGCCCGAACCCTGATCTGCCGTGGGAGTTCGTCGGGGTCGGCAATTTTGCACGGCTCCTGTCGGACGCGCAATTTCACGTCGCGCTCCGCAACACCATCGTCTTCACCGTGGTGGCGGTCACGGTCGAATTTCTTCTCGGCCTCGGTCTGGCCTTGCTACTCGACAAATACATCCGCCGGCTGACGTTTCTGAAAACCGTGCTGATGATTCCGATGATGCTGCCGCCGATTGCTGTCGCCATCACCTGGAAGCTGATCTACGAGCCTCAATTCGGCGTGCTCAACGAAATCATGTACCGCCTCGGCCTTCCCCTGCAGGCGTGGGCGGGTGACGTGAACCTCGCGATGTTCTCGATCATCGTTGCCGATGTCTGGCAGTGGACCCCATTCATATTTCTCCTCATGCTCGCGGGGCTGGCGAGCCTGCCGGTGGAACCCTATGAGGCGGCTGCGATCGACGGCGCCTCGTCCTGGCGACAATTCTGGGACCTGACGCTCCCCTTCCTGAAGCCGGTCATTGCCATCGCGCTTCTGCTGCGGGTCATGGATGCACTGCGGCTTTTCGACCTGGTTTTCATCCTGACCGGTGGCGGCCCCGCCGATCGCACCAAGGTATTGAGTCTTTACATCTATCAGGTCGCTTACCGTTTTGCCGATCCCGGCTATGCGGCGGCGATATCGTTGTTTGTGCTGTTCGTGACGATCGTTTTCAGCACCTGGTTCATGAAGCGCATGCGGCTGGCGGATTGAAGACGATGGCGACGAAGACCCTCCATAGACGCAGCCGCACCAGAGAGGTGCTCACGCGCTTGTCCGCCTATCTGGCGATCCTGGTCGCGTTGATCCTGACGCTTTTCCCGATCTATTGGATCGCCGCCAATTCCTTCAAGTTCGACATCGACATTTTCGCCGTACCGCCGGAATGGCTGCCGCGGAATCCGACGTTGAAGCACTATGAAGAAGCCTTCATCCAGCGTCCTTTCCTGCGCTATGCGCTGAACAGCTTCCTCGTCGCGGTCGGGACGACGATCGTCTCCGTGGTCTTTGGCACCATGGCAGGTTATGCCCTGGCGCGGTTCAATTATCCGTGGCAATGGCGCAAGCAGATTTCGTTCTGGATCCTGTCGACGCGCATGATGCCGCCGATTGTCAGCATCATTCCGCTCTACCTGTTCTTCAACTACTTCGAAATGCTGAACACGAAGTCGGCACTCGTGATCGCCTACACCGCCTTCAACCTGCCGTTCGCGACCTGGATGATGAAGAGCTATTTCCAGGACCTGCCGGTCGAACTGGAGGAGGCCGCGGTCGTCGACGGCGATACCCGCTGGGGCGCCTTCCTGCATGTGGCCTTGCCGCTTGCCCGGCCGGGGCTTGCGGCGACCGCCATCTTCTGCCTGATCATTTCGTGGAACGAGTTCCTGCTGTCCCTCATCATTACACTGACTGAGCAGTCGCAGACGCTGCCGATCGGCATTGCCGGGCGGGTGACACAGTACAACACCTATTGGGGTGAGATCAGCGCCGCCGGGTTCATGGCTTGCGTTCCGATCGTCATCTTCGCCTTCATCGTTCAAAAGCATCTTGTCCGGGGGCTGTCCCTTGGAGCCGTCAAAGGTTGAGCCATGGCGTCGGTCACCTTCAATCACGTCTCGAAGAAGTTCGGCGAGTTCGTCGCCGTCGCCGATTTCAACCTCGAGATCAGGGACAAGGAATTCCTCGTCCTGCTCGGTCCTTCCGGCTGCGGCAAGACGACGACGATGCGCATGGTTGCGGGGCTCGAGGAGACGACGTCGGGAGACATCTATATCGACGCGGACCGCATCAACGGCGTACTGCCCAAGTATCGTGACGTCGCGATGGTCTTTCAGTCCTATGCACTCTATCCGCACCTGACCGTCGAGCAGAATATCGGCTATCCGCTGAAAATCCGCAAAGTGCCGCCGGCCGAAAGCAAGCAGCGGATTGTCGAAGTGGCACGGCGCGTCGAACTCGACACGCTGTTGTCCCGCCTTCCTAAGGAGCTTTCCGGCGGCCAGCGACAGCGTGTGGCGCTTGCGCGTGCGATCGTACGCACGCCGCGCGTCTTCCTGATGGACGAGCCGCTTTCCAATCTCGATGCCAAGCTCCGGACCCAGATGCGCTCGGAGCTGAAGCATCTGCAGCACGAACTCAAGGTCACGACGATCTATGTCACGCATGACCAGATAGAGGCGATGACGCTCGCCGACCGCGTCGCGGTGATGAACAAGGGCGTGATCGAGCAGCTTGGTACGCCGAGGGAAATCTACAACGATCCGCGCACGCTTTTCGTTGCCGGTTTTATCGGCTCACCTTCGATGAACCTCATCCCAGGGGAAGTGCGGGATGGCGTCTTTGCCAGTTCTGGTCTTAGAGTCGGCGGGCTCGGCCGAGTGAGCCTTGCCCACGCCGTTCTCGGCGTCCGCCCGGAGGACGTCCATGCGGCTCGCGTCGACGATCCCGACGTCAATCTGGTTGCGCCGATCTATTCGGTCGAACTCACCGGCGACAGTACGCTCGTCAGCCTGCGGCTCGGCGCAAAACTCATGACGCTTAGGGCCGACAAGAACTTTGCCGGCCAGATCGATCAACGGCTCGGCGTCAAGGTTGCGGCGGATCGCGTGTTTCTGTTCGACGGGGAGACACAGGCCCGTGTCGATGTCTGATCTTTACCCGGCAGCGATCCTCCTTGTTCTCACATCTCACGCGGCTGCGGCCGATGCCGGCCCGATTGCCGACAATCCGCTGATCGACATTCCCGCCGGCCCGTTCGTCTTCGGGCGTGACGATGGCCCCGAAAACGAGCGCCCGCGCCGCGTGCTCGATGGACAGGCATTCGCCATCAACCGCACCGAGATCACGAACCGCCAATACCGCCGCTTCGTCGAGGCAACCGGTCATCGCGCGGCCTTCTATGCAAATCACCCTGCACTCGGGCTCGATGACAGGCCGGTGGTTGGCGTGAGCTGGGCCGACGCGATGGCTTTTTGCCATCACTACGGTTTGTCGCTGCCGTCAGAGCAGCAATACGAGAGAGCCGCGCGGGGAGCGAACGGAGCGGCATTTCCGTGGGGCGAGAACGGCAGCAAGGTTGTGCCGGCGAATTTCGGCACCGACAGCTGCTGTTCCGGTGACGCGCGCGACGGCTATCCGATGACTGCGCCGGCGGACGCCTTTGCCGATGGCGCAAGCGAGGAAGGCGTCCTCAATCTCGTCGGCAATGTCTGGGAATGGACGAGCGACATCTACGCGCCTTACGAGGGCCAGGCCGCAGCGGAGAGCGCCGGGCAATACCGCGTACTTCGCGGCGGCTCCTGGAACAGCGATCGGAATCACCTTACCACGACGTACCGTCTCGCCTATGATCCGGCATTTCGTTTTGCAGCCAATGGCGGCTTCCGATGCGTTCGCTCCGAACCCTGACCATCACCACCGGTCTCTTGTTTCTCGCAGCCGGGGCTGCTGCCGACCCGGTGGTTGCTCCCGGTTACCGGCTGGAAACGTTCAGCAAACCGGGCTCGGCTTTTTCCGGCCTTTCGCGTGACAGGGAGACGCTGCTCGTCACCGATCTTTCCAGCGGCAGGCTCTACCGGCGCGAGGCCGACGGTGAGCTTGTCGCCTTCGGCCCTGTCTTTCCTCACGGCCTCGACGTGATCGGCGACCCGACTGGCCCCTACCGCGTCGTGCCCGTCGGCGACGCTTTTGTCGTGGCTCAAGGGTGGACGCCGGTCGATGCCGGCGAAGGCCCGCTCGACCATGCCCTTGTGGCGATCGGCGACGACGGCAACACCCATGTGATCAGCAGCGATTTCTGGAATCCATTCGACTTCGCCGTCGTGAATGGGACCTACTACGTGATCGACTCCGCACGAAATAGTGTCGAGCGTATGCAGACGGACGGTCGGAGGCAAACGCTCATGATCTTTCGCCGCCTGAAGCAGGAAACGACGGCATTGCAGCAACTTTCGCCGACGGAGTTTAGCGAAGGGAAAGACTACGAAGTCGACGCGGTGCCGACCGGCATCATCCTTCGCGACGGGCGCATCCATGTCGCGCTGTTCGGAGGCTTTCCCTTCCTCGACGGCGCGGGAAAGGTTGTTTCAGTTCCAGAGACGGGCGGAGCAACGCAGCCGCAGGTCGATGTCGAGGGCCTGAACGCGCCGGTGGCGATTACCTTCGATACGGATGGCGGCGTGCTGGTCCTCGAGCATGGTCGTTATGACCAGAAGGAAGGTTTTCTGAAGGGCAGCGGCCGATTGCTCAAACTCGATAAGGCCACGAGCGCCCGGCAGATCCTTCTCGATGGGCTGACACGACCGGTCTCCATCCTCGTCTGGGACGAGCGGCGGCTCGTCGTTTCAGAGCTCGCCGGCAATCTCCATTTTCTGACGCGGGAACCGGAGCCCTGACGTTGACGAGCATTCAGGCTTGTCTTGCCTGATCGGCCGTTAGCGCCTGCTCGCGCGTTCCCGAAACGATGATCTCCAGCACCTCGTGCTCGTCGGTGTTCTTGACGTAGCGGTCGCCGACATATTCGCCGCGCTTCAGCACCATGACGCGATCGCCGACCGCGAAGATGTCAACGAGGCGATGGGAGATGATGATCTGGGCGACGCCTTGCCGCTTCAGCTCCAGCATGGTTTCGAGGAGCCGCTCGGTCGCCATCACCGAGAGGTTGGCTGTCGGTTCGTCGAGGATCACCACGCGCGGCTCGAACGAGATCGCACGGGCGATCGCCACCGATTGCTGGCGGCCACCCGACAGGCTTTCGACCTTCTGGTAGACCGAGTTCACGTCCACCTTGAGGCGCTTCAACACGCCATCGGCTTCCGCATACATGCGCCGCCGGTCGACGAAGAAGCCCCGCCGCGGCCAGCGGCCGAGAAAGATGTTCTGGCCGACGTCCATGTTTCCGCAAAGGGCGAAGTCCTGGTAGATCATCTCGATACCGGCCGCGCGGCTTTCATGCGGGCTCTTGAAATAGACTGGCTCGCCGCCGACCAAGATCTCGCCGGCGTCGCGCTGGTAGGCGCCGGTTAGGATCTTCATCAGCGTCGACTTGCCGGCCGAGTTGTCCCCGACGAGGCCGAGGATCTCGCCGGGGTAGAGCACAAGGTCGACGCTGCGGAGCGCCTGCACCGCCCCGAAGGCCTTTTCGATGCCGCGCATCTCTACGATCGGAGCACTTCTGGGACTATCAGGCATGGCTGGTCTCCGGGGCTCGCTGGCGCGCCATACGCTCGCGCAAGCGGCCAAACAGATTGGCCTGGCGAACCCAGATGTCGACCAACACCGCGACGATAAGGATGCCGCCAATGAAGACGTTGATCCAATGCTGCGGCATGCTGAAGCCCTGAACATTCAGTTGCAGCAGCGCCCGGATGAGCGTGATCACGGCCGCGCCGGCGAGCGCGCCGATCATCGTGCCGTAGCCGCCGAAGATCGAACCGCCACCGATGATGACGGCGGCGATCGCATCGAGCTCGCGGAACTGACCGGCCACCGGGTTGAAACTGCGGAAATAGGCGACGTTGATGATTCCGGCCATGGTCGCGCAGAGAGCGGCCAAAAGAAGGGAAAGGAAGCGGACGCGATTGGTGTTGATGCCGGCATAGGCAGCGGCGCGGATGTTGCCACCGGTGGCATAGACCTTCTGGCCGAACGGCGTGTAGGCAAGGACGATACCGGCGACGAGCGCAACGAAGAGCATCCAGATCGTTTGCACGCTCACGACCTGGGCGACGGCGCGTAACAACCCGTCCGGCAATACGATCGCCACGTGGAGAAGGATGTCGTTCACCTTGCGGCCGATGAGGTTGTATCCCTCGGGCCAGCCGGTCAACTGCTGGCCGGCGACGAACCAGGCGGCGAGGCCGCGGGCGATGTAGAACATGCCGAGCGTCGCGATGAAGGCCGGCAGCTTGAAGCCGACGGTGACGACGGCATTGATGAGGCCGGCAGCCATACCCGCCAGCAGACCCATCGTCACGGCGGTGACGGGATCGGCGCCCAGCACCTTCAGGAAATAGGCTGCGGTGCTGCCGGCGAGCGCAAGCACCGCGCCGACCGAAAGATCGATGTCGCCGGCGGCGATGACATAGACGAGGCCGACTGTGATCAGCGCCAGCTCGGTATAGTTGAGCAGGATTGCGAAAGTATTGGAGAGGTGCCACCAATAGTCGGGGCGCAAGGCAAGCCCCGTCAGCCATAGGAGGACCGCCAGGATGATGGCGAGTGCATCGCGGCGGGCGAAGAATCGTCCCAACGCAGTCGCCGAGGCCTCGATGTCGGTCGCCATCGCTCCCTTGGTCTGGACGCCCTCCAATGCCACGCCGCCGATTTCGTAGGCCGGCGGCGGTGGCTGGCCGCGCAGCCACGCCCAGAACCGGCCCGCAAGCTGACGACGAATGAGATGGGGCTCGATGAGCACGGCGATGACGAGCAGAAGGCCGAGGAAAACCAACACGGCGCCCGCCGGCAAGGTGTATCGGGCGTTGACGGCGATGCTCTCGCCATCGATCACGACGGTGCGCGTGATCGACCAGCCCTCGCGCAGCACCTTGTCGATCAGGACGACCACGGCGGTGCCGAGGCACGAGCCGATCACACGGCCGCGGCCACCAAGGATCGACGCCCCACCGATGATGACGGAGGCGATGACGGTAAGCTCCCAGGTTACGCCGTAGAGAGGGGTCACGCCCTTGTCCTGGGCAGCCGACAGCAACGCCGCAAGGGTCGCCGAGAGCGACGAGATCAGATAGGCGCGGATGCGCACCCAGCTGGTCGGGATGCCGGCATAGATCGCCGCCTGCTCGTTGCCTCCGGTGGCGAAGGTCTCGTAGCCCCAGCGGGTCTTTGCGAGCACGAAGGCGCCAACGATAGCGACGACAGCGAAGATGACGATCTGGTTGTTGAAGCCGAGGAGGTTGCTCTCACCGAGGTGGAAGAAGAGCGGGTATTCCCTTGCTTTGCCTGAGTAATAGATCGCCTGACCGTGCGTCAGTGCGAGCACGAAACCGCGGCCGATGAACAGCATCGTCAATGTGGCGATGAACGCCGGCACCTTGAGGATCGTGACGAGTGTGCCGTTAACGAGTCCGATCAGGGTACCGAGCAGCACGCAGAGGATGACCGACGTTGCGATATCGAGATCAAGAAAGCTCGGCGCGAACAGCCGGGCGAAGATCACTGCAATCAACCCGTAGGTCGAGCCGACTGAAAGGTCGAGATCCTTGTTGGCGATGACGAAGGTCATGCCGACGGCGATGATCCCGACGCGGGACGTGTCGCGCAAAAGCGCGTGAAGGGCCGCCGTCGACCCGAAGAAGGCCGGATTGACAAGCGCCCCACCGAAATAGAGTAGAGCGAGGAAAATCAGGAGGCCGGCTTCCCAGCCACCGACAAGTTGCGGTGGTGCGCGGCCGAGCGATGTTGTCGTGAGCGCCATGGAGTTCCTACCGGTGGGTCCTTCCACTGGGGCGGGAGAGACGCACCCTCCCGCCTTTATCTAGATGCGCCTACAGCGCCGCGCGTCTCTCGAGACGCGCAAAGGTCGCTGTAGCACTTTGAATCGCTGCATGTTTGCACCCTTAAATCGGACTCGATTCAAGGAAACATGCAGTGCAGTCTCAGTTCTCGAAGCGCTTGCCGACCTTGCCAACCGTCTCTTTCGTCACGAGCTGGGCGCGTGTGTCGAGATTGGCGGCCGAGATGCCACGGTCGATCTGCAGGTAAAGCTGCATTACCGGCCAGAAGCCCTGCAGAAACGGTTGCTGCCCGAGGGAGCCGGTCAGGTTGCCGGCAGCGATACCTTCCTGCTGGGCCGGACCAAGGTCGAAACCAAAGGCGCAGAACTTGTTCGTCCACCCCTTCTGCTCGACCGCTTTGACCAGCGGCGGCGTGAAGACGTTGTTGGCAGTAAAGGCGCCGAC
Organism: Ensifer sp. MPMI2T; assembly: GCF_004827385.1. Taxonomy (GTDB): domain Bacteria; phylum Pseudomonadota; class Alphaproteobacteria; order Rhizobiales; family Rhizobiaceae; genus Sinorhizobium. The sequence continues at coordinate 104,989 of NZ_SRXN01000015.1, forward strand.
CACGTCACCGCGCGACTCGAACAGCGACACAAGCGCGTTGACCGGATCGTTCGGGTTTGTGTCGATGCCGACGTTCTCCGGGCCGGCATCGACCTTGAAGGCGTCGAGCTTGCCGGCATCCTTCAGCGTCTTGACGATTGCGTTGAAGGCGGCGGTAACGCGGTTATTGACCTCGATGTTGCCCATCGCGGTCGACGAGGGCAGCAGAATGGAGCCGGAAGTGGCGCCGCTATCCAGCACGCATTTGGCAAGCGCCTCACCGCCGATCGCAGCAGCCGAAGCGTCCTGGCCGGTATGGCTGATGCCGCTGCGGTTGGTGATCGTGCCGTCGAAGGAATTGGTCGTGGCGACCGGAATGCCTGCGGCCTCGGCGGCCTTGACGATGTCGTTATATGCCCCGGCCTGCGGAGTCGTCATGATGATCCCGTCAATCGTCGGATCCTGCACGATCTGGTTCAAGATCTCGATCTCGCGGGCGGGATCGTCCACCGGCGATTCGGAGCCGAGCAGCAGGATGTTGGCGCCGATCATGTTGCCGGCCACCTTGGCCCCGACATAGACCGGATCGAAGAAGCCGTTGCCGGCCGTGTGGGTCACGATGGCAAAGGTGAGATGGCCGTCGGCCGAATGGAAGTTCTTCGTCTCTGGAGCTTCCTTGGCCGCTTCATCGAAGTTGTAGCCGCCGACAGCCTTTTCGACGCTGCCGGATTGGGCAAAGGTGCTTTGGGCGCAAAGAGATAACGCCGCGACCGATGCCGCGTGCAATAAAACTCGCCTCATGTTGGTCCTCCCTTGTGGTCAAGGGGCGGAAGCCGTTCGGGCGGATGTAACGAGAGGGTCCGAAAAGCTTCCTCCCATTTGCCAAGATGCTAATATTCTGCGCTTTCTGGTCGAAGTAAATGGTGAACTCACCAAATTGTCGTATTTATTAGGCCCGTAAGCGCCCGATGATCGGTACCGGGTGATAAACGCCCTGGCGCTGTCGACGCCGGCGCGGGCGCCCCCCATCGCCAGCGTCGACTGCCCCCCAAACTTCAATGCGCTGAAAGCCCGAAGAGCGCCTCAGCATTGCGGAAGCAGATCTTTTCGAGGTCCGCCTTGGGCAGGTCGAGGCTGTTCAGGATTTTCAGCGTGTCCCGAATATAACCCGGGCCTTTTTCCGGGTCGAATGGCGAGTCGGACGCAAAGAGGATGCGGTCGCTGCCGTAAAATTCCAGGCCGCAGAGCGTCGCCGCGCGCGAGCCGAATACGGCGGTATCGGCATAGAACTCCTTGAAATAGTCGAGCGGGCGCTTCTCCAGCCGCTTGAGCACGAGCGAGAGATCCTCGTCCGAGGTCCGCTTGCCGAGCTGGTCCCAGCCGGGGCCGACACGTCCTTCGAAATAGGGGACCATCGCCCCCATATGATGGGCGAGAACCTTGAGAGCCGGCAGCCGGTCCATGAAGCCGGAAAAGACGAGGCGGGCCATGGCGGCACTGGTCTCGTAGGGCCAGCCGAAGGTCCACCAGATCTCGTATTTCGATTTGTCCTCCGTCGCATAGTCCGGCATGGACGAGGTCCTTGACGGGTGCAGCAGCACCGGCTTGCCGTGGCGGGCAGCGGCTTCGAAGATCGGAAAGAAACGTTCCTCGTCGAGCGGCGCGCCGTTGACATTGGTGTGGATTTGCAGGCCGTTCGCGCCTAGTTCGGTGAAGGCGCGCTCGGCTTCCCTGACCGCCGCTTCGGGAGCGTTCATCGGCAGCGCGGCGACGAAACCGGCGAACCGGTCCGGATGCTTCTCGACAAGTTCGGCCAGCCCGTCATTGCCGAGCTTGGCAAACTCGGTTGCCAGTTCCGGACCGCCCATGGCTTCGAGCGGCGGCATGCCGAGCGAAAGGATCTGCGAATAGTCCCTGAACTCGTCCATGACGCGGAAGCGGGCCTCCAGGTCGTAGATGCAGGGGATGCCCTGCATCCTGCGGCCGATATCCTTGCCGGCCCCGTCGAGCTGTTGGATCCTTTGCCATAGCGCTTTCGGGAAAAAGTGATTGAACGCATCGATGTAGTGCATCGTCTTCCTCTTGGTGCGATTTGCTGGTGGGTGCCGATGATCAGCCGCGCTTCAGGCGCCGGACGAGGTAGGCAAAGGTGGCCTTGAACATTTCTTCGCGGAACATGTGCCGGCGCTTGGCCTTGATGTCCTCGGGCTTGCCGAGTGCCTTGGCGCCGCCCGCCGCTTCGACCCAAAGCTGCATCATGCAGGCGGTTTCGAGCGAAAGCGCCAGGTAGATCGCCTGCTCGATGCTGCGGGCGGCGGTGACTATGCCGTGGTTCTGGAGCAGCATGGCGCCATGGCCGCCGAGCGTCGCGGCCACCGCGCGGCCGCGTTCGGCCGTGGTGATCAGTTCGGTCGTTTCGGAAAAGACTGGCAGTCCTTCCGAGAAGATTGACCCAGCGTGGCCGATGGCCTGCAACGGCTTGGCGAGCGCGGAGAAACTGACGGCGTAGGGCGCATGCGTGTGAACCACGGCGTTGACGTCGGGCCGCGCCTTCAGCACCTCGGAGTGGATGTAGACCTCGTTGTGGCGGCCGAGATCGCCGGCGATCTTCTCGCCGTCGAGGCCGACAGTGATGAGGTTGCCGAGCGTGATTTCCTCAAGGCCGATCTTGGAAGCCTTCATGTAGAAACGATCCGGCGCATCCGGCACGCGCACGGAAATATGGCCGCGCGTCCAGTCGCCTTGTCCGGCCTGTTCGAGAATCCTGCCGGCCTCGACCATTCTCTGTTTCACGTCCTCATGCATCGTCTTTTGCTCCGATGGGGCATTGCACAGGAAAGGATTGCCGCTAGGGAGGGCTGCTCCGCCCGAGTCTTGCAGGTCGCAGGCACTACACACGGTGTTTGTCCCCCCGCTTGCGGCCTTGCGACACGTCGAGGAAAAGCTCGGAAAGTGGCACCTTGCGATCGATCAGGCCCTGTTCGTGCGCATAGCCGACGACGGTTTCGAGCGTCCTGCGGTTCTGGCCGTCGAGGCCATAGGCCCAGGGGTCGTCGCCGAGAATTTCCTGCTGCTCCTCCCAGGCCTCGCGGTACCACGCGAGCGGCACGATGCGCGGATTCTCCATTCGCTGCATGGCGATGCGCTTCGCCTCATTGAACGCCTGATAGAGATTGATCGGCACCCAGGGGTGACGCTCGACAATCTCCGGACGGATGCCGACAACGTGCATGATGGGGAAAATGCCGGTCCGCTTGTAATAGGCGATCTCCTCCCGCTTGTAGTCGGGAAAGAGCCGGCCGACGCGGGGATCGCGCCGGACGATGGGTTCGATCAGGTCGGGATGGAGGAGCGCGTCGATCTCGCCATCGAGCAGCATCTGCTCAACCGACTTGTCGTCGGGAAGCCGATGAAGCCGGAGGCCTTCCGGCGGCGTGAAATCGACATCCTCGTCCAGTTCGGCATACCAATCGATCGATTTGTGCGGGACGCCGTATTCGCTTTCGAGAAGCCCGCGCAGCCAGAGCGTCGCGGTGACGAGATAGCTCTTCACGCCGACCTTGCGGCCGATCAGGTCCTTCGGTTCGCGGATTCCACTTTGGGAGTTGGTGAAAATGAAGCTGTGGCGGAAGCGGCGGTGCAGGAAGACCGGGATTGCCGCGAAGGGCAGGCCCCGTGTCTTCGCGGCAATGTAGGATGACAGCGACACCTCGGCAACGTCGAATTCGCCGTTCCTCAGAAAGCGCCAGTGACGCGTCGTCGAATCCATCTCGGTCAGGATCGTCAGTTCGATCCCGTCCGGTCGCACGTCTCCCTCCTTCAGCGCCCGGACGATCTCGTAATCGCCGCAGGCGAGCGTCAGCTCGATCTTTTTCGTCACCCGTTCCTCCCACCTCACGCGAGCCGCCCTGCGGCATCAGCGAACGCACCGTGCGCCAACCACAATTGACCAAACACAATTGGAATGTCCAGTAAAATCTCACACTTTCTCGCAATTTGAGATTCTATCAATTTCCGTTTGACGAATGAAATGAACTGACAGTACAAGTTCGTGATCCCTGTCGAGCAACGCTCCCCGGTGTCGTGGCTGTGAGCGAAGTCATTTCGCTAGCTCGGGTTGGGTCGATAACTAAAGGTGATGGAATCTTATCATGCGCGAAACGGACGTGCTCATTGTCGGTGCCGGACCTGTCGGACTGACGCTTGCGATCGATCTTGGCCAAAGGGGCGTGCGCTGCACACTGATCGAGAAGAAGGCGGCGCCGGAATTCCTTCCGAAGATGGAGCGCTGCAATGCGCGTACGATGGAAATATTCAGGCGCATGGGTCTTTCCGAGCAGGTCAGGGCGGCTGGCCTCGATGCCTCGATCCCGATGGACGTCTATGTCGTGCTGGCGATGAACGAGCCGCCGCTGTTGCGGCTGCCTTATCCGTCGGTTGCCGAGTCGCTGGCGGAGATCGCGCGGAGCACCGATGCTTCGCAGCCGCTCGAAGCCTATCAACTCATTTCGCAATATACGTTGGAGCCGCTACTGAAATCGGTCGCCGAAAGCCTGCCGAGCGTTACCGTGCGCTATGGCTGCGAATTCCTGTCGCTCGAACAGGACGAAGGCGGCGTGACCGCCCGGACCGCGGATGCGAAGGGGTCGATCGAGCATTTCCGCGCCAAGTACCTGGTCGGCTGCGACGGCGGCGCGAGCCCGGTGCGCAAGCAGCTCGGCATCAAACTGCGCGGCGAGGGCAATCTCCTGCACCTCCGCCAGGCGCTCTATTACAGCGAGACGCTCTATGACCGCATTCCGATCGGGGACGGTCCCGGGCGCGGGCGGCACTATCATGTCGCCGACGGGCAGGCGACGTTCCTCATCATGCAGGATTCGACCAAACACTGGACGCTCCATGCCGTCGTCGAAAGTGACGAGGACATGGCCCAGCAGTTCGAGAGGGCCGTCGGTGCGCCGGTCGACTACACGATGCTCTATGTCGGGCAGTGGAAGCAGAATCTCTTGCTGGCGGATCACTACGGCGCCGGGCGGGTTTTCCTGGCGGGCGACGCGGCACACCTTGTGATTCCGACCGGTGGCCTCGGCATGAACACTGGTGTCGGCGACGCCGTCGATCTTGGCTGGAAGCTTGCGGCCACCCTCCAGGGTTGGGGCGGGCCCAATCTTTTGCGCTCCTACGAGATCGAGAGGCGACAAGTGGGCGATCGGAATGTCGGCGCGTCGCGTTACGCCTCGCTCGGCCGACGCAAGTGGCGCTCTGAGTATCGGCCGGACATCCGCGACGCGACGCCGGCGGGCCAGGCGACACGCGACAATCTCGCGCGTGTGGCAGACGTTGAGCAGCGCAAGACGAACGAGATGATCGGCGCCGAGCTCGGTTATCGCTATGTCGGCTCTCCGGTCATCACCGACGAGCCCGGGGGACCGGAACATCTCTTCCGCGAGTACCATCCGACCACCTGGCCCGGTGCCCGGCTGCCGCATCTCTGGCTCGACAATGGCGAGCCAGTGCAGGACCGCATCGGCCAAGGCTATACACTCCTGAGGCTCGGCGGCACCGGCGCCGACGACGGCGCTCTCGGCAAGGCTTTTTGCGCTCGCGGCGTGCCGTTCGCGACCCTCGATATTGCCGAGCAGAGGGCGCGCGATATCTACGGCTACAATCTCATCCTCGTGCGTCCCGATATGCACGTCGTCTGGCGAGGGAACCAGACGCCGGAGGACGCGGCCGCACTCGCGGCCATGGTGGCAGGCCATTGAACGAGAAATGCCGCGAAGCCCCGGAGGCTTCGCGGCAGGCGTAAACAGCGGTCGATTGCTGCTCTCAGTCGCGGTCGAAAGCTTCATGGCCGAGACCGAGGCTCGGGAAGACCAGCGACTTGATCACCACCGGTACGGCGCCCGACGTTTCGAGCATGGCGCCGATGTCGATGAAATCGAACTCGTCGAGCTTGATGCCGTCGATGGAAACGAGTTTCGAGATGCCGGCTTCCTGTTTGCAGTGCATTCCGACGAGGCCACCGATATCGCCTTCACCGACGAGGATCAGCGGATGACCGCCGTGAAGGACCGGCGCAAGGCCTTCGACGATGCCGCGACAGAAACCGTCGAGGCGCCGATAGCTCGCCGAGCCTTCCCATTCGTAGCAGACGGCCACCGCACTCTCACCGTCTGTGAGGTCGAGCCGCGCCAGGCTTTCCCGCACCGCTTCCGCGATGCTGCCCGCATCGATCTCTTCCCCGAAGGCGAGCGCCGGCTTGATGACCGGCACGTTGCGCACCGGCAGCATGTCGAGCGGATCGACGAAGATCGTGCTGCCGCTCACTTGCACCGTATATTGTGAGGCGCCGACGACGGTTGCGCGAATGCCCTGCTGCGGGCGCTCCAGCCGCGGAGACCAATTTGCGAGGCGCTGCCGAAGTTCGACGGCGAGGAGGGGGCCGAGATCGCTGAAATTCTGTTCCGCATCCGCGTAGAGGAATTCGGAAACACCACCCGAGATCATCACGACGTCGGGCGTTGGACCGGCCGGCAAAGGAGGCAACCGATGGAGATCGGCGGTTTCCCGCCGCATCTCGCCGCCCTGCATGGCCTCGAACAGCACATCGACCATCGACGCGGCGATGCTTCGAGCGTCCTCGGCCGTCAATATGGCGCCGAGGTCGACTGCGACCCCTGCGCGACGCGCAAAATAATAGCCTGCCTCTTCGATCCGGGTAATGCGACGGTTGGCGTCGAACGCGATTACGCGCGCACCGACATCGATGGCGCTGATATGCTGGATCGCGCCGCCTCCGCAGAGCGCGAGCTTGGAGGTGCCGCCGCCGATATCGACGTTTAGCACCCGTTCGCCTTTGCCGGAACGCGCGACCGCGCCCGAACCGAAGGCAGCGAGCGTCGTTTCCAGCCCGTCTCCGGCGCTGACGACGACGAACTTTCCGGTCTGGGCGGAAAATATCTCGCCGATCGCGCGCGCATTGCGGCGGCGGACCGCGACGCCGGTCAGGATAAGCGCACCGGTGTCGATCGCCTCCGGCTTGAGACCGGCTGCCTCGTATTGCTCGGCAATAAACGCACCGAGTGCCTCTGCATCGATCTCGTTGTCGCCGGCGTAGGGCGTCAGCAAGACGTCGGACTGATGCAGCAGCGTGCGCTCGACCACCATGTAGCGCGTATCGAGCCGCTCGAGCACGATAAGCGAAAAGGCAAGGTGAGAGGTCGACGAACCGATGTCGATACCGACACTGGTCAGCCGGATCTCGTCCTCGAGTTCCATGCTGCGGCCGACATTCGAAAAGAATATCCGGCCGCCCTGTTCTTCTTCCTCTAACATCGCTCCGCCAATCAGACGACCGTCGACATCTTCTTGGTCGTGTCGGCCGGCTTCTCGTACCATTCCGGCTTCATGCGGATTTCCACGCCGTTCCGCTTGAGATGGGCCTCGTATTCGTTGCGGATGAAGGGGTCTTCCATCCAGTAGGGGATGGCGGTGCCACCTTCATTGACGTCGATTGCCGTGTAGTCGGTATGCTTTTCGCCGGGTGCGCCCGGATCACGGCCCGGGTTGTGCGGGCCGAACCAAGCCATCAGGCGGAAGGGCTCCTTGGAGACGCTGAAGTGCTGGTGGTACCAACGGGCGCCGCCGGGTGCGGCCGTCACCATGCCGAACGGGCCGTAGTCGAGGCGACGCACCTTGTCGGCGTGGCCGTCCTTCCACGGGTTGACGCCGTATTGCTCCGGCCAGGTGTAGGTATAGCCTTCGCCCTTCAGGCAGATCAGGATCGCCGCCGAGGTGTGGGCGTGCGCCTTGGAATAGCGGCCGTTCTCGTGCTGGCCAATCCAGTAATAGAAGGTATTGTTGGTCATGAAGGGCTCGACGCGTCGGTAGCCGGGCGAGCGGCGGTTATCGAGCGGCAGTTCGCAGTTGACGGCGTCCGGCAGGAAGTTCGTCCGCCGCATGGCAAGACCGCGCACCGGATCGGGCTCGATCTCTTCGCGATACTTGTAGAAGTCGTCGGCGCCCGAAAAGCGGTCGCGGAAGACGTAAGGGTTGTTGAAGACGGCGTCGACGTTCTGGATCTGGTTGAGCACGTTCGGCGCCGTGGTGCCGCCGAGCAGCAGCGCCGGGCTGTTGGTGGCATTGACGATGCGGTGCCAGGCATTCATCGGGATGGAGAACATGGAGCCCTCCTGCCACTCGAATACATGCTTGCGCCCCTCGCCCTCGAGCCAGACCTCCGTGGAGCCGCGTCCCTCGACCACGATGTAGATTTCCTCATACATGTGCTTCTCGGCGTTGAGTGCGCCGGTGGCGGGAACCTCTACGAGGTGGCAGCCCCACTTTGTCTCGGTGCCATAGAGCTGAATGTAGGTGCCGTTGCCGCCGGTCCGCTTCCACGGCTTCAACGGCAGGTTCTTGACGCTCGAAACACCGAGATCGCGAAAGACCGGAATGCCTTCCTCTTCCATGAATTGGTCATAGGGTGTCGGCTGCTTCTTGAATTCGCCAAAGCCAGCCTTCTTGGTGCCGGCGGGCTCGTGCCAATGCGTGCCGGTGCCACCGCCAAGTGGGTCCTGATGCATTCCTGTCTCCTCTCGGTTGGTCTCAATCAGGCAGGGGGCGAGCCGCGCTCGCGCCGCGGGAGCGTGTCCGCTCCGCATTGCCCGTTTCAGGCAAACGCTAACAGACGCGGGGAAGGACGGTAGTGCGTTTTCGGAAAGGCCTCCTTTCCGATCCGGCCGCACGTCTGCGTCGCCATTGGAGAGCGAGAGAGGGCGCGAACTGCGTCGCTTCTCAACTGCGTGCGACGGTTTTGGAGATGATGCCGGCACAGAAGACGACGCGCTCGGCGACATCCTCGATCATTTTCGAGTTGTTGCGTGATTCCCGGAGTGTCAGGCTGAGGCTGCCGAGAATTTCCGAGCGGCTGTCGAAGACGGGCGCTGCCACGCCGGTGACACCGGGGGTCACATCGCCGGTCGTGCTCACCCAGCCTCGCTGCCGGTGCTCCCTCAGCGCGGCCTTGACCTCCTTCAGTGTCGTGCCGAGCCCGGCGGCGGCGAATTGTTCCGGTTCCAGGCCGTAGAACTTGCGCAGCTGATGGTCGGGCAGATAAGCGAGGATTCCAAGCGATGCTGCGCCGTGAAGGAGCGACCGCCTGCGTCCGCGCTCGTAGTTGCTGTGGATCGTATCGGTGCCGCTTTCCTGGTGGACGCAAAGCACGTCGAACCGATATCGACGGCAGAGGAGGGCGATGCCGCGGAACTGGCTGGCAAGCTCCTCCATCACCGGTCGCGCCGCCCGGATGAGCACGTCGCCCGTGCGGATCTTGTAATCGAGTTCGACGATCCGCGGACCGAGCATGTAGCCGACCGAGGGCAGCGAGGTGACAAGGCCCGCGTCCGTCAGGGTTTTCAAATAGCGATAGAGCGTCGAACGGGTGTAGCCCAGCCGCTCATGCATCTCGTCGAACGTGACGGCCACCGCGTCCTCGCCGCTGTCGAAAAGATCGAGGATGCCGAGCATCTTTTCGTGGCTGTTCACGCGCCGATCCCCCGCAGTTCAGTGGCCTGGAAAATGAAAGAGAGGGGAGATCGCGAAGACAGGCCGATTGATGGCGACATCGATACTAGTACTCGAAGCTTAAACGGCGCGGGTGGCTCGTTCTGCGCAACGGACCGCAAGTTGCCTGTCCGTCGATGTGGGATTCGCACACATTTTGTGTCAGCCCATCGCTTCCATCAAGCGGCAATTTGAGAGGCCGGTCGCCCGGCCTCGTCGAGGTTTCTCGGCTACAGCGCCGAGCGTCTGATCAGACGCGCTACGGACGCTGTAGCACTTTGAATTGCTGCATGTTTTTATCCTTAAATCGGCAACGATTTGAGGAAACATGCAGTATCCCGGTTCAGGCAGCCGCGTTCCAGGCTTCGGGGAAAATGCCGTCCCGGATGGCGCCGCGCGCATAATAGCTCCAGAGCTTGCGGATGTGATGTCCACGCCTGAAGCTGTGGGAGAACGACTCGACTTCGCCTTCCGTCAGCGGCTTCACCTTGCCGATTGCGGCGGCGCGATAGGCAGCCTCGGCGTTCTCGACGAGATGAACCGAATCGATGAAGACGCCGCGCACCGTTTCGGCGGTGACGATCTGCCCGTGCGCGCGGATCTGCATGGCGTGGTGCGGTCCAAGGGTCGCGACGATGCCCCGACCCCTCTCGGCGTCGTCCACGTGGGCGGGATCCGGATGGACCGGAATGCCGCTCTTCCAACGGATCGCGTGATTCTTGAAGGGCAGCAGCGGCACGTCCTCGACGAGCGTGAAGACGTTGGTGACGTCGTGGTGAAAGTGCGCGATCGAATTGACGTCCGCCCTTGCGCGATAAATCTCACAATGAAGGAATACCTCGGAAGGCGGCTTGACGCCTGACGGGCCGGACACGACCTTGCCGTCAAGGTCGCAGACCAGGAGATCGTCGGGAGACACTTCCGCGCGGCTCTTCTCCTGCGGCTGGATAAGAAAGGTTACGCCTCCCGGAAACCGGGCGCTGACATGGCCGCTATACTCCAGTATTTTCAGGCTGTTGAGCAGTCGTGTGCTCATCGCTACATCAAGCCGCAGATGTGCCTCGGATGGTGCGTCCGCTGCCGCCGCGCTGTCGCTTTTTTTATGAACCTGCATGAGTTCCTCCGTGAGATTGAATAAATCCCACAATATACGACGTCATCGTTTCCGCAAGCGCGCCGGGACACGCCGGCCGCGCCTGAGGCGCGTCAAACCTCTATCGTCACGTTCTCGTCCTCGATCACCACCTTGTAGGTCTTGATCGGGATCATGCAGGGCGGCGTGACCACTTCGCCCGTGCGGATGTCGAACGCGCCGTTGTGGAAGTCGCACTCGATCGTGTGGCCGTCGAGATAGCCCTCGGAAAGCGAACCTGGGCCGTGCGTGCACAGGTCGTCGGTAACGTAGAACACGCCGTTGACGTTGAAGACGGCGAGGGTGAGGTCGCCTTCCTCAACCCGTATGGCGCTGTCCCAATCGACGTCGCTCGTGGAACACAGCCTTACTCTGGTGCTTGCCTCGGCCATTCCTGGCTCCTCCTTCGTTGCGTTGCAGGCCCGCTTGACGGGATGGTCATCAGATTGTACGTTGCTTAAAAAGAAACAACGTTCCGTATAAAGGAACGCAGAAGATACCTGATCGGCCGAGAACGTCAACCCGGAATTCGGAAAAGCCGCGAGACGCTCGGAAAGGCGATTCAAATCCGCGCACCGCTCAAGCAGTCCGCAACATGGAGGAAGTGAAATGCTCAGGAAGGAACAGAACGATCTGCTAACGCAGACAGGCCTCGGCACGCCGATGGGCGACATGTTTCGCTGTTATTGGATCCCGGCGCTGCTCGCGGAGGAGCTTCCGGACAACGATTGCGCGCCGGTCCGTGTGAAGCTCCTGAGCGAGCGTCTGCTCGCCTTCCGTGACAGTGAAGGCCACTACGGCCTGATCGACGAATTCTGCGCCCACCGCGGCGTCTCATTGTGGTTCGGCCGCAATGAGCAGGGCGGCCTGCGCTGCCCCTACCACGGATGGAAGTACGACCACACCGGCCAGTGCACCGAGGTGCCGTCCGAGCCGAAGGAAAGCGGTTACTGCGGTAAGATCAAGCTGAAATCCTATCCGCTGATCAAGATCGGCGACATCCTCTGGACCTATATGGGACCGGCGGAAAAGCAGCCGCCGCATCCCGAATGGGAATTTGCGCTCGTTCCCTCGGAGCAGACCTTCACGTCGAAGCGCTGGCAGGAGTGCAACTGGCTGCAGGCCATGGAAGGTGGCATCGACTCCAGCCACGTGTCCTGGCTCCACAGCGGCAATCTCAACAGCGACCCGCTCTTCAAGGGGGCGCGCGGCAACAAGTACAACATGTCCGATGCGAGACCCTTCTTCGAGGTGACCGATAGCGAAGGCGGCCTCTACATCGGCGCTCGGCGCAATGCCGAGGAAGGCCACTACTATTGGCGCGTCACGCCCTGGGTCATGCCGTCCTTCACCATGGTCCCGCCGCGCGGCGACCATCCGGTTCACGGGCACTTCTGGATCCCGATCGACGACGAGAACTGCTGGGCCTGGAGCTTCGACTATCACCCGGTACGCGCTCTGACGACGGAGGAGCGCGGGGCGATGAAGGCCGGCAAGGGCATCCATGTCGCCTATGTGCCGGGGACCTACCGGCCGCTCGCCAACAAGGACAATGACTACCTCATGGACCGCGAGGCTCAGCGCAAGGGCATCACCTATTCCGGCGTCGAAGGCATCGCCATGCAGGACGCCTCGCTGCAGGAAAGCATGGGTCCGATCGTCGATCGCAGCAAGGAAAACCTGGTGTCGACAGATAACGGCATCATAATGGCGCGCCATCGCCTGATGAAGGCTGCCCGCGCTCTGCGCGACAAGGGCGTGGTTCCTCCTGGTGTCGATCCGGCGCACCAACGCGTTCGCTCGGCTGCGATCGTGCTGCCCGTCGACAAGTCCTATGTCGATGTCGCCGAAGAGGCATTGACTGTGATCGAGGGCAAGGCGCCGACCAGCGTCTGAGGCTGCGGCCATCTGGGTTGTCCCCGGGGCCATGTGCCGGGGACGCCTCCGCATCAATGAGGAGAAATGTCATGCAACTCGGACTGAGCGAAAGTGCGCGCTTCGCCACTGCGGAGGAATCCCGGTTCCGTATCGAATACCCGAATTCCCGCCCACGCAAATCGCGTGTCATCGCTTTGGATGAACCGAGCCTGGGGCTGCTGCGCACCCTTGCAGGCATGTCCTGGAGCGGCGCCCGTTTTCTGCGCTATGTGAGCGCAAAGGGCGCAACAGATACGCTGCACATGCTGCCGGTTGACGCGGTTCTGGAGGACCTTGAAGGCAAGACGCTCAGCCTCGCCGATGAGGTCGCCGATGCCGACATCATCATCATGATAACGACAGCCGGCACTGCGGCGGACGCCGCGCAAGTGATCGGCAATGCTTGCTTCGTCCGCAACAAGCTGACGACTGGCCTGGTGCGCAATGCCGACGGTGTCTCCGCGGAGGATCTGGCGCGCACGCTGACAACCATGCGTCCTTTCGCGGCAATGCTCGTGATCTCCAACGGAGACGAATATGTCGGCGAAATGCTGAGCGCGCTCAGGGTTTAAGGTTGGCAGGGTGGTGATGTGAGACCATGACAACTGTGTTATGGACGAGCCGTAACTCTCGCGATGAAACGGACAATCACGCCATGAACGCACCCACCAAACCACCCGCGCGCGGAGGAAAAGGCCCCGCAGGCAAGCGCAACCGCCTCTCGTCGGTCACGACGGCGATCCGCCTCCTGAAGGCTTTCTCCGAGGATGAGGCCGAGATCGGCGTCAGTGCGCTGGCGCAAAGGCTGAAGGTCGCAAAGAGCACGGTTCATCGTCTGGCGGTGACGCTCGTTACCGAGGGTTTGCTCGAGCAGAACCCGCAAACAGAACGCTATCGCCTCGGGGTCGGCCTCTTCGCCCTCGGTACGCTTGTGCGCAGGCGCATGGATCTCTCGAACGAGGCGCGCCCCTATCTGTTCGACCTGCGCAAGCTGACGGGCGAGACAATCATTCTGGGCATCCCTTCCGATGGCGAGGTGATGCACGTCTACGATCTGGAAAGTCCGCAGGCTCTGGCGATGAAATCAGACCTCGGCGCGCGCAAGCCCGCCCATTGCAGTGCCGTCGGGCGCGCGATCTTCGCCTTTGCCCCGGAGCAGACGGTCGAGCGCATGCTGGCTGGGCCGCTGCAGCGGCGAACGGCGAAGACCGTTACCGATCCGGTGCGCCTCAGGGAGATTCTGGCCGAGGTCCGGCAGCGGGGCTTTGCCATCGAAGACGAGGAAAGCGAACCCGGAATCCGGGGCATTGCTGCCCCAGTGCGCGATTCGACCGGCGCCGTCGTTGGCGCCGTTGGCATCGCAGGTCCATTGCAGCGGCTGTCGCTCGAAGTGCTTGAAGGCTTTTCGCCTGCGCTTCTCGAAGCGGTCGCGGCCATTTCATCCCGCCTCGGTTACACGGCGGCCTTTCGAGAGAGATACGACTTAGGGAGTTGAACATGCCGGCAATTGCACTCAAGGGAAGCGATGTCCAATGGACTTGCGGAGATGACGACACGATCATGCGCTCGGCGTTGCGCGCGGGTCTCGGCTTTCCCTATGAATGCAATGTCGGCTCCTGTGGCAACTGCCGTTTCGATCTTCTCGAAGGTGAGATCGAGGATCTGCGTCACGATGCGCCCGGTCTCAGCGATCGCGATCGGGAGCGCGGCCGGCGGCTCGGCTGCCAGACTCGCCCGCTGACGGATTGTGTCGTAAAGCTCAGGCTGATGCCGCAATATGAAAGCCGCTTCCCGCCGGTGCGGCAGCAGGCGGAACTGATCGAAGTGCGCGACATCACGCATGACATCCGCGAGTTTCGTTTCCGGCTGGACAAGCCCGTCCGATTTCTCGCCGGTCAATACGCCTTGCTCGAACTGCCCGGAGTCACGGGTAACCGCGCCTATTCCATGGCCAATACGGAGAACGACGCGGGCGAATGGCATTTCCAGATCCGCCGGGTGCCGGACGGGGCGGCGACGGGCAAGCTGTTCGACGGACTCGTGGTCGGCGATCGCATCGGCGTCGACGGCCCCTACGGCATGGCTTATCTTCGGGCCGAGTCGGATCGTGACATCATCTGTCTTGCCGGCGGTTCCGGCCTTTCGCCGATGATATCGGTCACCCGCGCGGCCGCGGCGACGCCGCTTTTGGCCGGCCGCCGGATCGACTTCGTCTACGGCGGACGGACGGCACGCGATATCTGCGGAAAAGACATGCTGGCGGAACTTCCGGGCTTCGGCTCCAATGTCCACTACCATCCCATTGTTTCGAGCGAGGACGACGAGGCCTGGGATGGTCATCGCGGCTTCGTGCACGAGCTGGCGGGAAAGCTCTTCTCCGATCGCCTTCCCGAATGCGAGGTCTATTTTGCCGGTCCTCCGCTGATGGGGCAGGCGATCCAGAAGATGCTGATTGACCTCGGCGTTCCCCCGGCCCAGGTTCATTTCGACCAATTCTACTGACCGGTGAAAGGCGCGCATCACATATGCTTGGACATGCAATGAAGCTCCGCCAGCTTGCCTACTTCGTCAAAGTCGTCGAAGTGGGCAACATTACGCGGGCGGCAGAGCAGCTCAATCTCGCCCAGACCGCGCTAGGCATCCAGATCCGCAATCTTGAGGACGCCCTGCAGATCCAGTTGCTCGATCGCCATTCGCGCGGCGTGAGCGCGACGCCCGCAGGCATGCTGCTTTACGAGCGCTCCATTGAAATTCTGCAACGGCTCGAGGAGACGCGCCGGGATCTGATTGCGCTAGGCGGCGAGCGGGTGCGCATCCGGTTTGGCGCAACGCCGAGCATTCTCAAGCTGATCGGGACGGAACTGCTCGTTGCCGCCAACGCGCAGTTACCGGGAATCGCGCTTCATGTCGTGGAGGAATTGAGCTTCGTGCTGGCCGATGCACTTGAGCGCGGCGAACTCGACTACGTGCTTGCTTACGACATAGAGGAGAACCCGGGTATCAGGCGCGTCGCGCTGATGGAGGAGGACCTTCTTCATGTCTCGGCGGCAAACGGCAGGGAGCAGGGCGGTGATATTTCCTTCCGCCAAGCGGTCGCCGGCGATCTTGCCCTGGTTTCGAACCGCGACATCATCTGGCGGCGGGTGCACGAGACGGCGTCGCGCCTCTCCGTCGACGTCAAGATCACCTACCAGGTTCAATCGAACGAAGCGATCAAGGCGTTGGTGCTCCACGGCGTTGCGCAAAGCATCATGCCTTACGGGATCGTTGCGGAGGAGATCAGGACGGGCCAGATCATCGGGCGGCGCGTGGACCGGCCCGGCGTCAAGCGGACGCTGTTCCTTGCTCATCCGTCCCATCGAGGGGTCGCGGACGAAAAGCCCTTCCTTGCGTTCATCGACAAGATGGTCGACCGCCTGGTGGCCGAGGTTGGGCCTTACGCGCACCCGATTGATCGCCTGGTTCCCATGGAGCAAGCGGATTCTCTTTGAGCAAGCCAATAGGTTTTATCTTGGACATTTGGGGTCCCGCATTCGATGATCGAAGCAGATTGGAGATGTAAAAAGGCGGGAAGCGGCGGAGGAGCCGTCCAGGATTTTTGCTTGTAAGTCGCGGACTTGCGCTCGACCAACCCCAAGCTTTCCTGATCCCCGGTAGTGCTAGGGAGACTATTCTGAGTTCGTCGCTTCGTTTATCGTTCGGTTGTTGGAACTACGACCGGACACGCCCCCTTATGGACAGAACGGTCGCACCTGACGGGATCGATCTCGTCTATCTCAACATGCCCGTTGAAGAGACGTTCTTTCGCATGCTGAGGCATCGGGAATTCGACATCGCCGAGATGTCGCTTTCGTCATACGTCATGTCCTGCTTCGTGGAAACGCGTCCGTTCGTGGCGATTCCCGTCTTCCCGTCCCGCTATTTCAGGCATTCGTCGATCTATGTGAACGCCGCGTCGGGCATTCGCGAGCCGAAGGATCTGATCGGCAAACGTGTGGGGACACCCGAGTACCAGATGACCGCGCCGGTCTGGATACGCGGTATCCTTTCCGACGAGTATGGCGTGAAGGTCGACGACGTAACCTATTACGCCGGCGGGGAGGAGCAGCCGAACCGGCCGGAAAAGCTGCCGCTCGATCTGCCGGAGCACATCCGCGTCAACCGCATTGGTCCGACGCAGACGCTCTCGGCCATGTTGCGCGATGGCGAGATCGATGCGCTCTACACAGCCAGAAAACCTTCTTCCTATGAGGGGCCGACCGGCCGCGTCCGGCGCCTCTTCGAGAACTTCGTCGAGATCGAGCGGAGCTATTTCAAGCGGACCGGCATCTTTCCGATCATGCACACGATCGTCATCCGGCGCGACGTCTACGAGGCGCACCGCTGGATCGCGCAATCGCTCTACAAGGCCTTTGCCGAGGCGCAGTCGCGCGTCTATCGCGAGCTCGAAGAGACGGCGGCGCTGAAGGTCATGTTGCCCTGGCTGAACGCACATGTCGAGGACGCACGTCGGCTTATGGGTGACGATTACTGGAGCTACGGCTTCAAAGAAAACCGCGAGACGCTGGAGACGTTCCTCCGCTACTCCTACGAGCAGGGGTTGTCGAAGCGGAAGCTTTCCGCGGAGGATATTTTCGCACCGGAGACGATGGAGAGCTTCGTCATCTAGGGCCAAGAGAACACCTCTTTGGCGAAGCAGATTTGATGAACCCGCGTAAGGCTTTAGCGGGAACTCGAGAACGCTCGCCCCGCCATGCAGTTGTTGCATGGCAGGGCTGTCTGCGTTGGTCTTCTTATAGTTGCATGGCAGGATTATATCTTATCCGTATGCAACGGAGAGATGATCGAAAGGGTAACGCTCGCAGCACGTCGTCCCGCTAATACAGAATGGGTTCGCAGCATGTTCGGCGCGTTTATGGAGGGCATGAGCCTGTTCAACGCCGCGCATGAGTGCGCGATGGCGACGAGAGAGCGCCGCCATCCGTCCGCAGCAGCGCTCAACACGCTCGGTATCGATGAGGCCGCCTTCGGCCGCACCCTCAAGCGTCGCTGACGCGATTAGAGGGCGAGCTATGCTACCGCTGGCGCTTGCGTCCTAAAACCGTCTTACGAACCAGCGCATTTCCTGCAATGAACGACTGTAGCGGGGAGTGATCCGGCGACTAGATTATGTCGCGTCGCATATTACCGAAGACGTGAAAAAACGGGCCGCTTCTCAAGCAGCCCGTTTGTTGTTTGTAGCCTCAATAACGACCTGCCTTTGCAGAAACCGTTCTTAGAGGACGCCGGTCATGATGCCGAGGCCCGCAAGCGCCATCGCACTGCCGCCGAGCTGCGTTGCGATGTAGGACTTGGCGCCGACGCGTCCAAGGGCGAAGCCCAATCCGATGCCGGCGACATGCAGCAATGCGGTCGCAGCCATGAAACCGAGTGCGTATTGGACGCCAGATGTATCCATCGGCATTTCCGCACCGTGGGCATGGCCGTGGAAGATCGCGAAGAGGCTGGCGACGCCCATTGCAACAGCGGTCGGCGGGTTCCAACGAAGCGCGACCGCGAGGCCAAGCACGATCACAGACGCCGCGATGCCGATCTCGACAAAAGGCACGCCGATCCCTTCGATCCCCAGGGCGCCGCCGGCGGCCATCATCAACACGAAGCTTGCCGGCACGAGCCAGAGGGCGCGTCCGCCGATAATGGAGGCAAATGTGCCGACGGCGACCATGGCGAGGATATGGTCCACGCCGCCGACCGGGTGCATGAAGCCGTGAGCCAGGCCGCCTGCCGCGCCGACGCCGGTGTGCGCATGGGCCACGGCCGGGAGGGCTGCGGCGACCAATGCCAGCAGACCGCTTTTGATTGCTGCTTTCATCTTTCAGTTCCCTTGATGTTGCGAACGATTTTGCAGATGCCGCTCGGTACCTGTGCGGATCTCATTGGGGGCGAACCTGCTACGTTGAAAATCAACCATCTACGCACGAAAGTAAATTTTAATCTCTTTACGTGTGCGTTAAGTTTTTTTATGCTCCACGCATGAAAAATCTCACGTTTCGGCAGTTGAAGTCGATACGAGCGATCGAGGCGCACAGCAAGATCGTCGGCGCCGCGAAAGCGCTCGGATTGACCGCTCCGGCCGTCACTTTGCAGTTGAAGCAGATCGAGGCGGAAGCCGGCGTGCAGCTGTTCGAGCGCATGGCCCACGGGATGTTTCCGACGGAAGCCGGACACGCGGTTCTGGCTGCAGCTCGTGATATCGAGGAGCGCCTTTCGCTGCTGGAAACGGAGCTCGACGCCTTCAAGGGCGTCAAGCGCGGGCACATTGCCGTTGGCGCGGTTTCGACGGTCAAGTATTTCGCGAAGCCGATGGTCGTTGCCTTTTCGAGCGCCTATCCCGACATCGACCTCGAGCTTTTCATCGACCGCCGCACCGAAACGGTTGAGCGGTTAAGGAATCGAACGATTGACGTCGCGCTGCTCGGGCGCCCGCCGCGGGAGTTTTCGGTGCGCGCGGCCGTCTTCGGGGAGCATTCGCTGGTCGTCGTCAGTGCACCCAATCACCCGCTTGCCAAGCGGCAGGGCATTTCGAAGGCGGAAATTGCGCGCGAGCATTTTTTCCTGCGCAGCCCGGACTCCGCAACACGCAACTTCTTCGACCGGTTCATGAGCGAGATTCCCGGAAGGGCCGATGGGCCCAACACGGAGATGGAGTCGATCGAGGATATCAAACGGGCGGTGATGGCGGATACCAGCGTCGCGTTTCTTGCGGCGCACAGCGTCGCTGCCGAGGTTCAGGCAGGCGAACTGACGATCCTTGATGTCGTCGGTCTGCCGATCCGCCGGCAATGGTTCGCCGTCAGCCGGACCGATCGCGCGATGACGCCGGTCATTGCAGCTTTCGAGGAGTTTCTCGCGACGCAGGGTAAGGAATTCCTGCCGGACCTCTTGACCGCGGAGGATGTGGCCCCCTGATCTTCGGGGGGCCCGCTTTGTCACTTTTTATCGGCTTATCGGCCGTTGCGCGACGCTTCCGTCTGGCGGAGGAACTCGATCACGCGCGCGTTGGTGGCCGCGGATGTTTGCTCAGAGACTGGAACGTCCCAATATTGCGATCCGGGGATGCATTCCTGGAGATACCGCGCGGCCGATGTCGCGTGGGAGGCGTCGGCCCCGGGAATGATCAGCGTCGGGATGTTCAGGCGCAACAGGTCCTCCGGTTCGGCGCCGGGTGAGGTGTCCCTGTCGAGCAGTGTTCTCGGCATGCCCGCGAGGATCGCCTTGTAATGATCGACGTTCAGCCGAACATAGCGCTCCGCGAACTTCGGATCGTGCCTTAGAACCGAGACCCAAGGACCGCCCCGAGGATCAGCGCCAAAGGCCTTGTTGCTCTCTTTGGCCAGCGCGACAACCGCCTCCAGGCCGTTCTGGTGGACGAAGGCCAGGTGCTCGGCGAAGCGCTGATGGCCAGCGATGCGATAACGCGCGCCACCGACCGGCCAGAAGAGCACCATGCCGAGCACGGATTCGGGAAGCTCGGCCGCAAAGGCGGCGACAACGCTGCAGCCCATGCAACCGCCCATCAGATACGCCTTGTCGATGCCGAGATAGTCGAGCAGGCCCTTGCCCTGCCTGACATAATCCGACCAGGTCACCCGTTCGACGCGGCCGCCGGACTGGCCGGTCTCGCGCCGGTCGAAGGTGATGCAGGTAAAGTGCTGAGGCAGTTGTTCCAGGAATTGGATCTCGGCATAGATGCCCTGCGTCCGCCATTTCTCGATGGTCGCATCGAAGCCGCCGGGCGAGTACATGAGCAACGGTGGTCCTGAACCCAATACATCGTAGCGTGTCGCGATGCCGTCGATCGTTGTCATTGCCATATTCAATCCTCCTCGAAACGGCGCATCATCCTTTTCAAAGCCGCCTGCCCTATGCGCGCCTCGGACCGTGCCTCGAAAGGCACGGTAACGCGTCGGGGCAGGCGGCTTCTGAACGTGTCGCGCCCGTCAGGGCGCACCGATCACCGATCTGGATCGGACCGACCCAAATCGGTGAGCAATTTTGATTGGTTAGAGTGGGAGGCGGGCGGAAACCGCTCACACTTATCCCGCTCTAAACGCCATCGCAGCCGAGCTTTTTCAGGCTTTCGTCCACCCAGAGCTTCGGATCGAGCTTGCCAGCGAGCGTGTTGGCGAGTGTTTTCGCTTCCGCCTCGTTCTTGGCTTTCGCCGTGGCATAGACGCCCTCGACCTGGTCGAACGGTATGCAGACGAGGCCGTCGTCATCGCCGAGCATGAGATCGCCCGGCTCGATGATCATTCCGCAAAGGGAGATCGGAACGTTGATCTCTCCCGGTCCGTCCTTATAGGGGCCGCGATGGGTGATGCCGGCGGCGAAGACCGGGAAGGTATTGGTCTTGATCCAGCCATAGTCTCTGACGGCGCCATTGATCACCACGCCCGTGACGCCGATCGCCCTTGCATGGGAGAGCATGAGCTCGCCGACGAGAGCGTTGGTGAGATCCCCGCCGGCATCGACCACGATGACGTCGCCGGGGCCGGCCATCAGCAGCGCCTTGTGAATCATCAGATTGTCGCCCGGTCGCGTCTTCACCGTGAAGGCCGCGCCGGCAAGCACGCCGGTGGCGTGGAGCGGCCTGAGGGCTGCCCCGCCGGCCGTCATGCGGGACATGACGTCGCTGACGTTCGCCACCGGCAAGTCGACAAACTTTTCGACCATCGTCGCGCTGACGCGCCGTCTGCGCTCAAGGATCCTGAAACCAAGTGTCATCTGTCTGTGCCTCCTTGATCCCTATGGCTCACATCCACGGCATCAGCGATGCGTGAATGACGTCCGGCACGCCTTGTCCGCCGACGGAGCGGATCGCGAGATCGGCGTCCTTGAGGCCGAAGCGGTGTGTGGTGATTTTTTCAAGCGGGAAGCGGTTCGATGCGATCTGCTCGAGCGCTAGCTCGCAGGCGAGATAGCTGTGACCGCGCGCACTCTTGATGGTGATCGCCTTCGTAGTCACCTTCTCCAGCGGAAAGTTCGGGAACTCCTTCATCTCGCCCTGGACGAGAATGGTGCCCGCCTTTCGCTTCAACGCCTCCACGCCGAGGAGGATCGGGATCGTCCCGGCGCCGGCCGTGCAGTCGAGCGAGATGTCCACGCCCTTGCCGCCGGTGATCTCCATGATGCGCGCAAGCGGATCTTCCCTTTGCACGTCGATCACATAGTCAGCGCCAAGCATCTTCGCGACCTCCAGGCGGGCCGCGTCCTTCGAGGTTCCGGTGACGATGATCAACGACGCGCCCGCCTGCTTGCAGACGACCGTCTGCGACAGGCCCTGCTGACCCGGCCCCTGGATCAGGACGGTGGAATTGTAGCCGACGCCTGCGTCGAAGAGCGACCATTCCACGCCGTTCGCCATCGGCGTGACGAGACCGGCAAGCTCAGGCGTCACGCCCTTCGGCACGCCATGCACGACGGCGTTCCAAGGCAGGTAGACATATTGCGCAAAGCCGCCCCACAGGTGCGGCGCGCGTTCTGCCGAGGTGTAGCCGTAACGGATGCCATCCGGATTGTTGCGCCAGTCGGTGTTTTCGCAATGGCGATACTGTCCCTGGTGGCACCACTGGCACTTGCCGCACATGACGTAGTGCTCGACAAAGACAAGGTCGCCTTCCTTGAAGCCCTTGCGACGGGTGAACTCGCGGCCGGCCTTGGCGATATAGCCGATATTTTCGTGGCCCATGATGGTCGGCGCATTGTTGGGTGGGCTCTTGAAGAGCTTCACGTCTGTGCCGCAGATGCCGGCCACTTCCATCTTCATAAGCGCCGCATCCTCCGGGATATCTGGCATCGGGAATTCCCGCATTTCCATCTTGCCCGCACCGGTGCGGACCGCCGCGAGGACCTGTTCCGTCATCTCTTTCTTCCTTTCGAGTGCTCCGGGCGGATGCACGGCATGGCATTCCGGTCCGGCTGGTTTTTCCGAATTCGTTTTTGACAGGCGCGACCGCGGCGCCCTATGTAGAGGGTGTTCGCCGCAGGCCTGGGCGCCGGCGCGACTGGTTCAAAATCATGCTGAAGACCGCTGCTTCGAAACCCGAACATCTCGCCGCCATCCGCCAGGTGAAGGCCTGGACGCGCGAGCGTTTTGCGCTTGCCGACGATGTCGCGATCATGGTGTCGGAAATCGCCTGCGGTCTGCCGGGATGCCCGCCACTCGAAACAGTGGTCGCCTTCTGGACGGCGCCCGACCGACGCCACCAGTTCAAGGTCTTCAAACGCGCCGTCGAAGTTCGGGAGGACGATCTGCCGCCGTTCTGGATGAAGAACGCGATCATCTCGGACGACGACGCGTCCTGCTGCTGAAGCGGCCCAACGAGGGGCCGGCGAGCAGCGGTGGATGATCGGTGAAACGTCTCCCATGATGTGTCACGCTGCCCGCGCCGGCCGCCCGCGCTTTGCGAGCTGGGCATCGAGCCTCGGATAGACGCGGCGGGCGTTGCCTTCGAAGATCTTGTAGCGGCTTTCCTCGTCGAGCGTATCAAGCTGGTCGATGTAGCGCTTCGTGTCGTCGTAGTGGTGCCCGGTTTCGGGATCGATGCCTTTGACTGCGCCGAGCATCTCGGAGGCAAAGAGAATGTTGTCGACCGGGATGACCTTGGCCAGAAGCTCGATGCCCGGATAGTGATAGACGCAGGTGTCGAAGAAGACGTTGTTCAGAAGGTGCTCCGAGAGCAGCGGCTTCTTCATTTCCTGGGCAAGCCCGCGATAGCGCCCCCAATGGAACGGCACCGCGCCGCCGCCATGGGGGATGACGAACTTCAGCGTCGGGAGATCCTTGAACAGATCCCCTTGGATGAGTTGCATGAAGGCGGTGGTGTCGCCGTTGATGTAGTGCGCGCCGGTGTGGTGGAAACACGGATTGCACGACGATGTCACATGGATCATCGCCGGCACCTCGAGTTCGCAGAGCTTCTCATAGAGCGGGTACCACTGCCGATCAGTGAGCGGCGGATCGGTCCAGTACCCGCCTGATGGATCGGGATTGAGATTGACGCCGACGAAACCGAGCTCGTTCACGATGCGCTCAAGCTCGGGAATGCAATTCTTCGGCGGCGCGCCCGGATGCTGCGGCAATTGTCCGACCGCGGCGAAATTGTCGGGCAGCAGGCTGCAGATTCGATAGATCAGGTCGTTCGACATCGCCGACCATTGCATGCTGATGGCTTCGGTACCGACGTGATGGGCCATGCCGGCGGCGCGCGGCGAAAAAATCGTCAGGTCGCTTCCGCGCTCCTTCTGGAATTTGAGCTGCGGTTCGACCGATTTCAGCAGCATCTCGTCGGTGATGCCGAGGTCCGACGAGAGCGGCCGGCGCATCGGGTCTGCGAGACCGGCGAGCTGCTTGTCCCTGAACTGGTGGAGCGCCTGCGGCTCCGTCGTGTAGTGTCCGTGAATGTCGATGATCATGGCGGCATCCTTGTGCTGCAATGGGCGAGGGACGGGCCTCGTCCCCCCACTTCCTCAAGCCTCAAATCGAAGGGAAAAGTTCGTCCACGTCATAGACACGTGGCGTGATCTGCTGTTCGGCCGAATAATTAAAGGCGAGCTGCAGCGATCGGCGGTTTTCCTCCAGTCCATAAGGCGGAGGCGGTGCCGCGCCGTCGGCCTCGGCCACACGCCGCGCCTCGTCGAACAGTTCCATCAGCTCGGCGGCGAGCCACGGGTGCTCTTCCGTCAGAGAAGTCTTGATCGTCAGCACGTGGTTGATCGGAACGATGCCGGTCGCGGCAATCCACTCCTTCGCAGCCTTCTCGGCATCGGGAATGACACTGCGGATCCCCGCCGGATCGACTTCGCGCTCGCCCATGATCGCGGAAAGCTCGCCTGCGAGCATCAGTGGCCTCAGGGCCATTTCCGATTGATTGCGTACCGCAATCGCCGGATCGTCGTATTCGCTGAGATGCGCATCCTCCATGGTGACCCAGGTGATGCTGTTGAGGTCGACGCCGTATTGATGCTGCAGGATGCCCCGGACCCAGACGCCGGACGTCTGCGCATAGGCACGCACGCCGACCTTCGTGTTTTCCAGATCACTCGGCACATCGACCTTCGATTGGACGGGACAGACGAGGTTGGTATGCGGCAGCCGGCTCCAGAGAGGCACGGCAAGGCCGGCGATCGGCTTTCCGTAGTGATGTGCCAAGAGATGCGTGACGATCGCCATTTCCGAAAGATCGAGGTCGCCGCCGCGCACCATCGTGCGGAACGCCTTGGGCAGCGGGTCGAACTCCTGGAATTCGAGCGTCACCCGGCTCGATCGCACCCTGCCATCCTTCAGGGGTTTGACGTGGTCGTGTTTCCCGACCGCTGTCCGCAAAACCAATGGTTCGGCCATTTGCGCCCTTACCCTCCCGATGCGTGTTCCGATATACGGAACGATGTTCTGATTTAAATATCATACTGTGAATCACCCTCGGGTCAATCGCGCCCGGCAGATTTTTATCTTTCGTCAGGTTCGGGTGATGGCCGCAGCCAATCCGGTGACGGACAGCGGCCGCGGCCAATGAGGCCGCGGCTCGAAGCGCCCGGCTTGCAACAGGGTCAGGCCATTCCGGCGAGGCTCAGCAGAAAATAGCTGACACCGACAACTCCGAGGAGAGGATAGGGGCCGGTCTTCGTCGTCAGCAAGACGGCAATCGCGCCAAGGGACGTTGCCAGTTCGAGCGGCGTGAATCTCGCCGACTGGCCGACGGCGAAAACGCCGGCGAAAATCAGGCCGACGGCGACAGGCGCTAGTGCCTTCTCCGCCGCAAGTGCCCAGGCCGAGTGGCGATGGCGCTGCCAGTAGCTGCCCAAAATGCAGAGCAGGATGGACGAGGGAATGAATATCGCGAGCGTTGCGAGGACTGCCCCCCACAGGCCGCTGACCTCCCATCCGATCAGCGCCACGATCAAAGTGCCGGGGCCGGGAGCTGCGCGCGAAATGGCGTAGAGATCGGTAAACTGCGGGCCACTCAGCAGATGCAGGATATCGACGGTCTGATGCTGGAGGCTCGCCACGATCGTCTGGCCACCGCCGAAGGAAACCAGGGACAGCGGAATGCAGAGGAGAATCAGATTGAGCAGCTTGTCGTCACCCACGCGATTTCTCCCGTTCGATCCAGAATGTAGCGGCAGCGCTGACGGGAATGGCGCCGGCGACGACAGCGACGAGTGACCAGCGCATAACGCCGACCATCAGGAAGACGGCCACCGCCATCAGAATGGGCAGTGCATGTCCCTTGAGCCGGCGGGCGGTCTTGATTCCCATCGTCAATGACGAGGCGATGCCGACACAGGCAAGTCCCCGCAGTACCGCCTGCGCCTCGGGATGCGACTTCAGCTGCTGATAGGTGACGCTCATAGCCAGGATCACCGCGAAGGCAGGCAGCACCATGCCGAAGAGGGCGAGACAGGCGCCCGTAACCCCGCGCAGTTTCAGGCCGATATAGACGGCGAGATTGACCGGATTGGCGCCCGGCATGATCTGGGCGACCGTCAGTGTTTTGAGGAACTCGTCGTCGGTCAACCAGCCACGGCGTTCGACGATCTCGCGATGGGTCCAGCCGGCCATGCCCCCTCCAAATGAGGAGGCGCCGAGCCGCAGAAACGAAGCGAGCAGGGCAAGAGAGGTCACATTCTCCTCCCTCTCCATGCCGATGTCGCCGACGGGTTTGTCCATTGGAACTCCGATAGCCGCGATCCCCCTCGGCATCCCGAAGCCGCGGGGAGAGCAAATTGAATAGAGATGCGATTGGCGCGGCGCGCTTGCCCTGCGCGCGTGTGAGCATCGGAATGCTAGTGGCGTAAGCCACGGAAAGTCCATGCCATTTCGCCTTAGCGGCGCACTAAGAAAAATTTATCGACGCATCCCTGTGTGCAAAACGCGTCCAACGAATGCGCCAAGGTGAGGCCCGTCTCGCCTGACGAGGTCACAACCAAAGTGATGCGGAATGGTCAGTCTAATGCAGATTATTATTACTTTCTAAAGAAGCGAAATCGGAGTGATATCAAATAGATGAACATTTGGTTGCGCATGGTTGCAGCGGCGCCCTTGATCACTGCTCCAAGTTCTGTCCGCGTGAAAACTACTGGACTAAGCATAATTTTTTGCTTTGGACAAAGGTCCCGGCGATGGCACTAATGAAGCCACGCAACAGACAGGGCCAGCACGAATGATGGCAACCGCCCTGTCTACGGGAGGAGTTCGCAAGTGATTGCCCGATGGAGCCGCGATTTGATCGGCGGGAACTCCATTCTACGGGAGGATTGGAACCAGAAATGATCGAGACTATGTTCGGGGCGCTCTTTAACCTTGTGAGCACCCCCCACACCATGGGTCTCATGCTGATCGCGGTCGTCTTCGGACTACTCGTCGGCGTGACGCCCGGGATCGGAGGCAAGCTCTCCATCGCCATGGCGATTCCGTTCGTCTATGGCATGGACATGGTGGCGGGCGCCGTTTTCCTGTTGACCATGCACGCCGTCAACGGCACCAGCGGCCAGATATCGAGCATCATGTTCGGCATTCCCGGTGATGGTGACGATGCGGCAACCACGCTTGACGGCTATCCACTGGCCAAGCAGGGGCAGGCGGCGCGTGCGCTCGGGGCCAGCATTACCGCCTCCGGTGTCGGCGGCATCATCGGCGCGGTCGTTTTTGCGATCATGATTCCGGTGCTGGAACCGGTCATCCTGATGTTTAGCCCTGCCGAGTTCTTCCTGATTGCCCTTCTCGGCATCAGTTTCATCGCGTTCCTGGCGAGCGGCAGCAAGATCGTCAAAGGCCTAATCGTCGGCTTCTACGGTCTCATGCTGTCGACGATCGGCATGGACCCGATCACCGGCACGCCGCGCTATGCGGGCGACATGCTTTTCCTGTGGGACGGCGTCAGCCTCGTGACGGCGGTGCTTGCGATGTTCGCCGTCCCGGAAATGCTGGCGCTGGCCACCAAGGGCGGTTCGATCTCGGCCGTGGCGATGGACAAGGCTTTCTCATATCGGCAGATGTTTTCGGGCGTCATGGAAGTCCCTCGTCACTGGTGGCTCGTGGTCCGCACCTCGGTCATCGGCTCGGTCATCGGAATGATCCCCGGTCTCGGTGGCTCGACTGCGGCATGGCTCTGCTACGGCCATGCGGTGCAGAGCTCGAAGACGCCGGAGCGCTTCGGCAAGGGCGCGATCGAGGGCGTCATCGCCCCGGAGACCGCAAGTAACGGCAAGGAAGGCGGCTCTCTGCTTCCGACCCTCTTCTTCGGCATCCCGGGAAGCTCCGGCATGGCCGTCCTGCTCGGCGCCTTCCTCATCCTTGGCATTCAGCCGGGTGCGATGATGGTCACCAAGCATCTCGATCTGGTCTGGACGCTGATCTGGGCACTGGTCGTGGGCAACCTCATTGCTGTTGCCATGCTGCTCGTGGTCTGTCGGTGGCTCGCGGTTCTGACCTTCGTCAACGGCCGCATGCTGGCGCCCTTCATCCTGGTCTTCGTGACCATCGGCTGCTTCGTCAGCGACGTGCAGTGGCAGAACCTCGTGGTCCTCGTGCTCTTCAGCGCGATCGGGTACGGCTTCCAGCGGGCCGGCTGGCCACGCTCGCCCTTCGTCATCGGGCTTGTTCTCGGCGGCCAGGCGGAAGCGTCGCTGCACCAGGCGCTGCAGCTGTGGGGTTACTCGTTCTTCCTGCGCCCGATGTCGCTGGTCCTCATCGGCATGATCGTCGCGCTGATGGTCTACGCCTTCTACCGCAATTTCCGGCCCGGCAGCCGTCAGCCTAGCGTGGAGATCAACACGTGAAAAACCTTTCTTTCAGCACATGGCTCACCATCGTTATGCTCACTTTCTTCATCGTCATGGTGGGCCTCTCGATGGAGTTTCCAGCTAAGGCGCGCTTCATGCCTCTGATCGTCGGTCTGCCGGCTATCGCGCTCTGTCTCCTCCAGCTCGGCATCGATTTGATGCCGGCCTCGAGGAGCGCATTCCACGGTGCGCCCCGCGCCGGTCTGGCACAGCAGACCGGTCCGGAACCGGAGCTGCCGGAATTCGGACCGCACACGGTCTCGCAGGAGCTCCTGATGTGGACCTATTTCGTGGCCTTCATCGCCGGGATCCTGGCCTTCGGGTTTTACGTGAGCGTGCCCGTGTTGCTGCTGACGTTCCTTCGTCGGGAAGCCGAAGCGTCGTGGCGGTTCGCTTTTTCGTTGGCGGCAGCAGCCACGCTGGTGCTCTACCTGATGTTCGGCGCATTGCTGCAGATCCAGCTCCATCCCGGCTTCGTAACACCCTGGATGGTGCAGGCAATCGGGATCGGAGCAGCCTGACCAGGATCCGCGAGGAGGCGGTTCAAAGAAAAGCGCGCCTTCCGGCGCGCACCGAAAGAAACACCAAACGCACTGCAAGGACGGTTTCACGTTGGCGGCGTCACCGTGAGCGGGATTGGCTTGCCGCTTGCAGACGTTGTCGGAGTGTCCGCAAGAGCGGCCAGCTTACGCCGAAAGGCAATGGGAGGAACTAATGGGAATTCAAACACTTCGCATCGCGGTATCAGGTGCAGCGATCCTGACGGCTTTCTGGCCAGGGCTCGCCTCGGCCGAGGACGGCGTCGAGTTCTTCAACGGCAAGACCGTCAACTACATCGTCGCGACCGCGCCGGGCGGCGTATACGACACCAACGGACGTCTTGTTGCGCAATATATGCAGAAATACCTGCCGGGCTCGACATTCGTCGTGCAGAACATGCCGGGCGCCGGCCATCTGCTGGGCACGAACTACATCTATGCCTCCGAACCGGATGGTCTGACCTTCGGCACCTTCAATACCGGGCTGCTCTATGGTCAGCTCAGCGGCGACGAAAACATCAAGTTCGACCTGACAAAGATGTCCTGGATCGGAAAGGTTGCGTCCGACCCGCGGATCATTCTCGTCACCAAGGAGTCGGGCATCGAAAGCTACGAACAGCTGAAAGCGCTGCAGGAGCCGATCAAATTCGCTACCGCCGGAAAGGGAAGCGCCTCGATGATCGAGGCGACCATGTTCGTCAAGGCGCTCAAGCTGCCGATCCAGGTGGTGTCCGGCTATAACGGCAACGAGGACCAACTCGCGATGATGCGAGGCGAGGTTCAGGGCGTGATCGGGTCCCGGTCGGAATTCCAGCAGTTCGTCGATGAGGGCAAAGGCCGCTTCATCGCCCAGGTCGGCGGCACCGAGACGGATGTACCGCAGCTCTCCTCGATGGTCGACGACGCGACAGCGAAGCAGGTCGTCGCCCTGATCGAGTCGCAAAGCGGCATCTCGCGCCTTTCCGCCGGCCCGGCCGGAATTCCCGAGGATCGCCTGAAGGCTCTCCGGGACGCCTACAAAACCGCCACATCCGATCCAGAATTCATCGAGAAGGCGCGTGCACTCGGTCTTCCTGTCGATCCGGCGGTCGGCGACGACGTCGGAACGCGGGTTAACAAGGCTCTGGACCAGGCGCCGGAGGTCATCAACGTTCTGAAGGAAGCGCTGAGCGAAGGCTGATGCGCACCAGATCACGATGACCTTGGGTCAATCGACCCAAAGTCATAAACGTGATCGATTCTAATAAGTTAGAGCGGGATGCGGGCGGAAAACTGCACACACTTTTCCTCATCCAGCTCTGTCGAAATTTCAAGCTTCAACTGGGAGGAAAAACGATGAAATGGCATTCAATTCGCATGGCTGCTTGCGCAACTGCGGCTTTGCTTTCGATCTCGACGACCGGCGCTTGGGCGCAGGAAGGCAAGGAGTTCTTCAACGGCAAGACGGTCAATTACATCGTTGCGACCGGACCGGGCGGCGGCTACGACACCAATGGGCGTCTCGTGGCGCAGTTCATGCAGAAATATCTGCCGGGTTCGACCTTCGTCGTCCAGAACATGCCCGGCGCCGGTCACCTCATCGGAGCCAACTATATCTATGCTTCCGAGCCGGATGGCCTGACGTTCGGTACGTTCAACACCGGCCTCATCTACGGGCAGCTCGGCGGTGACCCCGGCATCAAGTTCGACCTGGCGGACATGTCCTGGATCGGAAAGGTCGCCTCCGACCCGCGAGTCATCGTCGTGAGCAAGGATTCCGGCATCGAGAGCTACGAGCAGCTCAAGGCTCTGAAGGAGCCGATCCGGTTTGCTTCCGCCGGTGTCGGCAGCGCCTCTACGATCGAGACCACGATGCTGGTCAACGCTCTCCACCTGCCGATCCAGATCGTTTCAGGCTACAACGGCAGCGACGACCAACTCGCCTTGCGCCGGGGCGAAGTGCAGGGAATCATCGCCTCGCGTTCCTCCTTCCAGCAGTTCGTGGATGAGGGCAATGGCCGCTTCATCGCCCAGATCGGCGGTTCTGAGACGGACGTGCCGCAGCTCTCCTCAATGGTCGGCGATGAAGATGCCCAGAAGGTGATCGCGCTGGTGGCATCGCAAAGCAACATTTCTCGCCTGACGGCAGGTCCTGCCGGTATTCCGGAAGACCGATTGAAGGCGTTGCGCGACGCCTACACTGCCGCCACGACCGATCCGGAGTTCTTGGAGAAGGCAAAATCTCTCAGCCTGCCGGTGGATCCGAAGGTCGGCGACGATGTGGCGGGAACGGTCAAGGCGGCACTGGATCAGAAACCCGAAGTCGTCGAGTTTCTGAAAGAGGCTCTCCTGTCGCGGAACTGAGATTGCGGCTTTGCGGGCGGCGGTCTTGCCGCCGCCCGTTCACCTGGCGACGCCAGAACTTGCGCGCCATCGACGCCTTGCGCGATGTGCCGGCGCCGTTCCTTAAATCGTAACCCGATTTAGGAATAAACTATGCAGCAATTCAAAGTGTTACATAGGCTTCTTCATGCCAGATATGAGGCGTGACACTGTAGCGCGGCAGATAAAATCCTGAGGTGGAAATGAAAATCGGTGTCATTGGAACGGGAGAAATGGGGCTCGCGATGGCGGGTCACATGCTGGAAAAAGGCTTCGAGGTCTCCGCCTTCGACGTCAGCGGCGAGCGGCTCGCTGCAGCCGAGGCGCGCGGCATCGCATCGAAGCGTAGCTTGGATGAATTGGCTCGTTCGGCCGATGTCTTTGTTCTCGCCGTTGCAACGGACCAACAGGTCGTCGATGTTTGCGACGAGCTTGCGGCAAAGGCCGCCGACGACAGCGTGATCGTGGTCGCTGCGACGATCGGCCCCGAGACCATGCGCGACCTCGGTCCGCGTCTGAAGGAGCAAGGAAAACGTCTCGTTGATGCGCCGGTCGTCTACGGCGCCGCTGGAGCGCGGTCAGGAACGCTGCTTTCGCTCTGCGGCGGGGCGGAGGAGGATGTCGAGCGTGTCCGCCCGGCTCTGATGTGTTACAGCCGCGACGTCGTGCATGTCGGACCACTCGGGGCGGGACAGATTGCCAAATCCTGCAACAACCTTCTGCACTGGATCCATTGCGTTGCGAATTTCGAGGCCCTGCTGATCGCCAAGCGTTATGGCATCGACGCCCAGCGTATGCGCGAGATCCTGCTGGCGTGCCCCGGCACCAATGGCACGTTGGCGCGCTGGGATTCGACGCGCTTCACCTGGCAGGAGAAGGATATGGATGTCACGCTCGAGCTCGCGCAGAGGGCCGGGTTGATGCTGCCGCTTGCCGGGCAGGTAGATCAGATCATCAAGTCGTTGAAGGCGGATGACGTGAAAGCTCTGCTTTACGGATCCGAGACGACCTATCTTGGGCGCACTGTAAAGCCGCTCGCGCCTTCTGAAGGCGGCCTCGTCTGACAGCCTTTCGCCCCTCGAAAGCGAGAGCCAGGGAGGCAGTATCGGGAAAACGCCTTTTCCGAAAACACACTACCGATGCCGTCTCAAAAGACTCATAGTTCGCGCCGAATGCGGAACGACAAAGTCAAATGAAAGTGAACCAGATGGCCAGTACTGTTGATAAAGTGCCGCTCAGTGATGAACCGGTTGCGGTTCCGGATCCCGGCAATACGAAATTCCTCGTCGATCCCTACAAGGATTGGTCCAAGGGCGAAGGTATCCCGATCCATTTCGATCTCGGGCACGATCTGCTCGCACTCGAAACCGGCCCGTGGGACCGCTACGATGCGCGCGGCTGCTTCGCCCATACCCATGGCATGGGCGACTTCATGGCAAACTATGTCATCGAAGTGTTGCCCGGCCGCAAGACGCGCCCCGTCAAGCACCTCTACGAGGCCTTCTTCTATGTCCTTTCAGGCTATGGTTCGACGACCGTATGGCTTCCGAACGGCGACGTCCGCACGTTCGAGTGGGGCCCGAAGGCGCTCTTTGCCATCCCATTGAACTGCCTCTACCAGTTCAACAACGGTTCAGGCGTCGACACGGTCCGCCTGTCCTGCACGAACAATGCCCCGCTTACGATCAACCTCTACCACAACCTCGATTTCGTCTTCGACAACGATTTCGCTTTCAAGGATCGCATCGGTCAGGCCAAGCATTTCGAAGGCGAGGGCGCGCTTTATTCCTATGGCCTGGAATCGGCGCGAAAGGTGCAGAACATTTGGGAAACCAACTTCGTCCACGACCTGACAAGCTTCAAGCTCTATGAATTCGAGGGACGCGGCAAGGGCTCGCTCAATGTCAACTTCGTCTTGGCCGACGGAACGATGCATTCCCACGTTTCGCAGATGCCGGTCGGTCGCTACAAGAAGGCGCATCGCCACGCCGCCGGAACGCATGTGCACGCCGTCGACGGCGAGGGATACTCGCTGATGTGGTACGAGGGAGACTCCGAGTTCAAGGAAATCCCGTGGCGGCACGGCTTCATGTATACGCCGCCGTTCTGGATGTACCATCAGCATTTCAACACCTGCGACCAGCCGGCGCGTTATGTCGCCTGCAGTCTCGGCAGCCGGCGCTACCCGTTCATCTCGCTGCGGCGCAAGAGTGCGGAAGGCGGCGGAGCGACTTCGGTCAAGGACGGCGGACGGCAGATCGAGTACGAGGATCAGGATCCGCGCGTGCACCGCAAGTTCCTCGAGGAACTGCAGAAGACTGGCGTTCCGTCGGCCATGGGCGACATCTTCGACGAAGCGGCTATCATGACCCTGCCGAAGGAAAGCCTGACGGGCGTTATCCAGACGCCGATCCTTGCCGGTCCGGCGACGTAAGACGGGGGCAGGCTGTAGGGAAGGAGGAGTTGCGTGCACGATCTCGATTTCGACCACGAGCATGACGATCTGTCCGACAGCGAACGTCAGCAGATCGCGGACTGGCTGTGGAAGCAGGAAACCGTCGACCTGTTGACGGTCGGCATTGATATCGGCAGCTCCACTTCTCACCTGCTGTTTGCAAATGTCGTCCTGCGCCGGGAGACAGACGATCTTTCCAGCCGTTTCGTCGTCGTCGACCGGCGGGTGGTCTGGCGCTCGCCGATCCTCCTCACGCCGTTTCTGCCGGACGGGACGATCGATGCGCACGAACTGCGGCACTTCTTCCAGCATTGCTATCACGATGCGGGGTACAAGCGCAGCCACATCGACACAGGCGCGGTCATTCTCACCGGCGAGGCGATCAAGAAAAAGAACGCGCGCGCAATCGACGAGATCTTTGCAAACGAGTCTGGCCGCTTTGTCTGTGCGACCGCCGGCCACAAGCTCGAATGCATGCTCGCGGCCCATGGTTCGGGCGCAACCGCGCTCTCGAAGAAAAGGGACGCCTGCGGCCTGCATGTCGATATAGGCGGCGGCACGACGAAGCTTGCCTTGATCGACAAGGGAGAAATCATAAGCGTCGCCGCCTTTGCCGTCGGAGGGCGATTGCTGGCGCAGGATAGCGAGGGCATCTGGTCACGCATCGATGATTCGGCCCGGATCGTTGCCGAGGAGCTTGGGCTCGGCACGGACCCGGCGACGATCGCCAACGCCGAGAACCGCCGCGCCATGGCAAAGCGCCTCGCTGCGGCCGCGGTCGATGAAATTCTCGGCGTGCCGCTAGACGCTCTCGGCGAGCGGCTTCTCCTGACAGAGCCGCTGGAGCGGCCGGTCCAACCGACCTACATCACCTTTTCCGGTGGTGTCTCCGAGTACATTTTCGACTACGAGCCCAATGACCATGGCGATGTAGCGCGGGATCTCGCCAAAGAGATTATGGCGCAGCTCAAGCCACGCATCGAGATACCGATCGTCGATGCCGGGCAACGCATCCGCGCGACCGTGATCGGCGCGTCGCAATTCACCGTCCAGGTCAGCGGTAAGACGCTCTACATGAACGGCGCCGACGCGTTGCCCAAGCACAACATCCCGGTGGTCCATCTCGGAAAGACGCTTTCCGAAGATATCGACCCGGAGGATATCGCCGCTGCTTTCCGCGAGAGTGCCGACAGGCAGGATCACGATGTCGCCGCGATGACGGCGCTTGCCTTCTCCTGGACCGGGCCACCGGACTACCAGCGCCTGCTCGCCATGGCCAAGGCGATCAAGATGGTTGCCGCGCCGGAGGGCGAGCGCAAGGAATTGCTGGTGCTGATGATCGATGGCGACGTCGGCCAGACGATCGGCCGGATCCTCGACCGGGAGCTCGGCATCCAGTCTCATCTGATTTCCATCGACGGCGTGCGGCTCAAGGATCTCGACTTCGTCGATCTCGGCGAGTTTCTCAACCCGCCGGGGGTTATTCCTGTTGTCATCAAGTCGCTGCTCTTTTCTTGAATTGTCCCCGGCGCAGAGTTGTGCCAAGACGCCGGAGATGATCAAGACTTCCGACATGCCGCGATCGAGCTTTGACGGGCTCGATCTCAACGACATCGTGATCTTCACGCGCGTGGTGCAGCATGGCAGCTT
Organism: Ensifer sp. MPMI2T; assembly: GCF_004827385.1. Classification (GTDB taxonomy): domain Bacteria; phylum Pseudomonadota; class Alphaproteobacteria; order Rhizobiales; family Rhizobiaceae; genus Sinorhizobium. The sequence continues at coordinate 140,432 of NZ_SRXN01000015.1, forward strand.
CACCACCGCCGCAAAGATCTTTGGGAAGTCGCCGTCCTACATGAGCAAGCACGTCTCCCAGCTCGAGGAGGCGTTGAAGCTGACCCTCCTCAACCGCTCGACACATGCCGTCTTTCTGACCGATGCGGGGAGTGTCTTCTTCGACCATTGCACGCGCATCCTCGCCGAAATCGACGCCGCGAAAGCGGACGCGAGCGGGCTCAGCAGCGAATTGATCGGCACCCTGCGGGTTCACAGCACTCCCGGTGTCGGCCAGGCGCTCGTCGCGCCGGCAATCGTCGATTTCAACGCGCGATATCCTTCGATAAAGGTCGAGCTCACCGTCAGCGCCTACTCAGTGAATCTCATGGAACGCGGCGTGGACGTCGTTATCGGCAGCCGCGATTTCGATGACGACGAATCCTTCCACACCGGCCTCTTCGAGCGCAAGCTCGGACCGGCGCCGTATGTTATTTGCGCCGCGCCTTCCTACTTCGTCGAGCGTCCGAGACCGCACAAGCCGGCCGATCTTCGGGAACACAACTGCCTGATCCACACGACGCAGAAGCCGGATCCGCGGATCTGGAGTGCGCGCTTCGACAACGAAGAGATTACCGTGCAGGTGGACGGCACATTTCATTCGAATTTCGAGAGCGCGATCCTCCTTGCGGCCCTTCAGGGCGCGGGCATCGCCCGTCTTCCCCTTTATAGTGTCGTTGAAGAAATCCGTGCTGGCAGCTTGCTTTCGGTATTCGACGGCGAAATCGTTTCGCACCGCGTGATCAAGGCGTTCTATCCGCGCAGCCGTTTCGTGCCGAAGAAGCTTCGGGCCTTCCTGGCTATCCTGGAAGCGCGGCTGAAGGATGCTATGCACCCGGGCACGGGTTGATGTCGGAACTGGATCGGAGGGAAGCGCCTTGGACAAGAAGAAACCGACTGTCCTGATGATCATGGACGGATGGGGCTGGCGCGAAGAGACGGAGGGCAATGCCGTCCGGCTGGCGAAGACGCCGAACTTCGATCGCTTGTGGGCGAAATGCCCGCACGCGTTCTTAACGACACATGGTCCCGCAGTAGGCTTGCCCGAGGGGCAGATGGGCAATTCCGAAGTGGGACATCTGAACATTGGAGCCGGGCGTATCGTCATGCAGGAGCTGCCGCGCATCGATGCGGCGATCACGGACGGCACCCTGCGCAATCTGCTCGCCGAAAGCCGGCTGCCGGATACGCTCAAACGGACGGGAGGCGCGTGCCACATCCTCGGTCTCGTTTCTCCGGGGGGCGTGCATTCGCATATGGATCATGTCGCGGCGGTCGCCCGGGGGCTTGCGAGCCTTGGCATTCGGCCGATCGTTCACGCGTTCACCGACGGCCGCGATACGCAGCCGGGGCAGGCGGGGCCGTATCTTCGCCAACTCACTGAGAAGCTTCCGGACAGTGCCACTGTCGCCACGGTTAGCGGCCGGTTCTTTGCGATGGACCGGGACAGCCGCTGGGATCGGGTCAGGCTCGCCTATGAGGCGATCGCCTTGGGCAATGGGAACGGTTTCGGCACCGCGGAGGAAGCAATCGATGCCGCGGCCGCCCAGGGCAAGACGGATGAATTCATTCCGCCGAGCGTCGTCGCCGACTATGCGGGCATTCGCGACGGAGATGCGATCCTTTGTGCGAATTTCCGGTCGGATCGTGTGCGTGAGATTCTTGCGGCCTTGACGCTTCCGGATTTTGATGGCTTCGATCGAAGCCGTCGGCCGGATCTGTCGATCTCTGTCGGAATGGTCTCGTATGGATCAGAGCTCGACCCCTATATGCGCACCTTGTTTCCACCTCAGCGTCTCAATGACGGATTGAGCGAGACGGTCGCAAAGGCAGGGAAGACGCAAATCCATCTCGCCGAAACGGAAAAATACCCGCATGTAACGTATTTTCTGAACGGCGGGCGCGAGGCCGCCTACGAACATGAGGATCGCATCCTCGTGCCCTCGCCGAAAGTAGCTACCTACGACCTGCAGCCCACCATGTCGGCCCCGGAACTGACGACGAAGGTCGTCGCCGCGATCGAAAGCGGCGACTACGACCTTGTGGTCGTCAACTACGCCAACCCGGACATGGTTGGTCACACCGGCAAGCTGGAGGCGGCCATACTCGCGGTGGAGACGGTCGACGGCGCGCTCGGTAAAATCGATGCGACCGTTGCTCGCGCGGGCGGGTCGATGCTTGTCATCGCCGACCACGGCAACTGCGAGACGATGATCGATCCCGAAAACGGGGAGCCGCATACCGCCCACACCACCAATCCGGTGCCGGTGCTGCTATCTGGTGTGTCAGGGGACATGCGCTTACGCGATGGCATTCTCGCCGATGTCGCCCCAACCATTCTGGCGCTCATGGGGATCCGGCAGCCGGAGGCGATGACGGGCCGTGCGCTTTTCGCGGATCGTTGATCGCGCTCGCGGAAAAAACGTGGCGGCGCAGTCGGCGAAAGTGAACTCCGCGCCGGTACGTCGGCGGATTTGCGCTAAGGGGATAATACCAGTATAGCTCCAGATGACGCTTGTGGACGAAATCCACAGGCGGCAGAATTGCATGGAGCGGCAATGGAAACCGATACCTTCATCCAACTCATAGGCAAAGAACTCGCCGATGCCACGCCCGGTCCACCGCTCTACAAGCGATTGAAGTCGGCGATCGAGACCGCAATCCGTTCCAACACTTTGAGGGCCGGTGCGGCGCTGCCGGGTGAGCGTGTCATTGCCGATGCATTTTCGCTATCCCGCGTGACTGTGCGAAAAGCGCTCGCTTTGCTTGAAGAGGAGGGATTGCTCAATCGTAGGCACGGCTTTCGCACGGAAGTCGGCTCGCGCGTCGAAAAGTCCCTGTCGACGCTGACGAGTTTTTCCGAAGACATACGCGCACGCGGCCTCACGCCCGGATGCATCTGGCTTTCCAGGCAGATAAGCCGGCCTTCCCCGGCCGAGATGATGGCGTTGGGGGTTGCCGGTAACACCAATGTCATCCGCATGAAACGGGTTCGAACCGCCGATTCCGTGCCGATCGCAGTCGAGATTTCGGCAGTACCGGTTCGCTTCCTGCCGTCGCCGGATCTTGTCGGCGATTCCCTCTATGAGGCATTGGAGGCGCGTGGCTTCCTGCCCCAGCGCGCGATCCAGAGAATGCGGTCGAGAGCAGCCAGCGAGGAGGACGCGCGGCACCTCGATTGCGACGTCGGCGCGCCGCTGCTGATGACCGAGCGACGCTGCTTCCTCGCGGATGGGCAGATCGTCGAATATTGCGAGACGCGCTACAAGGGCGATGTCTACGACTTCGTGTTCGAACTGCAGCGATAATACCAGTCACAAACTGGTTGTAATCTGGTATTTTCCATCTATCGTGATGCCGAAGGGGAGTGTCACGATTGCAGCGCGAAGACATAAAGAACGGCCTGATCGTCTCATGCCAGCCGGTTCCGGCAGGTCCGATGGACAATGGCGAGTTCGTGACCGGGTTCGCCAAAGCGGCGCTCGATGCGGGCGCCTGCGCGCTGCGGATTGAATCCGTCGCCTATGTCCGGGCCGTGCGTTCCGCGGTCGCAGCTCCGATCATCGGTATCGTCAAGCGCGACCTTTCCGACAGCCCCGTGCGCATTACGCCCTATGTCTCCGACGCCGAGGCCCTCGCGGACGTCGGCGCGGACATCGTTGCCTTCGACGCGACGAACCGGGTGCGGCCGGCAGGGATCAATGAGCTCGTCCGGGCCGTGAAGGCGAAGGGCAAGCTGACGATGGCCGACTGCTCCTCGCTGGAGGATGCCGAGCACGCGCTCGCTGCCGGTGTAGACTTCGTCGGCACGACGCTTTCCGGATATGTGGGTGGCCCCGAACCGGTCGATCCGGACATAGACCTTATTGCAGCCATGCGGAGGCTCACGCCTTATGTCATTGCTGAGGGCCGCATCCGCTCGCCGGAACAGGCGGCCGCCGCGGTCAAAGCCGGCGCCTATGCCGTCGTCGTGGGCTCGGCGATTACCCGCACGGAGCATGTCACTTCGTGGTTTCATGAAGCCGTGGCGAAAGCCTACAACAAGCAGGAGGCAAGCTCGGCGGAAACCGTGCTCGCTGTCGACATAGGCGGCACGAAAACAATGGCGGCACTAGTCAAAGGCGCCGCGATTGTCGACGAGATTCTCATTCCGACCGCACGCGAGGCGGAGCCCGACGCGTGGCTCGAAGCGATCGCCGAGAGTACGGCCCAATGGCGCGGCCGTTATGCCCGCATCGGCTTCGCGGTGACCGGTCTCGTTCAGGACGGAATTTGGTCGGCGCTCAATCCTGCGACACTCGGCATTCCCAATGGATATCCTCTGGTCGACAGGGCGACACGCCTCCTCGGCAAGCCGGTCTTCACCATGAACGACGCGCAGGCAGCCGCCTGGGGCGAGTACAAATTTGGCGCCGGCTCCGGTGGAAACCTTGTCTTTCTGACCATCTCGACCGGCATTGGCGGCGGGATTGTCATCAACGGACGGCCGGTTTCCGGGCTGGCAGGTCATTTCGGTCTCATTCGCGGCCCGTCGCAGGGGCGTGCGCCGCTGGAGGACGAAACGTCCGGCCGCTGGATTGCCGCCGAGGCGCTGAAGGCCGGCCATGAAGTGGAGGCGGCCGACGTATTCGAAAGGGCGAGGCAGGGCGCGCCGTGGGCGCGTGCGATCGTTTCGCAATCAGCGCTGCGCGCGGCAACCCTCTGTCACGATATCCAGTTGATGCTGGATCCGGACCAGATCGTCATCGGCGGCGGCATCGGGCTTGCCGCTGGCTACATTGATGAGATGCGCGATCATCTGAAAGACGTTGCTCCGCGTCTCGCCCCTCGTCTCGTCGCGGCCAAGCTTGGCAGCCGCGCCGGCATCATCGGCGTCGCCGACCTCGCGGGAGAGGGCGAGTAGCGACGCTGTTTCGCATGCATTCGAAGCTCAAACGATAAGAAAGGGAACAACGATGAAACTGAACAGGACGTCTTTTTCGGCCGCGGCCGTTCTTCTCGCAAGCGTTGCCCTTCCGGGCATATCCCACGCAACGGTCACAGTTCTCGGTTGGCCCGGCGGTTCGGAGGAAACCGCGCTCCGCGCGACCGTCGAAGCCTATAACGCCCAGTCCGGCATTGCCGACGCCGACAAGGTCGAACTGCTCTTCTTCAACCGCGACGGATTCTTCGACAAATTGCAGGCGGACATGGCGGCTGGCTCCGACGCCTTCGATGTCAATCTCGTCGCGACCTATTCGATCGGCCGTTACGCACCCTACATGGAGCCGGTCGATCTCGGCGCCGACGCCGGCAAGGTGTTCGGCGAGTCCGTGCTGAAGACGATGCAGTTCGATGGCAAGCAGTATGGCGTGCCGACCGATCTGTCGCTGCATTTCATGTACTATCGCAAGGACCTAGTCGACGCCCTGATGCAGGACGATGCCGCCAAGAAGAAATATGCGGAAATCGCCAAGGAACATCTCGGCAAGGATCTGCAGCCGAAAGATCCGGACAGCTGGACCTGGGACGATTGGGCGGCGACGACGCTTTATTTCAGCAAGCAGGTGAATTCGGAGAGCCCGGTGCGCTACGGCACGGTGCTGCAGATGAAGAACCTGCTTTTCAACATGATGGTCTTCCAGTCGCTGCCGCGTTCCTACGGTGCGGATTGGACGGACAAAGACGGCAACGTCACAGTCGATTCCGACGCGTACAAGACCGGATTGGAACTCTACAAGAAGCTCTATGACGCCGGTGCCTCACCGAAGGATTCGCTGAGCTACGAATATGCGGAGACGAACGCTGCCTATGGTTCCGGCCAGGCGGCGACGGCGCTGCAATGGAATGCCGCAGCCGCTGATTTGACCAATGCGGAGAAAACCCCTGCGGTTGCCGCTGTCACCGGAATCGTCGCGCCTCCGGCCGGCCCGAATGGCCGCGCCGACCATATCCATGGCCTCGGTCTCGGCCTCAACAAGAATGCCAAGAACAAGGAAGGCGCCGTCAAGTTCCTGAAATGGCTGGCCACCGAAGATGCTGCGCTGCTCTATGCTCGCAGCGGCGGTTCGCCGGCGCTTGCCCCCGATGTCGCGGCCAAGGTTTCAAAGGAGCGACCGGACCTCGTCAAGCTCGGGGAATTCGCCAGCCAATACGGCTACGTGATGAACGGCGCCACCTCGGCAAATGCGCTTTCGGTCTACGAGCTGCAGGCTAAGGAATTCACCGGTTACTGGGCCGGCCAGCAAAGTCTCGAAGATGCGCTGGCGCACACGAAGACCGGCATGCAGGATCTGCTGAAGAAGTAGTTTTGAGCCGGACGCCGGGCAAGGCCTGGCGTCCGGCGCATCTGGCGGATGGAAATGGCTATTGTAAACCGTGCCGAAGGCAGAGCCTACCTCACGCCGCTCGTGGGCTTCCTGCTGTTTTTTCTGGGTTTTCCTGCGGCGGTCAATCTCGTCTATTCGATCTCGACCGTTTCATTCGAGACATTGCGCAGTCCGAGCCTCAGCGGCTTCGGCAATTACGCGGCGGTGCTTGCCGACCACGAATTCTGGGGTGCTGTCTCCTTTTCCATGCGCTTCGGCGTGTTGACGGCACTCGCTGAATGCCTAATCGGGCTGTTCCTGGCCGTTTTCCTCACGCCGCTTCTGGCGAAGCGCTCGTACCTGATGGCGCCGTTGATGCTGCCGCTGATGGTCGCGCCGGCGATGATCGGCCTCATGTATCGGCTTGTCCTGCACGAGTTCGCCGGCCCGGTGCCCTATTATCTGTTCGAATGGTTCGGCGACAGCCCGGCCTTCCTCGACGTCGACAATGCCTTCCGCACGCTGCTTGTCGTCGAAATCCTGCAGTGGACGCCATTCGCCTTCCTGCTCTTTTACATGGCCTATGCCGCGATACCGCTCGAGGTTCGCGAAGCCGCCTCGCTCGATGGCGCGTCGGCTCTGAAGGCGCTCTGGTGGATCGAAGTGCCCCTGATGCTGCCGACGCTGGTAATTGCCTTCTTCATCCGTTTCATCGACGGTTTTCGCGTCTTCGACAACGTCTACGCACTCACCGGCAGCGGGGCCGGCGGATCGACGACCTCGCTCTCGATCTACATCTACCAGGCCTTCTTCAAGGGCGGGGCGATCGGCAAGGCCGTTGCGGCGTCCGTCGTCCTATTCCTCGCGTCGCTTGCGGTGCTTTACGGTCTCAACTGGATAACCGGCCGCGGGAGGCGCTGACGATGCTCAATCTGCTGCGCTGGTTTGTATTCTCGATCGCCGCACTTGCGATGAACTTTCCTGTCATCGTTACGATGATCACGTCCTTCAAGAGCGCGCGCGAACTGTCGTTCAATCCGGGGTTCTGGATCGGCGAACCAACGCTAGAAAACTACACGCGAGTGCTGGGCGAGACCGACCGGTTCAACATCTACAGCTATCTCTTCAACAGCACCGTCGCCTCGTTGATCGGTACGGGGCTGGCGATCGCGCTCGCTTTTCCGGCCGCCTACGCCATCGCCCGGAGCGAGGCGGGAAAGCGCACGCTGCTGCCGCTCATCATCAATCTGCGCGCCGTGCCGCTGATCATTTTCGCGATCCCGCTCTATATGATGTACCAGTGGCTGGGGCTGCTCGACACGCAGCTCGGCCTCGGTCTGATCCTGACGATCGTCAACACGCCGCTGGCTCTCGTGATCCTCGTCAATGCAATTTCCGACGTGCCGTCCGAACTGGACGAGGCGGCAAAGATGGACGGCGCCAGTTCCTGGCAGGTGATGCTGATGATCATCCGCCCGGTGGTGCGGCCGGCCCTGGTCACCACCTTTATCTTTGGATTCATCACGGCCTGGAACGAGTTCCTTTTCGGCCTGATGCTGACGACGAGCCGGGCGGTTCCGATGACGGTCGGAGCGTCGTTTTTCTTCGCCGCGAGCGGGGGAGGCGTGCAATGGGGCACCGCCTCGGCCGTCATGGTGCTCGGGGCACTGCCCCCCGCCTTGCTGGGCCTGTTGATGTACCGGCAGATCTCGGCTTCTTTGACCACGGGTGCCGTCAAAGGTTAGGCACGCGCCTGCGCGCCCTCTCGATTGCTCAGACCGGATCGGCGCCGATTGCCTTCAAGGCGACGCGGCCCACCTCGAAATCCTGCTCGCCCGTGCCGGAACCGACGCCGATGGCGCCGGCGAGTTTGCCGCCGAAGCGAATGGGCAGGCCGCCTGGAAGATGGGTCACGCCGCCCTGCGATGCTATGCCCGCGGCAACGCCGAACTCGATCGGCATTGCGCCGGTCGGCCCGTTGATCGACGCTGCGGTGCGGGCCTTGGCGCGGGCGGTATGCATGCTCAGATATTTCGCGCCATCCATGCGGATGCTGGCGATCGTCTCTCCACTTGCATCGACGATGAAAACGCATTGCGGAACGCCGATACTTTCCGCGTGGCGCACGGCGGCCGTCAGGCCATTGATTGCGCCTTCGTGCGCAAGGCTGATCGTCTCTTTATAATTTGCCATCGTTCTCTCCCTTTGGCCACGACCCTACAATGACAAGCCAAAGTGGGAATGCGCGTCTTCGGCGAAGCACTTTCACCGCCGGGGAAGAAGTCAGAGTGCCGCGATGGACTTGGGGTGCAAAGACTGATGTTGCTGTCTGCGAGCCTGCTGCCTTTGCGCAGTACGATGTTTCGGCCATAGTGGCGAAAACGAAAGGATAGGGATCCATGACATCGACCGAACAGGATGCGCGACGTCTTGAAATGACGGTTCTGATGACGCCAGACATGGCCAATTTCAGTGGCAAGGTGCACGGCGGCGCGCTGCTGAATCTGCTCGATCGAGTTGCCTTTTCCTGTGCCTCTCGCTTCTCCAAGCAGTATGCGGTGACGTTATCCGTCGACCAGGTGATCTTCAAAGAACCCATCCAAGTGGGCGAACTGGTGACCTTCCGCGCCTCGATCAACTATGCGGGCCGGACCTCGATGGAGGTCGGTATTCGCGTGGAGGCGGAAGATATCCGCGCCGGTACCCGGCGGCATACGAACTCCTGCTACTTCACCATGGTTGCCGTGGATAGCGCGGGTCGCCCGGTGGAAGTGCCGCAGTGGCGTCCCGAGACGGCAACCGACCAGCGCCGACATCGCGCGGCCGAGTTGCGCCGGACGCTGAGGCGGGAGTTTGCAACCCGACTGGAGGCGGTAGCGCAAACAGGTCGCGACGTGGAGGGGGCAGGGGGCAGGGACTAAGCGGAGGCGGCCAACGTCCTCAACGACACGCACGCGCCTTTAGGCTTGGCGCTGCGACGATTGACGGAGATCACGCTGACGAAATCCCGCGCGCGTGAAGAGGCGGGGCCACAGGTGGGCCCCGACAACAGCCCAGGAGACCAAACGCTCTCATCCCGGCCGAAACGGCCGAGTTTATGCAAGCGTGCCAGCCATAAGCATCCGCTTTGCGGTAAGGCCAAGCGGCCGACCGCCTCAACCAGGAGCCCGCAAAGCGTGGCCGGCTGGCCTCAACCGACAAATATGGCGCGCAACCGCGCAAACAGGCCTGTCTGCTTCCCGGATATCGCTGAGCGGATGTGACGGGCTGCCGTCGCAGCGCTCACCGTTGCACCGAAGTGGCAATAGCAGATAACCCTGTGCAATTGCTCGTCGCTCAGTTCGAAGAACCGTTTTGCTTCGCCATAAGTGTCATTTTCCATTCCGGCAGCGCGCAGGAGAGGATCCTTGAATGCGACCGAGATCGGCGAGTCGTCGCCGCGCATGGTCGCACGCACTCTGGCCGGCTGATACTCGGTCTCGTGCAGCGTCGAGAGGTGTCTGTGCGGGATTTGTTCCAGGAGTTCCGCCCAGCGTTCCAGACGCTCTGCGCGCGTTGTAAGCCGGCGCGGGAAGTCCTGTTTGACCTCTGCGACGATCTGCAGTTGCTCGAGTGCATGGTGCTTCATTTTGGCCTCCATTCAGACGATAGTTGCTCCGCCCCAGTTCCGAATTCAGCCCGCTATAAAGGTGACTCTTGCGCGTGCCGAAGTCCAATCACGATCTGTCGTGGAGGGCCGCTTTCACCAAAATGTGCAGCTTTCGCAACGGCGTGACCGTATTGCGAGACCGTTTTGCGCGTGTCCGGAGATATTACCGACAGGGCACAACCGCGTGCCCGGTCGCAACCGCCCCAGGGTTCGGATCGTGGCGGCGTCCTAGGCGCCAAAGCCGCCGTCGATGGTGTGAAGTGGTCAGTGCGTAAGCAGCACCGCCGGCGAAGGGCATTCGGTCACCGTTTTGGCGAGCACGTTGACAGACCGACACCGCTGTCCGATACAATGCCAACATTCCGAGGGGAGCACCGAGCGGTGCTGAGATGGCGGTGAGCCGGACCCTTGAACCTGATCCGGGTCATGCCGGCGTAGGAACGGGAACAGGGCCTTTGAAGGCGCTCTAGCCACTTCTCCGCGCTTTCCTGGATCTCCGTGATGTTCCAATCTGGAGACCGACTATGATGCCCCTTCTTTCGTTTCAATCTGTTGTCGCGGTGCAAATCCGATGACGGTGATCGCGCTGACCATAGCTGGCTCCGATTCCGGCGGTGGCGCCGGCATTCAGGCCGACCTCAAGACTTTCTCCGCTCTCGGCGTCTATGGCGCCAGCGTCATCACCGCCGTAACGGCGCAAAACACGAAGGGCGTCACCGCCGTCGCGGACCTTTCAGCGGAAATCGTCACGGCACAGATCGACGCAGTCTTTTCCGATCTCGACGTCACGGCCGTCAAGATCGGCATGGTCTCGCGCCAGGAGACGATCGCCGCCATCGCCGCCGGGCTGCGCCGCTTCGGCAAGCAGGCCGTTGTCGATCCGGTCATGGTGGCGACTTCCGGCGACCGGTTGCTGCGGCCGGACGCTGTGGCGGCGCTGGTCGATGAACTCTTGCCGCTGGCCCTGGTTGCCACTCCAAACCTGCCGGAAGCCGCATTGCTGACCGGCCGTTCAATTGCCGAGGATGAAACGGAAATGGCGCGGCAGGCCGAAGCCATTCTCAAGACCGGTGCCCGTTCCGTGCTGGTCAAGGGAGGTCATCGGCACGGCAGCGAAGCAACCGATCTCTTCTTTGACGGCAACGCGATTGTCCGCCTCCCGGCAGCGAGGATCGAGACGATCAACGATCACGGCACGGGCTGCACCCTTTCGGCGGCCATCGCTGCCGGCCTTGCGCTCGGATGGCCGTTGGCGGACGCCGTGCGCGAGGCGAAGGCCTACCTGCACGCGGCACTTTCCGCAGCGAATGCCTTATCGGTGGGCGAAGGACGGGGACCTGTGCATCACTTCCATCACTGGTGGTGATGGGGGTCGGCCAGGCGTAATCGAAGCCCCATTCCACCGCACCGTATCCCAACGTCGAGTATGAGCCGCCGCCTCGGTGTCGCCACTGTTGCGACGCAACATGTTTTCGTCCATGGTTAATGGAATGGTTCCACGAAGGCAGCGATATATGCAGTTCCTTGCTCGTCGTTTGGAAGCTTTCAACCGAGACGAATTGCCGGATTGGCGTCGGTCGCCGACGGTGTTGGGCCGTGCGCTGCGGCTCGTTCCCAGCCTCTTGGAGTTTTTCCTGTTCTATGTCCTGGCACTCGCCATTCTGGCGGGCGTGGTCGCACTGATGGCGCTGGCCTGGATCTTCAGGGTCGATCGAAAGCCGTCATAGTGTTTCGCTGAGAACGGCGGAATTTCCAAGAGTTGGATCATTTTCTTGCAGTTCAAAGTGTTACAGCGCCGCATGTCTGATTAGACGCGCGGCGCTGTGTTGAAGATACAGGCCCCCAGCTATCAGCTCAAGCTGCGGGCCGGTCTCCGCTAATCGAATGCTCGACATAATATTTGCCGTAACGATGTCGATATTTCTCGACACCGCCGAAGTCGCTGTACTTCGAAAGCTCATCCATGTCGGTCTTGTTGAGGACAACCCCGAGCACCTTGGAATTGATCTGCGGCTCGGATTGCAGCACATCGCGCACCAGGCGGGACGGCGTTTTTCCCCATTCGACAACGAAGATGAAACCATCTGCAAGCGGAGCAAAGGCCTTCGCATCCACGACAGGCGCCAGCGGAGCCAGGTCGACAACCACGTAGTCAAACGAGCTGCGTGCATTCTCGATCAGGTTTGCCATGGCAGCCGAGGCGAGCAGTTCGTGGCTTTGATGCGGTTGATGGTTGGACGCCCCGCCGCCGACGGGGAAGATCGCAAGTTTGGTGCGCTGGTCGACCTTGATGCCGGCGGGCCAGGTGGCTTCACCCATCAGCGTCTCGACAAGCCCCGTGCGAGGGGTGGGCGTGATCATCTGGGTGAGGCCGGGCTTGCGAATATCGCCATCGATCAAGAGCGTCCGCTTTCCGCTCGCGGCCAACTGCGCCGCGAAGTTTGCGGCGACGACGGATTTCCCCTCGTCCGGAACCGCGGAAACGATCCCGATCACGCGGCTTTCATTGCCATGCAGCATATGATCGCAGGCAAGCTTGGCATTCCGGAAGGTCTCGGCGAAAGAGGATTGTGGCGCTTCGAGGACCATTCGCGCCAGGCGCTGAAAAGCCACCGCCTCTTCGCCGATTACTTCCGGTTGCCTGTCGGACGCAAAGCGTGTGCGCACGAGTTCCGCACTCTTCTTCGTCCGCGTACCGATCAACGGCACATAACCGAGTGACTTGTGACCGAGGATGGCGCGTACATCGTCTTCAAGGCGGAAGGTTCGCTCGCGGAACTCCTGGAAGGCGGCGAAGGCGCCGCCGGCCATCAAGCCGAGCACGGCGGAAAGTGCTAGCGTCAGGGTCTTCTTGGGGCTCGACGGGGCGGTGGGAACGCCGGCTTCGGAAATGACCCGAGCCTTGGCGATCGGGAACGAGCGCTGCTGCGCCGCCTGCTCGTAGCGACCGAGATAGGACTCGTAAAGCGTCTTCAGCGCCGCCGCCTTCTGCTCCAGCTCCCTCAACTGAACCAATGACTTGCTGGCGTTCGTGTTTTTCCCCACGACTCCTTCGATGCTTTCACGCAACGACTGCTCGCGCGAACGGGCGACTTCGTATTCATTCTTGTAGCTTGCCGTCAGTTGCTGCAGCTCCTGGTAGATCTGCCGCCCCATGTCGGCCTGCTCGGCCCTCAGTGATACAGCCTGCGGATGATCCTTGCCAAAACTCTGGGAGACCTCCTGCTCGCGCTTCACGACGGCGAGATAGCGCGCCCTGAGATCTCGGATAACCATGTTGTCTCCCTCTTTGGGAGAAATGGTCGCGTTGTTGACGGCCGTCTCCGGCCCTTGGTCGACAATCGACTTGAACTGGTTGTAGCGCGCCGAGGCGCTGGCCGTGTCGGCTTGGGCGACGATGAGCTGGCTGTTGAGGTCCGACAATTGCTGTTCGGACATCAGCTCGCCGCGTGCGGCGGTCAGACCGTTTTCGCTTCTGAACTGCTCAACCTCGAGTGCCGCCGCGAGAGAGCGCTGCCGCAAGTCCGTGAGGCGCTCCTGCAGCCAGACGGAAGCACGTTCCGTCGCTTCGAAATTGGCGTTCAACTGATCGGTGAGATAGGCCTGCGCATAGCCACGCACGACGGTTGCAGCAAGCAGGGGGTCGTTCGACTTATAAGAGAGGGCGACCACGGAGCTTCGCGACACGCGCTCCACCGTCAGTGCCTGCTGGATCAACGCTGCCGCCGCCAGTCGCCGATTCTTGCGTGCTGCCTCCTCCGAAACCGTGGGACCGGACGAAAAGAGGCCGGTCGCTGTCTTCACCCAATCCTTGACATATGCCACCGGCGAACGTGGCGGATTCATGATTGTGGCGTTCTCGGAAAGATTGAGTTTGTCGACGACCCGCAAGGCAAGCTCGCCGGACTTCAGGATCTCCACGGCACTCGCGATTTGCGTGTCCAGCATCTGGCTGTTTGCTGGCGTCGGCTCTTCCTCGGCAAATTTCGACAGATTTTCGTCGAGCAGAATTTGCGTCATCGACGTGTATGTCGGCGTCGCAAAGAGCAGGTAGGCGACACCCAGCATGATGAAGAGGACAACAAAGGCCGCAACCAGCTTGGCCCTGCGGGCGGCAATCGCCAGAAGCCGATCAAGATCGATGAAGCCGTCGGATTCTTCTTCGCGGGGCACGATGCTCAAGGGGACACTTCTCTGTTTCATGGGGGCCGCTCTGTTCATTTTTTTCTCCGGTCCGTGAGCCGGCGGCTGTTGGAGCCGCCGGGAAACATTTGCTTATGCCGCTCGGATGCGGCTTTCGTGAGACAAGACGATCTCGCGAACGGATTCGAAGACCATGTCGCCGATATCCGCCCTGTTAAGCGCGAAGGCGACATTCGCTTCGATGAAGCCTTGCTTCGAGCCGCAGTCGAAGGTTCTGCCCTCGTAGGGATGGGCGTGGAAGGGCTGATTTGCCGAAAGCTTCAGCATCCCGTCGGTCAGCTGGATTTCGTTGCCTGCGCCGCGTTGCTGGTGCGCGAGGATGGAAAAGATTTCCGGCTGGAGGATATAGCGTCCGTTGAGATAGTAGTTCGACGGAGCCTCGCCCGCGGCGGGCTTTTCCACCATCTCAGTTACCGCAAAACCGTGACGCACCGTTCCACCCTTGCCGACGATGCCGTATTTGGAGGCGTCTTCGGGGGCGCATTGCTCGACGGCGACGACATTGCCTCCGACCTCCCGGTAGAGATCCATCAGGCCGGCCATGCAGCCGCGTGCGCCGAACGAAAGCATGTCGGGAAGCAGCAGCGCGAAAGGCTCGTCGCCGATAAGATCGCGTGCGCACCACACCGCATGGCCAAGGCCGAGCGGAGCCTGCTGGCGCGTGAAGCTCACGGAGCCGGCTTTCGGGAGCATGCTTTCAAGCTCGGAAATCTGCGCATTCTTGCCCGAGCGAGACAGTGACGAGATGAGTTCCGGCGTATCGTCGAAGTGGTCCTCGATCGCCTGCTTGTTGCGGCTGGTGACGAAAACGATGTGTTCGATGCCGGCCTGACGGGCCTCGTCCACGGCGTACTGAACCACGGGCCGATCGACGATCGTCAACATTTCCTTCGGCACGGCCTTCGTTGCGGGAAGGAACCGGGTTCCGTTTCCGGCAACGGGGATCACTGCTTTCCTGACGGTCCTGATACGGTCCATTCTATCGTCCTTTGCTTATATGAGGGCTTTCGCCCAGCGGGGGTGGTTCGGCCGCCGCCGTCATGGGGGCGGTGTTTGCCGAGCGCGCCGCAAGGCGGCGCAGTCGTACGGCGATCGGCATGTGAAGATGCCGAAGCGCAAGCGGGTCGGCGAGGGCGGCCTTCAGCGCACCAGCCAACGATCGGTTTTTCAACTGTTCGACGAGGAGGAGAAACGAGCGCGCCTGGTGGAACCCGCGCGTGCGCTTGCGCTGCATTCTCTCCGACAGGATATCGAGGGGGTAGCGGCGCAGGAACGCTTCATCGGCGGACATCATTGCGTCGATGTGGTCGAGCTTGAGCACGCGCGAGATGGATCCCTCGCGGATATGATAGATATAGCCGGCGGAGGGCTCGATGGCGCAACGACCGCCAGAGGCAAGCGCCGAGGCAAGCAGGATATAGTCCTCGCCGATCCGGAGCGCCTCGTCGAAACGAAGGTCATGCTGTTCGAGGAAACGCCGTTCGAAGACGGGCTTCATGTAGCCGAAGTTATGGTGCGAGCGGAAGATCACGTTCGACTCGATGAAGGCGGGGAGCGTCAAAAGCGGCTGCCGAGCGAGTTCGGCCTCCGCGAACATTCTGACGCTCCGCCCGTCGAGCGAGACGACGTCGAGATTGTCGACGACGACCTGTGCTCCAGTCTTCTCGGCGCGCTCGATCATACGCGCCAGCCGATCCGGCCTCACGGTGTCGTCCGAATCGAGAACTGCGATCCACTTGCCGCGCGCCGCCGCCAAGCCGGCGTTGCGAGCCCCGCCCGGGCCGCGATTTTGCTCGAGAGCAATCAGGCGCACTCTCGGGTCGGCGATTGTCGAAACGATCTCTAGCGTCCCGTCCGATGAACGGTCGTCGACGATGATCACCTCGACGAAAACGCCTTCCTGACGAAGCGCGCTCTCGACGGTGCGCACGATAGTGTCCGCGGCATTGTAGGCGGCTACGACGAAAGTGACATCCGGAACGAACTCGCTCATTGCGATGTCACCTCCGTTGCTCCGTATTGTTCAAGTTCCTTGTGCCCCAGGAGTCCGCTCACGACGCCGGCATGCATGATCGCGCGCAGTGCATAACGATTGCGGTGTACGGGCGAGGGCAGGAAAAGCAGGGTCGCCAACGAGCAATAGGCCGATTTGGCCGTGGCCAGCGCAAGGTTCCAGGGCTGCCGTGAACGGCTCGATTTCTCCGTCAGCAGGCGGCCATGCGTCTGGCCGGAGCGAAAGCGACGCTTCGAAAGCCACGAGAGCGAGGCCCGCTTTTCCGGCACGGGTTCGTGAACCCAGGCCTCCGGAGCGAAAGCGATGGTTCCTCCGGCGTCATGCATCGCGGCGAAGAAATCTGTGTCCTCGCCGCCGCTCTTGCCGAGTGCGAGTTTAAAGCGACGGCCGATCACCGCCGGAGCTCCGACGTTCAGCAGAACGTTGCAGGTGTAGCCGGTGCGAATTTCACCGCCGACCCAGACCGGCCGCGTCGAATGAAAATCACCGCGACGCATCCAGGCGGGCGCCGACGTGTCGTAGGCCGCACGGACGGGGCCCAGGACCGCCTCGGCACCAGTCGTTCGCGCTGTTTCCAGGAGGGCTTTCAACCACTCTTTCGAAGCGGTCTCATCGTCGTCGATGAAGGCGAGAAAATCGCCTGTGCTGCTGTCCAGGCAGGCGTTGCGCGCGAGCGAGATGTTCGACGCCGGGCAATGCACGTAGGTAATATCGAAGGGCATCTCCGTGCGGAGAGCCGCGACGTGAGGCTTTGCGGTCGGTTCGACGTCATTGTCTGCGACGATGACACGGATCACGGCCCTCTCGGGCACCGTGATTGCCGCGAGCGAACGGAGCGTCTGGACGACTTCCGGCCGCCGAAAGGTGCAGACGGCGATATCGATCCGTATCGGATTCTGCGAGGTTTCGTTGGTTGCAGCCATCATGGGGTCACCCGAAACCGTCGCAAGTCGAGAAGTTCGCGCCAGAAACCGGCCGACCAGGCGAGGTGCATGACCATTGCCGAGACCGCGGCCAGCGGCCCATAGGGATTTCGCTGGCCAAGCGCCATCCATGCTCCATAACCAAGGCACGCGAGAGCCCAGACCCCGAATGGAATGGCCGCGACCCAGTTGACGACCGCGAGCAACGCACCGACCGCCACGGGCGCGACTGCCAGCGGCAGCATCTGCCGCAAGCCCGGCATGGCGCGATGTTTGAGGATATTCTTTGCACGGCCGCGGCCATAACCGAAATATTGCCGGAAGAGCGGACCGACCTTCGCGCGCGGGTAGTAGACCATGTTCGTCTTGTCGGTCATCCAGATGCGGTAACCGGCTTTCGCCAAGCGGTAATCCAACTCGGCATCTTCATTGTGGCTGAAGGTCTCATCGTAACCTCCGACCGCCTGGAAAGCTGCGCTGCGCATGAGCGCGTGGTGTCCGTGTTCGGCCCAATGACCGGCCGCGCCGGCCCGGTGTTTGGACCCGCCGTTACCAAGCGTCGAATTCTGGGCGAAGGCGGTTGCCTTCTGAAACGTGCTGAAGCCAACCGTCTGCATCGCCACGACCACCGAATCGGCATCGGTCGCCACGGCCTCTTCGACGAGACGCTGGCAATAGTCGTCCGGATAGCTCCCGTGCGCATCGACGCGGATAAGGTAGTCGAAGGAGGACCCAAGTTCCGACACGGCCCGGTTGATCGCGGCGCTCTGTATGCGCTTCGGGTTGTCGAGGAACAGGACACGTTCGTCCTCGGCGGCAAGGCGGCTCGCGATCTTGCGGGTGCCGTCGGTGCTGCCGCCGTCTATGATCGCAATCTTTGCGTTCAGCGGCTCCAGCGACGGGCGCAGCTTTTCGACCAGCCCCTCGATGTGCTCGGCCTCATTGAGGCAAGGGATGACGATCAGGCTGGAGGTCAGGCTGTTCGTGTTCATAGCAATCCACCCTCGTTGTGGCGGGGCTCCGGTATGGTCGGAGTCGGCATGGTTTGTGTCGTTTCGACAGCTAGTGCCGCGAGGCGCCGCACCAGCCCCTCGCAGTCCGTGCGGTCGAAGACCCAGGTCCCGGGGTTGCATTGGGCGACGCCGTTAGCCGCTTCGACGTATCGATCTGGTGTCATCGATTCGATCAGAGTGGCGAGGCTCTCTGCGTCGGCCTTCTCCAGCACCAGTCCGATGCCACGGACCGAGAGGAAACGTGCCGTCTCCGTGCCCTTCATGGCGATCGGTACCCGCCCGTAACGGCATCCCTCATAGAGGCGGTTCGGCAGCAGCCATGCGGAATTTTGGCCTTCCTCGAAGAAATCGATCGCCCATGTGAAGTGGACGCCCCCATAAATATCGGCGAGGTCTTCGGGATTGCGGTAGGCGCCCTCGAAGCCCATGAAGGGTTCGTTCCGGACGAATGCGTCAAAATCCTCGAATTCGGAGTAAGCGGGCCTACCCCGCAAAACGATTTCGAAGCGGCCCTCCATCTTTCGCGAGAACTCGGCGAGCAGCGCGAGGGACTTGGCACAGCGCAACGCACCGAACCAGCCGATCTTCCACGGAGGACCGGGCACCGGGCATTGCGCGGAATCGGCGATCCGATCCGCAGGGCCATCGATTTCCAGGACTTTGTTTTCGAGAAGCAACGCCGGCGCATCGAGCCCCGAGAGCGGCCGGAAATAGTGTTCGATGAAGGCTGGCGAGCTGGTAATCAGCCAGCGCGCATCTCGTCCAAGACGAGCCTCGGTCGCACGCAGCGCACGCCCGACGACATCCTTGCGCAGAAGCAGCCGGTGTATGTCGAGGCACTCATAGACAATCGGAACCTGGCCGCCGAAAAGCGTCACGGCCCGTTTGGCAACGGCCAGCATCTCGAGATTGCGTGCGATGATCAGATCGGGCTTGCCGACATGCGCCAGCTTGCTCTTCAGCGAAAGACAGGCGGCGGCAACCGCGCCGATACGCTGCGCGAAGCGACCGTCGGCCGTGAAGCCCAGTCCGATTGGCTCGATGCCAGGCATGGCTGCGAGCGAATTAGCGTCCCGGCGAAAGCCGGCAAGCGTCACATTCGCGCCGCCCGCGACAAGCGTGAGAATCCGACGACGTACAGCAGGATCGGCAAGGTCCTGCGCCAAATAAAGTATCTGTAGCATGAAAACATCCGTTTCCGTGCTCAGCCCCAGCCGAGCTTAGTTCAGTTTTTTGTGCATCGCAACAGAATGCTGCAAGTGCTCAATTGTTGGTCAAATGCTCAGAATGCGCTCAATCCATGCGGCAGGCGACTGACTCGGCGAACTGGCACTCGTCGCCAGGAGCGGTGAAGGCGACGCGATCGACCTGAAGCGTTGTCGGCTCCTTATAGGAAAATGTGCCCATCCAGTCGCTGAGGGTGTCCGTTCCCCAAAGGCTGAAGAAGATCTTCTGCGCGTTCGCCGGGATTTTCGCCGGATCCGTGACCTCGTGGACCAGCTCACCGTTGACGTAATAGCGGATCCGTTCCTTCTCCCAGACGAAGGCATAGTCGTTGAAGCCCTGGTTGGCGCCGCCGGGAACATCGGCAAGATACTCGTTGCCGCCCTTGGCCGAGACATATTGATTGACCTGGACTTTTGCCGGATTCTTGCCGAGCACTTCAAAATCGATTTCGTCGTGCGGCTTCTTGTCGGCCGGACCGATGTAGGTGAAGAAAGCCGAGTTCAGCCCAGACCCGTCCGCTGTCTTGATCCGCGCCTCGTAGGTGCCGTAGCCAAAGCGCTTGCGGGTCTGAATTTCACCGCAGGCGAAATTGCGTTCGCCCTCCTTTCGGTGCTCGAAGACAAGTTCCAGAATGCCGTTGTTTATTTTTACCTGCTTCTTGGACCAGGTGCAGTTCTGGTGGGCGCCATTGTTCCACCCGTCCGAGACAAACCAGAAGCCTGTATTCAAACTGTCGAAATCGTCGATGAAGGACGCGCCGTTGGCGCCCGGCTGCGCGGCCACCGTTCCAGCGAGGCCGGCGAGCGGGAGCGTGATAAGTGTGAAGTAGCGCAGGCGCGCATAACAGTCGGATATCATTGTCGTTACCTTTATTGCGGGGAACAGTTCGCATATCGGCCATCTTGTGCCGGAAGCGCCATTCGCCCTGTACGTCCTGGGCTGCCCGTAAGGGCGCCGAGCAGGTCGGGTGCCAGTCGCCCCACGAGATTGTGACAAGCGACCAGGATTGCGATCACCAGGATCGGCATCGTGAAGTAGAAGAGGGGATAGTACGTCAGTCCGCTGAGATTCCAGAGCATCCGGAACAGGACGAGCAATGGATAATGGGCGCAGAAAATCCAGTCCAGAAAACCGTCAGCACCCAGGAACGGGCTCGCCTGCGGATTAAACGGGACGTGCATGAACACAATGCCGGAAACCAGCACGATGCGCATCAGATCAATCCGCGACGAAACATTCGCGTCCATACCCACGATGTCAGTCACTCCCTATCTGGCAGCGCCTCGGCGGCAGCCGATTCAACAGAGCAGTCTTGAGCCCGTGGGAGATAAACTAGGGCATCGGCGAAGAAAAAATATGGCGGTGCAACAGAAAAATACGACGAATCATGCTGCACTGCACCTAAGCGGCGAATCCTTGGAAAACCGGCGTGACCGCTTCATGCCGTCCTACTTCGAAAAACCTCGGTTTCGTCGCATGTTGCAGAAATTGTGCCCCGCAAAATTGTGGGACAAGTAAAGGTTGAGTTACGGAAATATGATTTTTTTTTAATCGATTGTTTTTTTGACGGCCAATCGGGGTGTTGGGGCGACGCCGCGATGAATTGCGGCAAGGTTTGGGCAGCTTTTCGGCGTTCGCTGGAAGATCGAATCGACAAGCGGCAAAGCCGTTGAACATGCTCGGAATATTTGGGGTCGCACCTACTGCGTGTTTCCTTAAATCGTACCCGATTAAGGATAAAAACATGCAGCAATTCAAAGTGACGCGGTGACGGTTGCGCATCTCGAAAGCCGCTATACGCGCGTAAGCCGACCTGACTGGCCTTGCTGATTATGCGCCCCGGGGCACGGCCGCATTGAGCACCGATCCCGGGCGTCGGCCGGCGGCACATTGTTGCCCGACACCGCCAACTCCGCCTGCGCAGTGTATGTCGCGTCAGTCGTCGTTGCGCTTCGCGGAAACGGTTCGCGTCTCGTTCTCCAGCAGCGGTCTGGCGATCTCCTCCGCATCGTCTTTGCGCTTCTCGGCCACTGCCTTGTCTTCTGATTTCAGCGAGGGCATCAACAGCGCAGCGATGATGCCTATCGGGCCAAGTACACAACCAATCAGCAACCAGAGAAGACTGTGTCCGCCCCTAAGCGCGGCCACGACCGCGGTCACGATGCTGCATAAGATCCAGATTTCAACGATCATCGATTTCGCTTGCTGCCTTCAACACGTCCGCTTTCGGTTCATGCGTCCGGGCGGTGCCGGACATGACTGGCCGAACTGACTGCGCCAAAAACCGGCGCCGGCCGAACGGGCGGTCGCCTGTGCGTCAGCATAGACGCCCTTACTGTGCTCTTCCCGGTCGATTGCATTACCGGTCTCCACCAGCCAGCGGTTCACGTCTTTGCCGTCGGCGCGAAAGCAGGTACCGACAAAGCGGCCATAACGATCGCGCTTGACGAGTTCGCAGCGCGTAGGGCGGGAAGCCGTCAGAAACGTGTCCAAAGCGGAAACCGCTTCCTCGCCGCATCGGTAGTCCAGGCCCTTCTCATCCAAGCAGACTTGCCAGCTTTCCGGTGCGTCGACGCCGCTGAACTGGATCCGCTCGCCGGCGATTTCAATGGTATCGCCGTCGATAACCGACGCTTCACCAATGATCGGCTCGGCCGCTTGCGCACTGTTCGCCGTCATCAGCAGAACCAGGAAAAGTTTAATTTTCCCCTTCGTTACTGGAGACGAGCCATGGTTGCAACTCGATTTCATTCGGGGCTGAAAGGAAGGACGTCTGTTGCCGAAAGCCGTTGCGGCTATGCCTATGCCGATCATGCCCCAGTTCCCATCCAGCCTCAGTCCCCTATCAGCCTAACGCAGGTGGCCCGCCGTTGGCATCCTGTAAAACTTGGGGTGAAAGGCCGTGTAAAGCGCATTACCACTGATTGAGCCCATAGGAGTGAGGCCGGGATGTGGAATTCAGGGGGTTTCCGAGTGCTCAGAAGACAAATATGTAAAGGAGAACGATAACAATCAGGGGAACACCCATCAGCCAGAGAATGATGCCTTTCATGCCACTTACCTCCATATCGTTACTCCGTAACGCGAAGGCTGAAGAAGCGTTCCTTTTTTGGCATGCAGGCAACAAAAAAGGCCGGGGCGCCCCGACCTTTTCCTCTTCGCTGCTCTATCTGCCAGTACATCCGTGGTCAGACTATCGAGCGCGAAGCCTGCCCGCAGGTCAGGCGATCTCGCCGACATCTGAACAGGCAATTTATTGACGCGGATGTGGGAATTCCACAGAGCGATTGTAAGAGCGGCCATGCCTAATCTTTTCGGATGCTACTAGACGAAAGCCGCACTCCTGTATTCTGACTGGCGTGCACGCGCCAAATCATGGAGCTTCCGCAACAGCGGGCGCTTGGTCAAAGCGATGAATAGGGCCTTAAATCGGCTACGATTTAAGGAACATGCCCTCCGGCGCCGCCGCCTGATGCGGAGCGCAGGAGATCGTCGCGCAATTTCCTGCGAGCTTTTGAGCCTCGGCTACTCCCTCGGCTCCGCCAGAGGCGGGTCAAGCAGATAGCGTATGGCACCCGAGCCTCCGAGCGCGACCGGCGCAGAGGACTGACGGGGCCTAAAACGTTCGGTCTTATCGGCAAGGATACCGCCGACGATTGCCGGAAGCGCGCCGGGATTAGTGAGCCCATAGCCTATCGCGCTCATGAAGCCCGCCTGGTTCTTGAGATCGAGGAAATGCCGCAGTTCATAGCGGTCGCGGATGTGGCGCGCATGGCGCCGAATGGCGATGGCGGCATCGGCGTTCAATGGGCCTTCAGTAAGGATCGCCCGGTCCGCCTCGTAGAGCCGCCTCAGGTCTGCCGTGCGATGGCTGCCGCTTAACGAATTGCCCCGGACAACGGCGGCATAGCCGCAGCTGTGGATGATCTTGTAGCGTGCGCCCTTGGCGAGCGCTCTGGCATAGAGGTCGTAGTCTTCGCCGAGGCGCAGGTCTTCCTTGTAGCGGAGCCGATGGTTGTCGAGGAACGAGCGCCGCATCAGCGGCTTGAGGAAGCCGATCTCGCCGCGGCGAACGCCGCGCCGGGAGATATTGCCTTCGACGAAACCGACCAGATCGAGCACACGTGGATTAGGCGTGAAACGGCCGATCCGGCCGTGGGCGGTTTCCGCCTGGCTCGCGTCGATGAACGCGATGTTGTCTGCAATGAAGTCCCAGCCATCCTCGGATAGAAGCTGACGAAGTCGACCCGGAAAGAAGAAGTCGTCGGCATCCAGTACGCCAAGAAGCGGGGACTGCGAGATCGCGATCGCATGATTGCGTGCGGCGGCGGGGCCGCGGTTTTCGTTGAAGCGGACCACGTTCAATCGGCCGCTTCCGTCATCCGCGGCGCGTGCCGTACGGGCAGTGTCATCGGTCGAACCATCGTCAATGACGATGACTTCCGAGGCTTCGGGTTCGGCAAGAGCGGAAGCGATCGCTCTCGTGATCGTGTCGGCGGCGTTCTTTGCGGCAATGATGATGCAGACGTTCGTCGGCGCGGCTACGGTCATACTGGGCTCCGGCAGGTGATCGAGATGCGTCGGTGTAATTTTGGTTTTTCACCGGCTTTGCAAAACATGTCCGGCGATCATGTCGCAAACGCGTCAAGCGCAGATTTTTTTGCAGTGCGGGAGAAGATCGTGGCCAAGGTCGACGTCAGACGTCTGCGTATATCCTGCATTGTTTCCTTAAATCGTAGCCGATTCAAGCACAGCATCCTAGCGCGTCTCACGCGACGCGTGGCGCTGTAGCAGCCTGCTCGGGGACGATAATTTTAGGGGTTGGAGTGGCCCGGGCGGTTCAGACGGCGAATGGAGATCTTGCCTGATTGCTTGTCGTCGGGCGTAGGTTCGATTGACGCCTTGACCGGAGACAATTTGCGCCGGTCGCGGGCTTCCTTCCAGACCATGAACAGGACGGCGATGAAATATCCGACTTGCAACAGCACGGCACAGATCAGTGTCTGTATCGCGGTCGAAACCAGTGAGCCGTTCAGAAGATAGGTTGCGATGGCAAAGGCCACCAACGCGCCGATCATGCTGACAAGGACGCGCGGCGCAAACATCGCGTTACCGTCCTTCGGATTTTCCACAGGTACAGTCATTGGACACTTAGCCCTCTCCTCCCGTTCCCCACTATATTAGTGGTCGCTTTTCTCTTCAACATGCAAACCGCAACTTTGTCGCACCACTTTTACCGCGGAAACCTTTCCGTCATCTTCACCGACAACAGCGGGCAAATCACTTCGGAGTGATCGTGCGCAGGCATGCAATTAAAGATGGCACGTGGGGAGGAATACAACATATTCCGGGAAAATCGGAGTCTAAACGGCTCGCTTTGCCGTCCCCCTAAATTGACAGGGGTAAATGCGAACTCATTCTGATTGCTGCATCTTTCGGCTTTGGCTCGACGCTTTTTCCCGATCAACTTTTGTTACAAGTCTATTGCAAAAACACCAAGATAAATGTGCGCTGCAACATGATGATGCAATGCAAAAAGCTGAGCCGGAATTACCCCTTGTCAATTTCGCACCGGCGCCGCCTTTGGCCGTCCGAGTGAAACAATGATACGTTTCCTGTAATACTTCGCGATCCGAAAGCATTAAATCATACTGATGTTTCAACGTGGCAGGCATGCGACAAACTATCTTAGTTATAAATTTCGGATCGTTATAATTAAATTTTAGTAATAGTGCCTGCGTCCGATCGGTCAAAACGGTTTGGAGAAGGGGCGCGCCGACGCGGCCTTGATTTCGCCTTCAAAAAACAAATTCTCACCATACACTCGCGCTAGATGACCCGCGTCCTGCGGGACCGACATTCGCAAAACGTAAATGGAGTCACCTCTATGAAGTCCGCGACTCGCTCGGCCAGTTCGCCGTTTTTTATCGCCGGAGAGGCCGGAGTATTCCGGCCGATAGGCGGCATATCAAAACGAAGTTTTGACATCGCCGCTGCGTCCTTGGCTCTCATCTTCTTCAGTCCGCTCTTCCTGCTCATCATGGCGCTCGTAAAGTTCTCTGACGGCGGGAGTGTTTTCTATGGACACCGCCGCATCGGTCACAACGGACAGGCCTTCAAGTGCCTGAAATTCCGGACGATGATGCAGAACGGCGACCGCGTACTGCAAGACTATTTCAAGGAGAATCCTGACGCCTACGAAGAGTGGCGCACGACCCGCAAGCTGCAGAATGACCCACGGGTAACCGCTGTGGGTGCCGTGTTGCGCAAGCTCAGCCTCGACGAGCTGCCACAGCTCCTCAACATCATTCGCGGCGAGATGAGCGTAGTTGGTCCGCGCCCGGTCGTAGAGGACGAGCTCGAGCTTTATGATTCGGCTGCCATCTACTACCTGCGCTCCCGCCCCGGTCTGACCGGCCTTTGGCAGATCAGCGGCCGTAACGACGTATCCTACGCGGCCAGAGTGGCCTTTGACACGCAATACGTCCAGAACTGGTCGCTCCTTGTCGACCTTGCCATCGTCGTCAAGACGATCCCTGCCGTCTGCTTCTCCCGCGGCAGCTATTGAACCCTTGGCGCTGAATGACCCCTCCGGGGTCTAGACAGTGTCAAGCACCAGGAAATCACGAAAATGCAACCTATCAGAATTTCGGGGACGTTCGACGTCTCCAAAAAGCTTTCCTGTTTCGCCCGCGTCGCGCTAATCGCGGTTATTGCCGCTTCAGGAGCGACTGCGGCACAAGCCGACGAATATCGACTTGGCGTGATGGACAAGCTTCGCGTCCGCGTTGCCGAGTGGCAGACGGCCCAGGGCGCCGTGCGCGACTGGTCAGCCGTCAGCGGCGAGTACACGATCGGCGCCTCGGGCAATATCTCGCTGCCTTTTGTCGGCGACCTGCCTGCCTCGGGCAAGACGACGACGGAAGTCGCGGCCGAGATCGGCATCCAGATGCAGAAGCTTTTTGGTCTGCGTGACAGGCCTTCGGCGTCTGTCGAAATGGCGCAATACCGTCCCGTCTACCTTACCGGCGAAGTGGAGACCCCTGGCGAGTATCCCTACGTGCCGAAGATGACCGTGCTCAAGGCCATCAGCCTCGGCGGCGGATTGCGCCGGGCCGAGAACGGCGGGCGCTTTGTCCGGGACTACATCACGGCGAGCGGCGAATCCGCCGTGCAGGTCGCGGAGCGCAACAGGCTGCTCATCCGCCGCGCCCGGCTCCAAGCTGAGATCGGCAAGCGCAACAAGATCGAATTGCCCAGCGAACTCAAGAACATCGAGGGGATTGAAAAGCTGCTCGCCAATGAGACGGCTTTGATGGAGTCGCGCGACAAGCGACAGGAGCGTCAACTGGATGCTCTAGCCGATCTTAAATCGCTTCTTCAAAGCGAGATCGAGTCGCTCGGGAAAAAATCAGAGACGCAGGCCCGCCAGCTTGAACTCGTCATGGAAGATCGCGAGAAGGTCGACAGCCTCGCTGAAAAGGGACTGGCGCTGAGCCAGCGCAAGCTCGCCCTCGAACAAAGGGTTGCGGATGTGCAGTCGTCGCTTCTCGACATCGACACCAATTCGCTCAAGGCAAAGCAGGATTACAACAAGGCGACGCAGGACGAGACCAATCTCCGCAACGATTGGGACGAGCAACTCGCCCAGGAACTGCAAAATACCGAGGCTGAACTCGACACGCTTACGCTGAAGGCCGGCACCAGTCGCGACCTGATGGCCGAGGCTCTGCTGCAATCGGCCGAAGCGGCGCGAATGGAAGAGCAGGAATCCGAGGCGAACATCACCTACTCGATCATTCGTGAAAAGGATGGCAAGCCGACGGAGATCGCGGCAAACGAGAACACCGAGGTGCTGCCCGGAGACGTCATCAAGGTAAGCGCTGCGCTAGCGATGCGGTGAGTTCCAGCATGCGTATTTCGAAGGCGAGCCTCGTCAGTCCCGGGACGAATCAGCTTTACGGCACTTTCGCCGTGGCGCTGTCGTTGTTCGTCTTTGCCTATTCGCCGCGCTTCGGACAGGTTTCGATCCTGTTCTATTACGCTCTTTGGCTGCCTCTGGTCCTCGTCGACTACCGCAAGGTCCTGGGCAACTACGGTAAGTATCTCTGGATCCTCGCCTTCACTGTCTTTGCCTGCCTTTCGTTTTTCTGGTCGGCGGCGCCCGGGATGACGATGCGCACCGGGGTGCAATATCTCAGCCACGTCGTCTGCGCGCTGATCGCTATGCGGACGATCGATATCCCTACTCTGACGCGCGGAGGGATCGCCGGCGTCGCGGTTGTCCTTCTCTTTTCGCTGCTTTTCGGCGTGTACCACTATGATCCGTTGGACGGTACGTTCAGTTTTGTCGGTGCCTTCTCATCGAAGAACCAGTTGGGCTTCTACGCTTCGCTAGGCATCTATTTCGCCTTCGTTGCCGTTTTCACCCTTGGCGAGCGCGGCGTCTGGATGGCTGCGGCGGGCGTCTCCGGATTGATCTCTGCCTACTCGCTGCTGGCTTCACAGTCAGCGACCTCGGTCCTGACGACCGCGGCGATCATCGGCCTCTCGCTCGGAATGCGGGTGATATCCGCCCTGCGGCCATCGAACCGCAAGGGCCTCTTCCTCGCCGCGGCAATGTTCAGCGTCATCGCCGCTGTTGCGATCGCCTATAGCGGCGGTATCGACGTGGTACTGGGCGCCTTCGGCAAGAATTCGACCCTCACCGGCCGCACCTATCTATGGCAGCAGGGCATCGAGGCAGCAATGGCGTCCCCGATCGTTGGGCTCGGCTACCAGGCCTATTGGATCCAGGGATTTTCGGAGGCGGAGCGACTTTGGGAAGAGTTTTACATCACGGCGCGCACCGGTTTCCATTTTCATAACACCTATATCGAGGCAATCGTGGAAACGGGGGCGATCGGCCTTCTGTTGCTGACCATGGTATTGGTCACGACGGTCTTTGGTCACCTGAAGCGGTTGCTTTCGGAAGAACGCGATCCGGATTCGATGGTTCTCTTCGGAATTGCAATACTGCTTCTCATCCGATCTTTCGTCGAAGTCGACATTCTTAACCCGTATCACGTCGGTTCGTTCTTGCTGTATTTTGCGGCGGGCAAACTGACGATCAAGCGCACGCGACCGACCATGAACTGGCTCTGGCCGGAAGACGGGCGTTCTACAGCCTACAGAGTTCGTTTCAGCGCGTAGTACTTGCGTCGTGGGGGCGCTTGAATGAAAACGATCCACGGGATTCAATACCTGCGCGCTGCGGCAGCGCTGGCGGTGGTGATATTCCATGCCGCAGAAAAGACCGGACATCATTTTGCGATCGGCGCGGCCGGCGTTGACGTCTTCTTCGTCATCAGCGGCTTCATCATGTGGGTGATCAGCGATCGCCGGCCCGTCACGCCGGTGCGGTTCATGGTCGATCGCACCCGCCGCATCGTGCCCATCTATTGGCTGGCGACCATGGTCATGGTCGCCGGAGGGATCGCGGGGCTCTTCCCGAACATGGTCCTATCAGCCGAGCATGCGCTCGCGTCGCTGTTCTTCATGCCAATGCGCTCTCCGAGCAGCGGCGAGATATGGCCTGTCCTGGTGCTGGGCTGGACGCTCAATTTCGAGATGCTCTTTTACGCTGTGTTCGCGGTCTCGCTGTTGCTGCCGAGAAACTGGCGCCTGCCTTCGATCGCCGCTCTGTTCCTGCTCCTAGTCCTGGCCGGATCGGTAACCAGCTTCGACAATGCTTTGATGCGGACGTACACGCGGCCCGTCATTCTTGAGTTCGTGGCAGGCATGGTGATCGGCGAGTTGTGGCTGAAGGGCAGGGTGCCACCGCATGTGGCCGGCGTGACGCTGATCGCTTGCTCGTTCGGCGGCTTCGCGCTTATCGGCCTTCTCCGCCTGCCATTCGACGAATTCACCATCGGTCCGCTTGCGGTGATGCTCGTCGTCGGCGTCCTCTCGGTCGAGGCTCGCGGACATATCCGTTCGCTGCCGTTGCCGAACCTTCTCGGCGATGCTTCCTACTCGGTCTACATCTGGCACACCTTCGCGATTTCGGTGGTCGCCAAGGCCGCTTCGATGGCGGGGATCGATGCCTGGATAGCGATGGCTATTTCGGTGCTTTCCGGCACGGCGATCGGCATTGCTGGCTATGCGATGCTGGAGCGTCCGTTGCTTTATCGAAAGCGCATGCAACAGGCGGCCCAGAGCCTGGCTGGCTAGGCAAGAACTGGAGCACTCGCCTGAGTTGCCGCGGCAGCCCAGGGCGCGTTGTCCACCTATTTAAGGCGAGGCTGTTCCTTGGAGAGACACACGTCTACAGCGCCGCGCGTCTTTCACACGCACGGCGCTGTAGCGCTTTTGAATTGTTTTCGCAGAATCGCGGAAATCAGACGCCTTGATTTCTGCGCGAATGCCAATTCCAGGCGGATTCCGTGATCGCCGCCAGGTCGTATTGCGGCTCCCAGCCGAGCACCGCGCGTGCCTTGTCGTTGTTGGCGACCAGCGTGGTCGAGTCGCCTTCGCGCCGCTCG
>NZ_SRXN01000160.1 GCF_004827385.1 Ensifer sp. MPMI2T
AAGGTGGAAGCGGGCGAAAACCCATCGAGGCTCGCGGCGAAGACGTTGTCCAGCCGCATCACGAAGCCGGATATACGTCAGCAGTTGTGACCATCGATCCTGATCCAGCCGGCTGTTGCAAACGGGCCACATATGAGGAAGCCCCCTTTTTTTCTGGTGCATGGGCATTAACCAAGCAGCAGTGGCTATGATTTTGCGTCACGCGGTCTTCATTCCGCCCGCCGCGCCAGATGCGCGACAACATTCTCGATCATCCGCATGCCGGCGTCTCCGCCGAGCGTCATGATCGATTCCGGATGGAACTGCACTGCCGCCACCGGCTCTTTCATGTGCTCGATGCCCATGATCGTGCCGTCCTCGCTCTCTGCCGTGATCATGAACTCGCGCGGCAGGCTGGAAGGATCGGCAAAGATCGAATGGTAGCGTCCGACAGTCACCTCCTTGCCGAGGCCGGAGAAGACGATTCCGGGTTCCAGCACGCGGATGCGCGACGGCTTGCCGTGCATGGGGATCGCCAGTTGCCTGAGGTCGCCGCCATAGGCCTCGGCGAGCGCCTGAAGGCCGAGGCAGACGCCGAAGATCGGCAGTTCGC
>NZ_SRXN01000161.1 GCF_004827385.1 Ensifer sp. MPMI2T
TTCCGCCTGGCGCAAGATCGCAAGGATTTGGGGTTCGCTAAATCTGCTCGTCTTCATCAAAATCTCCTCGATCATATTGCCGAGAAAATTCTACTTTTGAACCCCGTTAATGCCCGGGAGGATTACCAATGGAGTGGCGAGATCGTGCAATGGCGCAAGGATGGGAGCCGCATTACAATAGAGGCCCGCTGTTCGCTGATGCACGACGGCGCGGGGAGTCCGCAATCCATTCTTTCGATCAATTCGGACATAACGAGCCGTCTAGCGATTGAGGAGCAACTGCGGCAAGCGCAAAAGCTTGAGGCAGTGGGGCAGCTTACGGGCGGCATTGCGCATGACTTCAATAATCTTCTAACGGTAATCTTGGGCAACGCCGAGATTCTCGCTGAACGGCTGAGCGAGGACAAGAATCTTCGCCGCTTTGCCGAAATGATCTCTGCGGAGACGACGCGCCTGCCGCTCTTTCCGGCATGCGCCAGCACGTTCCTCATGAAGTGAACCCGGCATCTTTGCCAAGTGGCGCTGAGCACCTTGGTGACGGCGGCCTTGAGGCCCTCATGGGCATCGGAGACGACGA
>NZ_SRXN01000162.1 GCF_004827385.1 Ensifer sp. MPMI2T
AACCGGCTCCAACGCTGCGCAAGATGAAGGCTACGCGTTTCCGCCGGTTGCTCCCACCGCGCCAAATGGCGTGTCGAAAACCGCCGGGGCTCTAATCGCCGCTGGATGAAAGTTCAGTGGCAGCTCAGAATTTATAAAAGAGCAGCCTTCTCGACCTATCAACGTTCTGTCGCGTGTCCAATTCCCACTCGCGACCATTCATGACCTGAAGAGAGTTCTTGAGGTCGACTTGATACGTTTTCCGTCACGTTTAACCCAGACTGCCGCGCCCGACGCCAAGCGGCTTGCTTCCCCTACGCGAGGAAAAATTGAGAGCTTAAGGGTTAGCTGGATCGGGTCGCGAAGGGGGCCTCAGGCTTGGATATCCTACTAATTGAAGACGATGATTTGGTCGCAAAAACGATCATCCACTGCTGGCCAGTGCCGGGAGACCATATTCGCTTGCTTTGATCGTGTCCCGTCAGGTGGTGTAGGTCCTGAGGATTAGGTGGCCATCAGTGTTTTTCCGGCAGGGTCGGGTTGTTCAAGACCAACCTGATGGAAAGACCACCGATGACCGACGAGATGATGAACGT
>NZ_SRXN01000163.1 GCF_004827385.1 Ensifer sp. MPMI2T
CGGTGGAGGCTTTCAAGGCGCGGCTCGCGGCGAACGACTTCGACGGCCTGGCGAAGCTCCTGGGCCTTGACGCGGCGAAGGTAAAGACGGGCGAGGATGCGATGGAGAACTTCGCGCTCATTCGCGATGGGGCGGCCCGCAATGTCGTCGTGCGCGATCTCGAGGGGCGCAAGATCCTCGCGATCGGCGATCGCCTCTGGCCGCTGCCATTTCCGATTACCAAGGGTGAGGACGGCAAATGGGCCTTCGACACCTATGTCGGGCTCGAGGAGATCATCAACCGCCGTGTCGGCGAGAACGAGCTCGAGGCGATCGAGACGGCGCGCGCCTATGTCGAGGCGCAGAAGGACTATGCGTCCGAGGACCGCGATGCCGACGGCGTCCTCGAATATGCCCAGATACTGATCAGCAGCCCGGGCCAGACCGATGGACTCTATTGGCCGGCCGATCAGGGCGAGGGGACGAGCCCAGTCGGCGACGCGATCAGCGAGGCGGCGCTGGAAAAGGCAAAGGCGGGCGAGGGCTATTTCGGCTATCGCTTCCGCATCCTGACGTCGC
>NZ_SRXN01000164.1 GCF_004827385.1 Ensifer sp. MPMI2T
ACGCACCACCCGAAGCGGCTCCGAAATCTCTCTGTCGTCAATTGTCATTGCGTCCGCAGTCTCCATTGCGGACGCAGACTCCATCACCAACGCATCAATGAAAAGGTGCAG
This sequence comes from Ensifer sp. MPMI2T, assembly GCF_004827385.1. GTDB lineage: Bacteria > Pseudomonadota > Alphaproteobacteria > Rhizobiales > Rhizobiaceae > Sinorhizobium. The sequence continues at coordinate 112 of NZ_SRXN01000164.1, forward strand.
GGATTTTCGCGCTTACGTTGGACCAGCAGGGCGAGAAATTCGGCATTTTGCGCGAGCGTGAAGCTCTCTGAGGTTCAATGAAGTCTCGAATGCGCAAAGGCTTGCTTTACACGAAACTTCGGGCCGGCGAGACCAACTGCTTTGCGTATCGCCATTGCGGTGTCGGAGCCATCCGATGGCAAAAGAGGCCGGGCATCAAAGACGCTCCGGCCTCAATGTAAAGAACGGCCTCGAGGTGTTTTACGGGCTTCGGGAGCAAAACCCCGAACGAACCTACTAGCACTACTTTGGCACTTTTGGCTTGGGGCGTTCTGTGAGGAGCATCTCACAGTGGGGGCATCGGGGCGGCGGTGGCCGTGCGAAGATGTCGAGGATCGCTTGCCTGACGGCCGGCATGCTCGGT
>NZ_SRXN01000165.1 GCF_004827385.1 Ensifer sp. MPMI2T
GCGGCATCTGGAAGAAAGAGAACCAGGACGGCAAGCCGTACTACACCCTGTCGATCCGCAAGCTTCGCTACAACGCCAATCTCGGCCGGTTCCCCGGCCAGGACGACGCCTCCCTGCAGGCGATTATCGAATGGGAACCCCGCGATTAATCCGCTCACAGCGCCCGGCCAGCAGCTGGGCGCCCACCTTCGAAAATCCCGCAAAGTGCTGGATTTTCAGCATTTTTCCTGCTAGGGTGGCCGGTAACTGGAGATTTGCCGATGAACGTTCATTCCCGCCGTCCGGATCGTTCCCCGGAAGCCATCGAGAAGCGGCGTAAGGCCGCCGAGCAGGCGCGCGCCGCCAATATCCGGCAGGGCTATGTTCACGATCCTGTCCTCGAGGAGGCGACCGCGCGGTATGTCGCCGGCGACATTACCACGGAAGAATTTCGCGAAGAGATGCTGGCGCGCTTCAAGCGCGCCTGATCTTCGATCAGTGATTTGA
>NZ_SRXN01000166.1 GCF_004827385.1 Ensifer sp. MPMI2T
GATTAATACCATGGAAGCGTTAAAAACCTTGCCATTTAGAAGGCACACACAACTGTTAACTCGTTTGCCAGAAACTCGTTTTGCCACGCAATGGGACAAAAGTAAAGCTAACTGGATTGTTTATGCTGAGTATTTAGCGCCCGGACACTTTGAAGATATCGATTTTTTTACGGGGGGCTACAACCCGATTATTGATACTTGGAAAGTGGGCTACTACGAAGTGGCGCTTATGGCAGGAGAACTGACTCCTGAGCATGAAAAGATTCTTCAAGCGCTCCAACTTGATTACGCTTGCTTGACCGATGTGCCCGACCTCTCTAAGCCAGGGCTAATTGTGTTAGACATGGATTCCACAGCAATACAAATAGAGTGTATTGATGAGATCGCCAAACTGGCGGGAGTCGGTGAAGAGGTGGCGGAAGTGACAGAGCGCGCGATGCAAGGTGAGCTCGATTTTGAGCAGAGTCTGCGTCAG
>NZ_SRXN01000167.1 GCF_004827385.1 Ensifer sp. MPMI2T
GCTTGATATTATGCTTGAGCGAGCCGCTGAGCACGCTGAACAACAAGCACTTCGCCGATCTCAGCTTAATCAAGCGTTGCGTTATCCTGTCGCTATCGCACTTACTGCACTTATCGTCAGCACCGTGATGCTTTTAAAAGTCGTGCCAAGCTTTGCAGCAAGCTTTGGCAATATGGGTAATGAACTACCAACCATCACGCTGTGGGTGCTGTCGCTGTCACAATGGTTATCGGCAAATTTTTGGCAGCTACTATTGGTGGCGATAACGAGCATTGGACTGTTTATTTATTTTTATAAAACCAACACACGCCTAAGGCTTTGGTGTGCCAACACTGCTTTTGGCTTGCCCATTTTTGGTAAACTCATCCAAGCGGTTGGTAGTGCGCGTTTTGCTCAGACATTATCCACCACATTTAGCTCAGGCGTGCCTTTGGCACAGAGTATTGTTTTGGCGGGGCGAGCCTGTCAT
>NZ_SRXN01000168.1 GCF_004827385.1 Ensifer sp. MPMI2T
ATTATTGATCATGCTAAAACTATTTAATAGGTAAAATCAATTTGTATATATGTATTCAACTACGTAGTTTTATACTTTAAAATGCAGACACTATGAAACTAGAAATACAACCCATAGGAAATTCTTATTCGGAGCAGGCCATTGATTTGATTTTGACCATTCAACAGAAAGAGTTTAATATTCCGATTACAATAAAAGATCAGCCTGATCTTTTGCAGATTGAAAGTTTTTATACGGAAGCAGGAGGTAACTTTTGGGGAGCTTTCGTGGATGGTGAACTGGTAGGTTCCATTGCACTGGTTAAGTTTGATGAAAGGGCAGGAGCAATCAGAAAAATGTTTGTTAAAAAAGAATTCAGAGGCAAAGAACTGAATATTGCCCAGGAACTATTGGAAGTTTTAATTTCTTTCTGCCGCGAAAACGAAATTGATGATTTATATTTGGGAACCATAACGGTAC
>NZ_SRXN01000169.1 GCF_004827385.1 Ensifer sp. MPMI2T
TTTTTTCGCTGCATTAGAGCGTTTTTGACGCAATTTTTCACTTCAATAGTACCTTCGCACTACTAACACAAAAAAAACGCAGCAGGGAGCGTTTTAGGTGCCTTAAAATCGATTTTAGATCGTCATCTTGATCTGTTTGTCTTCCTTGAAGCGAAAATGCAGGGCTACAACCGTGCGCCCCTTTTTGATCGTCTCAACCGTTACAGCCAGGTCGCTTTTTTTGTTCAGTTCGTCAACACAGGGTTTTATTAGTATTTTATTTAAGTCTCTGAATTGTTTGTATTTATTTTCAATCCCTAACATTGAACGAAAGTCATTAAGAGCAATAATTCTCTCTCCCGTACTGCGGAATTGCTGGAGGAACTCGTATATTCTTATACTGTAACTACTTGATAAACCTGATATGTTTTTTATAACAACGCGCGTGAATTGCCCCTTCAGTTGCGTCAGATA